>NZ_CP159578.1:2400000-3600000 GCF_040536835.1 Salinicola endophyticus
AGGCCACCCTGCCCGGCGGCGACATCGATGGCCGCGAGGCGTTCGCCGCCCGCCTCCAGCGCGACTACGCGTTCCTGCCGACGGCGTGGACAGAGCGCTTCGCCTCCAGCTACGGCAGCCTGTGCCTTCACTTTCTCGATGGCGTCAAACGCCTTGAGACGCTGGGCGAGGAGTTCGGTGGCGGGCTGACCCGCGCAGAGGTCGACTATCTCATCGATCACGAGTGGGCCCGCGCCAGTGACGACATCCTGTGGCGGCGCACCAAGCTGGGCCTAGTGCTGACGCCGGCCCAGGTCGAGGCGCTGGACGCCTACCTCGCCACCCACCCCAGCCTGACCGCAACCAGCCCCGCGGTCGCCATGGGAGAGGTCTGACCGCATCAGCGATCTTCGCCTCGGGCGCGGTCCAGGGGGCCCGGCAAAAGCGGCGGTGTGTTCCTGGCCCTCTGCTACGCTGGAGGCACCCGCTGCTCTTTTCCGAGGATCTCCGCTTTGCAACTCCTGTTCACGCTGCTGGGCTGCCTGGTGCTGATCGTGACCCTGGTGCCCTATCTGCGGATTCGGCACTGGAGCGTGAGAAGCTTCGACTTTCCCCTGCTGCAGCTCGCCTGCATCGCCACCGCGCTGGCGCTGCTCCAGCTCGCCTGCCAACCCCACGCCTGGTGGCACTGGTGCGGCGTCGGCGCCAGCCTGATCGCCGCCGGCGTACAGTGGGCACGCATCTACCCCTGGACCCCACTGGCCCGCTGCGCCGTGGTCAAAGCGCGTGAGCGCGATGCCAGCCGCGAGATCACGCTGCTGGTCTCCAACGTGCTGACTCCCAACCGCCAGGCACACAAGCTGATCTCCCAGGTCGAGCAGCACCGACCCGACCTGCTGCTGACGCTGGAATCCGACCGCTGGTGGGGAGACCGCCTCGACGAGGCGCTGGGTGAACAGTTCCCTGACGCGGTGCGCATTCCGCTCGACAATCTCTACGGCATGCACCTCTATTCGCGCCTTCCGCTCGAGGAGGTCGACGTGAAGTGGCTGATCCAGGATGACATCCCCTCGATCCACGCCTGGGTGCGCCTGGAGAGCGGCAAGCGCGTGCGGCTGCATGCACTGCACCCGCGCCCGCCCGCGCCGTCCGAGAGCGACGAGTCACTATGGCGCGATGCCGAGCTGCTGTTGGTGGGCGAGGCGATTGTCGGGGACGAGCGGGCGACACTGGTGGCCGGCGACCTCAACGATGTCGCCTGGTCGCGCACCACCAAGCTGTTCTGCAAGGTCAGCGGCATGCTCGATCTACGCCGCGGCCGCGGTCAGTACAGTACCTTCCATGCCAAGTATCCGTTCATGCGCTGGCCGCTGGATCACGTCTTCGTCTCCGAGCAGTTCACGCTGGTGTCGATGCGCCGCCTGAAGGAGATCGGTTCGGACCACTTCCCGATGCTGGTCACCCTACGTCACGATCCCAGCCGGGCCGACGAGAACGAGCCGGAAGCCGCCGACGCCGAGGAGCGCCGCGACGCCGACGACACCATCGAAGAGGCCAAGGAGCGCCACGGCGAAGCGCCGGTGTGAGCTGACGCGCCGCTACCGATACACCAGCGCCACCCCGGAGGGTGGCGCTGGTGTATGCAGGTATACCCACCGCCTATTCGGGAATACCGCCCTCGGTCAGCTTGGCCGGGTCGAGCAGACGTTCCAGCTCTTCGCGGGAAAGATCGGTCTCCTCCTCGGCCACGTCGATGATCGGGCGGCCACCCTGGTAGGCTTTCTTGGCCACGGCGGCGGCGGCATCGTAGCCGATCACCGAGTTGAGCGCGGTGACCAGGATCGGATTCTTCGACAGCGGCGTCTCGATGTTGTCCCGACGCACGTTGAAGGTGGCGATGGCGCGATCCGCCAGCAGCCGGCTGACGTTGGTCAATAGCCGGATCGATCCGAGCAGGTTGTGGGCGATCAGTGGCAGCATCACGTTGAGCTGGAAATTGCCGCTCTGCCCCGCCACGGTGATCGCGGTATCGTTGCCGATCACCTGAGCCGCCACCTGGATCGCCGACTCCGGAATCACCGGATTGACCTTGCCCGGCATGATCGAGCTGCCCGGCTGCAGCGCTTCCAGCTCGATCTCGCCCAGGCCCGCCAGCGGCCCGGAGTTCATCCAGCGCAGATCGTTGGCGATCTTCATCACCGCGCAGGCGTAGGTGCGCAGATGCCCGGATAGCTCCACCGCCGCATCCTGGGAGGCGAGGCTGGCGAAGAAGCTGTCGTTGGACCGAAACTCGAGATGGGTATCGCGGGCCAGGTGCTCCGCCACCCGCTGGGCGAACTCGGGATGAGCATTGACCCCGGTCCCCACCGCGGTGCCGCCCAGTGCCAGGCGCGTCACCCGCTTGAGACCATCCTCCAGCCGCTCGATCGCCTGCCCGATCTGGCTCGACCAGCCGCCCAGCTCCTGGCTCAGGCGCACCGGCATGGCGTCCATCAGATGGGTGCGGCCGGTCTTGACCACGTCGCCGAGACTCTGCGCCTTGTCGTCGATGCTCGAGCGTAGGTAGTGCAGCGCCGGCAGCAGCCGCTCACGCACCTGAACCGCCGCGGCCAGATGGATCGCAGTGGGGATCACATCGTTGCTCGACTGCCCCATGTTGACGTGATCGTTGGGGCCCACCGTGAGCGAGTCGCTGCTGGCCAGATGCGAGATCACCTCGTTGACGTTCATGTTGGTCGAGGTGCCGGAGCCGGTCTGGAACACATCCACCGGGAACTGATCGGCGTGCTGCCCCGCGATGATCTCGTCGGCGGCGCTGATGATGGCGTTGGCGCGCGCCTCGTCGAGCAGGCCCAACGCCTGGTTGACCTCGGCGGCGGCGCGCTTGATTCGTGCCACCGCGGCAATGAACTCGCCCGGCAGCGGCTGGCCGCTGACCGGGAAGTTGTTCACCGCGCGCTGGGTCTGGGCGCCGTAGCGCGCACTGGCGGGCACCTCGAGCTCGCCCATGCTGTCACGTTCGATGCGCTGCTGGGTCATGATTGCCTCCTGACGATGGCGGATGAATGCCGATGAAATGAGGCACCGCTGCTGCGTGGCGGCGACGGCGCCAAAGTGACTTACTCAAGACTAGCAGGCCCTGCGCTGGTTGCTGCTACCATCGCCTCCGCATGGCGGGTGCCAGAGGCCCAAGCACGATCCACAAGACGACACCGCCCGCGCCGAAGGGGCGCGGGCGGTGAGAAGTTCCAACAGCGGGCGCGTGGCCGTGGGTCAATCGAAGTCGATGATCTGGCGGATCGCTTCTCCGCTGGCAAGCCGGTCGAAACCCAGATTGATCTCGTCCAGCTTCAGACGGTGGGTCAGCAGCCGCTCCACTGGCAGCCGGCCGGCACGGTAGAGCGCGATATACTCCGGCACGTCCAGCGACGGCACGTGCCCGCCCAGATAGGAGCCCTTGAGCGTGCGCTCCTCGGCGACCATCCGCGTGGGGCTGATGGCGAAACGCACGTCCGGATGCGGTAGCCCCGAGGTCACCGTGGTACCGCCGCGGGCGGTAGACTCGTAGGCGAACTCCAGCGCTTTGGAGACACCGGCGAACTCGGCGGCGATATCCACCCCACCGCCGCTGATCTCGCGCACCTGCTCGATGGCATCGGCATCGCCGCTGTTGACCACATGGGTGGCGCCCATCGCCTTGGCGGTCTCCAGCTTGTCCGCGGCGATATCGGCGGCGATCACCTGGCGAGCGCCGCCCCCGGCAGCCCCCATCACCGCCGCCAGCCCGACCCCGCCAAGGCCGACCACCAGCACCGACTGCCCCAGGCGCAGGCCGGCAGTGTGGACCACCGCGCCGACCCCGGTGAGCACGGCGCAGCCGAACAGCGCCGCGATATGGAACGGCAGATCGGCATCGATCCGCGTCAGCGAGCGTCGCGAGGCCACCGCATACTCGGCGAAACCGGAGACGCCGATGTGGTGATAGATCTGCTGCCCGCCCCGGTGCAGGCGCATGCCGCCGCCCAGCAGGTGCCCGGCGCCATTGGCCACCTGCCCCGGTGCACAAAGCGCCGCGCGCCCGGAGAGACACGAGGCGCAGGCGCCGCAACTGGGGGCAAATGAGAACACCACATGATCGCCGGGCGCGAGATCCTCGACACCCTCGCCGACCTCGACCACCTCGCCGGCGGCCTCGTGCCCCAGCACCATCGGCAGCGGCCGCGGCCGATCGCCGTTGATGGTGGAGAGATCGGAGTGGCACAGCCCGGCGGCGCGCATGCGCACTAGCACCTCGCCGCGTCCGGGCGGGTCGAGCTCGACCTCCTCGATCGACAGCGGCTGCGACTCCCGGTACGGGCGTGGCTTTTGCATCTCGTGGATCACGGCTGCATGCATTTTCATCGCGACTTCCCTATTCGATGGATCGCCCCGGCAAGCCTCATCATGCCGAGTGCGCCTGGCGTTGATGTGCCAGGCCCGGCGGTCGACACGCCAGACCCGACACTCGGTCTATCAGAAAAACTCGGGCTGTCAGGGGAAACCCGAGCTGTCAGGAATAGTATTCTGGCGCGTGACGGAAGGTCGGCCACGCCTCCGGGTCGTGGCCGGTGACCACCAGCGCCCCGGTCTTCTCGGCCAGCGCATGCAGCTTGCGCACGGAGCGCACCGTATCCACGGTCGAGGCGAGAAAGCCCGGTAGCGCCTTCTCCTCCCAGTGGTCAGTGGTATAGGCCGCATCCACCGCCAGCAGCACCGGGCCGGTCTCGGGGAGCTGGAGCAGGAAGCTGGCATGGCCAGGGGCATGCCCCGGGGTGAAGATGAAGCGGATGCTGCCGTCGCCGAAGACGTCATAGCCGTCGTCGCCATCCTCGAGCAGATGCCATTTCAATCCGGGGCGATCGAAATCGGCGCGGATATAGCCACCGGCGGAGAACCAGTCCGGCGCCATGGCATACTCGTATTCGCGCCGCCGTACGATATGCGTGGCATTGGGAAAGCGCCCGGTTGCGCCGGTATGGTCCAGGTGCAGGTGGCTGTGCAGGACATAGCGCACGTCCTCGGGCTCGATGCCGAAGTCCTTCAGCGCCTGTACACACCCCTCTTCCTCACGCATCACGGGCCAATAGACCGCGGTGATATCGCCCCAGTGCTTCTCCGGATCGCTGGCGCACTCGACGGCACAACCGCCGTCGATGACCACGTTGCCCTGCGGATGCGTGATCAGATACCAGGGCACGGGAATCTCGTACTCATCCAGGCCCGCGTTCATCTTGATATTGCACACCCGGCACTTGAGCGTGCCGGTCTGGAACATGTAAAGGCGGGGGGTAGTCATGACGCACTCCTGGTTTGGCCCTATGAAGACGACATTGCCCACTAAGTGAGCACTTCGGTTATCGGCATCGACCCTCGCAGCCGGGCGACCGGACGTGTCAGAGTAGGACACCGCCAAACGGCATGAACAGCGGACTTTGGTCCCAGGCATGCACGCTCTCAGCACACTCACGGAGACGTCTCAACCATGTGGCACCGTCAGCAATTCACGCTCTCCGCGCGCCCGCGCGGCTTTCACCTGGTCACCGACGAGATCCTGGCGGCGCTGCCGCGACTGGCAGAGATCCAGACCGGCCTGCTCCATCTGCAACTGATGCACACCTCGGCCTCGCTGACCCTGAACGAGAACGCCGACCCCGACGTGCGCCATGACATGGCGCTGTTCGCCGCCCGGATCGCCCCCGAGCGACTCGACGGCCTGCGTCACACCCTCGAAGGCCCCGATGACATGCCCGCCCACGTGCTCGCCAGCCTGTTCGGCACCCAGCTGACCCTGGCGGTGGACAACGGCCGCCTGCTCAGCGGTACCTGGCAGGGCATCTGGCTCGGCGAGCACCGCCAGCACGGCGGCGCGCGCCGGATCACCGCCACCCTGAGCGGCGAGTGATTCCGCCGAACCAGCCTCTCAGTGCGAATGCCGCGGCACCTCGGCGCCACGGCAGCCGCGCAGGAAGTCGAAGTCACAGCCCTCGTCGGCCTGCAGCACGTGCTCGATATAGAGCTGGCGATAGCCGCCGCTGCTGGCGATCTGGTTCGACGCCGCGGTGGGATCGGCGGCAGCCAGGCGGCGTGCGATCTCGGCATCGTCGACCTCCAGCTCGAGCTTGCCGCTGTCGCAGTCCAGGCTGATCCAGTCGCCGTTCTCGACCGCCGCCAGCGGGCCGCCGGCGGCCGCCTCCGGGGCCACGTGCAGCACCACGGTGCCGTAGGCGGTGCCGCTCATGCGGGCATCCGAAATGCGCACCATGTCGGTGATGCCCTGGGCCAGGATCTTAGGCGGCAGCCCCATGTTGCCGACTTCGGCCATGCCGTGATAACCCCGCGGACCGCAGTGTTTCATCACCAAGATGTCGTCCGGCGAGACCTCCAGATCGGGATCGTTGATGCGCGCCTTGTAGTCGTCGAAGTTCTCGAACACCACCGCGCGCCCGCGATGGCTCATCAGCGCCGCGGTCGCCGCCGAGGGCTTGAGCACCGCACCATTGGGCGCCAGGTTGCCGCGCAGGATGCACATCCCGCCGTCGTCGCGCAGCGGGTTGTCGAGCGGGCGGATCACGTCGTCGTTGTAGAGCGGCGCCTCGCGCACGTTTTCCCACAGCGTGCGGCCATTGACCGTCAGCGCATCCGGGTGCGGCAGGCGGTCGGCATCGCCCAGACGCTTGAGCACCGCCGGCAGGCCGCCGGCATAGTAGAACTCCTCCATCAGATAGCGCCCGGAGGGCTGCAGGTCGACGATCGTCGGCGTGCCGCGTCCCATCCGGGTCCAGTCGTCGAGGCTCAGGTCGACCCCGATACGCCCGGCGATCGCCTTGAGGTGGATCACCGCATTGGTCGAGCCGCCAATGGCGGCATTGGTGCGAATGGCGTTCTCGAACGCCTCACGGGTGAGGATCTTCGACAGCTTGAGGTCCTCGTGGACCATCTCGACGATACGGTTGCCGGAGAGATGGGCGAGCACGTAGCGGCGTGAGTCCACTGCCGGAATGGCGGCGTTATGGGGCAGCGACACCCCCAGCGACTCGGCCATGCAGGCCATCGTCGAGGCCGTACCCATGGTGTTGCAGGTGCCCGCCGAGCGCGACATGCCCGCCTCTGCCGCCATGAAGTCATGCATCGAGATCTGGCCCGCCTTGACCTGCTCGGAGAGCTGCCAGACCACCGTGCCGGAGCCGATATCCTTGCCCTGGTGCTTGCCGTTGAGCATCGGCCCGCCGGTGACCACGATCGCCGGAATATCACAGCTCGCCGCGCCCATCAGCAGCGCCGGGGTGGTCTTGTCGCAGCCCACCAGCAACACCACGCCATCGATGGGATTGCCGCGGATCGCCTCCTCGACATCCATGCTCGCCAGATTGCGGGTGAACATCGCCGTCGGGCGCAGGTTGGACTCACCGTTGGAGAACACCGGGAACTCCACCGGATACCCCCCCGCCTCGAGCACCCCCTGCTTGACGTGCTCGGCGAGCTTGCGAAAGTGGGCGTTGCAGGGCGTCAGTTCCGACCAAGTGTTGCAGATGCCGATGATCGGCTTGCCCTGGAACTCGTGGTCCGGAATGCCCTGGTTCTTCATCCAGCTACGGTACATGAAGCCGTTCTTATCGGCCCGGCCGAACCACTCCGCAGAGCGCAGTCGCGGGGTCTTGTCGGCGGTATCGTCAGCATCGCTCATGTCGTCTCTCCTTGATCCGCCGGGTCCGACCGCGCGGCCCCGTAGCGTCTGGTATGTGTCAGGTTTCTGCCTACGGCGCCGCGAACGGCGACCAGGGCGAAAAGCGCGATCGCGTCTAACCTATTGGCCCAGGTCTCGATCAGGACGCGGGTCTCGCGGGTAAGTGCTTGCACGGTAAAGGCGAAGACCAATAACCAACTAATAGCAAAAAGTCGTTTTATTGATACTTTTTTGAATATCGACATCACACAACCCGCGTGCTGCCAGAAGCAACACGCCGCCGCGCAGTTGACTACCTAGACCAAAGTCGAGATACCGGAGACCAAAGTCGTAGGCCGAGTCGTCATCGTGTCGACTCTCAGCCGGCTCGCCGCGCCTGCTTCCAGCGGTCGAACATCACCGCCAGCAGCAGGATCGCGCCGCGTACCAGGTATTGATAGAAGGTCGGCACATTGAGCAGCCCCATGGCGTTCTGCACGCAGCCCATGATCAATACCCCCACCAGCACCCCGGTGATCGAGGCAACCCCGCCGGAGAGCGAGACCCCGCCCAGTACGCAGGCCGAGATCACCGCCAGCTCCAGCCCCTGGGAGGTGTTGGGATCGCCCAGACCCATGCGCGAGGTGAGCAGGACACCGGCGATACCGGCCACCAGCCCCTGCAGCGCGAACACGGTGATCTTGAGTCGGCGTACGTTGACCCCGGCCAGCGCCGCGGCTTCGGCGTTGCCCCCGGTGGCCAGGGTGTTGCGGCCAAAAGCGGTCAGGTTGAGCACCACGCCGAACACCACGAAGCAGGCGATCATGGTCCACACCGGCAGGGTCAGGCCGAGGAAGGCGGCACTGCCGAGGTCGAAGAAGCCGGGCACGGTGATCATCACCGCGTCGCCGCCGGAGGTGATGTAGGCCAGACCGCGCACGAACTCCATCGCCGCCAGGGTGGCGATCAGCGAATTGATGCCGAAACGCGCCACCACGAAGCCGTTGAAGGCACCCACTGCGGCGCCGGCGGCAACCCCCACTAGCACCCCGATGGTGACGCTGCCGGTATTGGAGGTGACCATTGCCGCCACCACGCCGGCAAAGGCGACGATCGAGGCGACCGACAGATCCACCTCGCCCAGCGCCAGCACCATCATCATGGTGGTGGCGATGGTGCCGATCAGGGTCACCGAGAGCAGCAGGCCGACAATGTTGCGCCCGGTCAGGAAGTCCGGCACCAGCACCGAGAGGCCGATGAACAGCAGCACGAACACCGCGATCAGCCCCGAGGTGTCGAGCAGGGTGCGCAGCGGCTTGGGCAGCCCGCGCCGGCCCACCGCGGCCGGGGCTGCCTGGGAGACGAGTTTGTCACTGGACATGCGGGGTCATCCTCTGGAACGGAAAAGGTCTTTGGAGATCGCCAGTGGCGTACTTAGCTGGACAGCGCCTCACGCCGGCAGCGCCAGGCCGAGCAGGCGCTCGGGGGTGGCCTCGTCGCGCGGGATCACCTCGATCAATTCACCGTCGCGCATCACCCCGATGCGGTCGCAGATCGAGCTCACCTCGGCGAGATCGCTGGAGATCACCAGCACGCTCTTGCCCTGCTCGGCGAGATCGTAGAGCAGCGCGTAGATATCGCGTCGGGCGCCGACATCGATGCCGCGGGTCGGCTCGTCCATCACGAACAGCTCGATCTGCTCCGCCAGCCAGCGTGCCAGGATCACCTTCTGCTGGTTGCCACCGGAGAGATTGGCGATCGGCGTACGCGGCCCGGGCGTCTTGATCCGTAGCTTTCGAATATAGTGACGTGCGTTCTCGGTCTCGCGGGCGACATGGCGGAACACGCCCCAGCGGCGGAAGAAGCGCCGGCAGCTGATATTGAGGTTGTCGGCGACGCTGGCGACCGGAAAGATACCCTGGGACTTGCGATCCTCGGGGCACATCGCGATGCCGGCGCGAATCGCCGCCTGGGCGCTGGCGAAACGCCGCGCCTCGCCGGCGAACACCACCTGCCCCGCCGAGGCGCGCTCGGCACCGCAGACCAGGCGCATCAGCTCGCTGCGCCCGGCGCCCACCAGCCCGAACAGACCGAGCACCTCGCCACGATGAATCTCCAGCGACACCGGCGCGCGCACCCCGCGGCCCGCGAGCCCCTCCAGGCGCATCAGCACCTCGCCCTGATGACGCGGGCGATAGCCGTAGACGTCCTCGATCTCGCGCCCCACCATCTCGCTGACCAAGGTGTCATGGTCGAGCCCCTCGAGGGTCGGATGGGTCCGAATATGGCGCCCGTCACGGAACACCGTGACCGCATCGCACATCTCGAACACCTCCTCCATGCGATGGGTGACGTAGAGCACCACCCGCCCCTCGTCGCGCAGCCGCGCCACGATGCGCTTGAGATGACGCGTCTCCTGCACCGACAACGAGCTGGTGGGCTCGTCGAAGGCGATGATGCGCGAATCGCGCAGCAGCGCGCGGCCGATCTCGATCATCTGCTGCTGGCCGATGGAGAGCTCGCGCACCTTGGTCGCAGGGTGAATGGCGCCCTCGCCCAGCTCTTCGAGAATGGCCAGCGCTCGCTTGCGCAAGGCGCGCCGGTCGACCATGCCGTAGCGTACCGGCAGCTGGCCCAGCAGCAGGTTCTCGGCCACCGAGAGGTTGGGCGACAGCGTCAGTTCCTGGTAGATGATCGCCACCCCGCGGGCTAGCGCCTCGCGGGCGTTGGCGAACACGTGGCGCTGGCCGTCGATCCACAGGGCACCGTCGGTGACCCGGTTGACGCCGCTGAGCACCTTGAGCAGGGTCGACTTGCCCGCGCCGTTCTCGCCCATCAGCGCGTGCACTTCACCACGGCGGGCCTCGAAGCTGACCGCATCGAGGGCCTTGACCCCGGGAAAGGTCACCGTGACGCCCTCGACGCGCAGATAGGCTGGGGAATTCGCCATCTCGACTCTCCTGGTCGCGGCCATCGGCCGCGGGGGTGAACGCTGAAGACAGTGCAGGGATCGCTCCCAGCAGCCTTGGCGGTGCCCGATGGCACCGCCAAGGCAAGCGCTCAGAGCCCCAGGTCTGCGCGCACCTGCTGCCAGTTGTCGCGGGTCATCAGCGTGCCGGTGGTTTCGGTATTGGCCGGGGGTTTCTTGTCCTGGGTGATCCAGGTGTAGAGATTGTCGGCGCTCTGGCGCCCATGCATGGTCGAACTCACCGCCACGGTGCCGTAGAAGCCGGTCGGTTTCTGGCGCGAGAACTCGGCGAAGGCCGCCCCCGAGCCGTTGATGCCGACGCCGATCACCTGCTCCGGAGAGAGGCCATACTGTTCACTGGCGCGCACGCCGCCGAGCACGCTCTCTTCGTTGAGGGCGTAGATCACCCAGTGCTCGAAGCGCCCGTTCTTGGAGAACACCGGCGAGGCCGCAGCGAAGGCGCTGCTGGTGTCGGTGTTCTGCTGCGGCGCATCGAAGATGTTCTGCTCGACGAAGCCGGCATCGAGCAGCGCGTCGGTGGCGCCGTCGGTGCGTGCCTTGGCGGTGGGCAACTCGTTGTTGCTGATACGCAGCGCCGCTACCTCCTGCGGGTCCCAGCCGCGCCGCTTCATCTCGGCGGCGATCGCCTCGCCCACCTGGCGCCCGATCTTGTAGCCCGACATGCCCAGGTGGGGCACATCCGCCATCGGCTTGCCGTCGGCGCCCAGGAACTGGTCGTCGACGGTCACCACCTTCATGCCGTACTGCTTGGCACGGTTGGCGATCGCCGGCCCCAGGCGCACGTCCGGCGGGCAGATCACGAACCCCTGGGCGCCCTGGGAGTTGAGATTGTCGATCGCGCTCAGCACCTGCTGGCCATCCTCGCCGGCCAGCCGCACCACCTCGAAGCCCTTCTCCTGGCCGAGCTTGGTCGCCGCATCCTGTTCGTTGATGAACCACGCCTGTTCCGGTTTCTTGACGATGAAGCCGATCTTGACCTCGTCCTGCGCCAGCGCAGGCGTGAGACACAGGCTCAGGCTGACGCCCAGCGCCAGCAGCGACGGTATGACCTTGCGATTCATGCGACTCTCTCCCTGCCCTCGTGGGCGCGTGGTTGTCATTCTTGGCGAGCCGGGAGCCGGCGCCATACGCGCTCGACGATAAGCGCTGCCGCAATAACCAACTAATAACGAGGAGCGCAATTTGCGATACGCAAAAGAGTATCCAGCGGGAGAGAGACGAGACGCGGCACGGGGCCGCCCTCTGCACAGGGTCGATGGCGCCAGACTAAAGTCTTCCGCGACTTTCGTTAACAGTGTCAACTAACGCCGAGAGACCCCGCCCGGTGCGGATCGCAGCGCCCCGCCGGCGCTCGTTCAGGTCGCCGCGGGCCGACGAAGCGTCGCGCCGCTCCCCCTCAGACGGAAGCGGCAAGGCAGGAGAAGCGATAGCGGGTGCGCGAGCGGTAGACCTCACCCGGCTGCAGGATCGTATCGGGGAAGTCCGGCTGGTGCGGTGAGTCGGGAAAGTGCTGGGTCTCCAGCGCCAGCCCGGCATGCTGCCGGTAAGGCTGGCCGGCCTTGCCTGTCAGCGTGCCATCGAGCGCATTCCCCGCGTAGAACTGCAGGCCCGGCTCGCTGGTGGCGACTTCGAGCACCCGGCCACTCTCGGGCTCGGTCACCCGCGCGGCGAGCCTGAGCCCCTGGTCGTCGGACTCCCCGCCATCGAGTACGAAATTGTGATCATAGCCGCCGGCCCGGACCAGCTGTGGATGCCGCTGGCGTGAGCGCGCGCCGATCGCCGTCGGCGTGGTGAAATCTAAAGGTGTGCCCGCCACCGGCGCGATCTCGCCGCTGGGAATCAGCTGCTCATCGACCGGGGTAAAGGCGCTTGCCGCCAGCATCAGGCGGTGGGCGAGTACATCGCCGTTGCCCTCGCCGCGCAGGTTGAAGTAGCTGTGCTGGGTCAGATTGACCGGGGTCGCCCGGGTGGTCTCGGCGTGGTAGGTGATCTCGAGGCTGTCGTCATCGCCCAGCAGATAGCTGACCCGCACACTCAGTCGCCCCGGATAGCCCGCCTCGCCATCGTCACTGACACGGCTCAGCACCAGGCCGCTGCCGCGGGCCTCGGTGAAGGTCTCGGCCTGCCACAGGCAACGATCGAATCCCGGGTCGCCACCATGCAGCGAGTTGTCGCCATCGTTGCTGGCCAGCCGGTAGCGCTGGCCCGCCAGGCTGAATTCGGCGCCACCGATGCGATTGGCGTAACGTCCGATCAGGGCACCAAAGTAGGGGTTGGCCTGACGGTAGGCCGGCGAGAGATAATCGGCCAGCGAATCGAAGCCGAGCACGATATCGTCGAGCCGCCCATCACGGTCCGGTGTCTTCAGCGAGAGGATGATGCCGCCGTAGTCGATCACCCGCAGCTCGGTGCCGCTTTCGTTGGTGATCCGATAGCAGCTGACCGGGCGCCCATCGGGCAGGGTGCCGAAATCGCTGCGCTGGATATTGGCGGGCAAAGACATGGGGGCTGAGACTCCTTTGGCAGAGGCAGTCCGTGGCGACCGGGGCCGCTGACGGGTTGTCGCGCCGATTGAGCCTGGGCCAGGCGGCGATCGCTATCGGTAAAACGTCGAATGGAGGCATCACCCAGCGCATGAAATCCCGACCCGAGGCCCCGCTGCCCGCCGACTGGTTCCTCAAAGCACGGCTCAAGTTCCGCCACCTGCAGCTGTTCGTGACACTCGACGAGTGCCGCAACCTGCATCGCGCGGCGGCACAGCTGGGCATGAGCCAACCCGCTGCCTCCAAGCTCCTGGGGGATATCGAAGGCCAGCTCGGGGTGAGCCTGTTCGAGCGCCACGCCCGCGGCGTGACGCCCAACTGGTACGGTGAGATCCTGATCCGCCACGCCCGCAGCATGTTCACCTCGCTGGCCCAGGCCGGCGACGAGCTCAATGCCTTCAGCGCCGGCAACGCCGGTACGGTTTCGGTGGGCACGGTGCTGGCACCGGCGGTCACCCTGCTCGCCAGCGCAGTCGAGCGCGTACATCGCGACAGCCCGCATTTGCAGGTCAACATCGATGTCGATGTCAGCCACAATCTGGTGCCGCGACTGCGCGACGGCGAGTTCGATTTCGCCATCGCGCGCATTCCCAGCGCCCTGCCCGCCGGCGACTTCGTATTCGAGGAGATCGGCGAGGAGGCGCTGCGCTTCATCTGCCGCCATGACCATCCGCTGGCCCGCGTCGAGGCGCCGGCCCTGACCGCCATGCGCGACTACCCCTGGGTGCTGCAGCCGACCGGCTCACTCATGCGTCAGCGGGTGGAGCACCTGTTTCTGCACTTCGGTGTCGCGCCCCCCGAGCGCATCATCAATACCCCGGACATCTACATGGCGCTGGCGATGGTCGACAAGTCGGAGGCGATCACGGTGACGACCCAGGAGGTCGCCGAGCTGCTCTGCGCCCAGCCGCGCTTCGCGACCCTGCCCTTGCCCGAAGCGCTGAGCGTACAACCCTACGGCCTGATCAGCCTGCGCGAGCGCCGCCTCTCGCCGGGTGCGGCAAGGCTGATGCATGTGCTGCATCTGATGATCCGCGACTACCGCACCGACCCCGGCAAGCGCTGACGAGACCCGCACACGCCATTCGAGGCCAGCCCAGCCGAGCGCCGTCTGCGACCGCCCGGCGGGAGCCTCTCAGCGGCCCCCTCTCAGCGGCACCCTCAGAGACGGTCGCGCAGCCGGTAGAAAGTCGTCGCCAGCGCCAGCAGCGGCACCCGCCAGCGCTCGCCGCCGGGGAAGTGGCGATGGCGGATGGCGGCGAAATCATCGAAACGCTCGAACTGTCCGCCGATCGCCTCGGCCAGGATCTGCCCGGCGAGGCCGGCCAGGGCCATGCCGTGGCCGGAGTACCCCTGGGCGTAGTAGAGGTTGTGGCCGATTCGGCCCAGGTCCGGGGCACGATTGAGCGTGATGCCGACGTCCCCGCCCCAGCGATAGTCGATACCCACGCCGCGCAGCGCTGGAAACAGCGCCTGCATCTTGTCACGCATGCGCCGATCGAGCCCGCGCGGCTCGCGCCCGGTGTAGCTCACCTCGCCGCCGTAGAGCAGCCGTCGATCGGCGGAGAGGCGGTAGTAGTCGAGCACGAAGTTGGCATCCGAGACCGCGGCATCGCTAGGCATCAGGCTCGCCGCCCGGGTCTCTCCCAGCGGCTCGGTAGCGATGATGTAGTTGGCCACCCGCATGACGCGCCCGGTCAGCGCCGGTACCAGGTTGCCCAGATACGCATTGCCGGCGACCACCACGGCATCGCACCGCACCTCGCCGGCCGCAGTGGTGACCCGCGGCCGGTCGCCCTGGATCACATCGAGGGCACGACTGTCGGGGTGCAGCTCGGCGCCGGCGCGCTGGGCGGCACGGGCCAGACCCAGGGTGTAGTTGAGCGGGTGGAGGTGGCCGCCACCGGCATCGTAGAGCCCGCCCAGATAGCGCGGGGTGCGCACGTGGGCGGCCAGGGCTTCGCGGTCGAGCCACTGCTCGCCGTGGTAGTCGAAGGTCTGCTCCATGTAGTCGGCGTGCTCGCGCATCGCCTTCAGGTGGCGCGGCTTGACCGCCGCATGCACGTACCCCCAGCGCAGATCGCAGGGGATGGCATGCGTCTCGATCAGCGTCTGGGTCAGGCGCACCGCCTCGCAGCTCATCGCCCACAGCCGCCGCGCCGCATCACGCCCCACCGCCTTGTCGATCACCGGCATCTCGGTGCCGAAGCCGGGCAGGATCTGGCCGCCGCTGCGCCCCGAGGCACCGTGGCCGATCTCCCCCGCCTCGAGCAGCACCACCCGGTAGCCACGCTCGGCCAGATGCAGCGCCGCCGAGCAGCCGGTGACGCCGCCGCCGATCACGCAGACATCCGCCTTGACCTCGCCTCGAAGCGGCGCGGTGGGGGCGAGATCGACCTGGCGACTCGCCCGGTAGTAGGAAAGCGGCGCCTGGGCCGTGGTCTGGGCTGTCATCGGGACATCGAACTCCGCCGGTGGGAAGGAAAGCGTCGCGCCGCGGCCCGCACAGGCATCTATACGGTCTCGCATCGACGACTCGCGCATCAGTATCGAGAGGCACGAAAGATTAAGCGCCGCTTAACCGAAATGTTAAGATCGGGTTACATCGCGTGCCGTCGTCGCGCCATCGACGATACCACGCCCCGCCCTGGCCACAAGTTCGAGAATGCCCGTGAAACGCTTCCTCTCCGCCGACGCCCGCCCCTATTTCGCCGCCAACGAACTCGAAGACTTCGACGCCCTGTGGTCGCTGTCGCTGACGCCGGTGGACGCGCCCAATCTGGAGCGTGGCGGCCACTCGGAGGTGTGCCGCATGACCCTGGAGGCCCCCGGCCTGGCGCCACGGGACTTCTTCCTCAAGCGCCAGACCAATCATCTCGGGCGCAGCCTGAGCCGCCCCTGGGGCGAGCCCACCTTCGCCCGCGAGGCGCGTAATATCGCGGCCTTCCACCGCCTCGGTATTCCCGCGCTGGAGAGCGCCTACTTCGAGGAGCGCCGCCGCGAAGGACGCTGGCAGGCGATTCTGGTGACCCCGGCGCTGAGCGGCTACACCGACATGATCGAGCATCATGCCCACTGGGAGACGCTCAAGGCGGCAACCCGCGACGCCATCGTCGACACCTGCGCCGACCTGCTCGCCACCCTGCACGGCCGCCGCTGGCGCCACGGCAGCCTGTATGCCAAGCACGTCTTTCTGCGCCCGGCAGCCGACGCGGCCACCGGCTTCGAGGCCCGCTTCATCGACCTGGAGAAGTCACGCCCGCTGCTCAACGCCAGCCGCGAGAAGCGCCGCGATCTCGAGGTCTTCGCCCGCCGTCTGCCGCAGTGGCGCAGCGCCACCTGGCGCCGCTTCCTCGGCCGCTATCTTCAGCGCCCGGCCGAGAGTGCCGAGGTCGAGCGCAGGCTCGGCGCGCTGACCCTGCCCAACCGCTGAGAGCCCCGCCCTCAGCGCGGCGCGCAGACCGGACAGGCCGGGTCCCGCGGCAGCGCGAAGTGGCGCCACTCGCCGTTCAGCGCATCGAAGGTGGAGAGTCCGCGGTGCGCTCGGCCGGCACCGCTCAACCACTTGAGCGCCTCCAGCGCCTGGAAGCTGCCGATGACCCCGACCAGCGGCGCGATGACCCCACTCTCGGCACAGCTCAGCGCCTCGTCGTCCCCCTGTTCGCCGTAGAGGCAGGCATAGCAGGGGCTGTCGTCGGCGTGGTCGAACAGCACCAGCTGGCCCGAAAAGCGGATCGCGGCACCACTGATCAGCGGGGTACGGCTCGCCACGCAGGCGCGGTTGATAGCGAAGCGGCTGCTGAAGCGGTCGGTGCAGTCGAGCACCAGGTCGGCCTCGGTGACCGCGGCGAGCAGCGCCTCGCCGCTCAAGCGCGTGGTCAGCGGCTGCGCCTGGCAGTCCGGATTGAGCGCGCGCGCCGCGGCGCACGCAGAGCGGGCCTTGGACTCGCCCAGACTGGCCTGGGTATGCGCGATCTGACGCTGCAGGTTGGAGAGTTCGACGTGGTCGTCATCGGCGATGCTCAGTCGTCCCACGCCGGCGCTGGCCAGGTAGAGCGCCGCCGGCGACCCCAGCCCGCCGGCCCCCACGATCAGCACATGGGCATCGAGCAGACGCTGCTGCCCCTCGAGGTCGATCTCGTCGAGCATGATATGGCGGCTGTAACGCAGCAGTGCTTCATCGTTCATCGTTCATCCCCTGGCGCCCGTGCCGCGCCAGCGGACGGGCTACTTCTCTTCCAGCCGGTCGAGGTCGGGGATCGGCAGTGCCAGCTCCTCCTTGACCTCTTCCATGACCACGTAGCTCTTGGATTCTTTCACGCCGGGCAGGGTCAGCACCACATCGCCCAGCAGCTGGCGGTAGGCCGACATCTCGGGAATACGGCACTTGAGAATGTAGTCGAACTGCCCGGAGACGAGATGACACTCCTGGATCTGCGGCAGCTTGGCCACCGCGCGACGAAACTCGTCGAACACCGCGGGTGACTGCGTGGTCAGGCTGATCTCGACGAACACCAGCAGATTGGCGCGCAGGGCCGCGGGGTCGAGCACCGCCTTGTAGCCGCGGATGATACCCGCCTTCTCCAGCCGCTTGACCCGCTCCAGGCAGGGCGTGGTGGAAAGCCCCACCTGGGCCGCCAGGTCGACGTAGGAGATGCGCGCATTCTCCTGCAGGCAGCGCAGAATATTGAGATCGATCCGGTCCAGCGATCGTGATTTGGCTTTCATTGCTGTCGTTGTTCCAAGCCGGTGAAAGATAAGCGTGACGAGCCCCCACCCACCGCGAGCGGCAACGGCCGGCAGGCGCTCGGGAAGCGCTGAATGAATCGCCGAACGAGATCAAGGGCAACGCGCACGGAACGCAGAAGGCGAGACATAACATGGGATTAGGCGAGCCTTCGAGTACCGCGCAACGTAGCCATGCGCTGGGGACGCCGAGTCCGTGCAGGCATTGATGCAGCGCTTCCCCACGGGTAAGGGGGGATTATTACTAACACGATGTCACGTCGGACCTCTAGGCACGCGCCACAATTGAGAAAACGCTGTATCAGCAGCGCTCGGAGATACGGATCATCGTAGGATGGGAAGTGAGGAGCGACAGTGAGCGACCCAAGCGAGCGCTCGAGGTGAAAGACCGGGCCTGTGAGACGCGAAAGCGTTCGGCGCACCGCCCGATTTCAGCCCCAGCGGCCGCCGCTGACGCGCTCGTGCCCCCCCAGGTCGGTGAGCGACGCGATCTGGGCGTAGCCCGCGTCGCCGAGCAGCGCACGCACCGCACCGGCCTGGGTATGGCCATGCTCCAGCCAGAGCCAGCCGCCGGGCTCGAGAAAAGCCGGCGCACTCGCCACCAGCGCGCGCAGATCGGCCAGGCCCGCTTCCGCGGCGACCAGCGCCCGGCGCGGTTCGAAGCGCACATCGTCGCGACCCAGATGGGGGTCATCGGCATCGATATAGGGCGGGTTGGCAACGATGATCGCGAAGCGCTCCCCTGCCAGCGCACCGAACCAGTCGCTCTCGACGAAACGCGCATTGGTCAGCCCCAGGCGCGCGCCGTTGGCGCTGGCCAGTGCCACCGCCTGGGGCTCGACGTCGGCCCCCAGCACGTGCCAGTCGGGGCGCTCGCTGGCAAAGGCTAGCGCCACCGCGCCGGTGCCGGTGCCGAGATCGAGCAGCGTGCCCTGGGTTGGCGCCGCCACCGCCAGCGCCGCCTCGACCAGCCTCTCGGTATCCGGACGCGGAATCAGCGTGACCGGCGAGGTATCCAGCTCGAGCCCCCAGAATTCGCGCCGCCCGGTCAGATAGGCGACCGGCCAGCCCGCCGCGCGACGTTCGATCAGCGCCTCGAAGCGCGCCGCACTCTCGGCCGGCAGCTCGCGATCCCCCCAGGTGTAGAGCCAGGTGCGATCCACCCCATGGGCGTGCATCAGCAGCACCTCGGCATCCAGGCGCGCGCTGGGCGAGGCGCTCAGCCGCCGGGCCGCCTGACGCAGCGCCTCGTCGGCGGTCACGCCTCGCCCTGCAGTGCCGCCAGCTGGTCGGCCTGATACTCGTTGACCAGCGGCTGCACCACCTCGTCGAGATCGCCGGCCATCACCTCACCCAGCTTGTAGAGCGTCAGATTGATGCGGTGGTCGGTGAGCCGGCCCTGGGGGAAGTTGTAGGTGCGGATGCGCTCGCTGCGATCCCCCGAGCCCACCAGCGAGCGCCGGGTATCGGCCTGCTGCTGGCGCTGGGAGTCGACCGCCGCCTGCTTGAGCCGCGCCGCCAGCAGCGACATCGCCTTGGCCCGGTTCTTGTGCTGGCTGCGCTCCTCCTGGCACTCCACCACCAGCCCCGTGGGCAGGTGGGTGATGCGGATCGCCGAATCGGTGGTGTTGACGTGCTGGCCACCGGCACCGCTGGAGCGGAAGGTGTCCACGCGCAGGTCGTTGGCGTTGATATCGACGTCACCGACCGCGTCGGCCTCCGGCATCACCGCCACGGTGCAGGCGGAGGTGTGGATGCGCCCCTGGGACTCGGTCGCCGGCACCCGCTGCACGCGGTGCGCGCCGGACTCGAACTTGAGCACGGCGTAGACGCTGTCGCCCTTGACCCGGGCGATCAGCTCCTTGTAACCGCCCTGCTCGCCGTGGCTGGCGCTGACCACCTCGATGCGCCAGCCGCGGCGCTCGGCGTAGCGCGAGTACATGCGGAACAGATCACCGGCGAACAGTGCTGCCTCGTCGCCACCGGTGCCGGCGCGGATTTCGAGGAAGACATCGCTGCCGTCATCCGGGTCCTTGGGCACCAGCAGCCGCTTGAGCGTCTCCTCCTGGGCGGCGAGGCTGGCACGCGCGGCGTGCCACTCCTCCTCGGCCAGTTCGCGCATCTCGGGGTCACTGTCCTTGAGCATCTGCTCCGCCGCCTCGAGGTCACCCTCGGTGCGACAGTAGTCGCGCCAAGCCTCGACCAGCGGCTCGAGCTCGGCGTACTCGCGGGAGTAGTCGCGAAAGCGCGGCTGATCGGCGATCACCTCGGGCTCGGAGAGCAGCGCGGAGAGTTCTTCGAAACGGTCACGGAAGGCGTCCAGTCGTTCGCGCAGAGACGCTTTCATGCAGAATCCTGTGTCGTGGCGGGGGCGCCGATCAGCAAGCTATCGGCGGCCTGAATGATATCGTGACGGGACTGCCCGGAGGCTTCACGCAGACGCAGCGTGGGGCCGTGCATCAGCTTGTTGGCGAGCTGGTGCGAGAGACGCTTGATCACCGCTTCCGGGTCTTCGCCGCGGGCCAACTGGGCCAGCGCCTCGCGCTCGGCGGCCTCGCGCAGCGATTCGCCGTGCTGGCGGTAGCGCCGGATCAGATCGCCGGCACCGCGCACTCGGCGCTCGTGCAGCCACTGCTCCACGCCGTGCTCGATCAGCGCCTCGGCCTGACGCGCCGCCACCTCGCGGTGACGCCGGTTCTCGGCGATCACCTGCTGCAGGTCGTCGACGCTGTAGAGGAAGACATCGGCGAGATCGCCCACCTCCGGCTCGATGTCCCGAGGTACCGCGATGTCGACCATGAACATGGGGCGATGGCGGCGCACCTTGAGCGCGCGCTCGACCATCCCTTTGCCCAGGATCGGCAGCTCGCTGGCGGTGGAGGCGATGACGATGTCGGCCTGCTCCAGCGCCTGGGGAATGTCGCTCAACTCGATCGCCCGCGCGCCGCAGGTCTCGGCCAGCGCCTGTGCCCGCGGCAGGGTGCGGTTGGCCACGGTCAGCCCCATGATCCCCGCCTCGCGCAGGTGCCGGGCGACCAGCTCGATGGTCTCGCCGGCGCCGATCAGTAGCGCCCGGGCGCGGCCGAAGTCATCGAAGATGCGGCTCGCCAGGCTGACCGCGGCGTAGGCCACCGATACCGGGTTCTCACCGATCGAGGTCTCGGTGCGCACCTGCTTGGCGATCGAGAAGGTCTGCTGGAACAGCCGCTCCAGTTCGCTGCCGAGCCCGGCGTGCTGGCGCGCGATCTGGTAGGCATCCTTGAGCTGACCGAGAATCTGGGGCTCGCCCAGCACCATCGAATCGAGACCCGCGGCGACCCGCATCAGATGACGTGCGGCCTCGCGCTCGTGATAGTGGTAGGCGCAGCTCAGCAGATCCTTGGCCGGCATACCGTGGAAGTCACCGAGCCACTCCACTAGTTGACGCTCGCCGTCGTCCACGGTGATGCAGTAGAGCTCGGTACGGTTGCAGGTCGACAGCACCGCCGCTTCGCGCACGTCAGGCAGCGCCCGCAGCTGCGTCAGCGCGGATTCGAGCTGCGCCGGCGAAAAGGCCACGCGCTCGCGCACGTCGACCGCGGCGGTCTTGTGATTGATACCCAGAGCTAGCAGCGTCATGAAATCACGGTCAAAATCTTGCAAGGGTCGAGGCGCCATCGCCACCTGTCATCGCAGGCCAGCGGGCGGGTGAGCGGATCCGGCGATGTCAGGTCGCGGCCCACGCGCTTGCCGCAGTTCGGTATATCCTGCCCGCGGCCGTCGACGGCTGCGCCATTTTAGCACAGCCTAACGACACTTAGCAGGCAACCTGTCCGTGCACCCTGCGTCATTGCCGCACGCCCCCGGGCCAGGGCGATGCATCGAGATTGACCCGCGACCGCCAGCCGTTATGCTGAGGCGATCGACTGACCCCGAGGACGGCATGCCCAAACGTCTGTTATACGCCGCTGGCTGCGCGGCTCTGCTGGCCGGCTGCCAGAGCATGCCGGCCGACCCCGCTGCCCCCGCTGCCGACCCCATGGCCTCGGCGCCGCCGATCACCCGTGGTTTCGATGCCGCCGGTCTTTCGCAGGTGCTGCTGTCGGAGATGGCCGGGCAGCGCGGCGACTTTCACCGCGCGGCCACCGGCTACCTGGCCGCGGCCGAACGCTATCGCAGTGCGGCGCTGGCCGAGCGCGCCACGCTCGCCGCGCGCTACACCGACGACACTGCCCTGCTCGCCACCACGGCCTCGCGCTGGCAGCAGTACGCCCCTGATGACAGCGCCCCGGAAGAGCTACTCTCGGGCATTGCCATCGATCGCGGCGACTGGCCCGGGGCGCTGAGCCATCGCCTCGAGCTGGCCCGCGACGGCCAGCCGGCGCGCCTGCTCGAACTGGTCGAGCTGGCGATCGAGGCGCGCACCCCGCTGTCACCGCTGCGCGAACAGTTGCAAGCATTTCTCGCCACGCATCCGACCCAGCTCGATGCCCAGCTGGCCATGGCACGGCTGGAGGCGGCCAGCGGCGAGCCCGATGTGGCCCAGCAACGCCTGGCCCGGCTGACCCGCACGCACGCCAGCGAGCCAGAGCTATGGCTGACCCGCGCCCAGATCGCCATCGAGGCCGGCGACAATGCCCAAGCCGCAGCGCTGGCCCGACGCGGCCAGACCCTGGCACCGGACGACGCCCGCTTCGTGCTGGCCCTGGCCCAGGCCGAGATCGCCGCCGGCGATCTCGACGCCGCCGAAACCCAAGTGAATCGGCTGCTGGCCGAGCACGACAACACCCCCAGTCTGCGCCTGGGGCTGGCCCAGCTCTATCTCGAGGCCGGCGCCCTCGACCCGGCGAAACGCTTGCTGCTGCCACTGCTCGACCGCGACGCCACACCGCCGGCCGCTTATCTGCTGCTGGGCACCATCGCCGACTCCCAGGACGAGCCCGACAATGCCCTGCTCTACTACCGTCAGGTACCGCCGGGGCCCGGCTTCGCCGAGTCCCGGGCACTGGCGATACAGATGCTGGTCGCGGCCGGGCGCCTCGACGACGCCGAGAACTTCGTGCGCATCGAGAGCCTGCGCCATCCGCGTCAGCGCGCGCTGCTGACCCAGATCGGCGTGCAGGCGCTGGACGCCGCCGATGACAGCGCGCGTGCCGACGCCCTGCTCGCCGACAGCCTCGAGCGCGATCCCGACAACAGTGACCTGCTCTACAGCCGGGCGATGCGCGACTACGCCAAGGGTGATGTCGACGGCATGATCGCTACCCTGCGCGATATCATCGCCCGCGAGCCGGACAACGCCGCCGCGCTCAATGCCCTCGGCTACACGCTCGCCACCGACAGCGACCGCTACGACGAGGCCTTCGGCCTGATCCAGCGCGCGCACCAGTTGGAACCGCAGAATCCGGCGATCCTCGACAGCCTCGGCTGGGTCCACTTCAAGCGCGGCGACAACGACAAGGCGCTGGGCTATCTGCGCCGCGCCTACGCCGGCCAGCCCGACCAGGAGGTCGCCGCGCACCTGGCCGAAGTCCTCGCCGCCAAGGGTCTCGACGACGAGGCCAAAGCGCTCGTTGCCCGCGCCCTGGCCGCCAGCGACGAGCATCCGGATATCGACGCGCTGCTGAGCCGCTACCCCCGATTGACCCCTTCACCCGCTTCGGATTCGACAGGACGTCCCGATGACACCAGCGTACCCAACCCCTGACCGGGCCAGCACGTCACGTGCGGCCCCGTTATCTCTCTCGACATTCGTATCGCGCCACTGGCGCCTGCTGGGCGCCGCCACCCTGAGCCTATGGCTGGCGGGCTGCGCCGGCCAGACCACCGCCCCCAGCGCGCCGCGCCAGGCCGACGACTGGCAGCGCCAGCAGAGCCGGCTCGAGGCGCTCGACACCTGGACCGTGGCGGGCAAGGTAGGCTTGCGCACCCCACGTGACAGCACCAGCGCCAACCTCGACTGGACCCAGACGCCGCAGCACTACCGCATGCTCATCAGCGGCCCCTTCGGCACCGGACGCAGCGTGCTCGAAGGGCACGCCGGCGCGGTCGAGCTGACCACCGGTGACGGCACCTTCCATGCCAGCTCGCCGGAGGCGCTGATGCAGCAGCAGCTCGGCTGGTCGCTGCCGATCTCGGCGCTCGACTACTGGGTGCGCGGCCTGCCGGCCCCGGGTGCGGCACACGACGAGACCCGCGACGACCTGGGCTTCCCGGCGCAGCTGCGTCAGGCCGGCTGGACCATCGCCTACCGCGACTGGACCTACGCCGGCGGGCTGTGGCTGCCGCGGCGTCTGGTCATGACCTATGACGACATTCGCGCCCTGCTGGTGGTCAACGAGTGGCAGCCGGGGCAGGCGGACACCACGCCATGACGCCCTGGGTTCTGCCGGCCCCGGCCAAGCTCAACCTGCTGCTGCGCATCACCGGACGCCGCGCCGACGGCTATCACGAGCTGCAGACCCTGTTCCAGCTGCTCGACCACGGCGACACCCTCAGCTTCACCCCGCGCGACGACGGCGTCGTCACCCTGAGCCCGGCGCTCGATGGGGTCAGCGCGGAGGAGAATCTGATCGTGCGTGCGGCGCGCCTGCTACAGCGCGAGACCGGCTGCCGTGCCGGGGTCGATATCGTGCTCGACAAGCGCCTGCCGATGGGCGGCGGGCTGGGTGGCGGCAGCTCCGACGCCGCCACCACCCTAGTCGCGCTGGACCGGCTGTGGCAGCTCGACCTGGGGCACGACAGGCTCGCCGCGCTCGGCCTGGGCCTGGGCGCCGACGTGCCGGTATTCGTGCGCGGCGACAGCGCCTGGGCCGAGGGCGTGGGCGAACGCCTGATCCCGGTGGCGCTGGCCGAGCGCTGGTTCGTGGTGGTTCATCCGGGGGTCGCGGTCTCCACCGCGGCGGTGTTTGGGCATCCCGGTTTGACACGTGACAGCACCGCCATTAGTATGCGCCTCGCACTCGACGGGGCCACCCCCGAGACGGTGTGGCGCAACGACTGCGAAAGCGTCGTCCGCGCGCTCTATCCCGAGGTCGACCGCGCCCTCGCCTGGCTTTCGAGCCACGGTGACGCGCTCCTCACCGGGACCGGCGCCTGCGTCTTCTGCCCTGTCGCGGATGAAGCCTCGGCCGATGCGGTCATCGCCGATGCACCCGACGGGTGGCAGATCTTCAAGGCCCGCGGCGTGGCTCGCTCCCCGCTGCATCGCGCTCTGGAGATCCTGTCGGCCTGACGACGAAAGTCACGCGCCGCAGTGCAGGGTTATCATGCCTGAAGCACTATTGAGCGTGGTTTTTGATCCACGGCTAGCCAACGGTCGGCGCTTTTACGCATAATATGCGCTGCCGACGATTGCTGGGGTATCGCCAAGTGGTAAGGCACCGGTTTCTGGTACCGGCATTCCCAGGTTCGAATCCTGGTACCCCAGCCACTTCCTTGACTCTTTGCAAGCCTGCCTACGGAAACCGGGACGCGATGGCCACTCTGCCCACACGACTTCCCTACCGGCGCTGCTGCTTCTCCTGTCGTCCCATGACTGCCGCCCTGCGCCCCGAGCGTCTGGCGCCGTCGTGCGTGACGCCATATCGCCGGCTTCTCGGCACTCTCCATCAGCGCTCGTCTTCCCACTGCAGTCTTGCCCGTCTCTGCTCCAATCGAATGTCCCAACTGACCTTCAAACAGCTCTCAAAGGTGGCCGCGCGTGTCTAAATTGATGGTTTTCACCGGTAACGCCAACGCTGCCCTGGCGGCGAAAGTGGCCGAGTGCCTCGATAACCGGCTCGGCCACGCCACGGTCGGCCAGTTCAGCGACGGTGAGATCGCCGTCGAGATCAATGAGAACGTGCGCGGCAAGGATGTCTTCATTCTGCAGTCGACCTGCGCGCCGACCAACGACAACCTGATGGAGCTGATTCTGATGGTCGACGCGCTGCGCCGCGCCTCGGCAACCCGAATCACCGCCGTCGTACCCTACTTCGGCTATGCCCGCCAGGATCGCCGCGTGCGCTCGGCGCGCGTGCCGATCTCGGCCAAGGTGGTCGCCGACATGATGGTCAAGGCCGGCGTCGACCGCGTCATGACCATGGATCTGCACGCCGACCAGATCCAGGGCTTCTTCGACGTGCCGGTGGACAACGTCTACGGCTCGCCGATTCTGCTCGACGACATCGAGCGCCAGAACTACGACGACCTGGTGGTGGTCTCCCCCGACGTCGGCGGCGTGGTCCGCGCCCGCGCCATCGCCAAGCAGCTCAATGTCGACCTGGCGATCATCGACAAGCGCCGCCCGCAGGCCAACCAGGCCCAGGTGATGCACATCATCGGCGATATCCAGGATCGTACCTGCGTGGTGGTCGACGACATGGTCGACACCGCCGGCACCCTGTGCAAGGCCGCCGAGGCGCTCAAGGATCACGGTGCGCGTCGGGTGGTCGCCTACGCCACCCACCCGATCCTCTCCGGCCCCGCGGTCGACAATATTAGTGGCTCGGTGCTTGACGAACTCGTGGTTGCCGATACCATACCGCTCTCCGAACCTGCGCGTCGCAGTGGCAAGATCCGTCAGCTGACGGTCGCCGGCCTGATCGCCGAAGCCATTCGCCGTGTCAGCAACGAGGAATCCGTCAGCGCGATGTTCCACTGATCGGCAACTACGGTCAGTAACGCGCGCCGACACACAGGCGACTGCCGTGAGGGCAGTCGCGCCAATGGAGACGGCACGGCCTGGTCGCGGGCGGTGCCGTACTCCTTTTCTATCGATAGAGGTGACAACTCATGTCCCATTACACCCTGACAGCCAATGTTCGTACGGAGCTGGGGAAAGGTGCGAGCCGCCGCCTGCGCCGCAAGAACGAACAGGTCGCCGCGATCATCTACGGTGGCGAAGCCGCCCCGCAGCCGATCACCATCGACAAGCCGGCCTTCTACAAGGCGATCGAAGACGAATCTTTCTTCTCTTCGGTCATCGACATCCAGATCGACGGCAAGAGCGAGCAGGTCGTCATCCGTGATCTCCAGCGCCATCCGTACAAGGCCCTGGTGACCCACGCTGACTTCATGCGCGTCGATGCGACCCATGAGCTGACCCTGAACGTCCCGCTGCACTTCCTCAACGAAGAGAGCTGCAAGGGCGTCAAGGACGAAGGTGGTGTGATCCACGTCCTCAATAACGACGTCCAGATCAGCTGCCTGCCGTCCAAGCTGCCGGAATACCTCGAAGTCGACGTCGCCAATCTGGGCCTCGGCGAGACCATTCACCTGTCCGACCTCAAGCTGCCGGAAGGTGTGACCCTGGTCGAACTGACCCACGGCGAAGAGCACGATGCCGGCGTCGTCAGCGTGACTCACCCGACCGTGGCACGTGACGACGAAGTGGCCGGCGAAGGCGTCGACGAAGACGGCGAACCGAAAGGCGAAGCGTAAGCTTCACGGCACGCGACGAGAGCAGGCGACGGCATGGGCGACGTGAAAGCGATCATCGGTCTCGGCAACCCGGGACCGGAGTACGAAGACACTCGCCACAATGCCGGCGCCTGGCTGGTCGAACGCCTCGCGAGGGACGCAGCGCAGACGCTGCGTCCCGAGCGCAAGTTTCTGGGTCTATATGCCAAGATCCGCCTGGGCGGGCACGACCTGCATCTGCTCAACCCCACCACCTTCATGAACCGCAGCGGTGCCTCCGTGGCCGCGCTGTGCCAGTTCTTCAAGATTGCCCCGGACGAGGTGATCGTGGCTCACGACGAGCTCGACATCGCCCCGGGTACGGCGCGCTACAAGACCGGCGGCGGTCATGGCGGCCATAACGGCCTGCGCGACATCATCAGCGCGTTCGGCAACCACAACGGCTTTCATCGGCTGAGAGTCGGTATCGGCCACCCGGGCAGCGCCAAGCTGGTGACCAACTACGTGCTCGGCCGCCCCGGCAAGACGGAGCGCGAAGCCATCGACGCAGCGCTCGACGAGATCGTCGTCACCCTGCCCGACGCGCTCGACGGCCACTGGGCCAAGGCGATGAATCGCCTGCACGCCTTTTCCGCCTGAGCCACGCCCCCGTCAGCCTACCCCGCGCCATACACGTGTTATCGCCGGCGCCACGGGTCGAGTAGAATAGCGATCTTTCACGCGTCACGAACTCTCTTTCCAGGAAGCGCTCATGGGATTCAACTGCGGCATCGTCGGTCTGCCCAACGTCGGCAAGTCGACGCTCTTCAACGCCTTGACACGCTCCGGCATCGACGCCGAGAACTTTCCCTTCTGCACCATCGAGCCGAACACCGGCATCGTGCCGATGCCGGACCCGCGGCTCGACAAGCTGTCCGAGATCGTCAAGCCGGAGAAGGTCGTGCCCACGACCATGGAGTTCGTCGATATCGCCGGCCTGGTCGAGGGCGCCTCCAAGGGCGAAGGCCTCGGCAACCAGTTCCTGGCCAACATCCGCGAGACCGACGCGATCGCCCATGTGGTGCGCTGCTTCGATGACGACAACGTCATCCACGTCGCCAACCAGGTCGACCCCACGGCCGATATCGAGACCATCAACCTCGAGCTCGCACTGGCCGATCTCGATGCGGTGGAGCGCTCGATCCAGCGCCTGACCCGCGTGGTCAAGGGCGGCGACAAGGAAGCGATCGCCACCAAAGCCATTCTCGATCGCATCCAGCCGCATCTCGCCGAGGGCCAGCCGCTGCGCAGCTTCGGTCTGGACGAGGATGAGCAGCGCCAGCTGCGCAGCTTCGGTTTCCTGACGCTCAAGCCGACGATGTACATCGCCAACGTCAACGAAGACGGCTTCGAGAACAATCCCCATCTCGATACGGTACGCCGCATCGCCGCCAGCGAGAATGCCGTCGTGGTGCCGGTATGCAACAAGCTGGAAGCGGAGATCGCCGAGCTCGAGGACGAGGAGCGCGCCATGTTCCTCGATGAGATGGGCATGGAAGAGCCCGGGCTCGATCGTGTCATCCGTGCCGGCTATGGGCTGCTGGGCCTGCAGACCTACTTCACCGCAGGCGTGAAGGAAGTCCGAGCCTGGACGGTCAAGGTCGGCGCCACCGCTCCGCAGGCGGCGGGCGTGATCCACACCGACTTCGAGAAGGGTTTCATTCGCGCCGAAGTGGTCAGCTATGACGATTTCGTCGCCCTGGGCGGCGAGAACGGCGCCAAGGAAGCCGGCAAGTGGCGCCTGGAAGGCAAGGCCTACGTGGTCCAGGACGGCGACGTCATGCACTTCCGCTTCAACGTCTGAGCGCCGCCATCCGCCGGGGCCCGACAGTAGTGCGCCCCGGTAGCGTCCGACAGCCGGATTCATGCAAAAAAGCGTTGACGTTTCATCGGGTTATGCTAGTATTCGCCTCCGTTGTCACACATCGAGCGTGACCACGACGGCTACGTAGCTCAGCTGGTTAGAGCACATCACTCATAATGATGGGGTCCCCTGTTCGAATCAGGGCGTAGCCACCAGACACGACGCCAAAGCCCACCTCGCGTGGGCTTTGGCGTTTTTGCAGGTCATCGTCTTGCCTATCCTCTCGATAAACCTGTCGGATCGGTGAGCCAGGCGGGGCTCAACCCCAGAGCGTCGGCGGCGCGGGATGCACCCCCATCGCATCGTAGTGCAGTCCGGGGGCGCGATCCCGGGCCAGCAGCAGCGGCCCGTCGAGATCGACCACCGCGGCGCCCTGAGCCACCAGCAGTGCCGGCGCCATCGACAGCGACGACCCCACCATGCAGCCCACCATCACCCCGAACCCCAAGGCCTGCGCCTCGCGCTTGAGCGCCAAGGCTTCGGTCAGGCCGCCGCTCTTGTCGAGCTTGATATTGATCATGTCGTAGCGCCCCACCAGCGCTGCCAGTGAGCTGCGATCATGACAGGCCTCATCGGCACACACCGGCAAGCGCCGCTCGATCTGCGCCAGTGAGGCGTCGTCAGAGGCGGGCAGCGGCTGCTCGACCATCTCGATACCCAGCTCGACCAGCCGCGGCGCCAGATGCTGGTAGGTGGGCAGGTCCCAGCCCTCGTTGGCATCGACGATGAGCCGCGCCCGCGGCGCCCCTTCGCGCACCGCGCGCAGGCGTTCGAGATCCCCCTCCCCGCCCAGCTTGAGCTTGAGCAGCGGGCGCGCGGCATGGCGCTGGGCCTTGTCGCGCATGGCAGCCGGCGTATCCAGCGACAGCGTATAGGCGCATACCTGGGCCTGCGGCAGCGTCAGTCCGGCCAGCGCCCACACCGGCGTGGCACGCCGCTTGGCCTCCAGATCCCATAGCGCACAGTCCACCGCATTGCGCGCCGCGCCGGCCGGCAGCCGAGTCTGCAGCGCCTCACGACCCAGCCCGCTGGCGAGATCTTCCCGCAGCGATTCGATCTGTGCGATGACGCTCGCCACCGACTCGCCATAGTGGGCGTAGGGCACGCACTCGCCATGACCCACGTGGCCGGCGTCGCTCAGGCTCACCGTCACCACCCGCGCTTCGCTGCGCGCCCCGCGCGAGATGGTGAAGCGCTCGGCCAGTGCGAAGCGCGTCTCCTCCACCTTCAGTGTCGCCATGCTGTTCCTCCTAGGGCCTAGAGAATCTCCCAAGAGCGCCTTTCACAACCGCTGGAGAACGCGACGGCAGGGCGTCGCGAGGGCGCTGTGAACCCTTCCCTGGGCGCTACCTTTGCCATCCCTGGCAAAGGACCCTCGCTTTGCCCGGCCCCCGCGCCCCTCGTTAGAGGATTGGGAGTGGGGGCCAAGAGGCTTCTCTTTTCGTACAACCCCCTAGTGTCGTACAACCCTTAGGCATCGTGCGCCGGGTCGAGCGTCGCCCGATTGTAGAACGCGATCAGCGCGCGGATCAGATAGCCAGGGTCGCGGGTGCCGGCGGTCTCGCGGATAGAGTGCATGCCCCACTGCGGCACGCCGACATCGATCGTGGGCACGCCCAGCTCGGTGGCGGTGATCGGCCCGATGGTGCTGCCGCAGCCCATGTCGGCGCGGGTCACGAACTGCTGTACCGGCACCTCGGCCTCGCGGCAGAGATCGTGGAACAGCGCAGCGGTGGCGCTATTGGTGGCGTAGCGCTGGCTGGCGTTGACCTTGATCACCGGGCCGGCGTTGATCGCCGGACCATGGTTAGGGTCGTGCTTGTCGGCGAAGTTGGGGTGCAGCGCATGGGCGTTGTCGCAGGAGATCATCAGCGAACGCTGGATCAGGCGTACGAAGCCCTCGTCACCGGCCTCGCCCAGCGCCGCATTGACCCGGCGCAGCACATCGGCCAGAAACGGCCCCTGGGCGCCGCAGGCGCTGGCGCTGCCGACCTCCTCATGGTCGTTGGCGACCAGTACCGCCCCCTGGCTGCCGTCGCAGCCGAGCAGCGCCTCGAGGCCGATGAAACAGGAGAGCAGATTGTCGAGCCGGGCGCTGGCCAAAAGCTCCCCCGCGACCCCGACCCGCGCCGGCGGCTGTACGTCGTGGAAGCCCAGTTCGAAGTCGACGATCTCGGCGTCCTGGATGCCATGCTCGGCGGCGATCCACTGCTGCAGCAGGCGCGTCACGTCGTCTGCCTGGCCGCCCTGCAGAAACACCGGCGCCATCTGGGTCTGGGCGTTCACGGCACGGCCGCTGTTGGCCTCGCGATCGAGATGGATCGCTAGACTGGGGATGATAGCCACGGGTTCGGAAACATTGATCAATAACCCTTGCAGTCGACCGTCGGCTCGACGAACATGCACCCGGCCGGAGAGTCCCAGATCACGGTCGAACCAGGGCGCCAGCAGCGCCCCGCCGTAGACCTGTACGCCCAGCTGCAGCCACCCCTTGTTGACCACCGCCGGCTGCGGTTTGAGCCTGAGCGCCGGGCTATCGGTATGCGCCCCAACCATGCGCAGCGCGCGCAGCGGCGTGGCCGGTAGCTGTAGCGCAATCAGCGAGCTGTCGTTGCGCGTGACGTAGACCTTGTCGCCCGGCGTCAGCTGCCAACTGTCGGTCTCGCGCAGCCGACGATAGCCGGCGGCTTCGAGACGCTCGACGAGATTGGCCGTTGCATGCCAGGGCGACGGCGAGCTGGCGAGGAAATCGATCAGACGATCGATGACGGCGGTGTCGGAAATGGCATCGGCGACGACGGGGTCGGACATGAGGTTCCTCGAACGGCGGTCGGTCGGCAGTCGATACGACTGCTACAATGGATTTTGGACCTGAAAAAGATTCATGGATCCGGTGGTCTGAAAGGGAACAGCCGGTAGTCTTAAAGGGAACAGAGTGTACAGGAAACCGGGAGTGCTTCATTGATAACCCTGACTGTCGCCGCTCGGCACGCGGCCATGTGTTTGCTACTGCTGGCATGGAGCGTCGTGGCGCTGGCCGGTCCTACCCCAACCGATGCACAGCGCCAGGCGGCGACGGAAGTGGCGGAGGCGATTCAGTACGGCTCCTATGCCGAAGTCAGCCTCGACAATGCCTGGTCGAAGCGCGCCTTCAAGCGCCTGCTCGACGTGCTCGACGATCAGCGCGCCTATCTGCTGCAGCGCGACGTCGACGACTTCAGCGACCTCGACACCACGCTCGATGACGCCGTCGAGGATGGCGATCTGGACCGCGTCTATGCCTTCTATTCACGTTACCAGGAGCGTGTCGAAGCACGCCTGCAGTGGCTGGTGGCGCGGGTCGATCACGGCATCGACTACACCTATACCGGTAACGAGCGCCTGGCGCTCGACCGCAAGGACTCGCCCTGGGCCGGCAGCGAGGCGTCGCTCGACGCGCTCTGGAGCAAGCGCCTCGAGAACGCGGCGCTGACGCTGTCGCTCAACGACCAGACGCCGGCGCAGATCCAGAAGACGCTGCACGATCGCTACACCAACCAGCTCAACCGGGTGCGTCAGACCAACGCCGAGGACGTGCTGGTGCTGCTGATGGCCGCAGTCACCGGCACCGTCGACCCGCATACCGAATATCTCTCGCCGCAGCAGGGAGAGTCGTTCGACATCCAGATGCGGCTGTCGCTCGAAGGGATCGGCGCGCTGCTCCAGAACGATGGCGAATACGTCAAGGTCTCCAGCCTGGTGCCCGGCGGGCCGGCGGACAAGAGCGGCGTGCTGCAGCCGGCGGATCGCATCGTCGCGGTCGGCCAGGGCAACGACGGCGACATGGTCAATGTGGTTGGCATGCGTCTGGATCAGGTGGTCGAGCTGATTCGCGGGCCCAAGGGCTCTACCGTGCGCCTCGACATCATCCCGGCCAAGGCGGTCGACGTCACCCGCACCCAGCAGGTCAAGATCACCCGCGACACGGTCAAGCTCGAGGATCAGGCTGCCCACAGCAAGGTCGAGGAGATCCAGCGCGGCGGTCAAACCCACAAGATCGGGATCATCACCGTCCCCGCCTTCTACGTCGACTTCGACGCCTGGCAGGCGGGCGAGACCGACTACCGCAGCACCACCCGCGACGTGGCCAAGGAGATCGCCAAGCTCAAGGCGCAGAGCGTCGAGGGTATCGTGCTCGACCTGCGCAACGACGGCGGCGGCGCCCTGCAGGAGGCTAATTCGATGATCGGTCTGTTCATCGACCGCGGCCCCACGGTGCAGGTGCGCGACGCCCGCGGGCGCATCAACCTGTATGGCGACACCGACGCTGGCGTCGCCTACGACGGCCCGCTGGCGGTGCTGGTCAACCGTCTCTCCGCCTCGGCCTCGGAGATCTTCGCCGGCGCGATCCAGGATTACGGTCGCGGCCTGGTGATCGGTAGCCGCACCTTCGGCAAGGGCACGGTGCAGACCCTGAGCGATCTGAGCCACGGCCAGATCAAGCTCACCCGTGCCAAGTTCTACCGCATCTCCGGTGAGAGCACTCAGAACCGCGGTGTCGAGCCCGACATTCTCTTCCCCAGCCTGATCGACCCCGACGAGATCGGTGAAAGCGCGCTCGACAACGCCCTGCCCTGGGACCGCGTGCGCCCGGTGCAGTACCGGCTCTATGGCCAGCCCTGGCGCTACCTGGAGAGCCTGCAGGACCGTCATGACAAGCGTGTCGCCAACGATCCGGACTTCGTCTATCTGGAGAAGCAGGCGCAGTTGATCAAGCGTCTGCGCGAACAGCAGACCAGCATCAGCCTCAACGCCGAGCAGCGCAAACGCGAGATGGAAGCTCAGGAGACCGAGCAGCTGGCACTGGAGAATCAGCGTCGCCGCGCGCTGGGCCTGGAGCCGCTGAAGAGCTGGGTCGACGCCCGCGATCGCTCAGCGGATGCCGACGACGGCCAGTCGAACGCGAGTGACAGTGGCACCGCGAAAGACAAGAGCGCCAAGGGCCAGCAGGACGATAAAGGCGACAAGGCCGACGACGTCGAGCCGATTGACCGCGCCGAGCTGCAGGAGACCTCGCAGATCCTGCTCGACTACGCCCAGCTGATGCAGAAGCCCCCCGCCAACTGAGCGACCGCACGCCGGCCTGTCACCACGGGCCACGCGCACCAGCGACTACCAGACGCCCCATCCCTGCATGGGGCGTCTGGCATTTCGGCCCAGCTCTCTCCTCCCCCACGGTCCGCCGCCGGCGCCCTGCCGGACTGAGATATCTCGGTCCTGAGGAAGCGAAAACGCTGATATAAGCCAGCGCCAGATTCATGCGATCGGGTCATGCCACGGCGCAACGTCGTGGCTAGAGTCAGAATACCCCGCCGGCATCGCGTTCCCGCGCGCTCTTTACGGGCATTATCACGGGCACGCACACACCGGCCCTGACACGCCGGACCCGCCGCCATGTTCTTTCCCCAACGCACCTATCTGTTCCTGGAAGGCCCCGCCTCTCCTTTCTTCAGCCAGCTGGCCCAGCGCCTGCTGGACGATGGGCATCGCGTGGTCAAGCTGCACTTCCATCTCGGTGAGCGTCTCTACTGGCACCACCCCGGCGCGCTGAGCTTTCGTCATCCACTGGCGATGCTGCCCCATGTGCTCGGCGAGCTGTGGCGTCAGCACCACGTGACCGATCAGGTGCTGTTCCAGGCGCAAACGCCCGCGCATGGTCTGGCGGTTCCACTCGCCCGACGCTACGGCATCCGCAATCACCTCTTCGACCACGGCTACCTGGGGCCGGGGCGCATCACGCTGGAGCGTGAAGGCAGCGGCGCACGCTCACTGCTGCCGCGTGACCCGTGGTGGTTCCATGCCGCCGCCGAGGGGCTCTGCGAGCCCGCCCCGCCGGTCGCCTGGCCGGCCCCCGGGGCCCTGGCACGGCTGATGCCCGCACGCTATCGGCTGGACCCCGGGCGCCGGCCACCCCTCTGGCCCGTTACGCCGTCACCGACAGCGCCCAGGGCACGAGCCGCTGACGTCAATACGCCCTTTTTCATTCTCTCCAGCGGCGGCCAGCTGGGCCGCAACGGCCATGCTCCCCAGCGCCACCACATAGAACGCGTGATCGCCGGTTTTGCCCGCGTCGCCCCGTCCCGCTGTCGCCTGCTGCTGCTGCCGACCGCGGCCGATCGCCATCGGCACCCGCCGCGCCGCTGGGCGGTACGCCTGGCACGGCGGCTGGCACTGGGGCAACGCCTCGACTTTCTCGCCCCCACCCAACTGGCGCGACTGCTGCCCCACGCCAGTGGCTGGGTCGGCCAGGGCGAACCCGAAGCCCACCTGGCCCTGGCCGAAGGCTGTCCTCTGTTCGCTCTCAGCGACGCCCACTACTGCCTGCCGGGGCTGGCAGAAAGCGACGATCTGGAACTGTTCTGGCGCTATCCGCGCGCGCCCGAGGCCGACCTCTACCGTGCCTTCCGCCGGGTGCTGATCCACGCCACCCAACTGGAGGGTGACTTCTACGTCAGCGCCGGCCGCGATCGCGCCGTGATGGAAGCCGCCGAGCGACTCACCGCGAATATCTCGCCGATCGAGCGCCTGCTCCACGCCTCCCGCGCCCGAGTCGCCTCCTGAACCGGACCGGCGAGCCTGCGCGCCGCTGACACCCGCCCTGAAACGTCAACCGCCCGCCCGGGTATCCCCGGGCGGGCGGTCTCTTCTCGATGACGCTGTCGGCATCAAACGCGACTTCTCAGCGCCGCGCCCACCAGAACGCCCGCGCCCGCGCCGGGTCGCCGAGTTCACGCGCCTTGTGTGCGGCTCGGCGGGCCATCGCCCGTGCCTCCCCGGGCTGCTGCACCAACCGCTGCACGGCCTCGCACCACGCCACTTCAGCATTATCCACCAGCAGCCCGTCGACCCCATCCTCGACCACATCGCGGTAGGGAGAACAGCGGCTATAGATGCCCACGCTCCCCATCAGCGCGTTGTCGAGAAACTTGATGTGCGACTTGCCGGCATTGAACGGCGTATCGACCATCGGCGTCAGTCCGATGTCCGCACTATGCTGGCCGCGGTAACGCTGGAAGGCGCGCCAGTTCAATGCCCGCGGCGTCTGCACCCGGGCGAGCCCCTGCAGCGCCCGCGGCGTGTGATCGCCGAGCATGATCTCGAAAGAGAGGTCGCTATGTCGTTGGTGCAGTGCCACCAGCGCCGGGGTGATCGCCTCGAGATCGCCCAGATGCGCACGCGAGCCGTAGAACCCGATCCGCGTCAGCGCTGGTGGCGGCGTGGTCGCCACCGGCTCGCCGATCAGCGGTGGGGTCAGCACCGCCACCGCCGGATGGTGGCGACGCAGCTGCCGGCCCAGCGCAGCGCTACTGGCGATCACCTCATCGGCCAGCGCGAACAGCCGCGGCTGCAGATGCGTGGCGACATGGCGCATGCGCCGGCGATAGCTCGCCGGCAAACGCGGGTCCTCGGCTGCCGCCGGGATGTCGTCGTCGACCAGGTAGCGGATCGTCGCCAGCCGCTCGCGGTTGGCCTCGAGCCAGGATAGCCAGTAAGTGTTGAGTGAGCGGCAGACCAGGACATGGGCATGGCGCATCTCCCCGACCAGCCACGGCATGCACATGATCGGCAGCCGCCAGTAGCTGGTGTCGATACGCCTGACCTCGATGCCCCGAGCCTGCAGCCAGGGTGCCGCTGACCCCAGGAAATAGATATCCTCGGTCGGACAGCAGCCGTCGCTCAGTACCACCCAACGTGGATAGCGCATGATCGGGTCCCCTCTCGGATTGGCGGTGGCAACGCATGCCCGGCGGCGGTCCCGTGGCCGCGCCGGTTGCGGTTCAGGCCGGCGGCGCGAGCAGCGCGCGGCCAATGTCCTGGCGCGGCTTGACCATCAGCTTGGTGAAGGCCATCAGCACCATCTCGTCGATCCCCGCGCCGAGGTGGCGCTTGAGCTCGTCGTAATCCTTGAAGCTCGGCTCCGGGGCCACGCACATCTCGAAGAAGTGCTGACGATTGACGTGAGGGTTGTCGAGGAAGAAGCGGCTCAGCCGGTTGTGCTTCTCCTGCTTGGCGGCGCTGGCGACGTAGTTACCGATCCGCGCGAAGAACTGCTCGACGTTGCGCAGCGGCAGGTGGTAGACGCACGCCTCCCACTCGCGGGCAAAGGCAGTCGCCTCGGCATCCGGTTCGAGCACGCTCTGGTCGCTCTTGGCCATCAGCCAGTGGTAGCCCATGTGCAGGCGGTGGGACTGGCGATAGAGACACAGCGCCTTGGTATCCGACGCCTGCTCGCCCAGTGACCAGTACTCGGCGTCCAGCAGCCGGCCCTGAAGATCGGGCTGCGGCGGAATCGGCGTCTTGCAGATCACGTTGATCCAGGGCACTCGGAAGTAGAACCGCTTGAGGTTCTCCTCGCCGGGGAAGCGCTGACAGAAGGCATCGAAGAACGCCTTCACCCCGCGCCCGTGGTTGAAGGTCAGGAACTCGTCGGCGTCGAAGCCGTAGACCACGTTGTGGCAGTCACGCTTGAGATAGATCTCCAGCGCCCCCTGGATATAGTCGGCCTTGCGCTTGGAGAAGCCCTGCTCGTCCTCGATCTCGACGAAGCCGATCTCACGCTCGGGGAACTGCGCCCGCAGACGCGCCACACACTCGCGTAGAAAGGCGTGCTCGACATGGCTGAGCACGACCAGGCGGTCGAACCCCAGGCGCAGGTGATGCAGGCAGGCGGCATAGACCACGTCCTCCTCGCCTCTGACCATGGTGATGGCGGTGAACTCGGTATGCATGTTCGGCTTCCTGTCGTCAGGGTGGAAAGATCAGCGGCGACGAGACCGGAGTCGACGTCGTCTCGGCGTGAAGAAGAAACGGTATTCGCTCGCCTTCTCGGCCACGCGGGTGGCCTGATTCAGCGCAGCGAAAAATCCTCATGGGTCAGGGTCAGATGCGGGTGGTAGGCCGGGTCGGTGAACAGGCTCGCCCCCCAGCGGCGGCGCATGTACTGGGCCTCGCTGGCGGCCCGCGCGCGCTTGGCCTGGGTGTCGTCGCTGCCGCGCGAGACCGACTCGTGGTGGTAGAGCTCGGCAAACGGCGTCCACAGGTTGCGGTAACCGGCGTCACGCACCCGCAGGCAGAAGTCGACATCGTTGAACGCCACCGCCAGGTGGGCTGCGTCGAGGCCGCCGACGGCAGTGAAGATCTCACGGCGCACCACCAGGCAGGCGGCGGTCACCGCGGAGTAGTTCTGGGCCAGATGCAGGCGTGAGAAGTAGCCCGGCTGATGCCCGCTGAAGTATTTGTGCGCATGCCCCGCCACACCGCCCACACCAAGCACCACGCCGGCGTGCTGGATGGTGCCGTTCGGGTAGTAGAGCTTGGCGCCGACACAGCCGATCTCAGGGCGGCAGGCGTGGGCGACCATCTCCGTGAGCCACTCCGGATGCATCGGCTCGATATCGTTGTTGACCAGCCCCAGGACCGTGCCGCGGGCCTGGGCCGCACCGAAGTTGTTGAGCGCCGAGTAGTTGAAGGGCCCCGGCCAGCGCAGCACACGCACCCTTGGGTCGGCGGCGATCGCGGTGAAGAAGTCGAGGGTGGCGGGATCGCGCGAATCGTTGTCGAGGATCAGCAGCTCGAGGTTGGGATAGGCCGTACGCTCCAGCAGCGCACGCACGCAGGGTTCGAGCAGCTCGACCCGGTCGCGGGTGGGCACCAGCAGGCTGACCAGCGGCGCCGGCTGCGGCAACGGCCAATGGACCCGGTAGGTGTTGGGAAAGCGCCCCGCCTCGACCCGCGCCGCGGGAGCCTCGATGGCCAGATGCTCGCGCACCGCGCGCAGCCCGGCGACACCGGTATAGGCCTTGGCCGCGGCCGCGCCAGCGGTCGAGGTACCGGCGGCGCGCCAGTGATAGAGCACCTGGGGAATATGCACGATGCGTTCGGCGCTCAGCCCGCGGGTGCAGCGCAACGCCAGATCATGATCCTGACTCCCCTCCAGGCCGAGCCGGAACCCGCCCAGCGCCCGCACCCCAGCGGTGCGGTAGACGCTCAGATGCGACAGATAATTCTGGCCCAGCAGCAGATCCGGGTTCCATGCCGGCTTGAAGTGGGGATCGAAGCGCTCACCGCGCTCATCGATCTTGTCCTCGTCGCTGTAGAGCACCTCGGCGTCGGGCTGTCGCTGCAGGGCCTCGACCACGTGAAAGAGCGCATCCCGGGCCAGCTCGTCATCGTGGTCGAGCAGCGCCACGAACTCGCCCCGGGCCAGCTCGAGGGCACTGTTGCTGGCGGCGCAGATATGCCCGTTGTGCTCCCGCTGTACCAGCGCGATGCGCGTATCCGCGGCAGCGTAGCGCGACAGCGTCTGCATCACCTGAGGGTCGCGCGAGGCGTCGTCGGCGATGCACAGCTGCCAGTGGGGGTAGCTCTGCGCGAGCACCGAGTCGAGACAGCGCGTCAGATACGCGGGCTCGGTGTCATGCGTCGGCAGCAGGATCGAGATCGTCGGGGTCCAGTCGAAGGCGGCCAGACGCGCGGCGATCACCACCGCCGGCGGCGTGGGGTGACGGTCGAGCCACGCCCGGTAACTGGCACTGGGGCAGGTCCGGGCGAAGGTCGCCTCGTACTGCGCCAGTGCCAGCTCGCGCCAGGCCAACCCGCGCTCGCGCGCGCGCCGCTTGAGTGAGGTGATCAGCTGCTGCCGGGGCGTCTGCAGCCAGTCCGGGTGCAGGTTGGTCAGCCGCTGGGCGAGCCGCTCATGGGCAAATCCCGGCGTCAGCCAGACCAGACGCAGATGCTCGACGCTGAACTCCCCGGTGCTCTCCAGCGGATCGAAGCGGATCGCGCGCAGCGTCGGCGGGATATAGCACAACCGCTTGGAGACGCGCCCGGCGCGTAGCGCCAGATAGAGACTGTGCGCCTCGTCGAAGCCGTCGCCGGTATCGAAATAGAGCTTGACCGCGGCACTGGCGCCAGCGTGATCCAGGCGCACTTCGAGCATGTGCCAACCGGGCAGCGGCAGTTGGCGCCGCCACAGGAACTGGGGGTCGTCATCGAGCGCCCGCCAGGCGTAGCGTGACCCCGGAGCCGTCAACGCCTCGAGCCCGGCCAGTGGCAGCAAGCGCGGCTGGCAGACCAGGCGCGTGGTGTGCTTGAGCCAGCCCCAGGAGCCCGGAAGCGGAGTCAGGGGTGGCGGCGAGGTCAGCGGGCGCAGCATCACGGCGCCAGCGCCTGCGACAGGCGTTCATCGACCGCGATCTGACAGCGCCCCAGCGACTGGCCGGTCAGCAGTACCCGGCACTCCACGCGGTCACCGGGGGCCGCCTTGAGCGGCAGATGAAAACCGACCTGGGCGGCGCGCGGCGCGCCCCAGCGCAGGAAGCCCGGGCGCAGCCCACTGGCCACGCAGCAGCCGACACGCGTGTCGTTGACGCGCACCTCCACCTCGACCGGATAGTCATCGACCGCCCACCAGGCCCAGCCCACCACGCGGTCCGGCTGACACTGCTGTATGCCGCCATGGGCATAGGGTCGGCCCTCGCGCCATAGCGCCAGACGCGTCTCGAACAGCGCCAGGGCCTGGGCATAGAGGCTGAAGTCGCTCGCGTTGAGTTCACGCAGCGCGGCTTCGTCGGCGGGGTCGATGGAATAGACGTGGCTTACCGAGTCGTGGCCCAGATTCTCTGCCAAGTCCGGTATCTGCCAGCCGTAGCGGTCATTGATCAGCGATAGCGAGTCGGCATAGCGCTCGGTGATGCCGACCATGCCCAGCGCTTCGAGTCGCGTCGACTCGAGAAAGCGCGCCTGGCGATTGATCATGTCCTGGCGACGGTAGAAGGCCTGGAAGCTGTCACGGTACTGATGGTGACGCACGAAGTGGTGATACTCCGAGGCGATCCGCTGCAGCGGTTCGCGCACGAAGGTGAAGCTATCGCGCAGGCCGGCCAGATGACCGTACTTGTCCATGCCCACATGGCCTGCCAGCAGGCGCACCTGTCGCTCGCGCAGACACTGCCAGAGCTGCCAGCTGTCACGCCGCTGGTGCGCCCACAGCGCCACCTCGGGGGCGGTCTCGCGCTGTTTCTCGCCGTAGTCGTGCCACACGCCCGCGCTGCCCAGATGGTGACGGGCACCCAGGCGGAAGCTGGTGCCGGCGGTCTTGGGGATATGCACGAAGAAGCGCGGCGGCGACGGCGGGCTCACTACCGGCAGCAGCGGTCGGATCTCTTCGCGCAGGCGTGCCAGCAGCTCCGACGAGAAGCCCAGGCGCTCCTGGTTGAGGTCGTGATTGCGGAAATACTGCATGTCGCGGGTATGGCCGGCGGGCATGTTGGCACGCCCGCGGTTGAGCTTGGTGTCGATGAACTCCTGACGCGACTTGATGTTGTAGTGATAGACCTTCAGCGGCGTGGCGATCACTTCCCGGGTCCGTCCCGAGCGCGGTTGATCGTCGAGAAACGTCACCGGATCGCCGTTGGCGTTGACGTAGCGATAGCCCGGCTCGAGAGTCGCCGCATGCGCGGTCATCGCCTTGACCCGCTGCGGCCTGACGATCGACTTGAAGTGACAGTTGACGGCATGCGCCTCGACGCTGGCCTGGGTGAACCGCTCCAGCACGCCGCCGGGCTGGCGTCGCTGCATGTGCGAGGAGCCGAAAATGCGCCAGTTGATCGCCACCGCGCCCACGTCCGCCGGCGCCAGCACCGGGGCCAGCCACTCCAGCGGCCGGTCGCAGTGGGGATGGACCAGGAACTCGTCGGCGTCGAGAAACGCCATGAACTCCGTCTCGCGTCCCCAGGTCTCCAGGACATGCGCGTACCAGCTGGTCTGGGCCTTGTCCTCCGGCGTCCAGCTACAGGTGGTCACCAGACCCAGCCGCTGCCAGCTCGCCAGCAGCAGATCGGTGCCATCATCGCTGCCGTTGTCGGCGATGTAGAAGTGCTCGACGCCGATCATGCGGTGGTAGGCGACCCACTCGGGCAGGTAGTCGCGCTCGTTCTTGACGATCGCCACCATCGCAAGGCGGTAGCTCAGCGCCGGGTCTCTGCGTGCCATCATCTCAACCATGAACCTCCGTCCAGCGTCGGGCCGGGTCACCCCGGCCCGGGGTGCTCACTCACCGATGAAAGGGTTGCGGCCGACTTCACTGATCAGTCGGCCCCACTTGAGGATCTCGCCCTCGTCCAGCGCCTCGTCACCGATGAGCACCTCGGGGAAGCCGAGCGCGCGCCACTTGTCGCGGGGATGCAGGATATGGAAGGTCGTCAGGCCCAGATCGCCCGGCATCTGGGCGTCCGCGACCACGTTGTCGCCGATGTGCAGATGGCGCTGGACACCCTCGGCGGCCAGGTCCTGCTTGACCCGGTGCCAGAGGCTGCCGTTGTCCTTGCGCGCCTGCTCTGCGCTCGACACCATCAGCCGGTAGGCTGCGGAGACGCCGGCCTTGCGCAGCATCAGGCCGACCTGGTCGCGGGTGTAGTAGGTATCCGAGATCACCCACAGCACATGGCCGGATGCCGCCAGATGGTTGAACAGCTCGACCATCTCGTCCTTGGGCCGGATCATCTCCAGATCGAGTTCGAACTCCTGGCGCATCCACGCCTGGGCCTGGGCCGGCGAGACCTCCAGGCGCTCGGCGAGCTCGTCGTAGATCGACACGATGTCGACATCACCCTGGAAATTGGCGCGCTGGCGCAGGCTCGCCTCGGCCTCGTTGCGCAGCTTGACGAAGGCCCGCGCCGAGGCGACCCGGCCCTGCTCGGCGAGCCGCTTGCCGAGCTTGAGCTTGGCGTAGTCGGCCACCATGTATTCGCGCCGCACCAGGGTGTCGAAGACATCGAAGCTGATGTAGGAGTGGGCCTGGATGCTCGCCAGGTGGTTGCTCAGCCGCCCGTGGTAGCTGGCGGTGATGTAGCCCGAATCAGTGGTGAACTGCCCGGTCGGAGGGTAAAAGAAGAGCTGGCGATAGCCCCGGTGCTCGACCAGTGGACCGAGCACCCGCTCCAGCGCATGCAGCATCGAGTTGTCGTTGGGCAGCGGTTCCGGCGGGAAGTCGTCGTAGGTCCAGCCGCGGTCGATCACCCCGTGCAGAGCCTGCGGGCGTGCCCAGAACATGCCGCCGGCGGGATAGCTGAGAAAATCGGGGATCGGCCCCAGCCCCAGCTCGCGCTGCCACGTCTGCATGAAGCCCTTGTTCATGGTCTGGTGATTGACCCAGGCCGGCATCATCCAGAAGGTGGTCGGATAGTAGAGCCCCAGGCTCTCGTCTTCGGCGAAGGCGTTGAGCAGGCGCGTGATCACCGAGACATCACGCAGCAGATACTCGATCAGATACTCCGCCCACTGGGTCTGCTCCTTGCCGGAGTAGAGCGACTTCTTCGAGTGCAGGTGGCACAGCAGGTCGTACTCCCCCAGCTGCGGGCCGAACTCCACCAGCATCGGACCGAAGTTGCGCCCACGATTGGGCACGACCCGGGTGTACAGCGCGCGCACCCGAGGATGCTCGGCGAATGCCGCCTGCGCCTTCTCCTCGTGCTCCGCCGCCGCCAGCGTCAGGAACACGTCCACCTCGAGCGGGAAGCGCGCGATCGCCTCGGCGAAGCGGTCGAGGAAATCGGCATAGAAGACGTGCAGGCACAGCGCCACCTTGAGCGTCGACGCCGCCTCCCCCAGCACCACGCTGGGCGTCACGACCTCGCGCGGGTACCAGCGCACCGTCGCCGGCACGTGCTGGCGCCCCTCGCCGCGGCCGTGCAGCAGATAGTGCTGCAGCGGGCTCTGCTGGGCGTGGAACACGTCCATGTACATGCGGTGGTAGGTCTCGCTGTCGAAGCGCGGCGACGGGTTCACCGGCGCGAAGCGCGACTTGCGCAGATAGTCATCGAAGGCTTCACGCTGAGTGGCGAAACGCAGACCGTAGGTGGCCTGATACCACTTGGGGTCGAACAGCCCGGTGCTCAGCGCATCGATGAAGGCCTGGCTGATCAGCGCGGCGTGGCCGTCGCCGCCGGCCTGGCCCAGCGGCAGCTCCTCGTTGGCCGGCTGGCGCTCGGTCAGCGCTTCGGCATCCTCGGCGCTGGTGGCAGCCACCGCATCCACCGGGACCACGTCACCGCTGGCTATCGACGTCACCATGTCGACCAGCACTGGATCAGGCTCCAGCGTCGGCGACTCGGCCGCCCGCTCCGGGTCCTCGAGAACGGGCTGCCGCCGGCGCGCGCGTCCCAGCAGATGCGCCTGGAACAGCCATGGCAACAGCGCCGTCACTTTTCCCTCTGGTTTCATGAGATGCCCCTTGCCCTGGTTCAGATCGCGAACATTTGCATCGGATTGATGATGCCGTTGCCGGTAATGTCGTCATCGACGCTGAACAGGTGCCAGACGTCGTGCGGAATGCAGTTGGGCCGCGTGGCGAAGACTTCGTAGAGGTCCTGGACGTCGCGCCGGGTGTAGCTCACCCCGTGGCGGCGACAGTCGATGACATGATCGATCGCGCCATCGAAGACCATCTTGAGATCCTGGAAGTGGCGCTGGGTGGCGGCCTCGCGGCCATAGAAGTACTCGAAGCCGCCGTCGTGCTTCTGGCGGATATCGACCATCTGGCCGTGCGGCGCGGTCAGCAGCGACTCGAACAGCAGCGAGCGGTCGAGCATCACGCAACCGTTGCGCCAGCCCACGCCTTCGTGGAAGACCCCTTTCAGATGGGCATGGTGGGTACCCACTGCCGCGTCGCCCGGCTTGGTGGCGATGAAGTAGAGCCCCGAGGTATCGCGCCCCAGCACATGCGTGAGCACCTTCTGGATCGTCCCCGAGTAGCCCAGGTCGAGCATCAGCGGACGCTTGTCGGGCGCATCGAGCCCGCACTGCGTCAGGTAGGCGCGCAGCGCCTCGCGGGTCGGTTCCACCAGCCGGGCCAGACCGGCCAAGTGCGGCGCCAGCCACTGCTGCACCAGCGCCTGATCGCGCGGCAGCTCGCAGGTGAAACGCAGCAGTTCGATCGGTAGCGTGGAGAAGATCTCGTGCAGTTGCAGACCGAAGCGCTTGCGCATCAGATCGAGTACGCTGCCGCTGAAGTCATTGCCCAGCGCCATCGGCATGATTGCGGGGTCGCCGAGCATGGCGCGGAACAGCAGCGTGCGGGAGACGCGCAGGTAGATCGGCGCATGCGGCAGCGAGATCAGCGAGGCCCGCTCGAGGCGCTGCAGCAAGCGGTAGAAACACCACCCCTCCCGCGCCAGGCAGACCGGCAGGTGCCCTTCCGCTTCGGCCTCGATGGACTCCGCGTAGCAGTGGAGTGCCGGACCGAGAAAGGTCGATCCGAAGTCGTGGAGTGCCCGACTCTTGGCTTGCATGAACTATCCCCTTGGCGTCGCCCGCATGGTGCGTCGTCGTTCGATCCCGCCGGGCCGCTGATCACAGCGTCACGGCGATGAGTTTCATCAAACTCTTGCTACTGGTTTTACTGGTACGTTTCTGCGTTGATAAAGGCAGCTTTGCTGCGCTAGAAAAGACACACTACCCGCAGGAACAAGAGCACTTCCCGTTGCTGAAAGAGACAATTCATGCGCACTAATTGCAGTCACCCAGACGTTTATTCGTGACGTCAGCGATCTCGAACATAGATCCGTATGGGCGAATCTTTTATGCAGCCCATCGTCAGTTCCGCGGCCTGCAAGCGATCGCCCTTCTCACCTCGCCTCACCTGGATAACGTCGCCCAATAAGTCGCCATCGACTGACAATTGGCGAGGAGCGCATCCGCCGCGACACCAGGGTAATAAAAGATCCGATGAGCGCACCCTGGCGATGGCTTCAGCCGCGCTCGACCACTTCCCAGTCGCCGCTCACCCACACGCCCAATCGACTTCCGGAAAAATAAAAAGTCTTTATATTCAATTATTTGAAAACAAAAAACAAACGACAGGCAAGCGTTTGGCGACAACGCACTGATGGCGCCGTCATCGCTCCGTATTCAGACCGTCATGCAAGTCTCACCTGCTCGCCGCCAGCTATTCCTGGTACTTTCCAGCAATTTTCTAGACACGGCTGCGACAACTGTTACTGAAAAACATGTCCCTGGCGACTTCCACAACATGCCAAAAATCTTCACTAAAGGATAACATCTATCCGATGTCATGCATTCCCACAGCAACAGGCGATGGCATTCTGGATATTCTATCGGCAACCGACAATCGCTTATGCTCGTCATTCACCCAAGGTGGCATTTTCGCCATCAAGGAGACGTGCTACTTCATGGCTTTCAGAATAATCTCGCGCCCGATCGAGTAGAAGATGGTTTTACTCATCGATATCCGCGAAGTGCGGATCAGGCGAACTCACACTCGCCAGATGAGAAGACGCCGTAGCGCCGAGCGCAGGTAGTTTTCGTACAGAACCAAGGGGCCCGCCGGCGCGGGCCCCGCTCATGCCGTCACTTCGGCGAGAGTCTTGCCCCGGCCGACCGCGTAGTAGTCGATACCCGCGTCGAGCATGACCTCAGGCTCGTAGAGGTTGCGGCCATCGACCACCACCGGGTGGCGCAGCTGGTCACGAATCCAGGCCGCGTCCAGGGTACGGAACTCCTTCCACTCGGTGCAGATCACCAGCGCATCGGCTTTTCGGACCGCCTGTACCCGATCGGCCACCAGGATCAGGTCGTCGCGCTCGCCGTAGATCCGTCGGCACTCGCGCATCGCCTCCGGATCGTAGGCCTGCACCACCGCGCCGGCCGCCCACAGCGACTCCATCAGCGTACGGCTGGGCGCGTCGCGCATGTCATCGGTTTCCGGCTTGAAGGCGAGCCCCCAGAGGGCGATGGTCTTGCCCTGCAGATCGCCACCGAACGCTGCGGAGAGCTTGTCGAACAGGGTCGTTTTCTGGCGCCGATTGACCGCCTCCACCGCCTCCAGCAGCTCGGCGCTGTAGCCGACCTTGGCCGCGGTGCGCGACAGCGCCTGCACGTCCTTGGGGAAGCAGGAGCCCCCGTAACCGCAGCCGGGATAGATGAAGTGGTAGCCGATGCGCGGGTCCGAGCCGATGCCGCGGCGCACGTCCTCGATATCCGCCCCCAGGCGTTCGGCCAGATTGGCGATCTCGTTCATGAAGCTGATCTTGGTCGCCAGCATGGCGTTGGCGGCGTACTTGGTCAGCTCCGCCGCGCGTACGCTCATGAACATCATCTTTTCGCGGTTGCGGTTATAGGGGGCGTAGCACTCGCGCATCAGTTCATCGACCCTGGGCGAGGCCGAGCCGACCACGATCCGCGCGCCGCGGGTGAAGTCCTCCAGCGCCGAGCCCTCTTTCAAAAACTCCGGATTGGAGCAGACGTCGAACGCCAGCTCGACGCCACGCTCGGCGAGCACGCTGCCGATGCGCGCCTGCACGCGGTCGGCGGTGCCCACCGGTACGGTCGACTTGTCGACCACCACCTTGTACCCCTCCATATGGCGGCCGATGGTCGCGGCCACCGCCAGCACGTACTGCAGGTCGGCGCTGCCATCCTCGTCCGGCGGCGTGCCCACGGCGATGAACTGCAGCACCCCGTGGCTCACCGCCTCGGCGGCATCGGTGGTGAAGGCGAGCCGCTCGGCTTCGACGTTGCGCAGCACCATCGACTCCAGCCCGGGCTCGTAGATCGGGATCTCGCCGCGGCGCAGGCGTGCGATCTTGTCCTCGTCGATATCCACACAGACCACGCTGTGGCCCACGTCGGCGAGACAGGCGCCGGTCACCAGGCCAACGTAGCCGGTGCCGAATACGGTAATTTTCATCGACATCTATCCTCTTGGAAAAATGCGCAAAGCGCGGGTAAGACGGTCAGGCAAGAGACGCGAAAGGGAGCCACCCCGCAGACAGGCCTGCCAGCCGTAGCACAGCGGCCCGCACGGCGGGCGGCATGGTGTGGACGGTGATGTCGGCGTTGATATCGACATGACAGGCCCAGCATCCCGGGGCAAAGCGTGAGCAACGAGGGGGCGACGAGCGCACCGCCCGATCAAGCGAAGGTAGGCGCCTCGGCGAGCGAGCGGGCCTCGGCATCCTTGGCCGAGAGCACCGGCGCGGCATCCACCAGTGGCCAATCGATGGCCAGCGCCGGATCGTTCCAGGCCAGGCCATGCTCATCGCCGGGGGCGTAGTAGTCGGTGCACTTGTACTGGAATTCCGCCACCTCGGTGGTGACGTAGAAGCCATGGGCGAAACCCGGCGGCACCCACAGCTGCTGCTTGTTGTCAGCGCTCAGCAGCGCTCCGACCCAGCGCCCGAAGGTGGGCGAGCTGCGGCGCAGATCCACCGCGACATCGAACACCTCGCCGCGGGTGACACGCACCAGCTTGCCCTGCGGGTGCTCGAGCTGATAGTGCAGGCCGCGCAGGATGCCGCGGCCGGAGCAGCTGTGGTTGTCCTGCACGAAGCGGTAGTCGCCGCAGTGGGTCACGAACTCGCTATGGCGGAAGGACTCGAGAAAGAAGCCGCGTGAGTCGCCGAATACCTGCGGCGTCATCAGCACGACATCGGGAATCGCCAGGCGCTCATAGATCATGGTGCGCACTCCCCTCTTCTATAGACATGGCCATCGATGGATGGCGATCGGTGAACGACGAATCCGGCGCGGGCCCCGCGGTCAGCCCTGAGGCACTGGACCGCGGAAATCGGCTTTCGGTTTTCGGGAATGAACCTGGCAACTAAGCCACCGACCCCGGCTGTGCATCCGCCAGGCGCTGCATCAGATACTGGCCATAGCCGGTCTTCTTCAGTGCCTCGGCGCGCGCCGCCAGCTGGCGCTCGTCGATCCAACCCTGGTTCCAGGCAATCTCTTCGAGACAGGCCACCTTCAGCCCCTGACGGTGCTCGATGGTCTGCACGTACTGCCCCGCTTCGAGCAGGCTGTCGTGGGTGCCGGTATCCAGCCAGGCGAAGCCGCGGCCAAGACGCTCGACCTGTAGATCGCCGCGCTCGAGATAGGCGTTGTTGACGCAGGTGATCTCGAGTTCGCCGCGGGCCGAGGGCTTGACGCTCTTGGCGATCTCGACGATGTCGTTGTCGTAGAAATAGAGCCCGGTCACCGCGTAGGGCGAGCGCGGCCGGATCGGCTTCTCCTCGATCGACAGCGCCCGGCCGTCGGCATCGAACTCGACCACGCCGAAGCGCTCCGGGTCCTTGACCAGATAGCCGAACACGGTGGCACCGCGCTCCCGCGCCGAGGCACGCTTCAACTGATCCGAAAAGTGCTGGCCGTGGAACAGGTTGTCGCCGAGCACCAGACACACCGGGTCGTCGCCGATGAAGGTCTCGCCGATCAGGAATGCCTGCGCCAGGCCGTCCGGCGAGGGCTGCACGGCGTAGTCGAAGCGCACGCCGAACTGCTCGCCGTTACCCAGCAAGTTGCGGTACTGGGGCAGATCGTCCGGGGTCGAGATGATCAGGATGTCGCGGATGCCGGCCAGCATCAGCACCGAGATCGGGTAGTAGATCATCGGCTTGTCATAGACCGGCAGCAGCTGCTTGGAGATACCCTGCGTGATCGGGTGCAGCCGCGTGCCGGAGCCGCCGGCGAGAATGATGCCCTTGCGTGCCATGGTAGAACTCCCTGTCGGTATGGCCGACGAATCGTTGGATCGCACCGTGACGCCGGTGCCCGCGTGATACCGGGGTCAGCGGCATCGAAAAGACCGTTGAAGCGCGCGCCGCTTCAGCCCAGGCGCTCGTCGAGCGTCAGGGCCAGCTGCGTGCGCCAGTCCGGCAGGCGCACGCCGAGCGCGCGCTCCAGCTTGTCGAGCGCCAGACGCGAATTGAGCGGACGCCGGGCGGGTGTCGGGTAGTCGGCGGTGGCAATGGCGGCCACCGCCTGGTCGTCAGCCAGCGCCAGGGGCACGCCGCGGGCACGGGCCTGGGCGAAGATCTCGCAGGCGAAACCGTGCCAGCTGGTCTCGCCACGGGTGGCCAGGTGGTAGACCCCGCCCGCGAGCCGCCCGGCCAGGCGCGCCCGCAGCGCCAGCAGCGACAGCGTGGCGATCAGCCGCGCCGGTGTCGGCGCACCGATCTGGTCGGCGACCACGCCGAGCCGCTCGCGCTCGGCGCCCAGACGCAGCATGGTGTCGAGGAAGTTGCGCCCACGGGCGGCATAGACCCAACTGGTGCGCAGGATCAGCGCCTCCGGCGCGGCCGTCAGCAGCGCCTGGTCGCCGGCCAGCTTGGTCGCGCCGTAGTGGCCGAGCGGGCCGGTGGCGCTGGTCTCCTGCCAGGGAGCTTCGCCGCTGCCGGGATAGACGTAATCGGAGCTGTAGTGCAGCAGTTCGCAGCCACCGCCGGCGGCGAAGTCCGCCAGCTGGGCCGGCAGCTCGGCGTTGAGCCGCTGCGCCGCATCACGCTCTTTTTCGGCGGCGTCGACCGCTGTCCAGGCGGCGGCATTGACGATCACCGTCGGACGCAGGGTATCGAGGGCCGCGGCGACCTTGGCTGCGCTCATCAGATCGAGCTCGGCCCGGCTCGGGGCGACGATCTCGCCCAGCGGCGCCAGCTGCCGGCACAGCTCGAAACCGACCTGGCCGCTACCCCCCAGGATCAGCAGTGTCATGCGGTCTCCCCCAGGCGTTCGCCCTGATAGCTGCCGTTCTGGACTCGCCGCCACCAGACCTCGTTGTCGAGGAACCAGCGCACCGTCTTGCGCAGCCCACTGTCGAAGGTTTCGCGGGGCTGCCAACCCAGTTCACGCTGGATCTTGCTGGCATCGATGGCGTAGCGCTGGTCATGCCCGGGGCGATCGCTGACGAAGGTGATCAGATCCGCGTAGTGCGCCACCCCCGCCGGCTTGGCCGGCGCCAGCTCCTCGAGCAGCGCGCAGATCGTGCGCACCACCTCGATGTTGGTCTTCTCGTTGTGCCCACCGATGTTGTAGGTCTCGCCCACCGCCCCTTCGGTCGCCACCTGGATCAGCGCCCGGGCGTGATCCTCGACGTAGAGCCAGTCGCGCACCTGCAGGCCATTGCCGTAGACCGGCAGCGGGCGTCCGGCGAGGGCGTTGAGGATGGTCAGCGGGATCAGCTTCTCGGGGAAGTGATAGGGCCCGTAGTTGTTGGAGCAGTTGGTGACCAGCGTGGGCAGGTCGAAGGTGCGCTGCCACGCCCGCACCAGGTGATCGGAGCTCGCCTTGCTGGCCGAATAGGGCGAGCTCGGCGCGTAGGGGGTGCGCTCGGTGAACAGATCGTCGACGCCGTGCAGGTCGCCGTAGACCTCGTCGGTGGAGATGTGGTGGAAGCGGAACGCCGCCGCCTTGGCCGGATCGCGCGTCTTGAGCTCCTTCCAGTACTGGCGCGCGGTCTCCAGCAGCGTGTAGGTGCCCACCACGTTGGTCTCGATGAATGCCGCGGGGCCGTCGATGGAGCGGTCGACATGGCTCTCCGCGGCCAGGTGCATGACCACGTCCGGGGCCAGCTCGCGGAACAGCCGTGCCATCACCTTGGCATCGCAGATATCGCCGAGCCGGAACTCGTAGCGCTCGCTGTCATCGACCGGCGCCAGCGACTCCGGGTTGCCGGCATAGGTCAGCTTGTCGACGTTGACGACGCGGTGCGGGGTCTCGCGGATCAGCTCGCGGATCACCGCGGAGCCGATGAAGCCGGCGCCGCCGGTGACCAGAAATGTCTTGGCAGAGGTCGTGTCGGTGTAGTCGTTCATGGTCGTGTTCTCGTTCTCATGGGCGCCGTCTGTGGCGATCGGCGCTGTCTGTGGGTGCCGTTCAGGTGCCAGGAAGTGCGTGACGGCCACCGGCGACGCCCGCCGGGAGCGCGTGCGGCATCAGTCGCGATGGTCTTTCACGATCAGAATCAGCATGTTGAGAATCAAAGTGAGGAACAGGGCGATCACCGCGAACACCACCGAGTTGTAGAGCCGCTCGGGCTGTTCGGGGTACTCCGGCAGGGTCGGCTCCTGCAGCACCGAGACCTGCTTGAGCTTGCGTGCCGCTTCGATGCGCGTGTTCTCCAGCGCCGCCAGCGCACCGGAGTAGCTGTCCTGGGCGAACTGCGCCTTGAGCAGCAGGGTCTGGTACTCGGAGGAGATACGGTTCAGGGCCGTGCCGGATTGGCGCGCCAGGCGCTCGCGCTCCTGAACGATCTGGTTGTCGAGCGCGGATATCTCGCTCTCGATGCGCACCATCTCCGGCGAGCGCGTGCTCTGATAGCTGGCCAGCGCGCGCTTGCGCGCCTTGGCGATGGCGAGCTGCCCCTCCAGCCCCGAGACCACCGACTCCAGGCTCTCCACGGTACCGGTGGGCGACACCAGGCCGTTGACGTTCTGGTAGTCGAGCAGGTCGTTACGAGTCTGTTGGAACTGCTTCTCCAGCACCGCCACCTGCTTCTCCAGGAACTTGACCTGCTCCTGGGCCAGGCGCTGCCCCATCTCGTTCATGTGGCGCTCGCCGTCCTCCAGCAGCAGCTCGGCGATGCGATGGGCCTCCTGCGGCGTGAACGCCTCGACGTCGATGCGCAGCACCCCGGCATAGTCGTCGAGCTCCACCGAGACCCGCTTGAGGTAGTAGTCGTGGAGCTCCTCCAGCGGCGCGTTCTCATCGTCCAGGGCACTGAAGACGTCGGCGCCGGCGTTGGCGTAGTGCTGGCGGAAGTCGGCCTGGGTGATCAGCAGCTTGAGCATGTCCACCGAGCGCAGGTAGTCACGCAGCAGCAGCATGTCGGCGGTGTTGGCGGCGCCGCTGCCGCTGAGCAGCGAGCTGAAACTGAGTGTGGGAGCAGCGATCTGCGGGCTCTCGAGCACCACGTTGGCGTGGGAGACATAGCGGTCGCTGGCCCATAGCGCCCAGTAGGCGGAGACCACGGCGATCGCCACGAAGCACAAGATCCAGTGCAGGTAGTTGCGTACAGAGAGCGGCTTCTTCATGACCGTTTCGCCTTTGCTGAGGTCTTGTCGGGGGACGTGTTGTTGGCCGTGGGCCTTTCCTGGCCCCGGGGGCCACCTTTGCGCCCCTTGCGGGCGGTGAACTGCTGCACCTGACGGCGCGCCTCATGGACCCGTTCGCGGGCATCGTCGAGGCGCCAGCGCAGGGTCTCCTCGGGGGGTGCTGCGGTTTCCGCGGCACTGTCGCCGACGGCATCGAGGGCTTCTCGGGCGGCGTCGAAGCGCGCATTGGCCTCGGCCAGCGCCCGCTTGGCCTCCTCCAGATTGCGGGGTGTGGCCGGCCGCGGCGGTGTGTAGCCGTCACCGGCGCTGTGGTAGGCCTCGATGGCGTCCTCTATCTCGTCGAACCAGAACGCGCGGCCGCGATCGAGCAGAATCCCGGCCTGACAGAACTCGCGCAGCACGCCCTCACCGTGGGAGACCATGATCAGGCTGGCGCGGCCGATGCGCGCCTTGAACGCTTCGCTCGCCTTCTGCTTGAAGTGGCGGTCGCCCACCGCCGTGGCCTCGTCGGAGAGGTAGACGTCGAAGTCGAAGGCCAGCGATAGCCCGAAGGCGAGCCGCGAGCGCATCCCCGAGGAGTAGGTCTTGATCGGCTCGTCGAAGGCCCGGCCGATGTCGGCGAAGCTCTCCACCGCCGCGATGATCTCCTCGATCTCGTCGTCGGCGCCGTGGATCCGGGCGACGAACTTGACGTTCTGACGCCCGGTCATCGAGCCCTGGAAGCCCCCGGCCAGGCCGATCGGCCAGGAGACTCGACTGGCGCGCACGATCTCGCCGCGATCCGGGGTATCCATGCCGCCGATCAGGCGCAGCAGGGTCGACTTGCCGGCGCCGTTACGCCCCAGCAGGCCGACGCTGACCCCGGCGGGGATGCTCAGATTGATGTCCTCGAGCACCCACTGGCTGCCGTGGTGGTTGTGATAGCGCTTGTAGAGATGACGGATATCGATCATGGCTCGCTCCTCCGCGCTAGTGCGCTTTCAACCTGGCGGCGAAACGGATGTGCAGCAGCAGGCCCAGCGCCAGCAGCGACAGCGCCCAGAACCAGAGGTAGGTCATGTCGATATCGTTGAGGGTGTGATAGCCGGGGAAGAACGCGACCCGCATGCTCTCCAGACCGTGGACCAGCGGGTTCCACAGCAGGTAGTCGCGGTAGGGGTAAGGCACGTACATCACCGGCAGGATCACGCCCGAGAGCAGCAGCAGCGGCAGGTTGAGGATGCGCACCACGCGGCCGAACTCCGGCACCAGGTCGCCGAGCACCGAAACCGTCAGCCCCGCGCCCCAACCCAGCGCCCACAGCGACAGCCAGTCGAGTAGTACGCCGAGGGGATGATCCGGCATCAGCTCGAACTTCAGCAGGTCGCCGATCAGCATGAACATCAGAAACAGGAAGGACTTGAGCATGCCCTCCAGGAAGCAGCGCACCAGCACGGTATCGACCGGCTTGACCTGGCGGTAGGCGAACAGCCCCTTGTTGGCGTCGATCGCCCCCAGCGCGCGCATCATGTTCTCGCGGAACAGCCCGAAGCCCATCAGCCCGACGATCATCCACGGCACGTGATCGGCGCCGGAAATCTCGCTGCCGGACATGAACAGCCCGCGGATCGAGACCATCACGCCGATGATCGCCAGCGGCTCGAAGATCATCCAGAACCAGCCCATGCGGTCGGCCATGGTGCGCGAGATCGCTTCACGCATGAACATCGCGAACCACACGCTGCGGGCCACCCGCCAGGCACCGCGCGGGCGCGCCCCGGCGATCGGGAGCATGGAGTCAGCCATGGGCTCGCCCTCCTCTCGCTGCGGCGCTCATAGGTCGAGCGCCACTTTGGTCGCTACCGCGACCTGGTAGAGGATCTGGGTAATGCTCGCCGCCAGTTCGATGTTGCTGGTCGGCGCCGCGGGCAGCACGATGATCTCGTCGCCGGCGCGCATGCGGGTCTGGCCGGCATGCATCACCGCACCGTTGCGATGCACCACCAGCACCTGGTCCTCGTCGGCACGCGGGGTGAAGCCACCGGCCAGGCGGATATAGTCGTCGGCGTTCATCCCCGGGGTGAACACCAGCGCCTGCGGAATCACCACCTCGCCGCTGAGCAGCACGGAATCGGTGCTCTCGGGGATGGTGACGATATCGCCATCCTGCAGGCGGATATCGGCGACCCCGCTGTCACGCGCCACCACCAGCCGGCCATTGGGCTTGACCTGGGCCGCCTTCTGCACGAAACGCTCGATCAGCTCCGCCTGGCGCACCTGGATCTCGCCCTCCTTGGCGGTCCGCGAGGGGTAGCCGAGGTAGGTGGTCTCGAGCCGGCGCAGGCTCTCCTTGAGCGATGCCGCCTGCTGGCGGGCGACGCTGATCCGCCGGATCGAGACATCCCGATAGCTGGTCATATCGCGGGGCACGCTGATCGCGTTGAGCAGCTCGCCCAGCTTGGCGTTGCGCGGCAGCGCATAGCGCGAGGGGCCGTAGTAGCTGCCTTCGACCTGCACCACGATGGTCTCGTCGCGCTGATCGGCGCTGAACAGCACCTCGTCACCGCGCCGAACCTCGGCGGCCCGGAACGCCGCCAGCGGCAGGTAGCGCGACAGCGGACCCTCGGGCCGGCTGCCACGCAGCAGCACGTGCGAGACACCAGCCTTGAGCCGCGCCAGGTCGAGCACGTCCTGTCCGGTCAGGCTGTCGCCCACCAGCTCGTAGCGATAGTCCTTCTGCACGTCCCCGACCACGCTGATCGCCGGGCCGCGCGCCTCCACCACCAGGGTGTCGCCGTCGCGGAACTGCGGCCGCGCGATCTCACCGTCGAGCAGGAAGTCATACAGATCGACCACGCCGATCACCCGGCTGCCGCGCTTGATCAGCACCCGGCGATAGCTGCCCAGCGCCTGATCGATGCCACCGGCCTGGTCGAGGAAATAGAGCACCGAGTCGTTGGGGGTGCCCGAGTAGCGGCCGGGGCTATTGACGTAGCCGGTCACGAACACGCCGACCGGCTGTACGCCCTGCAGATTGGTGTAGACGCTGACGTTCTCGGGGTAGACCGACTGGATCGCGCCGCGCACCTTGGCGTTGAGCTGAGCATTGGAGATACCCTGGACCTGCAGCGGCCCGATCCGCGGCAGGAAGATGTTGCCCTGGGCGTCCACCACCAGCACCCGGTCGAGCTCCACCCCGCCCCACACCCGGATGGTGATTTGGTCGCCCGGTTTGATCAGGTAGGCCGGGTTGAGGCCATCGGCCATGGTGCCGCGAAAGCCCCCGGTGAACAGGTTGGCGCCGAACGGCGGCAGCGACTCCGGATCGACCGGCGCCTGGGTGCGCGGATCGACCGGCCCATAGGTGCCGCTGTCCCAGTCGGCCCGCGGAATCTCCTCGACCCCGGCCTCGCTCGAATCCGCGGTCAGCGGCTGCGCCTCGGCATCGCTGCCGAGCAGCGAGCTGCTATCGACGCCGATCGACTGCGCGTGGACCGCGCCGGCGTTCAGCCACGCTACCGCCACCAGGCACATTGCCCGGGAAATCCATGCTGCGCGCTTCATGTTGTGTTCCTGCCCTAGACTCGTTGTCGGCCGGCGCGGGGGCTCAAAGCGCCCGGCTACGGCTCGGTTATTGGCCGCGCAGCGTGACCGCGGCCGGTGGCGGCGGCTCGCTGCGGCGGCGGCGGCGGCTGCGGCGGCGGCGGCGCTGGCTAGCGCACCACCTCGGTCACCAGCCGCTGGGTGTACCAGCCACGGGCGGCGACACGGCACGCCACCTCGCCGCTGCCCAGTGCCGCCGGTACCGCCCCTCGGCTCACGTCGAGCCGCAGGCACTCATGGCCGCTGGCGGCGAAGTAGCGCTCGCGGGCGTAGACGGTGACATTGCCGCCCCAGGGCGACGCCGCCAGCGTGGTCACGGCGCCATCCGGCGCGCGCTCGAGAAAGGCGCTCAGGGCCGGGCCGGCCGGCGTGGCATCCGCCATGGACAGGGTGTCGGCGGCGCCGGGCTGGCCGCCCGGCGCGGCACAGCCGCTCAGACCGGCGGCCAGCACCAGAGTGGCTGCCAGCCACACCGGCTTGTCTCTGCGGGCCCGCGTCTGGCTGCGGGCTAGCGCCTGGGGTCTGCGTACGTGTTGTGTGTGCTGCATGCGGGTTATCCTCCTGCTTGTGCTGCCTGGCCCGCCGGCCGCCCGGCCAGCGGGTTCACGTCGAAAACGGTTCAAATGACACCCACTCGTCGCAGCGCGGCGATCAGCCCGGCGACCGTCAACGCCAGGTCGTCGTGCGAGGTATCGATCTCGATCTCGGGGTGCTGGGGCGCTTCGTAGGGCGAGCTGATACCGGTGAACTGGGCGATCTCCCCCGCCCGGGCGCGACGGTAGAGCCCCTTGGGGTCACGTCGCTCGCACACCGCAAGCGGGGTATTGACGAACACTTCGATGAACTCGCCCGGCGCCATGCGCTCGCGCACCCGCTGGCGCTCCTGACGGAAGGGAGAGATGAGTGCGACCAGCACGATCATGCCGGCGTCGACCATCAGACGAGCCACCTCGCCGACCCGGCGCATGTTTTCCTGGCGCTCGCGGTCGCCGAAGCCCAGATCGCTGCATAGCCCGTGGCGCAGGTTGTCGCCATCGAGCAGATAGGTGCTGTGGCCCATACCGAAGAGCTGGCGCTCGAGCGCATCGGCGACGCTCGACTTGCCGGCCCCTGAAAGCCCGGTGAACCACACCACGCAGGGCTTCTGGCGGTGACGCTCGGCGCGCCGACGCTGGGTCACCGCCATGTCGTGCCACACCAGGTTGGCCGCGCTCAGGGTGTCGACGACCATGCCGGCGGCAACCGTCAGATGATTGAAGCGATCGATCAGCACGAAGGCGCCGGTACCCGGAGAGCGCCGATAGCTATCCAGCACCAGCGGCTGGTCCACTTCGATCTGGCAGCGCGCGATCCCGTTGAGCGCGAGCCGCTGCGTAGGCGTATGCGCCAGGGTGTCGACATCGACCTGATGCACCAGCCGCACCACCCGCGCGCAGACGCTGCGGGTCGCCGCCTTGAGTTCGTACTCGTGGCCCAGTGCCAACGGCGTTTCGTGCAGCCACACCAGATCCGCGCTGAAGGCGCTGCACGGGGTCAGCTCCGACGCCTCCGCCACCAGCATGTCGCCGCGAGAGATGTCGATTTCGGTGTCGAGGGTCACGGTGATCGACTGCCCCGGATAGGCGATCTCGAGGTCGCCGTCGTTGGTGACCAGACGCGCCACCCTGGCGCAGCGCCGCGACGGCAGTACCCGCACTGCGTCCCCTGGGCGCAGGCTGCCGGCGGCCAGGGTGCCGCAGTAGCCACGGAAGTGGGGGTTGGGGCGGTTGACGTACTGCACCGGAAAGCGCAGCGCCTCGAACGGCGCCGGGGAGGCGACATCGATCTGCTCGAGTAGCGACAGCAACGCCGGCCCTCGCTGGCCACCGAGCTGATACCACGGCATGCGTTCGCTGGGGTCGACGACGTTGTCACCCTCCAGCGCGGACAGCGGCACGAAGCGGATGTCTGTAGCCGTCAGCCGCGTGGCGAAGTGGCGGTACGCCGCGACGATCTCCTCGAAGCGCTCGCGCGAATAGCCGACCAGATCCATCTTGTTGACCGCCACCACCAGATGGCGAATGCCCAGCAGGTCGCACAGATAGCTGTGCCGCCGGGTCTGCGCCTGAACCCCGAGACGGGCATCGATCAGGATCACCGCGAGGTCGGCGGTAGAGGCCCCGGTGACCATGTTGCGGGTGTACTGCTCGTGTCCCGGGGTGTCGGCGATGATGAACTTGCGCTTGTCGGTGGAGAAGAAACGGTAGGCGACATCGATGGTGATGCCCTGCTCACGCTCGGCCTGCAGGCCATCGACCAGCAGCGCCAGATCCATGCGCTCACCAGTGGTGCCACAGCGCTTGGAGTCACGCGCCACCGCCGCCAGCTGATCCTCGAAGATCATCCTGGCGTCGTGCAGCAGCCGCCCGATCAGGGTCGACTTGCCATCGTCGACGCTGCCGCAGGTGATGAAGCGCAGAAGCCCCTTGTGCTCGTGCACCCTCAGGTAGGCTTCGATGTTGTCGGTGATCATGGCTGACGCGTGTGACACAGTGTTCCCTCTCGGTGGCATGCGGCGCCCAGGCGCCAGCCGGCAGTTCTCGATCGACGCGGACGCGGCTGGTTCAGACATGGCCGTCTCAGAAGTACCCTTCGCGTTTTTTCTTCTCCATCGACCCCGCCTGGTCGTGGTCGATGGCACGCCCGAAGCGTTCGCTGGTGCGGGTCAGCAGCATCTCCTGGATGATCGCGGGCAGCGTCGCGGCGCGGGACGAGACCGCGCCGGTGAGCGGGTAACAGCCGAGGGTGCGGAAGCGCACCCAGCGCTCCTCGGGCATCTCGCCCGGGGCCAGCGGCAGACGCTCGTCATCGACCATGATCAGCCGGCCATCGCGTACCACCACCGGGCGCGGCGCGGCGTAATAGAGCGGCACGATGGGGATCGACTCGAGGTGGATGTATTGCCAGATATCCAGCTCGGTCCAGTTCGAGAGCGGGAAGACACGGATCGACTCACCCGGGCCAATCCTGCCGTTGTAGAGATTCCACAGTTCCGGGCGCTGGTTCCTGGGGTCCCAGCGGTGGTACCTGTCACGGAAGGAGTAGACCCGCTCCTTGGCGCGGGAGGCTTCCTCGTCGCGCCGCGCGCCGCCGAAGGCGGCATCGAAGCCGTGGGCATCCAGCGCCTGCTTGAGCGCCTGGGTCTTCATGACGTCGGTGTATCTGGCGCTGCCATGATCGAAGGGGTTGATGCCCGTGGCGCGCCCCTCTTCATTGATGTGCTCGATCAACGGCATGCCGACCTGGGCCAGGACGCGGTCGCGAAAGGCGATCATCTCCTTGAACTTCCAGGTGGTATTGACGTGCAGGAGCGGAAACGGCGGCGTGCCCGGATAGAACGCCTTGCGCGCCAGATGCAGCATCACCGAGGAGTCCTTGCCGATCGAGTAGAGCATCACCGGGTGGCGAAACTCGGCTACCACCTCGCGGATGATGTGCATCGACTCAGCCTCGAGCTGTCTGAGATGGGTCTGACCCAGCGTCGCAAGTGCGCTCATGCACATGACTCCGATCGACACCACTCCGGCGCAGCGGCAAAGCGACCTGGGCTGGCGCCTGCGGGGGTGCCTTTGGCCTCCCAATCATGTACACCGCTGGTGCTGGCAGACGCAGCCATATCAAGTCCTGTAATCACGGGTAACTCCGGCGAGAGCCGATCGCTGTTGACGTTTCGCTACACGGCAGCGAACGAGGGGGTAATCAGTGATATCGCCGGCACTCTTCAACGGACGATCTCGCGCTCTTTTTCGGTGAAACCCATCGGCGAGTCAAACGTCAAAAAACGCCAACGTTTCTTTTTGTAAATGCACATTATTGATCGAAGACATGAATAATTAGACTTCCCGACCAACAAACTAACCGTGAGCATTGAGATTTTCTAAACCAACACAAGCCACTGTTTTATAGATGTTTTTAAAGATCATCCAAGTTAGCCCCGGATACTATTGGCGCACCAAAAACGCGCTTATCCCGGCGTCGAATGGGCGCCATACTCTGCTTTTCATGAGGAAGTCAGACATCAAAGCCAGAACGACTATGAAATAAAACGGAGAGCCGGCCACGCCATAACATGAATGTCCTCACACCTGCGTGGCTCGCCTTTTCCATGAGAAAACCTCGATTACACTTGCGCCTTCGATTAGCGCGTTAATCGATACACATTGAAACGCCAGATTTTGCCTGCCATCCCAAGGCTGAAAACGCCCCAAATACGCCCTCCGATGCGCTACACTGCGCGCACCCTTCTCGTATGCCGCTGGCGATTGCCTAATGCAGGGAAGTTGCGTAGCGTGGCGATCCATTTTGATGACGGTCTGGCCTTTTTCTCGCAATATGAACAACGATCCGACAGTCTCGTCGTCTTCTTCACTGCCCGGGGCTGCGGGCGGCCGTGTGGCCGGCTATCTCTCCCGCGGGCTGGCGCGCTGGCGCATCGTGGGGTGTCTGCTGCCGGAGTATCCGCAGCTCGAGCGTGTCGGCCCGCGCAGCCGGCGACCGCTGGATGCGATCGTCGGCTGGGGGCTCAAGCCCACCGCAGCCCGGGCACGCCGCCTCGCCGCCAGACGTGACCTGCCCTACGTGGCGATCGAGGATGGTTTCCTGCGCTCGCTGGGGCTGGGGGTCGATCACGCCCAGCCGCACAGCCTGGTGGTCGATTTCAGCGGCATCTATTACGACGCCACGCGGCCCTCCGATCTCGAGCGCTGGCTCAACCACGCCGAGTTCGATGCCGCCGAACTCGACCGTGCGGCGCGCGCCATGCAGCGTCTGCGCGAGCTGCGCCTGTCCAAGTACAACCACGCCCCGGATCGCCCGCTGCCCCCGGCCGAGCGCCCGCGCGTGCTGGTGGTGGATCAGACCCGCGACGACGCCTCGATCACCCACGGCATGGCCGATGCAGACGCCTTCACGCGGATGCTCGAGCAGGCGCTGGCCGATCACCCCGAGGCGGAGATCCTGATCAAGACCCATCCCGATGTGATCGCCGGGCGCAAGCGCGGCTATCTCACCGCGGCGGCGACCCAGCCGCGCTGCCGCCTGATGGGCGAGGACATCAACCCCTGGGCGCTGATGGATGCGGTGGAGGCGGTCTACGTGGTCACCAGCCAGCTCGGGTTCGAAGCGCTGATGGCGGGCAGGCCGGTGCACTGCTTCGGTGTCCCCTTCTATTCCGGCTGGGGGCTCACCCGGGATGCCCAGGCGTGCCCGCGGCGGCAGCGTCGACGTTCGCTGGAAGAGCTTTTCGCAGCGGCCTATCTACGCTACTGCCGCTACGCCAACCCCTACACGGGCATGCCCTCGACCCTGGAGGAGACCCTCGATCTGCTCGCCGACCAGAAGCGCCAGCGCGACCGCCTGGCAGGTCGCTGGCTGGCACTGGGTTTCTCCAACTGGAAGCGCGGCTTCGTCAGGGATTTCCTGGGCCCGGCAGCCACTGTGCAGTTCAGCCACGAGAAGACACCGCTGGCGGCACAACTCGCGACCTGCGACAGCCTGGTGGTGTGGGGGCAGAAACTCACCCCGGAGATCAAGACGCTGTGCCAGACGCACGGGGTGCGCCTGTGGCGCATGGAGGATGGCTTCGTGCGCTCGGTGGGGCTCGGGGTGGACCTGACCCGGCCGCTCTCGCTCGCCTTCGACGCCCGCGGCCTCTACTACGACGCCAATCACACCAGCGATCTCGAGCAGCTGCTGGAGCACACCCCCTTCGATGCCGCCCTGTTGGCGCGGGCGGCGGGTCTGCGCCAGCGGCTGATCGACCTCAAGCTGTCGAAGTACAACGTCGCCGGGCGCAACCTGCCGGCGCTGCCGCGCGAGGCGATCGGTACGCGGCCCATCGTACTGGTGCCGGGCCAGGTCGAGACCGACGCGTCGATCGCCCAGGGCTCGCCGGAGATCAAGACCAACCAGCAGCTACTGGCGGCCGTGCGCGAGCGCCGACCGAATGCCTTCATCATCTACAAGCCGCATCCCGACGTGACCTCGGGGGCGCGGGTCGGACTGATCGACCGCCAGGCCGAGGGCCTGTTCGACCTCGAGCTGGTCGACTGTGACATCATCGATCTCATCGACCTGGCCGACGAAATTCACACCATGTGCTCGCTGACCGGCTTCGAGGGGCTGATGCGCGGCGTCGCGGTGCATACCTACGGGCTGCCGTTCTATGCCGGCTGGGGGCTGACCCACGACCGTCTGCACAGCCCCCGGCGCACGCGCCGCCTGAGCCTCGACGAGCTGATCGCCGGGGCGCTGCTGCTCTATCCGACCTATGTCGACCCGCAGAGCGGAGACTACTGCAATGCCGACACCGCCATCGAGCTGATGCGCCAGCAGCGCAGCGTGCGCCGGGGACTCTCCCTGCGCACCCGCGCCTATCGCCTCTACCGCAACCTGTTTTCCAAAAGGCAATGAGTTGACGACGTCCCGCAAGTGTTTCCTGCTGCTGCAAGGTGTCTGCTCGCCGTTCTTCGACCGGCTCGGCGAACAGCTCCTTGCGGCAGGGCATCGCGTGATCAAGGTCAACTTCACCGTCGGCGACAGTCTCTACTGGCACCACGGCAATACCTATGTCTACCGCGGCCACGCCGAGCGGGTTCCCGCCTATCTGGCGCGGATCTGGGAGCGCCACGCGGTGACCGATCAGGTGGTGTTCGGCGACCGCCGCCCGGTGCATCGGCGCGCGATTCTCGCCGCGCGTGAACGCGGCATCCGCAATCACGTGTTCGAAGAGGGCTACTTTCGCCCCTACTGGGTCACCCTGGAGCGCGAGGGCGTCAATGCCCACTCGCTGCTGCCACGGGACCCGGAGTGGTACCGCGAGGCGGGCCGACGCCTGCCCAGCGCCGGCAAGCCCAAGCCGTTTCCCAATCAGTTCAGCACCCGCGCCCGCCACGACGTGCTCTATCACCTGGCCGGGGTGGCCAACCCGTTTCTGCATCCGCACTACCGCAATCACGCGCTGGTCACCGCGCCGGTGGAATACGCCGGGTTTCTGCTGCGCAAGGCGCGCATGCCCTATCTGACGCGGCGCGACGACGAGCGTATGCACACGCTGCTGAGCGAAGACCACCCGTTCTTTCTGCTGCCGCTGCAGCTCAAGAGCGATGCCCAGATTCGCTATCACTCCGACTTCAAGAACATGCAGGAGGTGATCGGCAAGGTGGCCGCCTCGTTTGCCTATCACGCCCCCGCCGGCGCCCGCCTGGTGATCAAGAACCACCCGCTGGACATGGGCCTGGCCCACTACGCCCGGCTGATCAAGGTACTGATGAAGGAGTACGACCTGGCGGGCCGCCTGGTCTATCTCGAGGGCGGCAATTTGGAGGCGCTGCTCAAGCGCGCCAGTGGATTGGTCACCGTCAACAGTACCGCCGGCAACGTCTCGCTCGGCTTCGGCTGCCCCACCCACACCCTGGCTTCGCCGATCTACGACATGCCCGGACTCACCCATCAGGGCAAGCTGGACCATTTCTGGCAGAATAGGCCGCAGCCGGATGCGGCACTGTTTCGAGCCTATCGCCGAACCGTGGCGCAGACGGTCCAGATCAACGGCGGGTTCTACTGCCGCCCGGGTATCGAGCTGGCGGCCGGGCATGCCCTGCAGGTCATGGAACGCGACCGCTCGCCGCTGCAACAACTCAAGGACGAGATTGCTTCATGAGACATATCGTCATCACTGGCGCCACCGGTGCCATCGGCGCCGCCCTGGCCAGGCACTACGCCGAAGCGTATGCACAGGGCTGTCGGCTGGTGCTGCATGGGCGGCGCTGCGATGTGCTCGACGAGGTCGCCGGCACCTGCCGGCGGCTGGGTGCCGAGGTCGAGACCAGCCGCGTCGACCTCGACGACGACACCGCCCTGTTCGCCTGGCTCGAGTCGCTGTGCGCGCCGACGCCGCCCGACCTGGTCATCGTCAACGCCGGTATGAACATCGATATCGGCGCCGACAATCAGGGCGAAGCCTGGGACGACGCCAGCCGCCTGCTGGCGATCAACCTGCGCGTACCCATGGCGATGGGCAATTTCCTGGGCAAGCAAATGCGCGCCTCGCGTCGTGGCCAGCTGGTCTTCATGAGCTCGCTGGCCGCCTACCACGGGCTACCGGTCACCCCCAGCTACAGCGCCAGCAAGGCCGGCGTGAAGGCCTACGGTGAGGCCCTGCGCGGCTGGCTGGCGCCCTACGGCGTCGGCGTCAGCGTGATCATGCCGGGCTACGTCAGCTCACAGATGTGCCATGAAATGCCCGGGCCGAAGCCGTTTCTGTGGCAGCCGGAGCGGGCCGCCCGACGCATCGCCGCCGGCGTGGCGCGCAATCGCGCCCGGGTCAGCTTTCCGTTCCCGCTCGACTTCGGCTGCTGGTGGCTGGCGGTGCTGCCGGCGGCGATCTCCCAGCGCCTGCTCAAGTGGCTCGACTACGCCGAGGGCTCGAAGTCATGAGTGCCGGTATCGCTCACACCCTAAGCGCCGCAATGGCCACGCTGCTGCTCACGTCGCTGTTCGAGCTGCTGCTCGCCCCGCGCCCCAGCCCGCTATGGCAGCGTCCGGCGGCGGTGATCGGCGTCCACGCTGCCACGGCCCTGCTTCACTTCACCCTGTGGCTGCTGATCGTGCAGCGGCCGTGGTTCGCGGTGGTGATCGCCGGCTCGCTGCAGATGGTGATCGTCCAGGTCAACAACACCAAGTCGGCGTCACTGCGCGAGCCGTTTCTGTGCCAGGACTTCGAGTACTTCGTCGATGCGGTCAAGCACCCGCGTCTCTATATCCCGTTCTTCGGTATCGGCTTGACCATCGCCGCCAGCAGTGCCGGCGCCCTGGCCATCGCTGCCGGGTTCTGGCTCGAACCCTCGCTGTTCGCCCGCCCCGATGCGCCCTGGAGCCTGCTACTCATCCTAGCGCTGAGCGCCGCCAGCGCGCTCACCCTGTGGCTGGCGTTGCCGCGCCTGCCAGCCTGCACCCTCGAGCCCAACCGCGACCTGGTCGAGCTGGGCCTCTACCCCTACCTGTGGGCCTACGGCAGACTACTGCGCCAACCACTGGCAGCGGGTGGCAACGCCGCGGCGTTCCCCGAGACCACCACGCCGCCGGCAAAGATCACCCTGCCACACCTGGTGCTGGTGCAGAGCGAGTCGTTCTTCGATCCGCGCCGCTGGTATCCCGGCATTCGCCCAGAGATTCTGCGCGAGTTCGACACCCTGAGCGAGCAGGCGCTGGCGGCGGGCCGTCTCGAGGTGCCCGCCTGGGGCGCCAACACCGTGCGCACCGAGTGCGCGGTGCTCACCGGCTTGACCCCGGAAGCCCTCGGCGGCCACCGCTTCAACCCCTACCATCAGCTGGCGCGGATGCCGGTACGCAACCTCGCCGGTGCGCTCAAGGCGCTGGGCTATCGTACGGTCTGCGTGCACCCCTACCCGGCCAGCTTCTATCTGCGCGACCGGGTCTATCCGCAGCTCGGCTTCGATGACTTCATCGATATCCGCGCCTTCGACGAGAGCGATCGTGACGGCCAGTACACCGGCGACCTGGCCCTCGCGGGGAAGGTGCGCGAAATGCTCGCCACGGGCCCGACGCAGCCGCTGTTCGTGTTCTTGATCAGCATGGAGAACCATGGCCCGCTGCATCTGGAAACGCCCGATGCTCGCACCGCCGCCGATTGGCTCGAAGGCGAGCTGCCCGAAGGGCATAGCGACCTGGCGGTCTATCTGCGCCACCTGCACAACGGCGACAAGATGCTCGCGCGCCTCAAGGAACTGCTGAAGGCGGCCGACAGGCCCGGCATGCTGGCGTTCTACGGCGACCACGTACCGATCATGCCGGGCGTGTATGCCGACCATGGCGAACCGGATGGTTTGACGAACTATTTCATCTGGCAGACCGACGCCGAGCCAAGCGATAAGGTGCGCAAGACACTATCAGCGGATAAGCTGGGCGCCACCCTTTATCAGACCATCATCGAGCGCAGATAAGCAGGCAATTGACAGGCAATCATGGCGGCGAAACGCCAATCGGGCGCAGCGCTGCGCCAAGAACCTGGATGCCCCAACAAGGGGCGCTGTCTCTGACTATCGCGAACACCACGATAGCGCAAGCAGTGCCCCGGCGATGACGCAACAATAGCAAGGCGTAGCCCCAGGCTACGGAGAAAGGAGTCCCAATGACCCAACGCGTTGCCATCATCGGCGCGGCTCATCGTTTCCCGAGCGCCCCGACTTCAGAACGTTTCTGGCAAGCGCTCAAGAGCGGCGAAGACCTGGTCACCACGGTTGCCGCGGACCGCTGGGACCATGAGGTCTATCGCCACCCCGACAAGCACCACCCCGGCACCAGCTATACCTTCGCCGCCGGCAGCCTGGGCGACGTCTCCGGCTTCGATGCGACGTTCTTCGGCATCTCCCCGCGCGAAGCCGCGCAGATGGACCCGCAGCAGCGCCTGCTGCTGGAGATGACCTGGGAAGCGATGGAGGACGCCGGCATTCCCCCGCAGCGCCTGCGTGGCAGCCAGTGCGGGGTGTTCATCGGCGTCGCCAGTCTCGACTACTCCTATCGCATGGCCGACGACATGTCGGCGATCGATACGTCGACCGCCACCGGCAACACCTCGAGCATCGCCTCCAACCGTATCTCCTATCTGTTCGACCTCCACGGGCCGAGCATGTCGATGGATACCGCCTGCTCGTCGTCGCTGGTGGCCTTCCACCAGGCCTGCCAGTCGATCCGCAGCGGCGAGACCGAAATCGCCCTGGCCGGCGGGATCAGCCTGCACCTGCATCCGTTCGGCTTCATCATCTTCTCCAAGGCGAGCATGCTCTCGCCCACCGGACGCTGTCAGGTCTTCGACGCCAACGGCGATGGCTACGTGCGCTCCGAAGGCGGCGGCGTCTTCCTGCTCAAGGATTATGACAAGGCGGTGGCCGACGGCGATCGCATTCTCGCCGTGGTCGCCGGCAGCGGGGTCAATACCGACGGCTACAAGAAGGGCCTGACCGTGCCCAATGCCGACGCCCAGGTGGCGCTGATGCGCCATACCCTGGCGCGTGCCGGCCTCACCCCGGACGATATCGACTACCTCGAGGCCCACGGCACCGGCACCGCGGTCGGCGATCCATTGGAGACCCGCGCCATCGGTGCGGCGATCGGCCAGCAGCGGCGCGAGCCGCTGCCCATCGGCTCGGTCAAGTCGAACCTCGGCCACCTGGAGACTGCGTCTGGGGTCGCCGGCCTGGCCAAGGCGATCTACGCCCTGCGCGAGCGCGAGGTCCCGGCGACCATCGGTATCCGCCAGGTCAACCCGCGCATCGATCTCGACGGCTGGAACCTGGAGATCGTCGACAAGCCCCGCCGCCTCAAGGCCGAGGGCACGTTGACCATTGGCGTCAACTCGTTCGGCTTCGGTGGCGCCAACGCCCATGTGCTGCTGCAGTCGGCACCCACACCGGCGCAGCCGGCGGCCGCCGATAGCGCCGCTCGCCGGCTGCCGCTGTGTCTGAGTGCGCGCAGCCCCGAGGCGCTGTGCGAATTCGCCAGCCGTCTGAGCGCCACCCTGGCCAGCCAGCCCGAGGTCTTCTACGACACCGCCTATAGCCTGGCTTTCCGCCGCGAGGCCCACCCTCACGCAGCGGTGCTGTTCAGCGCCAGCGCGGAAGACGCGATCGCCCGCCTGGACGCTCTGGCCGCCGGCGAGAGTGTCCCCGGCAGCGCCAGCGTCGAGCGCGTCACCGACAGCCACGGTCCGGTGTTCGTGTATACCGGCAACGGCTGTCAGTGGGAGCGCATGGGGCAGACGCTGCTGGCGGAATCAGCGGTATTCGCCGCCGCCATCGACGAGGTGGATGCGCTGTTTCAGCGCCATGCCGACTTCTCCCTGCGCGAGGAACTCGAAGGCACCAATCAGGCCCGCGATAGCTCAGGTGAGGATCGCCTGGCGCGCACCGAGATCGCCCAGCCGGCGCTGTTCGCGCTGCAGGTCGGGCTGACGCGGCTGCTGGCCGCCGAGGGCGTGCACCCGGCGGCGGTCACCGGGCACAGCGTGGGCGAAGTCGCCGCCGCCTGGGCATGCGGCGCGCTGACGCTGGAGACCGCGGTCAGCGTGATCTTCCACCGCAGCGCCGGCCAGGGCCGCACCCGTGGCAGCGGCGAAATGAGCGCCGTGGGCCTCGGCGCGGAGGCGATGCAGAGCTGGCTCGACGCCCCCGAGTACGCCGAGATCGTGATCGCCGGGGTCAACAGCGCCAAGGGCGTGACCCTGGCCGGCCCTGCCGAGGCACTGACACGCCTGGAGAGCGCGCTGACCGCCGAACGCATCTTCGCCAAGCGCCTGCCGCTGGACTATGCCTTCCACAGCCCGGCGATGGACCCGATTCGCGCCCCGCTGATCGATGCCCTGGCACACCTGACACCCCATGATGGCGAGCTGCCGTTCTACTCCACCGTCTCAGGCACGCTGCTGCCCGGCCGCGAGCTGGGCGCCGACTACTGGTGGCGCAATATCCGCGAACCGGTGCAGTTCGCCCCCGCCATCGACGCCCTGATCGCCGACGGCGCGCGTACTTTCGTCGAGATCGGCGCCCAGCCGATCCTGCGCCGCTATCTCAGCGACGCCCTTGCCACCGACGCCCAGCCGGGTTGCGTGCTCGGCACGCTGGCCCGCGGCGACGATGGCTTCAGCGCCGTCGAAGCCAGCCTCGCCGGACTGCTCGCCAGCGGCAGCGTGTCACCGCGCCCCTGGTTCCCGGTGGTCGGCCGCTTCGTCGACCTGCCCCACTACCCCTGGCAGCGTGAGCGCTACTGGGTCAGCCCCACCGGCGATGCCCAGGGCCTGATGGCACGCCACTACGAACACCCGCTGCTCGGCTACCGTCTCGCCCGCCAGGGCTGGGCCTGGGAGAGTCAGCTCGATACCCGGCGCCTGCCATGGCTGGCCGATCACCGAGTCGGCGAGGCCACGGTGTTCCCGGGTGCCGGCTTCGCCGAGCTGGCGCTGGCTGCCGCCAGTGCCTGTAAGGCCAGCCCGCTGCTGGATATCGAGGCGCTCGAGATCCTGAGCCCGCTGCTGCTCGACGCTAGCCACGGCAAGAAGCTGCTGCTCGAGCTCGACGAAGGCGATGGCAGCCTCACCATGCAGACCCGCGAGCCTGCCAGTGACGATGCCTGGGCCCTCAACGCCCGCGTGCGTATCGCCGCCCAGACCCGCGGCCTGCTGCTGAGCCGTCGCGGCGCCGGCCTGCCCCAGCGAGCCCCGGACATCAGCCGCGAACACCACCTGGCGATGGCGGCCCATGTCGGGCTCGACTACGGCCCCGGCTTCCAGGCCATCGATGCCATCTGGCTCGAGGATGACCGCGCCCTGGGTCGCATCGACCTGCCGCCGGCGATCGCCGAGGGGCAGCGCGACTGCCTGCTCGCGCCGGGGATTCTCGACAGCGCCTTCCAGCTGTTCATCCCGCTGCTGGCCGACGAACTCGCCGCCGCCGGCGGCATGGCCTTCGTACCGGTGCGCCTGGAGCGGCTGCAGCTGCGCCTCGACGGCGCACCGCCGGCGTGGATGGAGGTGCACCTCACCAGCCGGGCGCCGCACTCGCTGTGCGCCGAAGTCGTGCTCTACGCCGCCGACGGCCAGGCCATCGCCGTGGTCGAGGGCGCGCGATTCAAGGCCGCACGCCTGCGCCATGCGCCCCAGCATCGGTTGAGCTATCTCGATCACCGCCTGGTGCCGGCGCCGCGGGAAGCCGCCAGCCTGCCGCTGGATGATGCCAGCGCCGAGCTCGCCCTGAACGAGTTGAAGATGCGCTACCGCGAAGTGACCGGCGGCCGCTACGCCGACGAGGTCGCGCCGCTGCTCGATACGCTGGTCGCGAGCTTTCTCGATCAGGCGCTGCGCCCGCATGCCGATGCCGACGGCCAGCTACCCGAGGCCCGCTTCGACAGCGGCGCGGCCGATCTGCGCCAGCGCCGCCAGCGGCTAATCGAGCTTGCCGTGACCAGCGGCGTGGTCAACCAGACCGATGCCGGCTGGCAGCTGCGCGAGGCGGAGGAGATCGACGCCGCCACGATCTGGAATCTGCTGATCCGCGACTACCCCGACTACGCCGCCCTGACCCACAGCGTCGGCCGGCTCGGCCTGCATCTGGCCGAGTGGCTCGACGGTCAGCTCGACGCCGAGAGCCTGGGTCTGGACAGCGCACGCATGACCCGGCTGTTCCAGGCCAGCGTGGGTGAACGCGGCTGGTTCGCGCTGGCCGACACCTGGCAGGCGCAGTACCAGCTCTCGCTGCAGCTGCTGCCACCGCAGCAGCGGCTGATCGTGCTCGAGGCAGCGGCATCGCGACCGCAGCTGGGCGAGCGCCTGCTCCAGGGTATCCCCGGTGATCGCGCGGCGTTCCGCTTCCTTCCGCTGCGCGACAGTGCGCGACAGGAAGCCGAGGCGCTGGCCGAACAGGATGCGCGGGTCGAGCTGATCGCCAGCGACGCGGCCACCGCCGATATCGGGGCGACGGTGGCACTGATCACCCTCGACGGCACGCGCGAGGAGACCGCCGCCCTGCTGCGTACGCTGCCGCAGCAGCTCGCGGACGATGCGCAGATCGCACTGCTGGCCCAGGACGACAGCGACTGGCGCAGCTTCCTGTCGCTGGCCCTGGAAGACGACACCCTGCCGGCCGCGCTCACCGAGGTGCGCGAGCAGCTCGACATGCTCGGCTACCGCGGGATCGCCACGCATACGCTGGAGAGCGATCATGGCGGGCTGGTGCTGCTGACCGCCCAGCCACCGCTGGCCAGCGCCACGCCGAGTGATGACAGTGGCGAGCGCAGTGAGCACGCGCCGGCGCACTGGCTGATCCTGGAAGACGCCGCCTCGCGGCCTCTCGCCAGCGCGCTGGAAGCGCGCCTGAACACCCTCGAAGAGACGGTTTCAAGACGCGACGATGGTGAACCGGCGGCACTGCTCGCCGAGGTCGTCGCGACCCAGGTGGTCGATCTGCGCGGCCTCGGCAGCAACGCCGAGACACGCTGTGTGCTAGCCATGCAGTGGTTGCAGAGTCTCGAAGCCAGTGGCAGCGAGGCGTCACTGTGGCTGATCACCCAGGGCGTCGGCCCCACGCTGGGCGCGATGGATACCCTTAGCGCCACGCCGTCCGAAGACGCGGCAGGTCGTTTCATGCCGCCCGAAGACGCGGCAGGTCGGTCCAGGACGCCCGAAGACGCGGCATTGTGGGGCTTCGGCCGCTCCTTGCAGAACGAGGCCGGCAGCCGCCAGGTGCGATTACTCGATCTGCCGGCCAACGCAGCGACCAGCGAAGCGCTGCTCGATGCCCTGCTGTTCGAGCTGGAAATGCCGGATGCCGAGAGCGAGATCGTACTCGGCGCCGAGGGCGCACGCTGGGTGCCGCGTCTCGGCCTCGAGCCCGCGCCCGGCAGCGTCAACGAAGCCGAGCAGCGCGAAATCGGCGCCGGCCATGCGGTCAGCCTGGGCTTCGAACTGCCCGGCCAGCTGCGCCATCTGCGCTGGCAGCCGCATACGCTGGCCGCGCCCCAGGCGGGTCAGGTCGAGGTAGCGGTCAAGGCTACCGGGCTCAATTTCCGCGACGTGATGTATGCCCTCGGCCTGCTCTCGGACGAGGCGATCGAGAACGGCTTCGCCGGCCCCACTCTGGGGCTGGAGTTCGCCGGCGAGGTGGTACGGGTCGGCGATGCCGACAGCCCGCTCAAACCCGGCGACGCCGTGGTCGGCTTCGGTCCGGCGAGCTTCAGCGACCGCCTGATCGCCGACGCTAACGCCGTCGCCGCGATTCCAGCAGAGATCGGCTACGCTGCCGCGGCGACCATCCCCACCACGTTCTTCACCGTCTACTACTCGCTCAAGCATCTGGCTCGCGTGCAGCCGGGCGAGCGCCTGCTGATCCACGGTGCCGCCGGCGGCGTGGGCCTGGCCGCGATCCAGATCGGCCGCTGGCTGGGCGCCGAGATCTACGCCACGGTCGGTTCGGCGGAAAAACGCGACTTCCTGCGTCTGTTGGGCGTAGAGCGGCTCTACGATTCCCGCAGCCTGACCTTCGCCGAAGAGATCCTGCACGATCTTTCGATAGACAACGGCGGTGATGGCCGCGGGGTCGACGTGGTGCTCAATTCGCTGGCCGGCGAAGCGATCAACCAGAACCTGCGCGTACTCAATCCGTTCGGCCGTTTCATCGAACTGGGTAAACGCGACTTCTACGAGAACACCAAGGTCGGGCTGCGTCCGTTCCGCAACAACCTGAGCTACTTCGGGGTCGACTCCGACCAGCTGATGCGCGAGCTGCCACGCCTGACCGGCGAACTGTTCGGCGAGATGATGGCACTGTTCGCCGACGGCACTCTGGCCCCGCTGCCCTACACCGCCTTCGGCAGCGATCGGGTGGTCGAGGCCTTCCGCTACATGCAGCAGGCGCGTCAGATCGGAAAGGTGGTGGTCACCTACGAGCGCCCGCCGCAGATCGCCCCGACGCCCGGCGAGGATCTCACGCTCAGCCTGGATGCCGCCGCGACCTACGTGGTCACCGGTGGGCTGGGTGGCTTCGGCCTCGCCACCGCCGAGTGGCTGGCCGCCAAGGGAGCGCGCAAGCTGCTGCTGCTGGGCCGCCGCGGCGCCACCACCGAAGAGGCCCAGGCCGGTGTGACACGCCTGCAGACCGCGGGCGTAAGCGTACGCGCCGAAGCCTGCGACGTGACCGATGCCGAAGCCCTGCGTGCGGTGCTCGACACCGCCCGCGACGCCCTGGGCCCGATCAAGGGTATCGTGCACGCCGCCACGGTGATCGACGACGGCCTGATCCGCAATCTCGACGCCGAGCGGGTGCGCCGGGCGATGGCACCCAAGCTCGACGGCGCGCGCCATCTGGATGCGCTGACCGCCGATGACCCGCTCGACTTCTTCGTGGTCTACTCCTCCGCGACCACGCTGTTCGGCAACCCCGGCCAGGCCAGCTACGTAGCCGCCAACCACTGGCTGGAAGCGTTCGGCGCACAGCGACGCGCCCAGGGCCGTCCCGCTACCGTGGTGCGCTGGGGCGCTATCGAGGATGTCGGCTTCCTGGCACGGCATACCCAGACCCGCGACAGCCTGCAGGAGCGCCTGGGCGGCGAAGCGCTCACCTCGCGTGATGCCCTCGACGTGCTCGAACGCATGCTGGTGGCCGATGTCGCCGCGCTCGGCGTGCTCGAGCTGGAGTGGCGCGCGCTGGCACGCTTCCTGCCCACGGCGGAGACGCCGCGCTACCGCGAGATCGCGCGCAGCGCCAGCGACGACAGCAGCAACGAAGGCGACGACGACCTGCAGCAGCTGCTCGCCAGTCTGGAGCCGGAAGCGCTCTACGACACCCTGATCGGTGTTCTCAGCAAGGAACTCGCCAAGATTCTGTTGATCGATGAAGAGAAGATCGACATCCACAAGTCGGTCTACGACATGGGCTTCGATTCGCTGATGGGGGTCGAGCTGGTCACCGCGCTGGAGTCACGCCTGGGCATTCAGGTGCCGGTGATGGTACTCAGCGAGGCAGGCACCCTGGCCAAGCTGTGCGACTATCTGATGCACAAGCTGCGCGGCGAAGGCAGCGACAGCGAGAGTGAAGACGAATCGATCAGCAGTCTCGCGGCCCGCCACGGGGTCAGCGAGCTGCAGGATGGGCAAGCAGCCGGAGAGAGCACACCGTGAGTCAGTCCGACACGCTCAAGCAGCGCCTGCTCGACCAGGCCCGCCAGCGGCGCCAGCAGCGCCCGGCGGGTGACGCACCCAACACGCGCGCCGCGGGCGCCGGGGTGAACGAACGCTTTACCCGCTTCGACCGCCACCCCGGTTATCAGCAGTTGAAGCTGATGCGCGAAGGTGGTCAGCGGCTGGGTATTCCCGACCCCTTCTTCAAGGTTCACGAAGGCACCGCCGGGGCCACCACCACCATCGGCGGGCGCGAGTGCATCAACTTCGCCAGCTACAACTATCTCGGGCTGGCCCACCACCCCAAGGTGATCCAGGCCGGCATCGAGGCACTCCAGCGCTACGGCAGCTCGGTCTCGGCGAGCCGCCCGGTCTCCGGTGAGCGCCCCATCCACCACGAACTGGAGCGCGCCATCGCCGAGACCTACGAGGTCGAGGACGCGGTGGTGTTCGTCAGCGGCCACGCCACCAACGTCTCGACCCTCGGGTACCTGCTCGGGCCCAAGGACCTGGTGCTGCACGACGAGTACATCCACAACAGCACCCTGGTGGGCGCGCAGCTCTCCGGCGCGCGGCGGATGAGTTTCGCCCACAACGATCCGGCGGCACTGGAAGCCCTGCTGGCACGCCACCGCGGGCAGTTCGAGCGCGTGCTGGTGGTGATCGAAGGGCTCTACAGCATGGATGGCGACGCCCCCGATCTGAAGCGCTTCGTCGAGATCAAAGAGCGCCACCAGGCGTGGCTGATGGTCGACGAGGCGCACTCCTTCGCAGTGATGGGCGACACCGGCCTGGGGCTGCGCGAGCACTGCCAGGTCGCCTCCACCGACGTCGATATCTGGATGGGCACGCTCTCCAAGACGATGTCCGGCTGCGGAGGTTATATCGCCGGCTGTCGCGAACTGGTCGAGATGCTGCGCTACTTCGCACCCGGCTTTCTCTACAGCGTGGGCATGCCGGCCCAGGTCGCCGCGCCGTCGCTGGCCGCGCTTGCGGTGATGAAAGAGGAGCCGCAGCGTCTGCGTGACCTGCACACCATCTCGGGCTACTTCCTGGAGCAGGCCAAGGCGCGCGGTTTCGACATCGGCGACAGCATCGGCGTCGCCGTGGTGCCGATCATCGTCGGCAGCTCGGTGCTCGCCGCCGGTCTCTCCGACGCCCTGCTAAAGCACGATATCAACGTGCAGCCGATCCTTCATCCAGCGGTACCGGAAAAAAGCGCCCGTCTACGCTTCTTCCTCAACTGCGAGCACACCCGCGAACAGATCGACCGCACTCTGGACGCCCTGCAGACCGAGTGGCAAGCCCGCACCGAGCAAGCCGGTTACAAGTAAGCCAGCTCCTCCCCGTGACCGCGACGCCACGCCGCGGTCGCTCATCTATCGCCACCTCACCCCGCAGACGCCACCCCACTCACCAGACGCTACCTATGGGCGCGAGCGTCGCTTGCGAATGCAGCATCTCTACGTTTTGCCGTCGCCACCCCGTCGCATGAACATCGCCCCCCCCGTATCGATTCGAACCTGAATATTAGATTTTTATTTTATTTATCATTCTATAGGCTGAACTTTTATCGCTATTTGCCGATGACAAAACTCATAGACAGCAACGGGGAACGCAATTCATGCGGATCGATCTCAAGGCGGCCGTGCTTGGCCTTGGCGCACTTGCCGTCTGTCCCGGCGTGGCTGCCGCCGGCTTCGGTCTCGCCGAGCTGATCCAGCTCGGCCAGGCGCTACCCGATGCCCAGACTCAGGGCGACATCTCGAAGGATGACACCCGGGCCAGCCTGAAGTTGAACAACGGCCGCACATTCACCATCAGCTCACCCGATGGGCAGACCTCGCTGGCCAACCTGATCAAGGGCGACCGCGTGACACTGGACGTCAACGGCAACAGGGTCGACTTTTCGACCACGGCCGCAAGCTTCGAGACCGGGTACGACAAGGGCGATCAAGCGGCGGTCTACTCAATCTCCAGCGTGGTGGACTCACGGCCACTGACCCTGAGCTGGGAGGGGACGCCCGATTCGCTCGCCAGCGCCAACCGTCTATCCGCCACCCTCAACGGTCAGCCGGTCACGCTGGTCCTGCCCGACGACCAGACGCTGGACGATTTCAAGGGATCGACGCCGATCACCCTACTGGACGCCAACGGCAATCCGCTGATCGATGGTCAGTCGCTCAACGCCCTCTCGCCAAAACGCCTGCTGCAACTCGCCGCGCGCCTGGGGATGCTGGATACCGACATGGCGCTACGCGGCGCCCAGAAACAGGCAATGGCGCAGAACTTCGGCATTCTCTCCAGCCAGATCGACAGCGCCATGCAGCCCGGCCGCGCGTCCGCGCCAAGCCAGGGGCAGCGATTCGCCGCCGGGCGCGGCCTCAACGTCTGGGTGGCGAGCGAAGCGAGCGACCTGGAGGGGCGTGCCAACACCACCGCCTATGATGGCGAAGGCAAGGCGGCGTTCGTCGGCCTCGACTGGAAGCGCAAAGGCTGGCTACTGGGGCTCGCTGCCGGGCACAGCTCTGTCGATATCACCACTCACAACCAGGTCGCGCGTGTCGATCTGGGCGGCGACGTGATCGCTCCCTATGCCGCTGTGGCCGTCGACGATGGCCGCTGGGTGCTCGATGCGATCGGGCTCTATCAGTCGCTGGATGGCCGCAGCCGCAACCGCTATCTGGCCGGCGATGTGAATCTCGACGGCGAGCGCTGGGGTGCGCGCGGCTCGACGACCTATTATCTGCCGCGTCTGGCTCGTTGGCAGATCGGGGTGACTGCCGGCGGCTCCTATCTCAACGACAAGCTGCAGGGGCGCTATCTGGGCACACAGAGCGATTACGGGGTCGAACTCGGCGAGCTCTTCGGCGGGTTCAAGCTGGGCTACGACCTGCCCAACGGGCAGCTCTACGCCAGCGCCCTGCACTATCACAACATCACCGCGCATGTGGACAGCCGGGTCAATCTCATCGAGAAGGACGACCCCAGCCGCGAGCAGCTGAAGTTGGGACTGTCGCACGAACTGGGGCAGCGCTGGAACGTCGACTTTGCAGGCGTCGCCGTCGTCGGCAGCAGCGACACCCGCTATCGCAAGCTGCAGGCGACCCTGGCCTATCGCCTCTAGGTACTTGAAGTGACTACCGGGGAAAAGTACGAGAAATTCTTGAGTGCGTCTGAAACGTGCAGCGCTAGGTTCTGTACGAAAAGTCAGCGAGCGAAGGCCAGACCGGGGCGCGTAGCTAAGGCAAAAATCGGCGATAAGGCGGAGTTTACGGGGTATAAATGAGCATTTTGACCGGGCTGGCGATCCAGCCGATTTTTAACGCTGGATTGCCGAGCGCAGGTAGTTTTCGTGCAGAGCATAGCGAGATCGGGTGTCAAATCACCCCGATATGCTGATCCGGGCGGCTCTGCAGAGTCTGGGCGATATCACCCAGTGCCACCGCCAGCGACTGGCGGCTGATGGTGCCCCCCAGGCAAACTCGCACCGCTTCCGGCGCCTGCCCGGAGACAGTGAAGGCATCGCTGGGCACGACGCTGATATCGAAGCTGCCCAGACGATGGGCGAAGGCCGCCCGGCTCCAGTGCGATGCCAGGGGTATCCAGATATGGAAGGCATCCGGCTGCCCACGAAAGCTACCCTGGGGCAGCCACTCGTCGACCAGCGCGTAGCGGGCGCGGGTCTCGTTACGTATCGCCTCCAGCCAGCGCACGGCGACACCACTCTCGATCCACTCGGTGGCCAGCGCCGCATTCAACGGAGACGCCATCACCGTGGTCGCGCGCAGGGCACCGGCCAGGCGTCGGGCCTCGGCCTGCCCCGGCGCCACCACATAAGCCAGCCTCAGGCCCGCACCCAGACACTTGGCGAGCCCGGCGATGTAGTAGGTCAGCTCCGGCGCATAGCTCGCCAGTGGTGTCACCGGTTGGCGCGGCAGCGCGGCGTAGGCGTCGTCTTCGATGATCGGCACCTGGTAGTGCCGCGCCACCTCGGTGATCGCCTCACGCCGGGCGAGCGGCATCGTGTAGGTGGTGGGATTGTGTAGGGTCGGGTTGCAGTAGAGCGCGCGCGGCGAGTAGCGAGCACAGGCCGCGGCGAAAGCCTCGGGATCGACTCCCGCCTCATCGACCGGCAAGCCGATCAGCCGGATGCCCAGTTGCCCGGCTACGGCACGCAGACCGGGATAGGTGAGCGCGGCACAGCACACCACGGCATTCGGCTCAGTCGCCTTCAGCAGCGTCAGAATGGAGAGCAGCGCGCTCTGGGCGCCGGGACAGACCTGCAGCCTGGCCACGGGCACCTCCGGCCAGTGCCGCGACAGCCATTCCGCGCCGGCCTCGCGGTCACGTAGCGAGCCACCGAACTCCTGGTAGCGCAGCAGCTCGGGCAGACGCGGCTGCAAAGCTGCCAGCCCGGCCTGCATCTGCGCCGCCAGAGCAGTATCCGCCGGTTCCGGCGGCAGGTTCATGCTCATGTCCGCACCGCGCCGAACTTCCGGCGGTGGCAGCGGCTCACTCGGCCTGACGGGGCGTGACTCGCCCCGCACGTAGCTGCCACTGCCCACCCGAGCTTCGATCAGGCCACGCTCCCGCGCCTCGTTATAGGCACGGGTCACGGTGGTGAAGTTGATCCCGAGATGCTCGGCGAGCTGGCGCTGGGTCGGTAACTGCTGGTTCGGCATCAGACGGCCATTGGCGATATCCTCGGCAATCGCATCGGCAATCGCACGATAGAGCGGACGCGTCGCCAGCGAGAGTCGCGGCAACCACGGCATAGCGTCCTCGGCCCAGACCGGCATCAGGCGAGATACCGGTTGAGACGACCAATGCGATAGAGATCGTGCAGGTAGAGATCCAGCTTGGCCACCGCGTGGGTCAAAAGGATCACCAGCGCCAGCAGCACCAGGATCACCACGGGGTCGTTCATCCAGGCAAAGGTGGCGCCGGGCACTTCGTAAGCAACGGTATAAAGGCTCAGGCCGCCCAGGAACATGGCGATCAGGCAATCGACCAGCACCACGATCAGCAGCGCCTTGCGCCAGTCGTGCGCCACAGGACGGCCGGTCCACAGCGACAGATAGCGAATCTTCACCCCCTGCTCCAGCACGATGCTCTTGCGCCGGCGCAGCAGCGGCTCGGGGTTGCGCGACAGCGTCTCGTCACGCTGTGCCGCGCTCACCAACCGCTCGGGAAAGACCCCGCGCAGCGCCGCAAAGGCACTCTCTGACGCGGAAGCACGGCCCGCCCCTTCACGTACCGCCAGCGCTTCGTCGTCGCCGACGTTCTGCGCGTAGTAGATGTCATAAACCTGATAGACAGCGAACGCCACCCCGATAAAGATCACCGCCAGTATCAGCATTGTCTGGATCATAACGCGCTCCTCACTCTCATCTCGCCATCACTCATACCGGGGAGAATCGCAGCGGACGCCACCCGGGTCTCATAGACATCGGAATGGTAGCAGTCATACAAAAACCACTCAATACAGGGATGAATGCATACAACTATTAATTGTATGCATTGAGGTGATATGAATTGAGGTGAAATGTATGCCCGTATGAGTGGGCCGTGCAGGAGAGAGCTTTGCTCGCGAATGGTCAGGCGCCCTGTAAGACGCCAGCCATCGATCAGCCGACAGATAACTCAATCAGCGATCAGTTCGGCCTTGACCGGTGTATGCATATCGACATCGACCTTGACCGTCTTGCCCAGGATCGCGTGCAGGTACTTGGGCGTCAGCCCGTAACCCGGCCGCACGCTGCGCACCGCGTCCTCGGTGATGACATCCCCAGCCCGCAACGCCTTGACGAAATAGAGTGAACGGCGAAATTTCACATTGCCCTGCTCACTCGACTTGCGTCCGTAATCGATACCCCCTAGCGAACGCCAGGCCGTTTTAGTATCGCGACAGAGCGCTGCCAGCTCAGCGGGCTCCAGGGAGAAGCTGTCATCAGGCCCGCCGCCGCTACGATCCAGCGTGACATGCTTCTCGATGAGGCTGGCGCCCAGCGCGATACTGGTGATTGCCGTCGTATTGTCGAGCGTATGATCGGAAAGCCCGGTCACCAGACCAAATCGCCCGATCATGTCGGGGATGGTGCGCAGGTTGTAATCCTCAGCCGGCGCGGGATAGCCGCTGACGCAGTGCAGAATAGCCAGCTGCTCGCAGCCTGCCCCTCTGGCGGCATCGACGGCTTCCTGAATTTCCGCCGCATCCGCCATGCCGGTGGAGATGATCATCGGCTTGCCCTTACTCGCCACGTACTCGATCAACGGGATATCGACCGCCTCGAAGGAGGCGATCTTGTATGCCGGGGCGCCCAGCTCCTCGAGCAGGTCGACCGCCGTGCTGTCGAAGGGAGAGCTGAACAGCGTAATGCCCTCCTTGCGCGCATGGGCGAAGAGTTCCGGGTGCCACTCCCAGGGCGTATGGGCCCACTCGTACAGCTCATAGAGCGTGCGCCCCGCCCACAGTCCATCGACGATCCGGAAGTCCGCCAGATCGCTCTCCAGGGTAATGGTATCGGGGCGGTAAGTCTGAATCTTGACTGCATCGGCCCCGGCCTGCCGGGCCTGGGTGATGATGCGCTTGGCCTTCTCGATATCTCCGTTATGGTTGGCGGAAACCTCGGCGATCACGTAGGGCTCGTATCCCGGGCCGACCTGTCGGCCCGCGATGGAAAAAGAACTCGTGGAAACAGCGCTCATCTCACTTCACCTTCTTGAGGCTGATGGTATAGACATGGCCATGTAAGGCAAAAAAGGCCGGATAACGCTCGGGATCCATCAGCCGGATCTTGTTGAACAGATCAGCCAGCGGCTGATACGGATCGATCTCGCTGTCGGAGGGCGTACGTCGGCGATAGTAGCTCGGGGTAATCTGCGCAGACTGCGGCGTGGGCTGCGCACCGTGGGCGATCAAGCGCAGGGCTTCATCCATCAGCCACAGCTCGGCATCGAACAGTAGCCGGTCGACTTCATCGTGCAGCGCGTCGGCCGCCACGGCGAAGGAGCGCTTGGCCCAGATGGCACCAGTATCGACTTCATCTTCGGCTTCCAGCAGTGACACGGTCACTCCCCGCGCGCCTTCCAGCAGCGCCCATATATGCGGGCTCCAACCCCGGCCCAAGGGCAAGTCGCTGGCATGCAGCACCAGCGTATGACAGTAGCGACTTCTCACCTCAGCATCGATGATCTGGCTGCAGGAGACCAGGAAGAGAATGTCTCCCCCGGTCAACTCGGCACGATCCCGACAAAGTTGAATCTCATGCTCATCGGCACGTTCTTCGCGCCAGACTCGAAGCCATCGATTGACCGGGTGGCTTTCACTGGTACATAGCAAGGTGATCTGCATAGGGCATCCAGCCGAAGGTGTTATGGCGCTAGCGCAGCGGTCAGACGCTTGACGCCCTCGCCGTCGACGAGCCGAGCGGCGCGCTCGCTCATCCTCGACAGGTATCGGGCACCCATGACGCGCGCCAACACCGAGGAGAGATCTTCGCCGAGCGCGCCTGAGTCGAGACGGATAGCGGCCCCGGCGCTCTCCAGGGCCGCAGCGATATCACGCTGATTCTCCGCCAGCACCAGAATCAAGGTCGGCAGGCCCAGGCAGCAGCGCTCCCACGAGGTACTGCCCGCCGCACCGATCGCCAGATCAGCCTCGGCCATGCGTCGCGCCATGTCGCTGACATTGGTGACGACCTCGGTAGGCTGTTCGAGGGTGCCCGCCACGCTCTTCACCACCTCGATCCAAGGCGCGGTGGCGCCCATCACTACCGTGATCCGGCAGGTTCGCGGCAGCTCGGCATGGCGCAGAGCCTGCAGCACCTCAGCGGTGACATTGTCCTTGTCTACGCCGCCCAGGCTGATCAGCAGCTGAGAAAGCGCCTGTCGGGTTGCGCGCCTTTCCAGACTCGTCCGGCGCCACTCGGCGAACTCCGGGCGAAGCAGAGCGTAATCCGGTCCAATCATCAGCCGGCAGCTTGCCGGCACCAGGTCGGCGTAATCCTCTACCAGCCTGCCCAGGTTCTGATCCAGCAGCAGGTCGGCGACGTGCTCACGATCAGCGAGATCATCGATGACCAGCATCCGCGTGCCCGACGGACGCGCTGCCAACTCCCAGCGCGCATCCAGCGCATAGTGATCCACCACCAGCCAGTCCGGGGCGAGCGACTCGAGCAGGTCCGCGCTCTCGTGGGCATCCTGCGACCAGTCGACGCCCAACCAGGCCGCGTGGGCAGGCCCCTCGGCTTGCCCTCCAGACAACGACGTCCCTTCCTCCACGGGCGCCGCCAGGCGCAAGACCTCGAATCCCTCGGCTTCGATACGCGCGATCAGATGGCCGGGAAGCTCACGACACAGGAAGCAGCATCGCGCCGCATGATGCTCGCGCAGCGCCGTCGCCAGCGTCAGGCAACGCATGACGTGGCCGGTACCAATCTCGAGCGAGGCATCGACGCGGAAAGCCACGCATGCCATCAGACACTCTCTCCCGATGCCGCCTGCCAGGCCTTGAACAGCCATTCGCCGCGCTGCCAATCTTCTGGCGTGTCGATATCCTGAACCCGATGGCGCGGCAGCTTGACCGGCACCGCACGCGCCGAGAACAGCGGACGGCCCGCCAGCCAGGCCTCCGGGCGGCCCCAGTAGAACTGGCCGGCGTCGTGCCACGCCTCTTCCAGGTCCTGGGAACGGGTGTTGAGATGTTGCGGCTCGAACATCGCCACCCGCCCTTCGGGTGTCATGCGTAGCGCCCGCTGAATCGGGAAGGCGTAGCTGGTCACTGAAAAGGCATAGTCGACGTCCTCGCCCTCAAGGCAATCGAGCCCCGCGATCAGATCACCGGCAGCAACAAAGGGCGCCGTGGCATAAAGGCAGCAGACCGCCTCGAGAGAGACGCCCGCCTGCTGAATCTCCGTGATGGCGTGGGCAATGACCGGCACCGTACCGGTATGATCATCCGCTAGCGCCGCCGGGCGCATGAAGGGCGTCTGCGCGCCCCACTCCCTGGCCACCGCGGCGATCTCGTCATCGTCGGTCGAGACGATGACGAGATCGAAACAGCGGCTCGCCAGCGCCGCCTGGATGGACCATGCGATCATCGGTTTACCGCAAAAGGCTTTGATGTTCTTGCGCGGAATCCGCTTGCTACCGCCCCGCGCCGGAATCACTGCCAGCCGCATCACATCAGCACCTCAGAGAGCGCACGAATCACCGCGTCCTGCTGCGACTCGCTCAGGGTCGGGAACAGCGGCAGACTAATCGCCTCGGCGTAGTAGCGCTCTGCCTGGGGGAAGTCTCCGTCTCCAAACCCAAGTGCGCGGTAATAGGGCTGGGTATGCACCGGGATATAGTGCAGATTGACACCGACACCTCGCGCGCGCAGTGCCTCGAACGCCTCGCGGTGAGAGGCCGAGATTCGCTCCAGCTCTAGCCGGATGACATAAAGATGGCGCCCGGAGTAGCTATCCGGATGCTGCCAGGGTGTCACCACCGGCAACTCGGCCAGCTCAGCGTCGTAGCGCGCCGCCAGATGGTGCCGCTCGGCCACGTAGTGATCCAGCCGCTTAGACTGGGAGACCCCCAACGCGGCCTGTAGCTCGGTCATGCGGTAATTGAAGCCCAGCTCGATCTGCTGGTAGTACCAGGGCCCGTCGGCCTCATGGGTCATGGCAGCCGGATCACGCGTGATGCCGTGGCTGCGCAGCAGCGCCATTTTTTCGGCCAGACTATCGTCGTTGGTCAGCGCCATGCCGCCTTCGGCGGTGGTGATGATCTTGACCGGATGAAAGCTGAAGACGGTGATATCGCTGTAGCGACCGCTGCCGATGAACTCTCCCTGATACTTGCCGCCGACCGCATGCGAGGCATCTTCGATGATCCGAAAGCCGAAGCGCTTGCCCAGCGCATGGATAGCCTGCATTTCGCAGGGCTGGCCGCACAGATGCACGGCGACCACCACCTTGGGCAAGCGGCCCTGGCGCTCAGCCTCCAGCAGTTTGGACTCCAGCGCCTTGGGGCAGAGGTTGTAGGTTCTGGGGTCGATATCGACGAAATCGACACTGGCACCGCAGTATAGGCCGCAGTTGGCCGACGCGACGAAGGTCACCGGGCTGGTCCAGAGCCAGTCGCCCTCCCCCAGGCCCAGCGCCAGGCAGGCAATATGCAGCGCCGAGGTGGCGCTGTTGACCGCCAGCGCGTGCCGGGCACCCACATGGGCGGCTAGAGTGCGCTCGAACAGCGGCACCTGTGGCCCCTGGGTCAGAAAGTCCGACTGCAGCACCGAGAGAACGGCATCGATATCCGCCTGCTCGATCGCCTGCCGACCATAAGGAATCATCAGATGGCTCCGATCTTGTCCCAGTTGCGCTCGATCCACGCCTGTAGCTGCGCGTCGCTCATCCACTCGGCGTTGTTGTGGCTCGAGTAGTTGAAGTCCTCCGCCACCCGGGTTCCCCCCTTGATCCGGTTCACATCCTGATCCCACTTGTTGATCGCGGGCAGGATCTTGTAGTGGTCAGGGTACTCGTAGGTGTGCAGCGCATCCTCCTCACCGATCATCTGCTCGTGCAGCTTCTCACCAGGGCGGATACCGACGATCTCCTGGCGCGCGTCGGGGGCCACGACACGTGCCAGATCGGTCACCTTCATCGAAGGGATCTTCTTGACGTAGATCTCGCCGCCCTCCATATCCTCGAATGCGTGCCAGACCAGCTCGACGCCCTCTTCCAGCGAGATCATGAAGCGAGTCATGCGCGGGTCGGTGATCGGCAACACGCCCTTGTCGCGCATCGAGAGAAAGAACGGGATGACCGAGCCGCGGGAGCCCATGACATTACCGTAGCGCACCACGGAGAAGCGCGTCTCGTGACCACCGGCATAAGAGTTGCCCGCGACGAACAGCTTGTCGGAGGTCAGCTTGGTCGCCCCGTAGAGGTTCACCGGGCTGCTCGCCTTGTCCGTGGAGAGCGCCACCACCCGCTTCACTCCCTTGTCGATACACGCATCAATGAGGTTCATGGCGCCCAGGACGTTCGTCTTGACGCACTCGAAGGGGTTGTACTCGGCGGTAGGCACGATCTTGGTGGCGGCCGCATGGACGACATAGTCCACACCGTCCAGGGCGCGATAGATGCGGTCTCTGTCTCTGACATCACCGATGAAAAAACGCACCCGCTCGTCACCCGCGAACAGCTTGGCCATCTCCCACTGCTTCATCTCGTCACGCGAATAGACGATGACCTTGCGGGGGTTGTACTGGCTCAGCACCATATGCAGGAACTTGTGACCGAAGGAGCCGGTACCGCCAGTGACCAGGATCACAGAATCATTGAACATCCATTTTTACCTCGGGCCGCTTCGCCACGCGCCGCTCCCGCTCATGCAGGTATCGGCATCTTGCGCTCATGCTACTGCCTGGCACAGCGTTCAAAGCGGCAAACAAGCCACCCGCAAGGGAACAAACCCACCTTTCGCGACCAAGTGACCCCGCGCCGCTCCAATACCTCCGCCCGAATCCCCCCTGTAGAAGCGAGCTTCGCCCGCGAAAAATCATCGGAACGCCGAACGAAAAAGAGCCTTTCCGGTGCCGGGTCTCCCCGGTCGTGAAAGGCTCTTTGGACGATCTGTCGATGATGTTTACTGCTACCCACCCCAACGCCAGGCGGGCTAAGACTCAAATACGCTTGCGCGGGATCACATGCCACGAAGAACGACCACCCTTTGCCGCGGCCCTGGCATCCTCCTTCAGGCGCATGCGCTGGAGCACGCGATACTGCAACCGGTTGAAGTAGTCGAATCCCAGCCCCGGCAGGGGGACGAAGGGGTTGGTTCGGCTCATTCCCCACAGCGCCAGGCGCGAGCTGCCGGGTTCGGCCTCGCCCCGCGCATGAACGCCAAAAGTATTGGCGATCAGCAAGGTGTTGCCGTTGACCCAGAACGCCTGTGGGCCGCCCTGGCCCAGGCGCTGCGCCTCTTCGGGACTGACCCGGAACGAACCTCGCGCGGTGTAGCTGTCCGCATGCTGGCGCGCGCGCACGCTCATCTCATACTCCCACTTCAGCCGCTCCCGGTGCGGCCGGTTCGAACCCGGCACGAACACGAAAGGCCCGTTGTGGTCGGTGACATCTTCCAGGTAGAGCCAGAACTTCATGGTCGGTTGGAAGGTATCCACGTGCAGATTCTTCTGCGGGTCGCGCTTGTGCTCCTCCGGGCGATCTCCGTTGTGCACGTTCTCGATATGGCAGATCGGCAGGCGCGCGTGCCCCGCGCAGTAGCGGAACAGCCGCTTCAAGGCCGGGTCTTCCAGTACCGCTTTCACCTCGGGCAACTGCGCGACCACCTCCGGTGCCAGCAGGATGCGGTGGGTGTCGGTGTCGCCCTGGCAGCACTCGCGGATCTCTCCCTCGTAAGCGCGCACCGCCGCCACCAGCGCTTCGAACTGCGCTGGCGGCAGGTAGTTCTCCTTGAGCACATAGCCCTCGCGCTGGAACGCGACCCGATCCGCTTTGGGCACGCCGGGCGCGAACATCGCCATGCGCAGACGCGAAATCCAGTAGGCCAGCCACACCCTGGCCACGTGCAGCCCCCAGCGGTTGAGCCGCTCGCTGCCGAGCACCGGGTTGCCCTTGAACGACTTGGCGCCGGTGAACAGTTCACCGAGCCAGATCGGATACCGAGTCCAGGATTTCATACGTGGCAACCTCCCGACATCGCAGTCATCATCTTTGATCAGCCTTCCCTTGCTCGAGACGCCCTTGATCGGCGCGTTCGATGAATGCCACACAGCCAGTACCTAGAATCGGTTTCGCTGGCTTACCGGAAAACCCAGATCTCTCTAACACTATCACTCGCCCCGCTGGCGCCAGAACATCTCGGCAATGGCCGGATCGCCAACTTCTCGCGCTCTCCGCCCAGCGGCACGGGCCATGCTTTCCCGCTCATCGGGGTATTGGATGAGCCGGCGCAGCGCCTCTTCCCAAGCTTTGGCGTCGTCCTCGACCAGAAGCCCGTCGACACCATCAGTAATGACCTGCGAATAAGGCGCGCGGGCACTATATAGCCCGACACCACCCATAACGGCGATATCCAGCAGTTTGATCCAGGATTTGCCACGGTTGAACGGGGTGGGCAAGAGCGGCGCCAGGCCGATGTGCAGCCGGCGCTGACGCTGGTAGGTCAGAAAATCCGCCCACATCCTGGCATCAGGGCAAGAGACCCGATCGAGCCGGCTCAAAGTCTCGGGCGCGTTGGCCCCCAGCATGATCTCGAAGTCACTTTCAGACCGGACATCGTGTACCGCACGGATGGCCGGCAGGAGCGCCTCTAGATCGGCGAGATGCGCGCGCGTGCCATGAAAACCGATCTCGACCCGCTTTCCGCGGTGATGCGAATAATCAGGCAGCGGCGAGATCAACGAAGGCGGGAGTACCGAAACCCGCCGATGATGCTGCCTTGTCGTCGTCGCCAGATTCTCGCTGCAAACCACGACCTCATCGGCGAGTGCGAAGAGGCGAGGCTGTATCTCGCAGACCAGTGCCTGCATGCGCAGCCGATACTCCTCCGGCAAACTCAGGTCGCGTGCGGCGGCCAGCAGATCGTCGTCGAGCAGGTAGTAGATCTCACCGAACCAGCCTCGAAAGCGCGTCAGCCAGTCGAGCCAGGATGCACTCAGGGAACGCGTGATGACCACATTCGCGCCCCGCCAGGCATAGGCCTGTAAAGGCCAGTAGCGCCAGGGGGACCGGGCCCGCGTATCCAGGTAGACGGTGCGCTGCCCGACCTGGGCCAGCCGAGGGATCAGCCCACGAAAATAGATATCCTCGGTCGGGTGGGCGCCATCGCTCAATACCAACCAGCGGCAAGCCTGATAAGGGCGGCGCGGTGTCTCACGCAGTGCCGCCAGCCGCTTGCGCCTGGCCTTCTTGGCCCGCGGCGTCAGCGGCGTTTGTTCTCGCGCCGTTCTGGAAGCTCGCACTCCCGAGCTCAGCGCCGTATTGGGCTCAGCGCAGGGAGAAGTCTTCATAGCTCAGCGTGAGATTGGGGTTGTAGGCGGGGTCCTGCTGCAGCGCCTCACGCCAGCGCTGACGCATGTAGTCCACCTCACGTTTGGCCCGCGCCTGCTTGACCGGGTTATCGTCGGCGCCACGAGAGATCGACTCATGATGATAGAGTTCGGCGAAGGGGGTCCACAGGTTGCGATACCCCTGTTCGCGCACTTTGAGGCACAGATCGACATCGTTGTAGGCGACGGTCAGCTCGGTCTCGTTGAGCCCCTGCACGGCATCGAAGACCTCACGCCGCAACAGCAGGCAAGCCGCTGTGACCGCAGAAAGATTCTGCACCAGATTGAGCCGATTCTGATAGCCCGGGTGCGCCCGCGGGAAGAAGCGATGCGCGTGCCCCGCTACGCCGCCGAGCCCCAGGATCACACCGCCGTGCTGAACGGTATCGTCGGGATAATAGAGCTTGGCCCCGACACAGCCGATCTCCGGCCGGCAGGCATGGGCCACCATCTCCGTCAGCCACTCAGGGTTGATGGGCTCGATGTCGTTATTGACCAGACCAAGGATCGAACCGCGCGCGTGCCGCGCCCCGAAGTTGTTGATCGCGGAGTAGTTGAACGGGGCGTTCCAGCGCAGCACGCGCACCCGAGTATCCGCCTGAATGGCCTCCATGTAGGCCAGCGTCTCCGGGCAGCTCGATTCATTATCGAGGATGATCACCTCGTAGTTTGGGTAGCGGGTGATCGCAAGCAGCGTATCCACACACGGCTTGAGTATCTCCACGCGGTCCCGAGTGGGGATCAACAGCGAGACCAGCGGCTCGGGCTCAGGAACGGCCCATCCGATTCTGACAATGTCGTCGCCGGCGATTTCGACCGTCGCGTGACTACCCAGACGCTGGAGATGATCCTCCACCGCGTGACGGCTGCGCTCGGCCCGGCGAGCGCTTACCACAGGTGTTTCAGGGGCCTTGTGATGGACCACGAAAGGCACATGATGAATGCTTGCGGCAGGCACCGAGCGTGAAACTGCGAGCAGCAAGCGGTGCATATCGAGCAGTGGCCCGTCGACAATCGGGGCGTCGAGCGCGCGCAGCACGTTCGCCCCGAACGCCACCGCATGGCCAATGTAGTTGGTCGAGAGCAGCAGATCCGGGTTCCATTGCGGCTTGAAGTTTGGTGCGGTGCGTTCGCCGTTAGCATCCAGACTGTCATCGTCACCATAGATGACCGCTGCATCGGCATGGACCTGCCGATGGTTAGCGAAATGGAACAGCGCACTGGGCGCGAGCTGGTCGCCACAGCGCAGAAACAGCACGTAATCGTTGGCGGGATCTTCCAGCGCCTGTGCCAGCGCCGCTGCCAGATCACCCTCCACCGGCCGGATGCGCGTATCGTCCCGCGCCTTCTCCCCGAGCCAGTCAGCCTGTGTCGTGTCCAGACGAGGGGCAGATTCCGTAACCGACTCAGCGTCGGCGGTGTCATCCATGCCCTTATCCACGGGCGCCGGCAAATACAGCCGCCAGTCCGCGAAACGCTGCCCGAGTACCGAATTCAGCGTTTCACGCACTGCTTCAGGCGTGGAAGGCGCCTCGCCCTGGGTCAACACGATGGCAAAACGAGGGCGCTCCGCAAACTGCGATTGAACCCGCGCAACCTTGTTGGCAGAAGGCTCGCGCAGGATCTCAATGTGTTCCTGCCAGTATTCGTAACTCGTCTCCGGGGCACAGTGCGTAAAAGTCGCCTCGTAATAGGCGCTCAGTATCCGCTTCCAGTTGATTCCCTCTTCCTTGCCTTCGCGTTTGAGCGAACGAACGATGGTCTTTTCGCTCACGCCCTGGAAGCGCTTATCGGCGTAACCGATTCGATTGATCATCCGCGTATAGGCAAAACGCGATGTCAGCCAGACAATATTGAAATGATCGATACGGAACTGCCCTTCCTGGCCCACCAGAGGCTCCAGCCGAATGCGACGAGCGCCATAAGGCACGAAGCAGACCCGCTTGGAAATCTTGCCGCTTCTGACGACCAGGAAAATACTGTGCCTGCGTTCGAAGCCCCGCCCCATATCGAAAGTGAGACAGGCCGCCGCCGCACGCCTATCGTGGCTGACGCCCAGCTCGATCATGTTCCACCCCGCCGTGGGCTTGTCGCCCAGGAGGATAAAGTGCGCCTCCTTGTCCGCAGCGTGCCAGGTGAAGTTGCTTGGCTCCGATTCAGCGACGGGGTGCATCTCCCCCATGGGCATGAATGATGGCGAGACACGGAAACGCGGATACGCCAGACGCCAGCGACGAGCCCGCAGAGCAAGACCGCGGTTCGGCTTCATGGTGCCTCCCGCTCGGCAGTATTCATTGTGGCCAACGCTTCAGCACGCAGAGTCTGATAGAGCGCCTCCCAGGGCTGCCAGTCTTCCTCTTTCTTGGCCTGGTGCTGGTTAGTGTCCTGGCGCTGAGATTCAGTATCGGACTCATCCTGTTTGCCCATGGGGCGCACCACACGCTTACGCTCTATCTCAGCCAGCGCAGCGGCATCCAGGGAGAGCATTTTTTCTCGAATGGAAGAAGCGACTGAAAAGTCGCTCGTGGGAGGGCGAATGGCAAACCGAGCCGTCGTCTCCATCAGCACGTAGCCCGGCGAAAACGCCTCGAGAAGGGATTTATCCAGATTCCCCGTGGTATGAGCGAATACCATCCGAGAGAAAATCCGCGGCAGGAAATTGAAGAACGCCGCGCTGCAGGAGCTGCCACAGACCAATAGAGTACTGTCGACCAACGCCTCTGCGTTTTCGAAGACCACGAGACGGCCGAAATTCGGTACGGCATTGTCGTAGACCTTCAACCGGGCATTGGAAAAGGAAAAAAGCACCTTGACGGGTTTCGACACGGCAGGGGCCAGTTTCCCACCCAGGTCGCCCTTTAGTGCGACTTCTTTATAAGTGTCATCCTTGAATAGCGCCTCCACCTCCTCCCGACTCAAGCCCCAGGATACAGCCAACTCGATAGAGGCCTGCATGGCCGCGGTATGCGTCCAGTGAGTATCGGTCTGGCAAAAGGCATCTCCGCCCAGCCCTTTCAAGGCCGAGAGCGGATGAATGACTTCTGTCGGTGCAATGCTCAGTATCTGTTCGACGGCGGTTTGCTTTGCCCGAGGCGTGCCATACTGAGCTTCGAGAACGGCTTCCTTGGAGGGCGTGATAAAAAACCGCCCGTGGGCCAAATGGGCTTTCAGCGCCTCCTCCAGCGCACCAAAATAAGCACCCCAGCGCTCAAGGCCGATCTCCGTCAACATCAAAGCCCCTTGATGCTGCTCCAGGCTCATGTTGCTGTCTGACTTGAGAAAGAGCCAACCCGACTTACCCGGGCGCACTTTATCGACATCGTTTACGCTCAGGCCCTGGCTGTCGACAGCGATGGTGTCCAGCGGCCACCGCTGCTGCCCGAGTTCCAGCGCTATATCGAACCGAGAGATACCCACGGGCAGGAAGAAGCGAAACCCACAGCGTAATTGAGGATGGTCGTCAAAGCGCTTGTAGCCGAAATGCGCCAGCACATCCGGCCGTTGCTCGGTCAGAGCCCTCTTGAGTTCGAACTCCGGCTGCCAACGTATGACGAGACGAGCCAAGGAGTTAAACTCGGCATACGACTCCTTGAGGAATAGCCACCCCTGCACCAGAACTTGCCCATCCTCGACTTTGGCCTTCGCGCCTTTGCTTGGGTAATCCACGACCAGGCGCTGCACCGGAGTCTCGGCTTTTTCACGCTTGCGAGAAAACATAAAACGCGGCTTGGCAGGTGCTACTTCTTGGGCCCCCAGCACTTGGGCCATCTCGAACCTACGCGCCAGCTCGCGCATCTCTTCGCTGACCGCCGACGCCAAGGCCAAGGACAAATCGCAACGCTCATCGTTACGGTCATGGCTCTCGAAATACTTCCTGCTCTTCTCATATCCTACTCGGGCAGCACTACCGCGACGCGACTTCTTTAGCACGAACTCTTCGACAGATTTTGTCAGGTAGTGATTGATTCTGACAGGTTCCCAAATCACCTTCTGGGACAGCCCCGGCTTGCGGGAACCATTCCGAAATTGGTAGAAATCGAACGCTTCGCCGTTGGCGTCGACGATATCGCCACTGGTCACCTCAGGGTGATGTGGATTGACCATTCTCGAGAAAGCCGAACGTCTGACAATCGTCTTGTAGTGATGATTGGGGGGAAATTCCTTCTTGGCCCGCATCTGGAAGCGCTCGATGACCAGGCCTTCCTGCCTGAACTTATGCCCAGAAGAGCCAAAACAGGCCCAGTTGATGACGACAGCACTCACACTACTATTCTGGAATCTGGATTCCAGCCAGCCGTGAAGGCAGGCCTTGGGATCCTGTTCCGTGCTCTGCTCGTTCATGGGCATGACGTACTCGTCAGCATCTATGAAGCAGACCAGATCCACATCGGGAGGACATATCGACATCAGCTTGTCGTAGGCGACCAACTGAGGCGGTGTCTCCGGCGGTGTCGCGACATCGACGTGCTGCAACCAGGCTTCCTGATCGAGCGACATCAACCACTCGCGCGTTCCATCCGTACTGCCGTTGTCTGCAATCAGGAAGTGGTCGGCACCGATGACCCGGTGATAAGCCACCCACTCCGCCAGTGAATCCATCTCATCTTTTACAATCGCCGCAATCGCCAGCTTCACCAAAGACTCCAATACAGTCGCTTTTGCCTACTCCGGGAGCCCCAGGCCACGTTCATGCTCTCGAACGGCCACGGCCCAGCGCTCAACCTGCCGAACTGGCAAAAAGCCTTGAATAGGCCTCACCCAATGAGGCCACAAAAGATGCTCGGCCGAAACGGTCCATGGCGCGCTTTCGCCCCATCTCCCCCAACCGCACCAGCCGCTCTGGCGAAGCGGCAAGCGTGCCTAGGGCATCCGCCAGGGCCTCGATATCACCCAGTTCGACCAAGGTACCACAGCCCTCCACCACTTCAGGCAGCGCGCCGTGACGATAGCCGACAAAAGCCCTGGAGGCGGCCATCGCCTCCAGCGCCGTTCTCCCGAACGACTCCTGAAAATGGGAAAGGCTCAATACGACCGAGACCCGCGCCAAGGCCTCATGCGGCGATGGTACATAGCCCGCAAGCTCGACCTGACATCGCCCGGCCTGCTCAGCGATCCGCTGCGCCATCGCCTCGAACTCCGCACTCGCAGTGCCGAACACAACGAAGTGCATAGCGACCCCATGCGCCTCCAGAGCAGACGCCAACGCCTCGAGATCTGACAGCCCTTTCTTGACGTGGCCGCTGGAGAGGATACCCACTCGCAGCGGGCGAGAAACATCAGCCACCGCCTCGAACACAGGCGGCGCCATTGCCAGCAACGGCGCCATATCGATGGTATTGGGAACCACCGCCAGGGCAACCGAAGTTTGGTTACCCTCTGCCACAGCCCCCCCGCCTTCGCTACTCAGCGATAACGTAAGGAATTCATCGCGGGTAAACCGGGAATTGGCGATCAGCAGATCCGCGGCCCCCTGGGTCTTATCGATGATCCAGGCAGCATCGGCGTTCAGTGTCTCGCAAAGGGCGGCATCACCCCGCGGCAACTCGCGAAGGTGAATAGCGGTCGGCAAGCCACAGCTCCTGGCTGCGCTCAAGGGCTCCTGCAGAACCAGGCTATTGGTCGCCACCGCATCGATGCCCAGTCGCTGAATCAACGCGACGAAGTGCCCAATGGTCTCTTCTTCAGGCTCACGCCCTCTCTGAAGCCACCCATAGGGAATGATCACCAGCCGGTGACAAAGCTCACGAAGCCGCTCCACGTACTCTGTATTGATAGCTTCCGGCAAGGCGAGGATCAGCCGATAGCCCAGCTCATTCAACCCGCTAGCGACATCGATAAGACTACGCTCGGCCCCATAGATCCGTTCCCCCGCCTGATGCCCGCAAAGCAGCAACGTTTTTGCGCCCGGGCGCGCCGCCTGCCGGCCAGAAAGCTCGGGCAATGGCGATAGACCCTGCGCGCGCCCTATTTCTAGATAGTGCGAAAGCGCCTGCGCGATGGAGAGCTCATCATCCAGCTGATGCCCGTAGCCGCTCTGGCTGAAGTTGGGCCCCGGGTCCATCCCCAGAAAGCGGCCTTCACGCCAGTAATGGTCAAAAGCCTCGACCCGGGTATCGTGGAGTTGCGGATAGCGCCGGAGATACCAGCCGCCATCGAACAAGCTCGACATCTCGATTCGGTCGCGTTCATCCTGATCCACTACAGGTACCGCCTGCCTCAACAAGGCTTCCGGCACCGGAAAAGGCCGCGGCGAGGCAGCGCGGGGTAAGAAGAACCTCTCGCCACGACCTATAGCTCGCTCGTACCAACGCCGCGCGGCACGTATGTGCAACGCCCGCACGCCTACGAACTGCGTACGGAAGTGAGTTTCGTTGTGTTGGCTCAACGACATCTCGCTGAAACGCCCAAACGCCAAAGGCATGCCAGGTTCGACATCGACCAATAACTCGGCTCCGAACGCGGCTTGGACACGGTCCAGGTATTCGGAGTCAGCATTGGCTCGCAACTCATCCCAGTACCCCAAACGCTCAAACACGCTACGGCGAAACATCAGCGATGAAATATTGCGATGAATCCATCCCTCTGCTTCTACCAGCCATCGTTGGCAGACCAGTGCCGGCGTGGCACGGGACCAATGGCTGATGGAGGCCACGGCCAAGCCTCCATCGTGTCGCGACTGCTCCAGCGCCGCGATCTGAAGCCTCAATTTATCAGGATGAGACCAATCATCACCATCGTGAGTGGTGATCAACTCTCCCGTTGCCGCTGCCAGCCCCGCGTTACGCGCCGCGTAAGTGCCCTGATTATAGGGCAGAGGGATAATTCGATAGGTCACGTGCAGCGGGCACTCAGCCGCTAAACGCTCGAGAATCGCTAGGGTGTCATCACTGCTGGCATCATCGACCGCGATGATTTCAAGCCGGCACCCGCGCTGGGCGAACAGGCTGCGGATGGCAGTCGCCACGCTAGCCGACGCGTTGAAGATCGGCAGGATAACACTGGCGAGTGCCGCGCTTTCAGTGGCAGGAGGGTTCTCCGCAGACGGCCGTAGACGATCCATCAACGGCAAAGCGCCGGGCTCGGCAATCAATGTGGCCAAACCTCTGGCCTGCCAAGCCGCATTGAGAGACGCCAGCACCTGCTCGTCGGGCGCCCCACGCCAGATAGAGAAATTGGCCTGGGCCAGCGCAACATTGAAGTCACGGGGCCAACGAGAGACCAGCGTATCCAGCACATGATCGAGCGTTTCCGCGGCTGCACCAACCTTATGAAGGCACCCCTGCGCCAGCAAACCCGGCGCCGGGCCATCAGGCCAAGTGATCAAGCGACCTTCGGGCAGCAGATAATTGGCGGCCCGAGCCGGCTCGGCATGGACCGCGTGCCAGCGCGCCAATGCCCAGCGGGCATGGTCACACTCTTCTTCGCTCGCATCCGGCGCGTCAATCAGCGCCTCTAGTCGAGCGACCATGGCGCCGCCGGCCCCGCGCCAGAGATGGAAATCTCTGGCCAGTGCACGGTTGCGCCTGGGCAAGCGCCCTTCGTGACGGCCAAACTTGAGGAAATGCACCAGCGGGTTGAGCCCGGCAGCCGCAACATCCGGGTAGGCGGACAGATACCAGGCACTATCGAACAGCGGGCCCGGAGAAAGCCCCTGATGCCAACCACTCGAGAGATAGTGCGCGGCAGCTTTCTCTTCGCTGTCAAATACGCCAAGGGCTTCAGTCTGCGTTCGATACCACCCCGCATCGAACCACGACGACTCGACAATCAGCGCCAGCTCAGGCTCTGACCTGCGCCGCATAAGCCCCAATCGCAGCGCTGCCCGCTTGATCGGATTAGGCATCAGGGCATTGGCTCACGGTTTTCCTTGATGCCATCACGGATGAAGTGCAATAGCGGATTAATGCCCGTCATCTCGACGTCTGGATAAACTTCCAGATAGGCGGCGCTATCAAAATATGGCGAGGGGTTTCGGCCTTCAAAACCGCCAAACTTCAGATAGTGCAACGCAGGGTTCTTACCATAATCTGGATCTCGAGCGATATCCGGATATCGTTCGAGATACCACTGGGCATCGAACCATTCACTCGCCTCGATCTCCGCCACTGCCTCAAGACGCTTACGGCGTAGTCTCCTGCGCTCTTTGCGCTTATCCCGCTCGGCACCAAAGGGGAAGTGGCCAATGGCCCATCGCGAGGCGGCGCTTGCCGCCCTGACACCCGGCTGCGGAGACGGTTTGGCTGACGCCATGGGCTCAGGTTCCGGCTTGACAGCCACAGGCTCAACGACACTAGGAATAGCTTTCTCTCTTGACGAGACCGCTGGCGCAGCCTCAGCTGGGCGCGCATTCCGATTAGCAGCGCGCTTGGCTTCCGCTAGTGCAGCATTGAGGCTGGCGATTTCACTATCGCGAGATTCCAGCATCCGAGTCAGTATTGCCAGCTCGTTGAAGCGCGTCGCGATATTTTCGTCTTTCTGGCGCAGCTCAGCTTCGAGCGCAGTGATACGAGCCGTTTGATCGACAGTTTTATGATTTGCCTTGAGCTTGGCATGCTCCAAAGCCGTTTTCAGCTCCTGACACTCGGCATCGCGCTTCTCCGCCACAGCCGTCAGCGCCGCTAACTCTTCAAAGCGCTTCTGGAGTTGATTCTCTTTCTGAGCCAGAGTCCGTTCGAGTGTTTGACGTTGCCCCTCGGACGCCGTCAGTTTTTGCTCAACATCGTATAAATCTGTTTGCGCCTGCGTGAGCTCGAGCTGCAGCGCCTGAAGCTGGCCGTGGGTATCGGACACATTTTCGGCCAAATGCAGCTTATCGGCTTCCAGCTCAGCAAGCGCCTCTTCGCGTTCGCGCAGGGTTTGTTGCAGGTTGCTCAGATTGGCACTCTGCTCTTCACGCTCCCTAGCCACATGATCCAAGCGTGAGGCCGTCTCGCGCAGCCGTTGAGCCTGCTTTTCCGCCAAAGCCTGGTCGACGCATCCCCTCCCCAACCTGGCGAAGACCTCACGCACGGTACGCGCAGCCGTGGGCGCAGCCCAACGATTGAGCAGCGTCTCTACCAGCTCAGCCGGCGCCTCACCCACCACCAACACACCCAGGCCATCACCATGGTGGAAAGTCACGGAGCGATAGCGGTTCTGAAGCCCCGCATAGTAGTGATGAGCGAGACACCCTGATTCGTGACGACTGATGCCCGGAATCAACACGACGCCTTGATGAGAAAGCCGGGGTATCCAACGCTCCAGCAGCTCATCCATGTCCGGGTCCGTCGGCTCCAGGTCCAGCGCCAAAATATCGACGCTATCCGCTTCTATCTGTTTCGCGGCGCGGTGGGGGGGCATCTGCAGATGCCGCGCAAAACCACCATAGCGACGATCCGCCTTGGCTTGGAGCTCTTCCGCCTGCGGGCCTTCAGCCACAAGCAAGCTTTCGGCGGACAAACCCAAACGACCAAGGCCTTGGCAAAACGCGGCATGCGGGCTACCAAACCGCGCGCCCAACGTGACGCAGCGCTGCGGTTGTGACGCTTCCAGTAGCCAAAAAATCCAAGGCAAATGATCAAGCCACGCCGAATCTTCGATTTGATCCGGCCGCCAAAACATGGCCCCCTGAGCCAGGCTCTGCAGCGGTGCAGTGGCAACTGCGCGGGGCCGCTTTCCAGTAATTAACATAATCCCTTTACCGTGCTTATTGCTCGCATCAGATTCAAAAATTCACTTTGTGGCGCGACAAAAAGAAAGTTCATCTAATTCGATAGAGATGAAGACAGAGGGAGCGCACCTGATCAATTGACAACCTGCCGGATGCTGTCTGCGATACGCTCTGCAGCCTTCTTGGCGGTGGCTGCATCCATGGCTTCGACCATCACTCGGATGAGCGGCTCGGTGCCGGATTTACGCAGTAATACACGCCCTTCTTGACCCAAATCATTCGTGACACTCTCGACGAGATCTCGCACTTCTGGCTCTTTGACAGGGTCTATCCCCGACTGGGCCTGATAACGAACGTTGATCAAGGTCTGTGGTAGCTTGTGCAGCCCCTGCTTGGCCTCATGCAAGCTAGCGCCCTGGTCGAGCAAGCAGGCAAGCACCTGTAGGGAGGCCACGATGGCATCGCCCGTTGGGGCATGATCCAAATTGATCAAATGGCCGGAAGTTTCCCCACCGATGCGCCAGCCGTGCTCTTCGAGCTGCTGCATGACGTAGCGGTCGCCGACCTTGGCACGGATGAAAGGCACACCTAGCGATTCAAGCGCGTGAGCCAACCCTAGATTACTCATTTGAGTCCCTACAACTCCACCCTGATAACCGGCAGCTCTGGCTTGGCGTGTAAGCAAATACAGCAGTTCATCACCGTCCACCACAGCGCCAGTGTGATCTACCATCATCAATCGGTCTGCATCACCGTCGAGGGCGATACCGAGGTCTGCGCCTTCCGCTTTTACAGCATCACACAAGCTGTGCATGGCTGTGGCGCCACACTGCTCGTTAATATTGAAACCATCTGGTGTTGCATGGATCGCCACCACGCAGGCACCCAACTCGCGATAAACAGCAGGAGCGACCTTATAGCCCGCACCATTGGCGCAATCGACGACAATCTTGAGCCCATCCAGACTCAAGTGGCTCGGCAGGGTCGCTTTGCAGTATTCGGTATAACGGCCAGATGCATCTTCGATGCGCCGTGCCTTGCCGAGTTTCTCGGAGGATACACAGGTCATTCCTCCGTCGAGAGCCACCTGCAGGTAATGTTCGATTTCGCGCTCTTGGGCGTCATTGAGCTTGAGCCCACCACGACCGAATATCTTGATGCCGTTATCGTAGTAAGGATTATGCGATGCACTGATGACCAGGCCGGCATCCGCACGGAATGTCGACGTCAAATAGGCAATAGCGGGCGTCGGTAATGGCCCGACCAAGGCAATATTAACCCCCGCCGCAGAGAAACCAGCCTCAAGAGAGGACTCGAGCAGATATCCACTGGCGCGGGTATCTTTACCAATCAAAACCTCGCGAACCCCTTCTGCACCAAGCACCTGTCCAGCAGCCCAGCCCAATTTCATAGCAAAATTGGGGGTCATAGGAAATTCACCGACCCGACCTCGAACACCATCTGTTCCAAAATAACTGCGCATCTTCACCACTCCATATAAAAATCACCCCCAAGCACCACGAACAACTACCCATCCGAGGCAGGAGCTTACAGAGCCGAGGTAGACATAAATACACCAACACAAAAACACGCAATAAAAAAATCACACCCTATGCTTTAATTTATATTCCAAGACGCCATCCCTGTTATTAGAAACACCACGATTCGCGACATCAAAAACATTCATAACCTTAGCCGACGGAAAACAACGAGAGACATACAAATAAGACGAAAAAAGTGCATTCTGATCTATCCACCACTTAAAATCAGACTTAAGCCAAGCCGATCTCCAATAACCAACATAGTTGCTTAAAAACACGCTGGAGCAAAGTGAATTTGAAAAATAAGAGAGCGGAGCGGAAACTCTTGTCCAAGGAGTTATTGACCTCACACCATAGCCATGCATTGTTAAAGACAAATCTGAATTGGAAACCATCAGCTCCATGTTGTCAGAGATCTCCTCAGTGAACAAAAAGTCAATATCAAAGACAAAAACATTGGCCTCGGAATTATCAATTATAAACTGAGCAACCAAATACCTAAACGATGCATATAATGCTGGCTCTAGTGAGTATGAAGGTCGAACATAGAAGACATAACCTCCATTACCCAATTCTTCCCATCCATCTCTTTCACCAATAACAAAAAATATTACAGGAAAACGAAGTGATGTACTCCTCATGGTGGACAAGAACTCCCCGGAAAATTTCTCAAAATAACCCTGATCACAAGAAACCAAGCAGACCGAAACCGAAGACACAACTTCCAAAAGGCTTGCACGATCAAACGCGAACTCCTCATTGGAAACAGCAGCCGAAGAATAAAAATCGTCATAAAAAAACGTATTAACTCCAGAAAAAAAGGAACGAAACGGAGCATCAACAGGATACCCCTTAAGCCTGACCCTAGCACAAACCTTAGAAGCTTCTTTATAGTCACCCTTGGCAAAAAAAAGAATAGCCAGAACCATTTCGTAGACTGCGTCGCCCCCCTCCCTGAAGCATCTTGCACACCTCCCCACCACTACTTCCAATTTGGAAACAGCAGCTATTTTGGGCATCAAAATCTCGCCGCCCTCATGCCAAGAAACTGATCTTCTTGCAAGCCTATACCAAACCAAGTACAAAAGAACGCACGACAGAAGGGTTTTATTTTTCCACTCAGGTATCTTTAGCTCATTACCACCAACAAAAAGAGAGAAATAAACATCGTCGATATTATCATTTTCCAAGCACTCCTTGTGCTCTTGAACAAGACGAGCAGCTTCCTTCCAAGGCATATCACTCAACTGCAACTTCAAGAATAAATCATTAAGGATATTGGCTTTATTCACATGCGCTCCTAAAGAGTCCCGAAAGTTCAAAAATCAATTCCGACAAGCTAGTTTACAGTAGAGCAACAAACCTAATCAACGGCAACACATTAAATATCACACTGCCAATCAGCTGCCAAGAATCCCGATAAGATCATTTGCCACCGCGTCAATACTAAAAATAGAAACTTCATTTCCTGGGCTACTGAGATCAGCGTTCAAAATAGCCGAAACCATTGCCTGAGTGCTCTTAAATATCCAATTCTTCGGATAGATTTCATCAGCACCCTCCCAAGGAAGAGTTAAGGGATAACAACCAGCAGATGCACCTTCAGCTATCGCAAGGTGAAAGCTCTCATGGTCGCTAACAGAAAGTATGTAATCCACTTCAGAATACCACTGAGGCATGTCATCGCCATGAGGATCAAAAATCACGGAGTCCTTGAGCAAAGGATCCTCATTTAGACGACGGTACTGCTCCCTATACCACTCCATTTCATCTAATCTATTAGCCATCCAGGGATAGTCTTCAGGACGCTTACCCTTGACTTTCAAAACATACCCACGATCTTCTCTACGCAATTCCCTCAAGACATCTAATGCAAGATCCAAACGTTTACTGCGCGGAACCATTCCTACCAAACCGAGCACTTTAGCGTCCATTTTTTTTCTTGGAACAGATCTCAGTTTCTCTACATCCACGCCATTATATACTAATATAGCATTATTACTTAAACTGGCATTACGTTTCTGCGCATTCCGTAGCATATGGGGACCAACAAAAACCACCTTATCAAAACGATCAAACTGAATCTTTTCGAACAAAGGGCTCCTTAACTCTTGTGCATGCAGCCTTCCAAACAGGGCTTGAGAGTCGAGTTTATTTTTAGCATACCAAATCGCATTACCCAGCATCCATTCGCAAAAGATCGTATCGGCCTGTTTAACCAGACGTTTGCTACTGATTTCGTTATGATAGTTGTGGCCGGACCAAAAATCTAAAAGAAGTCTAAACCCCGCATTGGTAAAATAAGGGTAAAATGGCCTGATAAATTTTAGATCGTGCCCCGCGATGACGACTGTTTTGACTGGCACAACGTTAGGAGGAGTATCATGTGAGGCATCAGGCTTACGAATAGCAAAAGAGCTCTGTTTTCCAGCCCATTGTTTTAGCGCAAATATCCTGATTTTGGAAGGAGCAACAACCAACTGTAGTCCATCATCAATCTCGCCTCCTTTCAAAGCCACACCTGGCCACTGACCTTCTGCCAAAATTGGATCGCGAATAAAGCCAATACGTTTTTGCGACGCATAGAATGTGGGCCATGCTAGGTCTTCAAAATCTTCTGGTTCTAAGTATTCCAATTCTCGGGTCTTACTCAAAACCCACAAACTATTATAGTCAATGGTTTGATCCGCAGAGGTCGCACACTCGATACCCATCTCTAGCAAAAGCTCTCTGGCATTGGGTTCCCACTGCTCAGCGAACACCATTGTTGGTCGTAACGTTTGGGTCAAGATTCCTTTCGCAGCAACCAATGTGACTTTCGATGCTATCACCCCTACTTCAGGCGGCTGAGGGGCTTCAATTTCGAACCCAGCAGTACGTAGCATTTGGCATAGGCGCAACTCAGTCGTGTGGGAACGCATCACCGCACGCGCCCCTTTAAGCGCGCTACGCCATCGATAAGCAGGATGCTGAAGCAAGTTCTCCAGTGCTTGAGCAGCATCGCTTTCTGTTCGCACGATATGCCCAGCACCCTCAAGATATCGGTTCATACCCAGCGCTGGTCCGGAAATCAACGGCGCACCACAGGCAGCAGCCTCGATAACACGCCTCGAAAACATTGTTGGAGAATCCAACACCGAATTGACGTTGATCTGTACGGGGTGGGCTTTATACGCCTGGATCATTTGTTCGTAGTCTAGACTTCCAGCAACATAGCCTCCTAAACCTCCAGGGTATTTATAAGGAGAGTTAGGATCATCGTGCTGGCGATCATAGATCGTCAGGCCAAGAGGCGCTGCCGCACTCATGATTTTATCCATATACTCAGTGCGTTCAGGATAGCGCTTGCCGTAGTACGTACCACCATAAGCCGCGGTAGGCTGCCAACCTCTTGTAGAAGGCAATAAGTTATGAATTTTTGGCGAAGCGTAGAAAGGAGCACTACTAGCGGTCTGCGTCAATGCGCCGGCGGTAGCGAGATAGGGAATAATTCGGCGGCTATCGGTGGTAAAGACATGATCGCAAAGAGATGCCGCTTTCCGAAAACGATCAAAATGAACAGGATCTTCTTTATTCCAGAAAAGAGACGGGATGCCCCGTTCTCGGCAGTTATTTAACAAATCGCTAAGTGCAGAAAACTCCTCCTCACCATAGTGACCTACCTTGCGATACCATTGCCCATCATTACCCTTCCAAGCTGACTCGACAAATACAGCATCAATAGAGTGCTGCTCAATTTCTTTATACCAATTATTCGGTGAAAGCGGGACTACCTTCACGGCACTAGCCAGCGTATCGGTGGTAAATTTGTCGGCGATCAAGCCAAGAGTAACCTTATCAAGCCGCTTAGCTTGCAAAAGGCGCTTCGGGGCGATTTTATATTTTAACTGTTGCAAAGCATCTGCATAGCGCGATGTTACATGGCTCCATGTGCGCTCCTGTTCGACCCACTGACGAGCAGCTCGGCCAAGCTCACTACGCCGTTCAGGCTCATCGATTAATAATTTAATGACTCGACAAAGGTCTTCGGCATCATCTTTATTAAACAACTGAGCGCGTTCGCCATTACCGGCCATGACCTTATGGGGTGAAACATCCGATAGCACTACCGCTTTGCCCATCGCCATCGCTTCCAAGGGCTTGAGAGCCGAGACCATCTCGGTCACCGCAGAAGATAAGCGTGGGATCGGCATGATATCCATACAAGAAAGGTAACGAGAAACTTGATCGAAAGGGACCCGCCCGGTAAAACGACAATGAGCGTCAATACCCAGTGCTTTAGCCTTAGATTTAACTGATTCAATCACCTTACCGTCGCCAACAAGGACAAAGACAAATTCTTGGCCTTTCTGCTTGAGCCTGGCCAATGCATCCAGCAGTAGCTCCAACCCTTCATAGGCTACTGCGCTACCCGCATATCCAATAACGGGCACGCTAGGCGGAAGCTGAAGCTCACGAGCGACATTGGTGTCAGATATTGCAGGGCGAAAGAGCTTGGCGTCGACCGCATTGGGCACAACTTCAATAAGCTGGGCAGGTACTCCCCAAGAGACTAATTCTTCGGCCAGCTCACTGGTCAGAGTAATAACCAAATCAGCCTCGAGCGCGGCCTGTTGCTCCAATTCACGCATTAAGTGATACCGCTCGGAACCAGCCCAATCGGGCTGCGTGGAGGCCTGGGTGACTTCCCATAAGCCTCGCACTTCGTACACAAATGGTAAACCTAGGCGACGCGCTGCAAGCAGTGCGGGCAATGCCGTAATATGATTGGAAGCGGCAATGATAACTTCCGCCCCACTGGTCTGGGCTTCCCGAACATAGTGATCGGCTGCCTCAGCAAGGTAAAAATCCAAAGGTGTTTTTGCAAGATTCCAACCTGCACAGGCAGCGTAAGTGACACCATCCACTTCCGAAATGTGATATCCCTTAGTTAAACCTTTGACACCCAAATCCCAAGGAAAGCCTGGGCGTGTAGTTACACGCACATGCCAACCGGCTCTTTGCAGACCCACCGCGATGCCGTGGGAGCGAGTCGCATAGCCATTGGTAGTATGAGGCACGGACTGATGCAAGCAGTACAAAGCATGTTTTCGCTTCGTCATAAATCCGGGATTGGGTTGCCGAGGAGGAAGCGAAATCCCACCTTTCAGTCGACAAAGTCCTCCCACGAAATCTCTGAACTCGCGTTTGGGTTTGTCAAACTTGACACCCTGGCTTACCAGATCATCAAGCGCTAGCTTGGTATCACTCAGCCTACCTTCACGGTAAAACCAAGAGCTAGCTGTCGCATATTCCACAAAAGGTCTTTTCGCTTCTCTTGAATGGAATTCGCCACCACCTTGGCAAGCTTTAAATGCAGGCTCTAGGCCTGCGTCATTGGAAATCAATTTTACAAGGTTTTGTACACAGTCGTAGGAATTAGGCAGTGATGGCAGAACTTGAGGGCTAGCGCTTCTGTTGAGCTGCGAGTCAATGCCAGCCGCTAAGGATGCCACATCACCAGGCGTCACAAAAATAGTATGAGGACTATTAGAACAAGCAGAGCGAAGAGCAGGCAAATCGGTAACAACTAGCGGTTTACCATAAGCCTGTGCCTCGGCCGCTTTCATGGGTGGCACGAGCTCACATACCGGTAATTTTTTCCTAGGTATTACGATGGCATCAATAATGGAGTAATAACTTGCAACGTCCTGTGGAGCGACCCTGCCGGTTTGGATAAGCCAGTCATCGGCAACCGAGTCTTCGCAAGCTTTCCCTTTAGCTATTTCCGTTTTAGCTTGTACAGCATGCGTAACAGGCTGTTCATCCCCTACTAAAACTAGCTTTATTTTGCTTCCCCGAGAGCGAAGGCATTGGCAGGCGGAAATCAGATCATCCAACCCCTCATATGAATTGACACTACCTACGTAGCCAACAACTTTATCCTGTTGATCAATATTCAAACGCTGGCGCAAGATAATGTCTAGCTCGGTAACATCAGGGATTCGCTCTACCGCATTTGGCACGATTTCGATATTTGAAGCCACGCCCCGCCGCACAAGCTCTTCTCTCATGGGCGAATTCAGGGTAAATACGCTCTTAGCCTGCTTAGCAACAAATGCGTCACGTTCTCGCTCCATTTTAAAATTAGTCGTGTTCTCATAACTAGAGTCTCGCGCACTCTGCGAGAGCTCCCAAAACCCCCTGACCTCATTATAAAAAGGCAAGCTCAATCGCTTAGCCGCAACCCACGCAGGCAGTCCGATGATATAATTGGAAGCCACTATAACCAAACTGGGACGATAAACCCTGAAAACGCTTACCAGATAATCAGCACTATCTTTTAAATATTTTCGTTCATCGCGCGGATTATATTCAACCCCAGATCGATGAATATAGCGCACCCCGTCAACTTCTATTTCTGATTCGCCAAACTGTTGTTGATCCAACTCCCAGGGCCTTCCCGGACGAACGAAACACAGCGTTTCAAACCCATGCTGATTAAGTGCAAACGCGACCCTCTGAGTGCGCACAGCATAACCATTGCTGGCATAACTTTGGCCGTGACTAACCACATAAGCGACTCGACCCGGGATAGGCAGAGACACGGCCTGGGTAGAATTATTCGCTAAATCTGTGGCGTACGAAATCAGCTCGTCCATAAATATCCAGAAAGAGGGAGTTAAAAATGATACGATATTAATATAAAAACAAAGGCATTACTTAACAAGCATGCCACCTGGAAAAACCTACTAAATATTAAAGCGGCAAGCCTGCTTACAAGCAGGGATTTTTTGGAAAACTCCACGAATAGACCAAAAGAAAACCAAATAAAATGCGGATGAGCACCAAACCCACCCGCACGAAACCAAATCAGCGTCGCAATAAAAACTCTACTAACCCAGCAAACCCACCGCATCGATAACGGTTTCTTTTGCTCTTAAAAACGCAACGCTTTCGACAAAAGGCTTGTGCTTAACCAGCACACAAATCACATCGGCTTGCGCCAATGCTTGCTCTAGGTCGACTAACTGTACATTAGACTTTTCCAGCTTCCGCGGCACCGCTTGGATGTTAGGCTCCACAATTTGAACCTGGCAACCCAGCTTGGCAATTTGTTCCGCGATATCTAAAGCTGGGCTTTCGCGAAGATCATCAATGTCAGGCTTAAACGCAACCCCTAAACAGGCGACGGTGAGATCGCTACGCTTAGCATCTGGATGCTGTTGATGATAGTACTCTAGGCCGCTTTTTACCCGCCCAAGTACCCATTCAGGTTTAGCGTCATTGACTTCCCGCGCGGTGCGAATCAGTTTCGCTTGCTTCGGGCATGCATCGACAATAAACCAGGGGTCGACTGCGATACAATGGCCACCAACGCCAGCCCCTGGAGAGAGTATATTGACTCGCGGATGTCGGTTCGCTAGCGCGATGAGTTCCCAAACGTTGATTTCGAGTTCATGAGCAATGGTAGAGAGCTCATTAGCAAAAGCGATATTGACATCGCGGAAGCTATTTTCTGTCAGCTTTGCCATTTCTGCTGTGCGAGCAGTAGTAGGAACACATTCCCCCTCTACCACTATTTTGTATAGAGTACAGGCAGCTTCCGCACATTTCGGTGTCATTCCGCCGATGACACGGTCGTTCTCGACCAGTTCTCGAATGACGTGCCCCGGCAGTACACGTTCGGGGCAATGTGCTACCCGAATATCCGAGTTTTCTCCGTGAGTCTGGGGGAATGTCAGGTCTGGTCGAGCTTCCGCTAGCCAAGCCGCCATTTGCTCTGTAGCGCCTACTGGGCTGGTAGACTCGAGCACCACCAGATTACCGGGCTGCAGCACGGGAGCAATCGCTTTTGCCGCAGACTCGATATAACTGAGATCCGCTTTATGGTTCTGGCCATTTTCATCAGTATGAAATGGTGTGGGTACTGCTACAAGGAAAGCATCTGCGGGCTCTGGCTGTGTCGTGGCGCGCAGATAACCTTGAGTAACCGCAGCGTGAACGACCATATCCAGCTCGGGTTCAACGATGTGAATCTCGCCCTTATTGATCGTATCCACTGCAGCCTGATTGATATCGACCCCGATGACCTTTTTCTTGCGCGAAGCGAATACTGCAGCAGTTGGCAGGCCAATATACCCTAAGCCAATCATCGAAATCCGTTCGAAATTCATTAACCTTTCCTTTTTGCACAATCATTGAAAATATTAAATATGGAAATATTAAATATGGAAATATTACCGACCCAATGCTTCAAGAATACGCTGACAGGCTTTCCCATCACCATAAGGGTTATGCGCGTAGCTCATAGCCTCGTACGTTCTCTTATCTCTCAACAATTTACTCAATTCGTCCACTATCAGATCACTACTCGTTCCTACGAGTTTGACCGTGCCTGCTTCTACTGCTTCCGGGCGTTCTGTTGTTTCACGCATGACCAACACAGGTTTACCGAGAGACGGCGCCTCTTCCTGTATACCACCTGAATCCGTCAGAATGACGTGAGCCCGGTTCATCAAGTAAACGAAAGGTAGATATTCCTGGGGCTCGATCAAATATACGTTATCGATACCCGCCAGTAACCGATTGACGGGCTCTTGCACATTTGGATTGAGGTGAACGGGATACAGAATTTGTACGTCCGGGTTGTCGGTAGCCGTACGCGCCAATGCTTCACAAATGCGTTCGAACCCACCGCCGAAGCTTTCTCGGCGGTGCCCAGTGACCAGAACCAATTTCTTGTCACTCTCAAGCATGGGAAAGCGGGCCGCGAGCTCTTCGGAAAGAGCGGCGTTAGCATCCAATTTCCGCACGACATCGAGTAGTGCGTCGATGACCGTGTTACCCGTGACATGTACGGTTTCTGGCTTGACACCTTCAGCGAGAAGATTTTGCTCGGAAGTCGGAGTCGGGGCAAAATGGATCGCCGCCAAAGCACCGGTCAGTTTGCGGTTCCCCTCTTCAGGCCATGGCGAATAGAGATTGCCGGTACGCAGACCGGCCTCGACATGCCCTACTGCCACCTGCTGATAATAGCAAGCCAGAGTGGTCGCAAATGTGGTTGCTGTATCGCCATGCACAAGTACCACGTCTGGTTTGAAGTCTTCTAGAACTGGCTTCAAGCCTTGAAGAATACCACAGGTTACATCGCTGAGATCTTGTCCCGGCTTCATGACGTTAAGGTCATAATCAGGCACCAAGTCGAACAGTGACAAAACCTGGTCCAGCATCTCGCGGTGCTGAGCAGTGACACAAACTCGAGCATCGAAGCGAGAATCATTACTCAACCGAAGTGCCAAGGGCGCCATTTTGATGGCCTCCGGCCGCGTGCCGAAAACAGTCAGTATCTTGCGTTTGGTATCCACTGCTAGCCTCGTATCACTTTCTTCCGTAAACTTTTTCAATTTCCAAATCTTGCCATTTAGAGTAGTAGTATTCCAGTAGCTCTTGAGTTTCGTTGAGCTGAACCTCTATTCGATAGAGTCTAGAAGCAGAGTTATCGAGCGAGCTCGAACAAGAAGCTTTATCCATTATTGTAGATGCGATCGCACTACCCAACATGAAATGCAATAGTGGATTGATTTTTTTGTCTAGGCAATCTTGGTGCTTCGAAACATAGTCAGAGGTGGAAAAATCTGGACCGGGATCTCTTCCTAAGGCCCATCCATATTTGCAGTAGTGAACTGCCGCATCCATCCCGCTTGCTGCTACGTCTGGATATTGGTCGAGATACCACTGGGCTACGAAATGCTCGGCATTCCGAATTGTCTCAACAGCATTCATCATCTCAGTCCTTATGGTCTCTAACAATCAAAATCAACATATTGATGATTAGGGTAAGGAAAAGCGCAATTACGGTATATACTGCAATCATATAGATGCGTTCTGGCTTTTCTGGATACTCCGGCATTGTCGGTGATTGCAATACAGAAAGCTGTTTTAGCTGACGAGCGGCTTCAACCCGGGTGTTCTCCAATGCAGCGAGCGTGCCTGAGTATGCCTGCTGAGCGAACTGCGCTCGTAGCTGCAACGTCTGGTATTCACTAGATACCGCATTCAGTGCATTGCCAGATTGTGCTGCCAAGCGCTTTTTCTGCTCATCGATTTGATTCTGCAACGCGGTGATTTGGCTTCTCAAACTCACCATCTGTGGTGAGTTCTGGCTTTGGTAGCTTGCCATGGCGGCACGCTGGGCTTTCAGACTCGCTAACTCGCCTTCCAATTTAGCGACGACAGTCCCCAGACTTTCTACAGTAGCAGTGGGTGAGGCGAGACCATTTTCGTTCTCAAATTCCAACAGGTCCTGCCGAGTTTTCTCGAAGCGCTGCTCCAGCACGTTCGTCTGCTTCTCTAAGAACTTGACCTGCTGTTCGGCCAGCCGCTGCCCCATCTCATTCATATGCTGCTCGCCCTTCTGCAGCATCAGGTTGGCAATTTTATTGGCCTCTTCAGGAGTAAAAGCTTGGATATCGAGCCTCAAGACACCGGCATATTCGTCAAGCTCCACATGCGCTATTCCATGATAATAATCGAGTAGCTTTTCTGTCGGCGCTTGCTCATCATGCAAACGACTAAAAACATCGCCGTGATTGACATAGTGCTGCCGAAAATCGGCATTCTTTTCCAGATAATGCAGCATATCCGTCGAGAGCATATAATCACGCAGCAGCAGCATATCTGCGGTATTCTTGCCGCCCCCGCCGGAAAGCAACGAACTAAAACTCAGCTCTGGCGTGGAAATCTGCGGACTTTCCAGAATCACATGGGCATGAGAAACATAGCGGTCAGACGCCCATAATGCCCAATAAAAGCTGATCGCCGCGATGAAGATTATACACATGGCCCAATGGGGCTGCCGCTTGGCAACACCCACAATTCGATTAAACTGTTTATTCACGTCAAACATCCTACTCTATAAATTATTTCTTGCCAGAGCCGGCATGATATTGGGCGATGGCATCATTCACATCGTCATACCAGGTCGCTTCCCCTTTCTCCAATAACACCCCTGCCTGGCAGAGATCTTTCAAGATACCTTCGCTGTGAGAGACCATGATCAAGCTAGCGGTATTGACCCGAGCCTTGAAAGCCTCACTGGCCTTCTGCTTGAAGGCTCTGTCCCCTACTGCCGTCGCTTCATCGGAGAGATAAACATCGAAATCGAACGCTAGTGAAAGCCCAAAGGCCAGACGTGAGCGCATGCCAGAGGAGTAGGTGCTCACCGGTTCATCGAAGGATTTACCGATCTCGGCGAAGTCTTGCACTCTTTGGATGAGCTCGTGCAAATTCTTGCGCTCCCCATGAATGCGCGCAACGAACTTGACGTTCTGACGCCCGGTCATACTGCCCTTGAAACCGCCGGCCAGCCCGATAGGCCAGGAAACTCTTGCCTTACGCTTGATCGTACCTTTGTCCGGAAAGTCCATCCCACCAATCAAACGCAACAACGTGGACTTACCCGCACCATTTCGACCAATCAAGCCGACGCTCACGTTATCAGGGAAAGTTAGGTTGATATCCTTCAGTACCCAGTCGCCGCCGAAGGGGCCATGATAGCGCTTATAGAGGTTCTGGATTTCGATCATGCCTTACCCTCTCCTAGAGCATCTTCAGGCGTGGCGCAAAGCGAATATGCATCATCAACCCCAGCACCATGCTGCCTAGCGCCCAGTACCAGAGATACGTCATATCGATACCATCAATCGAATGATAATACTCGAAATAGTTGATCCTCATGTTTTCCAAGCCATGAAGAATCGGATTCCAGGCGAGATACTCTTGTAGTTGATGCGGGACCATACTGACTGGAAGGATGACCCCCGAAAGAATCAACAACGGAAATGTCATCAGCCTGATGATTTTCCCTAGCTCTGGCACCAAGCTATTGACGACCGAGAATAGAATTCCCAGCCCGGACCCCAGCGCCCATAACGAAAACCAGTCCATCATCACGCCAAAAGCGTGGTGAGCCACCATATTTAGCTTGAATAACGTACCGATCAGAATAAACAGCAGAAAGACAAAGCTCTGCAACATCCCTTCCACGTAGCATCTTACAATGACTGCATCGAACGGCGTTATCTGGCGATAGGTAAACAACCCTTTATTGGCACTGATTGCCCCCATCGGCTGCATCATACAGGCGCGAAAAAGATAGAAGCCCATTAGACCGATGATCATCCAGGGCACGAAATCCGCGCCGGAGATATGTTTTGATCCCATCAAGTGGGAGCGAATCAAGATCATGATGCCGATGGTCGCTAACGGCTCGAAAATCATCCAGAACCAGGCCATGCGGTCAGCGGTCGTGCGTGCGATGAACTCGCGGAGGGTCATCGCCGACCAGACATCCCAGGTCACGCGCAGCGCGCTTCTGGGTTTGTATTGAGAGGCGTTGGTCACGTCACTCATGACACCTCCCCTGTGGCTTCAATCTAAAGCGCCTTGAACAGTGTCTCTTCACGTCTTCTCCTGATGACCCTACCAAGAAAAAGCCCCGTCACCGGGACGGGGCTGGGTCCTGTGCTCGCTATCAGAGGTCCAGCGCGACCTTGGTCGCCACGGCCACTTGATAGAGGATCTGAGTGATGCTGCTGGCAAGCTCAATATTGCTGGTCGGCGCGGCAGGCAGCACCATGATCTCGTCACCGGCACGGATCTTGGTATCGCCGGCATGAACCACGGCACCGTTCTTGTGCACCACCAGCACCTGGTCATCATCCGCGCGCGGGGTAAAGCCACCCGCCTGTTGGATGTAGTCACTGGCGCTCATGCCGGGGGTAAAGACCATCGCCTGCGGAATAGTGACTTCACCGCTCAGCAGTACAGAGTCGGAGATCTCGGGAATGGTGATCACGTCGCCATCCTGCAGGCGCACATCGGCGATATTGTCGCCGCGGGCCACGACCAGGCGCCCGGTGGGCTGGGTCTGGCGCGCCTTCTGCACGAACTTCTGGATCAGCTCGGCCTGGCGCACCTGAATCTCGCCCTCTTTGGCGGTGCGCGAGGGGTAACCCAGATAGGTCTGCTCGAGCCGGTCAAGGCTTTCGTTGAGCGACTCTTTCTGCTGCTCCTTGACGCTCTCACGGCGGATCGAGATGTCCTTGTAGCTGGTCATGCTCTTGGGCACGCTGATCGCGTTGAGGAATTCACCCAGGTGTGCGTCACGCGGCAGCACGTAGCGCGAGGGGCCGTAGTAGCTGCCCTCTACCTGTACGACGATGCTCTCGGCGCGCTGGTCCGCGCTGTAAAGCACCTCATCGCCCTTCTCGACGTTGGCCTCGCGGAATTCGCTCAGCGTCAGGTAGCGGGCGATCGGGCCGCTGGGACGGCTGCCACGCAGCAACACATGAGAGACGCCGGCGCGCAGGCGCGCGAGGTTGGTCACATCGCCGCCGGTGAGCTGTTCGCCCGCCAGCTCGTAGCGGAACGGCTTCTCGACATCACCGACCACGGCGACCGCCGGGCCGCGCTGCTCTACCACGACGGTATCGCCATCGCGAAACTGAGTACGAGGCATATTGCCGTTGATCAGGAAATCGTAGAGATCGACCGTTTCGATCGCGCGGCCGTTACGCTTGACCACGATCTGGCGATAGCTGCCCAGTGCCTGTTCGATGCCGCCGGCCTGGTCAAGGAAGTAGAGAATGGAGTCGCTGGGGGTGCCGGAGTAACGGCCGGGATTCTTGACGTAGCCGGTCACGAACACGCCCACCGGCTGCACGCCCTGCAGATTGGTATAGACCTGCACGTTTTCCGGGTAGACGGACTTGATCGCTGAGGTGACCCGCTTGTTGAGCTCGCTGTTGGAGGTGCCCTGAACGTTGAGCGGACCGATACCCGGCAGGAACACGTTACCCTGGGAGTCCACCGTCAGTACCTGCTGCATCTCTACCCCGCCCCAGACGCGCAGGTTGATCTGGTCGCCCGGCTTGATGGTGTAGGCGGGGTTGAGCCCGTCGGCCATGACACCACGGAAACCGCCAGTGAAGAGGTTGGCGCCGAAGGGCGGCAGCATATTGGGGTCGATCTGAGCCTGGTTGGGATCGAACGGGCCGTACTGATCACTGTTCCAGTTGGCACGCGGGGTGTCATCCACCGCCTGCGCAGCTTGAGCGGCCTGCTGGGCGTTCTGACCGTTGGCGCCCTGGGGCTGCATGGTCATGGACTGGGCCTGCTGGCCCTGCGGGAGGATATCGCTACCCGAATCGAAGGATTGCGCGCTCGCCAGGTTGGCGTTCAGGCACGCTACCGCCACCAGGCACCCGGCCCGGAAAAACGATGCTGCACGTTTCATGCAAGACTTCCTGTGGTGTTCGTGCGGCTTCCGCGCCGCCTGGATCGTCACTGACGATACTCGGCTCGCTGGGCGCGGTTGCAGCGGATTTTTGTTACTGATTGCTGGTCGCGGGCAGCACTTGGGTCACCAAGCGCTGCGAGAACCAGCCATTATTCTTGACCAGACAGGCGACTTCGGCCTGATGCAGCGCTGCCCCGCTCTCGCGGGCGATATCCAGATGCGCGCAGAGCCTGCCGCTGGCGGCGAAGTAGCGCTCCTGAACGATCACCGAGACGTTCGAGCCCCACGGGCTCTTGGGGAAGGCGGCGATGCTGCCGGGTGTGGCGTTATCGAGAAAGGTGGAGATCTCGGGGCCGAGCGCAGCGGCACCACGCATGTTCTGCACGTTGTGAATACCCTGCTGGCTCTGCGTAGCGCACCCGGCGATGGCGACGGAGAGCACCCCCAGCTGGAAGAATTTCCCTAACCGACCGACGCGGCGGGACACCCCATGGAAAGCGTTAGACATGTTTTGTGATCAACCCGATTGACTAAGACACCGAGCCCCGCCGCACGGGCACATGCCCGATACGTGCGGAGGCATCGGCCTGCAGGAATGGATTAGGCCCAAAGCACTAGGGCGGTCCAAAAAAATAACCGGTGGCAAGATCCCTGCCCTCGAACACATTGATACATTCAGTAGGCCGAATCCATGGCCCTCAAGGCACACGATTGTATTGGGCCGGGCCCGATTTGCCTACCGCGAAGGCGAATTCCTCTTATTGCCCAGGGAAAGCTTGCCTTTCGCGAGCGAGCTCGCTCCTGCCGGGCGCCTTCCATCTATAGTTGCTGATATTCACGCTACGCCTAGAAGTGCCAGATCAGCGGTATCAGGGTAACGCTGACCAGGCCGACGATCAGGCTGAGCGGGACACCGAGCTTGAGGTAGTCGTGCATGCGGTAGCCGCCGGGCCCCATCACCATCAGGTTGGTCTGGTAGCCCAGCGCGGTCATGAAGCTGGCCGAGGCAGCAATGGTGACGGCAATGACAAACGGCATGAAGTCGACACCGAGCTGATCGGAGACCGCCATGGCGATGGGAAACATCAGCACCGCGGCGGCGTTGTTGGTGATCATCTCGGTGAACAGCACCGTCATCACATAGACGAAGAGCAGCGCCAGCCAGGGGGTATGGATCTGCCCCACCACCTGCTCGGCGATGGCCCGCGCGGCGCCGGACTCACTCATCGCAGTGCCCAGCGAGAACGAGGCGGCGATCACGATCAGTACGGAGAGATCGATATAGCGGCGCGCCTTGCCCATGGTCAGGCAGCCGCTCACCAGCATGGCGCCGGCGGCGAGAAAGGCCGCTTCGAGAATCGAGGTCAGGTTGGTGGCGCTGAGCAGCACCATGACCCCGAGAATACCCAGCGAGAGCGGCGCCTTCTGGAAGTTGGGCGGCGTGGAGTCGTTGAGCTGGCTGACGAGCAGGAAGTCCTTGCGGTAACGGTATTGCTCGACGAACTGCTGGCCGGTCTCCAGCAGCAGGGTGTCACCGACCTGGAACTCGACGTCACCCAGCTTGCCTTCCAACCGCCGCCCATGGCGGGAGATGGAGAGAATCACCGCCTGGAAGCGCGAGCGGAAACGCGATTCGCGCACGCTCTGGCCGATCGCGGTGAAGTCGGGGCTGATCACCGCCTCGACCAGACAGCGCCGATGGTGGGCAATCTCCAGCTTCTGCACGTTGCCGTTGGTGGGTACCAGGCCGCGCACTTCGCGCAGCTCACGGGCACATTCAGGCGCGCCGACGAATATCAGGGTGTCGTCTGCCTGCAGCTTGGTTTCTGGCGGGACCGCAGCCATCAGTTCGTCGCCGCGCTGGATATCGGTGAGATAGCCGAACTGCAGGTTGCGCAGCCCCGCCTCGGCGATACTCTTTCCCACCAGCGGCCCGCCGGCCTGTACGTCGACCTCGACGCTGTACTCGCGGATCTGGTCGAGCTGCGAGCTGGTGCCATCGCGCTGGGGCAGCAGCCAGCCGGCGAACAGCAGGATGAAGCCGCCACCGATTATCAGGATCGGCAGGCCCACCCAGGTGAGTTCGAACATGCCCAGCGAGATACCGTGGCGGCTCTGCAGCAGGCCATCGACCACCAGGTTGGTGCTGGTGCCGATAAGGGTGCAGGTCCCGCCGAGAATGGAGATATAGCTGAGCGGGAGCAGCAGTTTGGAAGGTGGCAGGCGCAGGCGGCCGGACCAGTCCTGGATCGCGGGAATGAACATCGCCACGACGGTGGTGTTATTCATGAAGGCGCTCAGCACCGATGCCGGCAGCATCACCCGCCACTGGGCCCGGCGCAGCGTACTTGGCTGGCCGAGTAGCAGGCTGGCGATCCACTTGATCGCCCCGGTCTCCTTGAGCGCTGCCGCCACCACATAGAGCGCGGCGATGGTCATCACCCCGGTATTGGCGAAGCCCGCCAGCGCCTGCTGCGGCGTGAGCACATCGGTGAAGATCAGAAACGCCATGGCGCCGACCAGGATGGCGTCCGGCGCGATGCGCGTGAAGACCAGTGTACCCAGGACCGCCACCACAGCCGCCATGCTCAACCAGGCATCGATACCCATGCCAACTTCCCCTCCTTACCGTTATCGATGCCGAAACTCGAGGCGTGACTTTTACGCCTAAATCGCTCGATTAACGCCTTTGAGTTATGACGTTATGCCGATTTCAATGAATCGATTTCACGTATCGACCGAACCGCGATTCTAGGCACACAAGTGTGATAACGCCACGTAAAGTGCTCTACGAAAGGTGAATAAAACGTCAGGATTTGTCTTGCGACTGTCCGCGAATCGCGACAGCCATTGGCGTTCGCCATTGACGCCTTTTGCCGCTGGTGCGCGCGAGTCCGGGTTCCATGGCTTGGTTTCGTGACTTGGCTCTATGATCTAGTCGCTGCACAGACGCTGACCCGCGAGCGCTATCTGGCGCAGGGCCAGGATCGGGCCGCCTCACTGTGCTGGGTGATCATGCCGATCAACGCACTGGGCGGCTGCCGCTGGCGCAGGAGGGCCTTCTCGGCTTCTGCAGCGAGTCAAGTCGAGCAGTACTAGGGGAAGCAACCGCCGCCTGGGGAGACGTGGGGAAGTTGGGCGACGTGGGGAGAAGTGGGCGGCGTGAGTAGGTAGTTGGCAAATACGGCGGGCGGGACGGATACGGAAGGTGTGGCAGATCGCCGCCAACCTCCTGAGCGCGGGTGTGACGCGACGTTGAAGATCGGCCGGAGCGTCACTCCGGCCGAAATGCTCATCTATCTCCTGTCAACGCTGCTCTCAGTGATGGCGTTCAATCAATGCCGGGCTCGAGTGTCAGGATCTGCATCGCGAACGACTCGGGCGTGACAGCATTGCCTTCCAGGTCCGTGAAATACAGGTAGACGCCTTTGCACTGCCGGCGTGTCACCGAGTTGTTGATATAACCTTCGACATAGCTCCAACCGTCGAAGCGCACGCCGCGGTCCTCTACCGACACCTGGATGATGGGATTGTCGATCAAGTACGGGAACACGAACTTCACGACGCCTGGCTGGGAGACTTCATGCGATTGCAGTGCCCCGAGACCTCGGGAGAGCCCGTCCTGGCGCCACAGGAAATGCTGCGGGATGCCGGTAATGGCGCGTTTGGTCTCGTCGCCCACCACCACGTCGGAGAGTCCCGTCAGGCCGGCAGTGCGCTGGCCGCGCACGTTCTTCGCCAGGGTGAAGCGTTCTTCCAGGCCTTCGCCCTTGTCGAACACCAACGCGCCGCTGAAGCCGTTTTCCGCGTCATCCTCGAGGCGTATTGGCCCACCGCCAGAGCGTAGCGTCATGCCCGGGCGTCCGGTGCTATTGTAGTTGGCATCGATGACAAACGGCCCCAGACCGGCATAGGGTGCGCATTCACGGAAAATGCCGGTATCGGTGATACGCACGGCTCGGCCGGTGCTATCGCGCACCACGACATCGCCGTCGTTGAGAGACACACCGCCCATCTTGCCAACGTGACTGTCCGTGGCGAACACATCTGCCCAGCCGTAGGACATGCTGTTGCTCGAGGCAAAGCAGCGCATCATCTGCTGGCTTTTCAGCGTGCGCACGCAAGGATAGCCAGCCCCATCGGCTTGAGAGGCGTTGCCGAATGGGGATTCCGTGCCATCCGGGCGGCGCTTCTCCCACCAGTTGCCCACGAAAGTGCCGTTATAGATGAGCGCGGCCACGATCGCATCGCCACTCATGTACTCGAAAATATTATCGATGAAAGACGGCCCCTTGAGGTCGCGATCATATACGACGCCATTACCGCAGTTGTTGAATTCGTTGCGGACGAAACGGGTAGTCGTCGAGACGGCGTTATTGACGTCGCGGCAGCGCAACCCCGTACCGGTCATGATGAAGCGACAGTCCACCACCGAGAAATGCACGGTGATTTCCTCGATGTCAATGGCGGTGCCAATCTGGTCAAAACGCACATTATGGAACAGGCCGTTATAGCCCCGGGCGGCGAAGGCGGTGATGCCTCGTTTCTCGCCACCGCCGTAGATGTGCAGATCGGAGATCACAGCACCCTGATTCGTGAACATCGGGCCCTCGATGTTGCCGGCAGGTCGCAGACGAGAGGCGCCACCATTGCGGTTGCGCGCCAGGCCACGCATGCTTTTGCCCTTCAGATCGACGGTCTGGGCGATGACATAATCGCCATCGGGGACGAAGACAGTGCCCACGTCAGCAGCGTCGGCCATCGCTTGAAACGCAGCCGCGCTGTTCTGCTTGCCAGAAGGATCGGCGCCATAGTCGATAACGGTTTTCAGGTCAGACATTTCATACTCCTTGGGTTGTACAGCGAGACAATGCTGGCACGGAGTCTGATGTCGTCACCATGATATGGCGGCGTGATATCGCCATATACAACGGGAATGGAAAATCCATGAAAAAACTGGCCAAACGCCCGAGCGAGACAAACCAAGGCCATGCTGTAAACGGCACGTTTATCGATGGGAAAACCGTAGGGATTTAAGGGAGGCGATATAGACTTACGAGAATGCTGTAGGGATTGGCAAGAATGCCGTATGGACTTACGAGAACACCCTATCGGCTTACGAGAACATGATGCGCGCAATCGATCCGTGGTGTGTTCGCCCTAGGTGCTGTCTGAAAAGTCGACGAGCGAAGGCAAGGCCGGGCGCGCAGCTAAGGCAAAAATCGGCGAAAACGGATCGGGCTGGCGCTCCAGACAATTTTTAACGCCGCATGGGCGAGCGCAGTACTTTTCAGACAGTGCCTAAACGAGCCAAAACGTGCGTCTTCAAAAAACAGGTGCCCGGCTAGTAGGACTAGAGATGGAAGGCCTACGGATGGCAGGTCTACGAACTCGGGGATCATGGCGGTCATCAAGATAAGAGGTAGACGGGAAAAAACCAGCCCCGGGATCGCCGGGGCCAGGGTAAAACGCGGATCACGCGGTGTCGCGGCGGGCAGCCAGTCTCAGCCGAACTGGTTCATGGTATTGTGCGTACCGCCAGCCTTGAGTGCAGCGGCGCCGGAGAAGTACTCCTTGTGATCGTCGCCGATATTGGAGCCGGCCATATCCTGATGCTTGACCGAGGCCATGCCGCGACGGATCTCCTGGCGCTGCACCCCGGCCACGTAAGCGAGCATGCCCGCTTCACCGAAATAGCCCTGGGCTAGTTCATCGGTCGAGAGCGCAGCCGTGTGGTAGGTCGGCAGTGTGATCAGATGATGGAACACACCGGCCTCCCGGGAAGCGTCGCGCTGGAAGTTCTGAACCCAGCGGTCGGCTTCAGCCGCCAGCTCGGAGTCGTCGTACTCGGCACTCATCAGTTGGGCGCGATCGTAGGCGGAGAGATCCCGGCCTTCGCTCTCCCAGCGGTCGAAGACCTGCTGGCGGAAGTTGAGCGTCCAGTTGAACGACGGCGAATTGTTGTAGACCAGCTTGGCATCCGGCACCACCGCCCGGATCCGGTCGACCATGCCGGCGATCTGGCCGATGTGCGGCTTCTCGGTCTCGATCCACAGAAGGTCCGCCCCGTTCTGCAGCGCGTTGATGCAGTCCAGCACGACCCGGTCTTCGCCGGTGTCCGAGCGGAAGCGGTAGAGGCCGTTGGCCAGCCGCAGCGGCTTGCGCAGGTCGCCGTCGAGCTTGATCACGCTATCGCCCTCGTCGAGATCGTCGGCGCTGCAGATCGGCACGGTGTAGAGGAAGCTGTTGTACTGATGGGCCAGATCGCCCGGCTCCTTGCTCACCGGCAGCTTCTGGGTCAGACCGGCGCCCAGCGAGTCGGTGCGCGCGACGATCACCCCGTCATCGACCCCCAGCTCCAGGAAGGCGTGGCGAACGGCGTTGATCTTGGCGACGAAGTCCTCGTGCGGCACGGTGACCTTGCCATCCTGATGCCCGCACTGCTTGGCATCGGAGACCTGGTTCTCGAGCTGGATGCAGCAGGCACCGGCTTCGATCATCTTCTTGGCCAGCAGGTAGGTGGCCTCCTCGTTGCCGAAACCGGCATCGATATCGGCAATGATCGGCACCACGTGGGTTTCGAAGTTATCGATCTTCTCGAGCACACCCCGCGCCGCGACCTCGTTGCCCTGCTTGCGTGCCTGATCCAGCTCACGGAAAAGGTGCGTGAGTTCCCGCGCATCGGCCTGACGCAGGAAGGTGTAGAGCTCTTCGATCAGTGCCGGCACGGCGGTCTTTTCATGCATCGACTGATCCGGCAAGGGGCCGAACTCCGAGCGCAGAGCGGCGATCATCCACCCGGAGAGGTAGAGGTAGCGCCCTTGGGTGGTGCCATGGTGCTTCTTGATCGAGATCATCTTCTGTTGACCGATGAACCCGTGCCAGCAGCCCAGGGACTGCGTGTAGCGAGACGGGTCACGGTCGTACTCGTGCATGTCTCGGCGCATGATCGAGGCGGTGTAGCGGGCGATATCCAGCCCGGTACGGAAGCGGTTCTGTGCCCGCATGCGTGCCACCGATTCGGGATTGATATTGTCCCAGCGTCCTTCCTGCTCGCGACACAATCGCTTCAATGCGTCGAGGTCACTCTGGTAGATAGACATGCTGTACTCCTTTGGGCGTCGGCTTCGTGACTATCTCTGCCGAAATCGTGACGACGAAAAACGCGCGTTTTAATTCGATCAATGCTGCGTCTAGCGTCGTTCGGCAAGGTCACTATGGAAGCTCAGCGCCCAACCCCACAATCAGTACTTCGGTGGCGTAGGGGTAAGGCTTTTACCGAAAAATGCCGGTTTCAGCGGTTTTTGTAGTCATGTATGACATATGACCCTGATCCATCCAGCGATGTGAAAATGCTTTTCAAAAAACCCGGACGACGCTGCATAAGCAGAGACGCACATTAAAACAGGCGTTTTATCATGACCTTGTGAGCACAGCGCCGGGATAACCCCGCAACGTCGAGCGACATCGATCGGCCACGGACGCGACAATACCTCTACGACCTTGGTCGAACGGGAGCTAGCCGATTTTCAAGCGTCGTGATGTTAATTTCCTACGCGGCGGCGCGATATCGCCCTGCCGGAAGCGCCTTGGTCCCCATAGCGACACCGGCATGGGTCATCTATCGACACGGGCATCGTGGGCGAATGGCGGTACTGAAGAGGGAGCAGGCGAGCGAATGGCGGTAATGGAGAGGCGGTAATGGAGAAAGAGCACCCCTCGGGCCATCGAGGGGTGCTGAAGGGCGTCAGGCGTCGGCGGTGGCGATCTCGAGCCCTTCCCGCGTGACCTCGGCGACGAGTTCCAGCTCTTCGTCACTGATCACGTAGGGCGGCATCCAGTAGATGACGTTGCCCAGCGGGCGCAGCATCACACCGCGGGAGATGGCGTGGCGGAAAACCCGCAGTCCGCGCCGCTCGCGGAAGTCGTAGGGGGTGAGGATGGATTTCTCCTTGACCATCTCGATCGCCAGCACCATCCCGGTCTGGCGTACGTCGCCGACGTGCGGGTGGTCGCGCAGCGGCTCGGCCAGGCGCCCCATCAATGCCGCCTTGTGGCGGTTGGCGGCGATCACGTCGTCCTGCTCGAAGATATCCAGGGTAGCCAAGGCCGCCGCGCAGGCGAGCGGGTTGCCGGTGTAGCTGTGGGAGTGCAGGAACGCCTTGAGCGTCTCGTAGTCGTCGTAGAAGGCGGCGTAGATCTCGTCGGTGGTCATCACCACCGAGAGCGGCAGATAGCCGCCGGTCAGCGCCTTGGAGAGACACAGGTAATCCGGGCGCACGCCGGCCTGCTCGCAGGCGAAGAGCGTCCCGGTACGGCCGAAGCCGACCGCGATCTCATCGAAGATCAGCTGCACGCCATGGCGGTCGCAGGCCTCGCGTAGCCAGGTGAGGTACTCCGGCGGGTACATACGCATGCCGCCGGCACACTGGATCAGCGGCTCGACGATCACCGCCGCCAATTCGTCGGCGTGGCGCGCCAGCGCCTTTTCCATCTCGGCGAAGCGCGCCCGGGCCTGCTCGACCCACTGTTCTCTGGGGAGCCCGAAGCCGTCCGGCGCCGGCACCTTGATCACGTCCAGCAGCAGCGAGCGGTAGGTATCGGTGTAGAGCGCCACATCTCCCACCGCCAGCGCCCCCAGGGTCTCACCGTGGTAGCCGTTGGTGATGGTGAGAAAGCGCCGCTTCTGCGGCTTTCCGACGTTGCGCCAGTAGTGGTAGCTCATCTTGAGCGCCACTTCGATCGCCGAGGAGCCGTTGTCAGCGTAGAAGCAGTGCCCCAACCCGGCGGGCGCGAGCCGCCCCAGGCGTTCGGAGAGCTCGATCACCGGCTGATGGGTGAAGCCGGAAAGAATCACGTGCTCCAGCTCGTCGAGCTGCGCCTTGATCCGCGCATTGATGCGCGGGTTGGCGTGGCCGAAGACGTTGACCCACCAGGAGCTGACGATATCGAGATAGCGCTGGCCCTCGAAATCCTCCAGCCACACCCCCTTGCCACGCCGAATCGGTATCACCGGCAGCGTTTCGTGGTCCTTCATCTGTGTGCACGGGTGCCAGAGGCTGGCCAGGTCGCGCTGCATCCAATCGCTGTTACGGTTCATGTGTCGTCTCTTGCGGAGTGAAACCTCGCCGCCCCCCGCCCGAGCCGCGGGCTCAGCTCAGGCTGCCGAGCAGCGCGTCGAGGTCGAGCAGATCGGCGGTGGTCTCGGCGTCCGGCGTCTCCAGCCAGGGCACCACGCCCAGGCAGGGAGCGCCGCCGTGCTCGCCGAGCCAGTGCGCCAGCGCATCGAGGTTCTCCTCCATGCGCGGGGTATCGGGTTCGAGAATGTTGGCGACCCAGCCGGCCACGCGCACACCGTCGCGCTGGATTGCCTCCAGCGTCAGCCGGGCGTGGTTGATCGCACCCAGGCGCACGCCGACCACCAGCACCACCGGTAGATCCAGTTCGATCACCAGATCGGAGATCGATTCACGCTCGTTGAGCGGCACCCGCCAGCCACCGGCGCCTTCGATGACGGTGAGATCGGCGCCGCGGGCGATCAGTGCGCGCATCGGCTCGGCCAGCATCGAGACGCCCAGTGCGATGCCCGCCTCACGCGCAGCGATATGCGGGGCGATCGCCGGCGCCAGGGCAACCGGGTTGACGCTGTCGTAGTCGAGCGCCGGACTGCACTCGGCCAGGATGGTGGTGGCGTCGCTGTTCCTGAGTCCTTCACGGGTCTGGTCGCAGCCGGAGGCGACCGGCTTGCCGCCGACCACGCTCAGGCCTCGACGGCGCGCGGCGGCCATCAAACCGGCGGTAATGAAGGTCTTGCCGACTTCGGTGTCGGTACCGGTGACGAATAGTGCTTGCATGGGGGCTTCCTCCGCTTCAACGCTGCATCACAACCGTAGCCACACGATAACTGATCGGGATGCCGGCCGGTCTTCGGTATTCTTCGAATGCGGCCTCGAGCCGAGCCAAACGCTCGCGCCCGGTCAGCCCACGCGGTGTGTGAGCGGAAGATCGTGTGTGAACGGAAGAAGACGTGGCGGCAGCGACCACGGTATTGGCGCCGATCGCCTTGAGCGCCTGACGCGCCGCGGCCAGGTCGGGATACCAGCAGCGCCGGGTGGTGACCTCATGCCGGCACCCGCGCCAGCCGGGGCGCGCCAAGGTGGCGGCGAGCGTCTCCTCGGGCAGGAAGCGATTGACGTGGGCGCCATCATCCACCGCGCGCCAGGCGCCCTGCCACTCGCGCAGGCTGCCGTCGCACAGGGTGGTGAAAGCGAGATAGCCACCGGGGCGCAGCACCCGCCAGGCCTCGTCGAGTGCCGCCGCCAGCGAGTCGCACCACTGCAGGGCGAGGCTGGAGGCAACCAGATCGACACTGCCCGCCGCCAGCGGCAGCCGTTCGGCCGCGCCCGCGAGCCAGCGGATCGCCAGCTCGGGATGGCTGGCACGGGCGGCCGCCAGCATACCGGAGGCCAGATCCAGCCCCAGGGTGGTGCTGGCGTAGCGCCGTGCCAACGCGGCGGTCACATAGCCGGTGCCGCAGCCGATATCCAGCACCGCCGCCGGGCGGCAGTCGGCCGGCAGCCGCGCCAGCAGCGTGTCGGCCACCTCGCGTTGCAGTCCCGCCGCAGCGTCGTAGCTACTCGCGGCGCGGGAGAAGCCGCTGGCGATACGCCGCTGGCGCGCCAGCCGGGGGATATCCATCAGCTCACTCATGGCCGGCTCCCCACATCGGCGTGTTCGACGCGATTCGAGGTGATGAAGGCCACCAGTCGCGCGGCGACCTCGCTGGCCCGCTCCAGTGGAAAGGCGTGGCCCGCCGCCGCGATCCGCTCGGCACGTCCGGCGGCCGGCAGGCAGTCGGTGACGGCCTCGCAGGCGCCACCGGGCACCAGCGCGTCGTCAGCGGCGAACAGGTGCAGCTGGGCCGCGCTCAGCAGCCCCAGCGTCTCGCGCAGGTCCAGGGTCTCGAGCAGCGCAAGCCCTGCCAACGCCTGCTCCTGGGGCGTGTCCGCACAGGCGACGCAGAGCTCGCGGGCCAGGCGACTACCTGCCGGCCGCTGCGGTGCCTTCCCCTGCTGGGCGACCAGCTGGGCAAAACGCTCGAGGGTACGCGCCGGCGCGCGCTGAAACCCCTGGCGGAAGGCCGCGAAGGTTTCCGCCGCCATCGCTGCAGGCCAGCCCTGCCTCGCCACGAAGCTGGCATTGGCAGCGAAAGTGGTCAGACCGGGGGTCCGTTGACCGCGCCGAGCCGCCAGCGCAGTGGCGAGCATGCCCCCCAGTGACCAGCCACACAGCCAGGCGCCGTCAGGCAGCTCACGGTCGAGCGCTGCAAGCCAGGCATCGACGTCGTGGCAGGCCAGCCGCCCGCCCTCGGGGGATGTGAGCGCGGCGTAGTCGAGCAGCGTGATCTCCCAGCCGGGCAGATCCTGGCGTAGTGCGTTCGCCAGCGGCTCGAGCGGCGTCACCCCAAGGGCCCAACCGGGCAGAATCACTAATTGCCGTGAGTCGTGCCGGCCGGGTACTGGCAAGTCGGTCCGGCCCGGGTCAGCCGGGTACGCATCAGCGAGATGTCGGTCAGACAACTGGCGAGCGGCGGACGTCATGCCGGCGCCCTCTGCGGCATCACCGCCCCGCCCTGCCCGATGACCTGGCGCGCAGCGTCGTAGAGCGCCTCGCCCAGGCGGTCGATATCGGCCAGCGCGTGGGCCGAACTCAGGGTGATGCGCAGGCGCGCACTACCCACCGGTACCGTCGGCGGGCGGATCGCGCTGCACCAGATGCCACGTGCTTCCAGCGCCTGGGCCAACGCCAGCGCCGTGGCCTCGTTGGTCCCCTCGCCGTGCTGCATGATCTGCAGCGGCTGGATCGGCGTCGTCGAGGGCAGCGGTGAGAGACCGACCTCCGCCAGGCCCGCACTGTGCTGGCGAAAGCGCGTGATCAGCGCTTGCAGGTGGGCGCGACGCTCCGGCTCGTCGCGCACGATATCCAAGCTGGTCAAGGTGGCCCAGGCCAGCGCCGGCGACAGGCTGGTGGTGTAGACATAGGGTCGGGCGAACTGAATCAGCGCTTCGATCAGGGTCTCGCTACCGGCGACGAAGGCACCGTGCGTGCCCAGCGCCTTGCCCAGGGTGCCGACCAGGATCGGCACCCGCCCCGGCGTCAGCCCCTGAGCTTCACGGGTCCCCGCCCCGTGCTCACCGAGCACGCCGAGGCCGTGGGCGTCGTCGACCATCAGCCAGGCGTCGTGGCGCTCGCAGTGGGTCGCCAGCGCGTTCAGGTCGGCGCAGTCGCCGTCCATGCTGAAGACGCCGTCGCTGATCACCAGCCGGCGGCGCTCGCTGCCGAGCGCCGAAAGACGCGCTTCGCAGGCCGCGGTATCGCCATGCGCAAAGCGTTCGAGCCGGGCGCCGGCGAGGCGCGTGCCGTCGAGCAGCGAGGCGTGGTTCAAGCGGTCATGCAGCGCGACATCGCCACGCCCCAGCAGCGCCGAGATCACGCCGAGATTGGCCTGATAGCCGCTGGAGAAGAGCAGCGCCCGCTCGCAGCCGGTCCAGGCCGCCAGCCGTCGCTCCAGCGCTTCGTGCGCTTCGCTGTGGCCACATACCAGATGCGAAGCACCGCCGCCGACGCCGAAGCGCCGAGCGCCCGCGGCGAGCGCTTCGGCCAAGCGCGGGTCGCCGGCCAGTCCCAGATAATCGTTGCTGCAGACATTGAGCCAGTCGCGGCCGTCGCGGCGAACCCGCGGGCCCACACCATCGGTGGTGTGGCGCTGTCGATAGCGCACCCGCGCGCGCTGCTCGGCCAGACGCGGCGCCAGCGCCGCATCGAGCGAATCCACGCCGCGCATCAGACGTCCGCGACCGCGCCGCGGGTGGCACGCCGGGGCGCGCTGGCATCCGTGGTCAACGCCTCCAGCCGGGCGCTGGCGATCCGCGCCTGCAACGCCGCTTCCTGGGTGGCGTCGTCGGCCTCTTCGCGCTGCTCGGGGTGAAGCCCGAGCCGGTCGAACAGCTGCTTGTCATGGCTCGCCTGCGGATTCTGGGCGGTGAGCAGGCGCTCGCCGTAGAAGATCGAGTTGGCGCCGGCGAAGAACGCCATCGCCTGGGTCTCGTCGCTCATCAGCTCGCGCCCCGCCGCCAGACGCACGTGGGAGCGCGGCATCAGAATGCGCGCTACCGCGATGGTGCGGATGAAATCGAGCGGGTCGAGATCCTCGACGTGCTCCAGCGGCGTGCCCTGAATGCGGATCAGCATGTTGATCGGCACGCTCTCCGGGTGGGTGGGCAGATTGGCCAGCTGTTGCAGCAGGCCGGCGCGGTCATTGACGCTCTCGCCCATGCCGAGGATGCCGCCGCTGCAGATCTTCATCCCCGCCTGACGCACGTGATCCAGGGTTTCCAGACGATCGGCATAGGTGCGGGTGGTGATGATCTCGCCGTAGTACTCCGGCGAGGTGTCCAGGTTGTGGTTGTAGTAGTCGAGGCCGGCGTCGTTGAGCTGTTCGGCCTGCTCGCGGCTGAGCATGCCGAGGGTCATGCAGGTCTCCAGCCCCAGGGCACGCACGCCCTTGACCATCTCCAAGACGTAGGGCATGTCCTTGGCGCTGGGATGCTTCCATGCTGCGCCCATGCAGAAGCGGCTGGCGCCGACCTCTTTGGCGCGGCGCGCCTGTTCCAGCACCGCCTCGACCTGAAGCAGCTTCTCGCGCTCGAGCCCGGTGTTGTAGTGGCCGGACTGCGGGCAGTACTTGCAGTCCTCGGGGCAGGCGCCGGTCTTGATCGAGAGCAGCGTGGAGATCTGTACCGCGTTGGGGTCGAAGTGCTCACGGTGCACGCTCTGCGCCCGGAACAGCAGGTCGTTGAACGGCAGCGCCAGCAGCGCCTCGATCTCACCGCGCTGCCAGTCGTGGCGGGTCGCGGGGGCCGCAGACGCAGTGCGGGAATCTGGGGTGGCGGTCATCTTTGTCAACTCATCTATGCCTCACGGGTTGACCAGATGGTGCCATGGGGATTGGTCAACCTCAAGCCAAAGACAAGTTTACAGCCCCCCCCCCTTTCGTGATCGGGGCTTGCGCCCGCAGGTACCCTTCGCCTTATCGACGCCTGGGGGTGGCTGGCGTCAGCGCTGCCACAGCACCCGCGGCTCTTCCAATGGCAGCGCCGCGGCGGCGTGCCAGGGCCTGACCCGGATGGTGTAGTCCGCGGCCGGGCGAGCGGTCTCGATCTCGGCGACGAACTCGCAGGCAACCGGTGTCGCCCCGGGCGTGGCGTGCATCTCGTGGCAGGCGGCCGGCTGGTCAGCGCCGGCTTCGGCGTAGAGTTCGACCCGCACATCCTCGGGGGTGAGACCGCCCAGATGCAGCCAGGCCTGGAAACGGTGGCCACCCGCATGGGTGTCGACATGGCTGGCGCCGAAGCGTAGCGCCGGCCAGGCCTGATCGATGGCGTGGTGCCAGGCGGCGATCTCGCGCCCCAATGCCCCGGCGTTGGCGGCGCGCTGCCGGTAGGCCTCCGCCGCCGGGCGGTAGTAGTGCTGGTAGTAGTCGCGCAGGGTGCGGCTGACCGAGAAGCGCGGGGTCAGGCTGCTCATGCTGGCGCGCATGCGCTCGACCCAGGCCTGGGGAATGCCCTGCTCGTCGCGCTCGAAGAAGGTCGGTACGATCGCCTGTTCGAGCAGGTCGTAGAGCGCCAGGGCCTGGGTCGCATCCCAGCCGGGGTCGTCGCCGTGCTCCTGCTCGTCGCCCAGTGCCCAGCCGACCTCCGGGCGGTAGGCCTCGACCCACCAGCCGTCGAGTTCGGAGAGGTTGAGCCCGCCGTTGACCAGGATCTTCATGCCGCTGGTACCGCACGCTTCCCACGGCCGGCGCGGGGTGTTGATCCACACGTCCACTCCGCGTACCAGCTCCTGGGTCAGGCGCATGTCGTAGTCGGCGAGGAAGATGACCCGGCCGCGCACGTCGTCGCGGCGCGAGAACGCCACCCACTGCTGGATCATCGCCTGCCCTTCGCGATCCGCCGGGTGGGCCTTTCCGGCCACCAGTAGCTGTACCGGCCGCGCCGGGTCGGCGAGCAGGCGCGCCAGCCGCTCGGGGTCGTGCAGCAGCAGGTTGGGCCGCTTGTAGGTGGCGAAACGCCGGGCGAAGCCCAGCGTCAGCGCATTGGGGTCGAGCACGTGGCGCGCCCGCTCGGTGATCTCGGCGCCGCCGCCGGAGACCGCCACCTGGCGCGCCAGCAGCTCGCGGGCGTAGCTCACCAGCTGGGCGCTGGAGGTCTTGCGCAGTTGCCACAGCCGCGCTGCGGGGACCTTGGCCATGGCGCTGCTGAGTTCGCCCTCGCCGGCCAGCCAGTGGGGCTGGCCGCAGAAATGGGTCCACAGCGCCTCCGCCGCCGGCGAGGCCCAGGTCGGCATGTGCACCCCGTTGGTGACGTGGCCGATCGGCACCTCGGCGGCCGGCCAGCGCGCGAACAGCGGGCGGAAGATCTCCCGCGAAACCTGCTCGTGGAGCAGGCTCACGGCGTTGACCGCATGGCATCCGCGGCAGGCCAGATAGGCCATGTTGAAGCGCTCGCTGGTGTCCTGGGGGTTGCTGCGCCCCAGTGCCAGCAGCGCCTCGATGCCGATGCCCAGGCGCTGCTCGGCGTAGGCCTCGAGATAGCGCACGATCAGGTTGGGCGAAAAACGGTCGAACCCCGCCTCCACCGCGGTGTGGGTGGTGAACAGATTACCCGCACGGGTGATGGCGAAGGCGACCTCGAACGGCTCGCCGGTGCGCTCCATGCGTGCCCGCGCGCGCTCCAACACCACCAGCGCGGCGTGGCCTTCGTTGAGATGGCACACCTGCGGCGTGATACCCAGCCGCTCCAGCAGCTGCCAGCCACCGATCCCCAGCAGCATCTCCTGGCGCAAACGCATCTCCTCGTCACCGCCGTAGAGCTCGCTGGTGATACCGCGATAGGCGGGATAGTTGGCGATGTCGTTGCTGTCGAGCAGATAGAGCTTGGTGTTGCCCACCCGTGCTTCCCACACCTGCAGCCAGATCGCGTAGCCCGGCAGCGCGACTTCGATGCGCAGCCACTCGCCGTCGGCGGTGCGTACCGGCGAGATCGGCAGCTGGCCCGGGTCGTTGTAGGGATAGAGCGCCTGCTGGCGGCCCTGGGCATCCAGCGTCTGGCGGAAGTAACCGCGCTGATAGAGCAGCCCGACGCCGACCACCGGCAGGTGAAAATCGCTGGCCGCCTTGAGCTGATCGCCGGCGACGTTGCCGAGCCCACCGGAGTAGATCGGCAGCGCCTCGCTGAGCATGAACTCCATGCTGAAGTAGGCAATGGTGAAGGGGTCGCCGTCACTACCCAGGGGCGAAGCGGCGTGATGGGTCGCCTGGCGGTGGCGCGCTTCGATCAGGGCATCCAGTTGCTGGGCATTCTCGGCGTTGGAGAGAAAGGTGCGCAGGCGTTCGAGCGAGACCGCCTGGAGCACCGCCCAGGGGTTGTGGGTCAGCTCCCACAGCCGCCGGTCCAGCGCGCGCCAGATCCAGTCGGTCTCCTGGTGCCAGGTACAGCTCAGGTCGAGGGCCAGTTCGGCCAGATGGGCGTAGCCGGGCACGCCGCGCGCAGCGGCATCATCACGGGAGGACATCGCATTACCTCGTGGCAGGCATTGACGAAAAACGCGCGCACCCGGCGGCGGCTGGAGCGGGCGCCAGGGCCAGCATATACCCAAAGCGCCACGACTCGGAACGCCCCGTCTCACGCCTCAGATCGCACGCTTCAGGCCCTTGCGGCTGGCGATGGCCATTCGACCTGCATCCAAGCGAGATCGATGGCACTATCCGCCGCGCCATTTCGATACGCGTCGCAGCTGTTCTGTGGAGTGACGCACCTGAAACAGTCGTCGCGGCGTTCGCGCTTACGATGATCCGATACCAACCACAATCGAGCGATGCACCATGACCTACACCGTCGCCATCGTCCTGAGCCTCGTCGGCTATTTTGCGATCGGCCACTGGGCCGGGCGCCGCGTCAAGCATCTCGACGACTATCTCGTCGCCGGACGCAACGCGCCTACCTTCCTGATCCTCGGCACCCTGGTGGCGAGCTATCTCAGCACCAGCGCCTTTCTCGGCGAGACCGGCTTCGCCTATGCCGGCTACCCTTTCGTGATGCTGCTGTTCGCCGCCATCAGTACCTCGGGCTGTCTGCTGGGGGCGCTGGCCTTCGGACGCTATCTGCGCCGCAGTGAAGCGCTCACGGTGCCGGAGTTCTTCGGCAAGCGCTTCGCCTCGCGCCGGGTGCAGCGTATCGCCGGCCTGACCACGGTAGTCGGCCTCGGCGCCTATCTGCTCGGCGTCATGCAGGGCGCGGGGATCATGTTCGAGGAGCTGACCGGGCTGCCCTACTGGGTCGGCCTGCTGCTGGTGTGGCTCACCTTCACCGGCTTTATCCTCTACTCGGGCTCGCCCGGCGTGGTGCTCACCGACACCGTGATGTTCGTGATCTTCTCGCTGGCCGCGGTCGGCGGCTCGCTCTACATCATCACCGACCTGGGCGGCTGGCAGGGGGTGATCGGCGGGCTGCTGGCGCAGACCGACAAACCGGGCATCGCGCTGTGGCACGGCATGCTCCAGGGCGAGGACGCCGCCTTCGCCACCCCCGGTGAAGCGGCCACCTGGGGCATCACCCTGGGGTTGGTGTGGGCCGCGGTGCTGGCCGCCAGCCCGTGGCAGTCCAGCCGCTACCTGATGGCGCGCAACGAGCACGTAGTGATGCGCTCGGCGATGCTCACCGCGGTGGCGCTGGCGATCTTCTATGCGCTGATGATGCTCACTGGCGCGGCGATCAATCTCTACACGCCGACGCTCGATGCCGAGCGATCGATGGTCTGGGCCGCGCTCAACGTGCTGCCGATGTGGCTGGGCATGATCATCCTGACCGGCGTATTCGCCGCCGGCCTCTCCTCCTGCTCGACCTTTCTCTCGATCATCGGCTTCAGCATCGCCAACGATATTCTCCCCGCCTCGCGCAGCGGCACCGCCGCCATGCGCACCAGCCGTATCGCGGTACTGATCTCGGGGCTGGTGACCTTGGTGCTGGCGCTGTTCCAGCCGCCGGCGGTGATGGCGGTGGTGTGGTTCGCGGCCACTCTGTTCGCTTCATCCTGGGGGCCGGTGGCGCTGATGAGTATCTGGAGCCGGCGTATCACCGCCGCCGGCGCGGGCTGGGGGCTGAGCGTCGGCTTCCTCGGTAACCTGCTGCTCTCGCTGGCGCTACAGGCTGAGTGGTTCACGCTGCCGGTCTATCTGCACCCGGTGGCCGTGAGCACCGTGGCTGCCGTGGTCGCGATCGTGATCGCCTCGCGCCTGACCCAGGTCAGCGACGCCGAGCGGGCATATCTGGCCAGCCTGCATCGCCCGCGCGAGACCCCATCGCCGGCCACCGAGAAAGGGACCCGCGGTATCGCCATCGTGACCATGCTGGCCGGGGTGGCGATCGGCGCCTTCCTGTGGTTCCAGTACGCCGACACCCTCGCCGGCTATGCCGCCGACTACGGCCTCTCGCGCCCGGCGACGCTGGGTGCCTATGCGCTGGCGCTGGGCTGTGGCGCCATGCTGCTGGTGGCCGGTGCGGTGGGGTATCGGGTCGCCGGGGTGCGCGGCAGCGCGCGGCTGGCCGCCCACCCGGGGAACGCCTAGCCAAACAGGCGCTGCCCGCAGGCGCCAGGGAGAGCGCAGACACCCGGCCACGGCGGCCGGGTGTATCGATCAGGGAGAGCAGGGAGAGAGCGCATGATGACTTGGTCACCCCAGGGCCACGCGCGCGGCGTGGCCCTGGCCTTCGGCGGCATTGTGGTACTCAGCTTCGACAGCCTGCTGGTACGCCTGGCCGACAGCGATGGCTGGAACATAGCGTTCTGGCGCGGCGCCCTGATGGCGCTGGTGGTGGGGCTTTGCTACTGCCAGCGCCGGCGCCTGGCCACGCTCAACGCCCATCGCGGTGCGGCGCTGGTCTCCTCGGCGCTGCTCGCCGCCATTTCGGTGCTATTCGTGATGGCGGTGGTGCATACGCGGGTGGCCAACGTGGTGGTGATTCTGAGCACGGCCCCGCTGTTCGCGGCGATCCTGACGCGCTGCGTGCTGCGCGAGCCGGTGGCGACACGCACCTGGCTGGCGATCGGACTGGCGATGCTGGGGCTGCTGGTGGTGTTCGCAGGCTCTCTCAGCGGCGACGGCCTGTTGGGCGACCTCTATGCGCTCGCCTCAGCCCTGGCAGTGGGCGCCAACCTGACCCTGCTACGCCGCTACCCGACCCTCGATCGGCTGCCGCTGATTGCCGGCGGCGGCGTGCTCACCGCCCTCGTCGCCTGGCCAATGGCGACGCCGCTGGCGCTGGGTACTCAGAGCTATGCCGTACTCGGTGTCATGGGGCTGCTGCAGATGCCGCTGGCCACGGCGCTGATCAACACCGCCACCCGCTACCTGCCCTCCGCCGAGGTGGCGCTGTTCTATCTGGTCGAGGCGATCCTCGGCACCCTCTGGGTCTGGTGGCTGCTGGGCGAGGATCCGCCCAGTGCCACGCTCTACGGCGGCACGCTGACCATCCTCACGCTGATGGCCAACGCCTGGCTGGGCATGCGCGCCCGGCCCGGCCGTTGATCTCGACGTCATAGCGCCCGGCGAACGGCCAGACGCGCCAGCTGCGCCACCATCCACGGGCTGAACACGCAGGGCGTAGCGGCCTGGGCGGCGATCAGCTCCTTCGCCGAGACCCACTGCCACGCCATCACCTCATCGGGGTTGGGCGTCAGCGAGGAGCGGGCACGGGCGCGGAACACCGGGCAATACTCGTTCTCGACCACTCCGCTGTCGTCACGGGCGTGGTAGCGAAACTCGCTATCCAGCAGTGTGATCTCCGTCAGCGCCACCCCCAGCTCGACATCGGCACGTCTGGCCACCGCGGCCTCCAGCGCCTCGCCGGGCAGTGGATGCCCGCAGAAGGCGTTGGACCAGACGCCAGGCCAGGCGCGCTTGGTCAGCGCCCGACGGGTGATCAGCACCCGCCCGTCGTCATCGAGCAGATAGCAGGAGAAACCCAGATGCAGTGGCGTCTCGGCGTCATGCACGAGTGCCTTGTCGCGCCTGCCGATGGGGCGGTGCGCTTCGTCCAGCAGTACGACCTCTTCGACAGGCATTGAATGCTCCTGCACGGCAATCACTGTGACTCATTCACCCTATCGCGAGCGCTGGCGTCCAGTCTGTGACGCTCGCGGATCAAAATGAAGAACCAAAAAAAAGAGCCTGACGTGAACATCAGAACTCTTGAGGTCAGCTATGCCAAACGTGCTGTCGTCTACGGTCTTCGCGTCCGTAAGTCCCTGGCCACAGCCCTCCCGGCTGCACTCCTTGCGATCACCCCTGTCCTTGGGGATGACTCCACGGTACGCCCTATTCGAAACGATAGATAGCGCAAAGCTAATTATATTTTGATGACACGAAAGCCTCGCCTGCATACGCCACAGAGCCGGTTCTGGAAGATTGGCTCAAGCACCGGTTGCCTTGGATAGCGAACACGCACGCTGCATGGCGAACCAGGCGTACGCCGCCGGGAATGAGTGCAGAGACGGCCTGCCCCAAGCCGCCCCATGGCCGCTGATGACAAGCAGCAGAGCCAACGTCTCGCGCATGGCCTGTCACGACAAAATCATCGAGAAATAGCCACCGATCAGAGCCAGCACCGTAGTCAACGCGTAACTCACGGGATAAGGCACGGCAGCCACCGAGCTCCCAGACTCTTCAATGATCGCGTTCAGCCCGGGCGTGCTGTTTCGCCCGCCCGTGGTGGCACCATCGGCAATGACCGAATTGAGTCCGAAAAACTTGAATCCGACCCAGAAGGCAATCAACGGTGGAATCAAGGCTCCCAGCGTGCCGATCAGGGCCAGCCACACCAGCGTGTCGCCACCGAGTGCGGTGATGACCTTGGGCCCGACATTCGCAGACAGGACCACGACAAAAGCATTCAAGCCGAAGTCCTGGAGAAAGCTTCGCGCCCCCTCATGGACCGGCCCGCCGAATTCTGGGTTCCGGCTCCGAAAATAACTGACGCCCACACCTGCCAGAATGCAGCCTGCCGATGTGCCCAATGAGAATGGAATGCCTGAGATGGTCACACTGACAATGCCCACCAGGTACCCCACCAACATGGCCAGCGAGAGATAAAGGACCTCTGATTTCATGGTCGGCAGAATCGCACGCCCACCCAATGTCTTTGCCGCGGCCTTGATCGCTGCGTCTGGTCCGGTCAGACGGATCACGTCGCCGAACAATACGACGCTGGCAGGTCCCAGCGGCAATTCATTCCCGGCTCTGAAAAGCGCCTGCACTGTCACGCCACCCGTTCCGTGATGCCTGAGCGCCTGAATCGTCTTCCCGGAGAGCGCATGGGAACCGATGTGAACATCCGCCACTTCCAGGGGAACATCGCGCGCCAGCGCCTCATCGGACTCCGGACCGATCAACTCCCCCTCTTCGAGAATCAGATCGTGCACATCACCGCGCACCGTCACAATATCGTTCTTCTCGAGCACCAGATCAGAGGACAGATCGAGAACTTCATGGTTGCGCACGACGCGCAGGATCGGGACCTGAGGATAGTCTTTGATGATCTGCGCAAAGCTACAGCCAATGAGCTGTGGGTGAGTCACCGTGAAAGCACGGAGGTCGTAGGGAGAAAATCCCATGACCAGAGCGCCCGGCGCTCCCGGAACGGGATGAGTCGCACCGCCACTGTACTCCGTCTCGGCCAGCTTCGCGTCGGCCCGGGCATCGCGCCCAAAGATCCGTGGGAGATATCGGATCAATAGAATGATCCCCACGCTCGACAAGACGTAGCTGATGGCATAAGCCGCTGCCATGTTGGCTCCCACCTCCTCGACTGTCATACCGACAGGAGGCGTGTAGGCACCGCTCGACAGCGCGCTCTGGCCAACGCCGAGAATGGCCGTGATGGTATAGCTACCTGAGATCAGACCTGTTGCATATCCGGGGGCCAAGCCCACCCAGGATGCACCAAAGTAGCAGATGAGCCAATTCAGCACCCAGACGATGACGCCAACGCCCACAAAGGCCAACCCACCCTTGCGAAGTCCTGAGAAGAACCGCGGCCCTACCTTCAAGCCCAGTGCATACATGAACAGCAAGAGCATGAAGGATGATAGAACCCCGGGGATGGAGTAGGTCATGCCATAAACGGCCTCGGCCACCATCGAGATGATGACACCGACCAGCAATGAACCTGCCGTCGAGCCCAGAGAGACTCCCTTGACATCGACTTTTCCGATCAGATTACCGAGCGCCAGGGCAAGAAGAATGAACGCGATTGGCTGATTTCCAAGCAGTTCAAAAAAGCCGTGCGCTCCAGCTTCTACTAAGGCGATTACGCTATCGGCAATGTGGCCTATGGTGCGCCCCCCTTCCGAGGGGGCACCTTCCTGGGCAACGGCGGACCCGGTAACAAGGAACGCCACCAAGCCTGTATAACGAGACAAGATGTTCACTACCGGACGATGGGAATGTGATATCTCAACCATGGTGAAACCCCGATTTAGCGCTCGAATTGGGTACCGGGTTTTCTGACAGATGCTGGATGGCACGCTTCATATCGTCGAGCAGCAGCCGCGCCAGGTCACGACTCACGCCATGTCGAATCAAAATACGCTGGACGACGACTTCCTGACGATGAGAAGGCAGCGGATAAGAAGCGATTTGCCAACCTCGCATCCGAAGCCGCTCAGACAGGTCATAGAGGTTGAATCCATGGTCGGCATCGGTCAGTTTGTAAGCCACCGCCGGTAGCCCACCATGTCCGTCGTAAACCATCTCGAAAGGCCCCAGCTTGGCGAGTTCATGACCCAACCACTGCGCCGTGTCGGAACAAGCCTGCTGAATCGCCGTATAACCGTCGCGGCCCAAGCGCAGAAAGTTATAGTACTGGGCGATGATCTCCCCACCAGGTCGGGAGAAATTAAGCGCAAAGGTTGGCATATTCCCGCCGAGATAGTCGACGTAGAAGATCAGATCTTCGGGAAGGTCTTCTTTCGATGCCCAGATGACCCAGCCCACACCGAGCGGGGCCAGCCCGTATTTATGGCCGGAAGCATTGATGGATCTGACCCGCTCGATCTGAAAATCCCATACCAGGTCGCGCTGGATAAATGGCGCGATGAAGCCGCCGGATGCCGCATCGACGTGAATAGGAATATCCAACCCCAGGTCGCGTTCGATGGCATCGAGCTCACGCGCCAGTGCCGCCACAGGTTCGTAAACACCGGTGAACGTCACACCTAGCGTTGCAACGACCCCTATCGTATTCTCATCACAGTACTTTCTCAGATCCGCCGGTTGTAACCCCAGGGCATCGCCTTCAAGCGGGACCTCTCTCATCTCGACATCGAAGTAGCGCGCGAATTTTTTCCAGCAAATCTGAACAGGGCCGGTCACGATATTCGGTTTGCTCGCATCCTTTCCTTCGGCTTGCCGCCGCTGGCGCCACTTCCATTTGAAAGCAAGCCCGCCCAGCATGGCCGCCTCGCTTGAACCTGTCGTCGAACAGCCCACCGTTTCCCAGGCTTTCTGGGCGTGCCACAAGTCGGCCAAGATATGGACACAGCGATTTTCGATCTCCGCTGTCTGGGGATATTCGTCCTTGTCGATCATGTTTTTATCGACAGCATCCGACATCAACTGCTTGACCTCATCCTCGACCCAGGTGGTGCAAAAAGTCGCGAGATTCTGACGGGCATTTCCATCGAGCAGCAATTCGTCTCGCACGAGGGAGTATGCAGCATGCGGCTCGGTTCGGCCCTGAGGTATCCGGAATTTAGGCAGGCTCACTTGCGACGCATCGGTGGTATATATGTCGCGAATGATCGATTGGTCATCTGAGCCAACAGGGTGAATGGGCATACAGTTATCCTCGCGGTAGGTGAAAGATATTCCCAAAGACCGCGTACCTACGCCCCCATCAGGCTCTTTTTTATCATCAACCTTAAGTTTTGTTAGCTCGAAGGACACGTACCCAGACAGAAAAAGAAAAGTATACTTTGAATGCCACAGCCAGCGCTGCAGCACTTAGTAAACTTAGCCAATCTGTCGAAGGGTTTCACTCCTTAGCGTACATGTGCGGTCAATGAGCATCTTATCATTTATTTTCTGTTAATTAAAAAATTAGCCAACTAATTATAGTTAGCCAGTGAACACCTTTTTGGACATCAATAACATGGCCATCGGCTCGGCTAGATGTGGCATCTGTGTCAGGCAGCGCAACAAGCCAGTGTCATCGACTTCACGAACAGGCTCGCCTGACGCTAGAGGTCGGCAGCTATTCTCCATTGATATTGTGAGACGACCGGTCTAATTTGACCGCATGGAAAAGCCAACGTCGCTCAGCAAGCGTCGCGGCCGCCCACCGAAGGTGCCGCGCACCCACCCAGATACCCGGGAGGTCCTGATCCGGTGTGGCGTCGAGGTGCTCACCGAGCAGGGATTCGTCTCGAGCGGGATCGACGGCATCCTGAAACGGGTCGGCGTGCCGAAAGGGTCTTTCTATCACTACTTCGACAGCAAGGAGGCGTTCGGTCACGCCCTGCTGTCGCGATACGCCGAGTATTTCGCGGGCAAGCTCGACCACTGGTTGCTCGCCCCCGAGATACCTCCCCTCGAAAGACTCCGCCGATTCACCCAGGACGCCCAGGGGGGCATGGCCCGCCACGATTATCGTCGCGGCTGCCTGGTGGGCAATCTGGGCCAGGAAGTCACACTGTTACCCGAAGGATTAGGTGCGCGGCTGGAAGCCATCCTGCAGGACTGGCAACGCAGGGTCGCCGACTGCCTGCGTCTGGCCAAGGCGGAGGGTGAGCTGGCCATCGATGCGGATTGCGACACCCTGGCCGCTTTCTTCTGGATCGGGTGGGAGGGTGCCGTGCAGCGAGCTCGGCTGACTCGGGAACCAACGCCCCTGGTGCTCTTCAGTCAGGAATTCCTCGCTCGCCTGCCGCGCTGAAACCGATCTCGCGGTCGTCAAAGGTGCTTTTCGAATCACCGCCCAAGGCTCAGGAGGTTCACGTGTTCAACGCCATTTTCGTACAGCAGACCGAATCCGATCAGCGGAGCCACGCCGCGCTGACCCAGCTCGACGCCGACTCACTTCCCCAGGGCGATGTTCACGTTCGCATCGAATGGAGCACGCTCAACTACAAGGACGCCCTGGCGATCACCGGAAAAGGGGCCGTCGTGCGCCGCTTTCCCATGGTGCCGGGCATCGACCTTGCCGGCGTGGTCGAGCGGAGTGAACATCCCGAATGGGCAGCGGGCGATCGCGTTCTGCTCAACGGCTGGGGTATTGGAGAGGAACACTGGGGCGGCCTGGCGCAGCGCGCTCGGGTCAACGGCGACTGGCTCACCCGGCTGCCGCCCTCGCTGACCACGCATCAGGCGATGGCCATCGGTACCGCCGGCTACACCGCCATGCTGAGCGTGCTGGCGCTGGAGCGCCATGGCCTGACGCCGGATCGCGGCGAGGTGCTGGTGACAGGTGCCAACGGCGGCGTCGGCAGCTACGCCATTGCCGCGCTGGCGGCACGGGGCTATCGCGTCGTCGCGGCGACCGGCCGCCCTCAGGAGTCGGCCTTTCTCGAACGCCTGGGCGCCGCCGCAGTCATCGACCGCAGCGAACTATCAGCCCCCGGCAAGCCTCTGGCCAAGGCACGGTGGTTTGCCGCCATCGACTCGGTGGGCAGCCACACGCTGGCCAACGTCTGCGCGCGCACCTGCCCGGATGGCCTGGTCGCCGCCTGCGGCCTTGCCCAGGGCATGGACTTCCCCACTACCGTAGCCCCTTTCATCCTGCGTGGCGTCAGCCTGCTTGGGATCAACAGCGTCACCCGCCCCGCCGAAGAGCGCCGGCGAGCCTGGGCGCGGCTGGCCGAGGACATCGACCCCGCCCTGCTCGACGAGATCTCACACGACATCCGCTTGAGCGACACCCTGGCGGCGGCGGAACGACTTCTGGCAGGGGAAGTGCGCGGCCGGCTCGTGGTTGACGTCAACGCCTGATCACTCAAACGGGCGCTATACAGTGGCAAGGTGATCACCGGCCAAGCAAGTCATGTCGACGTGGTTCAGCTTGAAGAATATGGGGCTTTCGTGAGGCGTACTACCGAGTGGACGTCGAGCGCTCAAGGTAGTGCAACTGCAGCGAGCCGCTTTCATGATGCCCCCAGGGCGGCCAAGAGGAGATCCCATAATGAACGACTCAGTGGCCTTTGGGATCCTGCTCTTCACAACGATCGGGGTGGGCGCGCTGGCCTTCCTACTGGTCATCGTCGGCATGATCTTAGCGCCCTTCATCATCGATAAGGTCGATCGCGCTCTGGGGCCGCTGGCATCGGAGAAGGAGCTATTCTTCAAGAGACTACCGCTGTCAGCCCACCGGATGAGTGTCTACGGCTTCAAGGTGCTGTGCCGTTACACCAGTTGGGGAGAACGTCATATCTATCGTGATCACCCCGATAGAGTTCACGCCGTCGAGAGTGCCCCACCCTGGATTCTCAACGTGGTGACATGGATCTACGCCAGCTTTGTGATCGTGGCCCCAATCGCCATTCTATTGGCCGTCATCGCGACCCGGATTCACGATGCCGGATGAAGTTGCTGCTCTGCTGCTTGAGTGGATCAGCCGACGACCGTCGCCCGCCAGGTGTTGCGTTACATGGAAGGGTCTCCACGGTAGTATCAGCCGTCAGGTGTAACGCGTTAATACCGGGCGGGCCGTAGAGAATGTTAAGTCGACCGAATAGCGTTTCTGACGGTGACTTCGCCAAACACCACGACATCGTACTTGCCGACCCCCAAGGCTCTCGAATACTGTACACACACAACATCAACAACACATGCATCTCAACTCCATTTTTTTGACGATGCGCAATGATATTTTTATCAAAAACTCATCAAGAGGTCCCCATGAAACTCATTCTAAGCTACGACGCCTCCCATATTACCAGCAACTATCTGGAGCAAGCACTCGACAAATCCTCAAAAAATACATCTTTCAGCATTTCTACCGCGCAGTATTTTAGCCAGGACAGAATAAATAAAATTTTCACCGCAGCGCAAAAATCGGGTTCCTTATCAGCAGATTTCAATGGCGCTCAGCTTGACTCGAACGAACTCGAAAATGCAGTAAAATCAGCCGGGAGCAAAGTTCGCGTCAGCGTAAACACTGCTCAAAGCACCCCTGTCAACACGCTACTGAGCGCATTAGAAAGTGCGGGCAACACCAAAGTTTTCAGCGCCGAATTCAATGGAGCACAGCTTACTGAAGACAACCTAGAAAGGGCTATTTCGAATACCGGAAGCAAGTCAAAAATCAAGCTCAACACGGCGCAAGCCTTAAGCCTCAACCACTTAAAAAAAGTATTGTCTACCGCCGGAGCATCAAAATTCCTTTCTTTAGAATTCAACGGCGCCCAACTTGATCCGCAAGAGGTAAAAGAGGCAATTAAAGAGGCAGGAGAAAATACAAGCTTCAGCATTAATACAGCGCAAAGCCTGAGCAAGCAAGCACTACTGGACCTTTTGAAAACAGCGGCCAACATCAAGACATTGAGTGCCGACTTCAACGGCGCCCAGTTAACGCCCAACCTATTCGCCGAGGCTTTAAAGGCCGCCGGTTCGAAAACAGCCTTAAGCATCAATACAGCTCAGAGCATTTCGAAAAGCAACTTGCTTAACTTTGCATCTCTAGCAGGCACGGAAAAAATACTTACCATGGAGTTTAACGGTAGCCAGATTAATGCAGCCGACGTGATTGAAGTGATCAAAAAATCTGGCACAAAAACGTCTACAAGCATCAATACGGCACAAAATCTGAACCTTGACGACCTCATCGATATAATAAAAGCAGCAGGGACGAGCAAAAACTTGACGCTGGCATTTGACGGATCAAGACTAACAGAAAATAACTTGCAACGCGCAGTGAGCGCAGCAGGATCTAGAACCACCATCATCGTTACAAATGCCTACAGAACACCGATCAACGTCATTCTCGATATTGTGAAGACGGCCGACTGATGTCATAGGCCGACTTTGATGTCTTCGTCGACAAGCTTCCCATCGATGAAGCGCAAATAATAATAGGCGCCATTCATAGGCCCATAGATCCAGCGCTCTATGGTGACGGCGCCTTTAATAATTCGCCCCCCCCTGGACTGTGGGGGCTCGACTTCTTTCGAAGCGGGAGACCCACATTTTGCGATCACCTCAGACTTAAGATCGCCATCTTGCACTAGGCCGTTCTGGCATCTCAATGCATAAGATGGGGTACTCGCCCCTATGATTAGAAAAAGCACCCAAATCAACGAAAAATGCTTTAATTGCATTTAGACTGTCTCTGCTGTGGATTGATAGCATTCGAGACTACCATTGTAGCTTATCAGAGGCATTTCATACGCTTGGCAAACTGAGATATCTCTCGCATCGCGTCGCTTCTCAGCCATCTTGTTCAGCTGGATGAATACCGGCGGCACCTTTAAACGGGTGTAGCGTGCCAGCTCGCGCAGTTCGTTGAGCATACCCTGAGTAACGCGAACAAATTCGCGGGCCGTCAGAAGCTCAGGAACGATCGGCGAGATCAGGCGACCGGCGGCCATCTCAAGGATGACAGAGCGCCCCCTGCGTATCGATCAGGATAGCGTCATAGCGATCGGCGAAACGTCCAAGACGGTCGACCAAGCGGAAGCGCCCATCCGGAGAATTGAGCAACAGCTGCTGCAGCTGGTTCCGATAGTCGTTGGAGACGATGATGTCGAGATTGGAAAAAGCGGTACGAGAAATGATCCGGTCAAGATCGACCAGCTCTGTCACCCCCACCAGGGGTGGACTGTGACAGTTCGCCGCAGGAAGAGAGGGTTGGCTGAGTATCCAGATCTACGGGAAAGCCAGAAAACCCGAGTCAGCCAGGAGACCAACGAGGTTGGCTGTAGAGGTGGTCTTGCTGACACCACCTTTAGAACAAAACGTTGCCGAAACGCGCATAACCGCACCTCATCCGTCGGAATGTGGGATGAATGCAGAGGTGGCACTACTTAGCGGAAGTCTTCTTGCCTATCGATGGCTCCCCGAACAGGACTCGAACCTGTGACCCAATGATTAACAGTCATTTGCTCTACCAACTGAGCTATCGGGGATCGATATCTTACCGGCAATGTGGGGCGATGATGGCTCCCCGAACAGGACTCGAACCTGTGACCCAATGATTAACAGTCATTTGCTCTACCAACTGAGCTATCGGGGATCGGATTCATCGCGTGCTGTCTGTTGGCTCCCCGAGCAGGACTCGAACCTGCGACCCAATGATTAACAGTCATTTGCTCTACCAACTGAGCTATCGGGGAACATCTGTCAGCACGCGGCGTAGTATACGGACTGGATTCGAGGCGTCAAGGGTCAATCGCACATCGGGCGAGAATTCCTGGCGCTGAATTTCCCAACGCAATCAATGCGCTGGGCACGAAGCCCCAGGCAACGCCCGCGTCGCCACGCCCCGTCGCAAGGCTCACGCCACCCTACCCCAGCTGCCTGCGCCTCGCCCGCCGGAGACGAGACGGTGAGCAGGCACTCTCCCGGGTACTCTCGCAGGCACTAACCCTGCTCGTCCCCTGCTCGTCGCGTTGACACCTCTGCCCATTCGGCTTAGCGTCAATTCATTATAATCAATAGCGCCCCCTGACCGGCCCCGCGGTCCGGCAGGGAGCGACGACAACAACAAGATCTTTCAGGAGGTGCCCATGACGGCACACGATACCTCGACCCGCAAGCCCTGGTACCAGCGCATACCCCACCCCGCCATTCTGATCTTCTGCCTGCTCTGCGCGGTGTGGCTGCTGACGCAGATCATTCCCGCCGGCACCTATGAGCGTCATGAGATCAACGGGCGCAGCGCGGTGATCCCCGACACCTTCCATCTGATCGACCAGCCGGCGCCGTCGGTGCTTCAAATCTTTCACGCCATCCCGCTGGGCATGATCGCCGCGGCCAGCGTCATCGTGATCGTGTTCATCGGTGGCGGACTGTTTCGCGTGATGGAGGCGACCGGCGCGCTGGAGAATCTGGTCGGCACCCTGGTCAAGCGGCTGGGTCGCGAGCGCCCCAGCGCGCTGGTATGGCTGATGACCTTCGTCTTCGGCGGGCTCGGCGTGGCCGTGGGCTACGAGAACAACATTGCGCTGATCCCGCTGGCCGTGCTGCTCGGTCTGGCCATGGGCGGCGACCGTCTGGTCGGCACCGCCATCGCCCTCGGCGGCGTAGGGATCGGCTTCGCCACCTCGCCGATCAACGTCTATACCGTCGGCGTCTCGGACCAGATCGCGCAGCTGCCGCTGTTCTCCGGCGCCGGGCTGCGCAGCGTGCTCTGCATCGGTGCGCTGGCCCTGCTGGCCCATCACACCAGCCGCTACCTGAAGCGCGTGCGGGCGGATGCCGAAACCTCGCTGCTCGAGCGCGACGAGCGCGCCGGCAGCCTGGACAAGCCGGTCGAGAGCTACCGCCTGCGTGCCGCCGATATCCGCGTCCTCGCCACCTTCGTCGTCGGCCTGGCGATCATGCTCTACGGGGTCTTCGCCCATGGCTGGTACATCAACGAGATCTCCGCCGTGTTCGTGGCCATGGCGCTGGCCATCGGTGCCATGGCCAAGCTCTCGCCTTCACGTATCAATCAGTACTTCTTCGAGGGGGCGGCGTCGGTGACCAGCGGCGCACTGCTGGTGGGGCTGGCGCGCGCGCTGCAGGTGCTGATCGAACAGGGCCATATCGGCGATACCATCGTCCATGGTCTGGCCGAGCCCCTGGCCGGCCTACCGGTGCTGGTTTCGACCCTGGCGATGACCCTGGTGCACTCGGTGATCAACGTCTTCATCCCCTCTGGCAGCGGCCAGGCCATGGCCACCATGCCGATCATGATCCCGCTCTCCGACCTGATCGGCATGACCCGCCAGACCGCGATTCTGGCCTTTCAGGTCGGCGACGGGCTGACCAAAATGGTGGTGCCCACCTCCGGCGGCACCCTGGCGATGCTGGCGATCGCCCGCGTGCCCTACGACCGCTGGGTGCGCTTCTTCTTCCCGCTGCTGATTCAGGTGTTCCTGCTCAGTTGGCTGGTGCTTGCCTTCGCGGTGGCGATCGGCTGGGGGCCGGCGTGAGCCGCAAGCGCTCGGACCAGATCGCCGAGGGGCTGCGCCAGCGCATCCTCTCCGGCGAGCTGCCGCCCGGCGCCCGGCTGGAGAGCGAGGCCGCCTTGAGCGCGCGCCTGGACACCAGCAAGTGGACCCTACGTGAGGCGCTGAAGTCGCTCGAGACCCAAGGGCTGATCCGAATCCGCAGCGGCCCCGGCGGGGGCGCCAGCATCACCGAGGTGAGTGCATCCACTGCCAACGAGCTTTTGTGGAACTTCTGCTTCAGCCGCGATCTGTCGGTGGCGGACATCTACGCCCTGCGCAAGCTGCTGGAGCCGGCGCTCGCCCGCGAGGTCACGCCGCTACTCGATGCCCCCACCCTGGCACGCCTGAGCGCCACTGCCGGGCGCTGCTGCAGCCAGCGCCAGGCGGGGCGTGGTGTCGCCGAACGCGAGGACGAGCTCGATTTTCACAACCTGCTAGCCGCGGTCTCGCCCAACCCGCTGCTGCGCTTTCTGATCGAGTTCCTCAACGGCCTGCTGCTCAAGGTAGTGGCGGCCCAGAACCACGACCCGGCGCTGGCGGGGATCGATATCAACTACCACGGCCACGACTATCATCTGGAACTGATCGAGGCGTTTCACGCCCGCGACGCCGAGCGCGCCGAGGCCGTGATGTATGCCCACATGCGGGCCGCCGAGCACTACATGGGCGAGCTGACTGCGCTCAGCCAGCGCGCCGACGGCCACCAGAACGAGGAGACGAGAGACCCATGACGACACCTTCCGAGAATACCAACCACGCCCCGCGCACCCACTACACCGCGACCGAGATGCTCGCCGAGCTGGTCGCCTTCGATACCGTCTCGCGCCACTCCAACCTGGCGCTGATCGAGTTCATCGAGCACTATCTCGCCGCCCACGGCGTGGAGAGCTGGCGCGTGGAGAACGAAGACGGCAGCAAGTCCAATCTGCTGGCGCGTATCGGCCCTGCGGTCGAGGGCGGCGTGGTGCTCTCAGGACATACCGACGTGGTCCCGGTGGATGGCCAGCCATGGAGCAGCGACCCATTCACCCTGACCGCCCGGGACGGCAAGCTCTACGCCCGCGGCAGCTGCGACATGAAGGGGTTCATCGCCTGCGCCCTGGCTGCAGTACCGCAGTGGACAGCGGCAGAACTGTCGAAGCCGGTGTGGCTGGCGTTCTCCTATGACGAGGAGATCGGCTGCCTCGGCGCACCGCGCATGATCGAGCGTCTGGTGGCAGACTTCCCGCGCCCCGCGGTGGTGGTGGTCGGCGAGCCGACGCTGATGCACCCGGTGACCCAGCAGAAAGGCATCACCTCGCTCAAGACCGTGGTGCACGGCGTGGAGTCGCACTCCAGTCAGGTCGACCAGGGCATCTCGGCGATCCATGTCGCGGCGCGCCTGGTCACCCGCATCGAGGAGATCATGGCCGAGATGGTCAGCGAGGGAGAGACCAATACCGACTTCAACGTCGCCCACTCGAGCCTCCACGTCGGTCGTATCCAGGGCGGCACCGCGATCAACATCATGGCCCGGGAGTGCAGCTTCGAGTGGGAGATCCGTCATCTGCCCGAGCAGGGCTTCGACGCCGTGTTCTCGCGTTTCGACGCCTTCAGCCGACGCCTGGAGCAGGAGCTGAAGGCACGCGATGCACGCTTTGCCATCGAGACCACCCCGCTAACGCACACCGTGCCCGGCCTCGCCGGTAGCGATAATCGTGATGCCATCGCCCTGTGCCGACACCTGTTGGGCGAACGCGAGACCCAGGCGGTGGCCTACGCCACCGAAGCCGGCCAGTTCCAGAACGCCGGACTCGAGGCGATCATCTGTGGCCCCGGCAGCATTACCCAGGCGCACCAGCCTGACGAGTTCATCAGCGAAGAGCAGCTCGCCCAGGGTGAGGCGTTCATGCAGCGCCTGGGTGAGTACTTGCAGGCGTGATACGTGGGGAGCGAGCCATCAGGACGCCGCACCAGCACGAGGCGAACGCGCGAAATATCGCGTACGGCAACGAACGTGATCGCGCAGAGAACAATAACGAACAGGAGAAATATCGAATACTGCGAGGGGGAGTTGGTGGCTACGCCCTGATTCGAACAGGGGACCCCATCATTATGAGTGATGTGCTCTAACCAGCTGAGCTACGTAGCCATCCGGGGTGGTTGCCGTAAGGCAACGGTGGCGCACTATACCGGTGTCGGGTCGCGACCGCAAGCCCTTGATCGCAAACCCTTGCCCTGGCGGGCGTTCCCGAACCGCAGCGGTTCGGGAACGCGGTGATCGACCAGCGCTGGCTCAGAGCCCCAGCGACTGCTTGACCGCCGGCAGGCCCGGTTGCCCGTCCACCGTGGTCACGCCCTCGAGCCATGCCGTCAGGGTGTCCGGATGCGCCTTGAGCCAGGCTCGGGCTGCGTCCTTCTCGTTCTGGCCATCGTCCATGATCGCGCCCATCACCTGGTTCTCCATGGTCAGGGTGAAACTCAGGTTATCGAGCAGTTGACCGACGTTGGTGCACTCGTCGGAATAGCCGGCGCGGGTATTGGTGTAAACCGTGGCACCGCCGTAGTCCGGCCCGAAATAGTCATCGGCCCCGGACAGATAACCCATGTCGAAGTTGGTGTTCATGGGGTGCGGCTCCCAGCCGAGGAAGACCATCCACTCCTTGTTGCGGGTGCGCGCCTTCAGCTCGGCGAGCATGCCGGCCTCGCTGGAGTCGACCAGCTGCCAGTCGCCCAGCCCGTAGGCATCATCGTCGATCATCTTCTGGATGATCATGTTGCCGTCATTGCCGGCTTCGATGCCGAACAGCTTGTGGCCGAACTGATCGGCGTGGGCGTCCAGATCCTTGACCGAGGTGACGCCGGCATCGAGCACGTACTGCGGCACCGCCAGAGTGTACTTGGCCCCCTCCAGATTGGCCCGCGGGCGCTCGACCTCGCCGCGCTCGATGTAAGGGTCGCTGATCGATGCCATCGACGGCATCCAGTTGCCCAGAAAGACGTCGAAATCGCCGTTCTTCATCCCAGCATAGGCCACCGGCACGGAGACGGTGTCGGAATACGGCGCATAGCCCAGCCCCTCCAGCACCACACTGGTGAGCGCGGTGGTGGCCTGGATATCGGTCCAGCCGACTTCGGCGAAGTGCACGCGCTGGCAGCTTTCCGGCGCAGCCGCCTGGGCGGCGGCGCTGACGCTGAGGCTGGCGCCGGCGAAGGCCAGCAGTAACGACTGTCGTTTCATGCAAGATCTCCCTGATACGAAAATGGCGCCCGGCGCTGGGTCGCATCACCGTCGTGCATCGCTGCCGCAGCCCACTACTACCTTGCAGCTCCGCGCGAACCTGGTGCTGCCGGGCGCCTTTTCTGCTGTTGTGTGACTTGCTGTCGATGATCGATGGCGTTAATAACCAGCGATTATCGAATCATGCCATTTTCATTCTAGGCCACAATAGCTTATTTTTTATTGATTGACCGTTCAATAAAAAAATCGCATAATGCCGCTATCCTGATGTCGAAGCGCGCGCCCTGGCGCCATTTTCGAGTATCCGCCGTTTCAGACCGCAGTAGGAGAACCCTATGCCGAAAGTCGGAATGCAGCCCATTCGTCGCCGGCAGTTGATCGAGGCGACGCTCGAGGCGATCGACGAGGTCGGTCTAGCGGATGCCACCATTGCCCGCATTGCCCGGCACGCCGGCGTCTCCACCGGCATCATCAGCCACTATTTCGATGGCAAGGATGGGCTGCTGGAAGCCACCATGCGCCACATCCTCAGCGATCTCGGCAGCGCCGTCAGCGAGCGCCGCCGCGCGCTGGGCGAGGCGCCACCCCAGGACCACCTGCACGCGATCATCGATGGCAACTTCGATCGCAGCCAGACCAGCCGCTCGGTGATGAAGACCTGGCTGGCGTTCTGGGCCAGCAGCATGCACCACACCAATCTGCAACGGCTGCAGCGGGTCAACGATCGCCGTCTATATTCCAATCTGAGCAGCCAGTTCCGCCGCGTGCTGCCCAAGCGCCAGGCGCGCGATGCAGCTCGCGGACTGGCGGCACTGATCGACGGGCTGTGGCTGCGCGGTGCCCTGGCCCAGGAGGGGCTCGACGTGGACCGCGCCAGGCAACTGGCCTACGACTACGTGCGTGAACAGCTCGATACGCCGCAGCGCGCTCAGCGCCGCGCCAACGATTACGCCTGAGCCAGGCAGACGCTCACCCCCCAGATTCGCATCAGACACTCGACTTCGAAGGGAGACCACCATGGCACGACTCGAGACGCAGACACTCTACATCGACGGGCGTCGTACGCCGGCCAGCGGCGAGACCACCTTCGATGCCGTCAACCCGGCCAACGGCGAGGTGATCGCCAGCATCCAGCAGGCCAGCGCCGCGGACGTCGACAAGGCCGTCGCCAGCGCTGCTCGCGCCCAGCGTGAATGGGCCGCCATGAGCGGCATGGAGCGCTCGCGCATCCTGCTCAAGGCGGTGGCTCTGCTGCGCGAACGCAACGACGAGCTGGCCGAGCTGGAGACCCTCAACACCGGCAAGCCGATCAGCGAGACTGCCAGTGTCGACGTAGTCACCGGTGCCGATGCCCTGGAGTACTTCGCCGGCCTGGCCCCGGCCATCGAAGGCAGCCAGATCCCGCTGCGCGAGGACTCTTTCGTCTACACCCGGCGCGAGCCACTGGGCGTGATCGGCGCCATCGGCGCCTGGAACTACCCGATCCAGATCGCCTGCTGGAAGGCCGCGCCGGCGCTGGCCGCAGGTAACGCGGTGGTGTTCAAGCCGAGCGAGGTGACGCCGCTGACCGCGATGAAGCTGGCCGAGATCTTCACCGAAGCCGGCCTCCCCGACGGCCTGTTCAACGTGGTGCACGGCGATGGCAGTGTCGGCGCGATGCTGACCGAGCACACCGGCATCGCTAAGATCAGCTTCACCGGCGAGGTCGGCACCGGCAAGAAGGTGATGTCGGCCGCCGCCGGCTCGACGCTCAAGGACGTCACCATGGAGCTGGGCGGCAAGTCGCCGCTGATCGTGTTCGAGGATGCCGATCTCGACCGCGCCGCCGACGGCGCGATGATGGCCAACTTCTACTCCAGCGGCCAGGTCTGCACCAATGGCACCCGGGTGTTCGTGCAGCGCTCGGTGAAGGAGGCCTTCGAGGCCAAGATCGTCGAGCGCGTCGAGCGCATCAAGGCCGGCGATCCGCTCGACCCGCAGACCAACTTCGGCCCGCTGGTGAGCTTCGAGCACCTGGAGAAGGTGGTCGGCTATCTCGACATCGCCAAGCAGGATGGCGCCCGGCTGCTGATCGGTGGTTCACGCCTCACCGAAGGCGACTTTGCCCAGGGCGCCTGGGTGGCGCCCACCGTCTACACTGACTGCAGTGACGAGATGCGTATCGTACGCGAGGAGATCTTCGGCCCGATGATGTCGATTCTGGCCTTCGATGACGAGGAAGAGGTGATCCGCCGCGCCAACGATACCGAGTACGGTCTGGCCGCCGGCCTGTTCACCGAGGGCCTCAACCGCGCCCATCGGGTGATCCATTGCCTCGAGGCGGGTATCTGCTGGGTCAACACCTGGGGCGACTCGCCGGCGGAGATGCCGGTGGGCGGCTACAAGCAGTCCGGTATCGGCCGCGAGAACGGCGTCGAGACACTGGCACACTATACGCAAACGAAGTCGGTGCAGATCGAGATGGGGCCCTTCGCCTCCGTGTTCTAGGTATGACGTTCTAGGTACGACTTGCCAGGCACGACGTTTTGGACGACCCGAGACGGCGCGCTGGACACCACGAGACGACGTCTAGGCAACGATCTAGACGATGAGAGGCTGGCGGGCCACCACGGCCCGCCGCCCTCTCACCCCGCCTGCCCCCGCGGCTTCTCTCTCACCCCTTCGCTGACTCAAGGAGCGTGTGTATGCAACAGGCTCGCGAATACGACTACATCATCATCGGCGCCGGCTCCGCCGGCAACGTGCTAGCCACCCGCTTGACCGAGGATCCCGAGGTCAAGGTGCTGCTGCTCGAAGCCGGCGGTCCCGACTACCGCTTCGATTTCCGCACCCAGATGCCGGCGGCACTGGCCTTCCCGCTGCAGGGCAAGCGCTACAACTGGGCGTTCGAGACCGACCCCGAGCCGCACATGGACAACCGTCGCATGGAGTGCGGCCGCGGCAAGGGCCTGGGCGGCTCCTCGCTGATCAACGGCATGTGCTATATCCGCGGCAACGCGCTGGATCTGGACAACTGGGCCAAGCGGCCCGGGCTCGAGGAGTGGCGCTATCTCGACTGCCTGCCCTACTACAAGAAGTCGGAGACCCGCGATATCGGTCCCAATGACTTCCACGGCGGCGATGGCCCGCTCTCGGTGACCACGCCCAAGGCGGGCAACAATCCGCTCTATCAAGCCTTCATCGAAGCGGGTGTGGAGGCGGGCTTCCCGCGCACCGACGACCTCAACGGCGCGCAGCAGGAGGGCTTCGGTCCGATGGACCGGACGACCACCCCCAACGGGCGGCGTTCGTCCACCGCGCGGGGCTATCTCGATATCGCCAAGCAGCGCGATAACCTGACCATCGTCACCCACGCCACCACCGACCGCATCCTGTTCGAGGACAAGCGCGCGATCGGGGTCAACTACCTGCGCAAGAACCAGCCGCAGCAGGCGCTGGCGCGCCGCGAGGTGCTGCTGTGCGGTGGCGCGATCGCCTCGCCGCAGATCCTGCAGCGCTCCGGCGTGGGCAACCCGGCGCTGCTCGAAAAGCATGGTATCGAGGTGGTCCACGACCTCAAGGGCGTGGGCGAGAATCTGCAGGATCACCTGGAGATGTACATCCAGTACGAGTGCAAGAAGCCGATCTCGCTCTACCCGGCGCTCAAGTGGTACAACCAGCCGAAAATCGGTGCCGAGTGGATGTTCCTGGGCCAGGGTGTGGGCGCCAGCAACCAGTTCGAAGCCGGTGCCTTCATCCGCACCGACGATCGCGAGGAGTGGCCCAACCTGCAGTACCACTTCCTGCCGATCGCGATCAGCTACAACGGCAAGAGCGCGGTCGAGGCCCACGGCTTCCAGGCGCATGTCGGCTCGATGCGTTCGGAGAGCCGCGGCCGCGTGCAGCTCACCGACCGTGATCCCCGGAGCGCGCCCAGCATCCTGTTCAACTACATGTCCACCGAGCGCGACTGGGAAGAGTTCCGCGCCGCGATCCGGGTGACCCGCGAGATCATCAACCAGCCGGCGATGGACGAATTCCGCGGCCGCGAGATCGCCCCCGGCCCGGACGTGCAGAGCGACGCCGAGCTGGATGCCTTCGTGCGCCAACACGCCGAGACCGCCTACCACCCCTGCGGCACCTGCCGCATGGGTACCGGCGATGACGCCGTGGTCGACGGCGAGGGCCGCGTGCACGGCCTGCAGGGGCTGCGAGTGATCGATGCCTCGATCATGCCGATCATCGTCACCGGCAACCTCAACGCCACCACCATCATGATCGCCGAGAAGCTGGCCGACCGCGTGCGCGGCAAGACGCCGCTGCCGGCGGCCGAGGTCGACTACTACGTCGCCAACGGCGCCCCGGCGCGCAAGACACCGGCACGGGCCTCCTGACGCAGCCTGCTGCGCCCTGTCACCGCCTCCCAGCCCGGCCACGATGGCCGGGCTTTTTTATCGACGTGTGGCCGCGATACCCACGATAGAACTGGTGTCCGCAGGTTGCGCATTTCGTGAACACTGTTCCGTTAGACTGCGAATCTGTTTAGCCTGTCACGGTTTGCGTCTACGCTTCTGGCGCAGGCTCATCACGAACGCCGTCCAAGGATTGCCGCCACCCATGTCGTCTTCGCCTACCCACCGCTCTCGTCGTCCACTGCGCTGGTTGCTGCTGCTCCTGGCGCTGGTCGTGCTCGCCGGGGTCGCCTACCGCCTGTTGCTGAGCCCGGCGGACAAGGCCACCCCGCCCGCCGGCGCGGGCGCCCCCGCCACCGCGGTGGCGGCGGTCAGCGCCAGCCGCGGCGATCTGGCGCTGCGCCTCAGCGCCCTGGGTACCGTACGCCCGCTGCGCAGCGTCGATATCCGCACCCGGGTCGAGGGCGAACTGACCGAGGTGGCCTTCGACGAAGGCGATAGGGTGGAGAAGGGCCAGTTGCTGGCGCGGATCGATCCGCGCGACTATCAGGCGGCACTGGCCCAGGCCAAGGGGCAGCTGCGCCAGAACCAGGCCCAGTTGGCCTCGGCGCGGGAGGACCTGGCGCGCTACCAGAAGCTGATCTCGACCAACTACGTTTCGCGCCAGGAGCTCGAGCAGCAGCGCCAGCTGGTACGCCAGTACGAAGGCAGCGTGGCCGCCGACCAGGCGGCGGTCGACAGCGCCCGGGTGCAGCTGGACTACACCCGTATCACCGCGCCCTTCAGCGGCGTGGTGGGTATCCGTAACGTCGACCCCGGCAATATCGTGCAGCTGGGTGACAGCGACCCCATCGTCACCCTGACCCAGCTCGATCCGATCTCGGTGATCTTCTCGCTGCCCAGCCGCTACGTCGACACCGTACGGGCGCGCCTGGCCGCCGGCGAACATCCGGCGGTGAACGTGACCGGCCCCGACGGCCAGACCGTCAACGGCCAGTTGACCAGCGTCGATAGCCGCATCGACAGCGCCACCGGTACCATTCGCCTGCGCGCCACCCTGGACAACCCCGGCGGGCTCTACCCCAACGCCTATGTCGACGTCAGCCTGATCTCGCAGACCCTGCGCGACCGCGTGATCGTGCCCGAGCCGGCGATTCAGACCGGCCAGAACGGCGACTACGTCTACGTGATCAACGCCGACGACAGCGTCAGCCGCCGCGAGGTCGAAGTGAGCGCCAGCGAGGGATATCAGAGCGCCATCGCCAGCGGTCTCGAAGCCGGCGAGCGCGTGGTGGTGGATGGCGTCGACAGCCTGCGCGACGGTGCCAAGGTGCGCGTGGTCAGCGACGCCCTGCCGGGAGAGTCCACCGACGACAGCGACAGCGCCAGCGCCAGCGCCAGCGCTGACGAGCTGGGTGGCAATAACGCTGGTGATAGTGGCGGAGATAGCGGCGGAGATGGCGCGGATACCAGCGCTACACAGGGCGCGGCCTCGGCCGCGCCGGCAGGAGGCGCGGACGGCAGCGCCTCATGAACCCCTCTCGCCTGTTCATCCTGCGCCCGGTCGCCACCTCGCTGATCATGCTGGCGATCCTGATCGCCGGCGCCCTGGCCTACCGCCTGCTGCCGATCTCGTCGCTGCCGGAGGTGGATTTCCCCACCATCCAGGTGACCACGCTCTACCCTGGCGCCGGCCCGGACGTGATGCTCTCCCACGTCACCTCGCCACTGGAGGATCAACTGGGCGAGATCGCCGGACTCGAGGACATGAGCTCGACCAGCACCGGCGGGGCCTCGTTGATCACCCTGCGCTTCGCCCTTGATTCGGATCTGGGAGTCGCCGAGCAGGAGGTGCAGGCCGCGCTCAGCCAGGCCGAGACTCTGCTGCCGGACGATCTGCCGCGCCCGCCCAGCTACAGCAAGGTCAACCCCGCCGACGTGCCGATCATGACCCTGGCGGTGAGTTCCAAGAGCCTGCCGCTGACCCGGGTCTACGACCTGGTCGACACGCGCATGGCACAGAAGATCGCCCAGATCAGCGGCGTGGGTCAGGTCAAGCTGGCCGGCGGCCACCAGCCGGCGATCCGGGTCAGCGTCGACGCGCGCCAGCTGGCCGCCCACGGCCTCGATCTTGCCGCGGTGCGCAGCGCCATCGCCGCGGCCAACGTCAACCAGGCCAAGGGCACCCTCTACGGCCCCTACCGCGCCTATACCATCGACGCCAACGACCAGTTGCTCTCCGCCGCGGGCTATCGCGACCTGGTGCTCAAGAGCGACGCCAAGGGTGTGCTGCGTCTGGGCGACGTCGCCGAGGTCGAAGAAGGGGCTGAAAACGCCTATCTCTCGGCGCGTGCCGACCAGGACGGTGCGATCCTGATCGACGTGCTGCGCCAGCCCGGGGCCAATGTGGTCGCGGTCGCCGACAGCATCAAGCGGACCCTGCCGCAGCTCGAACGCACGCTGCCCGGCAGCGTCGACGTGCGCGTGCTCACCGACCGCACCACCACCATCCGCGCTGCGGTCAAGGATGTGCAGTTCGAGCTGATGCTGGCAATCGCCCTGGTGGTCATGGTTACCTTCCTGTTCCTGCGCAACATCCCGGCCACGCTGATCCCCAGCCTGGCGGTGCCGCTGTCGCTGGTGGGCACCTTCGGCGCCATGCAGCTGGCCGGCTTCAGTCTCAACAACCTCACCCTGATGGCGCTGACCATCGCCACCGGCTTCGTCATCGACGACGCCATCGTAGTGCTGGAGAACATCACCCGCTACATCGAGAAGGGTGAGCGGCCGCTGGCCGCCGCGCTCAAAGGCTCGCGCCAGATCGCCTTCACCATTCTCTCGCTGACGGTGTCGCTGCTGGCGGTGCTGATCCCGCTGGTATTCATGAGTGGCGTGGTCGGGGTGCTGTTCCGCGAGTTCGCACTGACCCTGGCGATCTCGATCGTGATCTCGGCCTTCCTTTCGCTGACGCTGACCCCGATGCTCTGCGCGCGCTGGCTCAAGCATCGCCCGGAGGCGGTGGCGGAGAGTGACGACGAGGCGCTGGTACGCGGCCGCCAGGGCCTGTTCGGGCGAGTGACCCGTGGCTACGAGCACGCCCTGAACTGGGTGCTGCGCCACCAAGGCCTTACCCTCGGCGTGGCCGTGGCCACCCTGGCGGTGACCGCGCTGCTGTTCGCGTTCACCCCCAAGGGGCTGTTTCCGGTACAGGACACCGGGGTGATCCGCGGCATCACCACCGCCACCCAGTCGACCTCGTTCCAGGCCATGTCGGCCCGCCAGCAGCAGCTGATCGACCGCCTGCTCGCCGATCCGGCGGTGGCGAGTCTCTCCTCGAGCATCGGCATCGACGGCACCAACACCACCCTCAACAGTGGCCGGGTGACAATCAACCTGAAGCCGCTGGACGCGCGCGACGACCTTCACACCGTGCTCGCCCGGCTGCGCCAGGCGAGCCAGGGCATACCCGGGCTGACGGTGGCGCTGCAGCCGGTCCAGGATCTGACCCTGGAAGACACCATCAGCCGCTACCCCTATCAGTTCGCGCTGACCCAGGGTGACCGCGCCACCCTGGACGCCGACGCCGCCAAACTGCTCACCCGGCTGCGTCAGGCGCCGGCGCTGGCCGGCGTCTCCAGCGACGTGCAGAACGCCGGGCGCAAGCTCCAGGTGACCATCGACCGCGCCCGCGCCGGGCGTCTCGGCGTCAGCGTCGCCGATATCGACGACGCCCTCTACGACGCCTTCGGCCAGCGCCTGGTCTCGACCATCTTCACCCAGGCCAGTCAGTATCGGGTGGTGCTCGCTGCCAACCATGCCGACAGCGACGGCCCGGCAGCGCTCTCGCGGCTCTACGTGATCAACGCCGATGACGAACGCATCCCGCTGACCACCCTGGTCAGCCTGCAAGAGACCACCACCCCGCTCTCGCTGCAGCGGCAGAACCAGTTCCCCTCGGCGCTGATGTCGTTCGCCGTCGCCGACGGCTACTCGCTGTCGCAGGCCTTCGCCGCGGTCGACCGAGCGGCGCAGGAGAGCCTGAGCGCGCAGACTACGCTCAGCTATCGCGGCGCGGCGCTGGCCTACAACGACTCCACCGGGGATACCCTGTGGCTGATCCTGGCCGCCATCGTCACCATGTACATCGTGCTGGGGATTCTCTACGAGAGTTTCATCCACCCGTTGACGATTCTCTCGACCCTGCCCTCGGCGGCGATCGGCGCCCTGCTGGCGCTGCAGCTGAGCGGCGGCGCGCTGGGTCTGGTCGCGGTGATCGGCATCATCCTGCTGATCGGTATCGTCAAGAAGAACGCGATCATGATGATCGACTTCGCCCTCGAGGCGCAGCGCGAGCGCGGCATGGCCCCGGCCCAGGCGATCCACACCGCGGCGCTGCTGCGCTTCCGGCCGATCATGATGACCACCTGTGCCGCCCTGCTCGGGGCGCTGCCGCTGATGTTCGCCAGCGGCTACGGCGCCGAGCTGCGCCAGCCGCTGGGGCTGACCATGGTCGGCGGGCTGCTCTTCAGCCAGCTGTTGACGCTGTTCACCACGCCGGTGGTGTATCTGTTCTTCGACAGCCAGGCAGCGCGCTGGCGGCGGGACGCGTCGAACACCGCCACGGCCGAGGGTGAGGCATGAGTCTCTCGGCGCCCTTCGTCCGCCGCCCGGTGGCCACCCTGCTGCTGGCGCTGGCGGTGGTGATGCTGGGCTCGCTGGCCTACCAGCGGCTGCCGGTGGCGCCGCTGCCCAACGTCTCCTTCCCCACCATTCTGGTGATCGCCAATCTCACCGGCGCCAACCCGGAGACCATGGCGTCGAGCGTGGCGACCCCGCTGGAGCGCTCGCTGGGGCGGATTCCCGGGATTACCCAGATGACCTCCAGCAGCAGCAGCGGCTCGAGCCGGATCATCGTGCAGTTCGATCTCGACAAGGACATCAACGTCGCCGCCCAGGAGGTCCAGGCGGCGATCAACGATGCCCAGCCGCTGCTGCCCAGCGCCATGACCAGCCGCCCCAGCTACCGCAAGCTCAACCCCTCGGCGGCCCCGGTGCTGATTCTCTCGGTCACCTCCAACACCCTGCCTACCGGCGAACTCTATCGCCTTGCCGATACCCAGATCGCCCCGCCCATCGCCCAGGTCCAGGGCGTCGGCGACGTCAGCGTCGGCGGCAGCTCGTCGCCGGCAGTACGCGTCGCCCTCGACCCGCGCCGGCTCAACCACGCCGGTATCACCCTGGACGCGGTGGCCGGGGCGCTGCGCGCCGCGACCACTCAGTCGCCTACCGGCTTCGTCCAGAACATCGACCACCGCTGGGAGATCGACACCGATTCGCAGCTGCTCGAAGCCAGCGACTACGACCAGGTGGTGATCAAGCGCGGCACGGATGGCGCCACGGTACGCCTGGGCGATGTCGCCACCATTCGCGACGGGGTCGAGGACCGCTACAACGTCGGCTTCCAGAACGACCGCCCGGCGGTACTGCTGGTGATCAGCGCGGCTAGCGGGGCCAATATCATCGACACCATCGCCGGGGTGCGCGAGCGGCTCGACACTATCCGCGCGGCGCTGCCGGGGGATGTCGATCTCAGCGTCGAACTCGACCGCGCGCCGGGTATCCAGGCGTCGCTGCACGAGACCCAACTGACGCTGCTGCTGGCGGTGGTGCTGGTGGTGCTGGTGGTATTCGTCTTCCTGCGCAACGCCCGCGCCACCATCATCCCCAGCGTCGCCATTCCGGTCTCGCTGGTGGGCACCTTCGCCATGATGCGGGTATTCGACTTCTCACTCGACACGCTGTCGCTGATGGCGCTGATCGTCTCTATCGGCTTTCTGGTCGACGACGCCATCGTGGTGGTGGAGAACATCGCGCGTCATATCGAGCGCGGCGCGCCGCCGCTGCAGGCAGCGCTGGACGGCGCCCGCGAGGTGGGTTTCACGGTCACCGCGATGAGCGTCTCGCTGGTGGCAGTGTTCATCCCGCTGTTGCTACTGGGCGGCTTCGTCGGGCGGCTGTTCCACGAATTCGCGGTCACGCTGTCGCTGGCCATCGCGGTATCGCTGCTGGTCTCGCTGACGCTGACACCGATGCTCTGCGCGCGCTGGCTCAAGCCCGGCCGCGCTCAGGAGCCGCGCTGGTCGCGGGCGATCGCCGGGTTCGGCCAGCGCTGTCTCGACCTCTACGCGCGCACGCTGGACATCGCGCTCAAGCACCGCCGGCTGACGCTGCTGTCGCTGCTCGGGGTGATCGTGCTCAACGGCTATCTCTACGTCGCAGTGGACAAGGGTTTCGTGCCGGAGCAGGACACCGGGCGCCTGCTCGGCACCATGCGCGCCGACCAGTCGCTGTCGTTCGACGCCGCCTCGGACAAGCTGCGCCAGGTCCGCGAACAGCTCACCGCCGACCCCGCCGTCGCCAGCGTGCTGGGCTTCATGGGCGGTCGCGGCCCGGGCCGCGGCGGCGCCTCGGCGACGCTGTTCATCACTCTCAAGCCGCAGCGTAGCCAGTCCACCCAGGCGATCGGCAACCGCCTGATGGCCAGCCTCCAGGGCATGCCCGGCGTGAGCACCTTCATGTTTCCGCTGCAGGACATCCGCGTCGGTGGCCGCTCGACCAGCGCCTCGATGTACGAGATCACGCTCAAGAGCGATGATCTGGCACTGCTCGGCGAGTGGTCGAAGAAGGTACAGACGGCGATGGAGGGCGTCGACGGCATCACCGCCATCGACAGCGACAACCGCGGCGAGGGGCAGTCGGCCAAGCTGGTGGTGGATCGCGACCTGGCCGCGCGCCTGGGCGTCGACATGCGCAGCATCGATACCGCCCTGGGCCAGGCCTTCGCCCAAAGCAAGATCGCCAGCCTCTACGACGCCGACGAACAGCGCTACGTGGTGATGGGGGTGGCGGCGCCCTATCGTCAGGCGCCGGAGGCGATCGGCGACCTCTACGTCAGCGGCAAGAACGACACTCTGGTGCCGATCTCCGCGTTCAGCCATATCGAACGCAGCACCACGCCGGTCAGCGTCAATCATCAGGGGCAGTTCGCCGCCGCGACGATCTCGTTCAACCTCGAGGACGGGGTCTCCCTCGGCGAGGCCACCGCACGAATTCGCGCGGCGGTCGACGCGCTGCGCCCGCCCACCGCGGTCCAGGTCGATTTCGAGGGTAGCGCCGGCACCTTCCAGAGCGGCATCGAGGCGATGCCGTGGCTGATCCTGGCGGCGCTGGTCACCGTCTATCTGGTGCTGGGTATCCTCTACGAGAGCTATATCCACCCACTGACGATCCTCTCGACGCTGCCCTCGGCGGGGGTCGGCGCGCTGCTCGCGCTGATGGCACTGGATACCCCGTTCACCCTGATCGCGCTGATCGGCATCATCCTGCTGATCGGGGTGGTCAAGAAGAACGCCATCATGCTGATCGACTTCGCCGTGATCTGCGAGCGCGAGCAGGGCATGAGCCCGCTGGAGGCGATCCGTCACGCCGCCCTGGTACGCTTCCGCCCGATCATGATGACCACCCTGGCGGCGATCCTCGGCGCCCTGCCATTGCTGCTGGGCACCGACGAGAACGCCGCCCTGCGTGCTCCGCTGGGAATCACCATCATCGGCGGTCTGGTGGTCAGCCAACTGCTCACGCTCTACACCACGCCGGTGGTCTATCTCTATCTCGACCGTCTGCATCGTCGCCTGCGCCCGCGACGCCTGGCCACCGAACTCGCTGACTGAGCGCCTAGCGAGGAGTAAGGCTCGCCGCGCTCAACCGGCGTGACGATAGCGCCCCTTGCCCGCCCGCTTGGCCTGATAGAGGGCGGCATCGGCGCGATCGATCAGCTTCACCAGATGCTCGGCGTCCAACTGACGGAGATCGGCCTCGCGCGCAATGCCAATGCTCATCCCCACCCCGGGATAGATCTTGTCGAGCGCCTTGGCGGCCACCAATAGGCGCTCGGCGATATCCGACGCCAGGAACTCGCTGGCGCCGGCCAGCAGCAGCAGGAACTCGTCCCCACCCCAGCGCACGACGATATCCTTCTGTCGCAGCACCTGCTGCAGTAGCGCCGCCACGTCAACCAGCAGGGCGTCACCGGCCTCGTGGCCCTGGCGGTCATTGATCTGCTTGAAGCCGTCGAGATCGATATAGTAAAGCGTCGCCGGCAGCGTCCCCGCGATACTTCGGCGCAAGTCATCGAGCCGGCGATAGAAGCCGGGACGATTGTGGAGGCCGGTCAGATGATCGTGTTCCGCCTGGAAGCGGCTGCGACTCTCGCCCAACAGGGCCCGCTCGGCGAAGCCATTGAGATAGCAGCTGAACCATAGCGTGGCCAGCCAGTAGATCGGCCCCTGGGCGACGAAGATCCAGTAAGCACTCTCCGCCTGGAACGGCACCGCCAGCTTGAGTGGCACATCGGCGAGCAGCACGAGCAGGACCGACAGCCGCGGCCGGCCAATGCACAGAGCGGGGAATGAGCTGGACACCACCAGCAAGGTACCGATGGCGACCAGCTTCAGCGACGGTGGCGCCGCAATGAGGGCATAGGCGCCGAGCCCGCCGAGCGTCAGCGCCCATAGCAGCGCGAGAATGAGAACCCCGTCCACCGGCGTGCTCTGGCCACGCTGCGCGCGCCGCTGGCGCCAGCGGTACTCCAGGACTCGGCCGGCCATCAGCCCGAGGTTGAGCGTCACCCAGGCCAGCATGAACGGCGAGGCCGTTTCGATCAGCAGGGCCACGCCGGCCATCAACGTACACGTCATTCCCGCCAACAGCAGCGGCAGGTGCATGATGGCGCCGCCGCTGAGTCGTGTCATCACCTCTTCCGGCAGCGTACGGTCACAGCCGCTGAGCCAACGCAGGAATCGATACCGGGGCAAGGCGTGCTTCACGCTGTGCGCGCGCCGGCCAAGGGTCACGAGACGCAGAAAGAGTTTCATTCAGGCTTCCGTTGGAGATCGCGCGCGATCATATTGATGGTGACCAGTGATCGATGACGGCCATCACGGCGTGTGTCTCTGCGCCCCCCAGTGTGCCCTTGTCTCGTCTAGAGGCCTATCGGCAGGCGGCCAGGCGTGCTGAAGCGGGCTCGACTAGCCCAAAAGGATAAGAGCCACGACGCTAGCCAGCCGGCCTGGGATCCGCTAGTCTGAAAACCAAATTCAAACGCTCGTCTGAATTTGTGGGAGCGTCCCCCGCAGCGGTGTCTGCGGCCGGCACTCCCGACGTCTTCTCCTGCGGAGTTCGCCATGATCACACTGCTGCTTCTCGTCGCCGCCATCGTCGGCTGTCTGGTCGTCATGCGCCGCGAGGCCGGCGCCCTGCCGGCCGTCGCGGTACTCGCCGTTCTCGGCGTACTGGGACTGGTTCTGGATGCCGAGATCATCGGCGTCCTGCTGCTGATCGGCGCCGCCGGCGTCGCCATATGCGGGCTCAAGCCGCTGCGTCGGCTGTGGCTGTCGCCGCGTCTGTTCAAGGTGTTCAAGAAGATCGCGCCCAAGGTCTCCGAGACCGAGCGCGTGGCGCTGGACGCCGGCACCGTCGCCTGGGATGGCGAGCTGTTCAGCGGTCGCCCCGACTGGAAACGCCTGCTGGCGTTCGACAACCCTGGGCTGAGCGACGAGGAGCAAGCCTTCGTCGATCACCAGTGCGCGGTCGCCGCCGGCATGTGCAACGCCTGGGAGATCGCGCGCGAGCGCGCCGACATGCCCCCCGAGCTGTGGGACTATCTGAAGAAAGAGCGCTTCTTCGGCATGATCATTCCCAAGGCCTACGGCGGCCTCGAATTCTCCGCCAAGGCGCAGTCGACGGTACTACAGAAGCTCGCCTTCAACGAGACCCTGATGAGTACCGTGGGCGTGCCCAACTCGCTCGGTCCGGGTGAACTGCTGCTCAAGTACGGCACCGAAGAACAGAAAAACCACTATCTGCCGCGCCTGGCCGATGGCCGCGACATTCCCTGCTTCGCGCTGACCGGCCCGCGCGCCGGCAGCGACGCGACCTCGATCCCCGATGTGGGTATCGTCTGCCGCGGCATGCACGAAGGCAAGGAAGTGCTCGGCCTCAAGCTCACCTTCGAGAAGCGCTGGATCACCCTGGCGCCGATCGCCACCGTGGTCGGTCTGGCCTTCCGGATGTTCGACCCGGACAACCTGCTCGAACGCGGCGAGAGCGATATCGGCATCAGCTGCGCGCTGATCCCGCGTGATACCGAAGGCATGCAGATCGGCCGCCGCCACCATCCGATCGGCAGCCCGTTCATGAACGGCCCGATTCGCGGCAAGGACGTGTTCATCCCGCTCGACTATCTGATCGGCGGGCTGGAGATGGCCGGCCAGGGCTGGCGCATGCTGGTCGAGTGCCTCTCGGTGGGCCGTTGCATCACCCTGCCCTCCGGCGCCGCCGGCACCGGGCGCTACGCGGTGGGCTGGACCGGCGGCTTCGCGCGTATCCGGCGCCAGTTCAACATCGCCGTGGCCGACATGGAGGGGGTGCAGGAGCCGCTGGCGCGTCTCGCCGCCAAGGCCTACATCGCCCAGGCCGCAGTGATGCAGACCGCCAACACCATCGACCATGGGGTCAAGCCGGCGGTGCCCTCGGCGATCCTCAAGAGCCAGCTGACCGAATTCCAGCGCGAGATCATGGTCGATGCCATGGACGTACACGGTGGGCGTACCGTGACCCTGGGGCCGCGCAACTATCTGGGGATCGGTTTCAGTGCCACGCCGGTGTCGATCACCGTCGAGGGCGCCAACATCATGACCCGCAACCTGATGATCTTCGGCCAGGGCGCGATCCGCTGCCATCCCTACGTGCTCGACGAGCTGGCGGCCAAGGACAGCAATGACTTCGCGGCGTTCGACAAGCTCTTCTTCCGCCATACCGGGCTGATCTTCGGCAACGCCGCGCGCGCCTTCACCCAGGCACTGGGACTGGGCCGCGCCGAGGTACCGTTCGACTCCCTGGCCAAGCCCTATGCGCAGGAGGTGGCACGCCTCTCCTCCGCATTCGGGCTGTGCGCCGACGCCGCCATGGCCAGCCTGGGCGCCAAGCTCAAGCAGCGCGAGATGATCTCGGCGCGTCTGGGTGACGTGCTCTCCAACCTCTATCTGCTGTCGATGGTGCTCAAACAGTGGCACGACAGTGACCGGGTCGACGGTGAAGCCGCGCTGTTCCACTACAGCTGCCGCTTCCTGCTCAACCGCGCCGAGCAGGCGCTGGTGGAGCTCTATGAGAACCTGCCCAACCGTGCCCTGGCTCATCTGCTCGCCGGCGTGACGATGCCGCTGGGACGCCGCTGGCACAAGCCGCAGGACAGCCTGACCCGCGATATCGCCAAGGCGATCTCCACCGATACCGCCCTGCGTCACAAGCTCACCCGCAATACCTGGGACAGCTGGGAAGAGGGTCAGCAGGAGAACCCGCTGGTGCGCTACAACGCCCTGTTGGCCAACGCCGAGCGCGCCGAGAAGATCTATCGCACGCTGGCCAAGGCGCGCGCCAAGCGCGAACTGCCGGAAGCGGCGCTGCACCCCGAGCAGTGGATCGAAGCGGGTCTCGAGGCGGGCTTGCTGAGCGAAGAGGACGCCGCTTTCATGCGCGCCCACGAAGCCGAGGTGCTGGACATGCTGACGGTCGACGACTTCGACTTCGACGCCTTCACCAGCCAGCAGCCGAGTGCCAACCACGAGCGCCAGAACCACACCACGCCGGCGTGAACAGCGGCCGGGGGCGTCGCCCCCGGCCTCTCTCTCCCCAACAGCCGCGGCCCCGTTCTCGAACGGGGCCGCATTTTTTTGCGCACCCGGGGCGCTTAAAGGCTCGGGCTGGCAGCGAATGACAATCCGGCTACTGCTCCAGCACCTGCAGCTGGACGTCGGCGGTGCCGTCGTCGATCAGCCCCAGCTTCTCGGCAGCCCGCTGCGACAGATCGATGATGCGCCCGGGGACGAAGGGCCCGCGATCGTTGATTCGCACGATGGCGCTGTCCCCGGTACTCAGATGCGTCACCTTGACCCGGGTACCGAACGGCAGCGTCTTGTGCGCTGCGGTCATCGCCCGGCCATCGTAGGGTTCACCGCTGGCGGTCAGCCGCCCTTCGAAATAGGGCGCGTAATAGGTCGCTTCGCCGACCCGGCGGCGCTGATTGGGCACCGGGCGCGGCTCGCGCGTATGCGCCACCACTGGCCCCGGCCCCTTGCGCTTGCCGGCAGCCTTGCCGGTGGCGCTGGTCGCGGCCGGCGGGGCGTCCGGCTGGGTGGCCTGGGGCGTGGCACAGCCGGCCAGTAGCAGCCCCATGGCGAGCGCGGAGAGCAGCGCTCGCCACCCGAGTGCGGCACGCCCAGGCTGCACCGGTGGCGGATCAGAGCGGGATGAATCGGCACCGGGCAGGTGGTCGCGAACGACGGCGCCAGCCCGGGCAGGCGGCGTGGAAACATCGAGTGTGGAAACATCGAGCGTGGAAACATCGATGGTGGCCATAAGTTGCAGGTCTCTCGGCAAGCGGGGCGCGATGGCGAATCGCGGGACATCACGGCTGACGGAAGCTGCGCTCATGATAACGGCCAAATGAGCAAGATGAGAGGAATCGCGGTGAGCGTGACCACCGCCGACAGCGGCAGCCCCAGCTTCCAGTAATCGCGGAAACGATAGCCCCCCGGCCCCATCACCAAGGTATTGGACTGATGCCCGATCGGGGTGAGGAAGGCGCAGGAGGCGCTCACCGCCACCGCCATCAGAAACGGATCGAGCGAGACCTGCATGCCGCTGGCCAGATTGGCTGCGATCGGCGCCATCAATAGCGCCGCGGCGGCATTGTTGATGACGTTGGAGAGCAGCAGCGTGAGCACGAACAGCGCCGTCAGGGTGACCACCGGCGGCCAGCCGCTGCCCGCCGACATCATGCTGTCGGCGATCATCTGCGCCCCACCGCTGGTCTCCAGCGCCTTGCCCACCGGCAGCATCGCCGCCAGCAGCACGATCACCGAGCCCTCGATCGCGTCATATCCCTCCCGCAGTGGCAGCACGCCCAGGGCCAGGGTGATCAGCGCCGCCAGCGACATGGCGATGGCCGCGGGCAGCAGGTCGAACACCATGGCGGCGATCGCCAACGCGAAGATGCCCACCGACAGCCACAGCTGGCGCGGCTGCCCCAGCGCCAGCTTGCGGCTGGCCAGCGGCAGACAGCCCAGGGTCGACAGGCTCTCGCTCAGGTTGTTCTCGTCGCCCTGCAGCAGCAGGACATCGCCGGGCTGGAAGCGCACCTCGCGCAGGCGCTGCTTGAGGCGGGTGCCATCGCGGGAGACCGCCACCAGATGCAGGCCGTGCTGATTCAACAGGCGCAATTGGGAAACGGTGCGGTTGATCATCATCGAATCGTTGCGCACCACCACCTCGACCAGTTGCAGCTCATCGGCATCGAGCCGGGGCCGCGCGGCATCGCTATCCTCGTCATCCTCGCCGCTGGCGCTGATGCTCAGTCCGGCCTTGTCCTCGAGCAGCTTGAGATCCTCCGGGCCCGCCTCCAGCAGCAGGATGTCGCCGGCAGCCAGGGGGCCGAAGAAGCGGTGGCCGGAATAACGCTCTTCACCACGCAGCACGGCCAGTACCGGCACCGGATCGCCGCACACCTCGCGCAACTCGCGCAGGCCCCAGCCCACCGCCTTGGCGTCCTCGTTGACGTGCAGCTCGCTGAGATAGGCCGAGGTCTCGAACAGCTCGTCGGCAGACGCCTGCCCCTGGCGCTGCGGCGTCAGCCGCCCGCCCAGCAGGATCATGAAGGCGAGCCCCACCAGCGCCACCGCACCGCCTACCGGAGCGAAGTCGAACATGCTGAACGGCCCCTCGCCCTGCCCGGCGCGGAACGCGCTGATGATGATATTGGGCGGCGTGCCGATGAGCGTGATCAGCCCGCCCAGCAGCGAGCCGAAAGCCAGCGGCATCAACAGCAGCGAGGGTGAGGTGTCGTGCTCGCGGGCGACACGCACCGCCACCGGCAGCAGCAGCGCCAACGCACCGACGTTGTTCATCATCGCCGAGAGTAGGATCACCGTCGCCGTGAGCACCGTGAGCTGCCAGATCGGCCGGCTGCCGGCCTTGAGCGTCTTCTCGGCGATCCAGTCGACCACGCCGGCGTGCTCGAAGCCACGACTCAGGATCAACACCGCGGCGACAGTGATCACCGCCGGGTGGCCGAAACCGGAAAACGCCTGATCGGCGGGCACCAGCCCCAGCAGCACGCTCGCCAGTAGCGCCGCCATGGCCACCATGTCGTAACGAAAGCGCCCCCAGACGAAGGCGACCAGGGTCAGAAAGAGTACCGCGAAGACCCAGTAAGCATCCTGCATGGGTATGACTCCTTGTCGAGCGCTGCCACCCGCCCTGCTTGGTCAGAAAACCCTGCCCGCAGCAGCGAAAAAGCCGGCAGCGCCCGATAGGCGTTGCCGGCTTTTGCAGCATAGGTCATTGTCACGCTGGCGCCCGTGCGCCGGCGCTCACGGGCGCGGCTCAGGGAATCAGAATCGTCGATCCGGTGGTGCGCCGCGCGGCCAGCGCCTCCTGCGCCTTGCCCGCGTCAGCCAGATCGAAACGCTGGGCGATATCCATCTTGACCTTGCCACTCTCGAGCAGATCGAACAGATCCAGGCTCATCTCATCCAGCCGTTCAGGCGTGTCGGCGTAGCCATTGAGACTGGGACGGGTCAGATAGAGCGAGCCCTTCTGGTTGAGAATGCCGATATTGACCCCCTCTACCGCGCCGGAGGCGTTGCCGAAGCTCACCATCAGCCCGCGTGGGGCGAGACAGTCGAGCGAGGTGGTGAAGGTGTCCTTGCCCACCGAGTCGTAGACCACCGGCACCATGGCACCACCAGTCAGCTCGCGTACCCGCTCGGCGACGTTCTCATTGCGGTAGTTGATCGTCGCCCAGGCGCCGTTGCGCTTGGCCAGCTCGGCCTTCTCGTCAGAGCCCACGGTGCCGATCACCTTGACGTCGAGCGCCTTGGCCCACTGGCAGGCGATCGAGCCCACACCGCCGGCCGCGGCATGGAACAGGATCGTCTCGCCACCCTCCAGCGGAAAGGTCTGGCGCAGCAGGTACTGCACCGTCAGCCCCTTGAGCATCGAGGCGGCGGCGATCTCGAAGGAGATGTCCTCGGGCAGCTTGACCACTTTCTCCGCCGGCAGCACGTGCAGCTGCGAGTAGGCGCCCAGGGGCCCCTGGGCATAAGCGACGCGGTCACCGACAGCGAGGTGGGTCACACCTTCGCCCACCGCCTCGACCACCCCGGCCCCTTCGGTACCCAGCCCCGACGGCAGCGACGGCGCCGGATAGAGCCCGGTGCGGAAGTAGATATCGATGAAGTTGAGGCCGATGGCACGGTTCTCGATGCGCACTTCGCCCGCCTGGGGCGCTGCCGGTTCGAAGTCGACATACTCGAGCACCTCGGGGCCGCCGGTGCGAGAAAACTGAATGCGCTTGACCATGAACTGTCCTTGTGGGGAAACGGGTTGAGCTTGGCTTGCTTGGCGTGCGTCGTGGTATCGGACGAAACGAACCGAAGCCCTATCCGATACTTCAGCCTTGTCCAATACCTCATCCAAGCGCCATTCGCCAGCCGGGTCAAGCCACACGCCGCGAACGGGCCCGCCCGGCGCCCGGATGCTCGGCCCGCTCGAGGGGGTCAGATCACGCTGTGGGGAAAGCGCTCCAGCGCGGCGACGAAGCGCTGCTTGTAGGACTCGAAGGTCTCCGGGTCGGCCTTGAAGGTCTTGACGATGCCGTCGCCGTCGAAGCGCACCACGCCGGGCAGCTTCCCGCCCCTGGGCTCGGGATGACGCGGCGCAAGACCGACAAGCATGCCGCCCTCGGCATCGATCCAGCGGGTGATGCCGCAGTCGCGGAAGAAGCGCTGTGCCTCGGCGTCATTGGCGAGCACGCGCAGCGGCGCTTTCTCGGCGAGCAGACGGATCAAGCGCGCGCTGTGCTCGCTGTGGCCATCGCCCTGGGGTGTCGAGACCATCGCCAGCTCCATGCTGCGCCCCTCGACGTCGGCGGAGACCAGCGCCAGACTCAGCACCTGGCGGTCATCGTCGGTCAGGGCGAACAGACGTGCAGCCTCCTGCTCGAACAGCACGCCCAGGGTCCCGGCAAAGGTGACCAGCGGTGCCAGCCCCGCCTCACGGCCATAGACATTGGCGCACAGCTGGGCCAGGCACGCCTCGCGGCTCTCGGGATTCTTTACATGAACGACTTTCATCGGACTCTCCGCACGCATCGACTCGGCCCGCCCGCGCTGACGATCGAGGACGCACGCTGTTGGCGTGCCGCCGGACGCGGGCAGGCAAAAGCGCGCAGCCTAGCATATTCCATCGCCGCGAGCGCGCCACCGGGCGCGGGGGCCGGCGTGCCGGCATCACGCCTCGGTTCGGGATCGGCTCAGCGGACAGGACTGGCAGTAGGCCACCGGGCACGCGGCACGATAATAGAGGCAGCAGCTGCGTCGGTAGCGCACCTCGACGCCATCGGCGCGGCGGGTCTTGGCGTGATGGAAGCGCGCCAGCGGATTGGCCTCGAGTCCGAACAGCTCGGGCTCGGCCTCGAGCAGGAAGCGGTAGTCCGCCTCGCAGCGCCGGCGCGCGGCAGCATCGACCAGCCCGCCCTCGAGCTCGGCCAGGCGGCGCTCGTAGAGTGAATAGACCCGCACTGCCAGATTCTCCCACAGCATGCGCGGCGGCACGCCGCCCACCTCGCGCAGGGTCTGCCACAACGGTGTGATCAGCCCGGCGAACAGCTGCTTCAACAAATCGTGACGTGCGCGCTCCCGCGCCGCCGGCGCCCAGCGCTGCAGTCGTAGCGAGCGCAGTGGCAGCGTCGAACGCCACGCCTGGCCATCGTGGCGGAGATCGATCAGGCAGTTGCCCGGCGCCAGATCGAGCCCGCGATCGCACACCGAGAGCAGATAGAGCGGCACGCCGGTGAGCAGAAAGCCCAGACGCTTCGACAGCAGCGAGGCGGTGGTGCGCCGGTCGGGCGAGCCGAGAACCGGCCCCAGACGGGCCAGCAGTTCAGCGCAGCGCCGGGGGTCGCGGAACGCCGTCATCGACAGTACCGCGGCCCCCGCGGTCTGGGCAGACTCGAGGCACAGGGACTCATGCAGATAGCGGCGGTGCGCCACCGCCACCGATGCGTATTCCAGGTGACCCAGAGGTTCCCGCGCCGCTGCCGGCATCATCACGCCGCCCCCTTGCCGAAAGGGATGCACAGCGGCGTATGGAAGAACGGATCCTCGATCACCCGGCATTCGAGCTGGAATATCTCCTTTACCCGTTCACGGGTGATCACCGCCTGAGGCCGCCCCTGGGCATGAACACGACCCTCGCGAATCGCCACGATATGGTCGGCATAGCGGCACGCCAGGTTGAGATCGTGCAAGACCATGACAATGGTCTTGCCGGCATCGCGGTTGAGACTGACGAGTAACTCGAGCACCTCCATCTGATGGGTCAGATCGAGGAACGAGGTGGGCTCATCGAGCAGCATCAGCGGCGTGTCCTGAGCCACCGCCATGGCTATCCACGCACGCTGACGCTGCCCACCGGAGAGCGTCTCGACGCGCTGCTCGGAAAGGTCGTGAAGGCCGGTTCTCAAAAGCGCCTGCGCCACGGCGCGTTCATCGTCCGCGGACCACTGGGCCAGCCAGCTCTGATGCGGATGGCGGCCCAGCCCCACCAGTTGACGCACGCTGATGCCCTCCGGTGCCACCGGGTGCTGGGGCAGCAGCGACAGCGTCCTGGCCACCGCCCTGGTCGGCTGCTGCCGGATATCCTCGCCATCGAGATCGACCTGGCCCTGCCACGGCGTCAATAGCCGAGCCAGCGCTTTCAATAGCGTGCTCTTGCCGCAGCCGTTGCTGCCGACCAGCACCGATATGCGCCCTTCGGGCAGCTCGAGCGACAGCTCCCGCAGGATGGCCTGCCGCTGGTAGCCCAAGGTGAGCCGGTTCGCAGAGATGGTGGCCATGGCGTCAGCGTGCCTGCTTCATCATCAACCCCAGAAAGAACGGCGCCCCGATGGCCGCCACGAAGAGTCCCGCCGGCAGATCCAGCGGCGGAAACAGCACCCGCCCGGCAAGATCTGCCGCCATCGTCATACCCGCGCCGACCAGGATTGCCATGGTGATTTGCGCCGCGCCCGGCGGGCGCACCAGACGTCTCGCCACATGCGGTGCCACCAGTCCGACGAAAGCCATCGCTCCGCCCCAGGCCACCGCCATGCCCGCCAACCCTGCCGCGAGCAGAATCAACAGCGTGCGTGTCCGCTGGACCCGCACTCCGATCCCCACTGCCAGACCGTCGTCCAACGGTGCCAGCAAGGCAAGCCGCACCAGCGGGGCCAGCGCAGCGAGCGCCACGCCGAAGCCAGCCGCAAGCCACCCGACGTCGGACCAGTTGCCACCATAAACGCTGCCGGTGAGCCAGACGTAGGCCGACAGCGTGGTGGTGAGCGGACTGGACACCATCACGAAGGTAGTCACGGCGCTCAGCAGCGTCGATAGGCCGATGCCCATCAGCACCAGTCGCAGCGGCGTGGTCCCCCCGCGCCAGGCCGCCAGCATCACCAGCAGCACGGCGAGCAGCGCACCCATGGCGGCCGCCAGCGGCATCCAGGCGCTGCCGATATCGGACGCCAGGAATGCCAGATAGCCGACCGCCAGGGTAGCGGCGCCGGCGGTCACGCCCAGCGTATCCGGCGAGGCCAGCGGGTTGCGCATGACTTGTTGCAGCAACCAGCCGGAGAGTGCCAGCGCCGCGCCCACCAGCGCCCCCAGCAGCGTTCGTGGCAGGCGCAACTGCCACAGGATCAAGCCCGCACCGCTGTCCGGCGAGCGCACTGCAGCCAGCCACTGCGGCGCCGACATGGCGGCCTCTCCGAGGCCGAGCGAGGTCAGCAGAATCAGCAGCGCCACGAGCAGTGCAGCCGCCACCCGACGCCACGGTCGCCAAGCGACGACCCGCGAGAAGCGGCCGAGACGCAGCGCGCGAGCCTCATCCATGGCGCCCTCCCTGGCGCCGCACCAGTGCCATGAACACCGGCGCCCCGAGCAATGCCGTCATCACGCCGATGGGCACCTCCCGGGGCGGAATCAGAGTCCGCGCCATCACGTCCGCGATGAGCAGCAGCGCGGCGCCAAGCAGTGCCGCCAGTGGCAGCCAGTAGCGATGATCCGATCCGGCCAGGCGTCGCGCCAGGTGCGGCACGATCAACCCGATGAAGACGATGTTGCCTGCCATCGCCACCGCCGCGCCCGCCAGCAGCACCACATACACGACCGAGATCATCTGCAGGCGTCGCACCGAAATCCCGGCACCCACCGCCACCGCCTCGCCCGCCGCCAGCACGTTCCATTGCCGCAGACAGGGCCAGCACGCCAGCATCACCGCCAGCGTGACCAGCATCAGCGGCCAGACCTGCGTCAGCGGCCGGGCCGAGACCGAGCCCGCCAGCCAGAACAGCATGGCGTCCAGCCCCTGCTGATCGATCACCAGCAGCGCCTGACTGAAGGCATGGAACAGCGCACTCAGCGCGGCACCGACCAGGATCAGGCGCAGCGGCCCACCCGGGACGCCGGGACGCATGGCGATCGCCCAGACCATCAGCGCCGCCAGGGTCGCGCCCGCGAAGGCACCGCCGCTCGCCAGCCACCCTGGCAAGCCGCGCCCCAGGGTGACCAGACAGACCACCGCCAGCAGCGCACCTGCGTTGACCCCGAGCAGCCCAGGCGATGCCAACGGATTGCGGGTCAGGGTCTGCATGATACCGCCGGCCACGCCCAACCCCGCCCCCACCGTGAGTGCCATCAGAGTACGGGACATGCGGGTGGTGCGAATGAGCAGGTCATCGACACCGGTCGGCGACGGCGACCACAGCGCATGCCATACCTGCGCCGGACTGGACCAGTGTCCACCCGCCATCAGGCTCACCACCACGGCGATGGCCAGGCCGGCGATCGCCAGAGTCGTGCGCACACTCATGCCGACGCCTCGCGGGTATCCAGCCAGGCATCCAGATCATCGAGCATGCCGAAGACGCCCAGGACGCCCCCGGAGAGACTCCAGGCCACCGGGTCGACCTGCCAGACCCGTCCCTGGCGCACCGCCGCCAGTCGCTGCCAGAGTGGATGCGCGCGCAGGCGTGACGCATGCTCGCGCGCGGCCCGGTCGCGCGGCTGCAGCAGAAAGAAGACATCGGCATCGAGCGCCGGCAGGCTCTCGACCCCGCTCAGTGTCAGCAGTACCCCGGGCTGCCTCTCGATCTGCCGGGGCCAGCTGAAGCCGAGCCGTGTCAGCACCGAGCCGCCAAAGCTGGGCGCCAGATAGCTGCGAATCTCGCCCGCTCTGATATCGAGCAGCGCCACCGTCAACGGCCAGCGTGCGCCGAAACGCTGCCGCAGACGCGCACGCAGTGACGCCATGCGCGATGCCAGTGAACGTCGCAGGTGCACGGCGCGGGCCCGGCGGTCGAGTGCCTGCGCCATCGCCTCGAGGGTATGTCGATAGTGATAGACATCGTCCAGCAGCATCAGCGGGGCCAACGCCGACAACAGCGGCGCGATACGTTGATGACGAAAACGCGACGCGACGATCAGATCCGGCTCCAGCAGCGCGATGCGTTCCAGGTTCGGCTGTGTCTCCAGTCCCAGGAGCGAAGCATGGGCCAGTGCCGAGCGCAGGTAGGGGTAGATCGGCTGGTCTTGCCATGACAGTACCACCCCGACCGGCGCCACCCCGAGCGCCACTGCAGTGTCAGTCGCGCCCTGGAACAGTGTAACGACCCTCAGTGTCCGGCGCGGCGCTCGTGCCTCGTCCTGGCGTACCATGCCGGCACCCGCCAGCGCCGGCATGGCGGCCAGTGCGAGTGCCCGGGCGATCAACTCACGACGCTTCATCGCGGCTCCGCTGGCGCACTCGGCACCCGACCGTGACAGGTATATGGCGACATCAAAAGTCCACGCTATAGCCCAGAGTCAGAGTCCGACCGCGTCCGGCGAAGTAGCGTTCGTTCATGTAGTCCGCATTGGGACTGTCCAGCGCGCTCTGCGAGTAGTAGGTGATGTACTGCTTGTCGAACAGGTTGGCCACGGCAAGATTCAACTGCCCTACCGGCAAACGATAGCCGACTGCGGCATCGACCAGGGTGTAACCATCGAAGTCGTTGTCCCAGCCATTGCTGCTGTCGTCGAAATCCTTGTCAAAGGCGTGATTGACCTGCACGAACGATGTCCAGCGCGGCGACCACCGGGCACTCCAGCTCGCGACCAGCCGGTCCGGCGCCACGTTGAGCCCGTTCAGCTTGGCATCCAGGGTGCCATTGTCGTCACTGTCATAACGTCCCTTCATGTGGGAGTAGCCAAGCCGGGCGCTGTGCCGGTCGTTGAATCGATAGCCGACGGACGCCTCGATGCCTTCGATCTCGGTCTTCTCTCGCTGCATCACGAAAGCGTCGTTACGGGTCGTCAGACGCGTGCCATAGTCGGAAGACGACACGTAATAGCTCAGCTCAGCGTTGAAGCGGCCATCGTCATAGCGCACTCCGGTTTCGATATTGTCGGTCACGATGGGACGCAGATTCTCGAAGCTGTCGACCGACTGTCCGGGCGTGTCGATACCACGCAGCACGCGCCCGACATCGGGAATGGCAAACCCTTCGGAATAGCTGGTGAACAGGCTCCAGTGTTTCACCGGTCGCCATACCACACCGGCGTTGTAGAGGGTCTCGTCGAAATCGGGGGATCCACCGTCCACCGGCACGCCATTGTTGGCGGCCACCGTGCGGTAACTGTCGACATCGAGTTTGGCGTATTCATAACGCACCCCCGCCGAGAAGGTCAGCGCCTCGATCGGGCTGAAGTCGACCTGGGCGAACGGAGACAGATCGGTGTATTTCACCTTGGGCACGTAAGTGCGATCGGTGCCCCACAGATACTGCTCGGTATCGTCGCGCATGGCGTCGAAGCCAAAGGTCAGCTTGACCCGGTCATCCCACAACCCCTCCTTGGTCAGCGAGGTCTTGATACCGTACTTGCGGGTCTCGGCCATGGTCTGATCGTAGAGCGTCCCGACCGGCGCGATCGAAGGATCCTGGAAGGTGCCGGAATTGGTCGCCCCGAACAGTGATTCGTAATCCTGATAGAAGCCCAGCACATTGAGATGCATGCCGGCGAGATCGTAGTCGTCCCAGGTGATGCCGGTGGTCCAGACACTATTGAAGGGCGCCGAACCTTCCGGCTCGCCGCGACGCGAGGTGGTCGGGACATCGGCTTCACGATCGCCAAGCACGCTGACGTAATCGTTCTGCCCCTCGATACGATAGCGATTGACACTCAACTGCAGGCGCCGGTCGTCGTCGAACCAGTAGGCGATCTTCCCGAAGACATCGTAGGCACGGGAGTTCATCAGGTCGCCCTGCGTATTGTCGACGCCAATGGCGTCCCCCTCTCCGTCCAGGAACAGCCCCTGATCCTCGTAGCTCAACGAGAACAGGTAATCGACCGGCCCGCGATTGCCGCTGACAGCGTAGTTGGTGCGGTAACTGTTGGTATCGCCATCCAGCTTGGAGGTCGGCGTGGTGAGCTGGGCCTCGAAATGCTGATTGAGCGAGCCCGGCTCGGGGCGTTTGGTGATCAGGTTGATCACCCCGCCGGCGGCTCCGAGTCCGTTGGTGGCGTTGGCTCCTTTGATCACCTCGATATGATCGATCATCGAGAAGTCGATGGTATGCAGCTCGCGCCCCGTGGGCCGCAGCGGATTGGACTGCGGGATACCATCGATCATCACCAGCGGCGTACGCCCGCGCAGGGTCTCGCCACTTCCGCTCATCTTCTGGCGTGGCGGTGAATAGTCCGGCAGCAGGTTGCTGAGTATCTCGGAAGAGTCGGAAGTGATGCGCCGCTGCTGATCCAGCTCCTGCCGCGTGATCACCCGAATCACCTGCGCAGCGTCCTGCTGTTCGGCACCCGAGCGCGTCGCCGTGATCACCATCGGCTCCTGATCGGTACTGTCTGCCATCACCCCCGGCGACGCCGCCAGTGTCGCTAGTGCGCCCCAGGTCATGACGGTTCCCTTTGATCCCATGTCTCGCCTCTTGTTTTCGATTTTGTCGAGTCGTCACGCGCCCCAGCCACCGCCGCGAACGCCGGTGGATTATTGCAAATGAAATGCATAATTATCAACGAATGAGAATCGTTTGTTTTTGAATGAGTCAACATTGCCCTCTTCGGCCGCCTGAGCAAGCAACACGAGGGGGTGCCCGCAAATAATCCTCGCCCCGTCTTGACGCCGACCGCGACGTGGACGAAGGTCAAGCCTGATTTCGGGGCCGCCGCTCCCCGCCGGCCAGCCACCGCTTACCTCCCACCGGAGACTCGAGACGCATGACACAGAGTTCGTCCCCTCAGCCCACCCCGGGCGATGGACCCCGCTATATCGCGCACCGTGGTCTCTCCGCGCGCGCGCCGGAGAATACGCTGGCGGCGGTGCAAGCCGCGCATGCGGCCGGATGCCGGTGGGTAGAGCTGGACGTTCAACTGCTCGGCGACGGCACCCCGGTGCTGTGGCACGACGCCGGGGTCAAGCGCTGCTCCAACGGGCGCGGCAAGCTGTTCCGCTTCGACGCCGCCAGCGCCGCGCGGCTCGACGTGGGCGCCTGGTTCGGCGAGCAGTTCCGCGGCGAACGCATGGCCACGCTCGAGGCGATGCTGGCGCTGCTCAAGCGTCTCGACATGGGGCTCAATCTAGAGCTCAAGGTGACCCGCGGGCGCAATGCGATCGAGCTGGTCAAGGCGGCACTGCCGCCGACCCTGGAAGCCCTGGCACCGGAGAAGCTGATCGTCTCCTCGTTCGACCGCCACGCCCTCACCGCGGCACGGGCGCTGGAGTCGAACCCGGATCGGCTGCGCCTGGGCGTGCTCGACGACAAGGCCCCCAAGCGCTGGTGGCGCGAGACCGAGCGGCTCTCCGCCTACAGCCTGCATCTGGACTGGCGCAAGCTGAAGGTCAAGCGCGCCCGCGAGATCGCCGACGAAGAGATCAAGCTGTTCTGCTACACCGCCAACGACCCCGTCGCCTTCGACAAGCTGTGGGAGTGGGGCGTGGACGGCGTGATCAGCGACGATCCGGTACGCTTCATCGAACATGCCGGCCAGCAGCAGGGCGAGACCGACCAGAGCCGCGCCAGCGCCTGACACAGCGTACGAAAAGCGCCCGTTAGTCGCGTCAGTTAGCGTCTTTGACGGCGACCGACACGGGCTATGATGCCAATCTGCCCGTTTCCAGGTTGCGAGCCGTCCATGAATCCCTCCACCCTCATCGGCATGGTCGCCAGTGCGCTACTGCTGATGACCGTCGTGCTCTTCACCGCTCAGGCCCCGAGCAGTTTCTTCAATCTGCCGGGGTTGGCGATCGTGCTCACCGGCACCCTGGCCGCCAGCTTCATCAGCTATCCGCTCGCCGAGATGCAGCGCCTGTGCCGCCAGATCGCGGTGGTATTCCGGCGCGAATCCCAGCAGAGCGAGCTCGACGCCGATCTCGACCAGCTGGTCGAGATGTCGCGCCACTGGAGCCGCGGCAACATCCGCGCCATCGAGAGCGCGCTGGAAGGCGTCACCAATCCCTTCCTGCGAACCGGCATGCAGATGGTGATCGCCAACAGCCGCGAGGAGGAGATCCGCGAGATGCTGCGCTGGCGCATGGTGCGGGTGAAGGCGCGCGAGCGCACCGAGGCGCAGATCCTGCGCACCATGGCGATCTACGCCCCGGCATTCGGCATGCTCGGCACCCTGGTCGGGCTGATCAACATGCTCGAGGTGATCCAGGCCGGCGATCTGACGATCATCGGACCGCGTCTGGCGGTGGCGCTGATGTCCACCTTCTACGGCATCCTGCTCGCCAACCTGGTGTTCAAGCCGATCGCGGTGAAGCTGGAGCGGCGCACCGAGGCACGACTGATGGCGATGACGATGATCCTCGAAGGCATCATGATGGTGAGCAAGCGCCGTCTGCCCGCGTTCATCGAAGAGGCGCTCAACACCTACCGCGTCGAACATCGCGACGAGATGCGTGATCCGCGCCAGGCCGCGGCCACGGATCTCTCGTCCCCGACCTCATGAGTGGCAGCACGGACTACGCCGCGCGGGGCCCCTTCGCCGAACTGCTGTTCGACGACGACGCCCTGGCCGAGGGTGGGCGTGGCAGCGAGAGCGACTCCTGGCTGATGAGTTACCTCGACCTGCTGCTGCTGCTGGTCACCTTCTTTGTGCTGATGCTGGCGCTCTACGGCGGCCAGCTCGCCTCCCCCGAGCAACCCACGGCGCCCAAGGTCGCACTGGCGCTCAAGGTGCCGGCACCCATACCCCCCAAGGCCGCCCCAAGCGCCGCTCAACGCGGTTTCTATCATCCGCCGCGCCAACTGACGGCCGCCCCGGTGGCCAGCGATGTCGGCTTCTACGCGCCGCGACCGGCCCCTCCGCCGCTGGTGCCAATGACACCCCTGCTGTTCGCGGTGCCGCTGTTCGATCTGCCCGACCCGGTAGACGAGACACTGCCGCAGATCGACGGCGTCCAGGTGACCGCGATTCCGCACGGCTTCAATCTGCGCATCCAGGATCATCTGCTGTTCGACTCCAGCGCCGTCGGTGTCAGCGACAAGGGCCGCGCGCTGCTGCAGAAGATGATCCCGCTGCTGCAAGAGTTCCAGGGCACCATCTCGGTCGAAGGGCATACCGACAGCGTGCCGATCTCGACCCAGCAGTTCCCCTCCAACTGGGAGCTCTCCGCGGCCCGTGCCGCTGCCGTGGTACGCGCGCTGCGCCTGGATGGCATTGATGGCGGTCGCCTGCGCGCTATCGGCTATGCCTCCACCGAGCCGCTGGCCGACAACGACACCCCCGCGGGCCGGGCACGCAACCGCCGGGTGGAGCTGGTACTGCAAGAGACCGGTAGCGACGGCTCGTGAGCCGTGCGCGGCGCGCCATTTCCCTGGCCGGCGAGAAGCTGCGACAATCCGCGCGTCGAGAGCGACGTGTTCGGGAAACGGGTGAGAGCCCCGTACTGCCCCCGCAACGGTAATCGTGTCAGACACCGGTGGACTTTCTAGGGTTTGTACGAAAAGTCAGCGAGCGAAGGCAAGACAAGGCAAAAATCGGCGAAAACGCGGAGTTTACGCAGTGTAAATGAGCATTTGAGCCGATTTTTAACGCAGTATTGCCGAGCGCAGGTAGTTTTCGTGCAAAGCCTACGTCCAGCCACTGTGAGCATCGGCGCCCTCCTTTGCGGCGCGCCATCCACTCATGGGAAGGCCCGGTGTCGGGTGATCGAAGATCACCGCGCGTGAGTCCGGAGACCGGCGTCGTTCTCTTCACTGGTTGATGCGGAGGGCTCAAACCAGTGACGACATCGCACGTCGGCCGCCCAGGAGGCGTTGGCCGGCGTATTTCGTCACGCCGTTCCCTCCCATCGCGTCATCGCAACACAAGGAACCGCCCGCAGCGCCACTGCGCCGCGCACGAGAACGGTTCCGATACGCGTTTGGGGATCATCTTTCATGGGTTACCGTCCTACCGCCATGGCCCACGGCGTCGCCATGGCCCTGCTGCTGCAAAGCCTCGGCGCCGCAGCCCAGCAGCTCGAAGACGTGCAGGTCACCGCCAACCGGCTGCCGCAGTCGCAGGCCGACGTGCTCGCCAGTACCACCATCATCGACCGCGCGGAGATCGAACGCAGCCAGGCCGACAGCGTGATCGACCTGCTGCAGAACCGCGCCGGCATCGAAATCACGCAGAACGGCGCACACGGCACCGTCACCAGCCTGTTCATGCGCGGCACCGAATCCGACCATACCCTGGTGCTGGTCGACGGCGTACGCATCAATGCCGCCACCAGCGGCGGCGCCAGCCTGGAGTTCCTGCCGGTCGAAGCGATCCAGCGCATCGAGATCGTGCGCGGCCCGCGCGCTGCCGCCTACGGCGCCGATGCCATCGGCGGCGTGATTCAGATCTTCACCCGGCGTGGCGGCGAAGGGACCCAGGCCGCCTTGTCGCTGCGTGCGGGCGACCAGCACACGCAGAAACAGAACCTGTTCGTCTCCACCGGCGATACCGCTACCCGCCTCAACGCCAGTCTGTTCCGGCGCGACGGCGACGGCTTCAACGCCCTTGCCAGCGACGCCAGCGGCGAGCGCGATGGCTTCAAGCGCGGCGGGGCTCAGCTAGGGCTGTCGCACCGCTTCGGCGCCAACGCCAGCCTGAGCCTGAATGCGCTGCGCCAGGATACCGACGCCGACTACGACGACTGCTACCCGCTCAATGCCAGCGCCGCCAGCAACGACTGCCGCACCGACGGCTATCTGCAGACCTTCGGCGGCCGCTACGATCTGGCCCTGGCCCCCGACTGGGACATGGCAATCACCGCCGGACACTTCGACGAGCGCCGCGAGGAGCGCTATGCCGGCGAGCGCTACAGCGTCACCGAATCGCACCGCAACGAGCTGGGCATCCAGCACAGCTTCACCCGCGCCAACGGCGTCGATACCCTGGGGGTGGACTACCGCCAGGAGCATGTCGACTTCGACTCGGCCAACCCGTTCACCGGGCGCTACGCCAAGGATAGCCGCGAGAACTACGGCCTCTACGGCATGCTGCAGCGCGAGTACGGGCGCCATGAGCTGAGCGGCTCGCTGCGCTACGACGACGATTCGCGCTTCGGCGACGAGACCACCGGCAGTGCCGGTTACGCCTACCGTCTGACACCGGCACAGCGCCTCGGGCTGGTCTACTCGACCGCGTTCAAGGCGCCCAACCTGATCGACCTCTACGGACCCTACGGCAGCAACCCCGACCTCGACGCCGAAACCTCGCGCAACCTGGAGGCGTTCTGGGCCATCGAGCATGACGCCTGGAATGCGCGCGTCAGCGCCTTCGAGAACCGGATCGACGATCTGATCGCCTTCGACCCGGCCTTCGTGCCCTACAACGTCGACCGCGCGCGTATCCGCGGTGTCGAGCTGAGCGGTGGTTGGCAATACGCCGGCCTCTCGCTGCGCGCCAGCCTGACCCATCAGGATCCGGAAGACCGCGACAGCGGCGAGCGGCTGAAGCGCCGAGCCAGAACCTTCGGCCGTCTGGACGCCGACTACGCCCTGGGCGACTGGCGCTACGGCGCCACCCTGCGCGCCGCCGGCGACCGCCGCGACACCCGCTACACCGCTCCTTACGGCGACACCACCGTCAGCGGCTACGGCATCGTGGATCTGCGCACGGCATGGCAGGTGACGCCGCAGGTCGAACTGTCGGCCAAGCTGGATAACGCCTTCGACCGCGACTACACCCTGGCCGAGGGCTACAACACCCAGGGCCGCTACGTCGAGGCCGGCGTCAAACTGACGCTGTAACTGTCCATCCCGATGGCGCCCTCATCCATTGGCGGCCAACGCCGGGTGAGGGTGTGCTGACGCCACGAGCGGCGCCATGCCTCCGCGACCGGCACTTTGCGTGGTGACGACCCCGTGATACTGTATGTTTGAACAGCACTCGATCACGGAGTCGTCATGTCGTCTCCCACCCCACCGCGCGATCCCTACGCCGCGTCACCGGGCCCGCTCAAGGGCCGCGGCGCGACCTTCAATCCGCATAACCGCTTTCAGCCGAGCCATACCGAAGCCTTCGACGATGGCTGGTGGCAGGAAGCGCTACCCCAGCGTATACCCACCCAGATCCAACACGAGACGCCGCGCAGCGCACTCTCCTGGAATCACTCCCCGGACCTGGGCTTCGACCGCTCGCTCAACCCCTATCGCGGCTGCGAGCACGGCTGCATCTACTGCTATGCCCGCCCCAGCCACGCCTACTGGGATCTCTCACCGGGCATCGACTTCGAGACCCGGCTGATCGCCAAGCAGGGGATGGCGGCGCGGCTGCGCGAGGAGCTGTGCAAGCCCGGCTACCGCTGCCAGCCGATCAACCTCTCCGGCAATACCGACTGCTACCAGCCGATCGAAGCCGAATACGGCACCACCCGCGAGCTGCTGACGCTGCTGCTCGAGTGCCGTCATCCGGTCACCCTGGTGACCAAGAGCGCCCTGATACTGCGAGATCGCGACCTGCTGGCCGCACTCGCCGAGCAGCGCTTGGTGCGCGTCTTCATCAGCCTCACTAGCCTGGACAACGAGCTCAAGCGCACGCTGGAGCCGCGCACCGCCTCGCCGGCGGCCCGGCTCAAGACACTGGGCGAGCTCGCTGCCGCGGGTATCCCGGTGGGCGCCCTGCTGGCGCCGGTGATTCCGGCGATCAACGACCACGAGATAGAGACACTGCTCGAACGCGCTGCCGAGGCCGGCGCTACCAGCGCCAGCTGGACCCTGTTGCGACTGCCGCGGGAGGTGGCCCCGCTGTTCGAGGCTTGGCTGGAAGCCCACTACCCCGAGCGCGCCGGCAAGGTGATGAGTCTGATCCGCCAGTCGCGTGGCGGCGCGAGCAACGACAGCCGCTTCGGCCACCGTATGCGCGGCGAGGGGATCTTCGTCGACATGATCGATCAGCGCTTTCGCCGGGCCGCCGGCCGCTTGGGCCTGCAGCGGCGCCCTGACCAGGGGCTCGACACCCGCCATTTTCGCCCGCCTCACCGCCAGCAGGATCTGTTCAGTTGAGCTTCTGCTCGAGCTACCATCGTGGCACGATAAGGGTTCCGCGTTCCTGAGAATCCGCGTTCTTAAGATTCCTTTAAGTCATGGCCTCGATCATGGCGACATTCGCATTCGATGGTCGCAAAAGATGTGCCATCGTTTGCCTTTTGCGCACTCTCCTTTCATAAAGGGCGGGTCTCCAGCGCACGGCCGGCGCGCCCTCTTGCCAGGAGCGGCAAGGGCGGCGTGGCGGAGCGTCCAATAAAAGTCCCATCGCCAGGAACTCAGCGTCAATGCATTCTCCACAGCTCTCGATTCTCATTCCCGCCAAGGACGAAGTCGGCAATCTGCCGGGGCTACTCGACGAAATCTCCCGTGCCCTGCAGGAGATAGCGCACGAAGTGATCGTGGTCGACGACGCCTCCAGCGACGGCTCCTGGGAGATGCTGACGCGCCGCGCTGCCGCCGATTCCCGCCTGCGCCCGCTGCGCCATGCGCGAAGCGCCGGCCAGAGCACCTCGGTGTGGCAGGCGGCCTGGGCCGCCCGCGGCACCTGGCTGGCGACCCTCGACGGCGACGGCCAGAATGACCCCGCCGACCTGCCGCGACTGTTCGAGCGCGCCTGCCGGGGCGACGTGGTGATGGTCGCCGGCCATCGCACCAATCGCCGTGACGACTGGCTCAAGCGAGTCTCGTCGAAGGTCGCCAACCGGGTTCGCTCGGCGCTGCTCAACGATGCCACCCCGGATACCGGCTGCGGGCTGAAGATCGTGCGCCGCGACGCCTTCCTCAACCTGCCCTACTTCGACCATATGCACCGTTTCCTGCCCGCCCTGGTGCGGGCCCAGGGCGGCGAGTGCGTGTCGCTGCCGGTCAACCACCGCCCGCGCGGCACCGGGGCCTCGCACTACGGTCTCAATAACCGCCTGTGGGTCGGTCTTGTCGACATGGTCGGGGTGATGTGGCTGCGCCGGCGCAGCCGCCTGCCGGCGGCGATCGAGCCGCTGGCAATGACCGAGCGCCCGGCCGCGACGGTGGCACCCGAACAGCTCGACGGGGAGGCCCGCGCATGAGTGCCGAGTGGATTTGGGTAGCGATCGGGTTCGTCGGTCAGGCGCTGTTTTCGGCGCGCTTCATCGTCCAGTGGCTGGCCAGCGAGCGCGCCCGGCGCAGTATCGTGCCGGTCGCCTTCTGGTTCTTCAGTCTGGGCGGCGGCGCCACGCTGCTCGCCTATGCCCTCTATCGCCGCGATCCGGTGTTCATTGCCGGCCAGGGCGCCGGGCTGATCATCTATGTCCGCAATCTGATGCTGATTCGCCGCGAGAAGCGCGAAAGCGCCGCACCCAGCCAATCCTCGTCCTGAGCGGATGCCCAAGACCATGCGATCTTTTCTCGACGACCCCACCCAGGCGCACTATCGGCGCGCCTGGCTGCTGCTGTTACTGCTGGCGATCGTGCTGCTGGGTATCGGTATCGGGCTGCGCGATCCCTGGCCCGCCGACGAGCCGCGCTTCGCCCTCAACGCGCTGGAGATGCTGCGTACCGGCCAGTTCTGGTTCCCCCATCGCGGCGGCGAGCTCTACCCCGACAAGCCCCCGGTATTCATGTGGGCCTCGGCACTCTCGATCTGGTTGACCGGCTCGGTACGCCTGGGTTTTCTGATTCCCACCGCACTCAGCGCCCTGGGGGCCCTACTGCTGGTGGTCGACCTCGGCCGGCGCCTGCATGGGCGGCGTGTCGCACTGCTGTCGGGCCTGGCCCTGCTGACTGCATTCCAGTTCGTGCTGCAGGCCAAGACCGCGCAGATCGACATGATGCTGACCTTCTTCACCACCCTGGGCGCCTACGGGCTGCTGCGCCACGCCCTGCTCGGCCCGGCCCGGCGCTGGTGGTTGATCGGCTGGGCGGCGATGGGTATCGGGGTGATCACCAAGGGCGTGGGTATCCTGCCGCTGGCGCTGCTGCCGGCATGGCTGTGGTTCGGCTATCGCGGCCGCGCGGTGCGCCTGAGCATCAAGGAACTGCTGCTGGGGCCGGGGGTGATGCTCGCCTGCATCGCCGCCTGGGCCATCCCCATGATGCTGATGGCCAGCTTCAGCGGCGACCCGGCGCTCGCCGCCTACCGCGACAATATCCTGTTCAAGCAGACCGGACAGCGCTACGCCGACTCCTGGACCCATCTGGAGCCGTGGTACTACTACGTCGTCAAAGTGCTGCCGTGGGCCTGGATGCCGCTGGTGCTGGCACTGCCGTGGGCGCTGCCGGCGTGGTGGCATCGCCTCAAGCGCAGCGATGCGCGGGTCTGGATGCCGCTCAGCGCGGTCGTCCTTATCGTGGTGTTCTTCTCGCTCTCGCCGGGCAAGCGCGGCGTCTACATGCTGCCCACGCTGCCGCTGCTGGTGATGGCGCTGGCGCCGCTGCTGCCCGGGCTGATCCGGCGTCGCGGCCTGCATCGCGCCGCCTTCGTGGTGCTGGCGCTGCTCGCCGGTCTACTGCTGCTCGCCGGGATGCTCGGCGCATTCGGTCTGCCGGCGCTGGCACGAGTGGCCGAGCGTCATCAGGTCGACCCCTGGGCGTGGTGGATCGTGATCGGCGCGCTGGGGGTCGGCCTGCTGGCCTGGACCCGCCCGGCGCGCGGGCTGTGGGCACTGGGCGGCTGGCTGGCGCTGTTCTGGCTCAGCTGGTCCACCTGGGGCTATGCGCTGCAGGATCACGCCCGCTCACCGCGCGACATGATGACCCAGGTTGCCGCGACCACCGGGCCCCAGGCGTGGCTGGCGCTGCCCGACTTCGACGAGGAGTTCCTGCTCCAGGCGCGCCAGCCCAGCGTCCAGTTCGGTGACAAGACCCAGGCCAGCCAGCAGTTCCAGCGCGCCTTCGCCTGGCTCAAGCAGGGCGATGACCGCTGGCTGTTCGCGATGGAGCGTCAAGCCAAGGACTATCCGTGTATCGCGCGCGATCAGATCACAGACATGGGTGTGCAGAACGGTGACGACTGGTGGCTGATCCCGGCTCGCGCCGCATCCCAGTGCCAGGGCGACCCCAACGCCGCCCCGCTGTTCGTCGCCCCCACCACCCTGCCCGACCCTGACGGCAAGGCCCCGCGCTTGTGAGCTCCGCTCCCCGGCCCGAGGGCCGGGGAAGCACTTTTCGTGTCCCAGACGTTCTCTCGTCGCAGTATCCCGAAGGATTGGCAGATCCGGCGATTTCTGAGAAAACGGAAGAAGGGAGTGACGTCTCTGCTCGGCCTAGCGCGCACCTCCTCGCCCATAGGGTTCAGCCTTCGATCTGAGTTGTTCCGACGTTATTCGCTTTTGCCCGAGAACCGATTCATGAGCCAGGTCACGATCCGCCACGCGACACCAGACGATGCTGCCGCGCTGACGCAACTCTACAGTCAGCCAGAAACTCAATCAGATACACTCCATCTGCCTTATCAGTCACCCACCCTTTGGCAACAACGGCTAACGGAGACGCGCCCCAGCCTTGTGATTCTGGTGGCCTGTATCGAGACCCGCGTGGTGGGGCAACTCACGCTGGACGGCTTCACCGTGGCGCGGCGCCGGCATGGCGCGACCATCGGCATGGGCGTCGATCCGGCATTTCATCGACGGGGCATTGGCAAGGCGCTGATGGCCGCCATGATCGACCTGTGTGATAACTGGCTGCAGATCACGCGAATTGAATTGACGGTGTTCGTCGATAATCACAAGGCGATTGGTCTCTACCAGCGGTTCGGTTTCGACATCGAGGGCACCGCCAAGCGCTACGCCATGCGTGATGGGGAAATGATCGATGCTTACTATATGGCTAGACTGAAAGACTGAATGGCGAATGCTCGCCGTCGACGTCATGCCATGGGGCGTTGCCACAACAGCCGCACTTCCAGGCCGCCCTCGGGCCGGTTGGACAGCCTCATAGTCAACTGCTGACGCTCGGCGATCTCGACCGCGATGGAGAGCCCCAGGCCGCTACCGCTGATGCGCTGGTCGGCGGCACGCTGGAAGCGCTGGGTCACCGCCTCGAGCAGCGCCTCGGGGATCCCCGGACCGCTATCGCGGATCGACAACCACGGCCGCCGGTCCGCAGTCTGGCCCATGGCCACTTCGACCCGCCCCCCCTCCGGGGTATAGCGCAGCGCATTGTCGAGCAGATTACGGATGAGAATGCCCAGCTCGGTGGCATTGCCCTCGATACTCAGCGCCGGGGTCTCGGCGATCTCCAGCGTCTGCTGCTGCGACTCCGCCAGCGGCCACAGTTCGGCGGCCAGATCGAGCACCAGCGCCGACAGTTCCACCGTCTCTGGCACCGCGCCCTGATCATCCAACTCCAGGCGCGCCAGCAGCAGCAGCTGTTCGACCACCCGCTGCAGCCGCTCGATCCCGTTGTAGGCCTTGTCCAGCGCGCTGGGTTCGCCGAAACGCGCGTTATCGAGATGAATCTTCAGCGCCGCCAGCGGCGTGCGCAGTTCGTGGGCCGCGTCCGCGGTGAAGCGGCGCTCGCGCTCCAGGGTCTGCCCCAGCCGGTCGATGAAGTCGTTGAGCGCGCCGCGTAGCGCCTGTAGCTCCTGGGGCACCGCGACCCGAATCGGGCGCAGGTCCTTTTCGTCACGCGCCTCGACCTGACGCGAGAGCTCCTCGATCGGCGCCAGGCCGCGCCGGATCAGACGCGCCATCAGCCACAACAGGATCGGCAGCGTCAGCAGCAGCGGCACGAAATTGCCCAGGGCGACCTTGTTGAACAGCTCGCTCTGGAAGGCATCGCGCAGGCCGATACTGAGCCAGCGTCCGCCTGCGATCGGCATGCTGAAGGTGCGCCAGCGATGCCCCTGATAGCTGACCCAGCGGTGGCCTTCGTGGCGGGGCGCAGGGAAGCTGGTGCCATCGGCATCGTCGTGCCAGCGCGCGCCCATCAGAATGGGCCGGCCGCTGTCGCTCCACACCCCCAGCGAGAGCATCTTCTCTTCGTGGTCGTAGAGCGCGGGCGCGGCCAGGTCGGTGAGCAGATTGCCGGTGCTGCCGTACCAGCGTGCGAAGTGGCCCGGCTGGGAGAGCTGCGCGGCGATCTTGGCGTACTCGTCCGAGGTGGTGCGCTCGGTCACCAGGCCGGCGACGATACGCCCCTGCAGACTCAGCTGAGCGTCGAAGATCTCTTCCATCTCGTGGCGGGTGACGAAGTAGGCCGCGGTCACCGCCAGCGACATCACCACCAGCAGCAGCGTGGCCAGCGCCCAATTCAGATAACGTCGAATCGAGGTCATGCCACGCGGCTGTCCAACCGATAGCCGATGCCGCGCACGGTGGTGATCAGCTGCTTGTCGAGCTTGCGCCGCAGGTGGTGCACATGCACCTCCAGCGCATTGGAGCCGACCTCTTCTCCCCAACCGTAGAGCAGGCTTTCGAGCTTGGGTCGGGCCATTACCTTGTCGCGATGGCGCGCCAGTTCGAGCAGCAGCGCGAACTCGCGACGGCCCAGGATGACGGGTTCGCCCTTCCAGGTGACTTCATGCCGGGATTCGTCGATGGAGAGCCGCCCGATGGTCAAGAGCTGAGTCGAACGTCCCTCGGCACGCCGGGTCACCACGCGCATACGGGCGAGTAGCTCCTGCAAATCGAAGGGCTTGAGCACGTAGTCGTCGGCGCCCGCATCGAGGCCCTCGATGCGCTGCTCGACGGCATCCCGGGCGGTCAGGATCAAAACAGGCAGCGCGGATTGACGGCGGATCTCCTTGAGCACCGCCAGACCATCGATATCCGGCAGGCCAAGATCGAGCACCACCAGCGAGAACGGCTCGATCTTGACTGCCTCCAGTGCCTCGCGCCCGCGGGTGAGCCAGTCCACGACGTAGCCTTCGCGAATCAGGGCCGTGCGAATGCCGTCCCCCAACAGCGGATCGTCCTCCACCAACAGTACGCGCATCGTCGTCGTCCACTTCCTTTTCGTTATCTGGCGAGCATTGTTCGCCCGGCGTGCCGTACGAACTCGTGCCGGCGAGCCGATGACCGACTCCAGGCAACGCTATCACGCGCTCATTGAGTCACACTCAGCTTAACGCTTCCTTAGCCTGCCGCTGACCCGGCACGCCTGACACCGTCCACGCCCCGGAACCTCTCGACAGTAATATTGCGTTAAGACTCAGCGTACACAGTAGCCGCCGAGTCAGGTAGAGAGCCCAGAGCCGTGATGACGACCTTGAAGAAAAGCCTAAGCCTCCCCGCCCTGTGCTGGGACGCTCGCTACCGCGATACGCTGGCCATCGCCCTGCTATGGACGCTGGCGGTCATCGGCGCGTTGTCGCGTCCGCTGATGCCGATCGACGAGACCCGCTACGTCTCGGTCGCCTGGGAGATGTGGCACGCCCACTCCTGGGTGCTGCCGTTGATGAACGCTGAGCCCTACTCGGACAAGCCGCCGCTGCTGTTCTGGCTGATCCAGGCCGGCTGGGGGGTGTTCGGCGTCAACGCCTGGTGGCCCAAGCTGATCGCGCCGCTGGCGGCGCTGGTGGCGATGCAGCACCTCTATCGCATCGCCCGGCGACTGGGCTATGCCGGCAGCCGCGCCCGCGTGGCACCGCTGGTGCTGATGGCGATGCTGATGTGGAACCTCTACAGCGGCGCGCTGATGTTCGACATCCTGCTCACCGCCTGCCTGCTGGGTGCGATCAGCCCGCTGGTGAGCGGCGCCCTGACGCCTCGGCGCGCGCTGCGCTGCGGCGTCTGGCTGGGCCTGGCCCTGCTCGCCAAGGGCCCGGCGGTGTTCGTCACTTTCGGCCCGATCCTGCTCGGCCTGCGCTGGTGGCGCGCCGAGCCGCTGGGTCCCGGCGGGCGCCGGCGCCTGCTGCTGGCCCTGGCCCTGGGCATCGCCATGCTCGCCGCCTGGGCCCTGAGCGCCGCCGTGATCGGTGGGCACGCCTACGCCCGCGAGCTGCTGTGGGGTCAGAGCGTCGATCGCCTGCACGACTCCATGGCCCATGCCCGGCCGCTGTGGTGGTATCTGCCGTGGCTGCCGGTACTGCTGTTCCCGTGGTCGCTGTGGCCGGCAGCCTGGCCGCGCCGGCCGCGCCAGCGTCACCAGCGGCTGATGTGGATCTGGGCGCTGGTGCCCTTCGTGCTGTTCTCGCTGATCAGCGGCAAGCAGATTCACTACTTGATGCCGCTGCTGCCGGCGCTGGCGCTGATGGTGATGGACCGGCTGGCGCAATCCGAGGACGAGCGCCCGCGCCGGGTGCGCGCGGTAGCCGCGGCGATCATCGCCCTGGGGGCGCTGGGGCTGGGCCTTACGCTGTTCGGCCATGGCGTGCTGGATGCCACCACGCTGTCGCTGTTCGGCAGCCTGGCGTTGATCGCCTGGGGGGCGATCGTGTGGCGCTGGCGACCCGCCAAGCGCAGTATCGCCGCCCGCGGGCTGGCGCTGGGCAGCGGCATCGCGCTGCTGATCCTGGCGCAGCTGATGCTGGCGCCGCTATGGCAGCGCTACGACGTGACCCGCCCCGGCGAGCTGATCGCCCAACTGCAACTGGAAGGCAGACCGGTGGCCTTCGACGGCAACTATCAGGCCACCTTCCAGTTCGCCGGCCGTCTGGCGCAGCCGCTGGCGACCCTCGGCTCGCCCCAGGATGCCTGCGCCCTGCATCAGGCCCACCCGGACGCCTGGATCGTCGGCCGCGAGCGTGACTGGCAGCGCTACATCGCCGACGTCAGCGCGGTGCACACCTTCGACTACCGCGGCGGCAAGCTCGATATCCTGCCCACCCGCGCACTCTTCCACGCCGGCCAGTCGGCGCTCTGCGGCAACACCACGCCGGCGCCTTGAGCGCCGGCATGGTCGGCCCCGTTCCTCAGGATCCTGCATGAAAATTCTCGTCACCGGCGCCGCCGGCTTCATCGGCTTTCATCTCACCCGGCGCCTCGCCGCCGAGGGTCATAGCGTCGTCGCGCTGGACAACCTGAACGACTATTACGCGGTGGCGCTCAAGCAGGCGCGCCTCGAACGCCTCGGCAAGGTGCCCTTCGTGCGCCAGGATATCGCCGACCTCGCCGCGCTGGATGCACTGTTCGCGCGGGAGCGCTTCACCCACGTGATGCACCTGGCGGCCCAGGCCGGGGTGCGCTACTCGGTCAGTCACCCGCACCAGTACGGCCACAGCAATCTCACCGGCTTTCTCAACCTGCTCGACGTGTGCCAGCGCCATGCGGTCGAGCATCTGCTCTACGCGTCTTCCAGCTCGGTCTACGGGCGCCAGCAGCGGCTGCCGTTCTGCGAGAGCGACACGGTCGATACCCCAGCGTCGCTCTACGCCGCGACCAAGCGCGCCAACGAGATGATGGCCTACAGCTATGCCGACCTGCATCGCCTGCCCGCCACCGGCCTGCGCTTCTTCACCGTCTACGGCCCCTGGGGGCGCCCGGATATGGCGCCCTGCCTGTTCGCCGAGCGCCTGCTGCGCGGTGACCCCATCGCGGTGTTCAACCATGGCCGCATGGCGCGGGATTTCACCTATATCGACGACATCGTCGAGAGCCTGGTGCGGCTGCTGCCACACGCCCCCGCCGGCGACACCGACGCACCGCACGCGCTCTACAACGTCGGCCGCGGCGACCCGGTGGCCCTGCTCGACTTCATCGACACCCTGGAAAGCGCCCTGGACGCCCGCGCACCGCGCGATTTCCAGCCGATGCAGCCGGGCGACATCGAACGCACCTGGGCCGACACCACACGCCTGCGCGAAGCCACCGGCCATGTGCCGCAGGTGCCGCTGGAGACCGGCATCGAGCGCTTCGCCGCCTGGTACCGCGAGCAGCGCCCGCTGATGCAGCAGGTGATGGAAGGCTGAGCCCCGCCGCGGCGGGCTCGTCGTCGCTGCGCGCATATCGTAGGATGAGCGCCCAGCCAGCAGCCAGAGCCCTGCGCATGTCGCTCAGCAAGACTCGCACCAGCTTCTATCGCCGTCTCTACGTCGCCTACCTGATCGACGCGGGGCTGGCCACCAGTGTCCCGGCGCTGGTGGCCGCCACCGGCATGCCGCGGCGCACCGCCCAGGACACCCTCGCCGCCCTGGGCGAGCTCGATATCCGCTGCGAGTTCGAGCAGACGCCCGGCGCACGCCACCTCAGCGGGCGCTACGTGATCCACGACTGGGGCCCGCTGTCGGCCGGGTGGATCGCCACCCACGCCGCCGCCCTGGCCCAGACCCTGGGCTATCCGCCGCCGCCGGCCACGCCCGCCGACTAACGCGATGCCCTCGCGCGTATCTCACCGTCAGACAGGAATCGCCAGACAGGAGCCAGCATGACCGACCGGCAGCAGCGCCATCAGCGCGCGATGCAGAAACTCAAGGCCCATGTCGACGACAAGATCGCCGCCGCCGACCAGCAGCGCGGCCTGCTGCTGGTATTCACCGGCAACGGCAAGGGCAAGACCACCGCCGCCTGGGGCACGGTGACCCGCGCCCTGGGTTACGGCTATCGCGTCGGCGTGGTGCAGTTCATCAAGGGGCTGTGGGAGTGCGGCGAGCGCGAGCGGCTGGCCGATGACACCCGTCTCGAAGTGTCGATCATGGCCACCGGCTTCACCTGGGAGACCCAGAACCGGGAGAGCGATACCGCCGCCTGCCAGGCGGTGTGGCAAGACGCCGCGCGCCTGCTCGCCGATCCCGAGGTCTATCTGGTGGTGCTCGACGAGATCACCTACATGCTCAAGTTCGGCTATCTCGATATCGACACGGTGCGCCAGGCGATCGCCGCCAGGCCGCCGGAGCAGAGCGTGATCGTCACCGGGCGCAACGCCCATCGTGAGCTGATCGAGATGGCGGACACGGTGAGCGAGATGCAGGACGTCAAGCACGCCTTCGATGCCGGCATCCAGGCCCGCCGCGGCATCGACTATTGACCCCAGCCACGACTATTGATCGCAACGACGACCATTGAGCCCGCGACGACTGCGCGTGTCGTCTACTGGGCCTGCCGCTGACCGGGGCTGAGGGATGCCAGCCGCGCGGCGGCATCGGCCAGGTTCGCACAGAGTTGGCGTGCGGCCTGCGCCAGCCGCGGCCCGGGACGACTGATCGCGTCCGGGTCGAGGCTGTAAAGAGTGCCGGCAGCCACCGCCGGCAGCGCCTCGTGCCCGGCCCAGAACGCCTGCCAGGCGTCGTCCCGCGCGGCGGCGACAATCACCTCAGGGCGCGCCAGCAGCAGCGCCTCCCAGCCGATCTCCGGCACCAGCACCGGGGCATCGGCAAACAGCGGCTCACCGCCACAGTGGCGGATCACTCGGGTCACGATCTGACCATCGCCCAGGGTGGTCAGCGGCGCCTGCCCCAATTGATAGAACACCCGGGGCGCCGGCGTCAGCCGCTGGCGACTCTCCAGCAGGGCGCGCTCGAAGCGCGCGGCGGCGCGCTCCCCCACCGCCGGATGGCCGCTCAGCAGGCCGATATCGCGCAGGTTGCCGGCGATGTCGGCAAGCCGCCGCGGCTCGCTGCGGTAGACCGGAATCCCCAGCGCCTGGAGCTTGCGCACCAGCGCATCCGGGGTGCCGCTGCCCCACGCCAGCACCAGATCCGGCTGCGCCGAGACCACCGTCTCCAGCGGAATGCCGCGATAGCTGCCGACCCGGGGCAGCTCGCGGGCCGCCGGTGGATAGTCGCTGCCGGCGATCACCCCGACCAGCTCGGCACCGGCCCCGGCGGCAAAGGCATCCTCGACCAGATGCGGCGCCAGCGCGACGATACGCTGGGCCGGCGCGGCCAGCGTCAACGTGTCACCCTGATCGTCGACCACCCGGATCTGCGCCTGCGCGGGAAACGCCAACAGAACGAGCAGGACGCCCCCCCAGCCATGGGCCAGCCACGAAAATCGCGGCCGACAGGGACGTTGCGCCTGAAAAAAGCCGAGATGCCAGGGCAGATGTCTGGCGATAAGACGAATGATTGGGGAAAAAGCGCGCATGGCGACCCTTCTCGCTTGGGACATGGGCGCCGGCGAGCATAGCATGAGAGGCTAAGCCCACCGTGCGTCGGCGATGGCATTCTGCTGCCACCGGCACCGTGAACTCTGGAAGTCAGTAACGCGAGTAAGGAAACGCCATGATTCGCTACCGCTCCAACGCCGCCCGCCCGCTCACGCGCCGTCTGCCGCGGACCCTCGGTCTGGGTGCCGTTGGCCTGTTGGCGGGCCTGAGCCTGGCCACCCCGGCACTGGCCGACAAGACCCCGCATGAGCTGCGCGTCCAGGCCAACGCCACCCTGAGCGTCGCCCCCGATACCGCGACCCTCAATGCACGGTTGTGGGAGCGCACCCCGGCGCAGGCCCAGGGCAGCGAGACCAGCGGCGACGCCGCCGCGCTCAAGCAGGCCCGCGAGCGGCTCGAGCAGCGCACCGGCGAGCTGATCCGCACGCTGGAGAAGGCCGGCATTCCGCGTGACGCCATCCGCGCCGGATCGCTCAGCGTGCGGCCTGACTATGTACCGTCACCGCAGCGTGGCGACGACACTCAGCCGCCGCAGGTGCGCACCCAGCTGGAGCGTCCGATCACCCTCACGCTGGACGATCTGGAGCGGCTGCCGCGGGTACTCGATGCCCTCACCACGGCCGGCGTCGATTCCCTCGATGGCGTCACCTACGGGCTCAAGGACAGCGACGCCGCCGATGACCGGGCACTGGCTCAGGCGCTCGAACGCGCCCGGGCCAAGGCCAAGCTGATGGCCAAGACCCTGGACGTGGATCTCGGCGACGTGATCAGCGTCGAGGAGACCACCGCGCCCAGCTTCAAGCCGCAGATGATGATGCGCGCCGCCGCCGAGGATAGCGCCGGTAGCGCAGCGGAGTACCGCAGCGGCGAGATCGACATCGATGCCGGGGTCAACGTGACCTGGTCGATCGACGACTGACACTGCCGGTCGAGCCCGCCCTCTGCGCCGCGAGCCCCGCGGCGCAGAGGGCTTCTCAAGAGATCTGCCTCACTCGATGGGTGTTACGACGCCTGACGCTGCGTCGCGCGCCCCAGCGCGATCTCGCCGATCAGCGCCAGCAGCAGGATCGCCGCGACCCAGCGCAGGTCGAAGCCGGCGCCCAGCCAGCCCAGCGCATCCAGGAACACCACCAGGATCGCCAGCGGGCTGACATAGCGGATCACGAACTGCCACAGCGCGAATACGCCGCCGGGCAGCCCCAGCTCCTCGCGCACCACCTCACGCCGCAGCACGAAGCCGGCCAGCAGCGCCGTGCCCAATCCGCCGAGCGGCATCATCAGCCGTGAGGTGAGGAAGTCGAGCCAGTCGAACACGGTCTTGCCGGCCAAGGTCCAGTCGGCGCCGATGTTGAACGACAGCATCGCCAGCGTGCTCACCAGCCACAGCACGATCCCCACGCCCCAGGCGGCATGCCGCCGGGCGATACCATGGCTCTGGTTGAGCCAGGCCACGGTCGCCTCGATCATCGAGATCGCCGAGGTCAACGCCGCCACCGCCAGCATCAGGAAGAACACTATCTCGACCACACCGCCGAGAGGCATCTGCGCGAAGGCCAACGGCAGGCTCATGAAGATCAGTCCGGGGCCGGAGGCCGGATCCATGCCATTGGCGAAGATCACCGGGAAGATCGCCAGCCCCGCCATCAGCGCGACCAGCGTGTCGCAGAGCGCCACCGTCAGCGTGGTACGGCCGATCGACTGCTGCGCCGGGAGATAGGCGCCGTAGGTCAGGATCGCCCCGGAGGCCAGCGACAGGGTGAAGAAGGCATGCCCCATCGCCGCGAGCACCGCAGGCCCGGTCAGCTTCTGCGGGTCGAAGGCGAACAGGAAGTGGAAGCCCGCGCCGAAGCCGCCGCTGAACAGCGCATAGACGATCATGATCGCCAGCATCACCACCAGCCCCGGCATCATCCAGCGCACGCTGCGCTCGATCCCCGCCTGCACGCCCTTGCCGACGATCGCCATGGTGGCGATCGTCACCAGGGTACTCCAGAAGCCCAGGTTCCAGGGGTTGGCGTTGTTCTGCGTGAAGATCGCCGCCATGCCATCGACGCTATCCGCCTGCAGTTCGCCGGTGACCGCCTTCCACAGATAGGAGACCGACCAGCCGGCGACCACCACATAGAACGACAGCACCATGAAACCGCACAGCATCGCCATCCAGCCGAAGGCCGACCACAGCCCGCTGCGCCCCGACTCCCGGGCCACCCGGCGGATCGCATCCACCGGGCTGCCGCGGCCACGGCGGCCGAGGGCGATCTCGGCCATCATCACCGGCACGCCGATGGCAGCGATGCACAGCAGATAGACCAGCACGAAGGCGCCGCCGCCGTACTCGCCGGTCATATAGGGGAATTTCCAGATATTGCCCAGGCCCACGGAGGAGCCGGTGGCGGCGAGCACGAAACCCCAGCGGCCGAGCCAGAGGGTCTTGGTGGGTGCGGTGTCGGTCATGATTCCTCGAACGCAAAGCGCGCCTGACGGACCAGGCAGCGAATGGAGCGCGATGACACGGTCCCGATGGCCGCGCCTGCGAAAATGCGGCGGGGATTGTACCGTCGGCCCGGCGCCGATGCGACAGCCGCGCATGCCGTGGGTGACGGTGCGCCCCACGGTTTGGCCGATGCCGCGGCTTGTGCCAAGCTGCGGGTCTGCGTCCGCACCGTGGCGGGCGATACGAGGAGTGATCGATGTCCCGGCAATTCGCCATTCTCGGCCTGGGCTATTTCGGCAGTACCGTGGCCCGCGAGCTCAAGCGTCACCAGAACCAGATTCTCGGCGTCGACCGCGACGAGTCGCGGGTCGATGCCCTCTCGGACCTGCTCGACCACGCCGTGATCGCCGATCTCACCGACGAGAAGGCGCTCGCCGAGCTGTCGCTGGAGGCCTACGACGCGGTGGTGATCGATGTCGACGGCAACCTCGAGGCGAGCGTGATCTGTACCCTGCACGTCAAGGAGCTGGGAGCCAAGGAGATCTGGGCCAAGGCGCACAGCGATGCTCATTACAAGCTGCTCAAGCGGCTCGGCGCCGACCGCGTCATCTACCCCGAGTACGACGCCGGCGTGCGCGTGGCGGAGAGCCTCAACTACCACGCCATGGTCGACTTCATCCGCCTCGGCGAGCGCCAGTTCATCGTCGAGGTAGAGACCACCGAACGACTGGTCGACAACTGCAAGAGCGTGGCCGAACTGGCGATCGACCGTGACTCGCTGTTCCTGGTGGCGATCAAGCGCGGCGAAGAGGTGATCCAGAACCCCGCCGACGACACCACGCTGCAGACCGGCGACAACCTGGTCCTGATGGGCGATCTCGACGCCCTGCGCGAAATCGGCAAGCAGATATGAGCGGCGCCTCGCGGGCTGCCGCCCGCTACACGGAGGTGCGCCGATGAGACGCTGGCAACGCTTAGTGAGACCGCTGCGGCGGGCACCCCACGGCCGCGTCCTGCGTCTGTCACCCCCCGAGGTGCTGCTGATAGGCTTCGCCCTGCTGTGCGCGCTGGGGGCGCTGCTGCTGTGGCTACCGGGCAGCGCGGTGCGCCCGTTGGCCTGGCACGAGGCGCTGTTCACCGCGACCTCGGCGGTCACCGTGACCGGTCTCAGCGTGATCGACGTCGGCCACGATCTCACCTTCACCGGCCAGGCAGTGCTGCTGGTGCTGATCCAGATCGGCGGGCTCGGTTTCATGACCTTCGCCGCGCTGACGGTCCTGCTGATCGGCGCACGCCTACCGATCCAGCAGCAGAACCTGGTACGCGAGGCCCTCGGCGAGATCGCCTTCAGCGACGTCCGCCACCTGGTCAGTCTGGTGATCCTGTTCGCACTGCTGGTGGAGAGCCTGGGGACCGCGCTACTCGCGGCCCACTGGGTGCCCGAGTACGGCTGGCGCCTGGGCCTGTGGAACAGCCTGTTCCACGCCGTCTCGGCGTTCAACAACGCCGGCTTCTCGACTTGGTCCGACAGCCTCATGGGCGAGGTCGACGATCCGCTGGTCAACGGTGTGATCACACTGTTGTTCATCGTCGGCGGCCTGGGCTTCGTGGTGGTCAGCGACATCTATCGTCAGCGCCGCTGGTCGCGCCTGGCGATGCAGACCAAGGTGGTACTGCTGGCCACGCTGTGGCTCAACCTGATCGCCACCGCCATCCTGCTCGGGTTGGAGTGGTCGAACCCCAAGACGCTGGGGGCTATCGGCGATATCTTCGGCCGGGTACAGGCTGCCTGGTTCCAGGCGGTCACCCCGCGTACCGCGGGCTTCAATACCCTCGATACCGGGTCGCTCACCCACGCCTCGACCCTGTTGATCATGGTGCTGATGTTCATCGGTGCCGGCTCCAGCTCCACCGCCAGCGGGATCAAGATCACCACCTTCGTGGTGCTGCTGCTGACCGCCCGCGCCTTCTACCGCAACACCGAGCAGCCCACGGCGTTCGGCCGCTCGATCCCCCAGGAGACGGTGATCAAGGCGATCACCGTGGCCCTGGCGGGCGTCCTGCTGGTGGTGCTGGCACTGTTCGGGCTGACTATCACCGACGCCGACAAACCGTTTCTGGATCTCGCCTTCGAGACCGTCTCCGCCTTCGGCACCGTGGGGCTGTCGCGCGGCGTCACCAGCGATCTCTCGCTGCCGGGTCAGTTCCTGCTCGGGCTGACCATGCTGCTGGGGCGCGTGGGGCCACTCTCAGTGGGTTACTTCCTGGCCACACGGCGGGCCCGCGGCGTGCGCTATGCGCGCGGCGATATACAGATCGGTTGAGCTAAGGCGCCGCTGGACGGCATGGCCCTGGGCCGCGCGGCCAGACGCGCCGTCAGCCCAGCGCCAGATGCAGCGCCACCCACAGCATCACCAGCGCCACGCCGAGCTCGATGCCACGCCACCAGCGCGGGTCGCGCAGACGTGGCGCCAGCCACTGGGCCAACCCCACCAGACCGAAGAACCAGACCAGCGAGGCCAGCGCGGCGCCGGCGACAAAGGCCGGCGGGCTCGCCTGCTGGTTGCCGATCAGCCCCAGCATCACCAGGGTGTCGAGGTAGACGTGGGGATTCAGCAAGGTCACGCCGAGAGTCGCCAGGACCACCCGGCGCGCACTGGTAACGCCCCCTGCCGTCGGGGACAGCGCCTGCGGGTGACGCGCTCGCCCCAGCGCCAGCCACGCCTGCCACACGAGCCAGACCACACCGCCCCAGCGCGCCAGCTGCATCAACAGCGGGCTAGACGCCAGCAGCGGCGCGAACCCCGCCACGCCGAGGGCGATCAGCACCAGGTCGCACAGCGCACAGATCGCCGCCACCCGCAGCGCGTATTCCCGCCGCAGCCCCTGACGCAGGACGAAGGCATTCTGGGCGCCGATCGCCACGATCAAACCCGCCCCGATCAGCAGCCCCTGCAGCAGTGAGACGACAAACGGCGCCGCGGCAAGCGCCCCAGGAGCGAATCCAGCCTCGACGGAGAGGTTCATGCGAGGGTCCTCGGATGGGCAGAGGGTCGCAGGATGGCGTGCTATGCTCTATTAATTGAAGTTAAAACCCCTAATGAATCATTAGGAACGCTAATGCTCGACTACAAGCTACTCGAAGCCCTCGCGGCGATCGTCGACCAGGGCGGGTTCGAACGCGGGGCGCAGCAGCTCAACCTGACCCAGTCGGCGGTGTCGCAGCGCATCAAACTGCTCGAGGCACGCCTGGGACAGCCGGTGGTGGTGCGCACGCCGCGTCTGTTGCCCACCCCGTTGGGCCAGCGGCTGCTCAACCACGCCCAGCAGGTGCGTCTGCTCGAGCACGACCTGCTCGACCGTATCCCCGCCCTCGGCGAGGGTACCCAGCGTCTGCGTCTGGCGATCAACGCCGACAGCCTGGCGACCTGGTGGGCGCCGACCATCGGCGACTTCTGCCACCGCCGCGGGGTGCTGCTCGACCTGGTAGTCGACGATCAGGAGGTGGCCCTGCGGCGCATGCGCGACGGCGAGGTCGCCGGCTGCATCTGCGCCACCGCGCGTCCGGTCCAGGGCGCCCGTTCGCGCCCGCTGGGTCTCATGCGCTACCGGGTCACCGCCAGCCCCGGCTTCGCCGAGCGCCATTTCGCCGAGGGCGTCTCGACCCAGGCGCTGGCGCAGGCACCGGCCATTCTCTATGGCCCCGACGACCGCCTGCAGCAGCGCTATCTCGACAGCCAGGGCTTCAAGGAGCCGTTCCCCCACCATCTGTGCCCGTCGTCGGAGGGGGTACTGCACATGGTGCTGGCGGGCATCGGCTATGCGCTGATTCCGGAGTGCCAGGCGCAGAGCGCCCTCGCGCGCGGCGAGCTGGTCGATCTCGATCCCGACCGGCCGCTGGACGTGCCCCTCTACTGGCACTTCTGGCGCCACGGCGGTGAGCTGCTGGACGCGCTCACCGTGCACCTGTTCTCCGCCAGCGACGACTGGCTGCTGCCCATGGAGGCGTCGACAGGCCCCGGCGCGCCCACGTGATTGGCGCGGCTCATGTCAGGGGCGAGATGCGCGCAACGCCCCTCGAGTGTCGCTATTTGGCAACGTTTTCCCGAGATTTTCCAACGACTTGCGAAGACGGCACGAGCTTCTAGACTCAACCCTACCGGTACCCGGATGAGGTACCGCATTTTGTGCACAAGGAGAATGTGATATGTCCCTTCCAACTCTCGACAAACGTCTGCTGATCGCCCTCGCCGCCGGCCTCTCGCTGACCGCTTTGGCCGGTTGCGCCAGCGACAGCAGCTCACTGGAGAAGGACAGCTCCCAGTACGTGGTCACCGGCCTGGGCGACGACCAGGACGAGGCGCTGGAGAACGCCAAGGAGCGTGCTCTGGAGCAGTGCGAGTCAGAAGATCGTGAGGAGTTCGTGATCGTCAAGCAGCAGATCCTCGGGCCCAACGACGACGCCAGCAAGGCGGCAGAAGTCAATGCCCAGATGGAAGGCGCCACGGTCAACGAAGATACCGAGCTACAGGCAGCCACCCAGGAAGGCGACGGCTACAAGGCGACCTGGACCATCCGCTGCCGCTGAGCGACTGCCCCCTGAGACTCAGGGACTCAGGCCCCGGCGCGCTCGCCCGGGGCCGACTTTTTGTCTGCGCCTGTGTCACTGCCCGAATCCAGCCTCTGTCCGCAGCCAGCGCGGCGGTCGCCGCCGAACGGTGAACGGGCCCTACTCTTCGGGGGTGTCGGGGGGGCGCAGGCGCGTCTCGACGCTCGCTACCTTGTCGTCCATGCTTTGCTCGCGATCGGTGCGGGTACCCAGCTTCAGTGTGGTGGTGATGCGCGGCGCGCCCATTGCATGGACCCGCTCGTGGCACGCCTTGACCACCGCCATCACCTCGTCCCACGGCCCTTCGATATTGGTGCCGTAGGCGTGCATGCGATAGCCGAGACCCGAGTCGTCGATCACCCGCTGACACGCCGCCACGTACTCGGATACCGATACCCCGACACCCAAGGGCACCACGCAGAGATCCACGATCACCTGCATGGGCACTCTCATTTCGTTGTTCACGTCGCTGCTCATCGCTTGTCGCTCATCCGAATGCGCTGATATCGCCGATCACAACCGGCCGCTCAGCACGAGCCTAGCACTGCCACCGTTTCCTCGCCGCTGATGACGCTGTTGCCATCCGAGAGGCACGGCGCGACAAAGGCGCAGCGCAGAGCCTGGAATAATCGCTCAGGCGCGCTACGATAAGAGAGGCAAAGACGTTAGCATGCAATGTAGTTACTCAATGGCAACATTCGCCAACGAGTCAACGCTAGGCCACGCCTGAACAGTAACGACATCGAACATGGGCTCACCGAACAGCATTCGGCACGTGCGCAGGACGGCTCGTCCTGGCGCCCGGTTCTGCCTCATGTGGCCTTCGCTCGTCGACGTTTCAGACACCGCCTAGCGAACCAGGGACCGCGGCACGCCGCGCTCCGCCGACATCGTTCATCGCTCGGGTCGTTTTAGGCGAACCGGGAAGCCGACCGGGACAGGCCGTCACTCGCGTCATCTCATGCCTTTCCCGCACGGGTTCCGTCGCATGCACGCCCTAGCATTGCCATGCGGTCGGGAAGCGCAGCGCGCCCCATGCCAGGAACGATCATGACCAGCAATTCACCCATAGCCCCCGCGGCGCTACCCGATACCCGCGCCCGTCATACCATCGAGAAGATGCTCGAAGGCTCCGGCGTCACCCTCAATGGCCGCCAGCCCTGGGACATTCGCGTCCACCACCCCGACCTGTTCTCACGCATCGTGCGCCAGGGTTCGATCGGTTTCGGTGAGGCCTACATGGATGGCTGGTGGGAGTGCGAACGCATCGACGAGATGATGCACCGCCTGCTGCGCCACGGGCTCGGCGGTGCCGCCCACACCCCCGCCGGCAGACTGCTCTACCGCCTGCGCTCGAGCTTCATGAACCTGCAGAGCAAGGCCCGCGCCTATATCGTCGGCCGCGAGCATTACGACCTCGGCAACGACCTGTTCACGCGCATGCTCGACGCCACCCTGTGCTACTCCTGCGCCTACTGGAAGCAGGCGACCACCCTGCACCAGGCCCAGGTGGCCAAGCTCGACCTGGCCTGCCGCAAGCTGGCGCTCGAACCCGGCATGCGAGTGCTCGACATCGGCTGCGGCTGGGGCAGTTTCGCCGAGCACGCCGCGCGCCACTATGGTGTCGAGGTGACCGGCATCACCATCTCCGAGGAGCAGGCCAAGCTCGCCCGCGAGCGCTGCGCGGCACTGCCGGTGGAGATCCTGCTGGAGGATTACCGCGATCTCGACGGCGAATTCGACCGCATCGTTTCGATCGGCATGTTCGAGCATGTCGGCCAGCGCAACTACGCCACCTACTTCGACACCGTCACGCGGCTGCTCAAGCCGGGCGGGCTGTTCATGCTGCATACCATCGGCTCCAACACCAACGAGGTGAGCGCCGACCCTTGGATCAACAAGTACATCTTCCCCAACGGCGTACTGCCCTCGGTGCAGCAGATCAGTGATGCCAGCGAGGGCAAGCTGGTCATGGAGGATTGGCAGAACTTCGGCCCGGACTACGACACCACCCTGATGGCGTGGCAGGAGAACCTGCTCCTCCACTGGCACGAGATCGCCGATCGCTACAGCGAGCGCGTCAAGCGCATGTTCCTCTACTATCTGGGCGCCTGCGCCGGGGCCTTCCGCGCCCGCGAGCTGCAGCTGTGGCAGGTGGTGTTCTCGCACTCGCGCCAGGGCCGCTACGACGCTCCGCGTTGAGCTGAACCAGGTGCTGCGCTGAGCTGAACTGAGAGCCGCGCTGCGCGGCCTCTCGCCGAGGCCACGCAGCGCTTAGGCCACCCGGCGCTATTCGGCAGTCGCCGGGGTGACGTGGATGCCGAACAGGCTCGCCTCGCCGCTACCGCGCCCGGCCTCCTCGGGCGCGACCTGGCGACCGTCGCGCACGATGACGTGGCCGCCCTGCCCCTGCTGGCCCCCGATCACGCTACCCACCAGATAGGTGGGGAAGATGCTGGGATCGTTCTCGTAGTTGGGGTTGTGGATCAGCCCGATCATCTGGAAGCGCCCGCGGGTATTGCGCAGCGACTCCAGCGAATCCTGGATCAGGCGCCGGTGGGAGAGCTTGGAGAACAGCCCATCGAGCAGAATCACGCTCTCGCGGCTGGCCCGGGCGCGGCGCTTCTGGGTCCCCGGCAGTTCGCGCAGCTCGCGCTCGATGGCAAACTCCGAGAGCTTGACCAGCCACATCAGTGACACCGCCTCGCGCTGCCCTTCCGACATGTCCTCGTTGAGCGAGAACAGCCGCCCGTGCGGACGAATGGCATCGTGCTTGATGCGGATGCTCACCGCCTGGAACAGGCCGCGATAGATGCGCCGACGGATCTGACGGGTCAGCTCGTCGTCGCGCCCACCCTTGCCCTGGGCGGCCTCGCCGGACTGCTCCAGACGCCGCCGCTGCACCGCCAGATGGGCGTCGATATCCGCCAGCAGCTGCTGAATCAGTTCACGCACGGCGTCGTCGGCGATCAGCGCTGCCTTGACCTCGAAGTAGGCCCCGCCGTCGCTCGAACGGCTCGCCACCCGCTTGAGGATCTCGAGATTGCCAGCGGCATCGATGATGATCGAACTCAGACGCTCGACCAGAGTGTCCTCGATCTGCTCGCGCGAGGCGTGCAGCCGGGCGACCCGAGTGCGGTGCTCGTCGAGCTGCCCCTGCAGCTGGCGGTGAAGACCGCGCAGCGACTCCAGCGCCTCGTGGCTGACGCCTTCCAGGGTGCCCAGACGGGCGCGCTCGGACTCGTTGAACAGCCGGCTGGCGCTGGCCGCTTCCAGCGACAGCGCCAGCGCCTTCTCGCGGGCGCCGACATCGCGGGCCTGGCGCTCGCGGTTGCGCGCGCGTTCACCCAGATTGAGCCCTCCCAGCCCGTCGAGCAGGGTCTGCTGACAGGTCTCGAACGCCGCCGGGTCGAAGGCATCGCTATCTTCGGGGTCGAGTGAGGCATGCGCCCAGCGCCGCCAGTCGGCCAGGGCGGCGTCGAGGCGTTCGGCTTCGGCGTGGTCCTGCGGCCAGCCGGCGCCGGCATCGGCCAGGGCGCGCTCGGCCCAGCCCTCGGGCAGTTGGCGCAGCACCTCGAGCCAGGCCACGGCAAGCTGGTCGGTGATATTGAGCGCCTGCTGGTGGCGCGTCAGGCGGCTCTCCAGCGCCTCCTGCTCGCGGCCGTTGTGGCGGCGCTTGTCGCGGGTCTCCTTGAGCGTCTGCTTGAGCCGTCCGATATCGCGCTCCAGGGTGCGGTTGCCCCCCTTCTCGTCGCGCACATCGAGAAAGGCACGAATGCGCTCGAAATCGAAGTCGGCCCGCCGGTTGGCGGCGGTCAGGGCGGCCTGCAGCGCCGCCTCGCGCTGCTCGGCCTGCTGCATGAAGTCCGGGCCACCCTCGGCGACGAAGGCCGCCAGCCGGCGCAGACGCTCGCGCTCACCGTCGGCGAACAGCTGGCGCAGCTGCTCGCGGTGGCTGTCGCGTCGCGCGTCCAGCGCCTCGCTCTCCAGCGTCAGCTCGGCCAGGGTCTCCTCGAGTTCCGCCGACTCCTCGGCCACTGCAGCGAGGCTGGCGTCGATCTCCTCCAAACGCTCGACGCCGCCGGCACTGGCGAAGCGCTCCGCCGCCAGCCAGCCCTCGCCGTGGGTCTCGAACTCCCGCGCCAGACGTTCCCGCTCGGGGGCGTGCTCGGCGAGCCGCTGCTCGACCTGGACGCGCGCCTGGCGCGCCGCGGAGAGCGCCGCCTCGCCCCCCTCTTCGAGAAAGCGCTGGTAGTCGTCGATCGCCTTCAGCGCGGCCTCGCCGAGGCGCGGTGTCAGCGCCTCCTGCTCAGCGAGGAGGTGGGCCTGGCGCTCCTCCAGGGCCGCCAGTTCCACCGCTGCCTCGCGTCTCACGGCCTCGGCCGCGCGCAGCGCCAGGGCGAAGCGCTCGCCGTGCGGGTCGAGACGCTCGATCTCGGCGCTCAGCGCCGCCAGGCGCTGGCGGTCGATCTCGAGACGCTGCTGGGTCTCGTCGCGCAGCGCGGTGAGATAGGCCGGGTCGAGCGCGGCTTTGACCGCCAGCGTCTCCACGCCCTGGATCGCCCCCAGTGGCAGCTCGCCGCGGGCCAGCGTAGCGCGCAGCCGCTCGCCTTCGAGTACCGGCACCCCGCAGCCGCCATCGATCAGGCACTGCGCTGCCTCACGCGCCGCGTCCTCGCCCTCGACCACCGGCGCGAACAGCTGCCCCGCGGCCTGGGCCAGCCAGTCACGGCGTACCTGGGTGTCAGCCTCGACCGCGGCCAGCACCTCGTGCAGCGGGCGGAAATCGATCTCGCGCGCCTCGAGCAGGCGCTGCGCGTCGCTCTCGGCCGCCAGCCGGGCCAGCGGATCGCCGCTCAGGCTCTGCAGATAGCGCTCACGGGCCTCGATTGCCCCGTCCAGGCCATCGCGCTCGCGCAGCAGCCGTGGATAGCGCGCCTTGGCATCCTTGAGCCACACCTCCGGCGACTGCTCGCTGCAGTCGTCGAAGTCCGTCTGCGCCTGCACCAGGCGTTCGAGCTCGCTGCGCTGCTGGCTCAGTTCGTGCAGCCGATCCTGACACTCCCGCGACTGACGGTAGAGGGTGTCGCGCAGATGTACCGGTGCGGCATCGGCATGCCAATGGCGGTAGCGCTCGGCGGCATCTTCCAACGGCGCCAGGCGTTCGAGACGGGCGTCGATATCGGCCAGCTCGCGCCGCGCATCGGCCAGGATCTGTTCATGCTCGCTCAGCGCCGTGCGCCGCGCGTCCCAGAAGCCGATCGCCGAGTGCGCCGGCCACTGTTCATTGAACGCCTGCCACGCCTGACGCCCGGCGGCCAGCGGCGCCAGTTCACCCTCGAGTCGCTGGCGCTGTTCGCGCCGCGCCTGCAGCGCTTCACGGGCCCGTTCACGCTGACCGTTGAGATTGGCGGCCTGGGCGTCCCACTCACCGAGTTCCGCCTCCAGCGTCTCCTGACGCTCCTGTTTGAGGGCCAGCACCTCTTCCGGCGTGGCGTCAGGGTGCTCGCGCTCGAAGGCCGCGTACCACTGCGCCGGCTGCTTGAGTTCGCCCATGCGTCCGAGGTGTTCGGCATGCTCGCGGCGCGCCTGTTCCAGCGCCTCGCGGGCGGCTTCGCGGCTCGCCTCGGGCGTCTCCAGCTCGGCTTCGCTGAACAGCCCCTCGGCGAGCGCCTGGGTGTAGACGCTCTGGTTGTCGATGAAGTCGCGCTGACGCGACTCCAGCTGCTCACGCTCCTGCTCCAGGCGCTCCAGCGACTCGTCGAGCTGCTCGGCGTCCAGCCGCAGCGAACGGCGATATTCGCGGTCGGCGATCACCTCTTCACGGAAGCGGTTGCCGTCGAGCCCTTCGAACGCCTCGGCGGCCTCGTCGAGCACGCCCAGGGCGCGGTAGCGGGCGGCGTCATCGGCGAAGGCGTGGCTGTCGGCCAGCCAGGCGCGCGCCTGATCGAAGGCGACATGGCCGATGTCCCGCGCCACGATCCAGCTCGCCTGGGGCAGATGCACCAGGCGGCGGTGGGTGTCGACCCGCGCCCCGCGCTCGGAGAGCGCCAGGCGCACGTTGCGCTCGGCCTGCCGGCTCAGCTTGGCCAGCAGCCAGGTGGAGACCCGCGGACGCTCGGTGTCGCCGATCGCCCAGGCCAGCCCGGTCGCCGCCTCGGCGACGCCGGCTTCCAGCGTCTCACCGGCGTCGCGCTGCCCCGGCAGCCCCGGCAGCGGCGCCAACGCCTGGCCGCCGAGCAGCCGCTCGGCCTCGAGCAGTGAGGCGTCCAGCGCGGCCAGCTGGCGCCGCGACTCGAGCAGGCTCTCGCCCTCTTCGTTGAGGGTAGCGAGCCGCTCGACCTTGTCGTCGGCGCGCTGCTGGTCGCTCTCGGCTTCGGCCAGGCGGTGGCGCAGCTCGGTGATGCGGGTGCCGGAGTTTAGGATGACGTCCTCGATCAGCTCCTCTTCCTCGTCGGTCTCGCCGCGAGTGGCCCCGGAGAGAATCTGCGGCGCCAGCACTTCATAGAAGAATGCCTGATCGGCCTTCTCGCCGGCCCGCGGCTTGATCGCGTTGAAGATCTGGCTCTTGTCGGCACCGCCCTCCTTCTGGAACGCCGCCAGCTGGGCCAGCTCGCGCCGCGAGATGTGCACCCCGACCGCCTCCAGCCACTCTTCGCGGTTGGTGGCACGGGTGACCCCATGGGCACGCATCAGGCTCTGGAAATCGGCATTGGCGTAGAGCGCCAGCTTGCCATCGCGGGTGATATGGTGAACCGGCACGTCGGAGAGCTGACCCGGATAGTGGTAGAACACCAGCCCGCTGCCGTCGCTGTAGCCGTACATGCCGAAGACGAAGGTCTCGCCGGAGACCTCCTCGCCGGCCACCGCGAGCATGTCGTCCTGCTGGGTACTGCCCTGCTGGGCGCGGAACTCGACCCGCAGATGGGTCCAGCTGCGCGCTTCACCGGCGACCTTGGAGGGCGAGCACTTGCGCCGCGTGCGCGTGAGCAGCTGGCGGTCGCGCGAGAGCATGCCGATCAGCGCCTCGGCCATGGTGGTCTTGCCGAAACCGTTCTCCATGCTGATCGCGCTCGACTGCCCGCGCAGATCGATCAGCAGGTGGCGCATCTTGGCTTCCCAAGGCGAGGCGATATCACCATGCTTGTTGAGCAGGTTGGCGATCTCGATGCGGTGAATGACGCTCATTGACGCGGCTCCTCGTCTTCCTGGCCACCGGGGGCCTTGTCTTCCGACCCGGCGGCTGCGGCCTCGTCTTCCTCGGCCACGGGCTCGTCCGCTGCCATCGCGTTCGCCTCGCTCTCTTCAGCGACACCGGGCTGGGCTTCAGCGGAATCGGGCTGGACTTCAGCGGCGCTCGACTGAGCGTCTGCCTCGGTGTCAGGCGTCTCTGCCGTCGCCAGCAAGCGCTCGCCGTCGCTACCCTCGGCGGCGGTCAGTTCGATCAGATGGGTCAGGTGGTGCACGCCGATCTGCTCGGCCTCGAGTGCCCCCAGCAGGGTCTGCTGCCACACGTCCTCGTCGCCGGACTCGCGCACCAGGTCGAGATGCCCGGCGCGTACCAGCAGATCGATGAACGCCTTGACCCGGCGCGGGATATCCTCGCCGCGCTCGTCGAGCAGCACCCGGCTGTTCTCCGGGGCGCTCTCGCCCAGCCCGCGCAGGATCTCGAGCTGATCGCGCACCAGCTCGACCAGCTCACGGGTGACGAAAGTCGCCTCCTGATAGCGGCTGACATCCGAGAGCGCGCGGTTGAGTCGGGTGTAGATCAGGGTGTGCAGCAGCAGCCACAGCTGCAGATACCACAGCGCCAGCTCGGCGCGGCTCTCCTGGCGCAGCTTGAGCGCCTCGAACACCGCATCGCGGGTATAGAGCGGCGGCTGCTCCAGCTCCGGGTCCGGCAGCAGCGCGAAGAAGCGCGAGCCCGGCGCGATACCGGGATAGTCACCGGCCTCGAACACCTTGAGGCGCATGCCCTGGCCGGCAAGAAAGTCGCGCAGTGCCTCGCGCTCGCTCTCCTGGGCGTCATCGATCAGCGCGCAGACGTCACGCTCGGAGAGCTGACCCTCGCGCGCAGCGCGCCGCTTGCGACCGCCGCTGGGGACGCGTTCGGCGGTGCGATAGCGCAGCAGATAGGCGACCACCTCGCCCATTTCCATCATGTTCATAGTCAAACGTCCTGGTCTGGCATCGTCGTCTCGCGTACGCGCAGCGACGGTGTGACGGCGCCTTCGATCCGGCGCCCGTCGGGCAATTCGATGGCGAAGGGCGTGTCGTCGATCCCCACGCTGAGATGATCGTCGAGCAGTTGGGTATCGACGAAGGTGTTGAGCAGCTGGGGCAGACAGTCGAGCGCTTCGTCGTCGAAGCGGTGCCACCCCTCACGCAGCGCTTCAGGCAGCGACAACGGCGCCTGGCGCAGACGCTGGCGCAGTGCCGGGCCACGCGCCTTGAGATAGCGCGCCAGCAGCGGATCGGCCCCGGGCCGGTCGCCGGCCTCGTCGAACACCAGCGCGGCACCGCTGCGCTCGGCGCGGCGGGTCTCCACCAGCGGCAGCAGCGTCTCCACCCGGGGCATCGCCACCTGCGTACCCAGCGGCATCATGCGCGCCACCACCGCGTCCTGCAGACGCTGCGGCGGTGGCGCCAGCAGCAGACGCTGGGCCAGCCCGGCGAAGTCGATCACGCCCATCGACTGGATGCGCCCCTCGGCGATGTCGGAGAGCAGCTCGGAGAGGCGCCGCGAGAGGTTCTCGATGGCGTTGAGCACGCGGCCGATCGCCCCCGAGAGCATGCGCAGGTCCCACTCCGTCTCCTGCTGCTCGGCCCAGTGGGCGAAGTGCTCGGCGACGCCAGGAGCGGCGAGCTGGGCGCGGGCACTCAGCAGGGTGTTCTGGATCGTGCTCAGGGCGTTGTGGTAGTGGCGCTCGTTCTCCTCCAGCGCCGCCAGTTTGCCCTCGTGGGTGGGGTTCTCGCGCACCCGGCGCAGCTCCTGAGTCAGCGCTCGGATCGCCATCAGGATCTGCTGGGTGATATCGGGCACCCGGGCATAGTCACCCCGTGACAGCGCCGCCACCACCTTGGCCGCGTCATACTCGGAATAGAGCAGATCCTCGACCTGACTGGCCAGGGTCACCGCCTGGCGCCCGCTCGGGGTGAGGCGCACCTGGCCGGTCTGTCCCTGCTTCTCGATCAGCGCGGTGCGCTTGGTACTGCGCACGCTGCGCTCGCCCGGGGCCAGTTCGTCGCCGGCGGGGCCGGCCTGCCATTCGCGATAGTGGATCTCGCTGGGGGTGGCGAGCAGATTGATCACGAAACTCAGATCGTCCGCCGGCAGCGACGGGTACTCGCCACGTAGATGCGCCAGGCAGCGGCGCTGGGTGACGAAAGCGCTGTTGGTGGCGAAATCCACCTCGAGCAGGTAGTCGAGCAGCAGGCAGCCCAGGTCGAGCCAGTAGCCGTCACGCAGGCCGCGCCGCTGCTCCTGGGTGACCTGAACGAAGGGCGAACCCGGCTCGTGGGCACTGTCATGCAGATCGAGCAGCCGCGTCGTCGCGACCAGCAGCTTGTTCCAGGCGGTCATGTCGACTCCAGACAGGAAAAACCGCACCCGCCCATGGCGCTGCCGCGGGTGCTCGTGAAGCGCCGCATTATGCCAAGGTTACGGTTTCAGGTCATGACGATCCGGGTAACGGAGCGCTTACCGACTCGATGCGCGCCGCCAGTTCGCCGACCAGCCCAGAGCGTCTCGGGACGCGTAGAGGGAGGATCTTGGATGTCTTCTCGATGGTGCCAACGGCTGAAAGTCATATCGCTAACACCCAAGCACTACGCTGATGCAGCGTTCGAGATGCAGGCAGGGGCGGCCTGGATCTCAACACGAATCCTGGGTGTAGCCGCGGCTTGCTTATGCAGCTTGGTGTCCATGAACCTGCTCCCGAATAAAGTGCTATAAAAATTCTCTGCTGCCGGTAGAAAATAATCCCTATAGACAACTTGAGCATACAGAGCACCAAATCCAGCCAATCCTGGAGAAACATGCCGTAGCAGTAGAGGTAACTATCAGTAAAGCCGACAACACTGCGGGTTACTTCTTGCAGACGAACCGTCCCAGGGCCACATAAAAAAACAGACAACCCATTAAAACCTGTCAAACCTACAGCCACTTTTACCTCACGACTGACTTTAATGCACTTGGAGGTTATCTAAAACAGACTTGAGGAATTAGCCATAAAAATTCGCTTCAAGTGCCGCTTGCCCGCTGTCATTCTCTCTGTCGGATTTGCGGGTTTTGCCCACGCCGGCATCTCCATTAGTGAAGGATCTCTCTCAACCCCAGACTACAGTGGACCGGGTATTACTCAGGCACCTGGGCATCTTCTGGTGGCTTCCAGTGATGGCGGTGATGGCGGTGATGGCGGTGATGGCGGTGATGGCGGTGATGGCGGTGATGGCGGTGATGGCGGTGATGGTGGAGATGGCTCACCCGGTGGAGATGGCGGTGACGGTGGCGACGGTAATGGCTCACCCGGCGGAGCCGGTGGTGATGGTGCAGATGGCGGCGACGGTGGTGATGGCTCCGCGGGTGGCGACGGCAACAGCGATGGAGGCACCGGCAATGGCAGTGGCAATGGTTCCGGCAACGGTAACGGCACCGGTAACGGCAACGGCAACGGCAACGGGATTGGCTAATCCTATCTTTTGCCTCGGAAAAGGAGATAGCAGATGAAGCCTTCGAAGACGCTCATGATTGCTCTGACCACCTTCATTATTGGCACTTCGGGTATTGCCTTGGCCAGCGACCCAATCAGTCCCGACTGTGCTTCGCTTGATGGAGCCGCGGGACAGGATGGAGCCAAAGGCACTGCCGACTGCCCCAACGGGGGCGATGGTGGCAACGGCAAGATAGGCCAGAATGGCGGCAAGGGTGGCGACGGTGGCAACGGCACCAACGGTGGAGATGGCGGCGACGGTGGCAACGGTGCACCTGGAGCTGATGGCAAGGATGGGTAAATCATGAGCACGCCAAAGCCCCCCTGGAAAGAATTGCTGATCATTCCCCTGGTGGTTTTCCCTCTGGTATCTCCTGTCTCGCAAGCAGGCTCGGCTCTAGACAGTACCTATACCCTGGCCGCCAATGGTGGTGATAGTGGTGACGGGGGAACAGGTACTGCAGGTGGTGATGGTGGCGATGCCGGATCCGGAAACCATTCGAACGGTGGCGATGGAGGCCATGGGGGAAACAGCGGGGCCTCTGGGACCGGTAGCTCAGGTGGCGATGCCGGCCATGGTGCAGACGGTGGTGACGGAGGCGACGGTGGATCAGGAGACGGATCCAGTGGGGGCGATGGTGGTGACGCCGGAAGCGGCAGTAGCTCGACCGGATAACAGTGATCGCGGGAGGCGGCAGTCATGGCTCTGAGGATGTCCAGAAAGCAACTCTTGTCAGCTGGTCTGCTGGCCGTGTCATTGCATGTTACGCCCGTTCTCTTGGCGGTGGCCGTGGGTATCGATGGAGTTCAGGCCCAAGCCAGCGACTGTGGCGATGGAGGCAATGCCAGCGGTGAAGGCAATGGCGGCAATGGTGGCGACGCCGGTGCCGGCAGCAACGGCGACGGAGGGGATGGCGGCAACGGCGGCAGCCAGGGAGGCAACGGAGGCAATGGCGGTAACGGCAGTGGCTCCGGTAACGGAGGTGACGGCGGTGATGCTGGTCCGGGAGGGGAAGGTGGCAAGGGTGGCGCCGGCGGCCCCGATGGTGGAAAGGACGGGAGTGATGGCCGCGACGGGTAATACGTCGCATAAAAACACTTAATAGTTGTCGCCCCCTCTTCGTCAACTGAACATTCGAGCCCCTACACCTAGCCGAGGTAGTAGGCGCAAACCCATTGGCCGTCAGGATCGCCAGCGACGAATCTGCGGCCGAAGTCCGCCAGCCGCTCTCAGGTGACTCTGCCTAGCCGAGGTGATGGACGCTATGCCGCCAGGCCTGTCGGGAGCGGGGCCACTGAGGCAGTGGCCCGGCATCTCTACGGGGCTGTCGGATCAGACTCGGCCATCAACTCGGCAATTCTCGCCTCGGCCCGCTTTTTGGCGGGACGCTCCAGCAACGGGGCGACGTAGGCGTCGAATTCCGGCCGACGCGGAATCGCGTCGAACGTCATCCCGAAGTTGAGCAACGAAACCAGATAGACATCCGCCGCACTGAAGCGCTCACCCGCGACAAAGGAGCGTCCGGCCAACCAGCATGCCAGTGCGTCATAGGTCATCTCGAACGACCCGTAGCCAGACTGTCGCTGCATCTCGGGGGTATCGGCTTTCCAGCCGGCGGCATGGTCGGACATGGCCGGTTCAGCACAGGCAGCGGTGAAGAAAAACCAGCGGTAATAGTCGCCACGCGCAGGCGGTATCGGCGCCAGGCCAGCCTCGGGGAAGGCGTCAGCCAGATAAGCGCAGATCGCCGCCGCTTCGGTGACCACGACACTGCCGTGACGAATGGCGGGCACCTTGCCCATAGGATTGATGGCCAGGTAATCGGGCGCTTTCATGGGGGCACCGAAACTCAGCACTCGGGTCTCGTAAGGCTGGCCAACTTCCTCCAGCATCCATTGCACCGTATTACCGCGTGACTGGGGGTTGGTGTAGAAGATCAATTCCCGGCTCATGGTGTTCTCCTGGCGTCTGGTGGGTGTCAGGAGACTCTAACGCTCACCACTGTCAGTTTTTGTCAGTAGGGTTTTGCGCCACTCCTTCATCATCTGGTGACGGCGCCTGGGAGTTCTCTCGGGCAATATGCTGGCGCCGAGGATGCGATCGACGCGGAAGTGACGATAGGCATTACGCAGCTCACACCAGGCGGTCAGCACCCGGATCGAATCGAAGAAACCCACGTTCACCGGCCACACGATCCGTTCTGTCCTCGCCCCTGTCTGGTCGGTGTAATCCAGCGCCAGCTTGCGCTCCTCGCTCAGGGCCTGACGAATCAGGGGCAGGTCTTCCCGTGTCGTGGGCTCCCAGCTGGGGACGATAACCAGGGCATCGTCCTCGAAGCGATAGCGCAATGCCGCGGGCAGAATCGCTTCGATCTTGGCCATGGCCTCCCGCGCCGCCTGCCCCATGGGCCCGTCGGTGCGCTCTCCGGCCCATTTGAGGCCCAGCGCCAGCGCTTCGATCTCCTCAGCCGAGAACATCAGCGGCGGTAGCAGGAAGCCAGGATTGAGCACATAGCCCACGCCCGCTTCACCGTCGATCGGCGCGCCCTGCTGGCGCAGACTGGCGATATCTCGATAGAGCGTACGCACGCTGACACCGGTCGCCTCGGCCAGCACGCTAGCGCTCACCGGGCGACGGTGACGACGCAATACCTGCAACAGGTCGAACAGACGTTCGGAACGGGACATATCATCATCCAGGATGAACAAGCGCGCCGTCAGCCGCGCAGCTTCTTCACCGCCGCCTCGATGGAGCGTTCATAGCGCACCAGCGGTGGCCGCACGCCGTTGGCGAACAGCACCCGGCGCATGTCACTGCGGGTCCCGGTCAGGGCGATGCGGATACCGGCACGGCGCGAGGCACCGAGTACGCCCTCCAGGGTACGGGCGGCGCTGACATCGATGAAGGGCACCTGGCTGAAATCGAGAATCAGCCCGCGGTGGCGATCGGATACCCGCGAAAGGATCGACTCGATCGAGGTGGCGGCGCCGAAGAACCAGGCGCCGGAGAGCCGATAGACCACCAGTTCGGGGTCGGCGGGCGATAGCCCCGAGTCATGATAATCCAGGCTCGCGTCCGCCACGTCCTCCGGCACCCAGGGCATCTGCGCCGCCCCCACGCTGTGCGACATGCGCTGGATGAACAGCAGCGCACCCAGCAGCGTGCCGGCCAGAATCCCCTCGATCAGATCGCGAAAGACCGTTAATGACAGAGTGATCAGCAGCACCGCGGCATCCCCCCGCGACGCTCGCAGCAGGCTGGCGAAAGCGTGCTTCTCGACCATGTTCCAGGCCACCACCGCCAGCACCCCGGCCAGGCTCGCCAGCGGCACGTAGTTCAGCAGCGGCGCTGCCACCAGAATGAACAGCAGCAGCAACAGCGCATGCAGCATGCCGGCGAGCGGGCTCACGGCACCGGCGCGCACGTTGGTGGCCGTGCGCGCGATGGTGCCGGTGACACAGATACCGCCGAACAGCGCCGAGGCGACGTTGGCCGCGCCCTGCGCCACCAGCTCGCAGTTGGCGCGATGACGCCGCCCGCTCATGCCATCCGCCACCACCGCCGAGAGCAGCGACTCGATCGCCCCCAGCAGCGTGAAGGCCACGGCGCTGGGCAGAATCTCGATCACCTGATGCCAGGAGAATGCCGGCAGCGACGGCATCGGCAGCGTTTGCGGAATCCCGCCGAAGGCGGAGCCGATGGTCGCCACCGGTAGATCCAGCAGCGTCGCCGCCCCCGCCGACACCGCTATCGCCACCAGCATACCCGGCCAGCGCGGTCGCCAGCGTTTGATCAGGACGATGATAGCGATGGTCGCCAGCGCCAGTACCAGAGTGATCGGGCTGGCCGTGGGCAGCGCCTGCCAGATCGCCGGCAGCTTCTCCAGCAGCGGGCCGGGCTCCTGCCCGGCGAAGGTCAGCCCCAGCAGCGGCTTGAGCTGGCTGGCGAAGATGATCAGCGCGATCCCGGCAGTGAAACCGACCGTGACCGGATAGGGGATCAGGCGAATCAGACTGCCCAGCCGCAGCCAGCCGATCATCGCCAGCATCACCCCGGACAGCAGCGTGGCCAGCAGCAGCCCGGCCATGCCGTGGGCCTGTACGGTCGCCGCCACCAGCACGATGAACGCGCCCGCCGGCCCGCCGATCTGAAAGCGGCTGCCGCCCAGCAGCGAGACCATGAAACCACCGACGATCGAGGTGTAGAGCCCCTGGGCAGGAGAGGCGCCGGAAGCCATGGCGATGGCCATCGACAGCGGCAGTGCGACGACGGCCACGGTCAGCCCGGCAACCAGATCGGCGCGCAGCTTGGCGAGCCCATACCCTTCGCGCAGGACGGTCACCAGCTTGGGGGTGAAGAGCGCCGCGAAACCCGGCGACCTGGCGGTGCGGACATGCTTCATGTTGGCGAGGCCTCTCGAGTCCAGCGTGGGCGATGATAGCGGTGGGATTAGGGGTTAAGACTCGCCGGGCGCGGTCTTGAGACGCACACCGCGCCCGGTGGCCTGGCTGATCGCCTCATCGCCGATCAGCTCGACACCGGCGCGCTCCAGCGCCTCCACCACCTTGGTCAGGCTGCCGATGACGCCGCGCACGGTGCTGGGGCTGGCTTCCATGCGCTGGATGGTGGGCACCGACACCCCCGCCAGCGCCGCCAGGGCACGCTGATCGATGCCCAGCAGGGCACGGGCGGCACGCATTTGAGGACCGGTGATCATCGCACTCTCCCGCAGATCGGCATTAGCGCCCATTCACCTGCATTTGATCATTGATATCCACCGAGTCTAGCGCATCGATAACCATTTCTAAATATCCTTATTGATATTTCAAATATCAAAATTGGAATTTACTACACCACCTTCCGGCCGACACCTTACGACCCCGACGCTCCCCGACGAGCGTGTCTGGCACTACGTTCCAGGCGCTGGCTGCTAGGTTAGAAGGTGTACATGCATTCGGGAGTCCCATCATGCAATTCCGTCGTCTCGGCCAGACCGGCCTCAAGGTCTCTCCGCTGTGTCTCGGCACCATGACCTACGGCACGCCACGCTGGCGCGACTGGGTCCTCGACGAGGCCCAGAGTCGGCCCTTCATCCAGCAGGCGCTGGAGGCCGGAATCAACTTCTTCGATACCGCCGACATGTACTCCGACGGCGAGTCCGAGCGCGTAGTGGGCAAGGCGCTCAATGACTTCGCCCGGCGCGAGGAGGTCGTGGTGGCGACCAAGGTCTACAACCCCACCGGCAACCGCTCGCCCAACGAACGCGGGCTCTCGCGCAAGCATATTCACCACGCCATCGACGCCTCGCTCGGTCGGTTGGGGATGGAGTACGTCGATCTCTACCAGACCCATCGCTGGGACTACGACACCCCCATCGAGGAGACCATGGAAGCGCTGCACGAGGTGGTCAAGGCGGGCAAGGCCCGCTATATCGGCGCCTCCAGCATGCACGCCTGGCAGTTCGCCAAGGCGCAGCACGTCGCCGAGCGCAACGGCTGGACGCGCTTCGTCACCATGCAGCCGATGGTCAATCTGATCTACCGCGAGGAAGAGCGCGAGATGCTGCCGCTGTGCCGCGACCAGGGCGTAGGTGTGATCCCCTGGAGCCCGCTGGCGCGCGGCATTCTCGCCGGCAGCAAGGCGGTGGGCAGCGAGGGCAGCACCACCCGCGCACGTAGCGACGAGCAGATGCGTGCCTGGAACCTGGGCCAGGATCGAGACGCCCCGGTGATCGAGGCGCTGGGCCAGGTGGCCGCGCAGCGCAATGTGTCGCCGGCCCAGGTCGCGCTGGCGTGGCTGTTGCAAAAGCCCGGTATCACCGCACCGATCGTCGGCGCGAGCAAGGCACATCATCTCGATCAGGCGCTGGGCGCACTCGATATCACCCTGAGCGAAGAGGAGATCGCGGCGCTGGAGGCCCCCTACGTGCCCCACGAGGTGGTCGGCTTCAGCTGAGCCGGGCTCAGCGCTCGACGGCTTGCCGGCAGCGGCCGCCACGAGTGGCGCAGGCGCAGGCGCGGTGGCATCATGAAACTCGGCGCTCCGCGAGGTCGCCGATCCACACCAGAATTTGTACGACACGCCAGGCCGGTGACGCTACCGGCCTACCACCATGGCCGCCAGAATCGACGAGGTAGTGCACGCCAATGTTTGAGAAGATCGAGCGCGTTCCCGGGGATGCCATTCTCGGGTTGATCGAAGCCTACAACCAGGATAGCAATCCGCAGAAGGTCGATCTCGGCGTCGGCGTCTATCGCGATGCCCACGGCCACACGCCGATCATGCGCGCCGTGAAGCAGGCCGAGGCGTATCTGCTGGAGCACGAGCAGACCAAGAGCTATATCGGCTCGCACGGCGATCCGCGCTACGGCAAGGTGCTGCTGCCACTGGTGCTGGGCGCCGACTCCCCCGTGCTGGCGGCCGACCGTGCCAGCGCCACGCAATCGCCGGGCGGTACCGGCGCACTGCGGCTAGCGGCGGACTTCATCAAGTCGAACCTGCCGGGCAAGCGCATCTGGCTCTCCGACCCCACCTGGCCCAACCATCTGGGCATCTTCGACGCCGCCGGCATCGAGATGCGCAAGTACCCCTATGTCAGTGCCGACAACCGCCTCGACTTCGACGCCATGCTGGCGACGCTCAAGGAGGTGCCGCAGGGTGACGTGGTGCTGCTGCACGCCTGCTGTCACAACCCCTCGGGCTTCGATCTCGACCGCGAGCAGTGGCAGCAGGTGCTGGAAGTGGTCAAGTCGCGCGGCCTGCTGCCGCTGGTGGACTTCGCCTACCAGGGCTTCGGCGAGGGACTGGAAGCAGACGCCTACGGCGTGCGGTTGATGGCCGAGAACCTCGACGAGGTGCTGATCACCAGCTCCTGCTCGAAGAACTTCGGCCTCTACCGCGAACGCACCGGCTGCCTGATCGTGATCGCCAAGAATGCCGAGCAGATGCAGAACGTGCGCTCGCAGATGGCGATCGTGGCGCGCGAGAACTACTCCAACCCGCCCTCCCACGGTGCCGCCGTGGTCACCGAGATTCTCGAGTCGGCGGAGCTGGCGCGGGTATGGCGCGAGGAGTTGACCGAGATGTGCGACCGTATCAACGGCCTGCGTAGCGACCTGGTCGCCGCGCTCGAGCCCTACGGTCTCGACAAGCGCTTCGCCCACGTCGCGGCCCAGCGCGGCATGTTCTCCTACACCGGGCTGAGCACCGAACAGGTCAAGCGCCTGCGCGACGAGTTCAGCATCTACATGGTCGGCTCTGGCCGCGCCAATGTGGCCGGCTTCACCAGCGAGAACCTGCCCTACGTGGCCAAGGCGATCGCCGCCGTGGTCGACTGACGGGGCCGAGACAGCAGCGGCACCGAAAGCGCATCAACGCAGAACGCCCGGCCATTGGCCGGGCGTTCTGCGTTATCGATACGGCAACCGCGCCGGGTCACTCGGTGGGCGCGAGGGTATCCGAGCCCATCGCTTCGCGGAAGCGCTGGTGGGTGATGCCGCCGGCCTCGGGGTCGGCGAGCCGCTCGAACAGCGCCTGCTGATTGGCACTGACCGCTTCATCACGGTCGATGACGCCATCGTCGTTGACATCGAGCTGGTCGAAGCTCAACGCATTGGGACGCTGATCCACCGGCGTCTGGGCACCGCCATCGGTGAAGGCGGCATTGTCGCGCCCCACCCCGCCTGACTTCTCGATCGACTCACGGTCGACCTGAGAGGCGTTGGCCGGCGGCTGCGGCTGACCGCTGTCGGCCTTCACCCTCAGGCTCGAGTCGTCGCCCGCAGCGCCGTTGCCCGTTTGCGCCAGGGCGGGCAGCGCGCTGCCCGCGGCGAGCAAGCCGATACCCAGACGCAGAGCCCAGGGACGTGTCCAAGAACGCATGGCAGATCCTCTCAAGACGATGTCCTCTTGAGACCTCTGCCGGGCAAAAAAATTCGCGCCTCGGCCCCCTCGGACCTAGCGGCCCGAGGGAAGCGATACTATTTGAGGCGAGCTTACTCGTCCCAGGTCGGGGCAAAATCAGGATCGGCAATGCGCTCGCCGCGGTCGAGTCCATCGATCTCGGCGATCTCGGCATCGCTCAAGCGAAGCTCCAGCGCCTCGAGATTGGCCTTCTGGTGTTCTGGCTTGGTCGACGACGGAATGACGATGATATCGCGGGCGGCGACCCAGGCCAGCGCGATCTGCGCCGGGGTCACCGCATGGCGCTCAGCGATGCGCTGGAGTACGTCATTGTCCATTACCCGGCCCACCGCCAGCGGCATGTAGGCGGTCACCTCGAGCCCCTTGGCCTGACAATGCTCGACCAGTGCACGGTTGGCCAGGAACGGATGCACTTCGATCTGGTTGGTCACCAGATGCTCGCCGCCGGGCAGCGCCAAAGCCTGATCGATCTGCGCAATGGTGAAATTGGACACCCCGATATGCCGGGTCAGGCCGCGCTGGCGACAGGCGTCGAGTGCGCCCAGATAGTCCGCCATGGGCACCTTATCTTCTGGCGAAGGCCAGTGGATCAGGGCTAGATCGACGTGTTCGAGGCCGAAGGCGTCGAGACTCTGTTCCAGGCTGGCGGTGAGCGCCGCCGGCTCGAGCTGATCCCACCAGATCTTGGTGGTAATGAAGAGCTCGTCGCGGGGGATGCCGCTCTGGCGCACCGCCTTGCCCACCGCCGCCTCGTTGCCATACATCTGGGCGCTATCGAGGTGGCGATAACCGAGGTCGAGCGCCGAGGTCACCGAGTCGATGACCGCCTGCTCCTTGAGGCGATAGGTTCCCAGACCCGGCTGCGGCAGAAGATGACGTGACATGAAGCTGCTCCTCGAATCGTGCGGGGGGTGAAAAAACCAGCGAAAAGCGGTGCCCGCCTCGCCCGCATTCGGGCACCGTGCCTGACCATGCTAGACTCAAGTTCGGTTTTCTGCCCGGATCGAGGCATGTCAGACGCCACGCCCTCCTCTCCTCGCCAACAGCTGCTTCTCGTCGGCAATGGCGATGCCCATCTGCATGTCGCCAGCCACGCGCGCGAACTGGCGCAGGCGGGTATCGACGTCACCCTGATCACGCCACAGCCGTTCGCTTTCGCCGACTGGCTGGGCGGCATGCTCGGCGGCGAATGGCAGCTCGACGACGTGCGCCTGCCGGCGGCACGCATCACCGCCCACGGCGCCACCCATGTCGCCGCCAGCGTGGTCGCCGCCGACCGCGGCAACCGCCGGGTGACCCTGGATGACGGTCAGCACCTCGACTACGACTGGCTGTCGATCGATCTGCCCGCGGTAGTCGATGCCCAGGCCATTCCCGGCTTCTACACCGCCCAGGGCGTCTACGGCGCCAGCGCCGATTCCCTCTGGGCGCTGCGCCAGCAGCTCGAGAGCGAACTGGCTGACCCCGCCCGGCGCCTGCCCAGTGTGGCGGTGCTGGGCGGCGGCGCCCTGGGGGTGGAGCTGGCGGCCAACCTGCTGGCGTTGGGGGAGCGCTACGGCCGCCCGCTGCCGGTGGCGCTGATCGGCAACGAGCGCCAGCCGCTGCCCGACGCCTGCCGCCGCGCCAACCGCTGGCTCACCCGGCGCCTGCAGCGGCGTGGCCTGCGCCTCGAGCTGGTGGCCACAGCCGCGCGCTACGAGCGTGACAGCCTGATCCTCGACGACGGTACCGCCGTCGACGCCGACCTGCTGCTGGTGGTCGAGGCGCTGCGCCCGCCGCCGGCGTTCGAGGTCTTCGGACTGGCCCATGACGCCCAGGGCCGGGTGGAGGTCGATCCGCGCCAGCGCAGCCGCGAAGATCCGCGGGTGTTCGTCAACCAGGCCAGCGCCCCCGGCGAGCCCACTCGTCGCGCCACCCGTGAACGTGGCGCTAGCCTGCTCGCGGCGCTGCTGGCGCTGGGCGATGCCCCCACCCCGGCCCGGGCCCATGCCAGCCAGTGGAAGGCACTCAATCTGGGCGATCTGCGCGATATCGCCTGGCGCGGCTCGCTATGGTGCCGCGGGCGCTGGGTACGGCGGCTCAAGCATCGCCGCGACCGCCGCGAGGTCGCGCGCTACCTGGACGACACCTGAGCCGATCACGCCCGGGCGCCGACACCCACGCTGATTGCGGCACAAAAACGCGACCCCGGCACCAGGCCGGAGTCGCGTCAGCGAACAGCCACCGCGTCCTAGCGCGGTGGTCCAGCGTTATCGCCTATTGGCGGATGCCTTCGAGTACCACATAGAGATCCACGCTGCGCATCGGCTCCGGGAACTTGCTCATGTCGATATCGAAGTCGGCCAGATTCAGCGTAGTGGTCGCCTCGAAGCCCTGGCGATAGCCACCCCAGGGGTCGTCGCCGCCGCCGATGTGATCGACATCGAAGGTCACCTCGCGCGTCACCCCGTGCAGGGTCAGCTCCCCGGTCATCTCGCCCTCTTCGCCATCGTCGTCGATCTGGAAGCCGGTGGACTTGAAGCTCGCCTGCGGATACTTGCCGGCGTCGAGGAAGTCGCCGCTCAGGATATGCTTGTCGCGCTCGGCGTGATTGCTGTCGAGGCTGTCGACGTCGACCTTGACCGCCACGCTGGACTGCTCGGGCGCCTCGGGGTCGTAGCTGAAGTCGCCACTGAACTGCTTGAAGTCCCCCAGGATATAGGAGTAGCCGAGGTGGCTGATCTTGAACTGGATGAAGGCGTGCTGGCCTTCGCTGTCGATCTTGTAGTCGGCGGCCTGGGCCTGGGCCAGCGGCAGCGCGGCGGCGACCAGGGCGGCTAGAGCGGTCTTCTTCAGCAGCATACGAGACTCCTCGTGGATTGAGCTCTTGGGGGGTGGAGCGAGCGTCGGCACGGCCAGCGCTCGGAAACGCTCAGCGACGCCGCGCGGCGCGCGTCGTCAGCATTCGGGTCAAGGTGTCCTGGCGGTCGAACCAGTGGTGCTTGAGCGCGGCCAGGGTATGGCCGACGGCGAGAATCACCAGCGCCCAGGCGGCGTACCAGTGCACGCTACCTGCCAGCACCGCCTGATCCGGCAGCCCCGAGACCAGCGCCGGCACGCTGAACCAGCCGAACACGCTGATGCCCTGGCGCTCGGCGGTGGAGATCAGATAGCCCGAGAACAGCACCACGAACAGCAGCAGATAGAGTAGCCCATGCCCGACGTGAGCCGCACGCCGCTCGAGTACACTGCCGTGGGCACGCGGGGTGGGCTGGGTCAGGCGCCACGCCACCCGCGCAAGACTCGCGGCCAGCAGCAGGATACCGATCGATTTATGCCACCACGGCGCCAGATGGTACCAGGTGTCATAGTAGCCCAGGCCGGTCATCCACCAGCCCAGCGCGAACAGGCCGAGCACCGCCAGCGCGCTGAGCCAGTGCAGCGCGATGCTGATCCTGCCCCAACCGCTGTGAGAATTGCGCCACATCACTCTGCCCCCATCCGCGTTTCAGCTCAGCATACGGGGAATGACGCACGCCGACAGCCAGAGCTGGGGAAAACGATTGATGACGAAAAGGAAACGATAGATACGAAAAAGCCCGCCGTAGCGGGCCTTTCGGTCAATCGTTCCAGAGGTCTCAACTCAGAGAGTCGAGCCCCCGAGCCAGATCCGCCTGCAGATCCTCCAGCGTCTCCAGCCCCACCGCGAGGCGGATCAGCCCATCGCTGATGCCCGCCGAAGCGCGCTGGGCGTCGCTCAGACGGCCGTGGGTAGTCGTCCCGGGATGGGTGATGGTGGTCTTGACGTCGCCCAGGTTGCCGGTGATCGACATCACCCGCGTGTGGTCGATCACATGCCAGGCGGCCTCGCGCCCGCCCGCGATCTCGACCCCCATGACCGCGCCGAAGCCGAGCTGCTGGCGCTGGGCCAGGGCGTGCTGGGGGTGGCTGGCGAGACCGCTGTAGTGGACCCGCGCCACCGCCGGCTGCTGCTCCAGCCACTCGGCCAGGGCCTGCGCATTGCGACTGTGGGCGTGCATGCGCAGGCTCAGCGTCTCCAGCCCCTTGAGGAAGATCCAGGCGTTGAACGGGCTCATGCACGGGCCGCAGGTGCGCACCACACCGAACAGCTGCTCCAGCTCCTGGTCGCGGCCGACCACGGCACCGCCGATCGCCCGCCCCTGCCCATCGAGATACTTGGTCGCCGAGTGGATCACCAGATCCGCGCCCAACTCCAGCGGACGCTGCAGCGCCGGAGTCAGGAAGCAGTTGTCGATCGCCAGCCAGGCTCCGTGGCGATGGGCAAGCTCGGCCAGCTGGGCGATGTCGACCAGCTCGTTGAGCGGGTTGGAGGGCGTCTCGGCGAACAGCAGCTTGGTCTTGGGCGTGATCGCCGCTTCCCATCCGGCGAGATCGTTGAGCTCCACATAGCGCGGCACCACGCCGAACTTGGCCAGGTACTTGTCGAACAGCGCGATGGTCGAGCCGAATACCGAGCGCGACACGATCACCTCGTCGCCGGCCTGCAACAGCGCCAGCACGGTCGAGAGAATCGCCGCCATGCCCGAGCTGGTGGCGACGCAGCGCTCACCGCCCTCGAGCGCCGCCAGGCGCTGCTCGAAGTTGCGCACGGTGGGGTTGGTGAAGCGCGAGTAGACGTTGCCGGGCTCCTCGCCCTTGAACTTGCGGGCGGCCTCGGCGGCGCTGCCATAGACGAAGCTGGAGGTGGGGAAGATCGGCTCGCCGTGCTCCTGCTCATGGGTGCGTTCATGGCCGGCACGGATCGCCAGGGTCTCGAGGCCGAGCGAGAGGTCGTCGTCCGGGGCGTCATCTAAGGGCATGCGGGTACACTCCTGAATATCGTCTGGACCCTGACTGAGACAGCCCCGCCGGCGGCGGGGCTCACCGGCTCAGTCGTCCGAGCTGTCGTTGTGCAGATCGACCACGGCATTGACCCGCTCGCGCCCCTCTTTGGCCGCGTCGCTGCGGGCGGCCTCGAGCGCGGCGAGATAGGCCTCATCGATATCGCCAGTGACGTAGCTGCCGTCGAACACCGAGCAGTCGAAGTCGTCGAGGGCCGGGTTGACCTCGCGGCAGGCCGCCTTGAGATCCTCCAGATCCTGATAGATCAGGCGGTCGGCGCCGATCAGCTCACCCACCTCGGCGTCGCTGCGGCCATGGGCGATCAGCTCGGAGGCCACCGGCATGTCGATGCCGTAGACGTTGGGGTAGCGCACCGCCGGCGCGGCGGAGGCGAAGTAGACCTTGTTGGCCCCGGCATCCCGAGCCATCTGGATGATCTGCTTGCAGGTGGTGCCACGCACGATCGAGTCGTCCACCAGCAGCACGTTCTTGCCGGCGAACTCGCTACCGATGGCGTTGAGTTTCTGGCGCACCGACTTCTTGCGCTGGGTCTGCCCCGGCATGATGAAGGTGCGGCCGATGTAGTGGTTCTTCATGAACCCTTCACGGAAGGTCACCCCGATGTGCTGCGCCAGCTCCAGCGCGGTGGTGCGCGAGGTGTCGGGGATCGGGATCACCACGTCGATGTCGTGCTCCGGCCATTCGCGCTGGATGCGGTCGCCGAGCTTGCGCCCCATCTGCATGCGGGTGCCGTAGACGTAGGCACCGTCGAGCTTCGAATCCGGGCGCGCCAGATAGACGTGCTCGAAGATGCACGAGGTCAGCCGGGGGCGATCGGCGCACTGCTGGGTGTGCACATTCTTGTGCATGTCGACGAAGATCGCCTCGCCCGGCGCCAGATCGCGCACCAGCTCGAAGCCGCTGACATCCAGCGCCACCGACTCGGAGGCGATCATCACCTCCTGCGCCGGGCGCCCTTCGGCGTCGACGCCCTCGCGGGTGCCGTAGACCACCGGGCGGATACCGTGGGGGTCGCGGAAGGCGACCAGCCCGAAGCCGCTGATGATGGCGACCGCTGCGTAGCCGCCACGGCAGCGGCGATGCACCCGGCGCACCGCATCGAAGATGTCCTCGGGGGTGAGGTAGAGCCCCTGCTTGCCCAGCTCGTGGGCGAACACGTTGAGCAGCACCTCGGAGTCGGAGCTGGTGTTGATGTGGCGCAGATCGGAGGAGAACAGCTCCTGCTTGAGCTGGTCCGAATTGGTCAGGTTGCCGTTGTGCGCCAGCGTGATGCCGTAGGGCGAGTTGACGTAGAACGGCTGCGACTCCGCCTCGCTCGCCGAGCCCGCCGTGGGGTAGCGCACGTGGCCGATCCCCAGATTGCCCTGGAGACGCTTCATGTGGCGGGTGTGGAAGACATCCCTCACCAGCCCATTGTTCTTGCGCAGCAGAAACCGACCGTCATCCCAGGTCATCATGCCGGCGGCGTCCTGTCCGCGGTGTTGTAAAACCGTCAGCGCGTCATAGATCGACTGATTGACCGCTTCATTGGCCATGAGGCCCACGATACCGCACATGCCGCCTTACCTCGCTTGATTGCGCCCCTCAGGGCGCCGGTTGCGCGGCCGGTGCACCACCCGGAGGTGGCACGGCACGGCCGCTCTGCTCGACTGTCGAAGTCGTCGTACCGGGCAGCGTCAACGGCAGACGCCGCATGGCGTCCTCCGCCTGCGACGCATCCACGTTCCAGCCCTCGAGCTGGACCACCGCCCAGGCCCGCAGCGATTCGAACGCGGGACGCAGCTGGGCCTGCTGCCAGGCACTCAACTGAGCCAACGGCGTCAGCCCGATCACCACGGTGGCGATCACCAGGATCGCCGCGCCCCGGGCCAGGCCGAAGCAGGCACCGGCGACCCGGTTGAAAAAACCCATCCCGACCCACTCGATCGCCGCATTGAGCAGGCGGATGACGAAGCCACACACCATCACCACGACGAAGATCACCAGGACGAAGCCGAGGACCAGACGCGCGTCCGGATGTGAGATGTAGGGCTCGAGCATCTCGCCCAGCGGCTGCGCGAAGACCCGCGCCGCGAGCAGTGCGACGATCCACGCCCCCAGGCCCAGCGCCTCGCGTACCAGGCCGCGCATGAAACCTGCCAGCATCGAGATCGTCAATACCAGCAGGAAGGCGTAGTCGAGCCAGGTGAGCGTCATCAGCTACCCGGTTTGCGAATCAGCAGCCCCGACAGGTTGGCGGACTGCTTGAGTTCGGCGCGCGCCTTCTCGCCCGCCTCCGAGGAGGCGAAAGGCCCGACATAGACCGAGGTCAGGTTGTTGTCGCGCGGCTGCGAATAGGCGGCGAAGCCCTGCGCCTTGAGCTTGGCCGCGAGCCGCGTGGCGTTGTCCTTCTGGCCGAAACTGCCGACCTGCACCACCCAGCCGCCATCCTTGCTGGCGGCGGTACGCGCAGGGGTGCTGGGCGCCGGTTCGGGTTTGGCCGGCGCCGGCTGAGCGGCCGGCGCCTGGCGCTCGGCCGGCTGGCTGGTGTCCGACTGAGCCAGCTCGGCGATCGGGTCGGTGCGCGGCTGGGTCGCCTGCGAGCCACCGCCCGTGGTACCCGCGCCGCTGCCGCCGCTCTGCCCACTGTTGTCCGCACGCTGTCCGAAGCTATCCGCGCCGCCGCCCAGTTGGGCGCGGGTGTCGGGCTCGGGTACCGCGCTGGCGTCGCCGCCGCTGTCGCGCTGAGCCACCGAGGCGGGTGGCTGCGGCGCTTCGATGATGCGCTGGCGCGCCTCGCCCCCATCCACCGGCTGCTCGATCACCATCACCGGCTCCGGGCCCTGCTGACGCGGCTCCGGGTCGTCGAACAGCATCGGCACGAAGATCGCCCCCAGGGCCACCAGAATGACCGCACCACTGATCCGTTCACGCCATCCGTACTTCATAAGACCTCCTCAAGCGGGCCTGTTCGAACCCCGGTCATCCGTTGGCCGGGGCGATGAAAAATGCCGATCCGGTGCACCGCGCCCCTCAGCCGGTCGCCGCCGTCAGCGCACCGAGGGCTTCGGCCACGGTCAGGAAGGAGCCGCACACCAGCACCTCCTCGTCAGCGGCGAGCCGCTCGCGCAGCCACGCCACGCCGGCTGCCGGCGAGTCACAGCGGGCCAGCAGCGGCGCCCCGGCGGACTCGATCGCTGCACCCAGCTTGGCCGCCGAGCGTCCGCGCGGGCCGTCCAGCCCGACCGCGACCCAGGCGTCGACCGCCGGGCCGAGCGCCGCGATCAGCGCCTCGGCGTCCTTGTCGCCGAGCACGCCGAGCAGCCCGATGCGCCGCGTCGGTCGCGGGCGCGCCGCCAACCGCTCGGCCACGTAGGCCGCCGCGTGGGGATTGTGCGCCACGTCGAGACACCAGTTGCCCAGCCACTGCAGACGCCCGGGCAGCGATACCGTGGCGAGCGCTTCGCGCACGGCGTCGTCCCGTGGGGTGACGCCGAGCAGCGTCAGCACCTGCAGCGCCACCGCGGCATTGTCCAGCGGCAGGCCCGGGTCGGGCAAGCTATCGAACTCATAGCGCCCGCCCTCGGCGTCACTGCCCTGCCACTGCCAGCCGTCATCCCGAGCGTCGGGCGCGAACGCCTGGCCCAGCCAGTAGGCCGGCGCTGCCAGCGCGTCGAGGCGGGCCGAGACACTGGCGGGCAGCTGGCGACTGCCGAGTACCGCCGGGCGCCCCTGGCGCAGGATGCCGGCCTTCTCGAAGCCGATACCCTCGAGATCGTCACCCAGGAAGTCGGCGTGGTCGTGGGCGATGGTGGTGATCACCGCGATATCGGGGTCGACCACATTGACCGCGTCGAGGCGTCCGCCCAGACCGACCTCCAGGATCGCCAGCTGCGGCTGGCGTTCGGCGATCGCCCACAGCGCCGCCAGGGTGCCCGCCTCGAAGTAGGTGAGACTCACCGCCTCACCCGCCAGGCGTGCAGCCTCGACCCGCTCGAAGCCCGCGACCAGCAGCGCATCGTCCGCCGGCTCGCCGTCGAGACGCAGGCGCTCGTTGTAGCGCAGCAGATGGGGAGAGGTGTAGCAGGCGGTGGAGAGGCCGTGGCACGCCGCCAGGCGTTCGAGCAGCGCCACCGTCGAGCCCTTGCCATTGGTACCGGCCACGGTGACCACCTGCCCCGCCAGCGGCCGCTCGTTCAGCCCCAGACGCGCCGCCACCGTGGCGACGCGCTCGAGGCCGAGCTCGATGGCGACGGGATGCTGGCGCTCGAGTCGCGCCAGCCACGCATCCAGCGCCGCGGACATCTCAGCGCGACGCCTGGGAGACGTCGGCCTCGTCCGGCAGCGGCGAGAAGTCCGCCTCGGTTTCACCACCCAGCGACGGCTGGTGGGTGAGGATACGCAGCACGTTGCCCAGCCGCGCCCGCAGCTCGGGGCGCGCAACGATCATGTCGACGGTGCCGTGCTCGAGCAGGAACTCGCTGCGCTGGAACCCTTCCGGCAGCTTCTCGCGCACGGTCTGCTCGATCACCCGCGGGCCGGCAAAGCCGATCAGCGCATTGGGTTCGGCCACGTTGAGGTCACCGAGCATCGCCAGCGACGCCGAGACACCACCGAACACCGGATCGGTCAGCACCGAGATATAGGGCACACCGGCCTGCTTGAGCTTCTCCAGTGCGGCAGACGTCTTGGCCATCTGCATCAGCGAGAACAGCGCCTCCTGCATGCGCGCGCCGCCGGAAGCGGCGAAGCACACCAGCGGGATCTCCTGCTCCAGCGCCAGGCTCGCCGCGCGCACGAACTTTTCGCCGACGATCGCGCCCATGGAACCGCCCATGAACGAGAACTCGAACGCCACCGCAACCACCGGCAGACCGTCGAGGGTACCGCGCATGGCGATCAGGGCGTCGTTCTCGTCGGTCTCCTTCTGCGCCGCCGAGAGGCGATCCTTGTACTTCTTCGAATCGCGGAACTTGAGCCGATCGCTCGGCTGCAGGTCGGCGGCGATCTCCTCGCGCCCTTCGGCATCGAGGAACCAGTTGAGCCGCTTGCGTGCCGTGAGTCGCAGGTGGTGCTGGCACTTGGGGCAGACGTTCTGGTGTTTCTCCAGCTCGGGGAGATAGAGCACCGAATCGCAACTCGGGCACTTGCGCCACAGGCCGTCGGGCACGCTGGCGCGGCGGTCGTTACGCTGGGTGCGGCTCATCGACGGGACGATCTTGTCTAGCCAGCTCATGTCGGGAGAGATTCCATCAGTTTAAGGAAACGGGTCCGCGCCGGCGGTCAGCCACACGCCGGCGCGACACGGAAAGCGCAGATGATACCAGAATGCCCTGCGCAGCTCAGGCGCGCGCGTCGCGATCCAGCGCCTCGCGCATCTCGCCGAGGATCTCGCGCAGCGCCTGCGGGATCGTCTCGGGGGTATCGGCGCGTTCGGCGATACGTCCAACCAGGGCGCTGCCGACGATGACCCCGTCGGCAACGCGGCCGATAGCCGCCGCGGTGGCGCCGTCACGGATGCCGAAGCCGACGCACAGCGGCAGCTCGGTGAGCGCACGCAGGCTCGCCAGCTGAGCCCCTACGGCTTCGGCATCGAGGGTCGCCGCACCGGTGACGCCCTTGAGCGACACGTAGTAGAGATAGCCCTGGCCGTGGTGACAGATCGTCGTCGCGCGCTGCTCGGAGGTGGTCGGCGCGAGCAGGAAGATCGACTGCAGACCGTGGTCGGCGAACAGCGCCGCATTCTCGCCCATCTCCTCCGGCGGCATGTCGACCGCGAGCACGCCGTCGACGCCGGCATCCCGAGCCTGACGCGCGAAGGCCGCATAGCCCATGCGCTCGATCGGGTTGAGGTAGCCCATCAGCACCACCGGGGTCTCGCTGTCGCGTTCACGGAACGCCGCCACCATCTCCAGCACGTGGCTCAGCCGCGTGCCGTGGAGGAGCGCGCGCTCGCACGCCTTCTGGATCACCGGGCCGTCGGCCATGGGGTCGGAGAACGGTACGCCCAGCTCGATCACATCGGCCCCCGCCTCGACGCAGGCGTGCATGAAATCGACGGTGTGCGCCGGAGCCGGGTCGCCGGCGGTGATGTAGGGAATCAGCGCCTTGCGCCCCGCTGCCTTGAGCGCGGCGAAGCGCCGGTCGATACGATTCGCGTGTTGGTTCATGTCGGTCCCCGCCGTCAGAATTCGATGCCGTCGATCTTGGCCACGGTATGGATGTCCTTGTCACCGCGCCCGGAGAGGTTGACCACGATGTGCTTGTCCTGCGGCAGGCTGGCGGCCAGCTTCTTGGCGTGAGCCAGCGCGTGGGCCGACTCCAGCGCCGGCATGATGCCCTCGACCCGGGTCAGCTCGCGGAAGGCGGCGAGCACCTCGTGGTCGTCGGCGGCGACGTACTCGACCCGCCCGACATCCTTCCACAGCGCGTGCTCAGGGCCCACGCCGGGATAGTCCAGACCCGCCGAGACCGAGTGGGTGTCGGCGATCTGGCCGCCCTCGTCGGACATCAGATAGGTGCGGTTGCCGTGCAGCACGCCACGCGGCGCGTTGGCGGTCAGCGGCGCAGCGTGGCGGCCGGTGGCGAGGCCATCGCCGCCGGCTTCGACGCCGTACATGGCAACCTCTTCGTCTTCGACGAAGGGATAGAACAGGCCCATGGCGTTGGAGCCGCCGCCGACGCAGGCGACGAGCGCATCCGGCAAGCGCCCGATCTGCTCCAGCGACTGGCGCCGCGCTTCGCGGCCCGCCACGGCGTTGAAGTCACGTACCAGCATCGGATAAGGGTGCGGACCCGCCACGGTGCCGATGATGTAGAAGGTATTGTCGACGTTGGTGACCCAGTCGCGCAGCGCCTCGTTCATGGCGTCCTTGAGCGTGCGCGAGCCGGACTCCACCGGCACCACCTTGGCCCCGAGCAGGCGCATGCGGTAGACGTTGAGCTTCTGACGCTCGACGTCCTCCGCGCCCATGTAGACCTCGCACTCGAGTCCCAGGCGCGCGGCCACCGTGGCAGTGGCGACGCCGTGCTGGCCGGCACCGGTCTCGGCGATCACCCGCGGCTTGCCCGAGCGCTTGGCCAGCAGCGCCTGGCCGATGGTGTTGTTCACCTTGTGCGCGCCGGTGTGGTTGAGATCCTCGCGCTTGAGCCAGATCTGGGCACCGCCGATCTCGCGTGACCAGCGCTCGGCATGATAGAGCGGCGACGGCCGGCCCACGTAGTGGGTCAGGTCGCGGTCGAACTCGGCCTGGAAATCGGGGTCGTGCTTGAGGCTCGCATAGATCTTGTCGAGCTCTTCCAGCGCGAAGCTCAGCGTCTCGGAGACGAACCGCCCGCCGTAAGGGCCGAAGTGGCCGCTCGCATCGGGCAGTTGCGTCAGGTCAAAGAATCGGCTCACGAGTGGACCCTCATGGTGTCGCTGCGTGGATGGTGGTCGCGCCGGCGGCGCGGACATGCTGGCAGAAGGCGTGCATGCGCGCGGCATCCTTGATGCCGTGGCGCGGCGCACCGGTGTCCGAGCGCGCCTCGACGCCACCGGAAACGTCCACCGCATAGGGCGCGACGCGGGCGATGGCGGTGGCGACGTTGTCCGGCGTCAGACCACCGGCAAGGATAACAGGTTTGCCCAGATCACCGGGAATGCGCGCCCAGTCGAAGGTCTCGCCGGTGCCCCCCGGTACCCCGGGGCGGTAGGCGTCGAGCAGCAGCGCCCCGGCGCCGGCGTAGGTCGCGACGGCGCGCCGCAGATCGAGATCGTCGCGCATGCGCAGCGCCTTGATCCAGGGCTTGGCGAAGCGCGCGCAAAACTCCGGCGGCTCGTCGCCATGGAACTGCAGCAGGTCGAGATAAGGCAGTGCCGCCTCGACGCTGGCCGCGTCGGCATCGACGAACAGCCCCACCCGGGTGACGAAGGGCGCCACCTCGGCGCTGAGCGCGGCCAGCCGCGAGGCGTCGATGGCCCGGGCACTGCCCGCCCACAGCACGAAGCCCAGGGCGTCGGCGCCACACGCCACCGCAGCGTGGATATCCTCGCGCCGGGTCATGCCGCAGATCTTGATTCTCACCTGGCTCATGGGCTTATCCCTTCTGGTGCCCCGGGGAGGGCGTGTCTGGCCGGCCGCGCCGCTCGCGTCACGGTGCGGATTCGGCGGCGGAAGTCGCCGCGAGGGCATCGGGATGGGTATCGACCACGTTACCCTCGGCGTCGATCCATTTCGGCCACACCCGCCGCCGACGCATCAGCGGCGTGTCGGGAATCAGGTCGCGGTCGCCGGTCCAGTCACCGCGGAATGCCAGCATCTGCGGGCCCAGCGGCTCTTCGGGCAGGGCGAAGCGCTCGTCGAAGCGCACGTCGACGAAATGCAGCCCACAGGCCGGCGCAGTAACGTTGCCCAGGGTCCGATCCTTGAGCGCCAGCAGCTCGGCGGGATAGGACTCGGGCTGTTCGCCGCGCCCTACCGCCACCAGTACCCCGGCGATATTGCGAATCATATGGTGCAAGAAGGCGTTGGCCTGGACGTCGATCACCACCAGGGTGCCGTAGCGGCAAACCTCGATGGCGTGCAGATGGCGAATCGGCGTCTTCGACTGGCACCCCGCAGCGCGGTAGCTGGAGAAGTCATGTTCGCCCACCAGCACCTGGGCGGCGCAATGCATGCGCTCGGCATCCAGCGGCTCGCGACACCAGGTGGCCTGGTGGCGCTCCATCACCGGGCGCGTCGGCTGATTGAGGATGACGTAGCGATAGCGCCGGGCCAGCGCCGAGAAGCGGGCGTGGAAATCGTCGTTCACCGGCACCAGCCAGCGTACCGCGATATCCCGCGGCAGGGTGGCGTTGGCGCCGAACAGCCACGCTTTCTGGGTACGCGGCGTGGGCGCGTCGAAGTGCACGATCTGGCGCGTGGCATGCACGCCGCTGTCGGTGCGGCCGCTGCACAGCACCTTGACCGGGGCCGCGGCGATCCGCGACAGCGCGGCCTCCAGAGTGCCCTGGACCGACTCGGCGTGGCTCAGCCGCTGCCAGCCGCAGTAGCGGGTGCCGTCATACTCCACGCCGAGGGCCAGGCGGCCACTCAGCACCTGGGTATCGTCCTGCCGGGTAAAAAACGCCATCGAAACCTGCAACGCGGGAAAACTTAGGGCCGACCATTATCCCGATGCAACGGCTCGAATTCCACCTCCTCGACCTCCCAGCCAACGGGTATTCCGCGCTGCAGCGACGTGTCGTCCGGGGATACGCCCTGTTGATGAGCGGTGTTGCGAGGCGGGGCGTTGCCAGCGGACGTATCCCGAGACGACGTGCTGCCAGGAGAGGCTGCGTCGACGCTCTGGGGGGACGTCTCGGTAGAGGCCGGCTCGCCCATCGGGCGCCAGGTCTGCGAATCGAGAGCGAGCGGCGGCATCTCGATCTCGGACGCGGAGTCGCTCGGCGGCGCTGGTGGTGGCGATGGTGCGTCATCGAGCTCCAGTATCGGTGGCTGGTAGTCGATGCGCAGCGCCTGGGGCGCCAGATCATCGCCAAAGGCCAGCGTTGCAGAGGTGGCGTCGCCGTCGCTTCCCCAGCGCCGTGCGCGGTGCTCTTGCGGCGCCTCGCTGGCGGCGGCAGCGCCCTCCGGCTTCTCGCCGTACGGCTCCTGCTCTCCCTGCGCCCCATCAACCTGCCCCTCGCTAACCTGTACTGCGCCCTCCTGCGCACCGGCCAGGCGATGCTCGCCGGGCTCGGCTGCGGATGGACCCACCGTGGGCGCCGGCGCCGCACCAAGCGTCTCCGGGGCCACGTCGAACGCATGCGGCAAGGGTTCGAGCGCCAGCGTCGGCGCAGCGTCGGGGCGTGTCTCGATGCTCTCCGCGTCGGCACCCTCCGAGCCAGGCGGCGTCGATGCGCGCTCGATGGGTGCCGAATCAGAGGAGGGCGTCCTCTCGGGCACAGATGGCGCCTCAGGCGCGGGCGACGCCTCGCTGCCCAGCGCGGCGTCGAACAGCGCATCCACATCCTCGACCCGCGCCAGCGAAAGCGCTCCTTCGTCCTCCGCCAGCAGGCTCGCGGCGGCGGTATCGGCTGCTGCGGCCTGTGCGTGATCGGTGGCCACCGCGCAGCTCTCATCGACATAGCGGGCGCGGTAGTCGGCGGCCAGCGCTTGCGCGGTGCGCCGCTGCCCGCGGCTGGCGCTGTCATCGAATCCGGCCAGCACCCGCTCCATGGCCTCGATCTCACGCAGCTCACCCAGCGCGCGAATCAGGCTCAGTCGATGGCGCGGATCTTCTGTCAGTCGCGGTTCGAGCCAGTCGCGGGCAGCGGCGAAACGGCCGTAGGCGATATAGATATCGGCCTGACTGATCGCCGCGGCGCCCGTCTCGGTCTCGGCGCCGTCGTGATGCCCACGGCGACGCCTCCTGCCGCGCTTGATGCACGCCAGCAACTTACCCGGCACCCGGCGGCGGGGCGCCCCCGGGGGCTCGACGTGCGCCTCGGGAGCGTTGCCTTTCATCTCGTTTTCGCCCCTATGCGCTATCTGGGCCCGGGCGCGGCGCCGCTGCCACAGCAGGGCCCACAGCAGTCCGAGTATCGCCAGCGCACCGAGTAGCGGCGCCCAGGAGACGGCACGCTGCCATAGGCTCGGGGCAGCCGCGCTGGCGTTTGACGCCGTGGCCGCCGGAGACGTCGAAGACGCCGATGGGGTCAACGATGTGGACTTGGCCGGCGAAGGCGACGAGGTGGCAGCCGCCGAGGAAGCATCTGGGGCGGCATCGTCAGTCGCCGCCTCACCAGCGGTTGGCGTCGAACCGGAAGCCGCAACGCCATCATCCACGGTAGACGCATCGGCGGCTGTCCCAGCCGAAGTCGATAACGTCGAGGTCGATGAAGCCGGGGCCGAGTCAGCCGAGGCGTCGCCGGTTGGCACCGCTAATCCCTTGGCCGCCACCACGGCAGCCTCGCCCGTCTCGAGCGGCGTGGCACGTGCGGCGAGCGCCATCGTTAGACGCTCGCGCTGGCGCTCGAGATCGGCGATGGTCGCCAGCTGTCGCTGGGGCTGCCGGGTCAGCGCTGCGACCTGGCGCGCCAGCGCCTCAGTGTCATCTGGTCCTGACACCTGCGCCGGGCGCCGCTGCCCCAGGCTCTCAGACTCCGCTTGTGATCCGACGTCCGCGCCATCCGCAGCGTCGCGCAACGCCCGAAGCGCCTGCGGCGCCTGATCGGTCAGTGCCGCGACCGTACCCACCGGCGGCACGTCGAGGCTCACGCCGGCACGCAACCGGTCGAGATCCCCGCCCACGAAAGCACGGCGATTGGCACGATAGAGCGCCAGCATGGCCGCCTCCAGGGAGACCCCCTGGTGCGGTGGCAGCGCGGCCGCCAGGGTCGAGAGCGTGGCACCGGGGGCGACCGTCAGCGTCTGCGGCCAACCGGCGGCGCTAATCTCCGGCGACGCGGCGCCGGCAGCCGCCAGTAGCGGCCGTGCCGCGGCATAGTCGGGCGGGTCGAAAAGCAGCGACACGTCGCGCTGCCACTGCCCCTGGGGCCAGCTCACGGTCAGCAGCAGATCGAGAAAGGGTTCGCGCACGCGCTGATCACTGTCGAGCACGATGGCGAGCCCGCCGTCACGCTTCTCGACTCGCGCGGTGATGCCATCGCCGAGGGCGTCCGGCGTCAACCCAGCGCGCCGGTAGGCCGCCGCGTCGGCCAGCGTCACCGTGACCTGGGCGGGCTCCAGCCTGGCGCTCGCGGTCAGCGGCAGCACGGCATGCAGCGGCCGATTGAGTGGTGATACCGTCAACGGCTCCCCGATGCCCAGGGCTTGTACTCGAGTAGCCAGCAGCAGCCCGCAACCGCCGATGAAGAGCGTGACCCATGACCGCATGCTGTCTCCGCCTGCGCGATGGTTTCAAAGACAAGTGTTCACATGGATGATCGGCCACAGAGACACATTCTTTAACATCACGTAACACAACATCCAGCGAGCCTGAACACAAAAACCCCGCCAGCGTAGACGCTGACGGGGCTCGTGGTGCAAGCGGCTGACGCGTGTCAGCGCATCGATTCAGGCGTGTTCGCGCACGATCCGCAGCATGCGCTTGAGCGGCTCGGCGGCCCCCCACAGCAGCTGGTCGCCGACGCTGAAGGCGGTCAGATACTCGCCGCCCATGGCGAGCTTACGCAGGCGCCCCACCGGGATGGTCAGCGTGCCGCTGATCGCCGCCGGCGTGAGCTGCTCGATCGTCTGGTCCTTGTCATTGGGTACGACCTTGACCCACTCGTTGTGCTTGGCCAGACGATCCTCGATCTCGTCGAGCGGTACGTCCTGGCGCAGCTTGATGGTGAACGCCTGGCTGTGCGAGCGCATGGCGCCGATACGCACGCAGAGGCCGTCGATCGGGATCGGCTGACTGCCGGTGGCGAGGATCTTGTTGGTCTCCACGCCGCCCTTCCACTCTTCCTTGCTCTGCCCGTTCTCCATTGCCTTGTCGATCCACGGCAGCAGGCTGCCGGCGAGCGGCGCGCCGAAGTTGTCGGTGGGGAAGGCGCTGCTGCGCAGGGTCGCGGTGACCTCGCGGTCGATGTCCAGAATGGCGCTGGAGGGCGTCGCCAGCTCCTGGGCCACGGCACCGTTGAGCGCCCCCATCTGGGCCAGCAGCTCGCGCATGTGCTTGGCGCCGGAGCCGGAGGCCGCCTGATAGGTCATGGAGGTCATCCACTCAACCATATTGGCCTCGAACAGCCCGCCCAGCCCCATCAGCATCAGGCTGACGGTACAGTTGCCACCGACGAAAGTGCGGGTGCCCTTGGCCAGCTGGGCGTCGATCACGTGACGGTTGACCGGGTCGAGTACGATGACCGAATCGTCGGCCATGCGCAGGGTGCTGGCGGCGTCGATCCAGTAGCCCTTCCAGCCCGCTTCGCGCAGCGGCTGGTAGACGGCAGTGGTGTAGTCACCGCCCTGGCAGGTCACGATCACGTCCATCGCCTTGAGTTCGGCGATATCGTTGGCGTCCTTGAGTGCCGGCACCTCCATGCCGATATCCGGCCCCGGCTGCCCGGTCTGGGAGGTGGAGAAGAACACCGGCTCGAGACCGGCGAAATCGTTGTCATCCAGCATGCGCTGCATCAGCACGGAACCGACCATACCGCGCCAGCCGACGAATCCGACTTTCAACATAGATTGGTTACCCCGAAGGCGGAGGGAGCCACGACCGACCACGGCGGTTATCTCCCGGCCGACACGGCTCCGCTTCCATGAACGTCTGCCGTGACGCGCGTCACGGCCCCCTCAAAAGAGTCTCAGTCTAGCAGCCCGCCGGGCCCGGCGCCGATCCGCCGCAGTCGCCAAGCGCCTGAAGACGACGACCGTGCCTGCGCGCGGGCCGCAGGCGCGGTGGAATCAAGCGTTGGCGAACGCGGCCACCACGGCATCCCCCATCTCCACGGTGGAGACCTGGCGGGTACCGGGATAGGCGATGTCCGCGGTGCGCAGGCCAGCATCCAGCACCTGCCCCACTGCGCGCTCGATGCGCTCGGCCAGCGCGCTCTCGCCGAGCGAGTAGCGCAGCATCATGGCCACCGACAGAATCGTCGCCAGCGGATTGGCCAGCCCTTGGCCGGCAATGTCCGGCGCGCTGCCGTGACACGGTTCGTACATGCCCTGCTGGCGCTCGTTGAGCGACGCCGAGGGCAGCATGCCGATGGAGCCGGTGAGCATTGCCGCCGCATCGGAGAGAATGTCGCCGAACATGTTGCCGGTGACCACCACGTCGAACTGCTTGGGCGCGCGCACCAGTTGCATGGCGGCGTTATCGACGTACATGTGCGACAGCTCGACGTCCGGGTACTCGGGTGCCAAGCGGTTCATCACCTCACGCCACAGGATGGTGACCTCTAGCACGTTGGCCTTGTCCACCGAGCAGAGCTTGCCACCGCGCTTCTGCGCCATCTCGAAGGCGACCCGGCCGATACGTTCGATCTCCGACTCCGAATAGACGTAGGTGTTATAGCCCACGCGCTCGCCGTTGCGCGCCTCGATGCCCCGCGGCTGACCGAAGTAGATCCCCCCGGTCAGCTCGCGCACGATCATGATGTCGAGCCCGGAGACCACCTCCGGCTTCAGCGTCGAGGCCTCGGCGAGCTGCGGGTAGAGCAGCGCCGGGCGCAGATTGGCGAACAGGTTGAGGTTCTTGCGCAGCCCCAGCAGGCCCTTTTCGGGGCGCTTGGAGAGATCCTCGAGTGCATCCCACTTGGGGCCACCCACCGCGCCCAGCAGAATGGCGTCGGCCGCCTTGGCCTTGACCAGGGTCGACTCGGGCAGCGGATGCCCTTCGGCGTCGTAGCCGGCACCGCCGACCAGCCCCTGTTCGAGCTCGGCGTCGAGCCCGGCGACCCGGCAGGCGTCGAGCACCTTGACCGCTTCGGCGGTGATTTCCGGCCCGATACCGTCACCGGGCAATACCAGAATCTTCTTGCTCATGCGTAATCCTTGAAAACCCGCCTGGAGAGCGGTGTCGATGCGGGTGTCAGTCAATCAAGCGTCGCGAAACAGCCACGGCTGCGCCTGGCGATGGCGCTGCTCGAAGTCGCGGATCGCCCCCGCCTGTTCCAGCGTCAGGCCGATGTCGTCGAGCCCTTCCAGCAGGCAGTGCTTGCGGAACGGGTCGACCTCGAAGGCGATCGTCTCGCCGCTCGGCGTGGTCAGCTGCTGGCGTTCGAGATCGACGTCGAGGCGATAGCCTTCGCTCGCCTCGGTCTCCTGGAACAGGCGCTCGACGGTCTCCTCGTCGAGGGTGATCAGCAGGATGCCGTTCTTGAACGAGTTGTTGTAGAAGATATCGGCGAAACTGGGCGCGATCACCACGCGGAAGCCGAAGTCGTCCAGGGCCCAGGGCGCGTGCTCACGCGAGCTGCCGCAGCCGAAGTTGCGCCGCGCCAGCAGTACCTGGGCACCGCGGTAGCGCGGCTGGTTGAGAACGAAATCGGGGTTGAGCGGACGGCTGGAGGCATCCTGGCCCGGATAGCCCTCGTCGAGGTAGCGCAGCTCGTCGAACAGGTTGGGGCCGAAGCCGGTGCGCTTGATCGATTTCAAGAACTGCTTGGGAATGATCAGGTCGGTATCGACGTTGGCCCGATCGAGCGGCGCCACCAACCCCTGCAGGTGTTCGAATTTCTTCATCGTCGTCACTCCTCGTGAATGGGGCCGGGTCTCAGGCGCTGAGCGCGTCGTCACGATTCCGCGCGCTGCCGGGGTCGTAGTCGCGCACGTCGACGAAGTGCCCTTCGATGGCGGCGGCGGCGGCCATCGCCGGGCTCACCAGATGGGTGCGCCCGCCGTAGCCCTGGCGCCCCTCGAAGTTGCGGTTCGAGGTCGAGGCACAGCGCTCGCCGGCGCCCAGCTTGTCGGCATTCATCGCCAGGCACATGGAGCAGCCCGGCTCGCGCCATTCGAAGCCGGCCTCGATGAAGATCTTGTCGAGCCCCTCGGCTTCGGCCAGACGCTTCACCAGACCGGAACCCGGCACCACCATGGCGAGCTGGATGTTGTCGGCGACCTTGCGCCCCTGAGCCACCTTGGCCGCTTCGCGCAGGTCTTCGATACGCGAGTTGGTACAGGAGCCGATGAACACCTTGTCGAGGCGGATATCGGTAATCTTCTGCCCCGCCTCGAGCCCCATGTACTCGAGCGCGCGCTGCATGCCGCGCGCCACCGTCTCGTCGTCGGCGGTGGCCGGATCGGGCACCTCGGCGGAGACGTTGACCACCATCTCCGGGCTGGTACCCCAGGTCACCTGCGGCTCGATGGCGGCAGCGTCGAGCTCGACCACCTTGTCGAAATGGGCATCGGCGTCGGAGACCAGGTCACGCCACGCCGCGACCGCTGCCGGCCACTGCTCGGCGCTGGGGGCGAAGGGGCGCCCGCGCAGGTACTCGATGGTGTGGTCGTCGACCGCCACCAGACCGACCCGGGCACCGGCCTCGATCGCCATGTTGCAGATGGTCATGCGGCCTTCCATCGACAGTTCGCGAATCGCGCTGCCGGCGAACTCGATGGCGTAGCCGGTGCCACCGGCGGTGCCGATACGGCCGATGATCGCCAGCACGATATCCTTGGCGGTGACGCCGAGCCCCAGCTGACCCTCGACGCGCACCTGCATGTTCTTCATCTTCTGTGCGATCAGGCACTGGGTAGCGAGCACGTGCTCGACCTCGGAGGTGCCGATACCGTGGGAGAGCGCGGCGAAGGCGCCATGGGTAGCGGTGTGCGAGTCGCCGCAGACCACGGTCATGCCGGGCAGCGTGGCGCCCTGCTCCGGCCCCACCACGTGAACGATGCCCTGACGCTCGTCATTGATGCGGAACTCCTCGATATCGAAGCTCTCGCAGTTGGCATCCAGGGTCTCGACCTGGATGCGCGAGACGTCATCGACGATCCCCGCGTTGCCGGCGCTGCGCTCCTTGGTCGTGGTCGGCACGTTGTGGTCCGGCGTGGCCAGGTTGGCGTCACGGCGCCACGGCTTGCGCCCGGCCAGACGCAGCCCCTCGAACGCCTGCGGCGAGGTGACTTCGTGCAGCAGATGACGGTCGATGTAGATCAACGCCGAGCCGTCGTCGCGGCTGGTCACCAGATGCTGCGCCCACAGCTTGTCGTAGAGCGTTTGGCCTGCCATGTCTCGATCTCCTCCGTCGCCCGTCTCGACGCGGTTGCGCGACGCTGTCGGTATGCCGCGAGTGGCCCGGCCACGGGCCGCTCGGGGTTGGGAGAGCCAAGATACGCCCGAGCCATGCATAAAAGCAATTCATCTTGATTATGCTTTGAATTCCACACCAGAATAGATGGATCCATCAGCCGTGCCGCGAGGGCCACACCATGGACACCCAGAGCCTGCAGGCCTTCATCGCCGTTGCCGACACCGCCTCCTTCTCGCTGGCCGGCGAGCGCCTGCACCTGACCCAGCCGGCGATCAGCAAGCGCATCGCCGCGCTCGAGGCGCAGACCGACGCCAAGCTGTTCGACCGTATCAACCGTCGCGTCAGCCTCACCGAGGCGGGTCGCCTGCTGCTGCCGCAGGCGCGCCGTATCCTGCAGCTGGTCGAGGAGAGCCGGCGCCAGCTGCACGACCTCAGCGGGCAGGTCGCCGGCAGTCTGACCCTGGCCACCAGCCACCATGTCGGGCTGCACCGCCTGCCCCCGGTGCTCAAGGCCTATACCCGGCGCTACCCGGGGGTCGATCTCGATCTGCGCTTCCTCGACTCCGAACAGGCCTACCAGGGAGTGGTCTCGGGGGCGATCGAACTGGCGGTGGTGACCCTGGCGCCACGCCCCAACCCGCAGGTGGAGTCGGTACCGGTATGGACCGACCACCTGCGCTTCGTCGCCGCCCCCGAACACCCGCTGGCCGGGGCCGATCGCGTCTCGCTAGGCGAGCTGGCCAACCATCCGGCGGTGCTGCCAGGCCCGCTCACCTTTACCCGTGACATTGTGGTCGACGCCTTCTCCCACGCCGGCCTCGCGATCAGCGTGGCGCTCTCTACCAACTATCTGGAGACACTCAAGATGATGGCCGGCATCGGGCTGGGCTGGAGCGTGCTGCCGGAGAGCATGATCGACGCCGAGGTGACGGTGCTGGACGTCGACCACCCGCCGCTGGTGCGCCGTCTGGGCTATCTGGTACATCGCGAACGCACCCTCTCCAACGCCGGCCGCGCCATGCTCGCCCAGCTCGAGGCGGCACGCTCCGACCTCGCCGAGGCGCCCGATCGCACCTAAGCTTCAGCGGACCGCCAAGAGCTAGGTGCTGCCTGAAAAGTCAACGAGCGAAGGTCAGGCCGGGGCGCGTAGCTAAGGCAAAAATCGGCGAAAACGAACCGGGCTGGCGCTCCAGTTTACGGGGTGTAAATGAGCATTTTTGACCGGGCTGGCGCTCCAGCCGATTTTTAACGCCGCATGTGCGAGCACAGTACTTTTCAGACAGTGCCTAATACATCGAAGAACTGAGACATCAGGGGGAATCACCGACCATGGCCTCGTCAGCGTCATCCGCGCCCGGGAGCGGCGTGATCGAGCCGGAGCGGGCAAGCCGTGATGACAGCGCGAGCGAGCGCGAACCCAGCCGCCCGCCGCAGCGCCTGGGCCTGATTCCGGCCCCGGAGCTGCCCGAGCGTATCGCCGCCGGGCTGGCCGAGGAGCTGCCGACGCTGCTCGCGCGCCATACCGACGACCGCCACGTCTGGCGGGTCGAGTGCGTCACCGACCCGCTGATCGGTGCCGACGGTACCGGTGCCGAGCTGATCCAGCAGGCCGCCAGGCTCAAGCGCGAGCACGGCTGGGACTACGCACTGTGCATCACCGATCTGCCGCTGTTCCGTGACGGCCGACTGATCGTGGCCGAGGCCAGTGAGGCGTGCGGCGTGGCGGTGATCTCGCAGCCGGCCCTGGGCGCCTCGCCGCTGCACGACCGGCTGCGCGAGGCGACGCTGCACCTGATCAACGAGATGCACCACGGCAGCGACCCCGACGATCGCGAACGCCAGCAGGCGCACGTCGACCGCAGCCGCCGCACCCGCCGCGCCCACGGCATCCGCAACGCCAGCGCGCGTCAGCTGATGGGCTCACGCCTCGCCGAGTGGCTGACACCGATCCGCCGGGTCACCCCGGACGACAGCCAGCGACACACCTGCGACGGAGAACCGGGAGGGCAGCGCGACGAGTCGAGCGAGCGGACGCGTCAGCAAGCGTCCGAGGAGCGGCACTACAGGCCGCGGGAGGCGTCGGATACCTCCTCCCCCGAGGGCGCCAGGAACGACAACGATAGACACGGCGGCGGTAGAGAAGGCAACGACAGAAACGACGACAGCGGCAGCCAGCGCGATAGGCGTCAGCCCGAGATCGACGTGCGCTTCGTCTCCACCGCCCCCGTACGCGGCCATCTGCGCCTGCTCGCGGGCATGGTGCGCGCCAATCGGCCGTGGACCATTCTGCCCGCGTTCCGGCGTATCGTGGCGGTGGCCTTCGCTACCGGCGCCTACGGACTGATCTTCCCTACCCTGTGGCGCCTCAGCGCCGCCTACGAGGGCTACCGCTTCGTGCTGCTGATGGTCGCCGCGATCGCCGCCATGGTGATCTGGCTGATTCTCGATCACGGCCTGTGGGAGCCCCAGCGCTATACCGGCTCGCCGCACCTGACCCGGCTCTACAATCTGACCACGCTGCTGACGCTGCTGCTGGGCGTGTTCTGCTATTACGCCATTCTCTTCGCGCTGTTTCTGGTGGCGGTGATCCTGTTCGTCCCCGCCAGCCTGCTCGAAGCCACGGTCGAGTCCTCCATCAGCTGGTGGAACTTCCCTGCGCTGGCGTGGCTGGCGACCTCGGTGGCCACCGTGGCCGGCGCCCTGGGCTCGAGCCTGGAGAGCGACGAGACCATCCGCGGCGCCACCTACGGCTACCGCCAGCAGCTCCGCCAGCGCAAGGTCAAGGCGCGCCAGCAGCAGGCGCAGGAGGAAGGCCACCAAGGCAACGACCGCGATGGCGAGGAAACAACGGGCACTGAAGAGAACCGCGGCCGCGGGAGTGAAGCGCCCGAGGAAGAGCGCGAGGGTGGTGAAGACGCGGGTCGCAGGCGCGATCGTCGCGAAACGCAGGGCGGCGAGTGATCGCCGCCCCGGCCGTATCCAGCTAAAAAGTCGACGAGCGAAGGCCAGGCAAGGCGAAAATCGGCGAAAGCGCGGAGTTTACGCGGTGTAAATGAGCATTTTGAGCCGATTTTTAACGCCGCATGGGCGAGCGCAGTACTTTTCAGACAGTGCCTAGAGTTGGCCCAGACGCGGGGTACCTACCCGCACATCGGCATTCTGACCACGATGGCGCAGCCAGTGATCCATCAGCGTCAGCGCCATCATCGCCTCGGCGATCGGCGTGGCGCGAATCCCCACGCAGGGGTCGTGACGCCCCTTGGTGATCACCTCCACCGGCGCGCCGTCGACATCGATCGAGCGCCCGGGCTGGGTAATGCTGGAGGTCGGCTTGAGCGCCAGGTGCGCCACCAGGGGCTGGCCGGTGGAGATACCGCCGAGCACGCCGCCGGCGTGGTTGGAGAGAAAGCCCTCCGGGGTCAGCTCGTCGCGATGCTCGCTGCCGCGGCTGGCGACCACGCCGAAACCGTCGCCGATCTCGACCCCCTTGACCGCATTGATGCCCATCAGGGCATGGGCCAGGTCGGCGTCCAGGCGGTCGAAGACCGGCTCGCCCAGCCCCACCGGCAAGCCGTCGGCCACCACCGTGATCTTGGCGCCGACGCTGTCCTGGTCGCGACGCAGCTGATCCATGTAGGCCTCGAGCTCGGGCACCTTGTCCGGATCGGGGCAGAAGAACGGGTTGTCGTCGACGCCTTCCCAGCCCTTGAACGCGATCTCGATCGGGCCGAGCTGGCTCATGTAGCCGCGCACGCGCACGCCCTGCTGCGCCAGCCAGGCCTTGGCGATGGCCCCGGCGGCCACGCGCATCGCGGTCTCGCGGGCGCTGGAGCGGCCGCCGCCACGATAGTCGCGGATACCGTACTTGTGGTGATAGGTGTAGTCGGCATGTGCGGGGCGGAACTGCGCCTGGATCTTGGAGTAGTCCTTGGAGCGCTGGTCGGTGTTCTCGATCGCCAGCCCGATCGGGGTGCCGGTGGTGCGCCCCTCGAATACCCCGGAGAGTATCTTCACCTGGTCCGGTTCGCGCCGCTGAGTGGTGTGGCGCGACGAACCCGGACGCCGACGGTCGAGATCGCGCTGCAGCTCCGCCTCGCTGAGCGCGAGTCCCGGCGGGCAGCCATCGACGATGGCGCCCAGCGCCGGGCCGTGGCTCTCACCGAAGGTGGTGACGGTGAACAGTTTGCCGAAGGTATTGCCGGACATGCGGGTTCCTCGGAGAAAAGGGAGCGAAAGCGAATCGGTCAGGCGGCGAACTGGGCCGCATGGGCGTCGAGGGTCTCGGCATCGAGTACGAAGACGCCCTCACCGCCGCGCTCGAAGTCGAGCCACAGGAACGGCACCTCGGGGAAGGCGGCCTCGAGATGATGCTGGGAGTTGCCGACCTCGACCACCAGGGTGCCGTCGTCGCTGAGATAGCCACGTGCCTCGCGCAGGATGCGGCGCACGATATCGAGGCCGTCGCTGCCCGCGCCCAGCGCCAGGTCCGGCTCGTGGCGATACTCCGCCGGCATCGCCGCGAGGTCGCGGCTGTCGACGTAGGGCGGGTTGCTGACGATCAGATCGTAGGTCTGCCCGGCGACGCCCTCGAACAGGTCGGAGGCCACCGCGCGCACCCGGCGTCCCACGTCGTGACGCACGATATTGGCCTTGGCCACCGCCAGGGCGTCGGGGCTGATGTCGACCAGATCCACCGCACAGGTGGGCAGGGTCAGCGCGGTGGCGATGCCGATGCAGCCGGACCCGGTGCACAGGTCGAGCACCCGCGCCGGCGGCATGGCCTCGAACCAGGGCGCAAAGCCCGCCTCGATCAGCTCGGCGATGGGCGAGCGCGGAATCAGCACGCGCTCGTCGACCTCGAACGGGTAGCCGGCGAAGAACGCCTCCCCCAGCAGATAGGGCAACGGCCGTCGGGTCTCGATACGCTGCCGTGCCAGGCCCACGATGCGTTCGCGCTCGACGCCGAGCAGGCGCGCGTCGAGCACCGCCGGGTCGGCGTCCCACGGCAGGTGCAGCGCCCCGAGCACCAGCGCCACCGCTTCGTCCCAGGCGCTGTCGGTCCCGTGGCCGAAGTGCAGGCGGTGGGTGAGAAACTCACTGGTGGCCCAGCGCAGGCAGTCGCGAACGCTGATCAGCTCGCTGGCGAGGGCGTGATCGGTGAGCGTCAGGGTGGTCGCCGGGCTGGACATGGGTCGGGCTCGCAAATGGCTGAAAAACGGACGACGATTGTACCCGCAAGGGTCGGCGCTTCACAGCCGGGCATGCGTCCGCGGTGACAATCCTTTACCCTTGCGCCCGCGAAGCGAGCGCGCCAGGTGCGGCCCGATGGCAAACCCCGGCCGGCATCGACCGAGACAGCAGACAGAGGCAGAGCGGCATGACGCAGATTTCCGGCGACGATCCGTCAGGCGATGACGACGCCGATCTCGGCGCCTTTCGTCAGGCGCTGGAGGCGGCCGGCGTAAAGAAACTCGAGCTCAACCGCGCCGATACCGGGCGCCGCCGCCGGCACTCGCTCAACGCCACGGCACGCCGCGAGGCCGCCGAACAGGCGCCGCCGCAGGCGCTCTCCACCCTCTCCGACGGCGGCGTCGAGGCGGTCACCCCGCATCAGTCGCTGGCTTTCGCGATTCCCGATCTGCCGCCACGCACCTTCGCCCAGCTCAAGCGCGGACGCATTCCGTGGGAGGGCGGACTCGACCTGCACGGTTATACCCTCGACGAGGCGCGTCTGGAACTGGAGTCGTTCATCGACGACGCCATCGCCAACCGCCTGCGCTGCGTGCTGGTGGTCCACGGCAAGGCACGCAGCACCAGCGCGGGCGGCACTGCCTATCCGGTGATCAAGAGCCACGTCAACACCTGGCTCAGGAACTGGTCACGGGTGCTCGCCTTCTGCTCCGCCAGCGAGATCGATGGTGGCACCGGCGCGCTCTACGTGCTGCTGCGCACCCGCGGTGGCGAGCCAGAGTGAGCCCCGGTGTTCACGCCTGACTCGCGCCCAGAACTCTGTCTACGAGCGCGCTCTGGGGAGGTTCTCTTTAACGAGGCCGTTCTTTAACGAGGGCTCGCTCCACGGGAGCTCACTCCTGGCGCTTGGGCGACGACAGCGGCAGCGGCATGTCGACTCGGGGTAGCCCACTGCTGCGCGGATGCCGGCGCGAATTGACCGGCTCGCCGCTGGCCCAGGTGTGGTCGCGCTGCGCCTCGTAGCGGTCGAGCGCCTGGGCGGCGAGATAGCGGCCGAGTTCGATCAGCGCCTCGGCGCGGTGGAACTCGTAGGCCCCGCAAACGCTCTTGGGCACCTCGATCAGCACGTCCGGCGGATAGCCGGCGATCTTGTACTTGGCCAGCGCCGCCTGGGTGATATCGAACGACGCCAGCATCATGTCGAGCTTGCTCCAGGCGCGCTCGGTCTGGCTCGACCAGGTGTCGCCGGGGCTCTCCTCCTCATCGCTGAAGGAGGAGATCATGCCCTGAACGCGGTTGCGCACGCCCCCCAGCCAGCCGCTGAAACTCTTGCCCGCGGCCTCGCGCTCGCGCTCGCGCTGCTCCTCCTCGGCGGCGCGTTCGGCCGGCAGCAGCGCCTCCAGACTGATCGGCCGAGGGGTCTGTGCGGTGGCGTTGACCGCGAGCACGATATCCGCCGACACCGAGACCGTGGGGATGATCGGCAGCGGGTTGAGCAGCCCGCCGTCGACCAGCACCTGGCCGTGCTCCTGCACCGGCGTGATGATCCCGGGGACGGCGATGGAGGCACGGATCGCGCGTAGTAGCGAGCCGCTCTGGAACCACACCTCGCGCTGGCGGGTGAGGTCGGTGGCCACCGCGGTGAACGGCAGCGGCAGCGCCTCGATCTGGATATCGCCGACCAGCGACTTCAATTTGGTCATCACCTTGCCGGCACGCATCGCGCCCATCGCGCTCCAGGTGATATCGACCAGCCGCAGCACGTCGAAGTAGTCGAGCTGACACACCCAGTCGCGGTAACCCTCGAGCTGCCCGGCGGCGTGGATGCCGCCGATCAGCGCGCCCATCGAGCAGCCGGAGATCGAAACGATCTCGTAGCCACGCGCCTCGAGCTCTTCGATCACGCCGATATGGGCATAGCCGCGGGCACCGCCGCTGCCCAGCACCAGTGACACGCGTGGTTTCATCGTCCCCTTCTCCTGCCTGTCGCTTGCACGTCCATCTCCGTCATGACCTCGCTCACCGCAGGTGCCCGCTCCTGGACGGCCACTGCCACTTGCCGGGCGCTCACGCCAGCGCCGAGGCGTCGCCCACCCGGGTAAAGCGTACGACCTCCGCTGCCACCTGCGCCACCCGCGTCCGCTCGAGATGCAGATGGTGGCCGCCGCTCACCACCCGCCGCTGCAGCCGGCGCACCCGCTGGCAGCTCTCGGCCAGCTGCTCGCGCTCGCCCAGCACCCCGGCCGTGGCCTGGATCAGCAACGTCGGCGCGACGATCTCACCGAGCAGGGCCAGCATCTGCTCCGGGCTCAGACGCAGCAGCGAGGGCCAGATCAGACGCCGGTCGCTGCGCCAGTAGAACAAGCCATCCTCGCCACGGCGCAGCCCGCGCTCGACGATCGGGCGCGCGGTATCGGCATCCAGGCGCGTGCGGCCGCCGTTGACCCGGGCCTCGAGCGCCGCTTCCAGGGTGGCATATCCGTGCTCGCCGCGCCGTGGCCGCCGACGTGCGCGCAGCCCCAGCCGCAGCTGCTCCGGCGCCTGCTCCGGGGTGGTGGTCAGCGGCGCGAGGCCATCGATCAACACCAGCCGGGCCACCCGCGCCGGCAGCGCGGCGGCGAGCAGGCTGGCCACTCCCGCCCCCATGGAGTGGCCGAGCAGCGTCAGCGGCGCCGGGCCCAGCGTCTCGACCACCTCGACCAGCTCGGGTAGATAGCCCCAGGGCGAGTAGTCGCCCCCGTCACCGCGATGTGGTGAGCGGCCGTGGCCGGGAAGATCGAGCGCCACCACCCGAATACCCAGCGCCTCGACCAGCAGCGGGGCCAGACGCGAGAAGGTCGCCGCGTTGTCGAGCCAGCCATGCAGCGCCAGCCATACCGGGGCTTCCGCCGCCCCCCACACCTGCGCCGCCAGGCCGGCCTCCCCCAGCGTCGTCTCTATCGGCCCCGCGTTCGCGCTATGGCTCAACGGCATGCCGCGCCCTCCAGCATCCGCTCGAGCGTAGCGAGCAGCGCCGCGCGGGTTGCCTCGGGATGCTCGAACGGAAACATATGGCCGCCGGGCACACAGTCCAGCGCCACCCCCGCCCGCGCCAGCTGGCGCCGGCGCGTCTGGGTGAGCAGGGTCGAATCCTCACCGGCGATCACCGTGAGTGGCACCTCGAGATGCTTGAGCACACCGGAGAGGTGATCGGGGAGATGGCGAAACACCGCAGCTTCATGGCGCGGTGCGAACAGCAGGCGGGTCGCCCCCTGCTCATCGAGTCGAGTGGCACCGCTGACATAGTCGGTCAGCGCCGCCTCGGTGAAACCCTTGAACAGCGTGTGCTGACGCAGCGAGTGACGCATCGCCTCGCGGCTCGGCCAGTACTCGCGACGCTTGAGCGTCTTGCCGGCCGGGGTGATACGGTCGATGAATCCGGTCAGTTTGGCCAGCTTGAGCAACAAGGCATCGCGCCCGATCAGCAGCGGCGGGTCGAGCGCGACCACCGCCCGGAAGTGCTCCGGCGCGCGACAGGCGCCCATGATCGAGAGCACCCCGCCCATCGAATGCCCCACGGCGATCACCGGGCGCCCCACCGCGCGCACCGCGTCGAGATACTCATCGCACAGCGAGCGCCAGTTGCGGTCGACCGGAAAGTCGGGATGGTGAGCCAGGCGCTCCAGGGGGTGGAGCTCGAAGCGCTCACCCAGTGGCGCCAGCAGGGTGCGATAGCTGGCGCCGGTGAAGCCATTGGCGTGCGCGAAGACCAGGGGTTGAGGCAGCATCGATCGTCGAATTCCCGTAAACTGTCGCCTTTTCGTCGCATGGTCACCGGCGTCGGGGTGGCGCCCTGGTGGGCGCTTTCCGGGCGTCTTTTCCCCGCGCGCCGAGACGCGCCGACGTGCGTGCGTACGTTGTCCATACGGGCACTCATGTGGCATGAGTGCCCGCTCTACCGTAGAAGGATTGTAACGTGTCCCGTAAAGGTTCCCACCGCGACACTCGTCTGAGAAATCGGCTGTTCTGGGCCGTCATCCTCGCCGCCCTGGTGGTCGGCTTCTGGCTGGTTCGCGGCGGAGAGTGATCCATGGGCCTGCTGGCGGCATTCACCCATACCCTCGAAATCACCCTGCCGGTCTTTCTGATGGTGTTCCTCGGCCTGGGGCTCAAGCGCCTGGGCTGGATCGATGCCGCCTTCATCAATACCGCCTCGTCACTGGTGTTCCGGGTGACCATGCCGACGCTGCTGTTCCTCAGCATCATCCAGGCGGATCTCGACAGCGCCCTGCAGCCGCGGCTGATTCTCTACTTCGTCGGCTTCACCCTGGCGAGCTTCTGCCTCGCCTGGCTCTGGGCAATCTGGCGCCACCCCTACATCGAACGCGGAATCTTCACCCAGGGCGCCTGCCGCGCCAACAACGGCATCGTCGGCCTGGCCCTGGCGGCCAGTCAGTACGGTGACTACGGGCTCTCCGTGGGCGGCATTCTGGCCGGTGCGGTGATCGTGGTCTACAACGTGGTCTCGGTGATCGTGCTCTCGGTCTACAGTCAGGACGTGCCCACCGACCTGCGTTCGCTGGCGCGCAATCTGGCCAAGAACCCGCTGATCCTGAGCGTGGTGCTGGCGATCCCGGTCGCGCTGCTGGGGCTGGAGCTACCCGCCTGGCTGCTCACCTCCGGCGGCTATCTGGGCTCGATGTCGCTGCCGCTGGGCCTGATCTGCATCGGTGGCACGCTCTCGATCACCGCGTTCAAGCGCGGCAGCACCATCGCCCTGGATGCCAGCCTGTGGAAGCTGGTGTGGGTCCCGCTGCTGGGTGTTCTCGGCGCCCTGGCACTGGGCATCCGCGGGCCGGCCCTGGGTATCCTGTTCCTGTTCCTGGGCAGCCCCGGCGCGGCGGCCTCCTTCGTCATGGCCAAGGCGTTCAAGGCCAACGACAAGCTGGCCGCCAATATCATCGTGATCACCACCTTCGGCTCGATGTTCAGTCTGAGTCTGGGGTTGATCGTGCTGAAGTGGCTGGGGCTCGTCTAGGTCCACACCAGAAACGCCAAGGGTTTGGAAATGGGCTGTTCGGGCTCAGTGCTCGCGCTGACCGTCGACCAGGCGCTTGAGCGCCAGCGGATTGCTCTCCTCGAGCGCCTGCGGGCGCAGCGCATCGGGCAGGTTCTGATAGCACACCGGGCGCAGGAAGCGCTTGATCGCCGCGCTGCCCACGGAGGTGGTGCGCGCGTCCGAGGTGGCAGGGAACGGCCCGCCGTGAACCATCGCATCGCACACCTCGACCCCGGTGGGCCAGCCGTTGGCCAGGATGCGCCCGACCTTGCGCTCCAGCGTCGGCAGCAGCGCACGCGCCGCGTCCAGATCGGCATCATCCATCTGCAGAGTGGCGGTGAGCTGCCCCTCCAGCGCCTCGGCGACCCGCTTGACCTCGGCGGCATCGCGGCAGGCGACCACCAGTGCCGCGGCGCCGAAGATCTCGTCCTGTAGCGTGGCGTCGGCGAGCAGCGCTTCGCCACGGGTCATGAAGAGCCCGCTGATACAGCGGTTGGGCTGGCCCTCGGCAGCCGCCCCGCGCGCCACCTCGTGCACCTGCGGATGCGCCGAGAGCGCCGCCACGCCGTGGGCGTAGGCGTCGTGAATGCCCGGCGTCAGCATGGTCTGGGGCTGGCTCTCCTCGACTGCCGTGGCGGCCGCCTCGACGAAGGCATCGAGTTCGGGTCCTTCGATCGCGATCACCAGCCCGGGGTTGGTGCAGAACTGCCCGGCCCCCAGGGTGAGCGAGCCGACGAACGCCGTGCCCAGCTCGCGGCCGCGGGCGGCGAGCGCCGCCGGCAGCAGGAACACCGGATTGGTGCTGCTCATCTCGGCATAGAACGGGATCGGCTCGGGGCGCTGCTGGGCAATCTGCCAGAGCGCCAGCCCGCCCTTGCGCGAGCCGGTGAAGCCGCCAGCCTTGATACGCGGGTCGGCGACCAGCGCCTGCCCCACTTCCAGCCCCGAGTCGTGGAGCAGCGAGAAAACGCCCTCGGGCAGGCCGCAACGCGCCACCGCCGCCTGCAGCGCACGCCCTACCAGCTCGCAGGTGCCGGGGTGAGCCGGGTGCGCCTTGACCACCACCGGGCAGCCGGCCGCGAGCGCCGATGCGGTATCGCCGCCGGCCACCGAGAACGCCAGCGGGAAATTGCTGGCGCCGAAGACCGCCACCGGCCCCAGTGCGATATGCCGCTGACGTAGATCGGCCCGCGGCAGCGGCTCGCGCTCAGGAAGCGCCGGGTCGACGCGTACGTCCAGCCACTCACCGTCGCGCACCACCCGCGCGAACAGCCGCAACTGACCACAGGTGCGGCCACGCTCGCCCTCGATGCGCGCCCGCGGCAGGCCGCTCTCGGCCACTGCGCGGGCGATCAGCGGCTCGCCGATGGCTTCGATCTCCTCGGCGATCGCCTCCAGAAAAGCGGCGCGCGCCTCGTTACCGGTCTCGCGATAGGTGTCGAACGCCGCCCAGGCCAGCTCGCAGGCACGAGCGACGTCCTCGACGCTACCACCGTGGAATTCGGTCGGCAGGCGCTCGCCACTGGCCGGGTCGATGGCCACGATGGGATCGCGACTGCCCATGACGGCCTGCTGCCCAATCAACAATTCGCCAGTCAACTTCACGTTGCCTCCTGCACCGATGGTCGGATGCGATATCGCCGAGCGGCGCGCATGGAAAGGCGGCGCCGACTCGGAGTGGATGGGGATCGTCGGCCGCAGACGGGTCATGCCGCGCCCGCGCAGGCGGCGAAGTGGCGTCAGCCGCGATCCTGATAGGCGGCGTAGTTGTCGTACGCGCGCTGGAGATGTCGCAGCATGGCGTCGCGCGCCGCTTCCGGCTGGCCCGACACGATGGCCGCGAGCACGTCGGCGTGCTCACGCGCCACTCGCTCAAGGTAGTGGGTCATGGCCGCCGGGTCGAGTTCCACCGCCACCAGCTTGGTGCGCGGGATGGCGCCCTCGTGCAGCTGATCGTAGAGGGTGACGAAGAACGGATTGTGGCTGGCTTCGACGATGGCGCGGTGGAAGCGATAATCCTCGTGACGCGCCTGACTCCCCTCCCGGCTGGCGCCGACCAGCGCCTCGTGGGCCTGCGTCAACGCCTCGATGTCAGCGTCATCACGACGCTCCGCGGCCAGCGCCGCAGCCTGCGAATCCAGCGCCAGACGCAACTCGAGCACGTGGAGGATGTCCTCTACGGTGGTGGCACTGATGCGGCGCGCCGGGAAGGCGCTGGCCGGCGCCGAGCGCAGCACCCGGGTACCGATACCGCGGCGAGTCTCCACCAGCCCCATCGACTTGAGATGGGCGATCGCCTCGCGCACCGCGGTACGGCTGACCCCGAACATGTCGCACAGCTGGCTCTCGGTGGGCAGCTTGTCGCCCACCGGAATCTTGCCCTCGGTGATCAGGGCCTCGAGCTGGCGTGCGATCTGGCGCGACAGACTCTCCTGCATCGAGATGCGCTGCACGCTGAAGGCCTGGGTCTGCTCCATCGTTTCCTCTACCTCTGCTGTGCCGGATACGCCATCGAATGTCGCCATCCGATATCTACGCCGCGTGACCCGCGGGCGTGGCCGCATCTTGGCTGTCGATTAGCGCTAGCATACCAGCTCGCCCGAACAGCACGTCATTCACCCCTCGTCGGGGTGGCCCTGGGCGACGAACTTGCCACCCTGGAAGCGCACTGCCGGATCAGCGGTGTCGAGGTGGCCGTCGGCGGCCTCGACCGCCTCGCGCCAGGGCGCGGAACTCTGGCGCGGGCGCCAGCCGAGGAACTGTGCATGGCGGTTGTCCCACCACTGCTCGGCGTTGTCGGACGCGCCATAGACCACGGTGTGGCCCAACTGCGGCGCGGCGAAGGCGCGTGCCAGCAGGTCGACGAGATCTTCCACCCCGAGCCAGGTGGCCAGCATGCGGGTGTCCTTGGGCTGCGGAAAACAGGAGCCGATACGCAAGCTGAGCGTCTCGACGCCGAACTTGTCGTGATAGAGGCTGGCGAGATCTTCGCCAAAACACTTGGAGACGCCGTAGAGCGAGTCGGGCCGGTGCGGTACCTGGCTGTCGAGCCGCGTGGTGCGCGGATAGAAACCGATGGTGTGGTTGGAGCTGGCGAAGACCACCCGCGGCCGGCCGTGGCGGCGCACCGCTTCGTAGAGGTTGTAGACGCCGACGATGTTGGCCGGGAGGATCTCGGCCCACGGTTTCTCCACCGAGATGCCGCCGAGGTGGATCACCCCGTCGCAGCCCGCGACCAGGTCCGCCACGGCCGCAGCATCCGCAAGCTCGCAGGTGACGATCTCCTCGTGCGCGGCGGCCGCGCCCGGATCGACGATATCGGAGAGCCGCACCTGGTGCGCCAGACGCGCGAGATGGGGGCGAATCGCCTGCCCCACGCCCCCGGCGGCACCGGTCACCAGTAATCGATTCAGCATCGCGAATTTCCTCATGTTCGATGGCAAAGCGGAGAGTGCCCGGCGTACCGGGCACGGGCTCACTGCAGCAGATGGGGCAGCGTCAGCGAGATCGCCGGTACATAGGTGACCAGCATCAGCACCGCGAACAGCGCCAGGTAGAATGGCCAGATCGTCTTCACCGTCTGTTCGATCTTGATCCCGCCGATCGCGCTGCCCACGAACAGGCACCCCCCCACCGGCGGCGTACACAGCCCGATGCCCAGATTCATCATCATCAGGATGCCGAACTGGGTCGGGTCCATGCCGAACTGCTGCGCCACCGGCAGAAAGATCGGGGTACAGATCAGGATGAGTGGCGCCATGTCCATGATCATGCCCAGCGCCAGCAGCAGCAGGTTGAGCATCAGCAGCACCACGATCGGGTTGTCGGAGACCGAGGTCAGACCGTTGGCGAGCATCTCGGGCACGCTGTAGAGCGCCAGCAGATAGGAGAACGCCGAGGCGCAACCGACCAGGATCATCACCAGCGCGGTGGTCTTGACCGCCTGATAGACCGCGGTCTTGAACGCCGCCCAGCGCAGCTCGCGGTAGACCAGGCCGGTGACCACGATGGCGTAGAGCGCACCGAAGGCGCCGGACTCGGTCACCGTGAGGACACCCGAGAGCACGCCGCCGACGATGATCACCGCGGTGAGCAGACCCGGCAGCGAGGCGCAGAAGCTGATCAGCAGCGCCGCCCAGCCGGGAAAGGTTTCGCCGCCGTAACCGCGCTTCACCGCCACCACGTAGGCCGCCACCGCCAGCGCCAGACACATCAGAATGCCCGGCACGATCCCGGCCACGAACAGCTGGGTGACCGAGATCCCGCCACCTGCGGCCACCGCATAGAGAATCATGTTATGGCTGGGCGGGATCACCACCCCGGCGATCGACGAGGTGACCGTGACATTGACCGCGTAGTCGGTGTCGTAGCCCTTCTCCTTCATCACCGGAATCAGGATCGAGCCCAGCGCCGAGGTATCCGCCACCGCCGAGCCGGAGATGCCGCCGAACAGCATCGACGAGGTGACGTTGACCATACCCAGGCCGCCGCGCATGCGTCCTACCGCCGCCGAGGCGAAACGTACCAGCCGCCGCGAGATACCGCCGTGGAGCATCAGCTCGCCGGCGAAGATGAAGAACGGGATCGCCAGCAGCGAGAACACCGAGATTCCCGAGACGATGCGCTGAAAGCCGACGAACAGCGGCAGCCCCTCGTAGAGAAAGGTCACCACCGCCGACAGCCCCACCGCGAAGGCGATCGGTGCGCCCACGATCAGGCCCAGCGCGAACACCCCGAACAGAATGATCAGTCCCATGGTCAGTGCCCCTTGCGTGTCGAGAGCGCGCGCTGGATCAGCTCGGCCCCGGTGAAGATCACCAGCAGCACTCCGCAAGCCACCAGCGGTGCCGAGCGCCAGCTCTCCGACAGCCCCAGCATGGGGATCGGACGGTCGGCGTTGTTGAGCATCATCAGCCACCCCTGCCACGCCATGACACCGCCGAAGGCGATCACGAAGGCGTCGGCGATCAGCTGCATCAGCAGGCGCAGCGGGCGCGGTGCGCCCTCGCGCAGGAAGTCGATGCTCAGGTGGGAATGGAACCTGACCCCGGCGGCAGCCCCCAGACAGGTGATGTAGACCACGATCAACAGCGACGACTGCTCGATCCAGGTCGGGGTGTCGTTGAGCACATAGCGGCCGAAGACCAGCCAGCCGAAGGAGAAGATCAGAAATACCAGCAGTACGCCGGCGACGACCAGGCAGAGTCGCGCCAGCGTATCGAGCACCTTGTCACACGCCGAGGTGCCAGCGGCCACGGGCGGCTGGGAGTCGTTCACGGAGGTGTCCTGTCACTGTGCTGTCAACGACAGCGAGAAACGCAGCGCGCCTCACCGCGGAGGCGCGCCGACGCCACGGGCGAGATCAGGGGGTCTGACGAATCTCGTCGATCAACGAAGCAAGCTCGGGGTGCTTGTCGGTGAATGCCTGGTAGAGCGGCTCCATACGCTGCTGGAAGGCGGCCTTGTCCTTCACCTCATTGATCTTCACCCCCGCCTTCTCGACGATCGCGCGGCTCTTCGCCACTCGCTCCGCCCACAGCTGGCGCTGCGCCTGGGCGGCGTGCTCGGCGGCGGTGCGCACGGCGCGCTGGTCGGCGTCGGAGAGCGCTTCCCAGCTCGACTTGGCTACGCACAGGCACTCGGGAATGATCAGGTGCTCGGTGAGCGAATAGTACTTGGCCACTTCGTAGTGGTTGCTCGACTCGAACGAGGGGAAGTTGTTCTCGGCACCGTCGATGACCCCGGTCTTGAGCGACTGGAACACTTCGCTGTAGGCCATCGGCGTGGCGTTGCCACCCAGCGCATCGACCATCTGCACGTAGAGATCGTTGTTCATCACCCGCAGCTTGAGCCCCTTGACGTCGTCGGGGGTCTCGATCGGGCGCTTGGTGTCGTAGAAGCTGCGCGCGCCGGAGCCGAACCAGGAGAGCGCGATCAGATTCTTCTCGGCCAGGGCGGCGGCAAAGCGCTTGCCGATGTCGCCATCCATGACCCGATACATCTGCTCGACGTCCTTGAACAGAAACGGCAGCGAGAGCACATCGGTCTCCGGCACCACCGGGCCCATCGGCCCCATGTTGAAGTTGCCGAAATCCAGCGCGCCGCTACGGGCCTGTTCGATCGCATCCGGCTGATCGCCGAGAACGCCGTTGTTGTAGACCTTGGGCTCGACGCGGCCGTCGGTGGTCTTGGCCACCTCCTCGGCGAACGACTTCAGCGCCAGCGAGTTGGGGTAGCCGTCGGGGTGCACGTTCCAACCGCGCCAGGTCGCCGCCTGGGCACCCAGGCTGGCGCCCAGCAGTACGCCGGCGGCCGCGAGAGAGAGGCAGGTACGCGAGACACGCGCAGAGAAGAGTGAGGTCATGACGCGCTCCATGTCGAATGGGCGCAGCCTTCGAGGCCGCCGTCCGGCGTCTTCGCCAGACCGATCGCGACACCGCACAGGCCGCAATGTTGTTATCATCGCCGCCAACATTGCCATACATCATACTTATTCAAATATTAGACTTTGGGATTCTCGCCGCGTTACCCGGTGGGCGACATGGCTGCCCCCTTGGGCGCTATCGCGCCGCCGGCGTCAGCGCCCCTGTCGGCGCGAGTCCGGGTCTCTCGCGCCCGCCCCCGGCTTCTTTTCCGCCGAAGCTCCCCCCTCGGTCTGGTCACGCTCCCCCGACGCTGCGTGCCGATGCTGAGTAGCGCCGCTGGCCAGGCAGGACTTGCTGTCGCGGCTCTGCTCGCCATCTTCACGCTGCAGACACGGCTCGGCCGATGCCGAGTAGGTCGTCACCGTACTGCGCCCTCCTCGCTTGGCGCAGTAGAGCGCTTCGTCGGCCAGCCGCAGCAGGCCGTCAGGGCTTGCACTGTGCATCGGGAAGCTGGCGATACCGGCAGAAAAGGTGACATGGCCAAGGCTCATGTCGCCACGCTTGAGCGGCCTCGATGAGAGTCGCCCCAGCAGCCGCTCGAGACGCACGGCCAGCGCCCCCGCTGAGGTGTGGGAGAGCAGCGCGAACTCCTCGCCGCCCAGGCGACAGACGCTCTCACCGGCCTCCTTGTTCGCCTTGAGCAGGGTCGCCACCTCGACCAGCACGCCATCGCCGGCATCGTGTCCGAAACGGTCGTTGATGCGCTTGAAGTGGTCGAGATCGATGATCGCCAGGGTCAGGCATCCACCGCCCGTCGCCGCCCGCCGGCACGCCTGGGCGTAGGCCGCGTCGAAATGGCGTCGGTTGTAGAGCCCGGTCAGGGCGTCGCGGTAGGACAAGCCTTCGAGCTCTTCGACCAGGCCCGCCAGCTCCGCGGTGCGCTCCGTCACCTGCTGCTCCAGCGTCTCGTGGGAGCGGGCCAGTTCGCGATGGACCCGATGGTAGCGATGCAGCGAGATCGCCACGCAGGAGAGGGAGAAGGCCAGCGTGCCGAAGCTCAGCGGTATCGGCTGCCACGGGATGAAGCCGTGGGCCACCAGGATGTCGGCCAGCAGCAGCGGTGCGAACACTGCGAAGCTCAGCACCACGGTGCGCTGGGTGCCATCCAGCACTCGCCATTGCCCCAGCGCCAGTGTCAGCATCGTCGGCAGCGTCAGCACCAGCAGGACGTCGAAGATGGGAAAGGTCAGCGACAGGTTGATCACGCCGCCCTGGACCAGCCCGACCACCAACACCACGTAGGCGAGATGCAGCGCCCATAGCCGCTGCATCCAGCGCCGCGCACTCCCCTTGAGCCAATGGGCCAGGATCAGCCCGGTCGCCACCGGCAGCATGTAGTAACTGAAGGCCCGGATCAGATCCCATCCCAGCGGGTTGCCGGCGATCAACTGCCGCGCCGGCGCCTCGGCCAGCAGCATCAGCCCCGAGGCGCCGGCGAACAGCGCGATGGCGCCGAAACTGCGCCGCTCGACGCCACTAACGGCGAAGATCGCGGCGAATACCGACAGCGCCAGCGCCAGCGCGCTCACCGCCACGTCCCAGGCCGAGCGCCGGATGATCTGACGATAGGCCTCTCCGCGCTCCATCAGGTACACCTGGCCCCACAGGCCGATACTGGTGTAGTCGGAGAAGACACGCACCCAGAGAGTCTGCCCGCCAAAGCCGTGGGGCAGCGCGATCATGTGCCATGGCCAGCCGGCAAAGGCGATGCTGTCGCCATCAGTGAAGTCGCCATGCTGGTAGATCAGCTGGTCGCCGAGATAAACCTGCGCGATCAGATCGATGCTGGAGATGAACAGCACCGGGTCGTGCCATTGATTGTGCGGTAGACGCAGGCGAAACCACACCTTGTCGCGGCCGTCACGCTGCGGCGGGTTGGCGGGAAAGGCGATCGGCTGCCAGCCACGGTCGTCAGCGTGAAGCCAGGCCGGCAGCCCGGCGCCATCCCGCGGCGAGTCGCCCCAGCGGTACTCCCAACCGCTCGGCTCGACGCTCGGCGTCTCGCCCTGGGGCTCGCGCGTGGCCCAGCTCCAGGCCACCCACATTCCGATCAGCAGTACGCAAAGGCCGGTGACGACGCCGATTACGCGCATGATGAGCTCCCCCCTCAAGGAAGCTCATAGTGTCATGAAACCAAGTGTCAAGATAAGTATCCAAAGGTGATTTGACTAGGCTCTCACCTGCACTCTGGTGTCCTGTCCTGGCGCTCAAGCCCTGCCACCATCCCTACCCCTACCCCTATCTTCACCATCTATCTCTCTATAGCCTATCCACGACTCTGCCTGGCACCGGCACCCCATGCCGCCTCATGCTGTCTCCTACCCCTCCTCGTCCACCGGCGTATCGCGGCGGGTGCAACTACCGCTGCGCGGTTCGGCTCAGCGTACCAGCGCCGGGCGTTTGGGGTCGAAGCGCCAGCCATCGATCAGATACTGCATCGCCATGGCGTCGTTGCGGCTGCGTAAATCGAGCGAGCGGTAGAGCGCGTGGGCCTGTTCGAGCTGCGCCATGTCCAGCTCGATGCCCAATCCGGGCGTGGTGGGCACGCGCAGCTTGCCGTCGCGGATCGCCAACGGCTCGCGGGTGAGGCGCTGGCCATCCTGCCAGATCCAGTGGGTGTCGATGGCGGTGATCTCCCCCGGGCAGGCGGCGGCGACGTGGGTCATCATCGCCAGCGAGATATCGAAGTGGTTGTTGGAGTGCGAGCCCCAGGTCATGCCCCACTCATGGCAAAGCTCGCCGACCATCACCGCCCCCTGCATTGTCCAGAAGTGACAATCCGCCAGCGGAATATCCACCGCATTGAGCGCCACCGCGTACTGCAACTGCTTGAAGTCGGTGGCGATCATGTTGGTGGCGGTCTTCAGGCCGGTACGTTTCTTGAACTCGGCCATCGTCTCGCGCCCGGACCAGCTCGCCTCCTGCCCACAGGGATCTTCGGCATAGCTCAGCAGATGCTTGATCGGGTCGAGCACGCGCACCGCCTCGTCGAGCGTCCAGGCACCGTTGGGGTCCAGGGTCAGGCGCGCCTCGGGGAAGGCGTCGTGCAGCGCGCGGATACACTCCGCCTCCTCCTCGCCGCGCAGCACGCCCCCCTTGAGCTTGAAATCCTTGAAGCCATAGCGCGCATGGGCAGCCTTGGCCAGCTCGGCGACCGCGTCCGGCGTGAGCGCCTGGCGACGTCGAACTTCGTCCCAGGCGTCCACCGGGTTGTCGGCTTTCGGGTAGGGCAGATCGGTCTTGGCCGGATCGCCGAGCAGGAACAGATAGCCCAGCGCCTCGACCTCGTCGCGCTGGCGGCCGAAACGCCCCAGCAGATCCGCCACCGGCTGGCCCAGCGCCTGCCCGTAGAGATCGTAGAGCGCCGACTCGATGGCGGTCAGCACATGCACCGCCACACGCAGATCGAAGGTCTGCTGGCCGCGCTCCTCGCGCCCGTTGCCGGCCAGCGCCAGCCGCGCCCGGTTGAGGACCTGCTTGACCTGGTCGATACGCGCCCCCTCGACCAGCGCCCGGCACTGCTCCAGCCCCCGCAGGATACCCTCGCTGGAGGGAATCTCCCCCACCCCGCGCTGCCCGCTGTCATCCTCCAGGATCAGCACGCAGCGAATGAACCAGGGGGCATGACCGCCGCTCAGATTGAGCAGGAAACTGTCGTAGCCGGCCACCGGCACGACCGACATCTTGGTGATCTTGGGGAAACTCATCTCGCACTCCTCGGTATTTGATCGTTGCGGGAACGCTGCAGCCATTGATTCAGTGTTTCCTAGCCGCGTTTGCCGAATTCGGCGCTATCCACTGTCCACTGGCGTGCCTGCTCGGTCAGGGTGAAGCCGAGCCCCGGGCGGTCCGGTACCAGCATGCGCCCGTCGCGGGTCTCGAGACGCTCGTTGAACAGCGGCTCCAGCCAGTCGAAGTGCTCGACCCAGGGTTCGCTGGGATAGGTCGCCGCCAGGTGCAGGTGAATTTCCATGGCAAAGTGCGGTGCCAGCTGCAGGCCGGCGCTGCTGGCCAGGGTGGCCAGCTTCAGAAACGGTGTGATACCGCCGATGCGCGGCGCATCCGGCTGGATGATATCGGCGCTGCGATGGTCGATCAGCGCGCGGTGCTCGGCGACGCTGGCGAGCATCTCGCCGGTGGCGATGGGCGTATCCAGGGCGCTGGCCAGTGCGGCGTGCCCCTCGACGTCGTAGGCGTCGAGGGGCTCCTCGATCCACACCAGGTGGTAGGGCTCCATGGCGCGGCCGAATCGCAGCGCGGTGGCACGGTCCCACTGCTGGTTGGCGTCGATCATCAGCGGCACGTCGTCACCCAGGTGGCGGCGCACCGCCTCGACGCGCTGCAGGTCAGCCTTCATATCGGGCTGGCCGACCTTGATCTTGACCCCCTTGATACCGTTCTCCAGCGAGCGGGTGGCGTTCTCCTTGACCTCCTCGATCGGCGTATGCAGGAAGCCACCGGAGGTGTTGTAGCACTGTACCGAGTCGCGATGGGCACCGATCAGCTTGGCCAGCGACAGGCCCGCGCGCTTGGCCTTGAGATCCCACAGGCCGACGTCGACGGCGGCGATGGTCTGGGTCGAGAGCCCGCTGCGCCCCACCGAAGCGCCGGCCCATACCAGCTTGTGCCACAGCTTGTCGGTGTCGTTGGGGTCCTCGCCGAGAATCGCCGGCGCGATCTCCTTGGCATGCGCGAACTGGCCGTAGCCCCCGGCACGCTTGGAATAGCTGAAGCCGATGCCGCGATGACCATCACGCGTCTCGATCTCGGTGAACAGAAACGACACCTCGGTCATCGGTTTCTGGCGTCCGGTCAGCACCTTGGCATCGCTGATCGGCGTCGCCAGGGGCAACAGCACGTGGGAGAAACGGATCCAGCTGATGGCGTCGTTGTTCATCGCGTCACCTTGTCTCGTGGGTCGTCGCAGGGGGAGAGATTTGGCCGCGGCGACGTTCTCGGGCTCGTTGGCGACGTGAATGATTGCGCTATCATTCAGCCACCCTAGAGAGGTCGTTGGACACGGATAGTAGCGCGGAGCATTTGTATGACAAAGATGCTGACAGGCAAATTACGACCAAAGCACTAGGGTTTGCACACTGCGACAGCTCAGGTGGTAGCGCGGTCGACCAGGCTGAAACCGACATCCTCCACCACCCCGCTGCGCTCGAACTGGGGTCGCGCCATGCGTTCGAGCAGCTGCTCGGCGGCGCGGCGGCCGATGGTGGCCCCATCGATGCGCACCGTGCTCAGGGCGGGAAAGCTGGCCGCGGCATAGCTGCTGTCGCCGAAGCCCATGATGGCCAGATCATCGGGGATCGCCAGGCCGCGACTCTGGGCCTCGGCGATCACCCCCAGGGCGAGGATATCGGAGCTGCAGACGATCGCCTCGAGGGCATGGTGATCGAGCAGTTCGGCCGCCATCTCGCGCCCCCAGGGCATGCTCGAAGGGGTTCCCACCCGACGCAGCGGCAGCGCCTGCTGCCCCGCCTCGGCCAGGCGCTCGCGCAGGCCATCGATACGCCGTTCGGCGCGGGTGTCATCGGCACTGATCACCCCGAGGCGGCGGTAACCCCGCGCCAGCAGGTGATCGGCCACGGCGCGCCCCACGGCGTGATGGGAGAACCCGATCAGCATGTCGATGGGGTCGTCGCTCATGTCCCAGATCTCGACCAGCGGCACCCGGCTGGCCGCCAGCCGCTGCCGGGTCAGGGTCGAGTGGTGGCAACCGGTGAGCACGATACCGTCGGGGCGGCGGCTGAGCACCGTCTCGACCACGCCCTCCTCTTCGTCGGGGGTATAGCCGACCAGCCCCAACAGCACCTGGTAGCCGCGCGGCACCAGCAAGCCGGTGACCGTCTGCACCACCTCGGCGAACAGCGCGTGGGCCACCGTCGGCACCATGAGCGCCACCAGACGGCTGCGACTGGAGGCCAGCGCGCCAGCGACCTGATTGGGCACGTAGCCGGTCTCGATGACCGCGCGGCGCACCCGCTCACGGGTCGCCTCGCTGACCAGCTCGGGACGATTGAGCGCCCGCGACACGGTCATCGGTGCCACGCCGGCGACCCGCGCCACATCGGTCAGACGGGCGCTGCCGGTGGCCCGGGCCGAGCGCGGCTTGGCATCATGCTCACTCACTGCGGGGCGGGCGCCTCAGCCATGGGGTGGCGCGACGAAGGCGCCGAGGCTGGCGCAGCCCGCCGCCCACACCTCGCCTTCGAGCAGTGCCACCCCGGCGGTGGGAAAGCCCATGGCCGCGAGCGGCCCGCCATCGACCAGACGTCCGGCCAGGGTGCCGACCAGCGGCATGTGGCTGACCAGGATCAGCGGTGACGGCGACGCCCCCAGCGCGCTCAGGCGCTCGATCAGGGCGTCGACGTCATCCTCCGGGGTCATGCCGTCGCAGGTGTCGAGGGAGACGCCCAACGCCGCGGCGATGGGCAGCGCAGTCTGCTGCGCGCGCCGATACGGGCTCGCCCACAGGGTCGCCGCCGCCAGTTCCGGGCGGCTGGCAAGCCAGCGCGCCGCCGACTGCGCCTCGCCTTCGCCACGCGCGGTCAGGCGACGTTCGGCATCGGGTATGCCGGGCCCCGCCTCGCCGTGGCGCACGATCGCCAGCCAGCTCATGCGTCACCGTCCGGTGCCAACTGATGGGCCTGCGAAACCGCCTCGCGCGAGAGCATGAACTCGACGTCGCTGCTCTGTTCGTTCTCCATCAGCGCCCGCGCCATGTCACGCGCCGGCACGCCGTCGAACATCACATGGTGCAGCCCCTGGGCCAGCGGCATGTAGATGCCCTCCTCACGCGCCTTGGCACACACCAGCTTGACCGTATTGACGCCCTCGGCCACCTGGCCCAGGGCCGCGATCGCGTCGTCGAGGGTGGCGCCCTCGCCCAGCGCATAGCCGACGCGGTAATTGCGCGAGAGCTTGGACGAGCAGGTGACGATCAGATCGCCGACGCCGGAAAGCCCGAGAAAGGTCATGGGATTGGCACCCAGAGCCACCGCGAAGCGGCTCATCTCGGCCAACGCGCGGGTCATCAGCATGGCGCGGGTGTTCTCGCCCATGCCCAGCGCCGCCGCCATGCCCGCGGCGATGGCATAGATGTTCTTGAGCGAGCCGCCCAGCTCGGCGCCGTAGCGGTCGTTGCCGGCATAGACACGGAAGTAGCCGCAGCCCAGCGCGGCCTGGACATAGGCCCGGGTGACCGCATCGTCGCTGGCGATCACCGTCGCCGTGAGCTGCTTCTGGGCGATCTCCGCGGCCAGGTTGGGCCCCGAAAGCACGCCGATGTGCGACGAGCCGGTCGCCTCCTCGATCAACTGGCTCATCAGTTTGAAGCCTTCGGCCTGGATCCCCTTGGTGGTGGTCACCAGGATCTGCTCCGGGCGCAGGTGCTCGCGCGCCTGCTCGAGCACGCTGCGAAACGCCTTGGAGGGGATGGCGATGAATACCACCATGGCCTCGGCCACGGTGGCGGCCAGATCAGTGGAGGCCACCACCGCCGGGTTGATCGGGTAGTCGGGCAGATAGCGGCCGTTGCGGTGCTCGTGATTGATCTGGTCGACCAGCGCCGCATCGCGCAGCCACTGGCGTACCGTGGCGCCATTGTCGGCAGCGATGCTGGCGATGGCGGTACCGAAACTGCCGCCGCCGAGCACGGCGACCCGCATGGGCTCCGAAGAGCGGGAAGCTGACTGCGAGGGGGATTCTGACATGGTCGATCCGTGGCCACTGAACGATACAGACAGTGTAACGAAAATCGCCCCGGACGGGGGTGCCGTCGCGGGGCGAAATGCGCTCGGATCAGGGTCGCGCGTGGCGCCGCCTCAGTCGATCATCGGCACCAGGGCGTCGATGCTGCCGCGGGCGTCGCCGTAGAGCATGCGCGTGTTCTCCTTGAAGAACAGCGGGTTCTCGATACCCGAGTAACCGGTACCCTGGCCACGCTTGCACACGAACACCTGCTTGGCTTCCCACACCTTGAGTACCGGCATGCCGGCGATCGGGCTGCCCGGATCCTCCTGCGCCGCGGGATTGACGATATCGTTGGAGCCGATGACGATCACCACGTCGGTGCTGGCGAAGTCGTCGTTGATCTCGTCCATCTCCATGACGATGTCGTAGGGCACCCGCGCCTCCGCCAGCAGCACGTTCATGTGTCCGGGCAGGCGCCCCGCCACCGGGTGGATGCCGAAACGCACGTTCTTGCCCGCGGCGCGCAGCTTGCGCACCAGCTCGCTCACCGCGTTCTGGGCCTGGGCCACCGCCATGCCGTAGCCCGGCACGATGATCACACTGTCGGCGTCGTTGAGCGCACTGGCGACACCACCGGTGTCGATCGACACCTGCTCGCCCTCGATCTCCGCGGCCTCGCTCTGGGTCGCACCGAAGCCGCCCAGGATCACGCTGACGAAGTTGCGGTTCATCGCCTTGCACATGATGTAGGAGAGGATCGCACCGGAGGAGCCGACCAGCGCCCCGGTGACGATCAGCAGGTCGTTGGAGAGGGTGAAGCCGATCGCCGCCGCGGCCCAGCCCGAGTAGCTGTTGAGCATCGACACCACCACCGGCATGTCAGCGCCGCCGATCCCCATGATCAGGTGCCAGCCGATGAAGAAGGCGAGCAGCGCCAGCAGCACCAGGGTCCAGGCACCGGCACCATTGAAGTAGCCCACCGCCAGCAGCACGCAGAGCAGCGCGGCGCCGGCATTGAGCAGATGCCCGCCCGGCAGCTTGTGCGGCTTGCCGCCGATCTTGCCGGCCAGCTTGCCGAACGCCACCACCGAACCGGTGAAGGTCACCGCGCCGATGAACACACCCAGCACCACCTCGATCTGCAGGAAGGTCAGCTCCAGCGGGGTCTTGTGGGCCAGGGTCGCGGCGAACGCCGAGAACCCTTCGACATCGATCCCGGCGACGCGGGTAGCCACCACCCGAGCGCGCTCCATCTCGGCGTTGAAGCCGATGAACACCGCCGCCAGGCCGACCACGCTGTGCAGCGCGGCAACCAGCTGCGGCATCTCGGTCATTTCGACCCGGCGCGCCAGCCAGGCGCCGGCCAGGCCGCCGATCAGCATCAGCGGAATCAGCCAGCCGAGCCCGCCGACGCCGGGGCCGAGCGCGGTGAACACCACCGCGATCGCCATCCCCACGATGCCATACCAGACCGCCCGCTTGGCTTTCTCCTGATTGCTCAGCCCGCCCAGCGACAGGATGAACAAAACACTCGCCGCGATCGCCGCGGCGGAAACGAACTCATGTTGCAACATCATCTCTCTCCGCGGGTCAGGATTTCTGGAACATGGCGAGCATGCGTCGGGTGACCAGGAAGCCCCCGACGATATTGATCGAGGCGATCAGCACCGAAATGCCCGCGAGCAGCCCGACCAGCCAGCTGCCCGAGCCGATCTGCAGGATCGCCCCGAGGATCACGATCCCCGAGATGGCGTTGGTCACCGCCATCAGCGGCGTGTGCAGCGAGTGGCTGACGTTCCAGATCACCTGGAAACCGACGAAGCAGGCCAGCGCGAAGACGATGAAGTGCTGCATGAACGAGGCCGGCGCGACCATGCCCAGCAACCACATCAGCACGCCTCCGGCCGCCAGCAGGCCGACCTGGCGCTTGGTCTGGGCGAGGAAGCTTGCGTGCTCGGCGGCGCGCTTCTCCTCCGGCGTCGGCTCCTTGGGCTTGGCCTTGGGCTTGGCCGCACCGATCGCCTTCACCTTAGGCGGCGGCGGCGGGAAGGTGATCTCGCCGGCATGCGTGGCGGTGGCGCCGCGGATCACGTCATCTTCCATGTCATGGACGATGACGCCATCCTTCTCCGGCGTCAGATCGGTGAGCATGTGGCGAATGTTGGTGGCGTAGAGCAGGGATGCCTGGGTCGCCATGCGCGAGGGAAAGTCGGTATAGCCCACCACGATCACGCCGCTGTCGGTGACGATCCGCTCGTCCATCACCGTCAGATCACAGTTGCCGCCCTTCTCGGCGGCGAGATCGACGATCACCGAGCCAGGCTTCATCGCCGCCACCATCTCCTCGAGCCACAGCTTGGGCGCCGGGCGCCCGGGGATCAGCGCGGTGGTGATGACGATATCGACCTCAGGGGCCTGCTCGCGGAACAGCGCCAGCTGCTTCTCGCGGAACTCCGGGCTCGAGGGCGAGGCGTAGCCGCCGCTGCCCGAACCATCCTGGCTATCCTCGAAGTCGAGGAACAGGAACTCGGCGCCCATCGACTCGATCTGCTCGGCGACCTCCGGGCGCACATCGAAGGCGCGCACCACCGCCCCCAGGCTGGTGGCGGTACCGATGGCGGCAAGCCCGGCCACGCCGGCGCCGAGCACCAGCACCTTGGCCGGCGGTACCTTGCCGGCGGCGGTGACCTGGCCGGTGAAGAAGCGCCCGAACTGGTTGCCGGCTTCGATCACCGCGCGGTAGCCGGCGATGTTCGCGGTGCTCGAGAGCGCATCCATCTTCTGCGCCCGCGAGATACGCGGCACCATGTCCATCGCCACCACGGTGGCGCCCTTCTCGCGGCAGCGCGCCAGGCGCGCCTCGTTCTGCGCCGGCCAGAAGAAGGCGATCAACGTCTGCCCGTCGCGCAGCCGCTCGATCTCGGCATCGAGGGGTTCGCGTACCTTGATCACCACCTCGGCGGTTTCCCACAGCGCTTCGGCGTCGTCGACCAGGGTCACCCCGGCCGCCTGATAGGCGTCGTCGCTGAAACCGGCGGCGACGCCCGCACCGCGCTCGAGCAGGCACTCGTGCCCGAGCTTCTGGATCTGCTGCGCGCTCTCCGGGGTCAGGGCGACCCGCGCTTCGCCCTTGGCGATCTCTTTGGGGGCGCCAATTCTCATGCCGCCACCTCGCGCAGCGACGGCGCCACGCCGCCGCTCAGGTCGGATTCGGCCAGGCCGCGCGGGGCAAGCCCTGCGCAGCGCCAAAACGGACACGGCATCGCTCGATCGGCCATGCGTCGGTTCTCCTGTGGGGTCGAGATAAGGGCGCCCTCCCCCGGCACCAGCAGAGCCACCGAACGCCGATCAACGGCCGTCCGGCAGCGCCACCCGCGCGAGGGAGAGCGCCTGAATGAGCCCAAGTGTTCGATAAAGCCGACGGCGGGATCAAGACGCACGCAGAAAAACCAACCCGCTCAATATTTTATGGTGACCATAACCGAATCGTTATGCCTAAAACCCTTCCCAAGCCATTGATTAACAATACAAAAAACAGACCTTGGGCATGAGTTATCAATGCCATAACGCATTCCTTATTCGTCCCAATTGGCGGCTTTCTGCGCGCCGCCATCACCGAGAGGAAGGGTCAGGCGAGAAGTACCGGTACGGGAAGCCTCTGCGCCAGGTCCCGGGCGGGACCTGGCGCAGGCGGACTAAAGACAGACTCAGGAAGCGCTCGCGATCGGCTCAGGAGGAGCAGGAGAGGCACACCGGTGGCGCGCTGGCGGCCGGCGCTTCGGCCCAGGCGGCCATGCCGGGGCGTGCCTCGAACGGCGACGCCAGCAGCTCGCGGAAGGTGCGCAGCGGCTCGGCATCGCCGGCCTGGGCCGCTTCGATCACCTGCTGCGCCAGGTGGGTGCGCAGCACGTAGAGCGGGTTGACCCGGCGCATCGCCGCCAGCCGCTCGGTCTCGCCGCGAGATTCATGCGCGAGACGTGCCCGGTAGCGCGCAAGCCACTCATCGAGCTGGGCATCAGCGACCTCTTCGCTGAGCACCAGGCCCCCGGCGACATCGCTCTCGGACAGGGCGCGGAAGCTGCGGTGAAAATCCGCGCCCGCCCGACCCAGCATCTCCAGCCAGTCGTCGATCAGCGCCCCATCCTCCTCGCGCTCGACCTCCAGCCCCAGCCGGGCGCGCATCAGGATGGCGTAGGCCGCCTGCAGCGTCGGCTCGTAGCTGTCGAGGATCTCGCGCAGGCGCTCGGGGGCGATCAGCGGCGTCAGGCACTGGGCCAGTACGGTGAGATTCCACAGCGCGACGCCGGGCTGCTGGTCGAAGGCGTAACGCCCGCTGGCGTCGGTGTGGTTGGGGGTGAGCTGGGGGTCGTAGCGGTCCATGAAGGCGTAGGGGCCGTAGTCCAGCGTCAGCCCCAGGATCGACATGTTGTCGGTGTTCATCACCGAGTGCACGAAGCCATAGGCCTGCCAGCGCGCGATCAGCTCCGCGGAGCGGGTCACCACGTCCTGATAGAGCGCCTCCAGCGGCGCCGGCTGGGTCGCGAGCTGCGGCCGATGACGCTCGATCACGTGGTGCATCAGGCGCGCGAGATCATCGCTGCGTTTCTGCTGGTAGAGCCACTCGAAGTGGCCGAAGCGCACGTGACTCTCGGCCAGCCGCAGCAGGGTGGCGCCGGGCTCGACCCGCTCGCGCATCACCTTCTCGCCATTGACCGCCACCGCCAGTGCCAGGGTGGTGGGAATGCGCAGACCGGACATCGCTTCACCGGCGAGATATTCACGGATCGACGAGCGCAGCACCGCGCGGCCGTCACCGAAGCGTGAATACGGCGTCTGCCCGGCCCCCTTGAGATGCAGATCGCACGGCCCCTGCGGGGTCAGTGCCTCGCCCAGCAATAGCCCGCGGCCGTCGCCTAGCGCCGGATTGTAGGTGCCGAACTGATGCCCGGTGTATTTCTGTGCCAACGAGTCCATGCCCGGCAGCAGCGTGGCACCGCTCATCAGCGCGGTGAGCTGGTCGTGGTCGATCGCCTCGGGGTCGAGGCCGAGGCGCAGCGCCGCGGTGGGGCTCAGGTCGAGCACCCGCGTCTCGGCCCATACGCTGGGCGTGACCCGGGTAAAGAAGTCTTCCGGGAAGCGCGACCAGACGTTATCGAAAACCAGCGCGTCGAGACCGTTGTCAGCCGTCATGCCGTCCTCCTCGAAGCGGGGTGGGTAGTGGCGAGATCGTGGCGGGAATGACGCTCTAGCTTACACCCTCACCCCGCGGTCCTGCACACCAGCCAGCCCTGCCACCAGCCGGCACCGCAGGCAGACCCCGCCGGGCGCTGCCCGAGGACAGGCGCGAGGCGTGGCGAGACGGTGATGTGGCAAGACACAGTGGTAAAGGCCGGATCAGGCGGAAAAGGCCGGGCAAGCGCGAAAGGCGAGATCAGGCGGGGCTGGCGTCGCTGTCGCTGGCATCCAGACCGTGATCGCGGATCAGCTCACCATTGGTGCGCAGGAGTGCCAGCAGCTGCTGCTGATAGTCGGGCGAGGTGGAGTAGTTGTGCAGCTTGCCGATCAGCCGCTCGGCCGAGATCGAGCGTCCGCGCGTGGCCAGCGTCATGCGCTCCTGGCGCAGCTGGGAATAGGCGCGGTGGGTATTGAGATTGTGCAGATAGGCGCGCACGCCGTCACGCACGCTGTCGAACACCTGGAAACGCCGCGAGGTGCCGTTCTGGGCAATACCGCAGCCGGGCGAGAAACAGCGCATGCCGAACAGGTTGTTGCTCTCGCGGGCAATACGCGAGGTGCCCCAACCGGACTCTTCGACGGCCTGGATCACCACCATCTCCAGCGGAATGGTATTGACCCGGCTGAGCAGCTCCGGGCTGACCTGGCCCGGTTTGCAGCTCACCCCATAGGCGTCGCACAGCCGCGCCAGACGCGCTTTCTCGTCGTCACGCAGCGGATTGACCCGGGTGCTGATCGCGAACAGCCAGTTGCGGTCGCGCTGGATCTGCGCATTCTCGGCCTGGACCAGCGGCACCAGCAGTCCGAGGAAGGCCGCCTTGCGCTTGGCGCCGGCCTTGTACTCGCGCAGATCGGGCAGCTCGCTGACCGGATCCAGGGCTGGCTGGGTGACGCTACTGTAGAGGGTGGGCGCAGTTTCGGATGCCGGTTCGGCCTGAGCCGACATCGGAAACGGGGCTTGCGCCAGGGTCAGTACGGCAGTCAAGGCCAGAGCAGTGGTACGACGACTGAGCCCCGGCCGACGGGTCGATCGCCCATCGGCCGGGGGAAAGGATCGCGACATGGTGGCGCTCCTCGTATGGAAAGATGGCAGCAGGCTAACAGCAATTCGCCGCCAAGTTGAGTAAATATCGTGCAAAGTCTTCGGACAGGCCGTGAATTCGGGAACCACTGCATAAATGCCTGCACGAGCGAATGGCTGCGTTGCGCGGTACTCGAAGGCTCGCCTAACCCCATGTTATGTCTCGCCTTCTGCGTTCCGTGCGCCTTGCCCTTCATCTCGTTCGGCGATTTATTCAGCACTTCCTTCGCAGGCCCCGAAAAGCACTCGGCCGGCCCCGAAACGGGGCCGGCCGAGCCAGCGGACGTAGCGCCGAGCGAGGTCGACGCCGGGCCGGTCAGGCGCTCAGCAGCGCATTGAGCCGCTTGACGTAGGCAGCCGGATCATCGAGATGACCGCCCTCGGCGATCACCGCCTGATCGAGCAGAATGCGCGACAGATCGCTGAAGCGCTCGCCGTCGGCAGACTCCAGCCGCGCTACCAGCGCATGCTCGGGATTGAGCTCGAGGATCGGCTTGACCTCGGGCAGGGTCTGGCCTGCGGCCTCCATCAGCCGGCGCATCTGGAAGCCCATCTCGTGCTCGGGCAGCACCACGCAGGCCGGCGAGTCGGTCAGGCGATGCGTCACACGGACCTCCTGGACATCCTCGCCCAGCGCCTCCTTGACCCGCTTGACCAGATCTTCCTTGGCCTTGGCGGTTTCCTCCTGAGCCTGCTTCTCGGCTTCGTCGGCCATGTCGTCGAGGTCCAGGTCGCCCTTGGCCACATCGGCCAGCGACTTGCCGTCGAACTCGGTGAGATGGCTCATCAGCCACTCGTCGATGCGGTCGTGCAGCAGCACCACCTCGATGCCCTTCTTGCGGAAGATCTCCAGGTGCGGGCTGTGACGCGCGGCGTTGAAGCTGTCGGCGACGATGTAGTAGATCTTCTGCTGGCCTGCCTTCATGCGCTCGACGTAATCCGCCAGCGACTGGTCCTGCACGCTGCTGTCGGTATGAGTGGTCGAGAAGCGCAGGAGCTCGGCGATCTTGTCGCGGTTGGCGTAGTCCTCCGCCGGGCCCTCCTTGAGCACGCTGCCGAAGGTGTTCCAGAAGGTCTGATAGGCCTCCTTGTCCTTGGCCAGCTTCTTGAGCATGTCCAGCGCGCGCTTGGTCAGCGCCGACTTCATCGAGTCGACCTGGGGCGACTTCTGCAGCAGCTCGCGCGAGACGTTGAGCGGCAGATCCTTGGAATCGAGCACGCCCTTGACGAAACGCAGGTAGAGCGGCAGGAAGGCTTCGGCGTCGTCCATGATGAAGACGCGCTGGACGTAGAGCTTGAGCCCGCGCACGCCGTCACGCTGATACAGGTCGAACGGCGCGCGCTCAGGTACATAGAGCAGGCTGGTGTACTCGAGCTTGCCCTCGACCTTGTTGTGGCTCCAGGTCAGCGGGTCGCTGAAGTCATGCGCGATGTGCTTGTAGAACGCCTTGTACTCGTCGTCACTGATCTCGGCCTTGGGCCGTACCCACAGCGCGGTCGCCTCGTTGACCGTCTCCCAGCTGACGGTCTCGCTGCCTTCGATCTCGTTGCCCTCTTCGTCACGAGCCTTCTCGACCTTGGGCATGCGCACCGGCACATCGATGTGGTCGGAGTACTTGCGCACCAGATTCTTGAGGCGGAAGTCGTCGGCGAACTCCTTGGCGTCCTCCTTGAGGTGCAGCACGATCTCGGTGCCGCGCTCGGGGCGCTCGATATCGGCAATGGTGAACTCGCCCTCGCCCTTGGAGCGCCACTCCACGCCCTGCTCGCTGTCGGCACGGCGGGTACGCACCACCATCTCATCGGCGACGATGAAGCCGGAGTAAAAACCGACCCCGAACTGGCCGATCAGCTTGGCGTCCTTCTGCTTCTCGCCGGAGAGCTGCTTGAGGAATTCGGCGGTGCCGCTCTTGGCGATGGTGCCGAGGTTCTGGATCACCTCATCGCGGCTCATGCCGATGCCGGTATCGCGCACGGTAACCGTGCCGGCGTCGGCGTCATGTTCGATCTCGATCCTGAGTTCTGGGTCCTGACCGTAGAGCGCGTCGTTCTCCAGCGCTTCGTAACGCAGCTTGTCGCAGGCGTCGGCGGCGTTGGAGATCAGCTCACGCAGGAAGATCTCCCGATTGGAGTACAGGGAGTGGATCATCAAGTGCAACAGCTGCTTGACCTCGGTCTGGAAACCGAGCGTTTCTTCTTGAGTGGCAGTGGTCATCGGTGAGCCTCTTGACACGGTTGCGAAGTAAAAAGACCAAGGAAATGAAGACGATCAGCGATATGGGGGTGGCCGGTGGCTTTTCAACCACTGCCGTTTCAGGCCCTGCGATTCTCAGGCACCGCGCTGCGGCGCGGCGGGATCGTCGTCCCAGCCCTTCCAGCGCCGGTAGCCGTCGAGCGCGTGATCGACCCGGGTGAGCAGCCAGCCGACGATGAAGACATCGTCGACCAGGCCGATCACCATCAGGAAGTCGGGAATCAGGTCGAGCGGCGAGACCAGATAGACCAGCGCCGCGGCCATCCAGGCGAAGGCCGCCCACGGCACCGGGCGGTAGCGTCCGCGCACCACGTCGGCGGTCATCGGGCCGAATACCCGAAAAGCCCGGCCGATGCGCGCCAGCGCGCCGCCGCGCTGCTTGAGCCGCGAGAGTTGAGTCAACCAACGCCAAGGTGTCATACGCTCGGCCTCCTTGAGAAAAGCGACGCTTATCGGTCGATGGGCAATGGCGCCCTGAGGGTATAGATGGTTACGATTGTGCCTGGATTCAACGCCGGGGACGGTGGCGCGGCCATACCGCCCCCGGCGCACGACATCCATGCCGGCGATTTACCCCGGCGTGAGATGCACCGACCCGACGAGAGAGTTCGCGATGCCCGCATTTCTTCAGCGTAGTCTCGGCAAGCGCCAACCCTGGCTGCGCCGCTGTTTCGCCGGTGCCCTGGGCCTGGCCCTGGTCGCTCCGGCGCTGGCCGCCACATCGAGCGACGACCTGGTGATGAAGCAGGCCCTGGACGCCGCGCGCGACCAGCGCTGGGACGCCATCGACCAGGCCGCGATCCAGGATCACGTGCTCGCCGGCTACGTCGAGTACCACCGCCTGCGTGCACGGCTGAGCACCGCTTCCGCGGCCGAGGTCAACGCCTTCATCACGCGCTACGGCGACTCGCCGCTGGCGGAATGGATGCGCGGCACGGCGCAGACGCGCTTCGGCCAGCAGGGTCGCTTCGCCGACCTGCTGGCGATCAGCGACGGCGAGCCCGATGGCGCCATTCGCCAGTGCTACTACTATACCGCCCTGCTCGACCGTGACCCCGCCCGCGCCGCAGCCGGCGGCGAGACACTGTGGCATGTCGGCGCCTCCCAACCGGACGCCTGCGATGCCCTTTTCGCCACCCTGACCCAGCGTGGCGTGCTCACCGCCGAGGACACCTGGGAGCGCATGATGCTGGCCTGGGAAAACGGCCAGAGCGGCCTGGTGAGCTACCTCGAGCGCAGCCTGGGAGATACCTGGCAGCCCGCCATCACCCAGTTCGAGCGCGTCAGCGCCAACTATGCCGCGGTCACCCAGATCCCGCAGGACCTGGGGCCCGGAAAAGGCGCCGCCGGCGCGCTGACCGCTGCCACCATGCACGCTTTTACCCGCGCCGACACCGAGGCCGCGCTGGAGGCGTGGCGCAAGATCGCGCCGCACGCCGTGCTGAGCGACACCCAGCGTCAGCGCATCGAGCGCGACCTGGCGTTCTACTCCATGGTCCGCGATGTCGCCAACAACCAGGGCTGGGTCGACGCCAACCTGCCGCGGCTCGCCGATGCCAACCTGATCGAACTGCGCATCCGCAATGCGGTGACCTCGGGCCATTGGCAGAACGTGGTGCGCTGGACCCAGGCGCTGCCCGCCGAGGCGCGCGGCGACGCCCACTGGCAGTACTGGCTGGGGCGCGCCCAGGCGGCACTGGGCAACGATGAGGCTGCGCGACGCGCCTACGCAACCGCGGCCAACGAGCGCAGCTTCTTCGGCTTCGCCGCCGCCGACCGCCTGGGCCAGCCCTACCATCTGCAGATGAGTGACACCCATGTCACCACGCTACAGCAGGAGCTGACCAATATGCTGCCGGTGGTCCAGCGTACCGAGGCGCTGATGCGCATCGGCGAGGAGGGACTGGCGCGCAGCGAGTGGTATACCGCCGCCGCCCGCGACACCCCGGAGCAGGCCGCGGCCCTGGCCGACTACGCCATTCGCCAGGGCTGGTACGCCATGGCGGTGCAGACCACCATCGCCGCCAAGCAGTGGGACGCCCTGCCGTGGCGCTTCCCGGCCGCCTATCGCGACGCCTTCCTGCACTGGGGCGAGCGCCAGCAGGTCGACCCCTTCCTGCTGATGGGCATCGCCCGCCGCGAGAGCGCCTTCAACCCCGAGGCGATGTCACCCGTGGGTGCCCGCGGCCTGATGCAGCTGATGCCGGGTACCGCCGACCACGTGGCTCGCCAGCTCGGCATCGCCGCGCCCAGCAGTGCCGAGCTGTTCCAGCCGCAGACCAATATCCGCCTCGGCAGCAGCTATATCCGCAGCATGCTGGAGCGCTATCGCGGCAATCGCATCGCCGCCACCGCGGCCTACAACGCCGGCCCTCAGCGGGTCGACCGCTGGCTCAGCAGCGCCCCGCGGGAGTTCGATCGCTTCGTCGAGAGCATTCCGTTCCGCGAGACCCGCGACTACGTGCAAGCGGTGCTCGCCTATCGGGTGATCTTCGAGAGTCTAGCCAAGCAGGGTGATACCCAGGGCGTGGCCATGCTGACGCCGGCCGAGCGCCAAGGGCGCTACGACCCGACCCTGATCGCCAGCAACTGAGGCGCTTCTCGAAGTCTGAAGGAGAGTCGGCCAGGCCCTGCGACACGCACAGGGCCTGGCCGAGGATGGCGAGAGCACTGGCCTTGCACGGCAAGGCTGTGATCCCGAGCAAAGAGACTACAGCAGCCAGATCCCCAGCCCGAGGCCACCACCGAGGGTGATCAACAACCCCGCCAGCATCATCAGGCCGTCACCGGCGGTCAGCCCCAGTGCCATCACCACGATCGCCAGCGCCGGCAGCGCGGCCGCGAACGGCAGCAGCTCCAGCGGCATCATCGACAGCCCCAGCAGGGTCATCAGCAAGGCCAGCAGGCGCTGGGTCAAGCTGCCCAGCAGCCACGTCAGGCGCGGCTGCAGCAGGCGGTCGATGCGTCGGGTCCAGGGCTTGGCTCGCGCGGCGATGCGGTGCCAGCGCGCGTGACTGATCCCCCGCCGGGCGAGCCGCCGGGGCAGCCAGGGCGCCCGCCGCCCGAGCACCAGCTGGACCGCCATCAGCGCAATGAAGATCCCGCACAGGCTGGGCACCCCCGGCACGCCGCCGGTGGGCAGCAGCGCGATCAACCCCGGTATCAGCACCACCGGGCCGAAGCCGCGGGAATTGAAGGTCTCGACGATGTCGCCGAGGGTGATGGTGTCATCCTCGACGCGCTCGTCGAGGGTGTCGAAGATAGCGGTGAGCTTCAGCCGCTCCGCCATGCGTCACCTCCCTGTGACGTTGAAACGCGTTAACTTTGAAACCCTGTGACGTTGAAAAGAGACGCGGCCGCACCGGCCAGGGTCAGAGACCGCGGCGCGCGTGCTTGAGCGAGATCTGATCGTTGAGGGTCCAGAAATCGTAGAGCACGCCGAGCAGGAAGAAGCCTCCGGTCACCAGATAGAGCAGGCCGGTGAGCCACTTGCCCATGTACATGCGGTGGATACCGAAGACACCCAGAAAGGTGAGCAGGATCCACGCCAGGGTGTAGCTGATCGGGCCGGCACGGAAGCGCAGGTCCGCCTCCCGATCCATGGCCGGGATCAGGAACAGGTCGATCAGCCAGCCGATGCCGAGTAGCCCCAGCGTCAGAAACCATAGGGTACCGGTCACCGGCTTGCCATAATAGAAGCGGTGAGAACCGGTGAAACCGAAGATCCACAGCAGATAGCCGATGACCTTGCTGTGGGTATCGTTGAGTGCGACTTCGCCTCGTGCCACGGAAAAAACTCCTGAACTGTCCAAACACGGATGCCGCGAGCGCGGCTCGCGGTGAGCGACAGCTTACCCGAGAGCCCCGTCCTCATGCACCCTGCGCTTACCTAGCACGCTGGCAAGGGTCTCTCGGCGGCAGACGACGGCCAGTCGAATCCTCTGGCCTGCCGCGAGCGGTGCAATCCAATCGTCATATGCATATGGCCAACTTCTTAAAAAGGGTTAAGAAAACCATACCCGGTGCCGCGATCACCCCGGAAAAAAGGCGCGGGAGGGCTGTAGACGTGCACGTTTTTTCCATCTATGGTGCTTTAGCGGGGTATGGAGATCACTCGACCAAAGTCAAGCTGGCAATGCTTGACCGTCAGAATGACCCCCATGCATCATCCGCTGCGTAGGTTTGCAGGTAGAATGTCGTCAGTTGTCAGTCGCTCGTCGAACTCCTCTTGCGCATTCCCCCCTCGTCTTACCACGCATTTCGAGCTTCCCGTGGGGGGTGCTCGGCTTCACTACTAGGCAAGTTAAGGAAATCGACAATGGCAACCGGCACTGTCAAATGGTTCAACGACACCAAAGGCTACGGGTTCATCTCTCCCGATGACGGCGGCGATGACCTGTTCGCGCACTTCTCCGAAATTCAGGCAGAAGGCTTCAAGACCCTGCAAGACGGCCAGAAGGTCACCTTCGACGTCACTCAGGGCAAGAAAGGCCTTCAGGCCGCCAACATCAAGGTCAACGGCTGAGTTAGCCAACCCTTGAGAAGAAAGCCCACCTTAGCGGTGGGCTTTTTTATGGGCGCCGTTTGCGTCAGCTCTCGCCGATATCTTCGTTCCAGACCTCGGGGTGAGCGTCGATGAAGCGCGCCATCAGCTCGCGACAGTCGGCGTCGTCCAGCACCTCCACCTCGACACCGCGCTCACGCAGCAGCGCCTCTTCGCCGAGGAAGGTGCGATTCTCCCCCACCACCACCCGTGGAATGCCGTAGAGCAGGATCGCCCCGCTGCACATCGAACATGGCGACAGCGTGGTGTAGAGCACACTGTTGCGATAGACGCTGGCGGGCTGCCGCCCGGCGTTCTCCAGCGCATCCATCTCGCCGTGGAGCACGGCGCTGCCACGCTGCTGGCGCTGATTGTGGCCGCGCCCGATGATTCGCCCTTCGTGTACCAGCACCGAGCCGATCGGCACGCCGCCCTCTTCCAGACCCAGACGCGCCTGTGCGATGGCCGCCTGCATGAAGTCATCCATATCCTGCTCTCCCGAAGGCTAGGCTCTGTACGAAAACTACCTGCGCTCGGCAATACGGCGTTAAAAATCGGCTCAAAATGCTCATTTACACCCTGTAAACTCCGCGTTTTCGCCGATTTTTGCCTTGTCTTGCCTTCGCTCGCTGACTTTTCGTACAAACCCTAGGGTCAATGATCGCTCAGTCGTCTCTCAGTCGTCTCTCAGTCGTCTCTCAGTCATCTCTCAGCCATCTCTCAACAACGGGCAGCGTGACGGCACCACCAGCGGCAGCGCCTCGCCTTCGAGCGACGCGCGGAAGCGGCGATAGCGGCGCGGCTCACCATCGAGGTTGAGCGGGAAGGCACCGTCGCTGTCGAACTCCACCCAGGGTACCCGCAGATAGCGTACGAACTCGCCGTCGTTGGGCAGATTCTCCAGTTCGTCGATGATGCGCTTGAGTTCGCCGAGCGAGCTGAAGTGGCGTACGAACAGCAGCTCCAGCAGGCCATCGTCGATCCGGGCCGAGGGCGCCAGCCGCTGACCGCCGCCGGCCTGGGCTCCATTGCCGATCGCCAGCATGAACAGTGGCACCCGCGCCTCGCCCTCGGGCCAGCGCAGGTGCCCCTCGAACGGCTGATAGTTCCACGCCTTGAGCATGCCCATCAGCGAGTAGGCGCCGCCGCCGAGCAGGCGTTTGAGCCCGACCGGCGTCGAGGTGGTGATCTCGGCACCGAAGCCCCCGGAGGCGACGTTGATGAACGCCTCGTCGTCGAGCATGCCGACATCCACGCGCCGGGTATCGCCGGTCAGCGCCAGTTCGAGCGCGGCCGTCGGGGTCATCGGCAGTTCGAGACCATGGGCGAAATCGTTGGCACTGCCCAGCGGCAGAATGCCCAGCGCGGGACGCTGCTCGACCGGGTGGCGCATCAGTCCGGCGACGGTCTCGTTGATCGAGCCATCGCCGCCACCGGCGATCACCCGCGAGGCGCCCGCCGCCACCGCCTCGTCGACCAGTCGGGTACCGTCACCCTCCTCCCAGGTGACACGCACCGAAAGCTCGTGCCCCCGCGCACGCAGCGACTTCACCGCACTGCGAATCTCCGGCTGCTGCGCGGACTTGCCGTTGAGTATCAACCACGTCGTGCCCTCGCCATGACTGGCCATACCGATCGAATCCTTTCCTTGGGGCGACGCTCGCGCGGCGCCTTGATCTTCCGCTGTCACCGCAGTGCAGTCTAGCAGCCCGCCGCGGCAACGGCTGCTCGCCGTGGCGACGCCAGGCCGCTATGGGCTGGCTCGCCGCCCTCAACCCCAGCGCCGCGCCAGGACCCACAGCAGGAGCCCGCCGCCGGTACACAGCGCGGTGAGCGTGAACTGAGGCGCCAGCGGCGTCATCAGCGCCAGGGTGGCGACGATTGCGCCGCCGCCCAACTGAATCGCCCCGAGCAGCGCCGCGGCGGTGCCAGCACGCTCGGGAAACGGCTCCAGCGCCAGACTGGCCGCGGAGCCCAAGATCATCGAGAAGCCCACCGACAGCAGTGCCACCGGCGCCATGAAGGTGGCCACCGAGAGTGGTACCCCCAGATAGAGCGCGGTGATCAGCAGGCCCCCACCCATCACCACCACCAGCCCGCGCTGTACCGTGGCTTGGCGTCCCCAGCGATGCATCAGGCGTGGCACGAAGAAGAACGCCAGGGTGCTCACCAGCGCGTTGGCGCCGAACCACAGGCTGAATACCCACTCGGGCTGCCCCAGCCGGCCCATCACGATCACCGGCGCGGCCGAGACGTAGACCAGAATCGCCGCCATCATCGTGCTCACCAACAGCGCATAATAGAGGAAGCGCGGGTGGCCGAGCACCGGACGATAGCGTGACCAGCGGTAGAGCCTGCGTTCGATCGGGGTATCGGTCGGTCGCGTCTCGCCGAAGCGCCACCAGGCACCGAGGCAGAGCAGCGCGGCGAACCCCATCATGAAAGCGAAGTTGCTGCGCCAGCCAAAGGCCACGGTGAGCGCGCCGCCGATCACCGGGGCGAGCGAGGGCACCAGCGTCAGCGAGCCGTTGAGATAACTGTAGAGCTTGGCCCCGGTCTCCGGTGGGTAGCTATCGCGCACCGCCGCAAAGGCTACCGTGACCGTGGCGCAGGCGCCCAGCCCCTGCAGTACGCGGGCCGCGTAGAGCCACTCCAGAGTCGCCGCGCCGAGCCCCATCAGCGCGCCGGCCAGGTAAGTCAGGGCGCCGCCGAGCAGCACCGGCCGGCGGCCGAAGCGGTCGGCCAGCGGCCCCACCAGCACCTGCCCGACGCCCACGCTGAGCAGGAACAGGGTGATGGTCACCTGGAGCGCGGCGAACGGACGCTCGAACTCGCGCGCCATCGCGGTCAAGGCAGGCAGATAGATATCGATGGCCAGGGGCGACAGCATGACTGCGCCCATCAGCACCCAAAACGGCGGACGTCCTCTGCCCTGCATCGCAACCTCGTCATCCCGGCAAGAGCGCCCACTCTAGCGGCTGGCACAAGGATGACAAGCATTCTCGTCGCCGCACAGCAGCGACAGCCTGGCAGCCGGACATGACGCTCAACCGTCGCCGGCGGGTGTCAGCTGGAACTCGCGCAGCGCCGGCAGACCACGCAGATGCTCCGCCAGCGGCCCCAGGTGACCACGATCGTGGGTGCGCAACAGCAGGCGATACTCGAACTGCCCACCATCGTCGCGGGTGCGATAGCTCAGGCTCTCGACATGCAGGCCATAGCCCTGGACCAGCGCCAGGATATCGCGCTCCTCGGGTACCTCTGCGCTGGCGTAGCGCAGCGTGCAGCGGGCGTAGCGCCTGCCGGGCAGACGCGCCTCGACCCGACGGAACAGCGACAGCGTCAACAGCGTGATCAGGGTCGCCATGATCCCCGGAAACAGAAAGCCGATGCCGTAGAGGATGCCCAGTGCCGCGGTGATCCAGATCGAGGCGGCAGTGGTCAGCCCGCGCACGGTCAACCCCTCCTTGAAAATCACCCCCGCGCCGAGAAAGCCGATCCCGGTCATGATGCCCTGGGCCATGCGCGTGGGGTCGGTGCGCACCGTGGCCTCGGGCACCGTGTTCCCCAGCCACTGCCACTGGTAGACCGTCACCATCATCAGCAGCGCCGAGGCCACACATACCAACGCGTGGGTGCGAAACCCCGCCGGGCGACCATGGAAGGTACGCTCCAGGCCAATCAGACTGCCCGCCAGCCAGGCCATGCCCAGGTGGATCACAATCGTCACACTGACTGCCGACATTCGTGGCTATCTCCTTGTCTCATTTACCGCTATCGTTTCAGCATCAGATACGTTTCAGCATAACCGCCGCCGTGGCCATGACCAGATCGCGCGGCGGTCATGCCGTGCGTCCCGTCCATCGCTCGGAAGGATCCGACCTTGAACAAGCCCAACGACCTGACCCCGCCCAGCCGCGTCCGCGATGAACAGGAGGAGCACGACCTGCAGCTCGATGGCGACAACCTTCCCTCCCGCGCCGCCGCGGTCCACGAGAAGATCCGCGAAGAGGGCGAGAAGGAGCTCAACCGCACCGTCTCCGCGCTGGCGTGGTCAGCGGTGGCCGCCGGCCTGTCGATGAGCTTCTCGATGCTCGCCAAGGGACTGCTGCGGGCCCATCTGCCGGATACCGACGTCGGCTTCCTGGTCGAGTCGTTCGGCTACACCATCGGCTTTCTGGTCGTGATCATGGCACGCCAGCAGCTGTTCACCGAGAATACCGTCACCGCGGTACTGCCGGCGATGAGCCAGCCACGCCTGAGCAAGTTCCTGTGTCTGCTGCGGCTATGGGGCGTGGTGCTGCTAGGCAACCTGGTCGGGGTGGCGATCTCGGCCTGGGCGATCCTCGCCCTGCCGATCTTCTCCGCCGAGACCCATCAGGCGTTTCTCACCCTGGGCGAGCATATCCTGGAGAACACGCCGATGCAGATGTTCGCCAAGGGCATCGTCGCCGGGTGGATGATCGCCACTATGGTCTGGCTGCTGCCCAGCGCCGGCAGCGCCAAGATCTGGGTGATCCTGATCGTCACCTACCTGGTGGCGATCGGCGAGTTCACCCATATCATCGTCGGCTCCACCGAGGTGATGTATCTGGTCTTCTCCGGCCACGCCAGCTGGTCCGAGTACCTCTTCCATTTCGGCCTGCCGACGCTGCTGGGCAACGTCTTCGGCGGCACCTTCATCTTCGCCCTGATCAGTCATGCGCAGATCCGCAGCGACGGCGAACGCTAGGCTTGGTACGAAAACTGCTTTCGCTCGCCGGCTTTTCGCAAGAGCCCTGGACACGACTTCACACGGCCGCGCTCAAGCCGAGCGCGTGCCCGCCGATACTCTCCGAGAGCCATATTCATACAGACGCCCCGGCGATCGGACAGGAACTCTCTACACATGTCATTGAAACCTTGGGTGCTGCTCTGCGGCCTGCCGCTGCTGGGCGGCTGCTTCGGCGTCAACACCTCCCAGGCCCCGCTGGCCACCACCTACCCGGCGACCACCCAGCAGCGCATGCAGGCCGCCTATCACTGGGAGGTGCTGGCACGCCATGAGGCCAAGGCGATCATGGCCGACCACCGGCTCGACCGGCGCGCGCTCTATCTCAAGCCCCCCGAGACCGAAACCGCCTTCAGCCGCGGCTTTCGTTCGCTGCTGACCAGCGAGCTGGTGAAACAGGGCGCCACGGTCAGGACCAGCGATCTCGGCGCGGCCACCGTCACCTTCGACGTGCAGGTCGTGACGCATCGGGATCGCCAGCCGATCCGTCCTCCCCAGGGTGCGCTGACCGCGCTGGCGGCGGGCATCGCGGTGGCGACGATTCCGTTCAACCACTGGTCGGAGCCCTCGCTGGCGCTGATTCCCGCGGCCGGGCTGGTCGACCTTTTCAGCGGTAGCTGGACCTCGGAGAGTGACGAAGAGGTGATCATCACCGTGCAGGCCGACGAGTATCAGACCCTGCTCTACTCCTCCTCCAATCTCTACTACATCAACCCCGGCGATAGCGGCCAGTACGGCCGTGCGCCGGCCACCACCGCCGAGCGCGGCCAGCTCAAGGTATCGTCACAATGGTGAGGCGCAGCACAGGGAGTTCCGCAATGTCCGTATCCGACTGCGCTCGGCTTTGGCTGCTGGTGCTGCTACTGGCGGCACTGGCAGGCTGCTCGATGCTCGACCCCAACGGCCGCCCGCACCAGCCGACCACGCTGGAGCGAGTCGATGCGGCGGCCAAGGCACTGGTCGAGAACAGCCGGGGGCGGCTCGACGACAGCGCACCGCTGGTCGCCACCACCTTCGTCGACGTCGACCACCTGGGGCAATCCTCGACCCTGGGCCGTACCCTGAGCGAGATGTTCGTCTCGCGGCTGGTCGAATCGGGCATGCAGGTGATCGAGGTCAAGCTGCGCAACAGCCTCTACATCGAAGAGAACACCGGCGAACTGATCCTGTCGCGCAACGTGCAGCGGCTGAGTCAGGATTACGATGCCAGCGCGGTGCTGGTGGGCACCTACGCCCAGGCCCAGGACCGGCTGTTCGTCAATGCCCGGGTGGTACGTATCGCCGATCGCGCCATTCTCGGCGCGACCAGCTTCGAGCTGCCGCTCAACAACGACCTGCGGACGCTGCTGCCGCCCAACTACCCCTGAACCGAGCTCACCGCAAGACGACCTCGACAACGCAGAAGGGCGCCCAGTGGGCGCCCTTCTCGTCTTGCGTCGTGGGTGTCGGTCTGAGGTTCAGTCGACGGTGGTCGCGCGGGCCTCGGTGCTCTGCGGGGCCCCCTGGGCCTCGGCCAGGTTGATCCCGGAGAGGATCGCCTTGAGCGACGCACTGACGGTATCACTGTCTTCAGCCACCGCGCAGATGCGCTGACCGCCGACATTGAGCTGAACGAAGGCGATGGCGTTGGCGTCGCTGTCACCGCCCAGCGAGTGCTCGCTGTAGTCGATGATCCCCACGCTGGTACCGGTATGGCGCTGCCAGGCATCGGTGAAGGAGGACATCGCACCGTTGCCCTTGCCCGACAGGCGCAGGGTCTCGGCACCCTGCCACAGGGTCACCTCGATGCCCTCTTCCTGCCCCTTGGAGAGCCGGTAGTCGGCCAGCGACAGCGGCGCTTCACGCTGGAAGTTGTCGAACATCACCTGGCGAATGATCTCGCTGGAGAGCTCGCTGGCGCGCACTTCGCTCTCCTTCTGCACATACGGCGCCAGCGCCAGCATCATCCAGCGCGGCAGGCTGATGCCGTAGTCGCGCTCGAGCAGGAACGCCATCCCACCCTTGCCGGACTGACTGTTGACGCGGATCACCGCCTGGTAGTCGCGGCCGATGTCGCGCGGATCGATGGGCAGATAGGCCACCTGCCACGGCTCATCGGGGCGCTGCTTCTTGAGCGACTTGCGGATGGCATCCTGATGGCTGCCGGAGAAGGCGGTGTAGACCATCTCGCCGACCCAGGGGTGGCGCGGATGCATCGCGATACCGGTGCACTCCTGCACCACCTGGATGATCTCGTCCGGATTGGAGAGGTCGAGCTCGGGGTCGATCCCCTGGCTGTAGAGGTTCATCGCCAGGGTGACGATATCCATGTTGCCGGTGCGCTCGCCGTTACCCAGCAGAGTTCCCTCGACGCGCTCGGCACCCGCCAGCAGGGCGAGCTCGGCGGAGGCCGCGGCACCGCCACGGTCGTTGTGGGTGTGCACCGAGATGATCACGCTGTCGCGATTCTTGATGTGCTGGCAGAAGTACTCGATCTGATCGGCGTGGTGGTGCGGCCCGGCGACCTCGACCGTGGTCGGCAGATTGAGGATGCACTTGTTGTCCGGGGTCGGCTGCCAGACATCCATCACCGCCTCGCAGATCTCCAGCGAGAAGTCGATCTCGGTGCTGGAGAAGCTCTCCGGCGTGTACTCGAAGCACCACTCGATCTGCGGGTAGCGCGCGGCGTAGGTCTTGACCCAGGTCGCCCCCTGCACGGCGATATCGACGATCCCTGCACGGTCCATCTCGAACACCCGCTCGCGCTGGGTGGTGGAGGTGGAGTTGTAGAGGTGGACGATCGCCCGTTTGGCGCCGACCAGCGACTCGAAGGTCTTTTCGATCAGATGTTCGCGGCACTGCACCAGCACGGCGATGGTGACATCCTCGGGGATCTGATCCTCTTCGATCAGCCAGCGCACGAAGTCGTAGTCCGGCTGACTCGCCGAGGGGAAGCCGACCATCACCTCCTTGATCCCGACCTTGACGATCTGGTGCCAGAAACGCTGCTTCTGGGCCACGCTCATCGGCTCGAGCAGGGCCTGGTTGCCATCGCGTAGGTCTTCGCTGACCCAGATCGGGGCGTGATCGAGATCACGATCCGGCCACTGGCGGTCGAAGGCGGGTACCCGGGGGGCCGGGCGGTACTTGCGATGATCGAAGGCGGACATGGCAACCATCCTGACGAGGTAAATAGAGCCGACGGATTGTGGGGCGCGCCATGGGCGCGAGCCCCGCTGTTGAGCCGCCGCGGATGGCGGCGGAAAGGGGGCCGGATCCCGGATGCAGAAGCCGGCCCTAAGCTGCTTGTGGCAGCAGAGACAGTGTACGGCTTTTGTGCCGACAGGACATTGCGAAGATCGATCTTTCTCGACGCCAGATGGCATAATCTGCCAACGAAAACGAAAAATCAGACGGATATTGCCAATGAGTACGCCACAGCCTCTCGCACTCGATCGCTACGACCGGCGCATTCTCGAACTGATCCAGCAGGAGGGCCGGATCAGCAATCAGGAACTGGCCGAGCGCATCGGGCTGTCGCCCTCGCCCTGCCTGCGCCGCCTGCGCGCGCTGGAAGAGAGCGGCCTGATCCTCGGCTACCGCGCTCTGGTCGACGCGCGCCAGCTCGGTTATCGGCTAATGGCGCTGGTGCACATCTCCATGGATCGCCACACCCCGGAGCGCTTCGCCAACTTCGAGCGTCAGGTGGCCGCCCTGCCCCAGGTGCAGGAGTGCCTGATGATTACCGGCCAGGAGGTCGACTACCAGCTCAAGATCCGAGTCGAGGACATGGATGACTATCAGCAGCTTCTGCTGCAGCACATCACCCCGATCGAGGGCGTCTCCGGCGTCCACTCCAACTTCGTGCTGCGACCGGTGTTCGAAAATCGCGGCGTGCCGGTAGCACCCTGAGCGCGTAACCGACGCTGACCGGCGTGCGCCCATGCCGCAACTGGCCGTCCCGGCGCCAGGCGTGCTGGAATGGGGTGACCGCCGCCTCCCACAACGCACGAATTCGACCATACTCATGCATGACACCGCGTGACCGACCACAACACAGGAAAATGCCATGTCTTTTCGCCGTACCCTGCTCGCCTCGCTGCTGCCGCTGGCCGCCGCCGTCCTGACGCCGGCCCAGGCTCAGCAGCCGAGCGCACCGCAGGTCGACACTCAGCAGTTCCAATCCTGGGAAGTGCGCTGCCCCAAGGGCGGTGAGCGCCAGAGCTGCGTGATGAGCCAGGTGGTCAACAACCCCGACATCAACGATCCGCTGATGCGTGCCATGGTCGGTCATCCGGCCCAGGCCGATGGCCCGGTCATGGTCTTCCTGCTGCCACTGGGCGTGCGCCTGGCGCCGGGTATCCAGCTGCAAGTCGACGACAACGAGCCGGTGGGTATGCCCTATCAGGTCTGCCTGCAGCAGGGCTGCCGCGCCAATCTGGCGCTGTCGCCGCAGCTGCTCGCCCAGCTCCGTGGCGGCAACAAGGCCACCGTCAGCGCCATCGCCCCGGACGGCAAGCGCCTCGACATGGATCTCTCGCTGATGGGCTTCACCGGCGCCAGCCAGCGCATCGCCTCGCAGTAACGCTTCCTCACCTCGAGATGTTCGGTCCGGCGCCCTGCGCCGGGCCGATCTCGACACCACGCTGGCCGGCGCTGCCGCCTGCAATGCTGCCCTCTGATCCGATCTCTCGCCCGCTCTCCTGGAACGCCTTTCACAACCGCTAGACGACGTGGGTTTATCCGGCGGCAGGGCGTCGCGAGGGCGCTGTGACCCCCTCCCTGGGCGCTACCTTTGCCATCCCTGGCAAAGGACCCTCGCTTTGCCCTGCCCCCGGCGCCCATCGTCAGCGGGGTTGTAAACACCCTCTTAGACGTTGGCGCAATTGTGCCCGCGCTGGCGGCTTGATATGACTTTGTGTGCAAAAGTCATCTCATCCCGTCCCGCGCCGGCACGCCGCCCGCGCCCGAGAGATCCCCCGAGAGGTTCCATGAACGTCAAGCGCACCTTGAAGCTCCTGCTCGCCGCCGCCGTGGTGGCCTCCCCGGCGGCCTGGGCGGAGTATCCCGACAAGCCCATCACGCTGATCGTGCCCTGGGCCGCCGGCGGCGGCACCGACGCCACCGCACGGATCATCGCCAGCGCGCTGGAGCAGGAGCTGGGCCAGACGATCAACGTGGTCAACCGCACCGGGGGCAGCGGTGTCGTCGGCCACACGGCCATAGCCAACGCTCGCCCGGATGGCTATACCCTGGGCCTGGCGACGGTGGAGCTGGACATGATGCACTGGCAGGGGCTCACCAGCCTGACCTACCAGGACTTCACCCCGATCGGTCAGATCAACTTCGATTCGGCCAGCCTCTCGGTGGGCGAAGACTCCCCCTTCAAGGACCTCGAGGATTTCGTGGCCCAGGTGAAATCTCACCCGGCGGGCACCTATACCGCCTCGGGCACCGGCCTCGGCGGCATCTGGCACGTGGCCCTGAACGGTTTCCTGATGGATCAGGGCATCGCCGCGGGCAAGCTGACCTGGATTCCCAGCCAGGGCTCGGCGCCGGCGATGACCGAGCTTGCCTCCGGCAGCATCGACGTGGTCGCCTCCTCGCTGCCGGAAGCGCGCGCCATGATCGAGGCCGGCGAGATCCGCAGTCTCGGCGTGATGACCCCCGAGCGTCTGAGCGGCTTCCCCGACATCCCCACCTTCCACGAGCAGCTCGGCAGCGACTTCAGCCTCGGCGCCTGGCGCGGTGTGGTCGGCCCCAAGGGGCTCGACGAGGCGGTGGTGAAACGGCTCGAGATGGCACTGAAGACGGCCTACGACAGCGACGCCTATCAGAGCTTCATGGCCAAGCAGGGCTACGGCGTGGTGTGGCGTGATGCCGACGACTTCGAGACGCTGATGGCCGAGGACGATGCCAAGTTCGGCGAGATCATGAAGCAGATGGGGCTGGCCCACTGAGGTCATCACCCTACCACCGGCGTCGCCGGACGCCGGATCACCGAGGACCGATACGCATGCAGCTCCCGCACAATCCGTTTCACGCCGCGCTGGATGGGCAGACCCGCTATGGCTGCTGGGCCGGCTTCGGCACCGGCTACGCCACCGAGATACTCGCCACCACCGGCTTCGACTGGCTGCTGATCGATGGTGAGCACGCTCCCAATACGGTGCCCAGTATCCTGGCGCAGCTGCAGGCGGTGGCGTCCTACCCCTGCGCGCCGGTGGTGCGCTGCGTCAACCACGACCCGGCGCTGCTCAAGCAGTTGCTCGATATCGGTGCCCAGACGCTGATGGTGCCGATGGTCGACACTGCCGAGCAGGCCGCGCAGCTGGTCGCGGCGACCCGCTACCCGCCCCGCGGCTTCCGCGGCGTGGGCGGCGGCCTCACCCGCGCCACGCGTTGGGACGCGATCCCCGACTATCTCGCCCGCGCCCATGAGACGCTGTGTCTGATCGTCCAGGTCGAATCCCGTGCCGGTGTCGACAACGCCGCGGCGATCGCCGCCACCGAAGGCGTGGATGGGATCTTCGTCGGGCCGATCGACCTCTCCACCGGCGTCGGCCATGTCGGCAACCCCAATCATCCCGACGTCCAGGCGATGATCCGCCATACCCTGGAGGTCACCAAGGCCGCAGGCAAGACAGCCGGCATCCTGGCGCCGGCCGAAGCGGACGCCAAGCGCTACGCCGAATGGGGGTTCGACTTCATTGCCGTGGGTATCGATATCAGCCTGCTGCGTCGGGCCGCGATCGAGACGGTGTCGCGGTATAAAAAGGACATCTCCCCGGCGTCCTCGAGCGTGGGATATTGATGCCACGCAAGCACAAATAGCGCGGGCAATATATGCCCACGCCAGGTCGATGAATCCAGGTTTCAGGGTGATGAAAAGCCCCGGCCACACAGCGTGGCCGGGGCTTCGCTAAGCGAGCGTTTCTCCGCAATATCGACACACCCTTACTACTTTTTGCGGCGCCTCGGCAGCCGCTGTCTTCTGTCTATCGGCGGCCGCTGGTGCCGGCACCGCACTCTGCGTCAGGTCAGTGGCGATCGGCACGATCGTGCCCTGCTCTGCGCGCAGGCCGAGATCCCGCAGCATGTGGGCATCGAGATGGGAGAGCGCGCGCCAGTCGTGCCGGCGGCGACGAGCCAGGGCCAGACGGGCCTTGAGGGCATCGATGAGAGTCTTCAGCGTCATACTTGTCCACTCCTTCAGGCGAAGGCCGGACAAGTATCGCGATCATGGCGGGGTGGATTTTCCACTCTCTATCGGCCGCGATACTCGTCGCGGCCGATAACGATCTGCTATCCCAGGCGCGCGACGCAACGACGAACTCGATGATTGTGCTGGCGCACATTGATCGAGAACATCGAAAAAGTCGGGCGATGGAATAGGGTCATGATCGCGTCCAGGGAAAATGCCGAAAATCGGCAGAAATGCCGGCGTGTCTGAATGACACTCGCGACCCTTTCGATTAAAAGCGAGAGCCATTCGACGCGTCAATCTCTTTATCGCCAAAACGCTGGCAACAAACGCGCATCGGATCAAAAAAACCGCAACCCCGGGTCATGTATCGCCAGAGTCACGGTTCGGTAGCGCTGCAGAGCAAGACGACATGCATTCATCGTCGCAGCACTTTCATCATTTTCAGCATCTTGCCGTTGTCACACGATCAGGGGTCGACGCCCGGCTCGGCCGAATGACGACCCCGCCGTTTCTCAGGCGTAGGTGTTGATCTGGGTACCGACGGTACCGGTGGCCGCCAGTTTGGGCTCCGGCGCCATCGAATCCATCAGCTGCGAGATTTGCGCGGACTGATTGTCGAGCGAGCGCTTGAGCAGCGACGCCTGCATGTCCTGATCCTGATTGAACTGCTGCAGCGCGACTCCGGCACCGACGACAGCATTGACTGCACTATCCATAGGAGACTCCCTATTTCCTGTTCTCGGTTGAGAGGGATTACCCTCAGGTCTTCTATCGGCGGCTGTCACCCCAGGCTTTAGCTTATAGACTGCCGGTTCCGACACTCGGCACGCCAGTGCCCATCCTCATGCGGAGGTGATGCTTCGATGATTCAGCTTTCACGATCGCTGCGCAAGCGCAGCCCGGTGCGCATCGCCGCGATATTGGCCACAACAGGCGTCGCGGCGGCGCTACTGGCCGGCTGTCAGCCCCAACCGCAGGACGCCGCCGGCAGCGGTGAGGCGCAGCGCACCTTCCATAGCGCCGAGGCCGGCGTGACCCTTGCCTACCCGGCGACGCTCGAGCGCGTCGACGGCAATACCGGCACACCGGCGGTCAGAGGCTACTTCGACAACGGCAGCTGGCAGCTCGACGCCTCGGCCCCCGGCAAGACGCTGATCACGCTCGCCCTGCCCGGCTCGAACGCCATCACCACCGGGCTCTGGCGCCTGGGTATCAGCCGCGACCCGGTGGCGGTGCGCCAGTGCCAGCGCCTGCCTGCCAATGCCCAGCGCCAGCCGGGCCCGAGCACCCTCGGCGGGCATGATGCCACTCTCTTCACGCAGAGCGACGCCGGCATGAACCACTTCCGCGAGGTCGAGAGCTATCGCCGCGTGATCGCGGCGACCTGCTACGCCGTCGATCTGATCGTCGAGGGCAGCAACGGGGAGGTCTACGATCCGCCGCGTCAGGCACCCTTCTCCCGCGATGCGGCATGGCAGGCTCTGCGCGAGGTCAATGCCGGCCTGCACCTGGACAGATGAGCGGCCGCGCGCAGCCGCCAGGGCTGGCGGCTGGTAAACTCGGGGCCCAGCGACCCACGACGAGTGACGAGTAGAGAAGCCATGAAGACCATCGGAGCGCACGTCAGTGCCGCAGGCGGCGTCGACCAGGCGGTGATCCGCGCCACCGAGATCGGCGCCAACGCCTTTGCCCTGTTCACCAAGAACCAGCGTCAGTGGCAAGCCAAGCCGCTGGAGGCGAAGACCATCGAGGCGTTCAAGCGCGCCTGTGACACCCACGGCTTCGGCCCCGGCCAGATCCTGCCCCACGACAGTTACCTGATCAATCTGGGCCACCCCGAGCCGGAGGGCCTGGCCAAGTCCCGCGCGGCCTTTCTCGACGAGTGTCAGCGCTGCGAGCAACTGGGGCTCGAGCTACTGAACTTTCATCCCGGCAGCCATCTCAACAAGATCAGCGAGAGCGACTGCCTGGCGCGGATCGCCGAGTCGATCAACCAGACCCACGCGGCCACCGAGTTCGTCGTCGCGGTGATCGAGAACACCGCCGGCCAGGGCACCAACCTGGGCTTTCGCTTCGAGCATATGGCCGAGATCATCGACCAGGTCGAGGACAAGTCGCGGGTCGGTGTCTGCATCGACACCTGCCACGCCTTCGCCGCCGGCTACGAGCTACGCAGCGCCGCCGACGCCACCGCCATGCTCGATACCTTCGAGCGCGTGGTGGGGCTGCGCTATCTGCGCGGCATGCATCTCAACGACGCCAAGAGCGCCTTCAATAGCCGCGTCGACCGCCACCACAGCCTGGGCCAGGGCAATATCGGCAGCGAGGGCTTCACCGCCCTGATGCGCGACCCACGCACCGACGATATCCCGCTGATCCTGGAGACCATCGAGCCGGCGATCTGGCCCCAGGAGATCCAGTGGCTGCGCGACCAGCAGCTCGGCACCTGACACCTGACGTCTACAGCGAACGCCCACCTCTGACATTCATAGCTTGCGCGGCGGCTCGGACGCCGCGCCTCGGAACAGGACAACGACCCCATGGATGGATTCTTTCACTGGCTCGGCGATGCCATCGGTCGCGTCATTCGCACCGTCGTCGGCCTGCTCGACAGTGTGTTCGGCGGCCTGTGGCGCGCGATGGACGGCTTCGTCGACGGCCTCACCCAGGCGCTGGGTATCAGCGACTCGCTGTTCAGCCTCGGCGTGCTGGTGATCGGCTTGCTGCTGCTGATCAGCGGCGTGCGCGCCCTGCTGCGCGGCGGCGTGGTCGGCGGTGTGATCGGCCTGCTGCTGGGGCTGCTGGTGCTGGGCTGGCTGATCCAGTAGGACAGGCGTCGGCATCATCCTGCTGCCGGCGTGCCCGATCCTGTGACGCTTCAGGGTACGGCTTGTCAGCCCGCCCTTCCTCTACCACCTTGAGAGTCCGGATACACGAGGCGGCGCCCGCGGGCGCCGCAGGACCGACAAGGAGGCGTCGAGCATGACCCAGTCAATGAAGTCATCCCACGAAGGTGTCGATCTCTACAACCAGTTCATCGACGGCGAATGGACCACCGGCGGCGGCGAGCGCCTGGACGTGCTCAACCCGGCCACCGGGGAGATCATCGCCCGTGTCTCCCTGGCCGACGAGGCCCTGGCCAACCGCGCCCTGGAGGCCGCCCAGCGCGCCTTCCCGGCATGGTCGCGCAAGACCGCGGTGGAGCGCGCCGATCACCTCTACCGGCTGGTCGAGCTGATTCTCGAACAGCGCCAGCGTCTGGCGAGGCTGATCACCACCGAGCAGGGCAAGCCGCTGGACGAGGCCGATGCCGATGTCGGCATGTGCGCCAACCTGATCCGCTTCGCCGCCGAGAACACCCGCCGGCTGGAGGGCGATATCATCCCGGCGGACGACCCCGACGAGCAGATCTGGATTCAGAAGGTGCCCCACGGCGTGGTGGTCGGTATCACCGCCTGGAACTTCCCCGCCGCGCTGATCGGGCGCAAGCTCGGCCCGGCGCTGGCCGCGGGCAACACCATCGTGCTCAAGCCCTCGGAAGAGACCCCGCTGACCGCGCTCGAGATCGTCGAGCTGGCGCGCCAGGCGGGCATTCCCCCGGGGGTGGTCAATCTGGTCAATGGCAGCGGGCGCGATATCGGCAATCAGCTGATCACCAGCCCGATCACCCAGCTAGTGAGCATGACCGGCAGCGTGCGCGGGGGCCGCGAGATCAACAAGGCCGCCGCCGAGCATCTCAAGATCGTGCGCCTGGAACTGGGCGGCAAGGCGCCCTTCATCGTGCTCGACGACGCCGATCTCGACCCGGCGGTGGATGCCGCCATCGCCTCGCGCTTCGACAACTGCGGCCAGGTGTGTACCTGCAACGAGCGCATGTACGTCCAGTCCGGCATCTACGACCGCTTCCTCGAACGCTTCAAGCAGCGCGTCGAAGCGCTCAAGGTGGGCAACCCGCTGACCGACGAAGACGTCGACATGGGGCCCAAGATCAACGCCGCCGAACTCGACAAGATCCACGCCATGGTCGAGCAGGCCCAGCGTGACGGCGCACAGCTGCTCACCGGCGGCAAGCGGCTGAGCGGTGGCGACTACGACAAGGGCAACTACTACGCCCCGACCATTCTCACCGGCGTCGACAACGATATGCAGATCATGAAGGAGGAGATCTTCGGACCCGTGGTGCCGATCATGAAGATCGACGACTTCGAACAGGCGATGGCCTACGCCAACGCCTCCGAGTACGGCCTCTCGGCCTATGTGTTCACCCAGAACGTGCGTCATCTGATGGCGCTGACCCGGGAGCTCGACTTCGGCGAGATCTACGTCAACCGCGGGGCCGGCGAATCCGTCCAGGGCTTCCACAAGGGCTACCGCAACAGCGGGCTCGGCGGCGAGGATGGCAAGTACGGGCTGGAGGCCTACGTCAAGAGCAAGACGATGTACGTGCATTACGCCTGACACCACGCCGATCTGAACGAACTGCCCGCGTTCTACCGACTCTTCCCATACCGGGCCGCCAGTGGCGGCCCGTTGTCGTCAAGCTTCGTGCGAAAACTGCCTGCACTCGCCGACTTTTCGTACAAACCCTGGTGGCTATTGCCCACTCAACGATGGCAACACATGGTCACGGTAGAGCCATAGGATGAACACCCCGGCGAATACCATGACGAGTGCTACCGCCAGCAGGATCGAACCCGTCGCCAGAAACCCCGCCGTCGTGCTCACGATCAATCCGCCCAGCGGCTGGGTCAGATTGTTGAGCATCACCACCAGTCCCGTCGTCTTGCCGAAGTCTTCCGAGGGAATCACCCGACGGCGCAGGCTGCGAATCGATACGCTGAACATCTTGTCGAAACCGATCACCAGCAAAAATCCGAGCGCGTAGAGCGATGAGATCGTCGTTACGCTCGCCATCAGTCCGCCCAGCGCCATCGCCGCATAGGCCAGCAACCCCAGCCGGTCCGGTGGCATCAGCGATCTTGCCGTGAACAGCAACACCAACACCGTGGCCAGCGCACCGCCGGCCTGCAACACGCCATAATAGATTTCGCCATGGTGTTGAACGCCGGTGACTACGGCAGGCGCCGTGGCCAGTAGTGTCCCCAGCAGCAGATTGACAGCCATTGCCAGGCCGACCGAGGCCGGCAGCGCGGGGCTCACGCGGAGATGACGGCCCGCGATCAGCAGCGACCGACACCCGTTGGCGGCGTTCGGCCGCGGCGTCGGCAACTCGGGCCTGGCCAGGCGTTGCCAGCCCCAGACCGCGAGATCGCTGAGCGCGAACGCGAGCGCGATCAGCAACACCACCGCCTCCCACTCGAGCCGCGCCAGCAGCGCCGCCGCCAACAGCGGCCCAAGCACCGTCCCCACCTGGTCGAATAATTGCGCGTGGGAGACGAGCCGCTCGTAGCGAGTTCCACCGAAGGCCTGCACCAACAGCATCTCTCGCGCCATCACGCCTTGGGTCGACAATACGCCGACCAGCGCCGACAGGCCGATCAACCATGCCACATGGGGTATCACCAGATAGCCCAGGATCGCCGCGATGCACGTTGCCATGCGCCAGCGCTGGCTAGATCGCAGCAACAGATCGTTGCGGTGACGGTCGCAAAGCTGACCGCACAGCGGAAAAGCCAGAAACCGTGGCAGGGTCTCGAAGAAGAACGCCAGCCCCGACCACGCGACACTGCCGGTCAACCGATAGATCACCAGCGGCACCAGGAACAGCAGCATCTGGTCCGCCAGCCGTGACAACAGCAGCGAAACAAAGAACTGACGATTGGGCGATCTCATCCGTCGAACGCTTCCCGAGGCCCGGTTAACGGCGCCAGGCACCAAGCACCAAGTCGCACGCTAGGTGCGACCCGGCCCGACCGATCGACGGCCGTCTTCAGGCGTCAGCCAGCGCGCGCTCGACCATCTCGTAGACATTGGGCGAGAGCTTCTCGCCACGGATGCGCTCGAGCTCGGCCTTCATCAGCGCCTGGCGCGCCTCGTCGAAACGCTGCCAGCGGGTCAGCGGGGTGATGATGCGCGCTGCGATCTCCGGATTGAGACGGTTCAGCTCGATCACCACGTCCGCCAGCAGTCGATAGCCCTGACCGTCAAGACGGTGGAAGTTGACCCGGTTCTGGGCGAAGGCGCCGATCAGTGCACGCACCTTGTTGGGGTTCTTGAGCGAGAACGCCGGATGCTCCATCAAAAAGCGCACGCGCTCGATCACGTCCGGCTGGGGCCGGGTGACCTGGATGGTGAACCACTGGTCCATCACCAGCGGGTCGTGGGCCCACTGCTCGCCGAACGCCTTGAGCGCCGGCTCGGCCAGGTCGCTGCGATCGCTGTGGGCGAGCAGCGTCAGCGCAGCGCGCACGTCGGTCATGTTGCCGCCCTCTGCGAACTGCGCCTGGGTCAGGGCGATCGCCTCATCGTCGGCGATGCTCATCAGATAGGCCAGCGCGACGTTCTTGAGCTTGCGCCGACCGATCTGCTCGGGCGTCGGCGCATAGGGCTCGTCGGTCTGGTTATCGCGGTAGACCGCGAGGAAGGCATCGCGCAGCGCCCAGGCCAGCGACTGACGCACGAACTCGCGCGCGGCGTGGATGGCGTCGACATCGACCACCGGCTGCTGCTCGGCGATATAGGCCTCCGAGGGCAGCGTCAGCATCTCTGCCAGCACCGCCTGGTCGTCACCGGGCTCGTCGAGCAGGCTGCGATAGGCCTCGACCAGGCGCACATCCATGACCTTCTCGACCCCGTTGCGGTGCGCAGCAATGAGGTCGTCCAGCGCCAGCATGGTCAGGCGCTGACCGGCATCCCAGCGGTTGAAGCCATCGCTGTCATGGGTCAGCAGGAAGGCCAGCTCCTCGCGCGAATAGGGGTAGCGCAGCTTCACCGGCGCCGAGAAACCGCGCAGCAACGACGGTACCGGCGCCTCCTCGACATCCTGGAAGACGAAGGTCTGCTCCGCCTCGCGCAGGTGGATCACCGCATCCTTGCCCAGGGTCTCGCTGCCGCCCTTTCCATCGGCGAGCTTGAGGGTCAGATCGTGACCCGACTTGGTTCCCACCAGGCCCAGCCGGATCGGCACGTGGAGCGGCAGCTTCTCGCTCTGCCCCGGGGTTGCCGGGGTGCGCTGGGAGAGGCGCAGATGGTACTCGCCGGTGGCGTAGTCGTACTCGCCGTGGGCGTCGATCTCCGGCGTGCCGGCCTGGGCGTACCAGCGCATGAACTGGTCGAGGTCGAGCCCCGAGACCTCCGCCATGCAGGCGACGAAGTCCTCGATACGTACCGCCTGGCCATCGAAGCGCGCGAAGTAGAGATCGCTGCCGCGGCGGAAATCCTCCCAACCGAGCAGATGGCGCAGCATGCGCACCACCTCGGCGCCCTTCTCGTAAATGGTCAGGGTGTAGAAGTTGGAGATCTCGATGTAGTGGTCCGGGCGCACCGGGTGGGCGGTGGGGCCGGCATCCTCGGCGAACTGGGCGGTGCGGAAGAAGGAGACGTCTTCGATACGCTTGACCGGGGCCGAGTTGACGTCGGCGGAGAAGGTCTGATCGCGGAAGACGGTGAAGCCCTCCTTGAGCGAGAGCTGGAACCAGTCGCGGCAGGTCACCCGGTTACCCGACCAGTTATGGAAGTACTCGTGGGCGACGATCCCCTCGACCCGCTGGAAGGCAGCATCGGTGGCGGTCTGCGGATGGGTCAGCACCGCCGCCGAGTTGAAGATGTTGAGCCCCTTGTTCTCCATCGCGCCCATGTTGAAGTCATTGACGGCAACGATCATGAAGCGGTCGAGGTCGTACTCGCGGCCGTAGGTCTCCTCGTCCCAGCGCATCGAGCGCTTGAGCGACGCCATGGCATGGTCGGTCTTGTCGAGATTCTCCGGCTCGACCCAGATCTGCAGCAGCACCTCGCGGCCACTCTGGGTGGTGAAGTGATCCTCGACCTTCTCCAGGCTGCCGGCGACCAGCGCGAACAGATAGCTCGGCTTGGGGTGCGGGTCCTCCCAGGTGACGAAGTGCCGGCCATTGGGCAGCTCGCCCTGCTCCACCGGATTGCCGTTGGAGAGCAGCACCGGCAGCGATTCGCGGTCACCGATCAGCGTGGTCGAGAAGGTCGCCATCACGTCGGGGCGGTCGGGGTAGAAGGTGATACGGCGAAAGCCTTCCGGCTCGCACTGGGTGCAGTACATGCCGTTGGAGCGGTAGAGCCCTTCCAGCGCGGTGTTGGCATCCGGCGATATCTCCACCTCGGTATCCAGGCGGAAGCGCTCGGGCACCCGGGCGATGGTGAGACGGTGGGCATCGGCCTCGAACTCGCCAGCGTCGAGGGGCTGACCGTCGATGGCGACCTGCTTCAGCGTCAGGCCCTCGCCGTCGAGCACCAGCGGCAGCCCCGCCTCGCGCTCGGGGTGGCGCTCCAGATGCAAGCATGCCTTCACTCGCGTCGCCGTCGGGTCGAGATCGAAGCTGAGCTCGGTGTGGGTCACGCGATACGCCGGCGGCAGATAATCCTTGAGATAGGTCGCTTGCATCTCAGACATGGCAACGCTCCTGGTCGAAAAAGGCAATCCGTGAACCGATGTCGCAAATTCACATCGGCCGGGATGACATGAGACGAAAAAATGAACGGGCCCTGCACGGAAAGTCGACGGTGCCGCCGCTTCCGCGCATGGCCGGAGGGCACGCGACCCAGCACCAAACCCGGGTCGCGCCCCGGACTGGCCCCATTCTAACCAGTTGGACGCAGCGATATCGAATCAGTGCCGCCGTTAGCGGCGTTCGGAGACCGACTTCTCCTCCCACAGCTCGCGCACCGGGCACTGCAGGCTCGGCAACGGGCGCGTGACGATCCACGCCGCCAACGCCGCCAGGCCCAGGATCAACCCAACCTTCAGTGCCAGCAGCGAGACCGTGAAGGCGATGATCACGCAGGAGACCGCCAGCATGATCACGGCCATGATCTTGGCGTGCTTGGGAATGGCGCGCTCGCGCTCCCACGAGAGGATTGGCGGGCCGAAGCGCGGGTGGTGACGGATCCAGTCGGCGAACCGCGGCGAGCCCTTGGAGGCGAGCCAGACCGCGGCCAGCATGAAGCAGGTGGTGGGCATGACCGGCAGGAACAGCCCGATGACGCCGAGCGCAAAGCTGATGGCGGCAAGAGTGACGAAAATGGCGTTGCGCATGCCGGACATCCCCAGGGTCGGCGAACTCGGGGCCTCGGGACCAGGTGGGAAGCGTCGCCTTGCGAAGGCAGCACACATCCGCGGACCGAGGCCGATCGATACCTAGTGTAAACCAGGCCGCCCGACTCGCTCCAATCCACCCCCATGGAAAACACCAATGTGGCTGATAGCGCCGAGCGAGGGGCAGGCCGTCGACGGCGCCAGGATCGCTGCTGACGTCGCGATGAGAGAGGCGCCGCGATCAATGATGACCACGCGGAAACAGGCCATTGGCCCAGCGACGGCTAGTGCCAGCGGCGTATCGGCGTAGGCTGCAAGGAGGTATCGACCCCCATGCCACATCCCGCCCCGAGAGGAGCCCGCAGATGACCGCCGCCCCGATTCTCTATCTCTCCCACGGCGCCCCGGATCTGGCGCTGAGCGACCACCCCGCGCGGGATTTTCTGCGTGCCCTGGGCCAGCGCCTGCCGCGCCCGCGTGGCGCGTTGGTGATCTCCGCCCACTTCGAGACGCCCACGCTCACCCTGGGTACGGCGCCGACACCCGCCACCTGGCACGACTTCCACGGCTTTCCCGCCGAACTCTACGCGGTGCGCTATCCCGCCCGCGGGCTGCCGCAGGTCGCCACGGCGATCGCCGAGACGCTGGGCACCGCGGGCCACCCGGTTGCGCTCGACCCCGCCCGGCCGCTCGACCACGGTATCTGGTCGCCGCTGTCGCTGCTGTGGCCGGACGCCGACGTGGCGCTGATCCCGGTCAGCGTGCCGCTGGCCGTGGACACCCGGACCCAGCTCGCCCTGGGGGCGGCACTCGCCCGCGCCGCTGCCGACCACGACCTGATACTGATCGGCTCCGGCGCCGCCACCCACAACCTGGGCGACAGGCACCCGCGCCACGACACCCCGGACGCCTGGGCGCGCGACTTCCAGACCTGGGTGCTCGACGTCGCCGCCCGCGGCGACCTGGCGAGCCTCGCCCGCTGGCGCGAGCAAGCGCCGAACGCACGTCACGCCCACCCGACGCCCGAACACTTCCTGCCACTGCTGATGTGTCTCGGCGCCGCCGAGGGTCGGGGGCTCACAAAGCTGCACGACAGTTTCATGTACGGCAATCTGAGCATGCTGGCACTGGGTAACGGCGCCCTCACCGAGATGGCAGAGACCCCGTGAGCGGCGCAGGCAGGCGTCAGGTCAGCGCTGCGCTCAGTCGCGGAAGTTGTTGTACTGCAGCGCCAGATCCGGGCCGCTCTCGCCCTTGAGCAGGGCGATGGCCTGCTGCAGGTCGTCGCGCTTCTTGCCGCTGACGCGCACCTTGTCGCCCTGAATCGCCGCCTGCACCTTGAGTTTGGCATCCTTGAGCTGCTTGACGATCGCCTTGGCGTCGGCCTGCTCCAGCCCCTGCTTGAGCTTGATCTGCTGGCGCGCCTTGACCCCCGAGGTCTGGGCCTCTTCGACCTCCATGCAGCGCGGATCGATGCCGCGGGCGATCAGCTTCGCGCGCAGCACGTCGATCATCTGCTGCAGCTGGAACTCGGCGTCCGCTTCCAGCGAGACGGTCTCCCCCTCGAGGGTGAAGCTGGCATCGACGCCGCGGAAGTCGAAGCGGGTCTGGATTTCACGGTTGGCCTGATCGACCGCGTTGGTCGCTTCGTGACGGTCGAACTCGGAAACGATATCGAAAGACGGCATAGCTACTCCTCACCAGAAAAAGACGGCGTGCGGTGACACACCGGTGGTCATCAGGTCTGCGACTCGGCGGCGCTGGCCGGCGGCGCGAGATCCTTGTCCATGCGCCAGGCGGCACAGCCGTCGGCGTAATAGTCGTCGATCCAGCGATGGGCCATGAATCCCATGCGCCGGTAGAGCCCCATGGCGACCCGGTTGTCCGCGCGCACCTCCAGCACCAGGCGCGTGCATTCGCGCTCGCGGGCGGCGGCCTCGAGTGCCGTGAGCAGCTCGCGGCCGAGGCCACTGCCGCGCGCCTCGGGGTCGACACAGAAGGAGTAAAGTCGCGCCATATGGCTGTTGCGCCGGAACAGTAGCGTGCCGTAGCCGATCACCTGCTCGGACTCGCTCACCGCGAGCAGCGAGAGGGCGTTGGCCCGGGTCAGCAGATGGGCGAGCTGGCGGCGACTGAAACGGTCGCCCTCGAAGCAGCGCTCTTCCAGCTGGAACAGCGCATCGCGATCGGTGGCACGCCCGGGGCGGAGGGTGCGAAGCATGATGACACTCGAGTCGAAGAGAATAGGCGAACCTGGCGGAACGCGTTGGCGCTCACGCGACGGGCGACCCCGAAGCGCGGCGACGCTATGATGAAATTATTTCACGCCGGCAACGACTTGTCGCCGTTACTCGCGCATCGCATGCTGAGCGCCCACCCGCGGCTCCGACGCCGCCGGCCAGTGTCGCCCGGCCTCATCCTGCCCTCCAGTCACCGAGGAGTTTCCGATTCATGTCACGCCTGCGCATCGTCGTCGACCGGCTGGCCGACTGGCAGCCCTACTACCCTTCCGAGGATCTGATCAGCGCCGAGGACTTCCTCGCCCTGGATGCGGCCGCCAGCGCGGACGACGCCACGCACGTGATCAATCTGTGCGCCAATCTCGACTATCTCGAGACCGGCTACTACGTATCACTGCTGGCCCAGGCCCGGGACCAACGGGTGCTGCCCAGCGTCGAGACGCTCAACCAGCTCTCGCGCAAGGCGCTAATCGACATGCAGCTGGCCGCCCTCGACCCGCTGCTGGCGGAGCTCGACAAGCGCGGTGCCCTGGCCGGCGACAGCCTGACCCTGCGCGTCTTCTTCGGTGAGTGTCAGACCCCGGAGCTGGCGCGTCTGGCGCGACGGCTGTTCGAGCGCCTGCCCCACCCGCTGCTGGAGGCGCGCTTCGACAAGCGCCACGGCAGCTGGCGCCTGGCGCGACTCAAGCCGCTGGCGCTGACCGCGCTCAAGAGCGGCGAAGAGGATACCTTCGCCAGCGCCCTCAACCGCCACTCGACCAAAGTGTGGCGCACGCCGCGGGCACGCCGTCGCTATCGCTTCGATCTGGCCATCCTGGTCGATCCGCAGGAGCAGCTACCGCCCAGCAACCGCGGCGCGATCAAGCGCTTCATTCGCGCCGGCCGCCGCCTGGGTATCGATGTCAGCCTGATCACCCACCGCGATGCCGGACGCCTGGCGGAATTCGACGCCCTGTTCATCCGCGAGACCACGCGGCTCGACCACCACACCTACCGCATGGCCAAGAAGGCCGAGCACGAGGGCCTGGTGGTGATCGACGACCCGCAGTCGATCCTGCGCTGCACCAACAAGATCTATCTGCACGCCCTGCTCGGCACCCACAAGATCCCGGCGCCACGGGGTCAGCTGCTGCACCGCAGCGATCTGGGACGCCTCGACGACAAGCTCGCCAACCTGAGCTATCCGCTGGTGCTCAAGGTGCCGGACGGCGCCTTCTCCAAGGGTGTGGTCAAGATTCGCTCACGCGAGGAGCTGGCCGCGGAAGCCCCGCGCCTGTTCGCCTCCTCGGCGCTGCTGCTGCTGCAGGAGTGGCTGCCCACGGAGTTCGACTGGCGCATCGGCGTGCTCGACGGCCAGGTGCTGTTCGCCAGCCGCTACTACATGGCGCGCGGCCACTGGCAGATCTACGACCACTCCAGCGGCAAGACCCGCAGCGGCGGCTTCACCACCCACGACCCGTCGGAGGTACCCGCTGCGGTGGTCAAGGCGGCGCTGCGCGCCACCAAGCTGATCGGCGACGGCCTCTACGGTGTCGATCTCAAGCAGATCGGCGATCGCGTGGTGGTGATCGAGGTCAACGACAACCCCAACCTGGATGTCGGGGTCGAGGATGTGGTGCTCAAGGATGCGCTCTACGAGCGGGTGATGGCGGTCTTTCTGCAACGCATGGAGCGGCAGCTCGAGCACCGGCCGCGGCGCTGAGCGCGGCCGGCTCGTTGTTTCAGAATGCGTTTACAGATTCGACGACCGCAGCCGTTTCTGTAAACGCCCGCTCAGGCGGCTTCCACGGTGACCTGGTAGCCGGAAAACTTGCGCAGATTGATGACGCCGCTGTCGAGCATCAGATACTGCCCCTTGATGCCGGTCAGGGTGCCCTCGACCAGCGCCTGCTTGTCGAAGTTGAACGACTGGATCTTGCGCGGCCAGCTCAGCACCGGATAGTCGATCGAGACCACCCCGGGGGTGTCCAGGGCGCGGATCGCCTCGGCGCCGTGGGTCGCGCGCAGGGCATCGAGCCCCGGGGCCACCGCGGCCATCAGACGGTCGCGTTCGGCCACCAGGTCGAGCGGTTCGACCTCGCCCTTGAGCATGGCGCGCCAGTTGGTGCGGTCTGAGACATGGGCCTTGAACAGCGTCTCCACCAGCCCCGACTGCTGGCGCGTGGCCACCTCGAGGATCGGCAGCGCCTGGATCGCGCCCTGATCGAGCCAGCGCGTCGGGGTATTGGTTGCTCGGGTGATACCGACCTTGAGCCCGGAAGCGTTGGCCAGATAGACGATATGCGGGCGGAAGCAGTGCTGCTCGCCCCACTCGGGCTCGCGACAGGTGCCCTGGAAGTAGTGACAGGTCTCCGGGCGCACCAGGCAGAGATCGCACTGGGCGAGCGTGCTGAAACAGGGGTAACAGTAGCCCTGGCCGAAGCTCTTGCGGGTGTGCCGGCCACAGTGGACGCAGTGGATCGCCCCGGCGTAGTGCAGCCGCAGGCGCTGGCCCAGCCGCGCGTTGAGCGCCAGCCCCGTCTCGCCGGCACGCAGGCGATAGTCGGCAAGCCCCGACTCGGGCAGCCGCGCGTCCAGCTTGCGCAGTTGCCCGCTGACCCGGGCGTCGCCCTCGGCGAGGATCAGTTGATCCATTTGAGCGCCGCTTCCTCGGCCGTATCGTGGCCGCCGGAGGCGCACTCGTTACGCTCCAGATAGCCCACGCGCTGCGCTTCGGGCACCGCATGGATCACCTCGTACTTGATCACCGCCTCCAGGCACAGCTCGGTCTGCTCGGCGCTGAGCATGCGGCCATCGGGCCACTTGCGCAGCTGGATCGCCTGCTTGAAGTTCTCGTACATCTCGGGGGTCATCTGCGCGACCATGCGGTCGAAGTTCATCTCGCTCATCTCTGCCTCGTCTTGGCGCCTCACGCCGGTCTCGTTGCGCCTATCTCTCGACGTCTATCTCTCGACGCCTGTCTCTATATCGGGGTGGCTGATTCACGCCCGCCCCAGGCCCGATACCGAGCCCGGGCGGCTCACGCCGCCCGCATCAGCCGGTGCGGCGCATCAGCCGTGCGGCGGCCACGGCCATCAAGAGCCCCGCCAGCAGCCCGCCCAGGTGGGCCTCGTTGGCGACGTTACCGAAGCCGATCGCGTCGGCCAGTCCGGTCATGGTAAAGACCATCCAGCCGAGCATGAAGACCACCAGCATCTGCGGTACGAAGTAGCCGCGCTCGGGACGCAGGCGCGACATCAGCCAGACGTAGCCGAGCAGCGCATAGTCGACCCCGGACATGCCGCCGAACAGCAACGTGCCGGTAAAGTACTGGGCCAGGTTGGAGACCACCGCCGCGATCACCACGATCAGCGCCAGCCAGCGCGAGCCCTGGAGCGCCTCGACCTGACGCCCGAAATACCACAGCCATAGCATGTTGAAGATCAGATGCATCCAGCTAAAGTGCAGCAGCGCCGGGGTTACCAGGCGCCAGATCTGCCCGCCGGCGAGGGCATCGCCCAGGCTGCCGGCGACCAGACCCTGGGCCGAGGGGTGCACCGGCACGATGATCAGCGCGCGCAGAATGGCGTCGCCGAACACGCTCATGCCGAGAAAGATCGCCACGCACAGCGCGATCAGCCCCGCCGCCAGCGGCGCCTGTCCGAACGCCTGGCCAGTGACGCTGGGGCGCCGACGGCGTGGCGCGGCAGCGGCTGCGGCGAGATCGCCACGCTGCCAGCGCTCGATCAGCCGCACCGCCTCGTCGCGCTGCTCGGGATCGGCCAGCCACAGGATCTGCTGATCCTCCTGCTGGGTGAAGCGGTGCCCGATATGCTGCTGCCACAGCGCCTGACGCAGCGCACGCGTATCCAGGTCGCCGGGCATGGCGAGAAGTCTGTACATGCAACCTTCCGAACCACGGGTGGGAGGAGTGACACATCGTGCCCCAGGGCCGGCGTGTAACGCCATTCTACCCTGCCCGAGATGATCTGGGGATGAATGCCGCCGCAGTCGACGTCCGGGGGCACGCAGCGCGAGGTGTGGTGCAGGACAAGCCGGGTGCACAAGAAACTTGGCGCCCAAAAAGAAAAATCCGGCGGGAGGGCCGCCGGATAAGAGCAAGGGATCATTCAAGGGAACACTGACTCAGAGTGGCATGGCGCGCAGGAGTTCCCGGGGTGCGGCAAAAAAATGCGATTTTTTTCCAGCGACAGCGCGTACACACCGAAAACCCCAGAAAAATCAGTCACCCGGCGCCGGAAAAAAATCGCAGATCACTGGGGCGTACTGCCACGTAAAGCCAGATCCCTAATCGGCGATGCCCTCACGCGCCACATCCACCCACACGAAACGATCGGCATCGAGCCGCTGCTCGCCATCCCAGCGGTAGGCCACCAGCCGCCCGTACTTCACCGCGCTGTAGTCGAGACAGGCGATGTTGGCCCGCGGCAGCGCCGGCACCCCCTTGCACCAGTAGTGGCCGACGAACAGCGGCGGCGCCGACTCCGGGTACCAGGTCAGGCGCTCGCGCTCGGCGTCGCTGAGGGCGCGATCCTCGAGCCCGTCGGGCAGGTTGTCCGGCTGGAACACCACGTCGCCATAGGTGGCCGGCTCACGACACCAGAAATGGGTGCGGAAAACGCGCCGGGTGAAGCCGTCCCCCGAACGGATCTCCACCCCCGGCGGCAGCGGCATCTGGGTACCGCGGGTGAGCCGGTCCATCACCCGCTGGGCGAAGGTGCCGGGCTGGGTCGACTCGATCAGGAAGTCGCGATCGATACGCCCGTCCGGGCAGCGCGCCAGAAAGGCGTCGATCAGCGCTTCATCCCAGCAGGCGTGCACCACGCGCATGCCGTCGAGTTCGAGACACAGCGGCATGTCGAGAAACCACTCGAGGCAGCGCTCCCACTCCAGCGGATGCTGATGGTACTGGGCCAGGGTGCGCTCGATGATGCGATTGTTGCGCGGCGAGTGCGGGCGCAGCCACGCCTGGGCACTCCCCGCCGGCGCCGGATGGCAGTAGGCCAGCGCGTTGTACTCGTGATTACCCATCACGATGTGTGCCTCGCCGGCGTCGACCATGCGCCTGGCCACCGATACCGCCAGCCGGATCCGCGGCCCGCGGTCGATCAGATCACCCAGGAAGACCACCCGACGGCGTGGATGGCGGTAGACGCCGTCGGTCTCGCGGTAACCCAGCTTCTCCAGCAATCGCACCAGCGTGCGTCCGCAGCCATGCACGTCGCCGATCAGGTCGTAGCCGTCCACCGCCTCGCCCAGCGCCATGTCAGTCTCCCAGCCTGCTGCTCCAGCCCAGCTTCGAGCGGCACGCCTCGAAGAAGCTGTGCCCGCGCGGATGGATCAGGGTCAGGCGCTCGGCCTTGCGGCGCACATAGAGAACGTCACCCGGCTTGCACACCACGCGGGTCTGGCCGTCGCAGCTGACATGCGGGTAGGCCTGGTTGATGTCGCCGATGTGCACGCGGATTTCGCTCGCCGCGTCGATCACGATCGGCCGGCTCGACAGCGTGTGCGGGAACATCGGCACCAGGGTGATTGCTTCCAGCCCCGGGTGGACGATGGGGCCGCCGCCGGAGAGCGCATAGGCGGTGGAGCCGGTGGGCGTGGCCATGATCAGGCCGTCGGAGCGCTGGGAATAGACGAAGCGATCGTCGATGAACAGCTCGAACTCGATCATCCGCGCCGCCTTGCCCGGATGCACCACCACGTCGTTGAGACTGGTGCCAGCGCCGATCAGGCGCTCGCCGCGATAGAGCTCGGCGTCGAGCAGAAAGCGCCGCTCGCTGTCGTACTGGCCGTCGAGCACTTCGGCCACCTTCTGTTCGACCTCGTCGGGAGAGATATCGGTGAGAAAGCCCAGCCGCCCGCGGTTGATACCGAGTACCGGCGTGGCGCTGGTGCACAGCGCCCGGGCCGCCCCCAGCAGGCTACCGTCGCCGCCGACCACGATCACCAGGTCGCACAGGGTGCCCAGCTCGCGCCGCCGCGCCTCGCGCTGGCCGTGGGCTTCCAGCAGTGCCGCCGTGCGATCTTCGATCACGATCTCGCAGCCGCGGCGCTCGAGAAAGATCAGCAGACGCTTGAGGGTCTCGACGACCTTGTCGCTGCCCAGGCGGCCGATCAGGCCGATGGTGTTGAACGCACTCATGCAACGGATCTCTGACGGCGTATCGGCCGGCCATTATGGGGGCTGCCCGAATAGGCAGCAAACCGCGCGCCGCTCGGGTGCCGTCAACCCGGCCACGTGCGTAAAAAAACGAACATGGCGCGGCTCGACACGCTAAAATTGCCTACCCTGTCGACAGGGACCACCACGCCTATCGACGGGGTACCGTCCCCACAAGGGAATACCGCAAGGGAAATCCGCAGAGGGAACACCTCAGGGAAGGCAGGGCGCGTTCCGTCATCGCCTTTAGCGGTGCGTCGCCACGCTCAGCGGCCACGCCGCCATTCGGCGAGATGCGCCTGACTTCGCCATACAGGGAGATAGGGCAACATGCCATCATCGCAATCCAAACCACTCGGCGCCATCGTGCTGCTGCTGGCCGCGCTCGTCGGCGCAGCCGTCGCCGGTTACGCCTATGTCACCCCGCTGACCGGCGTCAACGGCTCGCTCGGCGCACTGGTCGTCATCTTCGCCTGCCTCGCGCTGGCGCTGATGGCGCTGATCCTGATGCCGCTGAAGCATCGCGGCGGGCGCATCTTCTGGCGTCTGCTGGCACTCGTCGGGCTGATCGGCACCGGCTTCGCCGGCCTGCTGCTGCACCAGTGGGGCATCGCCGCCGCCATGGTGCTGGGCCTGATCGGACTGATCCTCGATCTGCGCCGCCCCACCGCCAACCGCCGCGTCGCACACGCTTGAGGAGCCGTCACATGCCGACTTTCGGAATCACCCCACAACGCCTCGGCACGGCGACCGCTCTGGCCCTGATACTGGCGCCAATGCCGCTGCTGGCACAGGACGCCGACAGCGTTCAGGCCCCCGCGAGCCAAACCCAGGACGCCGCCCAGAGCCAGGATAGCGCCCAGGCCCGGGCAGCGAACCAGAGCCAGGACACGGCCCAGGCCCAGCGCGCCGATGTTCCGCTGGTCCCGACCCAGCCGACCTGGAACACCTTCCACGGCCAGAACAACGCCCAGAAGTACAGCCCGCTCGACCAGATCAACGTCGACAATGTCGGCCAGCTGGAGAAGGTCTGGGAAGTGCACACCGGCGATGTCTCAGACGGCACCGGCGACATCCCCGCCACGGTGTGGTCGGCGACCCCGATCTTCGCCAACGACACCCTGTATATCGGTACGCCCTTCTACCGCCTGCTGGCGCTGGACCCGGCCACCGGCGAGCAGAAATGGAGCTTCGATACCCACTCCAAGCTCGAAGCGCTGACCCAGCCGGTACTCAAGAACCGCGGCGTGGCCTACTGGGAAGCCAAGGATCCAGAGCCCGGCCAGGCGTGCCAGAAGATCGTCTACATGGGCACCATGGACGCACAGCTGTTCGCGCTCGACGCCGACACCGGCAAGCCGTGCCAGGACTTCGCCGACAACGGCGTGCTCGACGTCAACCAGTGGAACACCACCCACGCCAAGTGGCCGCTGTCGATCCTGCAGCCGCCGACCGTGGTCGGCGACCACCTGATCTTCGGCTGGGCCGGCAAGGACTGGGCCTTCGAGACCGCACCGCCGGGCACCGTGTTCTCGATCGACGCGCGCACCGGCAAGCGTGAGTGGACCTTCGAGGCGCTGTCGCCGGAGATGCGCGAGAAGAGCGGCACCGCCAACGTCTGGACCCAGATGTCGGTGGACGAAGCCAACGGCCTGATCTATCTCCCGGTCTCCTCGCCGTCGCCCAACTACTGGGGTGGCAACCGCACCGAGTCGGCGCCGCTGGCGACCTCGACCACGGCGCTAGACGTCGACACCGGCAAGGTCGTGTGGTCGCGCCAGTGGGTGCATCACGATGTCTGGGACTACGACATCAACGCCGCGCCCACGCTGATGGACATCACCGTCGACGGCAAGCAGATTCCGGCGCTGATCCAGGCCACCAAGATGGGCTTTTTGTTCGTGGTCAATCGCCTGACCGGCGAGGACGTATGGCCGATAGAGGAGCGCCCGGTACCCCAGGGCGACGGTTCGGTGAAGGGCGAAGTCTACGCCAAGACCCAGCCGTTCCCGACCAAGCCGGCACCGCTGCTCGACCAGTCGAAGAAACCCAAGATCTGGGAACTCGCCGACATGGTGGGTGGCGGCCAGTGCTCGCGGCTGTGGGACGACCTCTACTACGAAGGCATGTACACCCCGCCGACCACGCAAGGCGAAGGCACCCTGGCCTACCCGGATAGCGCCGGTGGCGTGCAGTGGGGCGGCGTCGCCTTCGATCCGCAGAGCCAGACCGCGATCGTCAACGTCTCGCACATCGTGCAGACGATCAAACTCTACGATCGCGAGGCCTACGAGAAGGCGGACAGCGGCTCCGGCAACGAGAGCGGATTCTCGCCGCAGGAGGGCGCGCCCTACGGCATGCGTCTGAACGTCGCCAGCAACTGGCTCGGCATGCCGTGCTGGGAGCCGCCGTTCGGTGAACTGGTGGCGCTGGACATGCACACCGGCGACGTCAAGTGGCGGCGTCCGGTCGGCGCCTCGCAGCAGTACGGCTTCTTCATGCCGGAGCGCTGGGGTTCGCCGACCATAGGCGGACCGGCAGTCACCGCCGGCGGGCTGATCTTCATCGGCGCCTCGATGGATGCCAAGCTGCGCGCCTACTCGCTGGAGAGCGGCGAGGAGCTGTGGTCCGACCAGGCCCAGGCACCCGCCGTCGCCAACCCGGCGGTGTATGAGTACAAGGGGCGTGAATACGTCGCCTTCATCGCCGGTGGCAACACCATCCTCAAGGATCAGGTGGGCGACCAGGTCGTGGTCTATGCGCTGCCGCAGGACAAGCAGTAAGCGTTAGCCACACCGCAGTAATACGGGGGAGCGCAATGCTCCCCCTTTTTTTGTGTGCACCTTCCTTCGAGCCGCCCTCGGCGTCCAAAATCGCTCCTCCCCCTTCCTTATTACGCATATTTATCAAGCACTATCCAACTCTACGCTGGCTGTATACCCAGCAATATAAACGACATCGTGATAAGCAACATCCTGGCCTAGCCAGCCCCCGGTTTCATAAGAGGGCGCTTACAAGTGCGACAAACGAGCCCGGCGGCTCATCATCAACAGCAAGAGAAAGATGACGGCCTTGGGAACGGTGATGCACCAGCTGATCCACATCGCTTACAGAACCCTCGAGACATAAACCGAATATCGGCTATAAACCACCTGATGGGGTATTTGTGAACGGTTAAGAGAGATGCTATCTTGTGGTCAATGAGAAGAGCTGGCATCTAAGCAGCTGAGCAATAGCATTTGCTTTTGATATAACACACCTGATAAGTAAGGAGCTAATGATGAGTGAATGCAGTCGTCCTGAGTTAATTGTACAACGTCAGCTGGATGCCTATAACGCCCATGACCATGAAGCCTGGCTCAATACTTATGCCGAGGACGCGCAACAGTTTGAGTATCCATCAACATTGTTGGCGGACGGCCTTGATGCCATCAGAAAGCGTAGCATTAGCCGCTTTCAGGATCCCGTCTTGCATGCGAGCTTACTGCAGCGCAGTGTCATGGGAAATATGGTTATTGACTTCGAAGAGGTAAGAATGACCTTTCCTGAGGGTACGGGCCGGATAGAAATGACCGCTATTTACCAAGTAGACGAAGGGAAAATAAAAACCGCTTCCTTTGTTTTTGGAAAAAAGACACTAGACACTGATATTACATAGACCAGGATTGTTCTAGGTCATGTCTTGCGCAAATCTTGTTCGAAAAAATATCTACAAGTTAGTCTATGAACCCCGAATGGCCTACAGCACGCAAGGATTACCCAGAATAGCTGGCCCGCAGCTTTCGCACCATGATATGCCTGGCGTGCATAAGCTGCTGCCCACGAGCTGACTTTCCGTACAGCCCTTAACATGCCCGCCGCCCCCTCCCTTCGTCGCATCGTAAAAATCAGAACACCCCTCGACTTTCATTAGAGCACCCTCTGTTCCGATACTCGATCGGGCGTCTGCGGCACTCCTGACTGGGCAGTGCGCGGATGCGCCCCATCCAATAACAACGAGGTCGCGGCCATGTCTCTCCACCGACTGCTCGACTGGCGCCTGCATCTGATCGTGGTCATCGTGTCCCTGATCAGCGAGGCGATCGGTATTCTCAAGATTCCGCTGGGTCCCGGCACCCTGCTGCTGCTACCGCTGTTCTACGCCTTCATCCTCGGCGTGCTGCTCAACCCGCATCTGTTCAGCGCCACCCGACGCTACGTGCCGGAGCGCGTCAGTCAGGCGGCCACGCCGCTGATCCTGATCTCGATCATGCCGTTCATCGCACGCTTCGGTTCCACCATCGGCCCGGCGATCGACCAGATCATCAGCGCCGGCCCGGCGCTGATCCTGCAGGAGCTGGGCAACCTCGGCACCATGCTGGTGGCACTGCCGGTGGCGGTCGTGGTGCTGAAGATGGGTCGCGAAGCGGTGGGCGCCACCTACTCGATCGCGCGCGAGCCGAATATCGCCATCATCTCCGACAAGTACGGCCTCAAAGGGCCGGAAGGCGTCGGCGTGATGGGGGTCTATGTGGTCGGCACCATGTTCGGCACCCTGTGGTTCGCGCTGATGGCCGGCTATCTCGCCTCGCTCGGCGTGTTCGACCCGCGCGCTCTGGCCATGGCCTGTGGGGTCGGCAGCGGCAGCATGGTCGCGGCCTGCTCCGGCGCCCTCGCCGGTGCTCTGCCGGGGATGGCCGACGACCTGCTCGCCTTCGCCGGGGCCAGCAATCTGCTGACCTACGCCACCGGGCTCTACGTCTCGCTGTTCATCGCCCTGCCGGTGGCGGAGTGGCTCTATCGGCGCCTGGCAGGCAAGCGCCGCGGCGCCACTGAGGCGACCCCGGATGCCGCGCTGGCCGCTACCGAGGTCGCCCCCGACGAACGCCCCGAGCAGCACCTGGGCAAGACCGCTGCGGTACTGGCAGCAGCCTGTGCAGTGGGCTGGATCGCCAACACCGTCAACGGCAGTTCGCTGCTGACCGCGCTGCCGGGCATGACGATCCTCTACCTGATGACCCTGATCGGCCTGGTGCTGACCCGTATCGTGCCCTTCTATCTGCCTGGCGTGGCCTGGGTCTCGCTGGTCAGCATCGTGATGACGCTGCCCTTCTTCCCCGGCAGCGCCTGGATCGTCGAGCGCCTGGCGGCGGTCAACTTCCTCGCCATCGTCACCCCGGTATTGGCGTATGCCGGCCTGGCCCTGAGCCGGCGCGAATTCAGCATGTTCCGGCGCACCGGCTGGAAGCTGATCGTGGTTTCGCTGCTGGTCTTCACCGGCACCTACGTCGGCTCCGCGGTCGTCGCGCAAGTGCTGCTCTGAGCCACGCCGTCACTCGCCCGCTACTCATCCACCACTGGCACTCAAGGCGCCGGTTCGCGACTTCGCCCCGGCGCCCGTCCCACACCGCAGGAGATGCGCATGAACCAGCCCGTCGCCTTTCCCGACGCCGCCACCCTGAAGGCGTGGCGCCACGACTTCCACCGCCACCCCGAGATCGCCTTCGAGGAGCAGCGCACCCATGACCGGATCGTCTCTATCCTGCGCGAGCACGGCCTCGAGCCGGTCACCGGCCTGGGCGGCGGTACCGGCGTGGTGGTGACCATCGAAGGGCGCCGCGGCCCCGGCCCCAGCATCGGCCTGCGCGCCGACATCGATGCACTGCCGATCGAGGAGGCCAACGACCTCGACTATCGCTCGACGATCCCTGGACGCATGCACGCCTGCGGCCACGACGGTCACACCACCATGCTGCTGGGCGCTGCCTGCGCCCTGGCCCGTGACCCGGATTTCGCCGGCACGCTCCACTGCATCTTCCAGCCCGCCGAGGAGAATGAGGGTGGCGCCCGGGTGATGGTCGAGGAGGGGCTGTTCACACGCTTTCCCATGGACGCGGTCTACGGCCTGCACAACTGGCCCGGGCTGCCGGTGGGCGAAGCCGCGGTGCACGACACCGCGGTGATGGCCGCCTTCGACGTCTTCACGCTGACGCTCAAGGGGCGCGGCTGCCATGCCGCCATGCCCCACTTGGGCGATGACACCCTGCTCGCCGCCTGCCAGCTGGCGACCCAGCTGCAGGGCGTGATCAGTCGCGAGACCCCGGCCCATCAGTCCGCGGTGCTCAGCATCACCCAGTTCCATGCCGGCGACGCCTTCAACGTGGTCCCCGGCACGGTGGAGCTGCGCGGCACCGTGCGCTGTTTCGACGCCGCCCTCAAGGCGCGCCTGGAACAGCGCCTGCGTGACGCCGTGGCGGCCTGCGCGGCTTTCCACGGCCTCACCGCCGAGCTCGACTACCAGGCGCGCTATCCGGCCACGCTCAACGCCCCCGAGCACGCCGCCCGCTGCGCAGCAGTGCTCGAAGGTCTGCCACAGATCACCCGGGTCCACCGCGATCTACCGCCGAGCATGGGCTCGGAGGATTTCGCCTTCATGCTCGCCGAGCGCCCCGGCGCCTATATCTGGCTCGGCAACGGCGACAGCGCCGCACTGCACAACCCGGCCTACGACTTCAACGACGCCCTGGCGCCGCTCGGCGTGGCCTACTGGCAAGCCCTGGCCCGCGCACTGCTCGCGGCCTGAACCCGACCCGCGCAACCCCCCGAGCGCCCTACGGCGGCGTCTGAACCGGTGGGTCTGTGTCATCGCGACAGAGGTTATCGATATGAAAATCACCGTGATCGGCCTCGGCCAGATGGGCGGCAACATGGCCTTGACCCTGCACAAGGCCGGCTTCGACGTCACCGGCAGCGATCTGTTCGACACCGCGCGTGAGCGCCTGGCGGGCCTGGGGCTGGCGGTGGCCGCCCCCAGAGAGCTGCCCGCCAGCGATGTCTATCTACTCTCGCTACCGACCTCGGCCCAGGTACGCGAGGTGATCGAGCAGGCCCCCGGCCTGCTCGCCACGGCGCCCCGCGGCAGCGTCATCGTCGACACCTCCACCAGCGACCCGGTGGTCAGCCGTGAGCTCGCCGCCAAAGTGCTCGAGGCCGGCCTCGAGTGGCTCGACGCCCCGGTCAGCGGTGGCCCCAAGGGGGCGGCCAGCGGCCGGCTCGGCATGCTGCTGGGCGGCGAGCCGGCAACGGTGGCGCGCCTGGAACCGATGCTCGCGGCGATGTCGGCCAAGCGCACCCATGTGGGCGGCCCGGGCAGCGGCCATGTGGTCAAGCTGGCCAACAACTATCTCTGTGCCAGCAACCTGCTCGCCACCGCCGAGGCGGTGACGCTGGCCGCCAAGGCCGGGGTCGACCCGGCGGCCTGTCTGGCCGGCCTCAACAGCGGCTCCGGACGCAGTGCGGTGAGCGAGGTCAACTTCCCCGAGTGGATTCTCTCCGGGCGCTTCGACTCCGGCTTCACCAGCGGCCTGATGCGTAAGGATCTGCGTCTGGCCCGGGATGCTGCTGCCGGTCTGGGACTCGATCTCGGCCTACTCGAACGGGTGGTCGCCGGCTGGCATGCCGACCCCGACCGGCCCGCCGACAGCGACGACTTCAACCATATCGCCTCGCCCCTGCTGGCGCAGGCGGGACTCGACTTCACCACCCTGGACCCGCGCGAGGAGCCTGCCCGATGAATGCCCTGGAGACCCAAGCCCGTGATCGCCTGGCCGATCTGCTGATGCGCTTCGGCCTGTCGCTGGAGCACGGCGACACCCCCTGCAGCAACTGGATCGACGGCGAACTGGTCAGCGGCGAGGGGACATCCATCGCGCTGATCCACCCCGCCACCGGCGGTGCGCTGATCGACTACCGCGACGCCGACGCGGCACTGGTGGACCATGCCGTCTCCGCTGCGACCCGGGCCCAGAGCGAGTGGATGGCGCTCACCGCCAGCGAGCGCGGCCGCCGCATGCTGACCGCGGTACGCCGCCTGGAGGGCCACGAGGAGACGCTGGCCCAGCTCGAGAGCGTGGTCGCCGGCAAGCCGATCCGCGACTGCCGCGGCGAGGTGGGCAAGGTGCGCGAGATGTTCGAGTACTACGCCGGCTGGTGCGACAAGCAGCATGGCGAGGTGATTCCGGTACCCACCAGCCATCTCAACTACGTGCGCCATGTCCCGTTCGGCGTGGTGGGCCAGATCACCCCGTGGAACGCGCCGATGTTCACCTGCGCCTGGCAGCTGGCGCCGGCGCTCGCGGCGGGCAACGGGGTGGTGCTCAAGCCCTCGGAGCTGACTCCGTTCTCGTCGGTGGTGATCGCCCGCCTGCTCGAGTCCGGCGGCCTGCCGCGGGGGCTGATCAATATCGTCAACGGTCTCGGGCCCACGACCGGCGCGGCGCTCACCGGACACGACGGTATCAGCAAACTGGTGTTCGTCGGCTCGCCCGCGAGCGGCCGGGTGATCGCCGAGGCCGGCGCCCGGCGTCTGGTACCCAGCGTGCTCGAACTGGGTGGCAAGTCAGCCAATATCGTGTTCGCCGATGCCAGGCTCGACGACGCCGTGGCCGGCGCCCAGGCGGCGATCTTCGCGGCGGCCGGACAGAGCTGCGTGGCCGGTTCGCGGCTGCTGATCCAGCGCGAGATCTATGACGAGGTGGTCGAGCGGGTGGCTCGCGCCGCCAGCCAGATCACGGTCGGCCTGCCTGAGGACGAGGCCACGCGTATGGGGCCGCTGCAGAACGCGCGCCAGTTCGAGCATGTCAGCGCCATGCTCGAACGCGCCCGCGCCGCCGGTGCTCGGGTGGTCACCGGCGGCACGCGACCGGCCGGGCTGCCCGCCGGTGCCGACGGCTACTACCTGGCACCAACTCTGCTCGCCGACGTCACCCCCGAGATGGAGATCGCCTGCGAAGAGGTGTTCGGCCCGGTGCTGGTGGCCCTGCCCTTCGACGACGAGGCCGACGCCATTCGCCTGGCCAACGCCACCCGCTTCGGCCTGGCCGGCGCGGTCTGGACCCAGGACCCGGCCCGCGCGCATCGCGTCGCCGCGCAGCTGCGCGCCGGCACGGTGTGGATCAACAGCTACAAGGCGATCAACGTGATGTCGCCGTTCGGTGGCTTCCGCGACAGCGGCTTCGGCCGCTCCAGCGGACTCGACGGCCTGCGCGAATACAGCGTGCCCCAGAGCGTCTGGGTCGAGACCGCCAGCGAGGCCAGCGTCGCCATGGGCTACGGCGACGGCAAGGCATGAGCTCCGCGCGCCGGGGATATCGCCTCCGGCGCGCCACAAGACTGGACTAGCGCCTTTGGCGTTTCCACGGCAGGATAGCTCGACACCCCGAGCTACCGCTGGAGCCCCGTGATGCGCGACGCACTTCGCTACCTCAACAACGCCTCGGTGGGCCTCACCAGCCCCGGGGTGTCGGCCCGGCTGCGTGACTGGCTGGCGGCGGAGGCGGCCGCCTGGCCACAGCAGCGGGTCGAGAGCGCGGACTGGGACCTGCAGGCGACGCGTGAACGTGCCGCCGCGCTGATCGGGGCACCGGCGACGCAGCTGGCGCTGGCCGAGAGTACCTCGTTGGCGATGGCACGCGCGCTCGCCACGCTATCGCTGCGCGGCAAGCGAGTGCTCGTCGCGCCGGGGGCCTGGGCCTCGGATATCGTCATGCTCAAGCGTTTCGGCGGCGAACCGCCGCGGGCGCTCGAGCTGCTCGCCACGCAGGCCGACGGCAGCCTCGACCTGGCGGCGATCGGCGCCCAGCTCGGCGAAGACGTGGCCGCGATCCTCGTCCCACTGGTGACCAGTATCGAGGGCCGGCGCTATGACGTGGAGGGCCTGGGCGCGCTAGCGCGACCGGCCCACTGCCCGCTGATCGTGGATGCCGCCCAGGGCTTGGGGCAGACTCCGATCGATGTGCGCCGGCTCGGCTGCGACGTGCTGGTGGCGACCACGCGCAAGTGGCTGCGCGGCCCGCGTGGCATGGCGCTGGCCTACTTCAGCCCGGCGGCGCTGGCTTCGATGCGACCCAACCCGCTGGCCGAGATGGCTGGCTTGCGTCTCGATGCCGCCAGCCAGCGCTTTCTCGATCAGCCGCAAGCGCGCCGCTTCGATGCCTCCGATGTCTCGATCCTCAATCAGTTGAGCCTGACCGCCGCGATCGATGAGCTGACGGCGATCGGCATGAATCCCCTGCGCGAGCACGTGCTGGGGCTCGCCGGGCTGGCCTACGAGCTGGCCCGCACCCAGGGCCTGACACCGCTGCTGGCGACGCCCGAGAGCGGCATCGCCACCCTGCACCTGCCCGAGGCGCAGCCGCTGGCGGTGGCCCAGCGCCTGAGCGCCGCCGGTATTGCTGCCAAGGTGTGCAACATTGCCGCCGAGCCGCTCAACGTGCGTCTGCCGACGACCGGCGCCCTGGTTCGGCTGGCGCCGCACTGGCACAACGACGCCGACGATATTCGCGCCGCCCTGACAGCGCTGGCGGGTGACCGACCAGACACCGCGACCGCCACCGCGCAGCCGGTATCGCTGCCGTGAACGGCCTATACCGGGTCAAAGCCGAGTATACTCGCACCATCATCGCCTCCTCTTGCCGCCACCCTGCCCAGTACAGGAGTTCGCCATGAGTTTCGGCATCGATCACCCGCTCGTCGCCGTCGGCGACCTCGACCATGCTGCGGCGGCGGCGCGCAAACTCGGCTTCAACGTCAACGCGCGCCACCAACACCCCTGGGGTACCGACAACCACCTGCTGTTCTTCAGCAACAACTTCATCGAGCTGATCGGTATCGGCCGGCCCGAGTGCCTGGATTATCAGGACGACAACGGCTTCCAGTTCGGGCGCCTGATCGAAGCGCGGCTGGCCAGCGTCGGCGATGGCATCGCCATGCTCGCCCTCGACAGCGACAGCATCCAGCGCGACCACGCGCTGGTCGCCTCGCGCGGCTTCGCCGAGGCGCGCCCGATCATCTTCCGCCGCCAGGCGCACCTGCCGAGCGGACACGACACCGAGGTGAGTGTCGCGCTGGATATCCTGCACGACGTCGAACGGCCGTTCCTGACCCAGTTCCTGTGCCAGCAACTGCGTCCGGAACTATTCCGCATCGACCCGACGCTGGAGAGCCACCCCAACGGCGCCACCTCGATCACCGATGTCTGGTATGTCAGCGACGACCCCACCCACGACATCGGCCACTTCGCGCGCATTCACGGCTGCGAGGCGATTCGCGGCGACGCGCGCCACTACGTCATCCATACCCACAAGGGCGACTGCCATCTGCTCGACCCGGCCGCCCTCGCGACCACCTTTCCGCTGCTGGGCGAGATCGATCCCCAGCCCCCCCGGGCCGTGGCGTTGACTCTGACCTGCCGTGATCTTGCCGCAACACTGACCCGGTGGGATGCGTCCGGCGTCGAATATCACGCTCAGGACGCCAGCCAGGCAGATATCGCGCCCCAGGCGCTGGGCACGCTACTGCGTTTTGTCCAGCAGTGAGGGGGGCCCGCTAGCGCGCGGCGTCGTGGCGAAAGGCATGCATCCAGGCGCTCAGGTGGCGCAGCAGCTTGAGGCTCGCCAGCGGCTGACGCCGCCCGACCCGGGTGATCATGTGCGCCTGGGAGTGCTGGAACGGCGCACAGGCGACCCGCCGCGCGACCACGCTCTGGCTGCCGAGCTCATCCGCCACCGCGAAGCTGGGCAGCAGGGTGACCGCCATGCCGGCCACCACCGCGCGCCGCAGTACCGCCATGGAGTTGGTCTCCATCGCCACCCGCGGGCGCAGCCGGGCCTGCTGGAAAGCTTCGTCGACCAGCCGCCGCACACCGTGTCCGACTTTCCATAGTGCCATCGGCGCCTCGCTCAGCGTCTCCAGCGACAGCGGCTCGGGGTGCGTGGCCAGCGCGTGATCGCGGGGACAGATCGCCAGCAGCGGTTGGCCGCTGGAGACCCAGAAGCGAATTTGGGGGTGGACCCGTTCGTGAAACATCAGCCCAATATGCGCGCGGTCCTCGACGACCGACTCGATGATCTCGTCGGTCCCGGCCTGCTGAATATCCAGACGCACGCCGCGGTAGCGCTCGGCGAAGGCCTTGAGCGGGGCCGCGATCAGATCGTCGATGAAGCCCTCCCCCACGACCAACGAGATGGTGCCGGTCTCCAGGCGCTGATGGGCCTCCAGGCTGGCGATGAACTGCTCGTCCAGGGCACCGCGCTGGCGGCAGTAGTCGAGCACCATGTCGCCCACCGCGGTGGGGCGGATGCCGCGCGGCGTGCGCTCGAGCAGCGGCGCTTCGAAGGCGGTTTCGAGCAGCGCGATCTGGCGGCTCACCGCCGAGGGCGCGATATCGAGCCGCGCGGCGGCCTTGCGCAGCGAGCCGGACTCGACCGTGACGCGAAAATAGACCAGCCGCTGATGGGGAATGTCCATGGCGTATCATGGGCGCCGGGGCGCCGTTCATCTCGTCTGGCGGGCGTGCCGAGGTCAGTGTTGCTTCGATTAGGACACCTGCCGGCACCGCTCGTCAACGCGCAAGGTGCCCGGTCGGGCATATCTCGCTTTTCGGGTAGAGTGCTGGCATGGTGAAGGTTGCCGATGTCAGGTCTATCGGGCCAGGCGCGGCGCCGTCATCATTCGTACCGTTTACCGTCATCCCCGTTTTCCGCATGGAGCCACGCATCCGATGTTCATCGCCATGAACCGTTTCCGCGTCAACCCCCAGCGCACCGAGGAGTTCGAGACCCTATGGCTCGAACGTGAAACGCACCTGCAGGGGCTGCCGGGATTCGTCGAATTCCATATGCTGCGCGGCCCGGCTGAGGAGGATCATGTCCTCTACGCCTCTCACACCATCTGGCGCTCGCGGGCCGACTTCGAGGCGTGGACCCACTCGGAAGCGTTCCGAGCCGCCCACGCCAATTCCGGCCAGAGCCGCCGCGAGGGCCTCTATCTGGGGCCGCCCAAGTTCGAGGGCTTCGAGGTGATCCAGACCGTCGGCGCCGACTGACACCAGCGGCCAGCGTGATGCCTATGTCATCGACACCTGCGCGCCAAAGTCTCGCCCAGGCCCTCAGGCCCCGTGCCTGGGTGATGGCCCTGTTGATGCTGCTGGGTGTGATCGCCCCCACCACCCCACTGCTCGCCGCCGAGCCGCCAGCGGCCCAGCGCGCGCTCGACAAGGCCGAGCAGCTGGAGCAGCGGGTAGTCGAGAACACGCGCGCCAGCCCGGCGCCACCGGCGCTGCGGGTAACGCCCGAGGGCGCACGTGCGCTCGATCCGCGCGGCCAGGCCCCACTGGACGACGCGCTGACCTGTCTGGCACGATCGATCTACTGGGAGGCCAAGGGTGCGGGCGTCGTGGAGATGGAGGCAGTGGCCAACGTGGTGATGAACCGGCTGGGCAATCCGGCCTTCCCGCCGACCCTGTGCGGCGTGGTACAGCAGGGCTCGGAGACCGGCAGCTGCCAGTTCTCGTGGTGGTGCGATGGTCGCCCCGACGAGGCGCGTGAGCCGCTGGAGTACGCGGCGGCACGCGAGATCGCACGCCGCGCGCTCAACGGCACACTCAAGGATCGCACCCACGGCGCGGTGTTCTTCCACCAGCGCAGCATCACGCCATCCTGGGCCTCGCACATGGTCAAGACGGTGCAGACCCGCGAGTTCGATTTCTATCGTCTCCCCGGTTGATCCCGGCGAGCCCCGCGAGGAGCAGCGCGCATGCCCGAGGTAGGGACGGAACTGAGCAGCGACACTCTGTGGCCGAGCCTGGTCGAATCCGCGCGCAGCGCCGCCAAGCGCCATCCACTACTGACACCGCTCTACCGCCGCTGCCTGCTCGAGGTCGATGATCTCGCCGGTGCCCTGGTCGAGATCATCAGCGAAGACCTGGCCACCGCCGAAGTGGCTTTCGCCGAGTGCCATACCGCGGTGGCGGCGTGCCTCGCCGCCCACCCCGAGATCGCCGCGGCCGCGGCGCGCGACCTGCTGGTGCTGCTGCGCGAGGACGCCGCGATTCCCGAGCCCTTCACCCCGCTACTGTTCTTCCCCGGCTACCGTGCGCTGCAGTGCCATCGCGTCGCCCATGCCTGGTGGCGGGCGGGCCTCACCGATCTCGCCAGCTTCGCCCAGTATCGCGCCGCACACGCCTTCGCTGCCGATATCCATCCGGCGGCGCAGCTGGGCGCGGGGCTGTTCATCGACCACGGGGCGGGCATCGTGATCGGCGAGACCGCGGTGGTCGAGGACGACGTTACCCTGTTCCACGGCGTCACCCTGGGCGGCACCGGCAAACTCAGCGGAGACCGCCACCCCAAGATTCGCCGCGGTGCCTTCCTCGGCGCCGGCTGCTGCGTGCTCGGTAACATCGAGGTGGGTGAGCGGGCTCGCATTGGCGCAGGTGCCGTGGTCACCCGCCCGGTGGCTGCCGACAGCACGGTGCTGGGGCCGCGTGCCGCGCCGCGCTGATTCGGTGCCGCCGGCGTCCGCCGATCCGACCTGGGCTTTCCGCCCGTGCACGCCGGCACTACGCGAGGATCTGGCCTGCCTCAGCGCGCCCTGGCTGCGCGATATCGCGTGGCTGCTGCACGCCCCTGACATGGCACGCCTGAACGTACCCGGCCGCCCCAGCCTGACCGAGCTCGGCCTGGCGGACGATGCCGCTCGGCGGCGCTGGCTAGCGGCGCTGGCGCCACGGCGAGAGGCTTTCCTACAGCATCTCGATCAGCGCCGCTCGCAGCGCCTGGGGTTCTACCACGAAGCGCTGTGGCAGTGGATCCTCGGCGAAGCCCCCAACAGCGTGCTGCTCGGCCACAACCTGCCCGTGCGCGACGGCAAGCGGATCGCCGGCGAGCTCGATCTGCTCTATCGCTATCGCGGCGTCGAACCGGCGACGATCGAACACGCCGAACTGGCAATCAAGTTCTTTCTCGGGCTGGCGCAGGGGCCCGGGGATCGCCACGACGCCGCCCGCTGGATCGGCATCGGCAGCTTCGACTCGCTGGCGATCAAGTGCCATCGGCTGGTGCAGCACCAGCTACCTGCCGCCCGCGGCGAGCCCGGCTTGGCCGTGCGCGAGGCAATGGTGCCGAGCGCCGCGCTGCACCAGCGCATCGTCATGCCGGGGTTCCTCTACCACCCCTGGGACCAGCGTCTGGCCCTGCCCGACCTGGCCAATCCGCAGGTCTACCAGGGCCTGTGGTGCCATCACCGGGCATGGCCGGCGCTGTGTAAGATGCTACCGCCGGCGAGCCGGGGTCAGGTACTGCTGAAGCCGCACTGGCTGGCACCGCCGCGTGGCCTCGGCCTCACCCTGGCCGAGCTGGATCAGCGACTGCGGCATCACTTCGCCACCACCCCGTCGCCGCTGCACCTGCGCCTGACGCTGCCGGACGGCCGCGGCTGCCGCCTGTTCGTGGTCATGGATGGCTGGCCGCCGGCGCTGCCGTTGCCGCCCCACGACGTGCCCAGCGCGCATTGAGCCACAGCGTGACGAGCAGGATCGCCGCCCCCGCACTCAGGCGCAGTAGATCGGCATCGCGGTTCCAGATCACCAGATTGACCACTAGCCCGGCAGGAATCAACGCGTTGTTCATGATCGCCAGGGTGCCGGCATCGACCCGACAAGCGCCCTTGTTCCAGAGGAAATAGCCGAGCCCGGAAGCGACGACCCCGAGCCAACCGAGCACGCCCCACTGCAGCCCGGTGGTGGGCAGCTTGTGGACGTCGCCGAGCAGCAGGAACGCCGGCAGCGCCACGCACAGCGCGCCGAGGTAGAACCAGCCGAAGAGATGGCGATGGGCGACGCCGGCAGGCAACCCCCGGGCCAGATGACGATAGCCGACCTGCCCCAGCGCGAAACAGACATTGGCACCCTGCACGACCAGAAAGCCCAGCCAGTAACCGGCGTTGACGCCGTCGTAGCGAATCACCGCCGCCCCGGCCACGGCCAGCGCCGCCATCAGCAGGTAGCGCGGCGAGAAGCGTCTCGCCAGCAGGTCGTCGATCAGGGTGATATAGAGTGGGGTGAAGATGGTGAAGAGCAGCACCTCGGGCACGCTCAGCAGCAGGAAGGCGTGATAGAAGAACAGGTACATCACGCCGAGCTGTAGCGCACCGACACTCATCAACCCCAGACAGCTGGCGCGGGGAATCGCCCGTGGGCGCAGCAGGGGCAGGAAGATCAGCGTCGCCAGCACGATCCGGGTGGCCACGGCGAAGTAGCTATCCACTTGCCCCGACAGGTAGACACCGATCAGACTGAACGAGAAGGCCCACAGTAGCGTGACGCCGACGAGATACGACATTTAAGGTCAACCTTTTCATGACAGACGAGTTGACAGCCATTATACGGCTGCACACCCTGCTGCCCCAAGTCACACGTTTTGCATTCACCGCCGAGGCCGGCTCCGGCTCGCGCACCGGCTGGTCCGGGCACGGCCAGGGCAGCGTACGCGCGGAGGTGGAGGGAGATACGGTACGCTTTCACGAAAGCGGCCACTTCACCCTGGCCGGGCAGCAGCCGGTGACCATGCGCAATCTCTACTGCTGGCGCCTCAAACCCGAGCGCGTGGCGCTCGCCCATGAACGCCGCGGCCGCGATGCGGCGGTGGCGCTGTTCGACCTGGTCGCCACCGACGCCGACACTCTGGTGAGCGAGCACCACCACCAGTGTGCCGCCGATGCCTACAGCGCACGCCTGCACCTGCTGCCCGAAGGCTTCGATCTCGCCTGGCGAATCCAGGGCCCGCGCAAGGATGAGACACTGCACTATCGCTACCGCCTGGCTTGACCGGCCTGCCTCATGCCCACGCGGATCTGGTGACGGGCTCACGCCGCGCTCGCAAAGACCGCAAAAACGCCAGAGGGCCGGTCGAAACCGGCCCTCTGCGCTCTTTCATGCGTTCTTGCTGTCGTTTCTCATCGCGACTCAGCGCGTGGCGATGATCCAGACCGCATGGATGATGCCCGGGATATAGCCCAGCAGCGTCAACACGATGTTGATCCAGAACTGCAAGCCCAGACCCACCTGCAGGAATACCCCTACCGGGGGCAGGATGATGGCGAAGATGATACGGATGATATCCATGTAGCCTCCTTTGCTGTGGCCACGTTCGCCCTCTTCAGCGCCAACGCCCACATTGATATAACACTCCCTTGCGGCGCCTCTTCATCACCGCCATCGTCACCGCAGCCGACCGACACGCGACGGCGCCTAGACACTCGCGTGGCCGACACCTGGGCGTCGATCCGCTCGGCTGCTCACCAGCATAGCTGGCCTTGCGCAATCCTGCTGTCTAGCGTCGTTGATGTGACACGGCTCCGTCGTCTTCGGCGGTCTCGCCAGTGTTCGACTCGATCTCTTCAGCCCCGCCGTCACGCGGCCGGTGCTTGCCCTTTATCTCGGCGGCGCCACTCGCCAGCGCCTCGTGGTAGCGCTCCCAATCCTCCCAATCGTGCGGCGTGCCGCTACGCGGGCCGTGTTCGGCGGCTTCCCGCGCACGGGCCCAGGCCTTCTCCTCGAGCGACTGCGGCTTGTCCTCCTCCTTGTCCAGCGCAATACCCTGCTTGGCCAGATAGTCGCGCGCATTCATGACACTCTCCTGCCCTTACGGGCGTTGTCCAACCTGATACTGCCTGTCGACGCTCTTCCCGCCACGACGGACGTCCAGCGTGCTCGAACCCACATCGTGCTGGCGCGTCTATCGTGCTCGATGTACCAGTATAGATGGCGCCACCCCGGAGAGAGTTCAAGCGTGCCCTCGCTCGAGCGTCGCAACGCAGGAGTATCAACGAAGGACTATTGATGAACGCGAAACCCGGAATGAGACCATCGACGGGGCGAGATCGAAGCGGCGACTGAAAAACATGCCCAAAGCTCCGGCTTATATGCCGAATGGTCCGCTAATGCTGGGCCTTCCGACGTGACGCCTTTGCAAAGCGGCTACAGTGTCATCAGCCGTAGCACACTAGCTACCGGCCCCATCTCCCTCAGCACAAAAGGAATTTGGCATGAGAACATCACTCGCGACCGTCGCCTTCGCCGCCATCATGACTCTGGGTTACGCCGGTACTGCGCTCGCCGATAGCGCCGCACTCAAAGATGCACAGCAGGCCAATCAGGAGCCGCTGGCACCGGGCTCCGGCGTCACCGCCAGCGGTGAGCAGGACGCCTCGTCCTTCTCCGGCGGCAGTGCTGCCACCAACCAGTCGCTCGACGCGATGGAATCGGAGACCGACAGCACGACCGACATCGAAGACTCGAAGTCGCTCGACGAGATCAACGCCGAAGGCCACAGTGTCGAAGCTGGCGACGCCATCAAGAGCCAGTGACGCTCACCGTTCGGCGGTGACTAAAAGGGGCCCCAGGGGCCCCTTTTTCGTGGGCCGCCATCAGCCAACTGGCAAACCGGAACAGCGCCCAACTCAGCAGCACAGGGCCACTTTCAGCAGGTCGTCGACATCGGGGCGCTATGGCGCAGCACGACATGGCCGCTTTACCGCGGGCGACACCGCCCATATACTGTATATAAATACACGTACTCAAGTGAGAGACGTCATGATTCTCGCTTTTCCTTCGCCCTATGAGCGGCTATCGCGTCGAGTCTCGCGCGCCATTCAGGCAACCGTCCAGCATCGGCGCCAGCAGCTGGTGATCGTGCGCCAGCCAGGCGAAACGCAGGACGATTGGTCTCGGCTGATGACACGCTTGGCGCGCGAGGCGGCCATGAGCGTCATCTCGATCACCGCCGACGACGTGCTGCTGAGCTGGCGCGCTCAAGCCACGGAGAGTGCCTGAGCACGAGTCGCTCGTCATGCGCCGGCGGACGACACTTCACGACCTGGCACGACAAGGCCCGAGCCAGACGCTGTCTCGGTCAGATGATGCGCGAATCATATGCAAAACGCTGCCATGGGCAATGCAATACCGACCCGGGCGTAGAGCCAGCGTAGACACCTAGCCAGAGAGCGATGAGTAAGGGCGGGGTATGGCAGAAGATCAGGCGTGTAGGCACGTTTTGGAGCGCGGTGCTGGAGCGGGTGAAGGGAATCGAACCCTCGTCTTAAGCTTGGGAAGCTTCTGCTCTACCATTGAGCTACACCCGCAAGGCTTTCGATAATAATTCCAATTACTTAGGTTTGGCAAGCGTAGCGCAAAAGAAAGCACAGGGATGGCCGGCAGCGGCATGGCAAACGCGCCTGCGGCCGCGCATCGGCCTCGGAGGTCCACCTGTTAGCCGCGCACGTCAAGAACGAGCGTGCTCGCAACTGATCGCGGTCGTGACCGACCGGCATCGAATAGCGGCATCGAATAAGAGAAAGCCCGAGCGCGCTGCGATAGCGCTCGGGCTTTCAATCAGCATGCGCCTATCCTGCTGAAAGACTGCGGCTCATCCGCCTCCCTGGCATCGTCATCCGTGATCGATTCCCAGCTGCATCCCTGCTCGCAGAGAATAACGTCGACTTCTAATACTGTCTAATCTAATTGCGTGAAATATCTATAAATTAGATAAGATTTAGATGTTTATATTATTGCTACCACTACCATCAAGGGCAAAAAAGGCCCGATCCTGAGATCGGGCCGACTAGCGCTGACTCCCTTCCTTGCCTACCGGAGGCCTCCTGCCCCCGCATCCCTGGCGAAGCCTCCCTGCCCGGCTCCCGGAGATCCTTCCTGATCTCGCCTTCACCATCTTGCGCGTATCTGCGAGCTGCTGAACTCAACCCAGGTTAAACAGGCTTCTGCTAAAACGTAGTATTTTGTTAATCGAGATTCGCGTCATTCACACTTCCGCGCCCAGCCCGACCAGGAGGGACACAAGGAGAAGACTTCGACATGAGTTGGCGAAAATCAGGCATAAAAAATCCCCGGCCAGAAGACCGGGGACCAAGGATCTACAACGAGCGGTCATATTATCAATTCGCGAATGACGGATACAGGTCGATATCGCCCAATTTTGCGTAGGATATCTCTTACAAATCAAGGCAGTCCCAGCAATACCGGCAGTACTCGGCATCCGATCTGGCGCCACCGGCGTCATAGACTGACGCCACTTGCGCGCTGACAGCCCCCCCGGTGAGGCTCCCAGGAAGGCCTTCGACGGCGACATGAGTCGCTGGTGTCAACGGGGCAGGGCTCGACCAAGCAGCGGACGCCGAGTACCAGACCCACCGCTAGCGCTGGTGGCATCAGAATCGGCGACCGAAAAGCAACGTGGGTAAGGAAGAATCGTAGGTAAAAAAAGACCCGGCCCGAAGGCCGGGTAAGTACGCAGGGGATGTCCCCACGCCATTATCGACTTTCGTGGCGAAAACAAGCGGCTGAATTCACTACCGAAAGAGGTCTAGATCATCGCCTGACACGACTTCAGCATGCGCCACGGCGCCAAATGCATCGAGCTAGCGGCTGTCGCCGCCCAGCAGCGCCTTGATCTGCGCCCGCAGCCAGCGGCGGAGACGGTCTTCGTGGGTGCGCTGATGCCAGGTCTGGATCACTGCCACATCATCCAGCGCCAATGGGCAGGGGTGCACCACCAGCCCTGGGATGTGCGCCTCGGCGTGCCGCGCCACGCTCTCCAGGCAGGTCAGCAACAGATCGCTGCCGACCACCGACAGCGGCGGTGCGAGAAAGCTCGACAGCCCCGCCACTACCCGTCGCGAGCGCCCCATCTCGCGCAGACGCCGATCGACGAGCCCATCCAGATCGCCGGTCAGCGTGGTGACCAAGTGCTCACATGCCAGGTAGCTATCGAGATCCAGCGTCTCCCCGAGACGCGGGTTGTCGGCCGCCGCCAGCACTACGAACCCCTCGGCATGAACCCGCTGCTGATAGTAGCTGGCAGGCAGATCCGCGTAGAAGCCCGCGATGGCGATATCGCACTCGCCGCTCTCCAGCTCGGCCCGCGGCAGGCGCCCACGGGTATTATGGGTCACCAGCTGCAGGCGCGGTGCCTCGCGCCGGATCAATGGCAACAGGCGTGGCAGCAGCTGCTGCTCCATATAGTCGGTGGTGTAGAGATGCACGCGGTCGTCCCGGGCGAGAAAGTCACTGCCCTCACAGAAGTCGAAGAAGCTCTCCAGCCCGGCCACCAACTGCTGGACCCGCGGCGCGAGTTCATGCGCCCGTGGCGTCGGCGTCAGTCCTCTAGGCGCCCGCACGAACAGCGCGTCGCCGAAGTCGTGGCGCAGCCGTGCCAGCTTGTGGCTGAGCGCCGGCTGGCTGAGACCCAGTCGCATCGCGGCCGCAGAGACGCTGCGCTCGGTGTAGAGCACGTGGAACGTGAGCAGCAGGTTGAGGTCCTTGCCCGCAATATTCATATATCGAATGCCTGATATCCAAAAACGTCATTTCTCGAATATTACGCCAGCGCCTACCTTGGTACCCAGTAGCCGCCACGCACTCGGTGGCGCCAGACTAGAATGGATCGAGAGACCCTTCAGCCATCCGCAAGGAGCCCTTCATGTCCCCGCGTATTCTCATCGTTCTGACCTCCCACGACCGCCTCGGCGACACGGGTGAAAAGACCGGCTTCTGGCTCGAGGAGCTGGCCGCGCCCTACTACGCCTTCAAGGATGCCGGGGCCGAACTCACCCTCGCCTCGCCCAAGGGTGGTCAGCCGCCGCTCGACCCCAAGAGCGACGCCGAGGAGAGTCAGACCGAGGCGACCCGTCGCTTCCAGCAGGACGATGCTGCCAAGGCGCAGCTCGCCCATACGCAGCGTCTGTCCGAGGTGAGCGCCGACGACTTCGACGCTGTCTTCTATCCCGGTGGCCATGGCCCGCTTTGGGACCTGGTCGATGACGCCGACTCGATCCGCCTGATCGAAGCCTTCTGGGCCCAGCAGAAACCGGTGGCGGCGGTGTGCCACGCCCCCATCGTGCTGATTCACGCCAAGGATGCCGAGGGCCAGCCGCTGGTCAAGGGTCGCGAGGTGACCGGCTTCACCAATGGCGAGGAGGCCGCCGTCGGGTTGACAGAGATCGTGCCGCAACTGGTCGAAGAGGCGCTGATCGCCAGCGGCGGACGCTACTCCAAGGCCGACGACTTCGCGCCCTATACCCGCCAGGATGGGCGCCTGATCACCGGTCAGAACCCACCCTCCTCGGCGCCCGTCGCCCAGTGCCTGCTCGACGCCCTGCTCGGCTGAGACAAGCGCCACCCGGGCTCTCCCCGGACATCCCCACATCCCGTGCAACACCCGCAGACCGGCCTCGCGCCGGTCTTTTCATGCGTGGACGAGAACTCTTGGATGTCAGCCGCCGAGCAACTCACGCCCTGCGATGTCGTCTCCACAAGGCTCGGCCAATGACGCTTCGATGAATCTTGAATGCGCCACAGATTCCCAGGAGAAATCCACAGCATGAAAAACATGAATTTTATTCATTGATAGATTTTTCTTAAGCTCGGCCGGGAGCTCGCCATTACCGCTCGCTCTCCTCCTCACTGCCTTCCACCAACGGAGACGCCGATGCCGCGACACACCTCTGCCTGGAAAATCAACCTGTGGGTCACGGGGTCGGGGTCTTTCATCAATATCGTCGCCATGACGATCATGCTGCCCTTTCTGCCCCATTATCTCTCCAGCCTCGGGGAGCATTCGCCGGGAGAGACCTGGATCTGGTCCAGCCTGGTGTACGCGGCGACCTTTATCAGCGCCGCACTGTTCGCACCGCTCTGGGGGCACCTGTCCGACCGCTACGGCTGCAAGATCAATCTGGTCCGCGCCAGCGTCGGTATGCTGATCTGCATGACCCTGATGGGGGCGGCGACCAGCGCCTGGCAGATGCTCGTGCTGCGACTGCTGGCCGGCGTGGCCGGCGGCTACACCTCGGGGGCGACCATCCTCATGGCGAAAGAAGCGCCCGAGGCGCGGGCAGGACAGGCTCAGGGCGTACTATTTGCGTGCATCCTGGGCGGCAGTCTGGCTGGCCCCATGCTGGGCGGATTTCTCTCCGCCCACGTCGGCATGCGTGAGGTGTTCTTCCTCTCCGGCGGCATGATCCTGTTCAATGTCGTCGCGACCTGCCTGCTGGTCAGGGAAAGGCACGAGCGGCGGGAGTCACACGCCGAGCCGACGCGCGTCGCGGCGCCTGTCGATTCGAGGGTCTGGACACTGCTGATCGCGACCACGGGTCTGCTGGTGGCCAACCTGTCGATCGACCCCATCATCTACAGCATCGTCGGCAGCATGGACCATCAACCGCTCGCGACAGCCTCGGCAGCCGGCATCGTGCTGTCAGTCACCGCGCTGGGCAGCCTGCTCTCAGCGCTGGCGCTGGGCCGTCTGGCCGACCGCTATGGCGCCATGCGTATCGCCGCCTGCGGTTTTGCCGCTGGGGCCGTGCTGATCGTACCCCAAGCCTTCGTGACGAGTGTCTATCTGCTGATGGGGCTGCGCTTTGCGATGGGCCTGGCGCTGGGCGGTGTGCTGCCCTGCCTGAAGTCGGCGCTCAAACATGCCTACAGCGATGGCCGAAGTCTCGGACGGATCATGGGCCTATCGACGTCCTTCCAATACGTGGGGCAGGTCCTGGGGCCCCTGATGGGGAGCATCGTGGCCGCCAGCTGGGGAGCCAGTTATACCTTTCATGTCACGGCCGCAGTGGCCCTGGCCTGTGCGCTGCTGATGACGCTCGGCCTGCGCCACTCGAGCGTCCCTGATCCGTCGTGACGAGGGGGGACGGCGCCAAATGCCAGACATAAAAAAACCGGCTATTGAAGCCGGTTCTTTTCAATTCGTGGCGGAGAGGGAGGGATTAACGGCTCGCTTCGCGAGGCCGTTTGTCGGCGCTCGAACACCAACACCGCGAGCGCCTCGGTGCGAACCAGAGGGTTCTCATCGCCTCCCTCTCATGGCGCCAAATGCCAGACATAAAAAAACCGGCTATTAAAGCCGGTTCTTTTCAATTCGTGGCGGAGAGGGAGGGATTCGAACCCTCGAAGCCTTTCGACTTACACACTTTCCAGGCGTGCTCCTTCGACCACTCGGACACCTCTCCGCATTGTCATCCTGTCCGTTTCGGCGTTGCCGCTTCGTTCAGAACGGCGCACATCATATCCGCCTAACTCCGTGATCGCAAGCCATTTTTTTCCTCGTCTGGCTTTTTCCGCATCACTGCCAACGCTCGACGTACGCCTGCGGATCGCGCGCCGGCGGCTGAGGGTAGCGGCCTCCCGGCTGGCCGAGATAGAGATAGCCGATCAACTCTTCGTGCTCGCCCAGGCCGAGCCCACGCCATACGGTCTTGTCATGGGCATAGGTACCCGTGCGCCACATTGCCCCCAGCCCTTGCGCGAACGCCGCGTAGAGCATGGCATGCGCGGCGCAACCCGCAGAGATGATCTGCTCGACCGGCGGTACCTTGGGCAGGTCCGGCGTGATGCGCGCGATCACCGCGATGATCATCGGCGCCCGCTTGGGCTTCTTGCGCGCGGCATCGAGACTGCCATCGTCGATATGCGGATTGGCCTGATAATCGGCGCAGGCGAACAGTTCACCCAGGCGGTCGAGCCCTTCGCCGCTGATCTCGATGAAGCGGTACGGCGTCATTTCCTTGTGATCCGGCGCCCGCAGCGCGGCGCGGTAGAGGGCGTCGAGCTGCTCGGCAGTCGGCACCGGACCGGTCAGTTTGCCCATCGAACGACGCTGATGCAGTAGCGTCATGGCATCCATGTCTGACTCCTCTGAGACATCGGTGGTAAAACGCGGAGGGTCACTCGACTCTACGACAAAAGCGTCACTGCCGCAGCAGACGTGGCGGCAATGCCGGCACCCAGCCCGGCGTGGCCCGCCAGGGGTTGATATCGAGCCCGCCGCGGCGCACGTAACGCGCCATCACCAGCAGCCGCTCGGGGCGGCAGCGTGCCATCAGATCGACGAAGATGTGTTCGACACAGTGCTCGTGAAAATCCTGGTGCTGACGGTAGGAGATGATATAGCGCAGCAGCGACGCACGCTCGATCCGCGGCCCGCGGTACTGAACCAGTACGCTGCCCCAGTCGGGCTGACCGGTCACCGGGCAGTTGGACTTGAGCAGATGCGAGTGCAGCGTCTCTTCGACGATATCGCTCTCATCGCAGGCGAGCAGCGCCGGCGCCGGCGTATAGCGGTCGATCTCGACCTCGAGCTCGTCGAGCCCCTCGCCCGGCAGCGGCGCCGGCGCGAGTGCGGCGTCATCGACACCGAACAGCTCCACCGTGACCTCGCCACCCACCGCCGCGCTCAGATCGCGAACCAGTGTCTCGACCACCTGATCGCGACCACTGAAAGTGGTCTGATTGAAACTATTGAGATAGAGCTTCCACGACTTGGATTCGATCAGGCAGGGCGAATCCGCCGGCAGCCGGAAGCGCGCCACCGCAACCACCGGCTTGCCGCGCGGGTCGAGCCAGGAGAGCTCGAAAGCCCACCACTCGTCACCGCCGACGAAGGGCAGTGACGTGGCCTCGATCCCCAGCGGGGCCCGATTGGCGGCACGCTCGATGGGGAACAGCAAGGCGGCATCGTAGCGCTCGGGATAGGCGGATTCGCGACCCAGCGGCGCATCAGCGAGGGTCTCCGGGCGCGGTGTGCTCATGAGCGAATCCCCTTGCCGCGGTTGAGCATCCACAGTGCCAGGCACCAGAACACGACGATGAAGGCGGCGATGGCGATCAGCGCCCCGCTCACCGGAATGTCGGAGATGCCGAGAATGCCGTAGCGGAAGGCGTTAACCATGTAGAGGATCGGGTTGACCATGGTCACCTTCTGCCAGAACTCCGGCAGCAGGTCGATCGAGTAGAACACGCCCCCCAGGTAGGTCAGCGGTGTCAGCACGAAGATCGGAATGATCGAGATATCGTCGAACTTCTTGGCCAGCAGCGCATTGATGAAGCCACCGGTCGAAAACAGCAAGGCGGTCATGACCACCACCATCAGGGTCAGGAGCGGATGCTGCAGATCGAGATGGGTAAAGAACAGCGAGACCAGCGTCACGATCAACCCGACGCCGAGCCCACGCGCCGCGCCACCGATCACGAAGCCGCCCAGAATGACCCAGTTGGGCATCGGGGAGACCATCATCTCCTCGACACTGCGCTGGAACTTGTTGGAGAAGAACGACGAAGCCACGTTGGAGTAGCTATTGGTGATCACCGACATCATGATCAGGCCCGGCACGATGTAGGACATGTAAGAGATGCCGTGCATCTCACCCACGCGTGAACCGATCAGGTTGCCGAAGATGATGAAGTACATGGTCATGGTGATGGAGGGTGGCACCAGGGTCTGGGGCCAGATCCGCACGAAGCGGCGCACCTCTTTCACCACCATGGTCCAGAGCGAAATCAGCAGTTGCCGGGTATTCAAGATGCCGTCTCCTTGGCCGGTGTCGAGGTGGCGCTGTCGATGCCGCTGACCGCATCCGGCGGCGACGTCATCGAGACGAACAGCTCTTCCAGTCGATTGGCACGGTTACGCATGGACAGCACGCGCACGCCCTGACGGGTCAATTGCTGGAAGGCATCGTTGAGATCGGTGCCTTTGCGCACGGAGAGTGCCAACTGGTGCGAGTCGACCCGCTCGAGTTCGAAGCCTTCGAGCTGGGGCGCCGCCTCCAGCGGCTCGGCAAGATCGAGTAGAAAGGTCTCGGTGTCCAGCTCGGTCAGCAGGCCGCGCATCGAGGTGTTCTTGATGATCTCGCCCCGGTTGATGATGGCGATATTACGACACAAGCTCTCGGCTTCCTCGAGATAGTGCGTGGTCAGGATGATCGAGGTGCCCTCCTCCTCGTTGATCCGGCGCATGTACTCCCACATGCTACGGCGCAGCTCGATATCGACCCCGGCGGTGGGCTCGTCGAGAATCAGCAGGCGCGGGCGATGAATCAAGGCACGCGCGATCATCAACCGGCGTTTCATGCCGCCGGAGAGCATGCGTGCGGCACCGTTGCGCTTGTCCCACAGGCCGAGGTCCTTGAGCAGACGCTCACAGCGCGGCCTGGCCTCCTTCATCGGCATGCCGTAGTAGCCCGCCTGGGTGAGGATGATGTCCTCGACCTTCTCGAACTGGCTGAAGTTGAACTCCTGCGGCACCACGCCGAGGTTGTATTTCGCCTTGGCGAAGTCATGGTCGATGTCGATACCGAAGATCTTCACCTGGCCCGCGCTCTTCTGCACCAGTGAGCAGACGATGCCCAGCGTGGTGGACTTGCCCGCGCCATTGGGGCCGAGCAGCGCGAAGAAGTCGCCCTGCTCGACATCGAGATCGATGCCTTTGAGGGCTTCGAATCCATTACCGTAGACTTTGGTCAGCCCGCGGATGGACAGTGCCGGTTCTGCCATCAGGGATTCCTGTCGAATACATAGAAGAAGAAGTGCCGCCACATATGGGGCCGATCGATGGAAAATCAATCTTTAGCAGACGAATAGACTCTATGGTCATAACTGTCGCCACTATCGTCGGCGTCACGACGCCACCGTGTCAGCGTAGTCGGGAAGCCACTCGGCGGCAGCGAGGGCGGGATCGTGCTGTGCGATACGTGTCAGGAATGCGCAGCCGACGCGACAACATCGGGCCCAGGAAAATGGCGACAGACGCCTACGTCTCGTCACATCGAGCGATGTAAAGAGAGCTGTCGATCACGCTTCAAGTACCACGAAACTGGAGCGGGAAAGGAGATTCGAACTCCCGACCCTCGCCTTGGCAAGGCGATGCTCTACCACTGAGCTATTCCCGCTTGTCGGGTCGAAGCCAGGCTTCGACAAGATGATCGAGCGATCATCGAAGTGGCGTCCCATAGGGGGTTCGAACCCCTGTTACCGCCGTGAAAGGGCGGTGTCCTGGACCACTAGACGAATGGGACGCAAAACCGGCGCGTGATAGCCAGACTGAGCCTTCGATCACCTACCGGGTACCACGAAACTGGAGCGGGAAAGGAGATCGACCGGGCTGGCGTTCCAGCTCACGACCCTCGACCACGCTTCAGGTACTACGAAACTGGAGCGGGAAAGGAGATTCGAACTCCCGACCCTCGCCTTGGCAAGGCGATGCTCTACCACTGAGCTATTCCCGCTTGTCGTGTCGAAGTCTGGCTTCGACGGGATGATCGAGCGATCATCGAAGTGGCGTCCCATAGGGGGTTCGAACCCCTGTTACCGCCGTGAAAGGGCGGTGTCCTAGACCACTAGACGAATGGGACGCATTGTTGGAGCGGGAAAGGAGGTCGACCGGGCTGGCGTTCCAGCGGACCGGCGTTCCGGCTCACGACCCTTTACCACACTACCGATACCACAAGTTTGGAGCGGGAAAGGAGATTCGAACTCCCGACCCTCGCCTTGGCAAGGCGATGCTCTACCACTGAGCTATTCCCGCATCCTGGCTGACGAACCAAGCCGGCTTCGACAGTATCTTCGAAAGAGTCGAGTGGCGTCCCATAGGGGGTTCGAACCCCTGTTACCGCCGTGAAAGGGCGGTGTCCTAGACCACTAGACGAATGGGACGCAATGTCTCGTCTCCGTCGAGATGGCGCGCATATTACTGAGGCCGCCCGAAGCTGTCAAGCAATTGATTTCACCGACGTTCATCGCCACCTAAAACGCGCTGGCCAGACCGCCGCAAATGGCCTGTAATGCAGACAGGTGACGAGGCACGAGGAGACCCGCCATGAGTAGAATCAAGAAGAGCGACGCCGAGTGGCGCGAACAGCTGACCCCGGAGCAGTACCACGTCACCCGGGAAAAAGGTACCGAGCCGCCGTTCAGCGGCGACTATCAGGTCGAGCCGGTCCAGGGCATCTATCACTGTGTCTGCTGCGGCGCCCCGCTGTTCGAGAACGAGCACAAGTTCGAAGCACACTGTGGCTGGCCCAGCTTCGACCGCCCGCTGGCCGCCGCCTCGGTGGAGGAGCATACGGACACCAGCCACGGCATGCGCCGCATCGAAGTGACCTGCCGCCGCTGCGATGCCCACCTGGGCCATGTCTTCCCCGACGGCCCGACGGAGACCACCGGCCAGCGCTACTGCATCAACTCGGTGGCCATCACCTTCCATGCCGGCGAATGATCGCGCCCGTGTCCGGCCACCTGGCCCACGGCCACGATAGGCCGCGTCATGGCCACGGCGAGCGGCTTCAGGGTGGTGCCAAAGCGCTAGCCCCAAGACGCTAGCGCCAACACAGCAGTGCCAGCAAGACAGCCCCCATACGACAGCGCCCCGACCGAGGTCGGTGCGCTGTCGTCGCGACTGTCGCCGCTTATCCGGCCAGACTCAGCTGCCGCGGTAGGTAGAGTAAGCGTAGGGGCTCAGCAGCAGCGGGATATGGTAGTGCTGCTGCGTGTCGACGACCTCGAAAGGCACGGTGATTTCGGGAAAGAAGGTCTCGGTGCCGCGGGCACGATACCAGTCTCCGGTCGCGAAGACGGCGCGGTAGACACCGGCCTCGAACGTTTCGTCCTGGGGATAGAGCGCCGAGATCCGACCATCCTCGGAAGTAGTCCCAGTGGCGATGGTCTCCCACTGGCCGTCGGCCCGATGCTCGAGCGTGACCGCGACGCCTGCCGAGGGTTTGCCGCTCTGAGTATTCAGGACATGCACGCTGATCGGATTGCCGACGGCCAGCGAGACGCTGGCAACGCTGGCGAGCAGCAGGCCGGCGGCGATGGATACGCGAGGTTTCATGCGGGGCTCCTTTCCCTGCTATCGATGACCCATGCCTCTACGCCGCCCGCCGGCGACTGGATGCACGAGATTACCATCACCCGTTGACTGCTCTCCCCCGCCGCATACGCCTGCGCTGCAGCCGCCGGGTGTCGCATCCTGCTAGACTATCCGCCCGCTTGGCGTCGGGCATCCCCCCGACAGGCATGACATTGGCAGGAGAGACGTATGCTCGGCTGGTATCCCGGTCACATGAACAAGGCGCGCCGCCAGATCACCGAGGCGCTGCCGGAGATCGACGTGGTCATCGAGGTGCTCGATGCACGTCTACCCTACTCCAGCGGCAACCCGATGCTGGCCGATCTGACCGAGCACAAGCCGGTGCTCAAGATCCTTTCGCGCGCCGACCTCGCCGACCCCGAGGCGACCCAGGCATGGATCGCGCACTTCGACGCCCAGCCCGACAGCCGCGCCATCGCGGTAACCACCACCCAGGCCCGCGAGCTGAAGCAGATTCCAGCGCTGTGCCACGAGCTGGCCGGTCAGGTACGTGCCGACCGCGATGTACGCGTCATGGTGATGGGTATCCCCAACGTGGGGAAATCGACCCTGATCAACGGCCTCGCCGGGCGCAAGATCGCCAAGACCGGTAACGAGCCGGCGGTGACCAAGCGCCAGCAGAAGATTCGGATCGACGGCCGCGTGGCACTGATCGACACCCCTGGCGTGCTGTGGCCCAAGATCGAGGATCAGGCCAGCGCCTATCGGCTCGCCGCCAGCGGCGCCATTCGTGACACCGCGATAGAGTATGTGGATGTGGCCATCGTCTGCGCCGCCGAACTGGCCAAGCGCTACCCCGCGGCCCTGCGCGAGCGCTACAAGCTCGACGACCTGCCGGCTTACGTCGCTCCCGTGGCGGCGGAGAGCGTCGATGCCGACGGCCCCAAGCTGGTCGACCTGCAGGCGCATGCCGGTTTCGACGGCCATGCGATCATGAACGAGATCGCGCGCAAGCGCGGCGGGTTGAAGGCCGGCGGCGTGATCAACCTGCACCGCGGTGCCGAGGTGCTGCTGCACGAGCTGCGCGACGGCAAGCTCGGGCGGGTCACTCTGGAGCTGCCGGCGGACATCCCTGCCCCGGAACCGGACGTCGTAGACGACGCCACGCCAACGACCTGACGCGCCGAACGACCCGACGCCGGCGAGCATGACAGATCGCCCCGACAACCTCGTGCTTCTGCCCCTTGCGCCGCGTCCGCGCGGCGTTATGCTGGGCGTCGGCGATGCAGCCCGCCACCCGCTTGCGGCGCCCCAGACGCCGCCTGATCTCTTCGGTTGTGCAGCATACGGAAACCCCATGACCAGCCCCATTCGGAAATCGCACAAGCTCGACAACGTCTGTTACGACATCCGCGGGCCGGTCCTCGAACACGCCAAGCGCCTCGAGGACGAAGGCCATCGCATTCTCAAGCTGAACATCGGCAACCCTGCACCCTTCGGCTTCGAAGCGCCCGAGGAGATCCTGCAGGACGTTATGCGCAACCTGCCGACGGCTCAGGGCTACTGCGACTCCAAGGGGCTCTACTCGGCGCGCAAGGCGATCATGCAGGAGTGCCAGCGCAAGGGCATTCCGCAGGTCGGCATCGAGGACATCTTCATCGGCAACGGCGTCTCCGAGCTGATCGTGATGGCGATGCAGGCGCTGCTCAACGACGGCGACGAAGTGCTGATCCCAGCACCGGACTATCCACTGTGGACCGCCGCTGCCAATCTCTCCGGCGGCCATCCGGTGCACTATCTGTGCGACGAGGCCAACGACTGGGCGCCGGATATCGCCGATATCCGCGACAAGATCACCGCCCGCACCCGCGCGATCGTACTGATCAACCCCAACAATCCCACCGGCGCGGTCTATCCGCCGGCGGTGGTCAAGGAGATCCTCAGCGTGGCCCGCCAGCACGGGCTGGTGGTGTTCTCCGACGAGATCTACGACAAGATTCTGTATGACGGCGTCGAGCACGTCTCCACCGGGGCCCTGGCCGAAGACGACCAGCTGGTGGTGACCATGAACGGGCTCTCCAAGAGCTACCGCTGCGCCGGTTTCCGCTCCGGCTGGATGATTCTCTCCGGGGGGTTGGGCAAGCAGAACGCCGAGGATTTCATCCAGGGGCTCAACATGCTGGCGTCGATGCGGCTGTGCGCCAACGTGCCGGCCCAGCATGCGATTCAGACCGGCCTCGGCGGCTATCAATCGATCAACGACCTGATTCTGCCCGGCGGGCGCCTGCTGGCTCAGCGCGACGTGGTGTTCGACAAGCTCAACGCCATTCCCGGCGTCTCCTGCGTCAAGCCCAAGGGGGCGCTCTACGCCTTCCCCCGGCTCGACCCGGAGATCTACCCGATCCACGACGATGCCCAGATGGTGCTCGATCTGCTGCTGCAGGAGCGCATCCTGCTGGTGCAGGGCACGGCCTTCAACTGGCACCAACCCGACCACGTGCGCATCGTCACCCTGCCCTGGGCGGACCAGCTGAGTGACGCGATCGACCGCTTCGGCCGCTTCCTCTCACGCTACCGCCAGTGACCTGTGGCGGTGGCCTCGGGCCACCGCCGCGCACGCGACGCGCGCCCTTCCCCTCTTGAAACCTATCGCCTAACGTCGTATCTAACAGGCCATAACCATCTGATTAGCCGGTGATAACGCATAACAGGCTAAACAATCGCCGAGGGCCATCCGGCCATCGACAACGCAGGTTTTCCACGACTGAGGGTAGAAACCGATGATGCGAATCATCCTGTTCCTGGCAACCAACCTGGCGGTGGTTCTCGTCGCCAGCATCACGCTGCGCGTGCTGGGCGTCGAGCCCTATCTGAATGCCAACGGGCTGAACATGAACAGCCTGCTGATCTTCTGCTTCGTCTTCGGCATGGCCGGCTCGCTGGTGTCGCTGTTCATCTCCAAATGGATGGCGAAGATGAGCACCAAGGCCAAGGTGATCGACCAGCCGCGCAACTCGACCGAGCAGTGGCTACTCGACACCGTGCGCGAGCTCTCCCAGCAGGCCAACATCCAGATGCCGGAAGTGGCGATCTTCCCGGCCCAGCAATCCAACGCCTTCGCCACCGGCTGGAACAAGAACGACGCCCTGGTAGCGGTCTCCCAGGGGCTGCTCGAACGCATGCGCCCGGAAGAGGTGCGCGCGGTCCTGGCCCATGAGATCGGCCACGTGGCCAATGGTGACATGGTCACCCTGGCGCTGATCCAGGGGGTGCTCAATACCTTCGTGATGTTCTTCGCCCGCGTGGTGGCCCAGGTGGTCGACAGCTTCCTGCGCGGCCGTGACAACGGCGGCGGCCTCGGCTTCATGGGTTATTTTGTCGTCGTCATCGTCGCCGAGATCGTGTTCGGCCTGGTAGCGTCGGTCATCGTCGCCTGGTTCTCGCGCTTCCGCGAGTATCGGGCCGATGCCGCCGGGGCCAAGTACGCCGGCGCCGGGGCCATGATCAATGCGCTCTCCCGGCTCAAGGCGGAGACCCAGCAACCGGATCAGATGCCGGATTCGTTGACCGCCTTCGCCATCACCACCGGCCAGACGCGCAAGCTGATGGAGAAGCTGTTCGCCAGCCACCCGCCGCTGGACGACCGTATCCGCGCGCTGAAAGAGTCCGCCTATCGCGATTGAGCGCCGTCTCGTCTCTTCGCGTTCGAGCACATGACGCCCCGCCCCTCGGCGGGGCGTTTTTTTTGACTCCCCACCAAGATGATAACGATTGACATTTCTATCAGACAGGCGCTCAATTGGTTGACTTTATCAACCAACTGGCCGAAGTCTCGATGCCTCAAGCACTCGCCGGAGACACCCTCCACCGCCTGCTGCACGCCTACAAGCGCGCGCTGCGCCGCGCCTACGACGACGAGCGGCTCGGGCTCGGCGTCGCGCAGATCCGCACGCTCAAGGCGATCCGCAACCTGTCGCCTTGCAGCGCCAGCGCGATCGCTCCGAGGCTGCGGTGGGACAAGGCCCAGCTCGCGCGCCTGCTGAGCGATCTCGACAGACGCGAGCTGGTGTGCCGACGCCCGGCGCCGGATGACGGCCGGCGCCAGCAACTGACGCTCAGCGACGCCGGTCGGGCCATGCTGGCGCGGGTCGATGCCTGTGAACAGCGCGCCCATACGCGCCTCGCCAAGGGCTTGAGCGAGGCCGAGCTCACCGCCTTCGAGACGCTGGCGCAGCGCCTGATCGACAACCTCGAGCGCCCCATTCCCCCCTCTGACTGACAGGAGCCCCGCATGCCCAAGACTCCACCGCGCGCCTTCACCGTGCTCGCCCGGCAGCCACTGACACCCCATATGCTGCGCCTCACCCTCGGCGGCGAGGCGATGCGCACCTTCCCCGCCGACCAGGCCAGCGCCTATATCAAGCTGGTGCTGCCCGGGGAGAACGACACGCCTCCCCGGATGCGCACCTACAGCGTGCGCCGACAGCGTGAGGACGCCATCGACGTCGACTTCGTGCTCCACGCCGACGGCGGGCCAGCTGCCAGCTGGGCGCGCAACGCCCGCCCGGGGGATGTCATCGAGGTCGCCGGCCCCGGACCGGTCAAGCGGGTGGCAGAGGACGCCGACTGGTATCTACTGGTGGGCGACATGACCGCTCTGCCGGCGATCGCAGCCAATCTCGAACGGCTGCCGCCGCAGGCGGTGGGAGAGGTGATTCTCGAGGTGATCAGCGAAGCCGATATCCAGCCGCTGGCGGCACCGCCCGGCATGCGCCTCAGCTGGCACATTCAGGCGCATCCGGGCAGCGATAGCGAAGGGCTGCTCGAGGCGGTGCGCGAGCTGCCCTGGCGGCCGGGCAAGGCGGGCATCTGGATCGCCTGCGAGTTCTCGGCGATGCGCCGCCTACGCCGCCACCTGATCGACGAGCGCGGCGTCGACAAGCGCGAGATGTATCTCTCGAGCTACTGGAAGTATGGCGCCAGCGAAGACGGGCATCGCCTCAGCAAGCGCGAGGATGCCGAGCGCGAAGGCGCCTGACCCCGCCGCCGGATAAGCCCACGTCGCCTTGCGGTTGTGAAAGGCGCTCTCAATCAGAAGTGGCTCTTGATCAGGCGTGGCTCTTGATCAGACATGGCACAGGGCCACGAGTCGCTTTCACTCCGGCGTGGCGACACCGAAGCCGAAACCGCGCAGGACCGCTTCGAGCTCGGGGGCCGCCGCGGTGAGCGCCACCTCGAGGGTCTGGAACTCGCGGCGTACCGGATAGTCGCGACGGTAGGCATCGAAGCCCTGGGCCATACCCAGGCGTCGGCGATAACGCTCCAGCCCCATGGCGTCGCGGCGCGGGTCGTAGCAGGCCCGGGCGCACAGCCGCAGCGCATCGTCACGTGGGGTGCCGGCGTCTAGCACCAGCCGTGGCAGCCACGGCGCCGGGGTCAGCCGAGCCAGGCTCTGCCGCGCGGGCAGCCCGAGCTGGCGCGACAGCGCCTGATAGATCATCTCGGTACCGCGCAACTTGCCGTCGACGCTATGGCCAGCGATATGCGGGGTGGCGAGATCGACCCGGGCGTAGAGCGTCTCGTCGATACCCGGCTCGTGCTCCCACACGTCGAGCACGCAGCGCAGGTCGGCATCGCGGGCCAGACGTTCGTTCAAGGCGCCGCCGTCGAGGCAGTCGCCACGCCCGGCGTTGAGCAGCATGGTCCCCGGCGCCAGCGCCTCGATTCGCTGCCGGTCGAGCAGATGCCGGGTGGCATGCGCTCCGGCTGCCACCAGCGGCGTGTGCAGACAGATGACATCGGCGCGTGCGATCAGCGCGTCGAGAGCCACGAAACCCGCGTCGCCCTCGGCTTCGGCGCGCGGCGGATCGCAGACCAGATAGGCGATGCCCAGCGCCGCCAGGCGCGCGGCGAGGCGCCCGCCAACGTTGCCGGCGCCGACGATACCCACGGTCTTGGTGAACAGGTCTTCGCCGTCGCGCTCGCACAGCAGCAACAGGCTGGAGAGCACGTAGTCGACCACCGCCTCGGCGTTGCAGCCGGGTGCGTTGGCAAAGCCGATCCCGTGCTCGCGCAGCGCCGCCAGCTCGACATGGTCGGTACCGATGGTGCAGGTACCCACGAACTTGAGGCGCGACCCCGCCACCAGCGCCGCATTGACCGGCGTGATCGAGCGCACCACCAGGGCGTCGTGATCGCGCACGCTGGCCGCGGTCATCTCACGCCCTGGCTGGCGCGTCACCTCACCCAGCTCACCGAAGAAGGCCTCGGCCAGAGGTACGTTCTCGTCCACCAGAATTCGCATGTCTACCGCTTCTCCCTGTCGGCCTGGCGGGCTTACGCCGTACGCGTCGATTTCTGCCGCGCTTGCTTTACAATGAGCCCGATACGAGCCGGGCGACACGGCCGCGCCGCCCGGCGCAGCCATCTTAGGCGGGCCACCCGGCGGGGACAAGCCGGGGCGCACAACCACGAAAGGAGTTCGCGTGATCGTTCGTTGGGAGAGTGAACACGACTATGTCCTGGTGCACCTGCATCAGGACATGTTCGGTGACTGGATCTTCAGCCGCGCCTGGGGCCAGATCGGCACCCAGTATGGCGGCCTCAAGCATGCCGTGGCCGAGAGCCGCGAGCAGGCCATGCTGTGGCTCGACGATCTCGCGCACATCCAGCTGGCGCGTGGCCTGCGCAAGGTGCTGGAAGCCGACGACGACAGCCCCGAGGGGCGCCGCGCCATGGCTCAGCTGTCTTTGCTCGACTGAATGACAGATTCGACTGAATGACAGGCTCGGCTGAGCTCCAGACTCGGCCGACTCCCCGAGGCGCCCGAACCGCCGACGCCACCGATACCCTGCCCCGCCCTCGTGCAAAGCCCATCCGCACCATTTGCCCCTGGCGCCCGGCAGTGGCGCCAGGGGCTGCGTCATCGTCACTGGCGATGACGGATGCTGAAGCAGTGGTGCAGATTGGCACGCCGACTGAAGTCCGGATCGAAGGTCTGCGCGGTGATCTCGGTCACCGCAAAGCGCGTCGACAGCGCCGGATCGAGCTTGAAGCGCTGCTGGTTGTTGGAGAAGACCAACTCACCGCCAGGCGCCAGCCGCGCCATGGCCAGCTCGACCAGACGCACGTGATCGCGCTGGATATCCAGCGTGCCGGCCATCTTCTTCGAATTGGAGAAGGTGGGTGGATCGAGGAAGATCAGATCGAAGCTGCCCCCGGCGGTCTCGAGCCAGCGTAGACAGTCGTCGCGCACCACCCGGTGGCGGCCGGGATCGAGCTGGTTGAGGGCCAGGTTGTCCCGCGCCCAGTCGAGATAGGTATTCGAGAGATCCACGCTCAGGCTATCGGTGGCCCCGCCCAGGGCGGCGTGTACCGTCGCCGTGCCGGTATAACAGAACAGATTGAGAAAGCGTTTGCCCGCGGCTCGCTCACGCAGCAGCCGACGCACCGGGCGATGGTCGAGGAACAGACCGGTATCGAGATAGTCGGTGAGATTGACCCATAGCTTGGCCGGCCCCTCCTCGACCACGAAGCGCTCGCCGCTGTCACCCTGCTTGCGGTACTGCGCCTTGCCGCTCTGCCGCTCGCGCTGCTTGTAGTGGATCTGCTCGGGGCGCACGTCGAGCGCCACCGGGATCGCGCTCAGCGCATCGAGCAGCCGCCGCTTGGCCTTGTCGGCATCGACCGAACGCGGGGCGGCATACTCCTGCACGTGCACGCGGTGACCATAGACGTCGATCGCCAGCGCATACTCCGGCATGTCGGCGTCGTAGAGCCGGTAGCAGCGCTCCCCCGACTGCTTGAGCCACTTGGACAGACGCTTGCGGTTCTTCTGCAGGCGGTTGGCGAACATCCGCGCGCCCTCGCTCAGCGGCGCCGCGTCGCTGAGCGAGGGCGTCTGCGCGGTCGACACGGCGCCGGGCTTATCGCTATCGCCGGCATCGCCATCGCCGGTATCGGCCGCGCGGAGCGCGACATCGGCCAGCAGCAGCTTGCAGTCGAGCGGCCCGTTCTTGAACGCGTACTGCTTGTGCGCGCGCAGGCCCAGACGATGGCCGAGATCCGGATTGCCGGTGAACAGCGCCAGCTGCCAGCCGCCGAAGTGCTGCTTCAGTCGCTGTCCCAGATCGCCGTAGAGCGCCACCAGCTCCGGCAGCTCGCCGAGACGCTCGCCGTAGGGCGGGTTGGTGATCACCAGCCCCGGCGTGGTGGCCTCGGCGGGCGGTGTCAGCCCCTTCACCGCAGCGCCGGCCAGCTCGATCAGCGCCGGAATCCCCGCGCGCATGGCATTGCTGCGCGCCGCGGCGATCGCCTGCGGGCTCTGGTCGAAGCCCCACAGCCTTGAACGCGCACGCCGGCGGCCAAGATCGGCACGCACCTTGGCCTCGCGCGCCAGGGTCTGCCACTGGGCTGGATCGAAGTCGGCCAGACGCTGGAAGCCGAAGCGCTCGCGGGTGAGCTGGGGGGCGATATCCGCGGCCATCATCGCCGCCTCGATCAGCAGCGTGCCGGCACCGCACATCGGGTCCACCAGCGGCTCACCGCGCTTGGCCCGGGCCGGCCAGCCAGCGCGCACCAGCAGTGCCGCGGCCAGGTTCTCCTTGAGCGGGGCATGGCCGACATCACGCCGGTAGCCGCGCTGGTGCAGACTGGCGCCGACCAGATCGATACCCACCAGCAGCTGCCCCTTGTGCAGATTGGCGTAGATACGTACGTCGGGCTGGCCGAGATCGACCTGCGGGCGTGCCCGCCCGGCCGCCGCCAGTGCCTCGACGACCCCATCCTTGATCACCTGGGCGCCGAAGCGGGTGTGGCGGATCGCCGCCGACTGACCGTGGAAATCCACCGCCAGGGTATGGCCGTCGCGCAGCTTCTCGGCCCAGGGCAGTTGGCTCACCGCGGCGACGATCGCCTCCGGCGTCTCGCAGTCGCTCTCGCGCCCCAGGGTCAGGATCACCCGGTTGGCCAGGCGCGACCACAGGCACAGGCGGTAGGCGGTGGCGAGATCGGCACGCGCATGCAGCCCGGCGACGGTAGTTTTTTGTATCTCCGCCCCCAGCTCGGCGACCTCTTCCGCGAGTAGCGGCTCGACGCCCCAAGGGCAGGTGATATAAAGGTTCAACAGCGATTTATCGTCTTTCATGGTGGCGTCACCGAACCGTCTTGGCCCGGTCATATTCCCGTGAGTGCATTTTCAATCTGGCCTTATGACAAAACGCTCATCGACATCGTTTCTCATTTCCGCTAAAGCTAGAGGTGTAGCTACGAAACAACGCATGCGTATGCCTGTCCGGACGTTTTCGCGGGCGGAGTCTTCTTTCGGCGAACCTTACGCCATGGAGTCTCTGTGTTTTCCCAAAGGTGATGCACTTGTTCCGACAAGAGGCCATACGATGAAACGACAGAAACGTGATCGCAACCAGCGGGCATATCTGCACGGCTACAAGGCGGGGGTTGCCGGTCGCTCACGCGACGAATGCCCGAGCCAGGATATCAACCTGCGCGAAAACTGGATGAGCGGTTGGCGTGAAGGTCGCGGGGACCAGTGGGATGGCATGACCGGCGTGTCCGGCATCCACAAAAACCCCATGGTGATGACTTGAATCGCGGCACATGCCGCTGACGAGCATCGCCTCATCACACTCAAGGCCCGCACCGCGCGGGCCTTTTTATTGTCACTGCCAGATGGGTGGCGACCAGCGAATGTATGCCCTACGCCGGGGCAGCATCCCTCTGCCTCCCAGGGCAAGGCCTCCTTCCACATTCAGGCAGAGGCCGCGCCACTGCTCCCGGTTGCACGGATACACTCGCCGATCAACTCCGGTCCGCGATAGATGAAGCCGGTATAGAGCTGCACCAGATCCGCTCCTGCCTGACACTTCTCGCTCGCCCGAACCCCGCTGTCGATGCCACCGGCACCGATGATCGGCAGGTTCGGCAGCAGCCGGCGCAGTTCGCGTACGACAGCGGTCGAGGTGGCGAACAGCGGCGCCCCGGAGAGCCCGCCCGCTTCGTGGGCATGGGGCGTGCCGGCCACGTTCTCGCGCGACACCGTGGTATTGGTGGCGATCACCGCATCGATCTCGTTGTCGGCGAGCGTGCGCGCAACCAGCGCGATCTCCTCGTGGGTCATGTCCGGGGCGATCTTCACCGCCAACGGCACGTGGCGCCCCTGCTCCGCATCCAGCCGCACCGCCTCCTCCTTGAGCGCCCCGAGCAGGCCGTCGAGATGCTCGCCGAACTGCAGATTGCGCAGCCCCGGCGTGTTGGGTGAGGAGATATTGACGGTGACGTAGTGCGCCGCGGCGTGGACCTTGCGCAGGCAGGTCAGGTAGTCATCGACCGCGCGCTCCACCGGCGTCGTCAGGTTCTTGCCGATATTGATGCCGATGATGCCGCGGTAGCGGCTCTTGCGCACGTTGGCGACCAGCTGGTCGACCCCGGTGTTGTTGAAGCCCATGCGATTGATGATCGCCTGGGTCCCGGTCAGCCGGAACAGCCGCGGGCGCGGGTTGCCCGACTGCGGCTTGGGCGTGGTGGTGCCCACCTCGACGAAGCCGAATCCCAGCGCTCCCAGGGCATCCAGGTGCTCGGCGTTCTTGTCCAGCCCTGCCGCCAACCCGATGCGGTTGGCGAAGGAAAGCCCCATCACCTCCACCGGTTCACCCGAGCTCTCGGCATCGCCGAGCAGTCCCGACAGGCGCAGCCGGTGCGCCGCATCCAGAGCGGTCAGCGTGACACGATGTGCGGTCTCCGGCTCGAGCCGGAACAGCAGAGAACGAACGACGGGGTACATGGAGAGGTCTCGTCGGTGGCAAAAAGGATCGACAGCGGCGAGCGAGTATATCCCAACTGGGGGTAGCGAGACGAACCGCGCACGCTCGGCGCTCGGGAGACGTGGCCCGTCCCGCCCCATCACGCCGAAACCCGGCACGGAGCCGGGTTTTGAGGCCTGGGGCGAGCGAGAGGCCCGCCCCCGACTGCCGGTCAGCGCGCGTCGAGCTGCTGTACGCGCAGGGTGTAGTTGTTGACCGAGTTCATCGCCGAGCCGAACCGCTGGCCCTTGACCCAGACCCGATAGCGGCCGGGCTGGAGCACGGTCTCGATATCGAAGTTGCCATCGGCCAGAGAGCCCTCGTCGCTGGCCACCGTGCGCCCATTGGCGTCGAGCACCTTGGCCTGAAGGCGGAAGCTGCCTTCATGGCCCGGGAAAGTCGAGCTGGTGACGGAAACCGTGCCGGCCTGGGCGACATCGAAGGTGAGCACCTCGCCCTCCTGCAGCACCTTGATGTCGGCGACGATCTCGTCGAAGCTGCTCGGCAGCGGTGCCTGCTGGCGCTCGCGGGCGGAGGCGCCGGTCGGTGCGCTGGCTGGTTGCGCGGCAGTCGCCGGCTTGGCCGCCGAGCCGGTATTGGCAGTGCCGAAGTCGGGGCCCTTGGGCGCGGCCTCGCTGGTGCCCGCGGCCGCGCCACCGGCAACCGCAGTGGCCGCTTCACGCCCCGGCGCGCTGAGCGTCGCCACATCGTCCTTGTCGTCGACGAAGGCGGTGGTACGGCCGCTGCTTCCGGGGCCACCGAACATGATGCCACCGCCGTTATCGACGCCGCCCTGGTCGGCGGTGATCACCTTGCCGCTGGCGTCCAGCGCGTCGACCTGGATGTTGAAGCTGTTACCGCCGGTCTTGGTACTGCCGAACTTCTGTCCCGAGACCTGCAGCGTGTAGTTGCCCGGTTCGAGGCGCTGCTCCATCTCCAGGCCGCCGGTGTTGCCGAGCCCGCTGCTCTTGGCCAGAACATTGCCGTTGGCGTCGATCAGCGTGGCCTTGATGCGGTAGTCCTGGGATTCGCCCGGCAGGGTCGAACTGGTGAAGCGGTAGCGTCCGGCCTCGTCGACGGTGAACGGATGCTGCTGCACACCGCCGAAGAAGAAGCTCTGGCTGCGGGCATCGGAGCTGGACTTGAAGAAGCTGGTCAGATCGACCTTGGCGGCCGCGGCCTGCGCTTGCTTGAGCGCCTCGCTCTGCGCCATGGCGGGCATGGCGGTGGCGACACCGACGGCCACGATAAGGGTGGAAAACGCGCGATACTTCATGGGGCCTCTCTGCGTTGACTGCCTGCGGATGGCTGCAGCATAACAGAGGCGCTTGCCAGAACACCTTAGGCAGGTCTGAAAAGTACTGCGCTCGTCGACTTTTCAAACCATACCTAAAAAGGCTCTCCGGCAAGCGCCCGTGGCGATGCGTGATGGCTGGCGGGGAGATCAACCAGCGCACCGTTCAGCTCACTTTTTCAAACCGCTTTTTCAAACCTTTTTTCAAGCCGGGGCCGACGCGCACTGGCGCGCGCCGGCCCGCAGCCACCTTAGCCGTCGCTCTCGCTCTCGGCAAGGTCGACCAGCTCGCGGATCGCCACGGCAATCAGTGCAAAGCTCACCTGGGTGCCGGCATTGATCTCGCCCAGCAGCGCATTCCAGCGCTCGAACAGAGCCGCGTGCTGGTCCTGCCAGCGGGTCACCCGCGCCTCCACCTCGCGCGGCGCATCGCTCATGCCCAGCACCTTCACCGTCAGCGCCAGCTGCTGGCGGTCGAGATCGTCGCGGAACGTTTCCCGCGCCTGCATCTGCCAGCTGTCACGCACCTCGAGGGCATTGATCTGGCGCGTCATCCACGGCAGTTCCAGCTGGTGGCCGATGGCGTAGTAGACCTCGGCCACGCGCTTGAGCTTCTCGCCACTGACGCGCGCCGCCTGAATGATGCCGAGCCCGGCATACAGACTCGATGCCGCGGCCACCACCGCCGCCTGGGCCTTGGGTACACCGGCCTCGACCAGCTCGTCGCGGCGCCCCTCCCAAGCCTCGCGCTCGTCGCCCTTGAGCCGGTTGCCGATATCCTCCTGCAGCTGGGCCAGCTGGGGCGCGAACTGCTCTACGCACTCCTTGACACTCAGCGTGCCGCGGTGGCGCAGGAACCAGCGCGTGGCACGTCGCATCAAGCGCATCAGATCGAGCATCATGCGGTACTGCACCTGGCTCTCAACCCGGTAGTCGAGCGCCTCGATCTGCTCCCACAGGCGGTTGAAGCCGAAGCTGTCGCGGGCGATCACATAGGCCTGGGCAATCTCGACCCTGGACGCGCCGGTGGAGTCGCGCAGCTGACGCACGAAGGTGATGCCCATGTGGTCGACCAGATCGTTGGCGATCTGGGTGGCGACGATCTCGCGCTTCAGGCGATGCTGCGCGAGATCGTCGGCGAAGCGCTCGGTCAATGTCGTCGGGAACGCCTTGGCCACGTGCTGCTGCAGCTGCGGGTCGTTGGGCAGCTCGGCGGCGATCAGGTCGCTCTTCAGCGTGCTCTTGGCGTAGGAGATCAGCACGCTCAGTTCGGGCAGGGTGAGTCCGCCGTCGGCGTTGCTGCGCTCGCCGAGCTGTTCGTCACTGGGCAGGAACTCGAGCTCGCGGTCGAGGCTGCCGGCCGCTTCGAGTTCGTTGATGAAGCGCCGATACGGCCCCATCCCCTCCAGCGACTGCAGCTCGGCGAGCGACAGCGCCTGGGTCTGGCGGTAGTTGTCGCGCACCACCAGCTCACCGACCTCGTCGGTCATCTCCACCAGCAGCTGGTTGCGCTGCTTCTCGGTCATGTCACCGCGCTGGACGATCCCGTCGAGCAGGATCTTGATGTTGACCTCATGGTCGGAGCAGTTGACGCCGCCGGCGTTGTCGATGAAGTCGGTGTTGACCCGAATCCCCTTGGCCGCGGCTTCCATGCGCCCACGCTGGGTCAGGCCCAGGTTGCCGCCCTCGCCGACCACGCGACAGTTGAGCTCACGGCCATCGATGCGCAGGCCATCGTTGGCCTTGTCACCGACGTCGGCATGGCTCTCGTCATGCGCCTTGACATAGGTGCCGATGCCGCCGTTCCAGATCAGATCCACCGACGACTTGAGCATGGCGTTGATCAGGTCGTTGGGTGACAGCTTGTCGGCCTCAATGCCGAAGGTCTTTTTCATCGGCGCCGAGATGGCAATCGACTTGGCATCGCGCGAGAAGACCCCGCCGCCTTCCGAGATCCGCCCCTCGTCGTAGTCCGACCAGCTCGACCGCGGCGTCTCGAACAGACGCTTGCGTTCGGCGAACGACTTGGCCGCATCCGGCGTCGGGTCGACGAAGATATGGCGGTGGTTGAAGGCAGCGACCAGACGAATCTTGTCGGAGAGCAGCATGCCGTTGCCGAACACGTCACCGGCCATGTCGCCAATACCGAGCACGCTGAACTCGTCCTTCTGGGTGTTGAGGCCCATCTCGCGGAAGTGGCGCTTGACCGACTCCCAGGCGCCGCGGGCGGTGATCGCCATGCCCTTGTGGTCATAGCCCTGGGCGCCCCCGGAGGCGAAGGCGTCGCGCAGCCAGAAGTCATACTCCAGCGAAATCGCGTTGGCGTAGTCGGAGAAGGTCGCGGTGCCCTTGTCGGCGGCGACCACCAGGTAGGGGTCGTCGGGATCGTGGCGCACCACCGCCTGCGGCGGCACCACCTCGGTGCCATCGAGGTTGTCGGTGATGTCGAGCAGGCCGCGGATCAGCAGACGGTAGCACTCGATGCCTTCGGCCTGGATGGCGTCGCGGTCACCATTCTCGGGCATGCGCTTGCAGATGAAGCCACCCTTGGCGCCGACCGGCACGATCACCGAGTTCTTGACCTGCTGCGCCTTCATCAGGCCCAGGATCTCGGTGCGGAAATCCTCGTTGCGGTCGGACCAGCGCAGGCCACCGCGGGCGACCTTGCCACCGCGCAGGTGTACCCCTTCCATGCGCGGCGAGTAGACGAACACCTCGAACATCGGCCGCGGCTTGGGCATGCCCGGCACCTTGCTCGGCTCGAGCTTGAACGAGATGTACGCCTTGGCGCTGCCGTCTTCACGCGGCTGGAAGTAGTTGGTGCGCACGGTGGCCTGGATCAGATCGACATAGCGTCGCAGCAACAGGTCGTCGTTGAGGCTGGCGACCTGGTCGAGCAGCGCATTGAGCTCGTCGACCGCTCCCTGGCAGCGGGTGTCGCGGTCGCCATCCAGGTTCGGGGCGAAGCGCTGCTCGAACAGCCGCGACAGGCCGCGGGTGATGTCGGCATGCGCCGCCAGGGTGTTGGCGATGTAATCCTGCGACAGCCCGATACGCAGCTGCTTGAGATAGCGTGCGTAGGCGCGCAGCACAGCGACCTGGCGCCAATCGAGGCCGGCGCCGATGATCAGCCGGTTATAGGCATCATTCTCGGCATCCCCCACCCAGATCCGCGAGAAGGCGTCGATGAAGTTGTCGCGCATCGCGCGCAGATCGACCTCGTCGACCCCGCGATACTCGAAGGTGAAGTCATGAATCCAGTAGGTCTGGTGCTCGGTATCGATATGATAAGGGCGCTCGCTGATCACTCGCAGGCCCAGATTCTCGAGCACCGGCAACATGTCGGAGAGCGGAATCGGCGAGTCGGCGTGATAGAGCTTGAGATTGACGCTATCGGCGCTGTTCTCGGCCAGATGATAGAGGCTGACACCGATCGGCGCGCCGTCGTCGAGCGCGCTCAGGTGGCGGATGTCATTGGCCGCGGTGCGCGCCGAGAAGTCGTCGCGGTAGCTGCCGGGGAAGGCGTCGCGGAACACCTGGGCCTGGCGGTTGCCCTCCTCCTCCCCGAGGCTTTCGATCAGCGCGCCGTGCAGATCCTCGCGCCAGTTGCGCGCCAGGAAGATGACCTTCTTCTCCAGCGCGCGGCGATCGAACTCCACCGGCTCGTCGCCGTTGAAGCGCAGGGTGAACTGGATACGCGCCAGCACCGACTCCGAGAGATAGGGGTTGAAGTCGGCGAAGGTGGCGTCGAGCTCCTCGCACAGCAGGTTCTGGATGCGCAGACGCAGATCGGTGGAGAAGATATCGCGCGGGACGAACACCAGGCAGGAGTAGAACTGGCCGCAGCGGTCCTCACGGATGAACAGCCGCACGCGGCGGCGTTCGCGGATATTGAGAATGCCGAAAGCGGTCTGGCTCAGCTCTTCGATGGTGCTCTGGAACAGATCGTCGCGCGGGTGCACCTCGAGAATCTGCAGCAGCAGCTTGCCGTTGTGCCCCTTGGGATTGACCCCGGCAGCGTCGATCACCGCCTGCACCTTGCGCCGCAGTACCGGCACCGAGCGCGGTGATTCGTTGTAGACCAGCGAGGTGAACAGTCCGAAGAAGCGCCACTCGCCGATCACCTTGCCCTGCTTGTCATGACGGGTGATGGCGATGTGGTCGGGGTAGGTCGGCCGGTGCACGCGCGCGTGATGTGAACTCTTGGCGAAACGCAGCAGCGCCGGCATGGGGCCCGGCTCCTCGTCGAGCTCGAAGCGTACCGACTCCTGGTAGCGCGGCTGGTCGAGCTTGAGCACCCCCAGCTCGCTGCCTTCGACCCGCGTCTCGCGCGCCTTGGCGCCGCTGCCGGAGAGCCGGCTCTCGGCGAAGCCGAGAAAGGTGAAGTGCTCGTCGAGCAGCCACTTGAGGAAGGCGACCGTCTCCTTCTGGTCCGCCGCGCTCACCGCCGCCGGGCGCTGGGCCTCGAGTTCGGTGATCACCTCGCGCAGCTTGTCGCACATCGGCTCGAAGTCGGTGACCGCGGTGCGCACGTCGCGCAGCACCTCGTGCAGGCTCTGCTCCAGGTCATCCAGCGTCGCCGTATCGGTATGGCGATCGATCTCGATCAGAATCAGCGACTCGCGCGATTCCGGCGCCTCCTTGGCGCGCGGCCCAGTGATCTTCAGCGCATGGTGACGAGCGTCGCGCTCGACCGCCAGCACCGCGTTGTGGATCGCATGCAGGGTCAGGCCGCGACGATTGAGCTCCATGCGCACCGAATCGACCAGAAACGGCATGTCCGGGTGCAGCACCGCAACCACGGTGTGGGGCGACTGCCAGCCGTGCTCTTCGAAGTTGGGGTTGAAGATGCGGACCTTGGCATCGCTGGGATCAAAGGTGCGCATGAAGTGCCACGCCGCCAGCGTGGCACCGTAGACATCGTCCAGCTGGCGGTCGGCCGCCTCCTCGAAGGGCGCCGTGGCGTAGAGATCCTCGGCGAAGGCGGTGATCCGCTTCACCTTCTCCTCGGGAAGTCGCTTCGCCAGCTTCTCCCGCAGCTGCTCCAGAAACTCCGTCTTTCCTTCGATCGCGACGTGTTGCATCTATCACCTCGGCTGGCACCGGCCGTCGATATGGCGGCCGCATTCACGTGGGGCGAAGCTTACGCCAGCGCCCGAGGGCGCCCTATCCACTTGAAGCTTCGTTATGGCGCATGTCGCTTACGCATCATGACACCCACCATACGACGCCGGTGCGACTTGACAAATTCAGGCCGTCTCGCGGCGCTCGAGCACGACCCCGCACTCGCAGTGGTCGGTCCAGGGAAACTGGTCGAACAGCGCCATCCGCGTGATCCGATGCGTCTGGGTGAGCTGCGCCAGATTGACCGCCAAACTGTCGGGGTTGCAGGAAATATAGACGATTCGCGGATACTCCATCAGCGGCGCACAGCTGGCGGCATCGAGCCCGGCCCGCGGCGGATCGACCAGCACGGTGGAGAAGTCGCACTCATCGAGCGCCATCGCTGCCACCCGGCGCCCCTGCTTCTCGCCGGCCAGGGCCTGAGCAAACTCCTCCGCCGACATCCGCGCCACATGGACGTTGTCGATGCCGTTGGCGGCGAGGTTGGCCTGGGCCGAGGCCACCGAGGTCCGCGAGATTTCGGTGGCGACCACGCGGCGGAAGTTCTCCGCCAGCGCCACGGTGAAATTGCCGTTGCCGCAGTAGAGCTCGACCAGATCGCCCGCGCTGTGGCGCGTGGCGTCCCGCGCCCAGCCGAGCATGGCGCGGCAGATCTCGGCGTTGGGCTGGGTGAAGCTGTTCTCCACCTGCTGATAGTGGAACTCGCGCCCTTCGACCGTCAGGCGCTCCCACACGTGATCACGCTCGAGCACCAGGCGCTGTTTGCGCGAGCGCCCGATCAGCGCCACACCCAGTGTCGTCTGCAGCTCGCGGGCACGCTGCTCCCACTCGGCATCCAGCGGCTTGTGGTAGATCAGCGTCACCAGCGCCTCACCGCTGAGCGTGGTCAGGAACTCGACCTGGAACAGCTTGCGCCGCAGCGTGGTGTCGTCGCGAATCGCCTCCAGCAGTTGGGGCATCAGCGCATTGATGCGCTCGCCGGCGACCGGGAAACGATCGACCCGGACCACCTTCTGGGCCACCCGTCCCTTGTGAAGCGGGGCCTCGGGGTCGGGCTCGAACATGGCGTAGTAGAGATCGTCCCCCTCGTGCCAGAGGCGGAACTCGGCGCGCATGCGGTAGTGCATCGGTGGCGAGGCGAAGACCTCCAGCGGCGGCGGGTCGAAGGCGGCGAACTGCTGCTCGATCCGCGCGCGCTTGGCCGCGAGCTGGGCGTCGTAGCGCGCCGGGTCGATGGTGGTGATGACCACGAAAAACTCCTCAATCGATAGCGGAAATAGCAGTGTCTGCGGGCACCATAGCGACCGTCGGCAGAGGCCGCGGCGGGGCAAAGCCGAAACCGGCCAGTGCCGTGGCCAGCCCGGTGGCGTCGGCACCGGTCGCCCAGCTGGCGCCGGTCGTCGCCGCGGGCAGCGTGGCCACCGGCGCGGCCAGGGGCGCAATACCCAGCACCTGCCCCAGGCGGCGCGCGATCGCGGCGCCCGAATCGATCCAGCGGATCGGCCGTGGCGCCTGCGCTTCGAGCTCGGCGCGCAGCAGCGGAAAGTGGGTACATCCCAGCACCACGGTGTCCAGGGCCGGCTCGCGCCACAGCGGCGTCAGCGCCGCGGCCAGCGCCTCGCGGTCGAGCTCGCCACCGGCCAGCTTGCGCTCGGCGGCGACCACCAGGGTGTCCGCGGCGACGCCGACGAGCCGGCAGTCGGCGGCGAAATCGGCCACCAGTCGCTGCAGATAAGAGCGCTTGAGGGTGGCGGTGGTCGCCAGCACGCCGATCACCCGCGAGCGGCTGACCTCCCCGGCGGTCTTGATCGCCGGCACCGTGCCCACTACCGGGATCGTCAAGCGCGCGCGCAGCGCCTCCAGCGCCAGCGTACTGGCAGTGTTGCAGGCGATCACCAGCGCCCGCGGTCGGCTCTCGGCGCAGGCCGCCAGGCAGACCTCGACGGTCCGCGCCACCAGCCAGGCATCCGGCTTGGTGCCATAGGGCAAGGCGGCGTTGTCGCAGACGTAGTCGAGGCCGAGCTGGGGCAGCCAGCGCCGGATCTCGGCGCTGACCGAAAGCCCGCCGACACCGGAGTCGAAGATCAGTGCATCACGCATGGGTCGGGCTCCCGGCGAAGTGGGTCAGCAGCGTTTCGATCAGCGCACGCAGGCGCGCCGGCATGAAGTCACGCTCGGCGTAGAGCAGATGCACGTCGAGCGCGGGGATCGGAAACGTCTCGAGCAGACGCACCAGGCGCCCTGCCGCCACCTCGGGCTCGCCCAGGAAGGCAGGCTTGACCACCAACCCCATGCCCAGCGCCGCGGCCTCGATCAGCGCGCGCCCGTTGTTGCACGTCAGCGCTGGACGAAAGCGCACACGCTGCAGCTCGCCGTCGACCTCGAAGGTCCACTGCGGCCCCTGACGTGCCAGCGAGTAGTGGAGGCAGCGGTGGTGCTTGAGCGCCCCCGGGTGATCGGGGCTGCCGTGACGGCGCAGGTAGTCGGGGGCACCGTAGAGGTAGCGCGGCATGCGCATCAGCGGCCGGGCGATCAGGCTCGAATCCTCGAGCGCGCCTATCCGCACCACCAGATCGTAATCCTCGGCCAGCAGATCGACATGGCGATCCTCGAGCACCAGCTCCAGGGTGACCGCCGGATGCGCCTGTTCGAAGGCATCGAGCACCACCATCAGTGCCTGAGCGCCAAAATCCATGGGTGCCGACAACCTTAGGCGGCCGCGAATCTCGCCGCGCTGCTCGCCCAGCCCCGCCTCCAGCTCATCGAGCTCGTCGAGTAGCCGCACGGTGGTGGTCAGATAGCGCTCACCCTCTGCCGTCAGCTGCAGCCGCCGCGTGGTACGGGCGAGCAGACGCACCCCGAGACTCTCCTCGAGGCGCGATATCTGCTTGCTGACCATGGCATTGGACACACCCAGCCGGCGGGCGCCGCCGGCAAAGCTGCCGGCCTCGACCACGGCCCGAAACACCTGCATCGCCTGTAGCCGATCCATCCCGGCTCCCTCTCACTCTCTCGGGCGCCCATTCTACGCAAAGCGATGACGATCGCGCAGTGCGATCGTCATCGGGGCATCGTGCAGCGCGGGCCGGCAGCCCGCCGCGATCAGGACTCGAGGGGCGAAGGCGCGTCGCGGAACTCGGAATAGAGCTCCGGGTAGGCCTCCTGCAGCCGTGACAGTTCGGACTCCGCCTGAGGCGGCATTTCGGCGGCCAGACGTGCCAGGTCGTCATCGTCGAAGTGTTCGCGAATCAGCGGGAACAGCTCCTCGCGCTCGGCACGCAGATAGGCGCGATGGGCGTCGAGATAGGCGCGCAGATCCTCGGCGAACTTGTCCATCGGCATCACCCCATCCATCAGGATCATGTCAATGTCGCCGGAGAGCCGCATCAACTGCTCGTGCAGATGCTGGTAGTCCTCCGCCAGCCGCGCGAACAGCGCATCGGTATCGGTGGCCCGGCTGGAGAGTTGCTCGCGGCAAATGCGCTCCAGCGGAATGGTGAAGCCGCTCATGTAGTCGAGAATGTAGTCCACCACCTCACGAATCAGGCGGAAGTTGGGGCGTTCACCATCGGCGAGCGTCTTGTGCTTGAGCTGCAGCACGTGGAGCAGACGCGCCATGTTGGCGTGATCCTGGCGCAGTTGAGTCAGCATGGGCATGGGAGTTCTCCTGTCCGTGCGGCGGCAATGGCGACGAGCGTGAAGCGGCGAGACTGATATCCAGCGTGCCGAGACCTGAGGTTTTGCATACAGATCGTAGTGTAGCGGCACTCGAGGGCCAGCGTGTAGTGCCTTCGCACCGGCCGTGTGACCTGCAGCGAACGCGCCCCAGGGCCTTCGAGCGGGCCGCGCCGGAACGTTCGACCCGCAGTGCCCATACTGTGTCAGGACACACTTGGGTAGAATCGACGACGTGACGTTCGCACTGCCCGGGAGCCATCTGGCCAGGCTCGCGAGTACGCACGCGACCTGCGCCTCGAATGGCCCTCGAATGTCTTACCCTAGCGGGTTTGGGAGAGAAAGCCCTACGCCTTAAGTCGCGATTGGCGTAGTGAAATGTACCCGCTCGTTGCCGAGCGCAAACCGGAAGTAAGCCGATGGACCTCTTTGCCAATAGCGCCCCCCAGGACAATGCGCCGCTCGCCTACCGCATGCGGCCGACAAGTCTCGACGACTATGTCGGCCAGGAGGCACTGGTCGGCCCGGGCAAGCCACTGCGGCGCATGGCCGAGAGCGGCAGCGTGCGCTCGATGATCCTGTGGGGCCCGCCGGGGGTGGGCAAGACCACCCTCGCGGACATCCTCGCCGAGGCGTCGGGTGCCCGGCTCGAAAAGCTCTCGGCGGTGATGGCCGGGGTCAAGGAGATCCGCGCCGCAGTGGAGCGGGCCCAGGAGGCGCGGCTGCGCGAGCGTCAGACGCTGCTGTTCCTCGACGAGATCCACCGCCTCAACAAGAGCCAGCAGGACGCCCTGCTGCCGCACGTGGAGTCGGGCCTGTTGACGCTGATCGGCGCCACCACCGAGAACCCCTCGTTCGAGGTCAACTCCGCACTGCTGTCGCGGGCCCGGGTCTACGTGCTCAAGGCGCTCGACGAGCAGGCGCTGATCACGGTGATCAAGCGCGCCCTGGGCGACCCCGAGCGCGGCCTCGGCCAGCGCGACATCCGCGCCAGCGACGAGGCCCTGGCGATCCTCGCCCGCGCCGCGGCGGGGGATGCACGGCGCGCCCTGGGGCTGCTGGAGACCGCCTGCGACTTCACCGGTCGCGACGAGCATGGCGAGACTCTGGAACGTGACGCCGTGGTCGAGGTGATCGGCCATCAGGCGGCGGCCTTCGATAAGCAGGGCGAGCACTATTACGACCTGCTCTCGGCGATCCACAAGTCGATACGCTCATCGCGGCCCGACGCCGCCCTGCTCTATATGGCCCAGTTCATGCAGGGTGGCGGCGACCCGCTGGACGTGGTGCGCCGGCTCACCGCGATCGCCTCGGAGGACGTCGGCAACGCCGACCCACGCGCCCTGCCGCTGGTGATCGCCGCCTGGGATGCCTACCTGCGCCTGGGCGACTACGAAGGCCAGCGCGCCATCGCCCACGCCGCCATCCATCTCGCCACCGCGCCCAAGAGCAACCGGGTCGACCAGGCCTGGGCCCAGGCCAAGGCGTTCGTGGCCGAGCATGCCGATCTCGAGGTCCCGGTCTATCTGCGCAATGCGCCGACCCAATTGATGGCCTCACTGGGCTACGGCGAGGGCTATCGCTATGCCCACAGCGAGCCCAACGGCTACCCCGCCGGCAGCGCCCACGACTGCTGGCCAGCGGCGCTGCCCAAGGCCAGTTTCTACGTGCCCAGTGAGTTCGGTCAGGAGAAGCGCTACCAGCAGATGCAGGCGTGGCGTGACGAGCTCGACCGCGAGGCCGACCGTCAGGCTTGAGAGGGTGTTTGCAAAATGCCTGCGCTCGGCCATACGGCGGCAGTGGGCCAAGCATGAGCGCGGCGGCGAGCAAGCGGCCCGGAGGACGGGCCGCCACAAAGCTCAGGGGGAAGCGGGTGACTGCTCGCGAATGACGTCGGCGCCGGCGGGAATCTCGAAGCGGAACTTGGCCGGGTCGATGCTGCCGTTGACCTCGGCGTCGTCGAACTTGATCGCGGTGCGCTGGCCAGTGCTGTCGGTCATCTGCAGCATGCCCAGCTTCTCGCTGTAGAAGGTCAGCTTGAGCTGCTCGAACAGGGTGTCGTTGGCCTTGGGCTTGAGCGTGAAGGTCTCGCCGGTGCCCTGCTGCTGCCCCGTCACCTCATAGTTCTGCGCCAGCTCCGAGGCGCTGCCGGAGAGCAGCAGCGCCGGCGTGTGGGTAACGCGGTCGTCGAGCGGCTGGATCGTGGCCTGCTCGAGGTCGGGGTCGTAGAGCGTCACCTCCTGGCCGTTGGAGACCACGATCTGGCGATAGGGCTCGTTCACCTCCCAGCGGAAGTGACCGGGCCGCGACAGCCACATATGGCCACTGGTGTCCTGCAGGCTGGAGCCCGAGGCGTCCAGGATCTGCTGATCGAAATCCGCCGAGTAGGTCTTGAGCGGTTCGAGCAGCCGGGTCAGGCGGTCGACCGAGGCCGGGTCGGCGTGTGCGGCCTGGGTCGCCAGCAGCAGCGCAGCGGCGGCCAGGCTCTTCGTCATTCGCATGGGCATTCCTTGTCTGTGTGCAGAGAACATGATCCTTGGACAGCGGGATGGCGGCTCAGTTGCCCACCGGCGGCGGCGCCAGCACTTCGCGCGAGCCGTTGTTGCCCATCGACGAGACGACACCGGCCTGCTCCATCGCTTCCACCAGCCGCGCGGCGCGGTTGTAGCCGATCTTGAAGCGGCGCTGGACCGCCGAGATGGAGGCGCGCCGGCTCTCGGTGACGAACTGCACCGCCTCGTCGTAGAGCGCATCCTGCTCGGCGTCCTCACCGTCGCCGCCCTCGGCTTCGAGCCCGGCCAGGGCATCGGCGGAGACGCCGCCGGAGAGGATCTCCTCGATGTACTCGGGCTCGCCGCGCCGCTTCCAGTCCTCGACGATACGGTGGACCTCGTCATCGTCGACGAAGGCGCCGTGAACACGCTGCGGCATCCCCGCTCCCGCCGGCAGATAGAGCATATCGCCATGACCGAGCAGGTTTTCGGCCCCGCCCTGATCGAGGATGGTGCGCGAATCGATCTTCGACGACACCTGAAACGCCATGCGGGTGGGGATATTGGCCTTGATCAGGCCGGTGACCACGTCCACCGACGGCCGCTGGGTGGCGAGAATCAGGTGGATACCCGCGGCGCGCGCCTTCTGCGCCAGCCGCGCGATCAGCTCCTCGACCTTCTTGCCGACGATCATGAACATGTCGGCGAATTCGTCGATCACCACCACGATATAGGGCAGCTTGGCCAGCGTCGGTGGCTGCTGATGCATCTCCCACGGCTGCGGCTCCCACAGCGGATCCTGGACCTGGGCGCCATGGCGCTCGGCCTCGTCGAGCTTGGCATTGAAGCCGGCGATGTTGCGCACGCCCATGGCCGCCATCAGCTTGTAGCGCCGCTCCATCTCGGCCACACACCAGCGCAGCGCGTTGGCCGCTTCCTTCATGTCGGTGACCACCGGCGCCAACAGATGCGGAATGCCGTCGTAGACCGACAGCTCGAGCATCTTGGGGTCGACCATGATCATGCGCACCTCGTCCGGGGTCGCCTTGAGCAGCATCGACACCAGCATGGTGTTGATCCCCACCGATTTGCCCGAGCCGGTGGTACCGGCTACCAGCAGGTGCGGCATTTTGTTGAGGTTGGCCACCACCGGCTTGCCGCCGATGTCCTGGCCCAGCGCCAGCGTCACCGGCGAGTCGGCCTGCTGGTAGACATCGGAGTCGAGCACCTGACGAATGCGGATCATCGCCCGGTTCGGGTTGGGGATCTCGATCCCCACCGTGGGCTTGCCGGGGATGACCTCGACCACGCGCACACTCTTGACCATCAGCGAACGCGCCAGGTCCTTGGCCAGGTTGCTGATCTTGGAGACCTTCACCCCGGCCGCGGGGCGAATCTCGAAGCGCGTGATCACCGGCCCCGGCCAGGTCTCGACCACTTCTGCCTTGACCCCGTATTCACGCAGACGCATCTCCAGCAGCTCGGCCATGTCGGCGAGCTGCTCGGGCGTATAGTTGGGCTGCTCCGGGTCGGCCGGCGTGGTCAGCCGGATCGACGGTAGCTCGCCGGTGGGCTCGGGCATGTCATCGAACGCCGGACGCTGGCTCTGCAGATGCTCGACGGTCCACAGAGTGGGCTGATCGTCGGCCGCAGCTCGCGCCTGCTCGGCGGTAGCCAGATCGCCGCGCGGTGCCGGTGCCGGTGCCGGTGCCGGTGCCGGTGCTGCCTCATGATGTTCGGTAGCGTCCCCGGCCACATCGGCGGCATCGTCCCAATCCGCTGCTGCGTCATCGCTCTGCCACGGCGCCTGGGGGTCATCGGCGTGAATGCCGGCAGCGCTATCCGACGACAGCGGCGAGCGCTCGACCGGTGCATCACGATCCTCGGCTTGCGGCTCATCGGCCTGCGTCTCTGCGTGCACGTCATCGAGCCCCCGGTGCGTGGGCTCGCGCCGGGTCGGCGCGGCAAAGCGCGACTCGTCCGCACCGCCGTGCGCCCAGTCGAGGCTCGGCTCACGCGCCCCGGCGTCAGGCTGATCGCTGCCCAGGCCAGCCGCGAACGCGCCCAGCGTCGGCTCGGCGGGCCCAGGCCGCGCAGGGGGGACGCGAGTGCGATCGTCGTCCTGGCGAGAGACGTCGTTGCCACTGTCGTCAGGATCGCTTTCGTTGGCCGCGCGGGCGTGGCGCCAACCGGCCGGCGCCTCGTGGCGCTCGGCGCGAAGCCCCCACTGCGCAGTGGGCGTCTCGTCTTCCGCCGCGGAGAGTCGGCCGCTGTCGGCGGATGCCCCGTGTGGGTCCGCCACCTCGGCGCCAGCATCGGTGCCGGCGCGGTGATCATCGTCATCCGCGCCGCCTTCCTCGGGCGCCATCGGCGATGCCTGGAACGCCTCGGGAATACGCCGGCGGGTGACATCGGCACGGAATGGGGTACGCGCGGCGTCATCATCGGGCGTTGCTTGAGTCGGCGACGCCGGTGCCTCGGGCGCAACCCCTTCGCGGCCATAGGGCGATGCTGCAGCGCCCGTCTCCGGCCTCGCCACGTCGGCGGCCGAGCGACCCGGCGCGGGTTCGTGCGGGTCTAACGTCGGCTCGCGCGGAGCCAATGTCGGCTCACGCGGAGTCAGACTGGGTTCACGCGGGGAGTCGTCGCGGCGCCGCGGCGGCGGTGTGGCCGAGCGCGCGGGCCGCCATTCGGGCTCGCTGCGGGGCGCTGCGGCCGGTGAGCGCTCGTGCAGAGTCGGCTCCCGCGCCTCTTCACGCTGCTGGCGGCTGGCGTAGGCGGCCTCGGGCTGCTTGGCCGAGGGCGTACGCTCGGGTACCTCCCAGGGGATATCGGTACTACCATCGTGGCGCCAGCGTGACTGGCGCTGGCCGCTGCCAGACTCGCCACCCGCCCCTTCCCACGCCGGCTCCTGCTGCAGCGAGGCGCCCAGAGAGGGTTCCTCCTCCCACTGCGCGAGATCCGGCGCGCGCTGCCACGGTAACCAGCGCGCCCACCAGCGCGGCTTGTCCACCGCCGTGGTGGGCGCTGCGTCGGCGGTATCGCTCTCCTCGGATGCGCTCTGCTCGCGCTCGATCTGCTCACGTTCGGCCTGCTGCTCGGCGCGGCGGTTGTCGCGCACCTCACGGCGCTCGGCGCTGCGGGCTCGCAGCCACTGGTACAGGCGATGACACGAGCTGCCCAGTTCGTCCATCACGGTCAGCCAGGACATGCCGGTGAACAGGGTGAAGCCGCACATGAAGGCGGCGATGGCGATCAAGGTCGTGCCATGCACGCCGACCAGCTGCGACAGCGCGCCGGCGATGCCCATGCCGAGGATGCCGCCGGCCTGGTTGGGCAGGTCGCTGGCGGGGTTGTAGAAATGCAGGTCGCCCAGCGTGGTGGTGCTCATCAACAGCAGTACCAGGCCGCCGGTGTGCACGGCGAGTGCCACCGGATCCCAGGCGATCTGGACCTGGTGCTGGCGCATGATGCGCCACGCCGCCAGACCGAACATGCCTGGCCACCACAGCGCACTGGCGCCGAACAACGAATAGAGGACATCGGATAGCCAGGCCCCGATCTGCCCCATCCAGTTGGCGATATCCTGGTCGGGCCCGCTATGCGACCAACCGGGATCGCCGGGGTGATAGCTGAACAGCGCCAGCAGCAGGAACACACAGATCGCGAGCAGCAGAATCACGGCGCCTTCGCGGGTCACGCCCTGGAGCTGCATGATCACACGACGTGCCTGTTCCTTGGCTTGCGCAGATGAACGACGGCCCTTCTTGGCCGAACTCTTGGCACTCAAACGCTCAACCCCCTCGCGCCTGCTTCCGGCAGGACGCCTCAACGGCCGCGTTCCCGTGGGCCTTGCGTGGTGCCCGGGTCGGCGGCGATGCACCACCGGCCCGCGACGGCGGGCCGATTTCCTCGACCCGCCATCATACCGGGGCCCGCGTCGACATCACAGGGGGGCGCCGCACCCGGCACGAGTGCGGCGCCGGGGGTGGGGTCAGGTCGGCGTGTGTCCCGGCAATGCCGGGGTGTCAGCCGCGTCCGGCGCGGAGTCATCGCTGCCACCGCCCGCGCGCAGCCGGAACAGTGCCACGGTCTCGCTCAGGCGCCGGCTCTGCTCGCTCAACTGCTGGGTCGAGCGGCTCGACTGACGCACCAGTGCGGCATTGCTCTGGGTGGTCTCGTCGATCTGCGACACCGCGACGTTGATCTGCTCGATACCGTGGGACTGCTCTTCGGAGGCCAGGCGGATCTCGCCCATCAGCGCACTGATACGTTCGATCTGGGAGACGATCGCGGCGACCTGCTCGCCGGCTTCCGCGGCCTGCAGATTGCCGTTCTCGACCTCCTCCACCGTACGCCCGATCAGCCCCTTGATCTCGCGCGCCGAGTTGGCGCAGCGCTCGGCCAGGCTACGCACCTCCTGCGCCACCACCGCAAAGCCACGCCCCTGCTCGCCGGCGCGTGCGGCCTCGACCGAGGCGTTGAGCGCCAGCAGGTTGGTCTGGAAGGCGATACTGTCGATGACCCCGACAACGTCGGCGATCTGCTTGGCCATCTCGTCGATACGACGCATCGCCTCGACCGTCGAGTCGACCGTCTTCTGCGCGTCCCCGGCGGCCTCGGCGGTGCGGCTCGCCTGGGCATCGCCCTCTTGGGCGCGCTCCGCGTTCTGGCGCACAGTGGCGTTGAGCTGCTCGGTGCTGGCGGCGGTCTGCTCGAGGCTCGAGGCCTGGGATTCGGTGCGCGCCGAGAGGTCCGCGTTGCCCGCGGCCAGCTCCTGAGTATGCCCGTCGGTCTCCTCGATCGCCGAGCGCACCTGACGCACGATCCGCTCGAGGCCGTCGCCGATGCCGTTCATCGCCAGCACCAGCTGGCCAATTTCATCGCGTCGGCGGCTGTCGATACGCTGCGACAGGTCGCCCTCGGCGAGCGCCCGGGCAAGCTCCACCGTGCGCTGCATGGGCCGCGAGACCAGCCGCTTGAAGATGACGTAGAGGAGCAGGCTGAGCAGGACCGCGATCCCCACCGCGATCAGCAGGAAGCGGTCACGGGCAGCCATCACCCCGGCGTTGATCTCGTCCATCGATACCGAGCCGGCGATGACCCACTGCCAGTCCGGATAGCGGGTAAACGCCAGCAGCCGCTGCTCGCCATTCGCGGTGTAGTCGAGCTCGCCGGAGGCCTTGTCGAACAGCGGCGCGAAAACGGCGGCGCGCTCGCCCTGGCGCAGGTCGGTGCCCTCGTAGGGGCCGCCCGCGAGCACCTGCCCTGCGCGCTTGCCACCGGCGGCGATCAGCATGGTGTAGCCCTGCTGACCGATCTTCATGCCGCGAATCTGCGACTGCACCTTCTCCATTTCGGCACTGATGTCGACCCCCACGAAGAGCGCGCCGATGACCTTGCCATCACTATCATGTATCGGCTGATACTTGGTGATGTAGGCGGTGCCGAACAGCGTGGCGAGGCCGGTGTAGGTCTTGTCCGCCATCAGGCTGGCATAGCTGCGCGAGCCGCGGTCGAGCAGCGTGCCCATGGCGCGCTTGCCGTCGGCATCCTTGAGCGAGGTCGCCACGCGCACGAAGTCGTCGCCCTCGCGGGCGAACACGGTCGCCGGCGCGGTGGTCTGCTCGGTGAAGCGATCGAGCTTCCAGGTGTTGTCGTTGATGACCTCGAGTCCATCCTTGAGCATCGGGGTCTGGCGCCCGGCCACCTCGACCTGCTGATCGGGCAGCAGCACGAAGCGCCCCATGTACTGGTCAGCGAAGATGTCGAGGAAGCGATTGGCCTGCTGCTGCAGACTATAGTCGAAGAGCGATAGCATATCGGCGATGGATGCCTGCTGCGTCGCCAGCTCGTGCTCGGTGGCCTTGCGTAGTTGGCTACTGCTGGTCTGGGCCATGGCAAAGGCCAGCCCCAGCAACACCACGACCTGAAGCAGGCCGACGATCAGCGCTAACTTGGTGCCGATACCCGCATGGCGCAGCCGTTGTCGAATTGCCGCCATCGATTGTTCTACCTTATTGTCGGAAGGTCAGTGTGTCAGAGGAACAGGCGGGTTATCGGCAGCCCATGCGCAAACCTTAATTCACGGCAATGCGGGTCGCCGCTCAGCGCCCGTAAGCCCCACGGCAAGACCCACAGGATGGATGGCATGCTGCGCTGGCTCCCCCCCGCTCCCGTCGCGTTTCCCGACGTCAGTCAGGCGCTAGACGAGCCCAACGGGCTGCTCGCCGCCGGCGGCGCCCTGACCCCGGACTGGCTGCTGGCCGCCTACCGCCGCGGCATCTTCCCCTGGTATGGCGAGGGCGATCCGCTGCTGTGGTGGTCACCCGCGCCGCGCATGGTGCTGTTCCCGTCAGAGGTTCGTGTACGCCGCAGCCTGGCCAAACGCCTGCGCAACGGCGGTTTCACCACCACCTTCGATCACGCCTTCGGCGCGGTCATCGGCGCCTGTGCGGCCGAGCGCGCCGGTAGCGGCGGCACCTGGATCGATGCCGAGATGCTCCATGCCTATCGCCGGCTGCACGCCCTGGGCCACGCCCACAGCGTCGAGACCTGGCGCGACGGCGAGCTGGTGGGCGGGCTCTACGGCATCGCGCTGGGCCAGGCGTTTTTCGGCGAGTCGATGTTCAGTCGCTGCGCCGACGCTTCCAAGGTCGCGCTGGTGGCCCTCGCACGCCATCTCGAGGCTCACGGTTTCCAGTTGATCGACTGCCAGATGCATACCGCGCACCTGGCCAGCATGGGCGCCAGGGAAATCGCCCGCGAGACGTTCATCGACTACCTTGAGAAGAGCGTGGACCAACCCACCCCAGCCGGCCTCTGGCCCTCGGAGCCCCCGTGAGCAGCGACAATGCGAACCGCAGCACAGCGCAGCGTCAGGCACGCGATCTCCGTTTCTTCCTGACGGTGCCGCACCCCTGCAGCTACCTCCCCGGACGCGATGCGACGACGCTGTTCCTCGACCCGCAGGAGCCGCCCACCGCGGACGTCTACGACGCCCTGACCCTGCTCGGCTTCAGACGCAGCGGGGCCAATCTCTATCGCCCCCATTGCGGTGCGTGCAATGCCTGCGTCTCGGTGCGCATTCCAGTGGAGGATTTCACCCCATCGCGCACCCAGCGCAAGCTGATGCAGCGCAATCGCGATATCACCACGCGGCTGCGCCCGACGCTGTTCGACGAGCGCCACTACGCGCTCTACGCAAGTTACATCCGTGCCCGCCACGCCGATGGCGACATGTTCCCCCCCAGCCGCGAGCAGTACCGACTGTTCCTGACCCAGACCCAGCCGTTCGCCAAGCTGCTCGAATTCTGGCTCGATGAGCGACTGATCGCGGTCGCCGCTACCGACCTGCTGGGCCACGGACTGTCGGCGATCTACACCTTTTTCGACCCCGACCCGGCGCTGCAGCGGCGCTCGTTGGGCGTCTTCGCGGTGCTCAGCCAGATCGAACTGGCGCGCCGGCGCGGCCTGCCGCATGTCTATCTGGGCTATTGGATTCGCGAGAGTCAGAAGATGCGCTACAAGCAGGCGTATCAGCCACTGGAGTACCTCGATGGCGGCCGCTGGCAGCGCCGGGTACCCGTGACAGCATTGACCTGAGCCGATTTTTGCCTTCGGCGGCGAGATGGCCCATAATATCGCGCACTTCAGAGGCCCTGGTCGGGCTCGTCGCTGACCGTGGATGGCACTGCCGCCGTTCGCGGTGGTGTGCGTCGACAGCCGACCGTGCGGTCCGCCAACCAATATCCAAGAGGGATCGCCTATATGGCACGAGAAGATCATATCGAAATGGAGGGTGTCGTCGTCGACACGCTGCCCAACACCATGTTCCGCGTCGAGCTGGAAAATGGTCACGTCGTCACTGCACACATCTCCGGCAAGATGCGCAAGAACTACATCCGCATTCTGACCGGCGACAAGGTCAAGGTCGAACTGACCCCCTACGACCTCTCCAAGGGCCGCATCGTCTACCGCTCGCGCTGAGCCCCGCCCTTCGGCCCCGCTGACGGGAATCCGCTTCCCGCCCGTCTCTTACGCCCTGATCCACCGTTGTCACGGGCGTTAGCCGCCGCCAGCACCCAGAATCGAAAACGCCTCGCCATGTTGCCATGGCGAGGCGTTGTCGTTGGGACCGTCGACCGGTCAGGCCACTTCGGCCTCGGTCTCCAGCTGCAGCTCGTCGTTCTCCACGGTGACGTGGACGACGCCGCCGTTCTCGGCCAGATCGCCGAACAGGATCATCTCGGCCAGCGGCTTCTTGAGCTTTTCCTGGATCACGCGGGCCATCGGTCGCGCGCCCATCTCCGGATCGTAGCCCTTCTCGGCCAGCCAGCGGCGGGCATCCTCGTCGACATCCAGCTGGACCCGCTTCTCGTCGAGCTGGGCCTGCAGCTCGACCAGGAACTTGTCGACCACGTTGCGCACGATCGACGGTTCGAGGCCATGGAACTGGATGATCCCGTCGAGGCGGTTGCGGAACTCCGGCGAGAAGGTCCGGCGAATCACCTCCATGCCGTCGGTCGAGTGATCCTGGGTCTGGAACCCGATCGAGCGACGCGAGATCTGCTCGGCACCGGCGTTCGAGGTCATGATGATGATCACGTGACGGAAATCCGCCTCGCGGCCGTTGTTGTCGGTCAGACGGCCATGATCCATCACCTGCAGCAGCAGATTGAAGACCTCCGGGTGCGCCTTCTCGATCTCATCGAGCAGCAGCACGCAATGCGGCTGCTTGTTGATCGCCTCGGTCAGCAGCCCACCCTGGTCGTAGCCGACATACCCGGGAGGCGCCCCGATCAGGCGCGACACGGTGTGGCGCTCCATGTATTCGGACATGTCGAAGCGGACCAGCTCGATCCCCATGAGATGGGAAAGCTGACGTGCCACCTCGGTCTTGCCGACCCCGGTGGGCCCTGCGAACAGGAAGCTGCCGACCGGCTTGTCGGGCGACTTGAGCCCGGCCCGCGAGAGCTTGATCGCCGCCGACAGACTGGTGATCGCCTCGTCCTGACCGAACACCAGCATCTTGAGATCGCGCTCCAGATTGGAGAGCAGCTTGCGATCGGAGCTGGAGACGCTCTTGGGCGGAATCCGCGCGATCGACGCCACCACCGCCTCGACCTGATCGACATCGATGGTCGAGACCCGCGCCTCGGGCGGCAGCAGCCGCTGATGCGCACCGGCTTCGTCGATGACGTCGATCGCCTTGTCAGGCAGGTGACGGTCGTTGATGTAGCGATCCGCCAGCCGCGCCGCGCTCTCCAGCGCACCATCGGTGTACTTGAGCTGGTGGTGCTCCTCGAAGCGCCCGCGCAGGCCCTTGAGGATGCGAATGGTGTCATCCACCGAGGGCTCGGGCACGTCGACCTTCTGGAAGCGGCGAGCCAGGGCGCGATCCTTCTCGAAGATACCGCGGAACTCCTGGAAGGTGGTCGAACCGATGCAGCGCAGCTCACCCGAGGAGAGCAGCGGCTTGAGCAGGTTCGAGGCGTCCATGACCCCACCCGAGGCGGCACCGGCACCGATCACGGTGTGGATCTCGTCGATGAACAGGATCGAGTTCTCCTGCTTGCGCAGCTCCGCCAGCAGCCCCTTGAGGCGCTTCTCGAAGTCACCGCGATATTTGGTGCCCGCCAGTAGCGCTCCCATATCGAGGGAGTAGACCACCGCATCGGCGATCACATCGGGGACATCTTCCTCGACGATACGCTTGGCCAGGCCTTCGGCGATGGCGGTCTTGCCGACGCCTGCCTCGCCCACCAGCAGCGGGTTGTTCTTGCGCCGGCGCGCCAGGATCTGCACCACCCGCTCGAGCTCGTGATCGCGCCCGATCAGCGGGTCGATCTTGCCCAGACGGGCCTGCTCGTTGAGGTTGGTGGCGTAGCTGGTGAGCGGGTGCTGGCCATTCTCGGTAGCGGCCTCCTCACCCTCTTCGGACTCCTGAGAAGGCTGCTGCGACTGGCCGTGGCCCGCCACCTTGGAGATGCCGTGAGCGATGTAGTTGACCGCGTCGACGCGGGCCACGCTCTGCTGCTTGAGGAAATAGACCGCCTGACTCTCCTGCTCGGAGAAGATCGCGACCAGCACGTTGGCGCCGGTGACTTCGCTCTTGCCGGAGGACTGGACGTGGAATACCGCGCGTTGCAGCACGCGCTGGAAGCCCAGGGTGGGCTGGGTTTCGCGATCGTCCTGATCCTCGGGGATCAGCGGCGTGGTGGAGTTGATGAAATCCTGCAGATCGGCACGAAGCTTCTCCAGATTCGCCCCACAGGCATTTAGCACGTCGGCTGCCGAAGCATTGTCGAGAAGCGCCAGCAGCAAGTGCTCCACGGTCATGAACTCGTGTCGCTTGGAGCGCGCCACGGTGAAGGCCGTGTTCAGGGTGAGTTCAAGTTCTTTACTCAACATGGCAGTCCCCTTTTAGCCACTGAGGGCGTCGGTCGGCACTTTCACAATCGGGCACAAACAGCGGTTTCGCAAGTCCCCGACGCACAAAGCGTCGCGGACCGCCCCACCACCCCTACTCGACGGCATCCACATCGCACAGGAGTGGATGTTCGCACTCGCGCGCATACTCGTTGACCAGATGGCACTTGGTCTCCGCCACGTCGCGGGTGAAGATGCCGCAGGTCGCCTTCCCCTGGGTGTGCACGGCGAGCATGATCTGCACCGCCTTCTCACTGTCCATGGCGAAGAAACGTTGAAGTATCTCGACGACGAACTCCATCGGCGTGTAATCGTCGTTGTAGAGTACGACCTTGTACATCGGCGGCGGCGCCAGCTGCGGCTCCGACGCCTGTTCGGCAACGTCTCCCTGCTCGTGGTGATCAGGGTCGGGAGGGCGCGTCATGCCGAGACGCGCCGGCTCCTCATGGGAATCAGGCGACACGCTATTTACGATCTCTAACATAGTAAGGATGAATTCCTGAGGCCGGGTTCGTCTACCGTCGCACGGGTATCGCGGCGGGTGCGTCTGGCGACCGGCACGGGTACTCTGTGCAGCTCCGGGGTGCCTCGCCGGGCGCCGGTGCCTTGGCCGCCTCGCCCAAGTGCGAATCATCATACAGGTGCGAATCGAGCCGTCTCTCAGTGAGGTGTTGGATACCGTTGAAGACCCGAGGTTCCCTTGAAGATGCGGCCGATATCGCCATGATGCAAGCCCGAACAAAAAATAGTTAGCCAGGGGCCCTGACGCCAGTCCCGCAACGGCCGCCACCCGCGCCCGGTCTCTCGCCGTCCGTGCCTTGTCATGCCAACCACTCACTCGCCAGGAGCCGCCTCGACGCGAACGCCATGGGTCGAATCTACCTGCTGCACAAACCCTATCAGGTGCTCTGCCAGTTCACCGACGATCGTGGTCGCGCCACCCTCGCCGACCATCTGGCAGTGCCGGGTGTCTATGCCGCCGGCCGCCTCGACTACGACTCCGAGGGCCTGCTGCTGCTCACCGACGACGGCGGCCTGATCCACCGCATCAGCGACCCGCGGCACAAACTGGCCAAACGCTACTGGGTGCAGGTCGAGGGGGCACCGGCTGACGCCGACCTGGCGGCGCTCGCCCGCGGGGTGACGCTCAAGGATGGCCCGACCCGGCCGGCACGGGTTCGCCGGCTGGCCGCAACGCCGCCACCGCCGCGCGATCCGCCGGTGCGCTTTCGCCGCGAGATCCCCACCACCTGGCTGGAGATCGAGCTGCACGAGGGGCGCAACCGCCAGGTACGGCGCATGACCGCGCATATCGGCCATCCGACGCTGCGCCTGATGCGGGTCGCGATCGGCCCCTGGCAGCTGGGAGATCTGGCCTCCGGGGCGTGGCGCAGTGAGCCGCTCAACCTGCCGACGGCCCCTGCCCCTGGCCGCGTGCGGAGGCACCGACGCCGCTGAGCGCAGGCTCCGGGGTGGGCCACACGGGCTGTGCCGCGACGCCAGACCCGGTATGATCGTAGCCAGCCCGGCCGCCAGAGCGCGCCGCGGGAGAGTTCGAGTGGGGAGAGAGATGACATGAATCGCTGGACACCACGCGTGACCGTGGCCGTCGTGGTGGAACGCGCCGGCCGCTACCTGATGGTCGAGGAGGATCGTGGCGGCCCGTTCAGCCTCTACAATCAGCCCGCCGGCCACCTCGAGCGCGGCGAGCGGCTGGTCGCCGCCGCCGAGCGCGAAGTGCGCGAGGAGGCGGCCTGGCAGGTGGCGATCACCGACTATCTCGGCCTCTATGTCCATCACACCCAGGATGGACTCACCTTCCATAGCCACGCCTTTCTGGGGCTACCGCTGGCGCATCTGGGCAACCCGCTCGACAAGGGGATCGTCAGCGCCCACTGGCTGACCTTCGACGAGATCGATGACCTCGAGCGCGCCCGCCGTCTGCGTAGCCCGGTGGTGATGCAGCGCCTGCGTGACGTGCGCGAGGGCCGCCGCTTTCCGCTGGATGCGATTCGCGAACGCTGACCCCCTGCTGCCGACGCCGATACGGCCGCGCGAGCGCTGTGCAAGCCGACAGCGTGGCGCACTCGATGCTGCCCCGCGCTTTCGGCTATAATCCCGGGTCATTTATTCCGCGGCCCGTGCCGGTGCCGGGGGTTGCGCCCCGCTCGCCACGGGCCCTGTCGGCCAGAGATTCGCCATGACGCTTGCCACACCTCCATCCGAGACACCCGAGGGCCCGACCGCGACCGGCGCCACCACCGTGATCGTGGGCATGTCCGGTGGCGTCGACTCCTCGGTCACCGCGCTGCGCCTGCTCGAGCAGGGCTACCGCGTCGAGGGCCTGTTCATGAAGAACTGGGACGAGGACGACGGTACCGAGTACTGCACCGCGATGGCGGATCTCGCCGACGCCCAGGCGGTCTGCGACAGCCTCGGCATCAAGCTGCACACGGCCAACTTCGCCGCCGAGTACTGGGACAACGTGTTCGAGCACTTCCTCGCCGAGTACCAGGCCGGGCGCACGCCCAATCCGGACATCCTGTGCAACCGCGAGATCAAGTTCAAAGTCTTCCTCGACTACGCCGAGATGCTCGGCGCCGACCTGATCGCCACCGGCCACTACGTGCGCCGGCGCCTCACCGCGGACGGCCACGCCGAGCTGCTCAAGGGGCGCGATGCCAACAAGGACCAGAGCTACTTCCTGCACGCGGTGCCGGGCGCGGCGATCGCCAAGACGCTGTTCCCGGTGGGGGAGCTCGAGAAGTCCGAGGTGCGAGCCCTGGCCGAGCGCCACGGCCTGGCCACCGCGCGCAAGAAGGATTCGACCGGCATCTGCTTCATCGGCGAACGCCGCTTCAGCGACTTTCTCAAGCAGTATCTGCCAGCCCAGCCGGGGCGTATCGAGACCCCCGAGGGTGAAGTGGTCGGCGAGCACATGGGCTTGATGTACTACACCCTGGGCCAGCGTCGCGGCCTGGGCATCGGCGGGCTCAAGGCGCACAGCGAAGATCCGTGGTTCGTCGCCGCCAAGGATCTCGAGCGCAATGTGCTGGTTGTGGTCCAGGGCGAGCACCCGCTGCTCTACAGCGACACCGCCTACTGCGAACCCGCCGCCTGGATCGCCGGTGCCCCGCCGCAGACCACACGTCTGCGCGCCAAGACCCGCTACCGCCAGCAGGACGAGCCCTGCACGGTGCAGGTACTCGCGGACGGCGGCCTGGCGGTGCACTTCGATACCCCGCAGCGCGCGGTCACGCCGGGCCAGTCGCTGGTGCTCTACGCCGACGACGTCTGCCTCGGCGGCGCGGTGATCCGCGCCACTGCCACCACCGCTGCCGGCGCGGTCGAGCCCACTTCACTCACAGGGAGCGCGCGTTCGGCATGAACCCAACGCCCATCCAGTCTGCCCCCCTTGGCGCCAGCGGTCGCCAGGCACTGGCCCTCGCTGGGGTGTTTCAGGCCGCCGCGGTGGTCGATCAGCTCGCGCGCACCGGCCACTGCGACGAACGCGCCTGGAATACCCTGGTGCGCGCTACCCTCGAGACCGACCCGCCCACCTTCGAGTCGATCTACGGCGGCCATCACAACAACCTGCGCCAGGGTATCGACACCCTGCAGGCGGTGATGTCGCGCCAGCAGGCGGCCCCGGCGGTGATGCGCTATGGCTTCTCGATGGTGCTTTTGATGCAGAAGCTGCGCAAGAACCCGGCCATGATGCGCACCCTGGGTGAGCGCTTGGGACGCATCCAGGGCCAGGCCGAACATTTCGGCAACACCCACGACAACGTGATCGCCAGTCTCGGCGAGCTGTACCAGGAGACGCTCTCGACCTTCCGCTATCGCATCGTGGTGCAGGGTGAGCCGAGCCTGTTGCAGAGCCCGGGCATGCCCCCGCGCATCCGCACCGCGCTGCTCGGCGGCGTGCGCTTTGCCCTGCTGTGGCATCAGCAGGGGGGCCGACGCTGGAGCCTGATCTTCCAGCGCGGCGCGCTCAAGCGCGCCCTGCGCGAGCTCGACGGCCACTGAACGCGGGCCGCCCACGCCGCCTTTCGCCTTTTCCAACGCGAGCCCATCGCTCGCGCGACGCTTCGGGAACCCAAGATGATCGAACTCTCTCCCCTCACCGCCCTCTCTCCCGTCGACGGCCGCTACGCCGACAAGACCGCCGCGCTGCGCCAGCACTTCAGCGAGTTCGGCCTGATCCGCGCCCGTGTCACCGTCGAGGTACGCTGGCTACAGCGCCTGGCCGCGCATGACGGCATCAAGGAAGTGCCGGCGCTGTCAGCCGACGCCAGTGCCTGGCTCGACGCCATCGTCGCCAACTTCAGCGTCGAGGATGCCCAGCGCATCAAGGAGATCGAGCGCACCACCAACCATGACGTCAAGGCGGTGGAATACTTCCTCAAGGAGCAGGTCGAGGACAACGCCGAACTCAACGCCGTCACCGAGTTCATCCACTTCGCCTGCACCAGCGAAGACATCAACAACCTGTCTCACGCCCTGATGTTGCGTGGCGGTCTGAAGGATGTGCTGCTGCCGGTGATGCACGAGGTCACCGAAGCCATCGTCGCGCTGGCCCACCAACATGCCGACCAGCCGATGCTCTCGCGCACCCACGGCCAGACGGCGAGCCCCACGACCCTGGGCAAGGAGATGGCCAACGTCGCCGCGCGTCTGCGTCGCCAGCTCCAGCAGATCGAAGCCGTCGAGCTGTTGGGCAAGATCAATGGCGCAGTGGGCAACTACAACGCTCACCTGGCGACTTACCCCAACATCGACTGGGCTGCCAATGCGGAGACCTTCGTCGCCGAACTGGGGCTGACCTTCAACCCCTACACCACCCAGATCGAGCCCCACGACTACATCGCCGAGCTGTTCGACGCGGTGTGTCGTTTCAACACCATCCTGATCGACTTCGATCGCGACGTCTGGGGCTACATCTCGCTGGGCTACTTCAAACAGCGCACGGTGGCCGGCGAAATCGGCTCATCGACCATGCCGCACAAGGTCAACCCGATCGACTTCGAGAACTCCGAGGGTAACCTGGGGATCGCCAACGCCGTGCTGACGCACCTGGCCCAGAAGCTGCCGATTTCCCGCTGGCAGCGCGACCTGACCGACTCCACCGTGCTGCGTAACCTCGGCACCGGCCTGGCACAAGGCCTGATCGCCTACCAGGCGTCGCTCAAGGGCATCAGCAAGCTCGAAGCCAACCCGGAACGCATCGACGCCGACCTGGAAAACAGCTGGGAAGTGCTGGCCGAGCCCATCCAGACCGTGATGCGCCGCTACGGCATCGAGAAGCCCTACGAAAAGCTCAAGGAACTGACTCGCGGCAAGCGTATCGACCAGGCGGGCTTCGCCGCCTTCATCGACACCCTGGCGCTGCCGGACGAGGTCAAGCGCGAGCTCAAGGCGCTGACCCCGAGCACCTACACGGGCAACGCCGCCGCCCAGGCCAAGGCGCTGGGCGCCTGAGCGCGCCCGCCCCACCGCAGGAGGATGCCATGACCGCCGCCAATACCCCGCGCACGCTGCTGGGCGGCCTGACGCCCGCCCAGTTCCTGAGCCGCCACTGGCAGAAGTCGCCGCTGCTGATCCGCGGCGCACTGCCCGACTTCGTCTCGCCCCTGGATCCGGACGACCTCGCCGGCCTGGCCTGCGAACCCGAGGTCGAGTCGCGCCTGGTCGAGGAGCAGGGCCCGGACAAGGCGTGGCAGGTGAGCCAAGGCCCGTTCGACGACGCCACCTTCGCGCGCCTGCCCGAGAGCGGCTGGTCACTATTGGTCCAGGCGGTCGACCACTACGTGCCCGAGGTCGCCGCACTGCTCGCCCAGTTCGACTTCCTGCCGCAGTGGCGGCTCGACGACATCATGGTCAGCTACGCCCCTAGCGGTGGCAGCGTCGGCCCCCACGTCGACCAGTACGACGTCTTCCTGCTGCAGGCCAGCGGGCGACGCCACTGGCAGCTGGGCGGCAAGCCCGGCGACGAGGCAGCGCTAATCGCCGGGATCGATCTGCGCATCCTCGACACCTTCGAAGTCCAGCCCGATCAGGATTGGGTCCTGGAGCCCGGCGACATGCTCTACCTGCCGCCGGGTGTGGCCCATCACGGGGTCAGTGCCTCGGATGACTGCATGACCTTCTCGATCGGTTTCCGCGCGCCCTCGGTCGACGAGACCGTCACCGCCTTCGCCGACTACATCGGCGAGCAGCTCGGCGACAGCCAGCGCTACACCGATGCCGATCTGCAGCCGCCGCAGCATCCCGGCGAGCTGGACGATGCCGCGGTGGAACGCGTGCGCACGCTGCTGCTGGCCGCCATCGACCGGCCGGATCAAATGGCGCAATGGTTTGGACGCGCCATGACCCAGCCCAAGTATCTCGATCAACTGGTGCCCAGTGACAGCCCCAGCGATCCGGCCGAGGTACAGGCCGCGCTCCGCGCCGGCGAGCGTCTGCTGCACAGCCCCGGCTCGCGCTTCGCCTGGCGCGCACAGACATCGACCCGGGCGACGCTGTTCGCCGATGGCGACGCCCTCGACTGCGACCCGGCGCTGGCGCGGCGCCTGTGCGACGCCGAGCCGCTGGACCAGGAGAGCCTTGCCCACCCCGAAGCGGCATCCGTGCTGGCCGCGCTGCTCGACGCCGGCAGCCTGTGCTGGGACGAGGATGAGGACGACGACGAGGCGTGAGCGGGCAGCGGCGGCAAGTTCTGCACAGGCTGCCTACACTGAGTCGAGCCGGCCGCGGCAGAAATGCTGGACGAGTTCGGAAACACTGTTTTAATATTCTTGGCACACAGCTTTGTTGCTAGGTTCAGGAGGAGTGAACATGAAGAAACTGCTTATCCCCGCGCTGGCCATGAGCGTACTGGCGCTAGCCGGTTGCACCAACAACTCGACCTACTCGGGTGACGTCTACCGTGGCAATCAGGCCGAGACCGCACAGTCGGTCAGCTACGGCACCATTCAGTCGGTGCGCCCGGTGCAGATCCAGGGTGGCAACGGCGAGAGCGTGCTGGGCAGCCTGGGCGGCGCGGTGATCGGTGGCCTCCTCGGCAATCAGGTGGGCGGCGGCTCCGGCAAGACCCTGGCCACCGCAGCGGGTGCGATCGGCGGCACCATCGCCGGCAGCAAGGTCCAGCAGGCGACCGACCGCGTCGACGCCTACGAGCTGGAGATCCGCCAGGACAGCGGCCAGAACGTAGTGGTCGTGCAGAAGGCCGATCGCAACTGGCAGGTCGGCCAGCGTGTGCGCCTGATCGCCAGCGGCTCCAGCGTCAGCGTCGCCCCCTACTGACGCCGGCTGGCACACGCCAGTCCCGCGTCGCCGCCGGTCCGCGGCCACGAAACGGTGCCCCCAGGGGCACCGTTTCTGCGTTCTACCGCCCCAGTTGGCGATCATCGTTAGCCTGATACTATTTTCGCCTGTCACCCTTACTTTACATACGCTATCGTATGTTCTGTGGTTAAGACTCTTAAGGGAATAACAGGGACTATGAAGGGACGCATGATGGTCACGGCGGGCGTGGCCGCCACCGCAGCGCTGCTGTCGGGTACCGCCGGTGCCGACGGCCTGCTGACACTCAAATCGGAAAACGACCTGTTCGCCAGCGGCGGCGACGGTCACTACACCAACGGCCTCGAGATCGGCTGGTCCTTCGCGCCAAGTGCCGGCCACTGGACTCGCCAGCTCGCCGACATCCTCCCGGGCTGGAGCGGGGCTACGCTGGATGGCGCCGCCTATCGCTTCGGCCAGCAGATCTACACCCCCGAGGATATCGACCAGCGCAGCCTGATCGAGGACGACCGCCCCTACGCCGGCGTCCTCTATGCCGGGCTCTCGCTGTTCGACGAGTCGCGCACGCCCGGCTGGCGCCGCAGCAGCGGCCTGTTCTTCGACGCCGGCCTGGTCGGCCCCGGCTCGGGAGCGCGTACGGTGCAGAAGAACTTCCACCACTGGATCGGCAGCGACGAGCCCGAAGGCTGGCACAACCAGCTTCACAACGAGCCCTTCGTCAACGTGGCCTATGAGACCGCCTGGTGGAAGACCGCCCACTTAGGCGGCCTGGAGACCGAATTCGGTCCCTCGGTGGGTTTCGCCGTGGGCAATCTCTACACCTATGCTGCCAGCGGTCTGGGCCTGCGCCTCGGCGAGGGACTCGACCAGAGCTTCGGCGTGCCGGCGGTGGCGCCGTCACAGGGCAGCCGGGTCTATTTCCGCGAGAACAGCGGTTTCAACTGGTATCTCTTCGCCAATCTCGAGGGCCGGCTCATGGCCCACAACATGCTGCTCGACGGCAACACCTTCGAAGATAGCCACTCGGTGGATCGCCGCCCCTGGGTCGGCGATGCCCAGCTTGGCCTGGCACTGTCCTGGGACCGCTGGCAGCTCTCCTATAGCTCGGTATGGCGTACCAAGGAGTTCGACGAGCAGGACGGCAGCGATCGGTTCGGCTCGATCACCCTATCCACCTGGCTCTGAGCCCGGCACTCACCGGTCTATCCCCAGCGGCATACCGCGAGGCCCAAAACACGACGGGCGCTGTCCTCACGACAGCGCCCGTCGTCACTGGCCGATGGTAGCGGCGAATACCCGCTCAGTGCAGCTTGGCCTTGCGCAGCGCCCAGCAGGCCAGACGCTTGCCGACCCACACCAGCAGTGCCAGCAGAATCAGCGTCAGCAGCATCGAGATCGGCTTGACGATGAACGTCGCCCCCAGGATCGCCAGTGCCGCCGACACCATCCAGCGGTCCTGCGCCGGGTCCCCTCTGAGCTGCGCCGGCAGCCAGCGCTCGATCAGGCCACCCAGCGCTCCCTCCCACGCCTTGAGCGCCAGGAACAGCAGCACGGCAAAGGCGACGAGCCATACGATAAATACGGTCATGCAACACCTCTCCTCACCCCAGAGATCACGATATCAATGCCTTCCGCAGGGTACTCACAGCCTCGATCCGGCGCAACTGCCGGTGAATGCCGGGCGAGAGGCACGGTTTTGGCCCATGACAGCCGCTCACCACCTGACACGGAAGCCATGGCACGTTACGATATTGGAGACATGCACAAACGCAAAGGTTCCCAGATGCAGATTGCCCAGAACTCCGTGGTCGCTTTTCACTATACCCTGACCAACGACGCGGGAGAGGTCCTGGACAGCTCGGAAGGCCGTGATCCGCTGACCTATCTTCACGGCGCGGGCAACATCATCCCCGGGCTCGAGAAGCAGCTCGAAGGCCGCGCCAATGGTGACAAGCTCACGGTCGCCGTCGAGCCGAGCGAAGGCTACGGCGAAGTACAGCCGGCACTGGTACAGGAAGTGCCGCGCGACGCCTTCCAGGGCGTCGAGGAAGTCCAGCCGGGCATGCAGTTCCAGGCCCAGACCCAGGAAGGCCCGCTGATGGTCACCGTGACCAAGGTCGAAGGCGACACCGTCACCGTCGACGGTAACCATCCGCTGGCCGGCGAGAAGCTCAACTTCGACGTCGAGATCACCGAGGTGCGTGAAGCGACCGAAGACGAAGTCTCCCACGGTCACGTTCACGGTGAAGGCGGCCACGAGCACTGAGCCGCGCACCGCTGCGCACCGCCCACGCGGGCGCAACGACAAAGGGCAGCCTCTCGGCTGCCCTTTTTTTGTCTGCGTCCATCACACCGGTCAGCTGTACGTACAAGGCGCGCATGACGCAGCAAGTGCCATGCGATAAACCTCAGCCCTCGCTGGCCAGGACCACCCGCTGCGCCAGCTGGGTGCGCTCCATGGGGCGCCGCGCCTGCCAGTAGTAGCGCCCCCAGTAGACGTTGTCGAGGCGCGACAGTTTGACCCCCTGCGACGTCGAAGCGTGCAGGAAATAGCCATCGCCGACGTAGACACCGACATGGTTATAGGGCCCCGGCGGGCGGAAGAAGACCAGATCGCCAGCCTTGAGATCGCTGCGCGAGACACGGCTGCCCTCCTGGACCTGTTCCTCGGTGGTGCGCGGCAGCTCGAGCGAGAAAGCCTCGGTGAATACATGCTGCATCAGCGCCGAGCAGTCGATCCCGTGACGGCCATTGCCGCCGAGTGCATAGGGGGTGCCGACCCAGCGCTGGTGCTCGTCGAGCAGCGCTTCACGGATGATGGTGGGCGAGACGGGTGAAGGCTGGTGGTAATCACGCACCTGGCGCGCCTGCTGCTGCGTGCGGGGTGGTGACGCCGCGGGCGTCTGCTGGGCGACGACAAAGCGCGACTTGGCCACCGGAAGCGCATACTGCGCGTCAACCTGTTGTTGTTGTGCGGGGGTCGAACAGCCACTCACGACAAAGGCAATGGCCAACCCCAGGGCCGTGCGTTTGAGCATTCAGCGCAACCTCATTCACCGGTGAGCCACCACGGGCATGCCTCGATATCACGCCGCGGGCGTCTCACGACCGGGCAGGCGCCATCGGGCGAATTGAGTCGCTGTGGTGGTGACACCGGTGGGGGTGTCACCGCCAAAGCGGCCAGTATTCGGCTCGAATCATCGACAGTCAGGAACAAAAAAACCACGCGCCGTCTGGCCGACGGGCGTAGCACATCGCGGATGATATGTCATCGATAGGGCTTTGACGAGCCCTATCGTGATGAAAGCCAGGCTCGAGCGCCGCGTTCAGTGCAGACGATGCGGCCCGCCCACCAGCACGTCGACGTGCAGCGGCGTCGAATGGCGACCCGGGCGACCGGGGAAGTCGAGACTCGCCCAACTGCCGGCGAGCAGCGGCGAGGCACCGACCCAGGCATCCAGCGCCTCGCGGAAGCGACGCAAGAAATCGTCACGCTCCGGGGTGTCGTCCATGAAGAAGCCAAAACCGCTGTAGAGCCCTTCAGCGTAGGCCTGCCAGCTGCTGTAGTGGCGCTCGGCGAGACGCCCGGCCGCCTCGAGATAGCGCGTCAGCGTAGCATCGTCGAGCCAGTCGAGCTGGCGCCCGGCGAGACTCAGATCGACCAGTTGGGCGATATCCCAGGCGGTCATGTCCTCGTCGTTGCAGCCGCAGGCGTTGTCACGCACATGGCGTAGCCGCAGCAGATGCACTCGCTCCTCCTCGCCGCAGTCGCCGGACTCGAGAATCGCGATCTCCTCGGCCAGCCGGCGCCGATTGAGGGTATAGGGGGCGTAGTTGATCTGATACTCCTGACGATCCCCCGCCTCGAGCAGGAAATCGAGAAACTCGGTGAGCCCCACGGCCCCCTGCAGTGCGTACTGGTGTTCAAGCCACTCCTGCAGCGCGCGCCGATCCTCCGCCGCCAGCGGCAGCGGCCACTGCCACGCCGCTTCGTTGAGCGGACCGGCCAGGGAGATCGCCGTGAACTGTTCGAGACTCGGGCGCGGCCCCGGCTCCTGCCACTGGCTATCGAAAATCGGCGTCAGCCAGTGAAAGCGCGAGCCCGGATCGCGCAAGTGCCAGGCGATATCATCGCCCAGCCCGGTCTCCTCCGGCGCTTCCTCGGGGCTGAGCAGCGTCTCCCAGGTCAGCCACGCCGCGAGCAGCGTCTGCGGCGTGGCGTAGAAACGCCCGAGCACGCCGGCCAGCGAGCGCGCCTGCGCCTGTAGCTCGGCCAGCGCGTAGCGCTCGCTGTCCGCCGCCATTAGCAGATAGAAAGCGTACTTCTCGGCCATGAAGATGGTCGCGGCATGGTCAGCGCACGCCTTCAGCGCCTGGCGCCGCTCGCCCGCCACACGCCCGCTGCCTGCCGCGCCGGGATGACGCGCATCCGCCGCCAGTTGATTGAGATGATGCGCCTGAGCCGGCATCCAGTAGCGCGCCAGCGCCGCGAGCGGTTCATCGCGGCGCAGCGTCAACACCTCGTTGAGATAGCGTTCGGCATCCTCACGCCGTGCCGGTGCCAGCGGTTCGCCGAGCTGCTGGCGGGTCGCCAGGTCCGGCTCCCGCACCGCCGCCAGCGCCAGCACCCAGGCGTCGGCCGAGGCGTGACGCTCACGCACCACGCGCCGCGCCTGCTGGCGACGGCCATCGTCGAGGCTGTGTGCCAGCGGCGTCTGCCAGGGGCTACCGGTCGTCCCCAGCAGGCGGCCCCAATCGGCCTCGAAATCGGCGCACAGATCACGTCCCTCGAACAGGCTGCGACCACGCTGGTAGGCGTGAGCCATGGCGGGCCAGTCGGCGTAGCGCTGCTGCAGCAGATCCAGTCCATGGGCAGCGAAGGTCTCGGCCTCCTGCGCCGACAGCCAGCCCGCGCCGAAGCCGAGGTAAGCCTGATCGATCAGCCGCAGCCAGTCCCAGGCCGCCCACTCGAGCGGCTCCGCGCGGGCCAGGAAGGCGACCAGCACCTGGCCATATTCGCGCTGCTCGCCGAGCGAGGCGAGCCAGGTCTCGGCTTCCTCCGGGCCCTCGCGCCCGAGCCGGGCAGCATCCATGTCCCAGCCGTAACGATAGCCCTGACGCGCCAGCCACTCGAGACCCGCGAGCAGCGCATCGCGCCCGGAGACGTCGAGTTCTTCACGCAGCAGACGCTGCCATCCCAGGCGCTCGTCGGGGTCGGGGGTGAACGGCCAGCACAGCACCGGGGCGAAGGTCGCGCGCGCCCCCCACAGCGACTCGGCCCACAGCGGCTCGGGCGCCCCCTGCACCCCTTCCAGCTGACGCCCCAGCGCCTGCCAGTCGACCCCACGGCCCTGGCGTTCACGCTTGGCCAGCGCGCGCCCGGCGGCATCGAGCAGCGGATCGCTCCACGGCGCCAGCGCCGCGCGCCAGCGGGTCAGCGAGGGGTAGGCAGTTATGATCTCCGCCGCCAACCAGGCAAGCCAGGCTGCCTGGCGCTCGCTCTCGAGCCACCCCGCCGCCCCACCCAGCGCCAGCAGTTCGAGCGCCGCCAGACGCGACAACGGTGGCTGCTGCCCATCGACCGCGCTCTCCCACAGCCGCCAGGCGAACTCGTCACGATCCATGATCGCCAGCGTCTGCAGACGCTCACGCGCCTGGACCGGCGACAGCGCCTGGCGGGGATCGGCGCCCTCGGGCCAACCGCAGAGTGTCAGCTGCTGAGCCCACCACTGGACGAGAAGTTCGCGCAAAGAGAAACCTCGTGAAACGCCAAAGACAGGACGTCCGCTTGACGATCGAGGAGACCGCCACGGACGCGGCGGCACAGTATACCGGAAAGCGAACGCCCCGCCGACCGCCAGGTCGCCGGGGCATCACGCGGGTCGCCAAATCAGCTCATCTTGTCGACATGCGTACGCGGCGTCTTGTGCAGCAGATGGCGCAACAGCCAGCGCCGAACCCGGACCACGAACTGCTCCTGGAACACGATACAGAACAGCACCGTGAGCAGCAGGAATACCGGATAGAGCCACAGGTGCACCTCGCCGGCCGCGGCCAGGCAGCCGCGGAAGTCGCTCAGACACAGCCCCGGGTCACCCGAGAGCACCCGCTCGACCCGCGAGAAAATCGCGTAAAGCGGTACGTGAAGGGCGAACATCGGCAGCGAGGCACCGCCCAGACGCGAGGCCAGACGCTTGATCCGCCGGCTCCTGGGCTCACCCCACTGCGCGGCCACGTAGACCAGCATCAGCTGCGCCGGCAGCAGCAGTCCATCGTGCAGCAGGTAGTACCAGGCGTGCCCGCGCCCGAGCAGGAACAACGCCACCGCAATGCTGGCAGCCACGCCGAGCAGCGCCAACAGCTGCCGGCTCGGTGACATCGAGCGCCCCGCCGAGCGCTGCTGGGCATAGAAGGTGTAGAGCAGAATGCCGGCGGCGAACTCCGGCAGCCGGATCAGCGGATTGCGGTGCAGAATGCCGGTCTCCGGCACCCCGTAATTGGTGGTGAAGACCACTATCAGCGGGGGAATCAGATAGATCAGATTGACCCACAGCATGGCGCGCCGCGGATGCAGTACCCGGCGCAGGCGCGGCGCCAGCCACGGGAAGGTCAGGTAGAAGAAGAACAGCGCCGAGATCGACCAGGAGGGCGGATTGAAGGTCAGATAGAGCGGGTTCCAGGCGTGCAGCAGGGTCAGATTGAGCAGCAGGTTGATGCCCGTTTCCAGCGGCGACATGGTGTGGTTGAGGCTTTTCCAGTCGAGCTGGCCGATGTCGTTGTTGACGTCGTAGACCACGAAGCGCAGCGAGATGTCGCTGTCACCTGGGGCGATGGCGAGATAGCCGACCAGCGCCGACACGCTCATCGCCAGGATCAGCGAGCCGATATGAATCGGATAGAGATTCGAGAAGCGCTTGAGCAGAAAGCTCTTGACCGGCTCGCGCATGCGATGCGCATCGTCGAGATAGACGTGGGTCAGCAGAAACCCCGAGAGCACGAAGAACGCGCTGGTCGAGAAGAAACCGATATCGGTCACATAGTGCGACCAGCTGCTGATCGAGGGGTAGGTGTGCAGCGTATGGAAGATAACGATGTACAGGCCTAGAAAGAAGCGCAGCCATTCCAGGCCAATGAATCGCTCCTTCTGGCCGGCGCTTTGCGTGCCGGACACGGCGGTCTTTGAATCAGGCATTCCTTGCAGATCTCTGGCCGTCGAAAGGCCTCATTCTACCCGATTCGCGTCGTCGGGCACGCCCAGAGATGCGGCGTGCCCAGGGAGGGGCGCCAGCCCCGGCCGAAAAGCCGCGGCACGGCTCTCCTTCCAGGCCGGCTTCCCGGCCGGATCTAAGCCTTCTTGATCTTGGCCACCACCCACAGCAGGATGATGGCACCGATCGTGGCCACCACCAGCGACCCTATCAGCCCGTTGGAGGAGAGCCCCAGCAGACTGAAGATGAAGCCACCGATCACGGCCCCGACGATACCCACGCCGATATTGCCGAGGATGCCGAAGCCGCCGCCACGCATCACCTTACCGGCGATCCAACCGGCGATACCCCCGATGATCAGCCACAAGATAAAGCCCATAGAGTCACTCCTTGATTCCGATGAGGGGTGTCGAGGCGGCGCTTGCCGCCGTCGCCTCAAGAATAGACACCCCGGGCACAATCTTCACGGTCACCACCGCCCATAAACGCAATGGGCCGACAATCGTCGGCCCATCCTGGCGTTCGCCCTGCGCCCGTCGCTCAGGCGAAGACCGGCACCCGGGTCGACTCGCGCGATGGCATGCCGGACTCGAACCACTCCCGGTGCGCCTGCGTGTCGCTCCAGACGCGGAAGTGCAGCTGCGACATCATCACCGGGTCGTCGAGAAACGCCAGCCGTTCGAGGTTGCCCATCGCCGCGGGCCCGCGGGTCGCCGCCGCTGCCACGCGCGCTTCCCGGCGTCGGCGCAGCGGCTCCGCGGTGGCGTGACGCGAGGTGCCCAGCGCCGTCGCCAGCGCATTGGCGACCGGATCGACCACCACCTGCACGAAGTGCGGCGTGGCCGCCGCCGCGTTCATCCGCCCCAGATGACGCACCATTCGCCGCAGCACGCGTGGCGGATGAGTCTCCTCGGGGATGCGGAACAGCCGCGCGCGGAAGCAGGCACTGCCCAGGCCCACCCGACTCGACAGCGCCGAGACCGGGATCGACAGCATCATCGCGCCAACGATCGGCGACAGCCACCACAGGAAGGTCGGCTCCATGAAGTAGACCCCGGTCGCCCACACCGCGCCGATCAGGGTCTGGCTCCAGTGATTGCGGATCGCATCCCCCCAGGTGGTGTCACTGTTCTCGCGCGAGGGCGAGCGCCACTGGATCGCCCAACCCATCAGCGAAGTGAGCACGAAGCGGGTATGGAACAGCATCCGCACCGGCGCCAGCGCCATCGAGAACAGCGACTCCAGCACCATGCTGACGAAGACCTTGAACGGCCCGCCGAACTGTCGGCTGCCCTGGATCCACACCAGCACCACGCTCAGCACCTTGGGCAGGAACAGCAGCGTCGCGGTGGCGCCGAACAGGCCCACGGCCAGGGTCGGGTTCCACTGCGGCCAGACCGGGAACATCATCCCCGGCTCGGGGAAGTAGTTCGGCGTGCTCAGGGTGTGCACGGCCAGCAGCGCCGTCGACAGCACCAGGAACAGACACCACAGCGGCGCCGAGATGTAGGACATCAGGCCGGTCAGGAAGACCGCGCGATGAACCGGGTGGATCCCCTTGGAGAGGAACAGCCGGAAGTTCATCAGGTTGCCGTGACACCAGCGGCGGTCGCGGTTGAGCTCGTCGAGCAGATTGGGCGGCATCTCCTCGTAGCTGCCCTCGAGCTCATAGGCGATCCAGACACCCCAGCCGGCACGCCGCATCAGCGCCGCCTCGACGAAGTCGTGGGAGAGGATTTCGCCCGACATTGAGCCCTTGCCGGGCAGCGGCGCGAGCATGCAGTGGCGCATGAACGGCGCCATGCGGATGATCGCGTTGTGGCCCCAGTAGTGCGACTCGCCCAGCTGCCAGAAGTGCAGCCCGGCGGTGAACAGCGGACCGTAGACGCGGGTCGCGAACTGCTGCATACGCGCATAGAGATTGAGACGCCCCGAGGCGCGCGGCGCGGTCTGCACGATGCCGGCATCCGGGTGTGCCTCCATCATCTGCACCAGACGCGTCAGGCAAGCGCCGCTCATCACGCTGTCGGCATCGAGCACCAGCATGTAGCGATAGAGCGCGCCCCAGCGCCGACAGAAGTCGTCGAGGTTGCCGCTCTTGCGCTTGACCCGGCGCTGGCGCCGACGATAGAAGACCTGACCGAAGGCATCGAGATCGCGGCACAGCGCCAGCCAGGCGTGGGTCTCGGCGATCGCCGTGTCGGGGTCGAAGGTGTCGCTCAGGATGAACAGATCGAAGTGACGGTCATTGCCGCTCTGGCGCAACGACTCCAGGGTCGCGCGCACCCCGGCGAACACCCGCGACACGTCCTCGTTGCAGATCGGCACCAGCAGCGCGGTGCGCGCGCTGGGGTCGATCGGCTCGTCACCCACGTCCGAATCGATGGCGTAGCGGTCGCGCCCGCGCAGAAGCTGGAAGAAGCCCATCAGCGCGGTCCAGAAACCCGCCGAGACCCAGGCGAACAGCAGCACGAAAAGCCCCAGAATGGCCATCTCCAGCCACTGCGCGCCCTGCCCCGGCAGCACCGTGCGCATCTGGTTGGCGGCGATCACGCTCTGCCCGAAGATCAGCACCAGCAGCACCCAGCGACGCCCGGTAGCGACCCACTGCCAGCGCGGCTTGGGCTTGGCCGGGCGCACGCGACGGCGAAAACCGCGCCCGACCCAGTTGCGGAAACGCTGTCCGAAACGCACGAACGGGTTGGTCGACCATGCCTCCGGCGCCAGCGGGGTGCGCTGCATCGGCGGCGCGGTCTGCAGACGGGTGATACCCGCCGCATCCGTGGTGAGAACCTCCGGCGGCGCCAGCGGCGGCTCGGCGTAGGCCAGCGCCAGCCGCCGCCCTACCGACTGCGCCGCGGGATCCTCGGCGTCCGGCTCGTGCCCGCCCAGGGCGGCGTGCAGCGCGGCCATGTCGTGTGTATCCAGATCGCTCGCCAGCAGGCGCCGCCGCGCCTCGCGGTCCTGGGCCTCGAGCGCCAGGCGCTCGAGGTACTGATCGGGCGATGCGATCCGCTGTGAGGGAGTCGCATCAACCATTGGCAGGCAACCGGTAGTACCAGGTCTCGGAGAGGCGCTGGTCACCCTTGTTGAGATAGGCGCGGATATCCAGCGGCTTGCTGTTGTCGCTGCGCTTGACCTTGACGAACACCCGCCAGCCGCCGGTGGCCGGATTGGGCTCGGCGCGGCTGCTGACCAGCTCACCGTTGTCGCCCACGCTGGCCTGGACACTGATGTTGGCGTCGGCACCCAGACCCGAGAGCGCGGCACCGTCGAAATCGATCACGAACGCCAGCGAGCCGTCGGCTTCACGCACCAGATTGTCCTTGAGCACCTCACCGCGCGAGCGGCGGGTCTGCTCGACCCAGGCCAGCGACGGATCGGCATAGCGGCTCTCGTTCTTGGTCACGGTGAAACGGTAGTCGTAGTCCAGCGGCGTACCGGGCTCGGGCGCGGTCTCAGGCAGCCACATCGAGACGATGTTGTCGTTGGTCTCGTTGGGGCTCGGAATCTGGATCAGTTCGATCTTGCCCGCGCCCCACTCGTTCTGCGGCTCGACCCAGGCGCTGGGACGCAGATCGTAGCGGTTGGCGATATCCTGGTAGGCGGCGAAGTCGTGGTTGCGCTGCATCAGCCCGTAGCCACGCAGCCGTGGAGTCGCCTGCTCGTTGATCATCAGCTTGGCCGGGTTGGCCAGGGCACGCCAGGTCCAGCCGTTCTGCGAGTCGCTGATCAAAAGGCCATTGGAGTCATGGATGGCGGGGCGATAGTTGAGCTCGGAGGACGGCTGCGCCGGGCCATAGAGATACATGCTGGTGAGCGGTGCAATGCCCAGCTTCTCGATCGGACGGCGCAGGTAGAGCCGCGACTTGACGTCGACCACGGTGTCGGCGCCGGGGCGCAGCACGAAACGGTAGGCGCCGGTGACGCTGGCCGAGTCGAGCAGCGCGAAGATGGTCAGGTACTGGCTGCTCTTGCTCGGCTTGACGACCCAGAACTCCTTGAAGCGCGGGAACTCTTCACCCGAGGAGAGACCGGTATCGACCGCCAGGCCGCGCCCGGAGACACCGTAGACCTGATCCTTGCCGACCACGCGGAAATAGCTCGCGCCGAGGAAGACCATGGTCTCGTCCTTGCGCGGGTTGTCGTTGAGCGCGTAGTTCACCTTGAAGCCGGCGATGCCCAGATCGGTGCTGTTCTTGACCTTGTCCGAGAGCTGCAGATCACCATAGCTGAAGTCGTCGGGCTTGTAGGTGAAGTCGTGCACCTCACCCTGCTCGTCGACGCTGTGCAGCTTGATCGCGCTGTCGTAATGCATGCCTTCGTGGAAGAAGCTCAGGGTGAACGGCACCCCATCCCCACTCCAGACATCGCGGTCGCGCTTGAACTGGATCTGCTCGTACTGGGCGAAGTTCAGGTTGCGCAGCTCGTCGGGCAGATTGCGTTCCGGTTCACTGTAACCCTGCTGGGAGAGTTCCTCGGCCTGCTTGGCGACGTCGTCGAAGCCGAAAGCCAGCACGTTCTGGGCGATGCCGCTGAGCAGCAGCCCAGCCAGGGCCGCCGCGGGTATCAGACCCTTGCGTCGTTGAAGGTTACCTTGCCGGATCGATGCACTCACACTCACACTCCTTTCAAAACTATCTTGTCCGGTAACAACACGCTCATCCGGTGGCACCACGGACACCGGGCCGAGCCTGCCGCGGCAGGCGGCAACGAAGCGCGCCGACAACACCTCGCCTTGCCATGGCAAGGGCAATGCGATGATAACTTGCGACGAAAAACGACGGGATAGCGAAGCATCCGTGCCTCTGTGACAGCCGCAGTCTAGCATAGGCGCCGCCGCCAAGCCGCGCCGACCTATAGAGAGCGCCGCGTCTGCTTCTCGGCGCAGTACCTGCTGCCAGCCCCCGACAAGATACACATGGAGGCCGGCGTCTGAAGCCATGCTGCCATCCCGGCGATGCCGCTGGCTGGGCATAATGGCGTATCTGGCCCTTTTCAGCTACCCCCGGGACCATCCCGCCGGGCACTCGAGCCGCTTGCCACCGCCCTTCTCGGCACGCTCTCCCCCCTGATCGCGCCATTCGGCTCTTCGATCTCGGTAAGCCCCAGCTCATGCCTAGACATTGCACAGGCTATGTCAGACAAATGGCGAATAGCGCTTTGCGCCCACTTACCCGACACTCCGCAGCGTAATGCGGCAAGCCCGAGACGGCGCCGCCGGGATGCATTCAACCAGGAACTGCCCCAATGCATGCATGGACTCTGATCTCGTTTCTCTTTTTCACGGGGCTGGTCGCCTTGATCACATGGCGCATCACCCACCGTGACGATCTCAGCAACACCCGCGGCTACTTTCTCGCCGGACGCAGCCTGACCTTCCCGCTGATCGCGGGTTCGCTGCTGATGACCAACCTCTCCACCGAGCAGATGGTGGGGCTCAACGGCGCCGCCTTCGCCGACGGCCTGAGCGTCATGGCGTGGGAAGTGGTCGCCGTGGTCGCACTGGTGCTGCTGGCGCTGTTCTTCCTGCCGCGCTTCCTGCGCAGCGGCATCACCACCGTGCCGCAGCTGCTGCTGGAGCGCTTCGGCCCGACCACCCAACTGATCTGTAACGTGATCTTCCTGATCGCCTACGCGGTGATCCTGCTGCCGATCATTCTCTACTCCGGTGCCGTGGGCCTGCAGGGGATGCTCGATCTGCCGGTGCTGACCGGCATCGACTCGAGCACCACCCTGCTGTGGCTGACGGTCTGGGGGGTGGGCCTGATCGGCGCGATCTACGCGCTGTTCGGCGGCCTGCGCACGGTCGCGGTGTCCGATACCATCAACGCCATCGGCCTGCTGGTGGGCGGTCTGCTGATCGTCTACCTGGGGCTCGACGCGGTGGGTGACGGCAACGGCATCGCCGCCGGCTGGCACGCGATCCAGCAAGTCCAGCCGGAGCGCCTGAACTCCCTCGGCGGGCCGGACCAGCAGGTCCCGTGGCCGACGCTGTTCACCGGCGTCTTCCTGATCAACCTCTTCTACTGGTCCACCAACCAGCAGATCATCCAGCGCACCTTTGCCGCGCGCAGCCTCGCCGAAGGCCAGAAGGGGGTACTGCTGACGGGCTTCCTCAAGCTGCTCGGCCCGCTCTATCTGGTGCTGCCGGGGATCATCGCCTTCCAGCTCTACGCCGGCGACGGTATCGCCCCGGACCAGGCCTATGGCCATCTGGTGTTTCATCTGCTGCCGCCGTGGCTGACCGGCTTCTTCGCCGCGGTGATGGTCGGCGCCATCCTCTCCTCGTTCAACTCGGCACTCAACAGCACCACCACGCTGTTCAGCCTGGGCCTCTACAAGGGTGTGTTCCGCAAGGACGCCAGCGAGGCCGAGGTGGTCAAGTCGGGCAAGGTGTTCGGCTGGATCATGGCAGTGGCATCGATGGCGATCGCCCCGCTGCTGGCCGGACAGGAGAGCCTGTTCGACTATCTGCAGACGATGAACGCGATCTACTTCATCCCCATCCTGGCGGTGGTGATCGTCGGCCTGCTGACCAAGCGCGTCCCCGAAAGTGCCGCCATCTTCGGCCTGATCGGCGGTATCGTACTGATCGCGCTGGGCTACTTCGTGCCGCCGTTCAACGCCATCCTCGACCTGACCAACCAGTACCACTTCGTCGCCGGGGTGTTCGTGCTGCTGATCCTCGGCATGCTGCTGATCGGCAAGATTGCGCCGCGGCGTGAAGCCTGGATCCAGGAGGACGTCAAGGCGGTCGATCTGACTCCGTGGAAAGGCGCGGTGCCGGTGGGCATCCTGCTGCTGGTGCTGGTGTTCGCGATCTACCTCACCTTCGCCAACTGAGTGCGTCGAGGTCGGCCGCATTCAGCATCCGACGACGACACGGAACCCTCCAGTAGCGCCCCGCCCAGTGCGGGGCGTTCACGTATCCGGGCGCCCTTTTTGTGTCGGACCCTTGCCTGAACAGCGGTTTACCCACACATTTCAGCTACCCTGACGGCGAATGCGTGCGGAAAACGAGGCGATGCCCCGAGACCTGACCCAAGAGATTCACAACCTGATCGAGCGCGGCCGCGATCGCCAGCTGCGCCTGGCGGTGACCGGGCTCTCCCGCGCCGGCAAGACCGCGTTCCTGACCTCGCTGGTCAACCAGCTGCGTCATGCCGGTATCGATGCCCGGCTGGACCTGCTCAAGCCGGCCCGCGAAGGCCGCCTGCTCGGTGCCCAGCGGATGTCGCAGCCCGACCTGGGCATTCCGCGCTTCCCCTATGACGAGGCGCTCGCCAGCCTGTCCGGCGAGCCGCCGCGCTGGCCCGAGCCGACCCGCGGAATCAGCGAGCTGCGCCTCAAGCTGCGCTTCAAGACCCGGCGCGCCCGCGGCCTGCTGGGCGATACCGCCAATCTGACCCTGGATCTGATCGACTATCCCGGCGAGTGGCTGCTCGACCTGCCGCTGCTCGGCCACGACTTCCTCGGCTGGAGCGAGACCCAGCTCGCGGCCATGGGCCCCGAGCGCCAGCGCTTCGCCGAGCCGTGGCGCCGCGCGGTCACCGCCCATCGCCCCGACGAGACGCTCGACGAGACCCGCCTGGCCGAGCTCGCGGGGCTTTACGCCGACACTCTCCGGCAGGCCCGCGAGGCCGGCTTCTCGCATCTGCAGCCGGGGCGCTTCCTGCTTCCCGGCGAACTCGAGGGCGCGCCGGTGCTGCAGTTCTTTCCGCTGCCCGGCATCGCCGAGGCGGACCGTCGCCAGCTCGAAGCGCTGCCCGCCGAGAGCCTCTACAAGACCCTGACGCGGCGCTTTCGCCACTACCAGCAGCACGTGGTCAAGCCGTTCTACCGTGAGCATTTTCGCCGCTTCGATCGTCAGATCGTGCTGGTCGACGTGCTCGGCGCGCTCAACGCCGGCCCCGAACGCTTCGAGGATCTCGCCGCCGCCCTGACCACGCTGATGCAGAGCTTCGACTATGGCAAGCGCGGCCTGATCAACCGGCTGTTCGCGCCGCGTATCGACCGGCTGGCGATCGCCGCCACCAAGGCCGATCACGTCACCCCGGATCAGCACCCTCATCTGGTTGCGCTGCTCGAATCCCTGCTGGCCGAACCGCTCAAGGATCTGCGCTACGCCGACGTCCCGGTACGCGCTTTCTCACTCGCAGCGATCCGCGCCACCGAGAATCGCGAGGTGGAGAGCGACGGCCAGCGCCAGCCGGCGCTGCGTGGACACGGCCTCGACGACGCCCCGCTGCTGCTCTATCCCGGCGACGTCCCCGCGCGGCCGCCCGATGCCGGTTTCTGGCAGCGTCAGGGCTTCACCTTCACCGCCTTTCGCCCGCCGCGAGCCGATGGCGGCGCGCTGCCGCACATCCGCATGGACGCAGCGCTCGACTGGCTGCTGGGAGACAAACTGCGATGAGCGATCCACGCCCCGGCCGCCGCTTCGACCAGCCCGCCGCCAGCGACGAGCGCACCGACGACGCCGCGACGCTGCGCGGCGCGCACGCCTACCTGCCCGAGCAGGCCTCGACCCCGGCGCCCGAGGAGGAGATGCCCTCGCCGGCGCTGGATGCCGCCCTGGCGCCGCCGCGCAAGCGTCGCTGGGGGCTGCTGGTGCTGTTCACCGCCAGCCTTGGGTTGGGCACCCTGGAGGCGGGCCAGACCCTCTACCAGGCCACCCTGGGCGGCGACTGGCTGGCCGGCGCCTGGAGCGCGCTGGGGCTGCTGGCACTCGGCCTCGGCGGCAAGGCGCTGCTGGGTGAGCTGTGGCGACTACGCAAGCTGCGCCGCCACGCCCGCCTGCGCGAGCGCCTCGACGACACCTGGCCGGCGAGCGGCGAAGGCGCCCAGGAGAACGCCGAACCGCTGGCGCTGGCCGAGTCGCTGCGCACCCAGATGGGGCTCGCGCAGGGGCATCCGCACTGGCAATCCTTCATCGCCGCGCACGAGGCGCATCACAGCGCCGCCGAAACCCGTGAACTGCTCGCCTGGCACCTGCTGCGCCCGCGGGACCAGGCGGCGCGCCGGCTGATCACACGAATGTCGGGAGAGACCGCGGTGATGGTCGCGGTGAGTCCGCTGACCCTGGTGGACATGGCACTGATGGCGTGGCGCAACATCTCCATGCTCGATCGTATCGCCGCGCTCTACGGCTTGCAGCTCGGCTACGCCAGCCGTCTGCGCCTGTTCCGCGAGGTACTGCGCAACATGGCCTTCGCCGGCGCCAGTGAGATGGTCACCGATGCCGGCATGGACCTGCTGTCGATGAACCTCGCCGCCAAGCTCTCCACTCGCGCCGGTCAGGGACTGGGCGCCGGCCTGCTGACCGCGAGGCTCGGTCTGCGCGCCATCGCCACCACCCGCCCGATCGCCTTCACCGCCGACGAGCGCCCGCGCCTGGCCGATCTCCGCCGCGAGGTGTGGCAGCAGCTGCGCCGGCTGGACGACTCGGCCCAGAGCGGCCGCGAGCCGAGCTGACCGCCGACGTAGAACGCAGGTATGTTGTAAGCGCCCTCTCAGTCGAGCGCGAAGAAACGCCGCAGGGTATGCGCCACCGCCGCCTCGTGATGGGCGCCAATGCGCTCCGCCCGGGGCAGTCGGGCGATCACCTCGGGGTGGGCATTGGCGACCACGAAGGCGTTGCCGGCCAGCGTCAGCATCTCGATGTCATTGAAGTTGTCGCCGAAGGCCAGCGCCTGCGCGGCGGGCATCGCCAGCGCCGCCAGGGTCTGCGCCAGCGCGCTGCCCTTGTCGACCCCGCGCTGCATCACCTCCAGCGAATTGGCCGCCGAATAGGTAATGTGCAGCGCCTCACCGTAGCGCTCGCGCAGCGTGCGCTCGAGCGGTGCGAGCAGCGCCGGCTCACCGATATAGAGCACCTTGCTCACCGCCTCCTGACTCAGGTCGCGCAGCGCATCGACCTGGTAGGTGAAACCGGTCATGGCGTGCAGTGGCAACAACTCCGGCGCCTCGGCGTCGATCAGCCAGCGCTCGCGGGTATACAGATTGAGCCGCACCGACGCCGGCCGCGGCAGCGCCACCAGCGCCTCCACCAGCGCCGGCGGTACCAGACGTTCACTGACCACGCGGTCGTCGGCATCGAATACGCAGGCGCCGTTGCTGCTGATGATCCAGGCGGGGAGTTCGAGCTGGCGCCGGATCGCGGCGATATCGAGGTGGTGACGCCCGGAGGCCAGCGCCAGGGTGTGGCCGCGCGCGACCAGTTGCGCCAGCGTCTCGCGGGTCAACGCTGCGACACGGTGCTCGGCGTCGAGCAGGGTACTGTCGAGATCGCTGGCAATCAGGTAGAGAGGCATGAGCGCTCCTGTGGCTCTGGCGAATGGAACTCTGGCGAATGGAACTAGGGCGAATGGGACTGGGTGCGAGCGCAGCCTGCGCTCGCTGAGCTCTTACGACGCGCGGGCACAGCGCCGCACCGAGGCGCAGACGACACAGGCGTCGTCCGCGCCTCAAGATACCACTGTCGCACCGCGCGTGAGGCTCAGTCAGCCAGACTCCTGGCCACGGCCGCCGCCTGCGGCCCCATCACCACATGCAGGGTACCGTCGGCGAAGCGCTGCACCCCGGCGGCGCCCAGCCCGCGCAGCGTGGACTCGTCCAGCTGCCGACGGTCGGTCAGTTCGAGGCGCAGCCGGGTCGTGGCGACGACACTCACCTGGCGCAGGTTGTCGTGTCCGCCCACGACCGCCAGCCACGCCGCCCGGGAGTCGGCATCGAGCTCGGCGGTGGCCAGCGCGGCGTGCTCCGCGTCCCCCGCCGCGGGCGCCGGCACGGCAGCGACCGCCGCGCCCTGCTGACGCAGCGCGCTGCGGATATCGTCGGCCACGGCGTCGGCGATCGGCCCCAGGATCACCTGCAGCCCGCCGCCGCGCAGCCGCAGAATGCCGCGCGCGCCCAGCGCCTTGAGCGCCGCCTCGTCGATGGTATCCGCCTCTTTCGTCACCAGGCGCAGGCGCGTGGTGCAGGCGCCCACGCTGAGCAGATTGGCCGCCCCGCCCAGGGCCTCGACGAACGCGGGTCCGCGCGGACCGGCCTGGGTCGCCGCGGTCGCGGTCGCCGTCTCTGGCTCCCGCCCCGGCGTGGGCAGATCGAAGCGCGCGATGGCCCAGCGGAACACCAGGTAGTAGAGCGCGAAGTAGGCCAGCCCCACCGGGATCATCATCCAGCCGTGGGTCGAGAGACCGTAGGAGAGCGCGTAGTCGAAGGCGCCAGCGGAGAAGGTGAAGCCGAGCTTGACCCCGAGCAGATCCATCAGCGCCATCGAAAGGCCGGTCATCAGCGCATGGAAGGCGTAGAGCAGCGGCGCCAGGAACATGAACGAGAACTCGATCGGCTCGGTCACCCCGGTGAGGAAGGCGGTCAGCGCCAGCGACAACAGCAGCCCGCCGACCTGGGCGCGGCGGCCGCGCGGCGCGGCGTGGTACATCGCCAGCGCCGCTGCCGGCAGCCCGAACATCATCACCGGGAAGAAACCCGCCATGAAGCCGCCGGCACTGGGGTCGCCGGCGAAGAAGCGGTTGAGGTCGCCGGTCGCACCGTCGTAGCTGCCGAACACGAACCACACGAAGCTGTTGAGCACATGGTGGAGACCGGTGACGATCAGGATCCGATTGAACACGCCATAGACGAAAAGCCCCAGATCGCCGGCGTCGATCAGCCACTGGCCGAGCTGGTCGATGGCGTGCTGGATCGGCGGCCAGATCACCCCGAAGAGCCCGCCGAGTACCACGGCGGAGAGCCCGGTGACGATGGGGATGAAGCGTCGCCCGCCGAAGAACGCCAGATAGTCCGGCAGCTTGATCGCCTTGTAGCGGTTGTAGAGCAGCCCGGCCACGCTGCCGATGATGATCCCGCCGAGCACGCCCATGTTGATCTCCGGGTTGAGCGTCTCGAGCACCGCCTCCAGCACCAGGTAACCGACCACCCCGGCCAGCCCGGCGGCACCGTTGTCGTCATCGGCGAACCCCACCGCCACGCCGATGGCGAAGATCAGCGCCAGATGGGAAAAGACCGCGTTGCCGGCATTGGCGATGAACCCGATGTCGAGCAGGTCGGGTTGGCCCAGGCGCAGCAGCAGCCCCGCCACCGGCAGCACGGCAATGGGCAGCATCAGCGAGCGCCCGAGTTTCTGCAGTCCGGCCATCAGCCGGGTACCCATCGTCTGGAGCATGACCCTCTCCTGGCTATTGTGCTTGTACTATTGCTAGTGCGTGTGAATATGGCATCGGCGCTGGGTCACGCCGGTGCGGCAGGCGCCGAGGCATCGAGCCACGCCGCCAGCGCCGCGCGCACCGCGGCGCCATCGTCCAGCGCCAGCAGTTCCGGCACCCGGGCGGCCAGGGCCGCGGCGTCGAGCTCGCGTAGCCACGCCTTGAGACCGGCGATGCCGGCGGGTTCCAGCGACAGCTCGTCGACCCCCATCGCCACCAGCAGCGCCGCCGCCAGCGGATCGCCGGCAGCAGCCCCGCACACCCCGACCGGGCAGCGGCCTCGGGCCCCCTCGAGGGTGGCCTGGATCAGCCGCAGCACGCCGGGGTGGAGCACGTCGCAGTGCGCCGCCAAATCCGCCACTTCGCGATCCATGGCCAGGGCGTACTGGGTCAGGTCGTTGGTGCCGATGGAGAAGAAGTCGGCCTCTTGGGCCAGACTCGCGGCGCACAGGGCCGCCGACGGCACCTCGATCATCACCCCGAGGGCCGGCAGCCGGCCGACCCCGAGTGCGGCGGCGCGCGCCGCCAGGCGCTGGCGCACCCAGCGCAGCTCGCCGACATCGCTCACCATCGGCAGCATCAGGTGCAGCGGCATCGCCGCGTCCGCCGCCGGCGCCTCGTTGCCCGCCAGCAGCAGCGCATCGAGCTGGGTCTCGAACAGCTCGGGCAAGGCCTGCCACAGGCGGATACCGCGCTCGCCCAGGGCCGGATTGGGGGCCGCCGGCAGGGACAGATAGTCGAGCTGCTTGTCGGCGCCGATATCGAGCAGGCGCACGATCACCGGCTTGCCATCGAGTGCGGCCAGCGCGGCGGCATACTCGTGACGCTGGGACTCGCGGGTCGGCGCTGCGCTGCGTCCCAGGAACAGAAACTCGCTGCGCAACAGGCCCACGCCGTCGGCGCCGGCTCGCGCGGCGACCTGCGCCTCCGCCGCCGAACCGACATTGGCCGCGACCTGCACCCGGCGACCGTCGCGGGTGATCACCGCCGCACCGGCCTGCTCGGCCGCGCTGCGTGCCTGCGCCTGTCGACGTTCACGTTCGGCCTCCAGCGCCGCCAGGCGCTCGGCGTCGGGCGCACTCTCGAGCACGCCGCGGGTGGCATCGAGTACCGCGTGTTCGGCGTCGAGCTGGAGCAGCGCCTCGCCCAGCCCCATCACACAGGGGATGCCCCGCGCCCGGGCGAGGATGGCCAGATGCGAGGTAGCCCCCCCGGCGGCCAGACACAGCCCTTGGATACGCTCGGCCACGGCTACGAACTGCGACGGCGTCATCTCGCGGGCGGTCAGAATCGCCCCATCGAGATCATCATCCGCGGCTTCCGCAGCGCCGTCGTCCGTCGCCAGCACCACCATCACCCGCCGCTGCAGGTCACGCAGATCGTCGACGCGCGCCGCCAGCAGCGCGCTGTCGCTCTGGCGCAGGCGCTCGATCTCCGCCTGCAGCGCCGCGTACCAGCCCTGCCCGGCGCCCTGACCAGCGGCGATATGGCGCTCGGCTACCGCACGCAGCGCCGGGTCCTCCAGCCACGCCAGGTGCGCCTCGAAGATCTCTGCTTCCTCCCGCTGCCCCTGGGCTTCGGCCGAACGCCGGGCAGCTTCCAGCGTCGCGGCGGCCGTCTCCAGCGCCGCCGCCAGCGCCTGACGCTCCGTCGCCGGGTCGGCGACCGTCTCGGCGACCCGCGGCAGCGGCGGGTCGTAGCGCCGCAGCGGACCGATCGCGATCCCGGCGCTGGCACTGATGCCCCGCAGCAAGCCCTCCTCCTGTTGGCGCACGCCGCTCGCCGGCGGCGCGGTCTCGGGCGCCGTGGAAACGCCCCCGGCCGACGCGGCGTCGGGCGCCTTCGAGACGTCAGACGCCACCTCCTCGGTGCCCAGCAGTGCGCTGGCGGCGGCGAGTGCCGCCTGGCGCTGCGCGCCCCGGGCCACCAGGGTCACCCGGCTACCCTGAACCAGCCCCAGGTTGAGCAGCGCGCTGACACTCGCGGCGTCGGCCTCGCGACCATCCGCCGCCATCAGCCGCAGGGCGACGTCGTGCGCCCGGGCGATGGCGCGCAGACGCGCCGCCGGGCGTGCATGGATACCGCTGGCAGCGGCGACAATCGCCTCGCCGCGGGCCTCGGCACCTTCGTCAGCACATTCGCCTGCGCTACTCGCTGCATCACGCCCCGCGCCGCTCACCGCCTCGGTGCCACTCGCACTGTCTGTGCCCTCGCCGCCGCTAGCCTCGCCACCTTCTCGCTCACCACCCGCACCATGACAGAGCAACAGCGGTTCGCCGCGCTCGACCACCTGCCCCGGGGTCACCAGCAGCTCGAGGCGCTGATCCACGGCGTTGGTCAGCACGATCGGCGTCAGCAGCGCCTTGGCCTGGCGCGCCACCCGGTCGGCGTCGAAGCGCAGCAGGGGCGTGCCGGCGCTGACCCGCTCACCCTCGGCAACCAGCAGGCTGAAGCCGTCGCCGGCCAGATCGACGGTATCGAGCCCCAGGTGCAACAGCCACTCGCCACCGGCATCGTCGCGCAGAGTGACCGCATGGCGCGTGCGCGCGCACTGGATCACCTCGCCAGCGCAGGGAGCGTGAAGGGCGTCATCGAGCGGATCGAGCGCAATCCCAGGCCCCAGGGCCTCGGCGGCGAAGACCGGATCGGGTAGCTCACCGAGCGCCACCACCAGGCCTCGCAGGGGCGCACTGAGAATGTGGGGAGAAGCAGCCATGAGACCTCCGGCGGCGTGTCAAAGCGTGAATGGGTAGCGCCTGCCCGCGCCCCCACCCGAGATAGTAAATGGGGGCGACGGGGAGGCGGCCGAGCGTGATGCTGGAGCGCGGTCTAGAGCGTGCGGGTCACCTTCTGCAGATGCCGCGGACGATCGGGATCGCCGCCGCGGGCCACCGCCAGGCGTGCCGCCATGACATAGAAGCTCTGGATTACCGCCAGCGGCTGGAGATCGTCGTGGCCGGCGTCAATCACGTCCAGCTCGCGCCCGGCGACACTGGCGTCCGCCGCCAGCAGTACTCTTGCGCCGACCCCGCGCAGCCACGCCGCCAGGTCGAGCAGGCCGGCCTGATCCGGCCCCGGTGGCGCCAGCACCAGCACCGGGTAGCCGGGTTCGATCAGCGCCATCGGGCCGTGCTTGACCTCGGCGGCACTGAACGCCTCGGCCTGAATGCCGCAGGTCTCCTTGAACTTGAGCGCCGCTTCCTGGGCGACGGCGAGCCCCACCCCGCGTCCGATCACCAGCAGCCGGTCGACATCGACCAGCGCTTCCACCGCGGCTTGCCAATCGCAGGCGGCGGCGCTTTCCAGCCGCTCGGGTAGCCGTTCGAGAGCGCTCAGCAGCTCGGGGTCGCCCTGCCACGCCGCGATCAGATGCGCCGCCGCGGCCAGGGTCGCGAGATAGCTCTTGGTCGCGGCCACGCTCTGCTCGCCCCCGGCATGCAGGCCCAGGTTGTGCTGCGAGGCTGCCGCCAGCTCGGAGTCGAGGGCGTTGACCAGCGCCAGGGTACGCGCCCCGCCCGCCGCCAGCGCGCGCTGGGTGGCGATCAGATCGGGGCTCGCCCCGGACTGCGAGATCGCCAGCGCCAGTTGCCCGGAGACCCGCCATGGCGTCCCGGCAAGGGTGGTCAGCGACGGCGGGATAGAGGTGATCGGCAACCCGAGGCGCTTCATGCCGAGGTAGGCAAAATAGGCCGCCGCATGATCGGAGCTGCCGCGGGCCACGGTCACGGCCCCGTGCAGATCGGTGGCGCGCAGCTCGCGCCCCAACGTGGCCACCGTGGCGGCATTGGCCTGCCACTGCTCGCGCAGGCGTTGCGGGGCGCTCAGCGCCTCTTCCAGCATCAGCGACATGGGTCTGTCTCCACGGTGGGCGCCGCGTCGCGGCGGTGGACACACTCGCCGCCGACATAGACGGCGTCGAGATCGAGATCGGCGCTCATCACCGCCACGTCGGCGTGGGCGCCGACCGCCAGCCGACCGATCTCGTGCTCGCCGAGGAAGTCAGCGGGGAAGCGCGACAGCCGCTGGGCGGCATCGGCCAGATCGAGACCGATGGCAACCAGATTGCGCAGCGCCTGATCCATGGTCAGGGTGCTGCCGGCGAGCGTGCCATCGGCCAGGCGCACCCCGCCCAGGCACTTGGTGACCTGCTGCGCGCCGAGCCGGTACTCGCCGTCGGGCATACCCGCCGCCGCGGTGGAGTCGGTCACGGCGTAGAGCCGCGGAATGCAGCGCAGCGCGGCGCGGATCGCCCCCGGGTGCACGTGCAACAGGTCGGGGATGATCTCGGCGTACTCGGCGTGGGCCAGGGCGGCGCCGACCATGCCCGGCTTGCGGTGGTGCAGGCCACTCATGGCATTGAACAGGTGCGTGAAACCGCGGGCACCGTGGGCGAGCCCGGCCACGCCCTCTTCATAGCTGCCCAGCGAGTGGCCCATCTGCACTCGCACGCCGCGCCCGTCCAGATGACGGATCAGCTCGGCGTGCCCGGAGAGCTCCGGAGCCAGGGTCAACAGCCGGATCGGTGCCAGCGCCAGCAGCGCCTCGACCTCCGCGATCACGCCGGGGCGCGCGCAGGGCGGCTGAGCGCCGAGCTTGCCGGGATTGATATAGGGCCCTTCCAGGTGCACGCCGAGCAGCCGCGCGGCGCACTCGGGGGGCGCGGCAATCCACGCCGCGGCATCGCGCAGGGCGCGCTCGATCTCCACCGGCGGCGCGGTCATGGTCGTGACCAGCAGGCTGGTGGTGCCGAAGCGCACATGGGTGCGTGCCAGGGTCGCCGCGGCCTCGCCGCCCTCCATGGCGTCGGCACCGCCGCCACCATGCACGTGCAGGTCGACGAACCCGGGCAGCAGCCGCGGATGCGCGTTGTCGTTGGGGTCGACCGCCTGGCCGTCGATCGCCGTCACCCGCCCCGCCTGCCAGCGCAGCCAGCCCAGGCGCCAGCCGTCCGGGGTCAGGATGTTGCCGTACAGCATGTACTCTCCTCGGGTGATGCCGCCGTCGGCATCACTGCGTCAGTTCCACCATGAAGTCGTAGTAGTCGGTACGGCAGTAGGTGACGGTCAATTCCGCCGCCCTTCCGTCCGCCAGATAGCCCAGACGCGTCATCACCAGCAGCGCCTGGGACTCGGCGACCTCGGCCAGCGCTGCCAGCTCGGCGTCGGCGTTGCACGCCGAGACGTGCTGCAGCGCCCGTACCACCGGGGTGCCCTGACTCTCGAGATAGCGGTAGAGCGAGTGCTCGACCGCCTGCGGGTCGGCCACCACGCTCACCGGCAGGCAGCTCTCCTCCACCGCCACCACCACGTCGTCGGCCAGGCGCAGACGCTTCAACCGCGCTACCCGGCTGTCCGCGGTCAGCCCCAGGCGCAGTCCCTCTTCCGCCGTGGGCACGCCCAGACGTCGCTCGAGCCAGCGCGAGCTCGGACGATGCCCGCGCTGCACCAGCAGCTCGGTGAAACTGGTGAGCCGGGTCAGCGACTGGTTGAGCCGGGGGGCAATGAAGGTGCCCGAGCCGCGGCTGCGCTGGATCAGCCCCAGCGCCACCAGTCGGTCGAGCGCCTTGCGCGCGGTGATGCGTGAAATGTCCAGCGTCTCCGCCAGCACCCGTTCGGAGGGCAGCGCCTCGCCCGCCTCCCAGTCCCCCGACTCGATCGCCTCGATCAGCTGCTGCGCCAGTTGCCGATAGAGCGGCGTGGCGCGCGAGGCATCGAGTTGCAGGCGGGAGAGTGACGACGGCATGGCGCGGCTTTCCAAGGTTAGGCGTCAGGATAGATACCAGTTCAATACCACTAACATAACCACTGTAATACCACTTCACCAGCCCCCACTTTGGTCGTATCACGCATCCTCTGCCATGCTCAGAGGTAGACCCGAGACGTCGTCACAACAGCGAGGAGAGACGAGATGAGCAAGACACTGGTCATCGGTGCCAACGGTCAGATCGGCCGCCGCTTCTGCCAGCAGGCCGCCGCCCAGGGAACGTCGGTGCGCGCCATGCTCCGCGACACTTCTCAGCAGGCCTTCTTCGACGAGCTGGGCGTCGAGAGCGTGATCGGCGATCTCGCCGGCGACATGCGTGCCGCCTTCGCCGGCTGCGACGCGGTGCTGTTCACCGCCGGCTCCGGCGCGTCCACCGGCCTCGACCGCACCCTGATGATCGATCTCAACGGCGCCATGCGCGCGGTGGACGAGGCGCGCGAAGCCGGCATCCGGCGTTTCGTGATGGTCTCCACCCTGCACGTCGACCCGCTGGCGGGGCCCGAGAAGCTGCAGCCCTATCTGGTCGCCAAGCGCGCCGCCGACGCCTACCTGATGGCCAGCGAGCTCGACTGGACGGTACTGCGGCCGGGGCGTCTCACCGATGAACCGGGCAGCGGCCGCGTCGCGCTGTCGCAGGCGGCCGCAGCCAGTGGCGAGATATCACGCGACGACGTCGCCAGCGTGGCCCTGGCGGTGCTCGGGCACCCCGCCCCGGCGCGCGAGTACGTGCTGCTGGCGGGCGACACGCCGATCGCCGAGGCGGTTGACGCGGGCTGAAGCACCGGCCGTGCCGGCCGCGAGCCGGCGCGGCGGGTTGGCGTGAAAACGCCGGAATCCGTATAGTGTCGCTCTCGCCCAACGACCGATTCGATACGATGCTGCAGAACAACGCTCTTCTGGCCCAGCTGAAGCAAGACATCCGCGCCCAGACCCCGCGTGCCCAGGGCACGATCAAAGCCACTGACAAGGGCTTCGGTTTCCTCGAGACCGAGGACGGAACCTCTTACTTCATTCCCCCGCCCGCCATGAAGCAGGTTCTGCACGGCGACCGTATCGAAGCCGCGATCAAGGAGGATGGCGACAAGAAGCAGGCCGAGCCGGAGAAGCTGATCGAAGCCTCCCTCGATCGCTTCATCGCCCGTGTCCAGCTGCGAGAGGGCCGGCTTGCGGTGATCCCCGATCACCCCTCGATCAACCAGCCGCTCAAGGCGCGCATCAAGCGCTCCCTCGACGAGGCCAGCATCGCCGACGGCGACTGGGTCGTGGCACGTCTGGTACGCCATCCGCTGCGTCCCGACGACCGCGGTTTCTTCACCCAGATCGATGAGTTGGTGGTCAAGCGCGACGACCCCGCCGTGCCGTGGCGGGTGACGCTGGCGCGCCATGCGCTGGAGCAGGAGTGCCCGCCGGCCGCCGAGAGCTGGCCGCTGCAGGAAGAGGGTCTCAAGCGCGAAGACCTCACCGCCGAGCCGTTCTTCACCATCGACGGCGAGAAGACCCGCGACATGGACGACGCCCTGCGCGTCGAGACCAGCGACGACGGCTGGACCCTGACGGTGGCGATCGCCGATCCCACTGCCTATGTCGACGAGTCCCACCCGGCCGACCAGGAAGCGCGTACCCGCGCCTTCACCGTCTACCTGCCGGGTCAGAACGTGACCATGCTGCCGGAAGCGCTGGCCGACGATCTGTGCTCGCTCAAGCCCGACGTCGAACGCCCGGTGCTCGCCTGCCGTCTGCAGGTGGGCCGCGATGGCACGCTCGGCGAGTACCGTTTCTTCGCCGCGACCATCCGCTCCCAGGCGCGGCTGGTCTACGACGACGTCTCCGACTGGCTCGAAGGGGTGAACAACGCCGCGACACCGGCGGCGGCGATCGCGCCCCAGCTCGAGGCCTTGCGCGATCTGGCCCAGGCCCGCGCGGCCTGGCGCGAGCAGCACACCCTGGTGTTCAAGGATCGCCCCGACTACGTCTTCGATCTCGACGACGCCGGCAACGTGCTCGCTATCCGGACCGAAACCCGCCGCACCGGCCAGCGCATGATCGAAGAGGCGATGATCGTCGCCAACGCCTGCTGCGCCGACCTGCTGTCGCGGGAAGTGGGGCACGGTATCTTCAACGTCCACCACGCCTTCGAGCCCGAAAAACTCGACCCGGCACTGGAGTTCCTCGCCGCTCAGGGGATCGAGGTGGAGCGCGAACAGCTCAGCGAGCTGCCGCGCTACCGTGAACTGCGCCGGGCGCTGGATAGCCGCGAGGACGCCTGGCTCGATGCCCGCCTGCGTCGTTTCCAGGGCTACACCAACATGTCCGCCCGCCCTGGCCCCCACTTCGGCCTGGGTCTGCCCGCCTACGCCACCTGGACCTCACCGATCCGCAAGTACGGCGATATGGTCAATCATCGCCTGATCAAGCGCGTGCTCAAGGGCGAAGCAGCGCCGGCGGAAGCCAGCCAGCGCCTGACCGAGCAGTTGACCGAGCGTCGCCGACTGAACCGAATGGCCGAACGCGACGTCAAAGACTGGCTCTATGTGCGCTATCTGGGGCAGTTCCTGGATCAAGGCACGGTGTACGACGCCGATATCATCGATATCCGTCGTGGCGGCATGCGCGTGCGGCTGAGCGCCAACGGCGCCACCGCCTTCATCCCCGCGCCGATGCTGCACAGCGACCGCGATCAGGTGGCGATCGACGACAAGGAAGGCCGCATCCAGATCGCCGGCGAACCTTGTTATCAACTGGGCGGCACGCTGCGCGTCAAGCTCGTCGAGGCGCGCGAAGCGACCCGCTCGCTGGTGGCGACGCCCGCCGAGTGACATGAACCGAGCCGCAGGCGCCAGGGACGGCGCTGGCAGGCTACCACCATGGTGTGAACACCCTGTGACAGCGACGCGATATACTGCTGTCTAGGAAAGACCTTCAACGTCCGGTGGGAGCGATCCGCCGGCACTCCGTCATCCGGTCTTTTCTGGCGTCATCGCCATTCTCGGAATGCGCCGTATCGACAGGGATCGTTTTTTAGAGGAGCGGCTCGTTGCATATTGCCGACGTCACGATGTTCTATGCCCCCGCCAGTGGCGGGGTTCGTACCTACCTCGACGCCAAGCACCGGCGCCTGGCCAAGCTCCCCGGGGTCACCTGCAGTCTACTGATCCCCGGCCCCCAACTGGTCTCCCATGGCGGTGTTCACGAGGTCCCCTCACCGCCGCTGCCGTTCAGTCAGGGCTACCGCTTTCCGCTGCGCCGCCGCGGCTGGGAGCGCGAGCTGTTGCGGGTCAAACCGGACATCATCGAGGCAGGCGACCCCTACGTCACCGGCTGGGCCGCGCTCGACGCCGGGCGCAAGCTCGACGTACCGGTGGTCGGCTTCTATCATTCGGACCTGCCCCGCCTGATCAGCAACCGCCTCGGCAGCGGCACCGACCGCCTGGTCGAACGCTACGTCCACCGGCTCTATCGCCGTTTCGATCAGGTGCTGGCGCCCAGCCGGGTGATGGCGGAGCGCCTGACCCGGCTGGGGATCGAGCATGTCGCGGTACAGCCGCTGGGGGTCGATCTCGAAAGTTTCCACCCGCGCTTCCGCGATCCGGCACTACGCACCAAGCTCGGTCTCGACGACAACACCAAGCTTCTGATCTTCGTCGGCCGCGGCTCGCGCGAGAAGAACCTGCACCACCTGCTGGAGATGGCACGCCAGTTGGGCAAGGGCTATCACCTGCTGCTGGTCGGACCCAGCATGCCCAGCCAGACCCCGGACAACGTCAGTGTGATCGACCGCTACACGCCGACCGAGGAGGTCGCCGGCTGGCTCGCCTCGAGTGATGTCCTGGTCCACGCCGGCACCCAGGAGACCTTCGGCCTGGTCGCCCTCGAGGCGATGGCCAGCGGGATTCCGGTGATCGCCGCGCGCGCCGGTGCGCTGGCCGAGAACGTACCGCTGGGCTGCGGTCTGCTCAGCGAGCCGCACTCCCCCGCCGACATGGCGCGCGCGGTGCGTGAGCTGTTCACCCAGCACGACGCCGAACAGGCTGGACGCCGGGCGCGCCGTTACGTCGAGCGCCACCACGACTGGGACATCGTCATCGACGGGCTCCTCGCGCACTACCGTCGCCTGACCAGCGCCACCGCCAGTACTGCGGCGACACAGCACGGATCGCAGCATGGCTGATCAGCACTTCTCACTGGTCCTGCACGACATCGCGCCGGAAACCTGGCCCGACTACCAAGGTTTCGTCGAGGAGATCGACCGCCTGAGCGAGCGGCTCGGCCCGATTCCCATCACCTGGCTGGTGGTGCCCGACTTCCACGGCCGCGGCGAGTGTCGCCATAGCGACGAGCTGCGCCGGGTCCTGGATAGCCGCCTCGCCCGTGGCGACGAGCTGGTGCTGCACGGCTACTTCCATCGTGACGATGCCCCTCGGCCGCGCACCCTGCACGACTTCTACATGCGCCGCATCTACACCTGGGAGGGGGAGTTCTACACCCTCGACCAGGCCACCGCCGGCGCCCTGCTCGACGATGGCATGGCCCAGTTCGATGCCTGCGGCTGGCCCCACGGCGGCTTCGTCGCGCCGGCCTGGCTGATGAGCCAGGGCACCCGCGCCGCACTGCGTCAGCGCCCTTTCACCTACACCAGTGATCCGCAGCAGCTCTACCGCCTGCCCGGTTTCGATCCGATCAAGGCGCCGAGCATCGTCTGGAGCGCGCGCAGCGCCTGGCGACGCGGCATGTCGCGGGTAGTCAGTGCGATCCAGCAGCGCCGCTTCCAGCAGGCTGCGCTGCTGCGCCTGGCCCTGCATCCGGTCGACATGCGCTACCGCACCTCCTACGACTACTGGTATCGGCTGGTGGAGCAGCTCATGGGTGAAGGACGCCAGGCGGTGACCAAGCAGCACTGGCTGGATCATCACGCCCCCGACCTCGCCATGCGCAAGGATCGTTCGGCGGCATGAAACGGATCATCTGGTGTCTGGTGCTGGGCCTGGTGGCAGCACTGGCGATTCCCCTGCTGATCGGCGGGCGCGGTATCGTCACCGAGCTGCGCGGCTTCCCCACCTCCACGCTGCTGCTGATGCTGGGCATGATCTTCGTGTGCTGGAATCTCAACGCCCTGCGCCTGCGCCTGCTGCTGGCCGGGCGCGCCGGCAAGCTGTCACAGGCGCGCGCCTTCTCGATCGTGATGGCCACCGAATTCGCCATCTGTGCCACCCCGGGCGGCACCGGCGGCCCGCTGACCCTGCTCGGTCTGCTCGCCCGGCGCGGGGTGCGCCCGGCGCAATCCTCGGCGATCTTTGCCGTCGATCAGCTCACCGACCTGCTGTTCTTCCTCTCCGGCCTGGTCGGCGTCGCCGCCTATGTGCTGATCGAAGCGGTCGATCTGCAGCTGGGCTGGCTGGTGGGCCTGCCCACTACGCTGCTGGTCAGTGCGCTGGCGATCCTGTGGCTGACCCTGAGCCACTACAACCGGGTGATGCAGGTGACCGGGCGCTGGCTCGAGAAGCTCAATGTCAAGCGCCGCTCGCGCTTCGGTCTGGCGCGGCGCCTGCTGCACTTTCGCAACTCGCTGGTCGAGACCCTGCGCCTGCCACGCAGGCTACTGTTCGCGATCTTCCTGCTCTGCTGCGCCCACTGGCTGGTGCGCTACAGCGTGCTGTTCCTGGTGGTTCAGGGGCTGGGGCAGCATATCGACTGGGCCTGGACCTTCCTGGTGCAGATGGTGTCGATGGCCGCCGGCCAGCTGAGCTTTTTGCCCGGCGGCGCCGGCGGCGCCGAACTCACCTCCTCGGCACTGCTCACCCCACTGATCGGCGCCCAGGCAGCCGCCGCCTCGGTGCTGATCTGGCGCTTCGTCACCTACTACTTCTATCTGCTGGCCGGCTTCCCGATCTTTCTCGCCACCGCCGGCCGCGCCTTCCTGCGCATGATGGCTCGTCGTCAGCAGCGCTGATCGCCAACTAGATGTGTAAACCCATCAGGTTGTTCACGGATAGCCCCGGCCGGCTAACCGTACAAACTGGCATGCGGGCGATGCTAGTTGAGCTGATGAAGTCAGATGGTAGATGCCTGCCCCGCTCGTCCGAACTTGCTTAGATCCGTGCATGGGCCCACTCGTTCAGAAAGGTCTGAATGAACCGTTCTACCTTGCCGTTAGTGCGTTGGCACGGTCAGGTGGAACGCATGAACCGCACCATCAAGGAGGCCACGGTTCGGGCGTTCCATTACACCTCGCTGGAGCAGCTGCAGTCCCATCTGAAGGATTATCTATGGGCCTATAACAGTGCCCGACCTCTCAGAGCGCTCAAGGGCAAGACACCGATTGGGTTTATCCTTGAGCAATGGCAGAAAGAGCCCGAACGGTTCCATGGCAACCCGAACCACTACTTCTCGGGACCTAAAACCTAGCCTCTAGCCCCTACCGCCGACACAGACGTTGCAAGCCGCGAGAACGGTGACAGGTACGTAACGTTTCAGAGCGGGGAGACACGGCTATCCAGCTGCTGCCAGTGCATGTTCGTGACACGCCCAAGTGTGTACCGGCAGCGTTATCGCTCAAGGGCCAGGAAGAATTTGATCGCGTGTCTCCGGCATGGTGTCGCATGCACGGTGGCTCGCTTCGCGGTTGTATCGCTCGCGGGTCCTCGTGCGCAAACCACTTGAAAGTGGCGGTGTCCCGTAAGCATCGGGACACCGCCAGAAGGTATGGATAGGTGAGGCTTACAAGTCTAGCACCAGCGTCTTGCTCTTGGCGCGAGAGCAACACGGCGTGAACTGATCGTTAGCGGCATGTTCGTCGTCGTCGAGGTAGAGATCACGATGGTCCGGCTCACCCTCGAGGACTCGCGTTAGGCAGGTGCCGCAGACCCCCTGTTCACACGACACCATGATGTCGATGCCGTTTTCGCTCAGTACCTCGTAGACGCTCTTGTCCTTGGGCACCGAGAAGGTCGCGCCGCTGCTGGCGATCTTCACCTCGAAGCTCTCGTCTTCCTCTGACATCGTCTCCACACCGCTGAAGTACTCGGTATGCAGTTGGGACGGTGGCCAGCCCTGGGCCTTGCAGGTCGACATGACGTGGTCAATGTAGCCGCCCGGGCCGCAGACGTAGATATGCGTCTCGTCGTTCGGTTCACCGGCGACGGCCGCGACATCCAGCTTGCCGGCTTCCGGTGCATCGTCGTAATAGAAATGCACCTGGTCGGCATAGGCCGACTGCGAAAGGCGGTCGGCGAAGGCCATGCGCTCCCGCGAGCGGGCGCAATAATGCATCTCGAATTGAGCCTGGGTGTGCGACAGACGCTCGACCATGCACAGAATCGGCGTGACACCGATGCCGCCGGCGAACAGGATCGAACGCCTGGCGGGCTCGAGGGGAAAGTGGTTCTTGGGGGCGCTGATCTGCAGAAGATCGCCCTCCTCGATCTCGTCGTGCATGGCGACGGAGCCGCCGCGAGAACGGGGCTCGCGCAGGACGGCGATGAAGTAACGATCACGTTCTTGCGGATGACCGCACAACGAGTATTGGCGAATCACGCCTTCCTTGACGCGTACATCGATGTGCGCGCCGGCACTGAAGGCGGGCAGGGGGCGCCCGTGAGGATCGGACAGCTCGTAGCTGAAGATGCCCTCGGCTTCCTGGCATTTCTGGGTGACTCTGACGAACAGAGACAGCGTACTATCGTTCATGGGATGACCTACTGCCGGGGGAACGGCGAACCGGGAAAGGATCGGCACGCGCCGATCCTTCGTTGTGCAAGATCCATCAACTGGCGGTGGCGGCCTGCTGGGGCTGCGCGTTTTCGGCTTCCGCCTTGAGGATACGGTCGATGACCCGTCGAGCCTGGACACCCCCGCTATCGATGTTGAGCATCAGCAGGCGGCGGTCGGGATAAAGGAGCAGGTTACGCTGCTGGGACTCGAGCATTTCCAGGTCTTCCCCAAAGATCTTGCCCTGGCCCTCGCGGATCTGCTCGGTAAGGGTTTCGTCGTTCGGATTGAAGTTGCGGGCCATGCCCCAGAAATACCAGATGGAGTTCTCGGTTTCCGGCGTGATGAAATCCACTACGATGCTCGATGCCTTGGCATCGGCCGGCGCATCGTATCCCCCCTTGCCGGCATGCGCGACACCCACTTCGATCAGGATGTGGCTGGGGGGGGTGAAGCGACAGATCTGCCAGCGATCCACGGGGACGTCGTCGGCGAGGTTGTTGGCGCGCAACGCGGATTGCCAGAACGGCGGCGCGGGAATGTTCTCCATGTGCCGGATGGTCAGCACTTCGTCGCCATTGACCTTGGTTTCCGGTGCGGATTCCTCGATCTCGGGCTGGCCGATGCTGGATGCGTGAACGTAGGTCTCATGGGTCAAGTCCATGAGATTGTCGATCATCAGGCGGTAATCACAATTGATGTGATAGAGCCCGCCGCCATAGGCCCACTCGGGATCGTTGGCCCAGTGCAGTTCGGGGATCTGGTTCGGGTCGGCCTGCTCGGCATCCCCGGGCCAGACCCAGATGAAGCCGTGACGCTCGACGACGGGATACGCATGAATGCGGGGGAAGCCGCGCACGCGCTGGCCCGGCATGCTGGAGCACTTACCGTCACCGCCCATTTCGAGTCCGTGATAGCCGCAGACCAGTTGCCCGTCACACACGAAACCCAGCGACAGGGGCGCACCTCGGTGGGGACAGAAGTCTTCCACGGCAGCAACCTGGCCACCCTCGCCACGGAAAAAGACGATTCGTTCGTTGCATACCGTGCGGCCGAGCGGCTTCTCTTCGATCTCGTCCGGCGTGCAGGCCACGTACCAAGTATTCTTGGGGAACATGGTAATCTCCTCAGAGTGAGTGAACTTTTTGTTCTTTGGATCCAAAGTAAAGATTTTAAGGCCTCCCTGGGTCAAGATAGCCTTTAGTTGGATCCAAAGATGAAGGCGCCGATAGGAGCGAGTAGATGCCGGAAAAATCGGAAAAAAATGGTCGCCTCAATGTCATCGCCAGTTTGCGCAAGCTCATCAGCGAAGGCGTCTACGCGCCAGGCGAGCGCCTCAAGGAGTTGCATGTCGCCGAACGGCTCCAGGTGTCGCGCATGCCGGTTCGGCTGGCCTTCCGTACGCTCGAGCAAGAGGGCCTGCTGCAGAAGACCGGAACTCGCGGCTATGTCGTGCGTCAGTTCTCCGAAGAGGATGTGCTCTGTGCGGTGGAGGTACGCGGTGCCCTGGAAGGGCTGGCGGCGCGCCGCCTGGCGGAAAAAGGCATGCCGCAGGAGGTCGAGGCCGTTTTGAGTGACTGCCTGTCGCGTGAAGGGGCGCTGCTGGAAAAGGGGTATCTCGACCAGGCAGATATCGAACTCTGGGCCACCCTCAATCAGGAGTTTCATCGTGCCATCGTCGGCGCCACCGGCAGCCGTGTAATCCACGATGCGATCGCGCGCAACGATCATCTGCCCTTCGCTTCAGCCGATTCGATCATCATCGATGACACGGCGCTGGATCGCGAATACGGCAAGTTGCGCATAGCACATACCCAGCACCAACTCGTGTTTCAGGCGCTATCACGCGGTGAGGGGGCCCGGGCGGAGATGCTGATGCGCGAGCATGCCTACATCGGGCTACGGTACGGCACGCTGTTCGGGCTGGGCGGCGTAGGGCACGCCTCGAACGCGACGTGACGTCTTTGGATCCAAAAAGGCCACGCGAACGCTGTCAGCGGTTGGGGCTATAGTATCGTCGAACCAAGCCTTACGGCCCTCCCGCCAACGGTTAGGCAGAACGGTTCCATGACAACCCGAACCGCTACTTCTCGGGACCCAACACCTAGGCACAGGCTTATGCAAGCTCGGACGAGCGAGGCAGGCATCTAACGGCCTGGCTTCATCCGTACCACTGGCATCGCCTACATCTCAGTTTGGCTTACCAACCTCTGGTTAGTCGGCTGGGGCTATCCGTGAACACCCTGATGGGTTTACACGCCTAGCCCATCATCGTATCGGGAAGAAACAGCACAATATCGGGAAAGACGATCAACAGCCCGATGGCCGCGATCATCACTAGCCAGAACGGCATGACCCCTTCGAAGATGTCGCGCAGCGGCACATTGGGCGCCACGGACTTGACGATGAAGACGTTCACGCCCACTGGCGGGCTGATAAGTCCCATTTCCAGTGTCAGCACCACCAGCACGCCGAACCAGATGGGATCGAACCCCAACTGGGTGATGACAGGGAAGAAGATCGGCATGGTCAGCACCAGCATCGCGAACCCTTCCAGGAAGCAGCCCAGTACCAGGTAACAGGCCAGTATCAAGAGCAGGACGCCATACGGCCCGATATCCAGGGCCATCAGGAAATCACCCAGGGCCTGCGGAATATGGCTCAAGGCCAGAAAGGGGTTGAGCATGTGCGCGGCGATCAGGATCAGCATCACGGTCGCCGTGGTGGTGATGGAGCTTTGTGCCGCCCGCCAGAAGGAAGCCAGGGGCAGCTTGCGCATGGCGGCGCCGAACAGGATCGTCAGGGCGGCGCCCACGGCGGCGGCTTCCACGGGAGAGAAGATGCCCGAGTAAATGCCGCCGATCGTCAGCAGGATGATAAGCAGGATCGGCGTCGCGCCCAGCAGCCCCTGCTGCTTTTCTCGCCATGACGTCTTGGGACCGGAGGGCGCGAGAACCGGCTTGATGGTGGCCAGCAGCATGATCAGGAGAACAAACAGCAGACACAGCATGATGCCGGGCAACACGCCCGCCAGGAACAGGCGGCCGATTGACTGCTGCGTGAGGATGGCGTAGATCACGAAGCCGGTAGAAGGCGGAATGAGAATCCCCAGGGTCCCCCCGGCCGCCACCGACCCCGTGGACAGCTTGGCACTGTAGTTGAAACGCTCCATCTCGCTGAGCGAGACGCGTCCCATGGTGAGTGCCGATGCCACGGAGGAGCCGCAGAGCGCGGCGAAGCCGGCACACCCCACCACCGTGGCCGACGCCAGACCGCCCCGCACCGAGCCGATGAGTGCATAGGCGGCATCATAAAGCTTGCGGCTCATGCCCGCCTCGGTGGCGATGTTGCCCATCAAGATGAATAAGGGGATGACGATCAGCTCGGCGTTCGAGGCGATGGTAAAGGTTTCGCTAGCCAACAGGCTCAAGGCGGAGTTGAGGCTGTCGAGCACGGTAATCCCTCCAAAGCCCACGACGAAGATCGCGAAGGCCACAGGAATTCGCAGTACCAGAAGCGCCAACAGCGCAAGGATGCCCAGGGCACCCACCAGCTCGGTACTCATAAGTCATCTTCCTTTTGCAAAGACGCATGCCGGTGGGATGAAGCCAATAACGTCGAAACGATGCGTGCCAGCATGGAAAGCGCCGTCAAAAAGGCAAAAAACGCCACGATGTATTGGAACGGCGCCTTGGGAATCGCGATGATATTGGTGCTCAAGTTGAGCAACTTCGAGATTTCCGCCGCGCCGAGCATTGTATAGCCAATAGCCATGAAGATGGCACATCCCAGTACCCAGCCCACCACATCCAGCCAACGATTCATCTGCGCTGAAAACTTGTCTTCAAAGATATCCACGGCGATATTTCCGCCCTGCCGGTCACAGAGCGCCATACCACCGAACACGATGATGATCATAGTCATTTGTGACAGGTCCTGACCGCCCGGCAAGGGGTATCCGAGCAGACGCCCCGCGACATCGGCCAAGGTCACCGATACCGCGAAGATCAGGGCCAAGGTGCCGATCACGCTGGAAAGTCTTACGAATCCATCCAGCGTGCGGGCCACCCGCGTGAGAAAGTGACTCATCAAGAACTCACTCCCCACGCATGGCATCAAGCACGTCATGAGTTCCACTTTCCGCCAGACGCCGCTCGCGGAAATTATCGGCAATGCGCTTGAACTCTGCGATCTCCTCCAGACTGAGCTCAATCACCTTATTATCGGAATCCTCACGAATGCTTTTCAAGGTTTCGTTGGCACGGGCATTCCATCCTTGCTCAGCGCTGCGAGAGAGTTTTTCACCACTATTATCATCGATGGCTTGCTGGAACTTGGCGGGAAGGCTGCCATATTTTTTCTGATTCATAACCAGATAAAACATGATGTGGCCTAGGGGCGCCCCCACCGAATAGACGTTGGCCACTTCATCGAGCTTGAAGTCGTTGATAGCACTGGCGCCGGTCACCAAGCCATCGATAAGGCCGGTTTGCAGCGCATTGTAAATCTCACCGGCGGGCATCTGTACGGGCGTGCCACCGTAGGCATCGATCAGCGCAGCCGTCATTTCTCCCGAGACACGAATCTTCAGTCCTTTGAGATCTTCTGGCGTGCGGATTTCTTCATCTTTCATGATGAAAATGTTCGGCTCGCTGACCCAGAGCGCCAGTGGCTTGGTGCCGGGAAACTCACTCTTCAACTGGTCTTCATAGGCATTCCAGAGCATGTCGTAGCCATGCATGTCGTCGGGAATGGCACCGGGCATTTCCACGACCATCGATTTCTTGAATTGCGACGAAGTGTACCCCGGCAATCCCCAGACGATGTCCGCCACCCCTTGCAGCACGCGCGGATATTGTTCCATGGGGCCGGACCCCAGTTCGCCCCCCGGGTAGACCTTGATTTCCAGCTCTCCGCTCGTCTGCTGCTCGACACCCTTCTTGAATGGATAAACGACGGCACTGTTGACGACATGCGCCGGCGATACGAAGTGTGCGAGCTTCAAGATTTCAGCAGCGCTCACGCCGGTATTGGCAGCCAGCGCTATACCAGCGGCCAGGGTTAATAGGGCACGGCTTTTCAACGTCTTCATTCCGGCGTCTCCCGACTTTTTTTCAACTTTTGTCTTATTTTATTCTCCGTTTTCCCACCAGGACGCAAAGAAACGGAGCCTGAAAGCACCGTACCCGGCCCTCATTCACGACAACAAATTCAAATCACATGCTTGGGTATACGTTTTTGCTATCCCGGTCACGCCCGAGTAGACGAGGAAGGATCGGCCATGCGCTCCCCAAGCGTCAGCAAGATATCCTTGAGGACTTTCAAGGCCTGGGTCGGAGAGTCGTCGGCACGTGTGGTGATGCCGATCGGGCGGAGCGTGCCCGTCAGCTTGATGGGAAGCAGCGCCAGCTGGCCGCTCTGGACTTCGAAGAACACCTGATGGGGCGAGACCAGCGTCACGCGGTCGCTGTCGAGCAGCAGGGTGCGAATCGTACTGAGATTGCCGGACTCCACCACGACCGAAGGCGGCTGCAGGCCGGCACTGCGAAACTCCTGCTCGAAACTCACGCGCGCCGGCGTGCCCTGCCGGGGGGCGATCCATTGCGCATCGAGCAGATCGCTCAATTGCAGCGCGGCGTGCTTCATCAGGGGATGACCGTGGCGTGCCGCGACGGCGAGGCGGTCATGGAAGAGACGTTGCTGATGCGTGTCCTCGCTGGTACCCGCCTGACGCAGCGCACCGATGAGGATATCGATCTCGCCATGACGCAGCGACTCGAACAGGGCGTCGTAGGTGCCCTCGATGATGGTCACGTTCAGGCCCGGCAATTCACGCAACAAGGCATCCACGGCATGCGGCACCAGTAGCGAGCTGGAAAGCGGCAAGGTACCGATCACCACGCGCCCCCGCACCTCGCCCTGCCAGGCGGAGAGGTCATCGCTGACCAGGTACAGCTCGCGCAGGGCCATCTTGGCATGACGAATCAGCACCGCACCGCCATCGGTGGCCAGCATGCCGCGTTGCGTGCGCAGGAACAACGCGATGCCCAGCAGGCGTTCCAGATCACGCAGATTGCCGCTGACCGCCGGCTGGGTCAGGCCCAGCCGCCTGGCCGCCAGGGGTTCGTTATGCAGATCGGCGACGGCTACCAGCACCGTCAATTGACGATGCGACAAGCGTTGCGGGAGGCGCTCGAAATTGCCCTCGGGGTGCAGACGTGCCAGCACGGTCTCGGCCTCGGTCAATTGCTGCAAGGCACGCCGGAAGCGATGCAGGACTATCTTCCCCGCCGTGGTGCATAACATGCCGCTGCGATGGCGCTCGAACAGTGCCAGGCCGAGCTCCTTTTCCAGGTCACGCACCGCCCGTGTCACAGCGGGTTGCGACAGGTGCAATGCCTCGGCCGCCCGCATCACGCTGCCCGCCTCGGCCACGGCGATGACCGCACGCAAGCGCCGCATGTTGGGTGCGTAATCGAATGCCTCGCGATGCAGCTCGGTCATGGCTGACCCTTTCGACATGAATCTGCGTCCAGCATGCCGCATGGGGGCGCCGCACGATATGCCATAAAGGGAGCATGGCCATCCGCATCGTGGCGGGGATCGGCGCATAAGCAAAACGCATATTGACGCCAACGAAAAACATTATTCGCGTTTCAGGCAAGCTGACAGGATGAAACCATCGTCTTCAACGGTAGGTTATCGCTCATGACTGTCGCGTCTTCTTCTCCCGCTGGCCTGGTGGTCAGCGCACACTCGGCGGATTTCGTATGGCGGGCCGGTGGTGCCATCGCCCTGCACGCCCGGCAGGGCTATGCCATGCATATCGTCTGCCTGTCGTTCGGCGAACGGGGCGAATCCGCCAAGCTGTGGCGCCAGGGAAACATGAGCGAGGAAAAGGTCAAGGCGGCCCGCCGCGAGGAAGCCGAAGCGGCCGCCGCGGCCGTGGGGGCCAGCGTCGAGTTCTTCGATATCGGCGACTACCCCATGCGCGCCGACAAGGAAACGCTGTTCCGGCTCGTCGAGGTCTATCGCCGCGTGCAGCCCGAGTTCGTGCTCACGCATTCGCTCAAGGATCCCTACAACTACGATCACCCGCTCGCCACCGACCTCGCCCAGGAAGCCCGCATCATCGCCCAGGCGGAAGGCCACAATCCCGGCGAGACCATCGTCGGCGCCCCGCCCGTCTACTGCTTCGAGCCGCACCAGCCGGAGCAATGCCAGTGGCGCCCCGACGTGCTGCTCGACATCACCGAGGTGTGGGACGACAAGTACCGCGCGATTCAGTGCATGGCCGGCCAGGAACACCTTTGGGAATACTATACCCGCGTCGCCCTGCAGCGTGGCGTGCAGGCCAAGCGCAACATCGGCATCACCGCGAACAAGAACATCCAGTATGCCGAGGGCTATCAAAGCATCTTTCCTCGCGTCACGGAGAATCTGGCATGACGACCTCACTGGAAACGCCCGGTATCGTCGTACGCGACATTCCCCGGGCCAAGCACGAACACATCGATGCCCTCGGCGAAGAGGGCGTCGCCACCGTGCATGAAGCCCAGGGCCGCAAGGGACTGCTCGACCCCGCGATCCGCCCCATTCAGCAGGATCGCGGCATCAGCGGCTCGGCGGTGACCGTGCTGGTCTCGCCCGGCGACAACTGGATGTTCCATGTCGCCGTGGAGCAGTGCCAGCCCGGCGACATCCTCGTGGTAGCCACGCGCTCGCCCTGTGTCGACGGCTATTTCGGCGACCTGCTGGCCACCTCGCTGCAGGCCCGCGGCGTGCGCGGCCTGGTCCTCGACGGCGGCGTGCGCGACACTCGCATCCTGCGTGAAATGGGCTTCGCCGTCTGGTCGCGCGCCGTGCATGCCCAGGGCACCGTCAAGGAGACCCTGGGCTCGGTGAACATTCCCGTCGTCTGCGCCGGCCAGTGGGTCAACCCCGGCGATATCGTCGTCGCCGACGACGACGGCGTGGTCGTGGTGCGTCGCGACGAGGCCGACGGCGTGGTCGCCGCCAGCCGCAAGCGCGCCGCCGCCGAGGAAGACAAGCGCGTGCGCCTGGCCAATGGCGAACTGGGCCTCGACATCTACGACATGCGCCAGCGACTGGCCGACAAGGGCCTGACCTATTACGACGACCCGCAGGCGCTGGCACGTGCCATGGAGTCCTCGTCATGAGCCAGACGCGCATCCCGTGTCTGCAGATGCGCGGCGGCACCTCGAAGGGGCTGTACTTCCTCGCCGAGGACCTCCCCCGCGACACCGACCGGCGCGATGCGGTATTGCTCGCCGCAATGGGCTCGCCCGATGCGCGTCAGATCGACGGCCTGGGCGGGGCGACCTCGCTGACCAGCAAGGTCGCAATCGTCGATCGTCCGACCCGGGACGACGTGGATGTGGATTATCTTTTCGCCCAGGTCGTCGTCGACGCCCCGCGCGTCGACTATGGCCAGAACTGCGGCAACATTCTCGCCGGTGTCGGCCCCTTCACCATCGAGCGCGGCTGGGTGACGGCATACGACGGCACGACGCCGGTACGCGTGCACATGGTCAACACCGGCCAAGTGGCGATCATCCATGTCCCGACGCCCGGCGGTAACGTCGCCTACGCCGGCAATGCCCAGATTTCCGGCGTGCCGGGCAGCGCAGCCCCCTTGATCGTCGAATTCCAGGATACCGCCGGCTCGAGCTGTGGCGCCCTGCTGCCCACCGGCCACTCGCGCGACACTGTCGAGGGCATCGACGTGACCTGTCTCGATAACGGCATGCCGGTGGTCCTGTTACGCGCCCAAGATCTTGGCGTCAGCGGCCACGAAAGCTGTGCCGACCTGGAAGCTAACACCGCACTGCGAGAACGCCTCGAACGCATCCGCCTGGAGGCGGGATCGCGCATGAACTTGGGCGACGTCAGCGAGCGCACCGTGCCCAAGATGACCCTCATCGCCGCGCCTCGACATGGAGGCAACCTCGCCACGCGATCGTTCATTCCGCATCGCTGCCACGAGGCCATCGGCGTGCTCGGTGCGGTCAGCGTGGCCAGTGGCTGCCTGGTCCCGGGCACCGTGGCCGAGGGGCTGGCGGTGCTGAACGAGGGAGCGACACAGCGCCTGTCGATCGAGCACCCGACCGGCGAGTTCACCGTCGAGCTGACCCGTGACGCGGACGGCGAGATCGTCCGCGCGGGACTGCTGCGCACCGCCCGACTGCTCTTCGAAGGCCACTTGCATGTGCCGCGTGCCGTCTGGAATGGCGACACCGCGGCCCACTCCCACGGAGCCGCTTCATGACATCCGTCCCGCTATTGCCGTTGCCGGGCCTGCTGTGCGACGCCGCCGTCTGGGCCCATGTGCGCGAACATCTCGTCGCCCCCACGCTGCCCACGCCCGACTACGGCATGGCCGATTCCATCGGTGCCATGGCCGACATTGCCTTGCAAGACGCGCCCGAGCGATTCATCGCGGTGGGCCATTCCATGGGCGGCCGCGTCGCCCTCGAGATCCAGCGTCGCGCACCGCAGCGTCTCGCGGGCCTGGCGCTGCTGGATACCGGCTTCCGCGGTCGGGCGGCGGGAGAAGCGGGCCAGCGCGAACGCGAAAACCGTCACGCGCTGCTGGCCAAGGCCCGCCAGGACGGGATGCGCGCGATGGGCGGCACCTGGCTGCAAGGCATGGTGCACCCCGAACGCCTCGACGACGAAACACTCGTCGAGGCGATTCTGGCGATGATCGAGCGCAAGGATCCCGACACCTTCGCCGCCCAGATCGACGCTCTGCTGGCCCGTCCGGACGCCACCGAGCAACTGTCCGGCATCGCCTGCCCGACCCTGCTGCTGTGCGGACGCCAAGATGCCTGGAGTCCGCTGGAACGCCACGAGGAAATGGCAGGGCTCATTCCCGGCAGCCGTCTCGAGGTCATCGAGGAGGCCGGCCACATGAGTCCCATGGAGCGCCCCGCCGCTGTCGCCCGGGCGCTCGACCACTGGAGAAACCACGCATGATCGCCTTGTCCCACGCATCCCGAGCGGCCATCGAGCAGGCCTGCACCCGTCTGGTCCTCAATGCCGCTGCCGCCACCGACCGTCAGGACTATGCCGGGCTCGTGGCGCTTTTCACGCCGGACGGCCAGCTGTTTCGGCCCACCGCTCCCGAGGAACCGCTCGCCGGGCGCGACGCGATCCTGGCAAGCTATCGGGCACGCCCTGCACAGCGCATCACGCGACATTTCTGCAGCAATATCCGTGTTCAGGTGGAAAGCCCCGAGCGCGCGCGGGTCACCACCTACGTGCAAGTCTTCGCCGCCGATACCCAGCACGCGCCGGACGGTCACTTCGGCTGGCCGTTGGCGGGGCGCACCATGATCGGTGAATTCGACGATCTGTGCGTCCTCGATCAGGGCGCCTGGCGCTTTGCCGAGCGCCACGCACGTTTCGTCATGCATCGCGATGGCTGACGCCATGCGTCACGTCACCACACAATAGAAAAGGAAAAACACGCCATGTCGGATGCACAAGAGCGCTGGGGCATTCCCGGCACCTATGTCTTCGACCTTGCGCTCTCGCGACAAGGCTATGCCATCAACAAGATGTGCAATTCGCTCAAATTCGACGAGAACCGCGAGGCCTTCAAGGCCGACGAAGAAGCCTATATGGAACGCTACGGCTTGTCGGAAGAACAGAAACAGGCCATTCGCCAGCGTGACTGGCTGCGTCTGACCCAGCTCGGCGGCAACCTGTTCTTCTTCCTCAAGCTTGGCGCCACTCTGGGCTACGGGCTTTACACCATCGGCGCACAGATGCGTGGCGAGAGCTACGAGCAGTTCATGTCCACCCGCAACGTGCCAGGAGCAACCTAATGGGCAAGATCGTCGCCGGCATCGGCTCCTCTCATGTGCCCTCGATTGGGCGCGCCTATGACCAGAAAAAACAGGCCGACCCCGCCTGGCAGCCCCTCTTCGACGGTTACGAGCCGGTCAAGCGCTGGCTGGCCGATGAGGTCAAGGCCGATGTCGTCATCCTCGTCTACAACGATCATGGCACCGAGTTCTTTCTCGACCGCTATCCCACCTTCGCGCTGGGTGTGGCCGACAGCTACGAAGTGGCCGACGAAGGCTACGGCAAGCGCCCCTTGCCGGACTTCCCCGGGGATGCGGCCTTTTCCGAGCATCTCGCCAACCACCTGGTCGCCGACGAGTTCGATCTGACCCTGTGCCAGGAAATGGCACTGGATCATGGCTTCCTCACCGCCATGCCGCTGCTCTGGGATCACGATGACACGGCCTGGCCGGTCAAGGTCGTGCCGCTTCTGGTCAACGTCATCCAGCATCCGCTGCCCACGGGCCTGCGCTGCTATAAGCTGGGCGAGGCCATTCGGCGCGCCGTCGAGGCCTATCCCGAGGACACCCGCGTTGCAGTCGTCGGCACTGGTGGCCTCTCGCACCAACTAAATGGCGAGCGTTTTGGGCATATTAATGAAGAATGGGACAAGCAGTGGCTACAGCGCATCCAGGACCAACCCCGCGAGCTTGCCGCACTGTCGCACAAGGAAGTCATGACGGAGGCCGGCGCCGAGGGCGGTGAAGTCATCATGTGGTTCGTGATGCGCGGCGCCATGACCGAGCGCGTCGAGGAAGTTCACCGCTTCTACTACGCCCCGATGACGACGGGTATGGCGCTGCTAGCGCTCAATAACAGCGACTGACTTCCCCTTGGAAAAGACTGAACACATCGACAGGCAGGTGAATTTCAATACGCACGGAACACCGCAACCGAAGCCTATATGAGGGATCCCGGATGATCAAATCGCCTGCAGAAGCTATCCTCTGCTAGCTGCCAGAGAGCTTCTTCAGCAATTCATCCGGGAGCAGGTTCATGAACATCAAGCTGCATAAACAAGCGACCACGACACCGAAGATCCGTGCCGAGATCCAGGCAGCGCCCTCCAGCATCACGGATAGCGATCTGGCCCGCCAGTATGGCGTCGCCACCGCAACCATTCGGCGCTGGCGGTACCGTGACGATGTGCACGACCGATCACACACGCGTCACAACCTGCTGGCCACGCTCACGTCCGAGCAGGAGGAGGTGCTGATCGCAGCGCGCGAATTCCTTCGCCTTGGCTTGGATGATCTCCTTGTCGTGGCGCGTGAGTTCCCGCCCCCCGGTTATCTCGCTCAGGCCTGCATCGTATGCTCCAGCGGCGCGAAGTTCCAACACTGGCAGAACTGGCTCGGCAAGATGCCGGCGATGATGAGAAGCCTCGGCACAAGCCTTTCAAGGACTACGATCCGGGCTTCTGCACATCGACATCAAACACTTACCTCAGATGCCTGACGAGCAGCAGAAACGCTACCTTTACGTCGCCATCGACCGTGCCACCCGCTGGGTCTATCTAGAAGTCAGGTGCAGTCAGGCCACGAAGGAGGCGCAGGCGTTCATGAGGCAGGTGGAACAGAAGGCAACGTTCAAAATTCGGACAGTGCTCATGGACAATGCCAAATGCTTCACCGATCGCTTCACACGGGTCGGTGAGCGCAAGCCCAGTGGTGACCATGCGTTCGACCAAGAGTGCCAAGCCCATGGTATCGAGCATCGTCTGATCAAGCCGGATAGGCTTCAGACGAACGGCATGGTGGAGCACTTTGACGGCCATATCAGCGACGTGCTGGCGACTCGAAGATACGCCTCAGGCGAAGACCTGGAGCAGACGCTGAAACGCTATACGTGGCTGTACAATCACCACATTCCACAAAAGGCGCTACACCATCATTCGCCGATTGAGGTGATGAAGGAATGGCAGGCCAAGCACCCTGAGTTATTTACCAAGCGGGTGGTCAATCACGCGGGATCCGACACCTATAGGGTATAGGTGGGGATTGCAGGCGCCGCGTAACTCAGCGATTCACCTACGCAGATATTTATGCAGTGTTTACCTTGGGAACGAGGTATCGAAAATGGCACACATCATCGGCGGGCTCGTCGTTTCCCCACACCCCAATGGCCGGCTTCGCCGTCGATCATGAGAAGCAGGAAGAAGATATAGACCACTACTCCGCCTTCCCAATGGGCTTCGACGACCTCTATGCGGTTGCCAACGAAAACAGTGGGGCGCGCGATCTGCCCGGCATTCGTGGGCATGGGGCGCTGTCTCGTCTATCCCGAAACGCTCTTCGAGAAGGCTGCATCTGATCCGCGAGCACGACTGGCGAAGCATGGTCCATTATGGCGTCGTCTTCTTCTCGCTGGAAAAGCTCGGCGCCGTCATCAGCAATTCCAATCTCCATATCTATGCCGCCATATGCAGCGAAAGTCTGTAAGAATGTCAAAAGCCCCTTAATCGGCAGGTCACCTACCTCGTGGCGTGCCGTCGAAATACCGATGACGCATCTCAGCAGAGACTTAATAAGCTGGCGCTTTATTTTGGTTCTTCGCGGAAACCCGAGAGCTACCCGGACTTTTGCGAAGAACTTTTTCAGCCTCCATAATTCATAAGAAAAAGCGAAACTTTCATTTCGAACAAAACATAACGAGAAAACAATTAGCAGGGCAGCAAAGTTTGCAACAAAACAAGCATCGGCGACCTCTCACACTCACTCCCTTTCACGACTTAATTCAGTGGAATTTCATTAAGACGCCATCAGGAAAATGCATAGGGAGACGATGAAAAATTAATTTTCTCCACGCCTCAGGACCGCATACTCGTTCAAGCGAAAACCGCTCATAACTTCCTACAAAGGGCAGCTCACAAATGCGATCCGCGATAACAAAATTCAAGATGACCAAGCTCGCGCTCTGGGTATCACTCGCTTCAGGCATGGCCATCGTGACGACCGTTCCCGCTCACGCTTTTGACGTCGTCGAAGCGGGGCAACCCGTTGTCACCGGTGAACCTAGTCGTGTAGGTCCGCCGTGGAACCATCGGTCGACCATCAATATTCCCGGCACCAAGACCGACGTCGCCTTTGGTGGCTACATCAAGCTCGATATGCTCTACGACTTCGACTATGACCTCGGCAAGTCCACCAACCCCTATGCGATCATGGATTCATCGAAGCGTACCGATGGACGTAGCGATTTTACCGCCTATGAGTCACGGCTCAACTTCCGCACACACACGATGACCGATTACGGCCGCCTGACGACGTATCTCGAAGGCCACTTCATTCCCGACGGTTCCTTCAACCTGCGTCAGGCCTACGGTGAGCTCAACGGCTTCCTCGCTGGGCGCACCTGGACGAACTTCATGAGCTTCGTGGGCGGGACACGTACCCTAGCGCTTGGCGATCCCAAGGGTTATGCCTTCGAGCGTCAGGCGCAGTTGCGCTATACCCTGCCGGTAGGTGCGGGGCATCTATCGTTCTCCGTGGAAGATCCGGATACGGTGATCGCACGTGACGACGCCGGCGTCGCCGATGGTGAAAGCCAACTTCCCGACTTGACGGTACGTTACGAATACAAGCGCCTGCTCGCGCTTTCCGGGGTGGCACGCCAACTCTCTACCAACAACATCACCAACACCGTGGATGACGAGACCACAGGTTACGGGATTCAGGCGCAATTCAACCTGCCCTTCACACCCATGACAAGCCTGCATGGTAGTGCCACCTACGGCGAAGGTATCGGCAACTACATGGGCAACCCCGGCAATACTGGGCACCGTAACGCCCCCGATGTATACGTCAACGATGACAACAAGCTCAAGGCCATCGAGACGCGGGCCTTCGGTATTTCCCTGAACCATAACTGGACCGATGACTGGTTCAGTTCTGTCGGATTTTCCCGTCTCGATCAGGACATGCCCAAAAAATACGGCAGCCAGTTCGAGACCATCGACTATGCCTTTGTCAACGTTATATGGGATATCACGCAGCGCCTTACAGTGGGTCTTGAGTACCAAAATGCTGAGGTCGAACAGATCAACGGCAACTCTGATGACGCAAGCCGCCTGCAGGCAAGCGCTATCTTCCAGTTCTAGTGATACGACAATGATCGATCGTGATTTAGGCTGGCATTTCGCCAGCCTTTTCATTTGCCTGAAAAGCTCTTTTCATTACCGGCCCATTGAACCCATGCTAAACCCGGATAATCCAACAGCTATCTTGCACCACCCCATAGGATTATCTTGAGAGGGAACGTCTAGCGCGATCGGCGTCGCACATGCCTGATCTTGCATCCGAGAGATCGCCGACTCAAGCTATCTGCTGGCTCTCGGTACCGCGCTGATTTCTCGTGCCGCTCTGTTTCCCGGCCACGCCCTGTTTCTCAGGCGACAGCGCCGTCGGCTCAACTCCTGGCATAGCTAGCCCACAAAGCCAGCCTACAACCTTAGTCCAGAACGTTAGCCCACAACGTAAACGGCCCGCCAGGCAGTGCCTGGCGGGCCGTTGTCGCGGCGCAAGCTGCGCGCCGTGAAGCGCTTACCAGCCGGTAACGGCTTTCAGCGCATCACCGATCTCGGCGAGCGAACGCACGGTCTTGACACCGGCGTCTTCCAACGCGGCGAATTTCTCGTCCGCGGTGCCCTTGCCACCGGAGATGATCGCACCGGCGTGGCCCATGCGCTTGCCCGGAGGTGCGGTAACACCAGCGATGTAGGAGACCACCGGCTTGGAGACGTTGGCCTTGATGTAGGCCGCGGCTTCCTCTTCGGCGGTGCCGCCGATCTCGCCGATCATCACGATCGCTTCGGTCTGCGGGTCCTTCTCGAACATCTCGAGGATGTCGATGAAGGTGGAACCCGGGATCGGGTCGCCGCCGATGCCCACACAGGTGGACTGGCCGAAGCCGTGATCGGTGGTCTGCTTGACCGCTTCGTAGGTCAGGGTGCCGGAGCGCGACACGATACCGACCTTGCCCGGCTTGTGGATGTGACCCGGCATGATGCCGATCTTGGTCTCACCCGGGGTGATTACGCCGGGGCAGTTGGGGCCGATCAGGCGCACGCCCAGCTCGTCACACTTGACCTTGACGTCGAGCATGTCCAGCGTCGGGATACCTTCGGTGATGCACACGATCAGCTTGATGCCGGCGTTGGCGGCTTCGAGGATCGAATCCTTGCAGAAGGCGGCCGGCACGTAGATCACGCTGGCCTCGGCGCCGGTCTGCTCGACCGCTTCCTTGACGGTGTTGAACACCGGCAGGCCCAGATGCTCCTGGCCGCCCTTGCCCGGGGTGACGCCGCCAACCATGTTGGTGCCGTAGGCGATCGCCTGCTCGGAGTGGAAGGTCCCCTGGCCACCGGTGAAGCCCTGGCAGATGACCTTGGTGCTCTTGTCGATCAGGATACTCATTACTTGCCCTCCGCCGCTTTGACGACCTGCTGAGCCGCGTCAGTCAGGCTGGTAGCAGCGATGATGTTCAGACCGCTGGAGGCCAGCTTCTCGGCACCCAGCTCGGCGTTGTTACCTTCCAGACGCACCACCACCGGCACGTTGACGCCGACCTGTTCGACGGCACCGATGATACCTTCGGCGATCATGTCGCAACGCACGATGCCGCCGAAGATGTTGACCAGCACGGCCTTGACGTTGGTGTCGGAGAGGATGATCTTGAACGCTTCCGCCACCCGCTCCTTGGTCGCGCCGCCACCGACGTCGAGGAAGTTGGCCGGGCTACCGCCGTTCAGGTTGACGATGTCCATGGTACCCATGGCCAGACCGGCACCGTTGACCATGCAGCCGATGTTGCCGTCGAGTGCGACGTAGTTGAGTTCCCACTCCTGGGCGTGGGCTTCGCGCTCGTCTTCCTGCGACGGATCGCGCATCGCCTGCAGGTCTGGGTGACGGTAGAGGGCGTTGGCGTCCAGGTTGATCTTGGCGTCGAGGCAGTGGAGGTTGCCTTCGTCGGTGATCACCAGCGGGTTGATCTCCAGCAGGGCCAGATCCTTGTCGTGGAACAGCTTGGAGAGACCCAGGAAGATCTTGGTGAACTGCTTGATCTGGTCCTTGTTCAGGCCCAGCTGGAAAGCCAGCTCACGCGCCTGGTACGGCTGAGCGCCGACCAGCGGATCGATCTCGGCCTTGAGGATCTTCTCGGGCGTCTCCTCGGCGACCTTCTCGATCTCGACACCGCCCTCGGTGGAGGCCATGAAGACCACGCGACGAGTGGCGCGATCGACCACCGCACCCAGGTAGAGTTCGCTGGCGATGTCGGTGCAGTTCTCGACCAGAATCTTGGCGACCGGCTGACCCTTTTCGTCGGTCTGGTAGGTCACCAGGTTCTTGCCCAGCCACTGCTCGGCGAACGCCTTGGCGGCTTCCGGGCTCTCGACCAGCTTGACACCGCCGGCCTTGCCGCGACCGCCGGCATGGACCTGGGCCTTGACGACCCACTTGTCGCCGCCGATTTTCTTGCAGGCCTGTGCCGCTTCTTCGGGGGTGTCGACGGCAAAGCCCTTGGACACCGGAAGACCGTAATCGGCAAACAGTTGCTTGCCCTGATACTCGTGAAGGTTCATCGATTCATGCCATTAGGTTGCATGTGACTCGAATGGCAGGGGCCGCTGAAAGGCCCCCGCCCCCGTGCCGCTCCGAAACCAGAACGGCACCTCTGGCAAGATGCGCGAAGAGTAGGACTTACTTGCGCTTCTTGCGGTTGGCCATGTGAATGGCGTGACCGTCGACGGCCAGCGCCGCTTCGTGGACCGCTTCGGAAAGCGTCGGGTGAGCGAAGCAGGTCAGGGCCAGATCCTCGGCGCTGGAGCCGAACTCCATGGCGATGACGCCCTGGGCGATCAGTTCGCCGGCGTGCTGACCGAGGATGTGCACGCCGAGGATGCGATCGGTCTTGGCGTCGGCGACGACCTTGACCATCCCTTCCGGGGCGTTGTTGGCGAGCGCACGGCCGCTGGCGGAGAACGGGAAGGTACCGGTGCTGACCTCGATCCCCTGCTCCTTGGCCTGCTGCTCGTTCATGCCGACCCAGGCCACTTCCGGCGCGGTGTAGATGACGCTGGGGATGGTGTCGTAGTTCATCTCCGGCTTCTGGCCGGCGATGATGTCGGCGACCATCACGCCCTCTTCCGAGGCCTTGTGCGCCAGCATCGGGCCGCGCACCACGTCACCGATGGCGTAGACGCCGGAGACGCTGGTACGGCACTGGTCGTCGACGAAGATGAAGCCGCGCTCGTCGAGCTTCACGCCGGCGCCATCGTCGAGCAGCTTGTCGGTGTAGGGCTTGCGGCCGACACACACGATCAGCTTGTCGAAGGTCTGCTCCTGCTCGCCGTCGCTGTCGGTGTACTGGACCACGACTTCGCGCTTGTCGCCCTTGCCCTTGACCTCGGAGCCGGTGACGCGCGCGCCCAGCTTGATGTCCAGGCCCTGCTTCTTGAGCAGCTTCAGGGTCTCCTTGGAGATCGCCTGATCGACCATCGGCAGGAAGCTGTCGAGCGCCTCGAGCACGGTCACTTCACTGCCCAGACGGCTCCACACGCTGCCCAGCTCGAGACCGATGACGCCGGCCCCGATCACGCCCAGGCGCTTGGGCGCTTCGCTGAACTCGAGCGCACCGGCGGAGTCGACGATGATGTCATCGGTCATCGGCGCCGGCGGAATGTTCACCGGCACCGAGCCGGAAGCGATGATGACGTTGTCGGCGGCGTAGGTCTGGCTCTTGCCGTCTTGGCCGGTCACTTCGACCTGCTTGCCGTCGAGCAACTTGCCGGTACCTTCCAGCGCGGTGACGCCGTTGGACTTGAACAGCATGCTGATACCGCCGGTGTTCTTGGCGATGACGCTGTTCTTGAACTCCATCATCTTCTTGACGTCGGTGGCGACGTCGCCGACGTTGATGCCGATCTCGGCATAGTGATCGCGCGTCTCGACGAACTTGTGCGACGTCTCGAGGAGTGCCTTGGACGGAATGCAGCCCACGTTGAGGCAGGTGCCACCGTGGACGGTCTTGCCTTCCTTGTTCACCCACTTCTCGACACAGGCCGTCTTGAGGCCCAGTTGCGCGGCGCGGATCGCGGCTACATAGCCACCAGGGCCGGCGCCAATGACGATCACATCGAATTTATCGGCCATGAAAGATTTCCTGTTCGTCTCGTGTGCCATCCGCCGGGGCGCACCCCGGCGGATCCGAATGTCGGGCGGTCAGATGTCCAGCAGCAGACGCGCCGGATCCTCGAGCAGCGACTTGATCGCCACCAGGAACTGGACCGCGTCCTTGCCGTCGATCATGCGGTGGTCGTAGGAGACCGCCAGATACATCATCGGGCGAATCTCGACCTTGCCGTTGACCGCCATCGGGCGCTCCTGGATCTTGTGCATGCCCAGGATCGCGGTCTGCGGCGGATTGAGGATCGGCGTCGACATCAGCGAGCCGAAGATACCGCCGTTGGTGATGGTGAAGGTGCCGCCCTGCATGTCCTCGATGCCGAGCTTGCCGTCGCGGCCGCGGCTACCGAAGTCGCCGATCGCCTTCTCGATATCGGCCAGCTTCATGCTGTCGGTATCACGCAGCACCGGCACCACCAGACCACGCGGGGTGGAGACGGCGACACCGATGTCCTGGTAGCCGTGATAGACGATATCGGTGCCGTCGATCGAGGCGTTGACGTCGGGGAAGCGCTTGAGCGCCTCGGTCGCCGCCTTGACGAAGAAGCCCATGAAACCGAGCTTGACGTCGTGGGCCTTCTGGAAGGTGTCCTTGTACTGGCTGCGCAGCGCCATCACCGCGCTCATGTCCACCTCGTTGTAGGTGGTGAGCATGGCCGCGGTCTGCTGAGCCTGGACCAGACGCTTGGCGATGGTCTGACGCAGACGGCTCATCGGCACGCGCTGCTCGGGACGCTCGCCCTCGACCGCCGGTGCGGCCTTGGCGGCGCCGGCCGGCTTGTCGGCCTTGGGCGCAGCAGACTTCTTGGCCGAACCGCTGTCGATGGCCTTCTGCACGTCTTCCTTCAGGACGCGACCGCCCTTGCCGGTACCTTCGATCTTGGCCACGTCGAGGTCGTTCTCGGCCGCCAGCTTGCGCGCCGCCGGGGCCAGGATCTTGCCGTCGACCTTGGCATCCGCCTCGCCGTCGTCGTCGCTGGAGGCCTGCTCGGCGGGCGCGTCATCGCTGGCACCACCCTCGGCACCTTCGCTGAACACCGCCAGCAGCGCCTCGGACTCGACCTGCTCGCCCTCCTGGACCTTGATCTCGGCCAGGGCGCCATCGGCCGGCGCGACCACTTCCAGCACGACCTTGTCGGTCTCGATCTCGGCCAGCACCTCGTCGCGCTTGACCGCTTCGCCGACCTTCTTGGTCCAGCTGGCGACGGTGCCTTCCTGCACCGACTCCGGGAAGCTCGGCGCCTTGACCTCGTGCTGCTTGCCACCGCCGGCCGGCTTCTTGGCAGACGATTTCTTGTCGTCCTTGGCATCGTTGGACTTGGCATCGTTGGACTTGGCATCGTCGGACTTGGCGTCGCTGCTCTTGGCGTCGTCGGCCTTGGCCTCGGCACCCTTGCCACCTTCGCCAGCGGCACCGAGCACGCCCAGCACCTGCTCGGACTCGCAGGTATCACCCTCTTCGATCTTGATCTCGGAGAGCGTGCCGGCTTCCGGCGCCACCACCTCGAGCACCACCTTGTCGGTCTCGATCTCGACGATCAGTTCATCGCGCTCGACGCTGTCGCCCACCTTCTTGTGCCAGGTGGCAACGGTTCCCTCGGCAACGGATTCGGGGAAAGTCGGCGCTTTGATATCAGTAGCCATGTCGTATCCTTAATCTCTTCTCTGTCGCGTCTGTTCCGGCAGCATGGCGCCTCAGGCGTTGAAGGCGTCGTCGACCAGCTGGCTCTGTTGTGCCACATGGACCGACATGTAGCCCGCGGCAGGCGCGGCGGATGCCGGACGACCCGCGAACTTGAGGCTGTGGTCCAACCCTTCGCGCACCATGCTCGCCACCAGGCGAAGATGATGCTGGCTCTGATACCAGGCGCCCTGGTTGAGCGGCTCTTCCTGACACCAGACGACCTGTTCCAGGTTCGGAAAGGCCTTGAGCGCATCGAACAGCTCTTCCTTGGGGAAGGGATAGAGCTGCTCGACACGAATGATCGCGGTATCGTCGCGCTGGTTCTCGGTGCGGTAGCTGGCGAGGTCGTAGTAGACTTTGCCCGAGCAGATGACTGCCCGCTTCACCGCCTTCGGATCGCGCTCGCCGACATCCGGGATGACCATCTGGAAGCGGCCGTCGGACAGCTCTTCCATGGTCGAGGTGGCATCTTTGTGCCGCAGCAGACTCTTGGGCGACATCACGATCAGCGGCTTACGCAGGGGACGGATCACCTGGCGTCGCAGCAGATGGAAGATCTGCGCCGGGGTGGTCGGCACGCACACCTGCATGTTGTGCTCGGCGCACAGCTGCAGGAAGCGCTCGAGGCGCGCGGAGGAGTGCTCCGGCCCCTGGCCTTCGTAACCGTGCGGCAGCAGCAGCGTCAGCCCGCACAGGCGCGCCCACTTCGACTCGCCCGAGGAGATGAACTGGTCGACCACGACCTGGGCACCGTTGAAGAAGTCCCCGAACTGGGCCTCCCAGATGATCAGCGCATTGGGCGTGGTGGTAGCGTAGCCGTACTCGAACGCCAGTACCGCCTCCTCCGAGAGGAAGGAGTCGTGGATGGTGAAGTTCGGCTGCCCTTCCTTGATGTGCTGCAGCGGAATGTAGGTCGAACCGTCTTCCTGGTTGTGGACCACGGCATGGCGGTGGGAGAAGGTCCCGCGGCCGGCGTCCTGGCCGGTCAGCCGTACCGGGTGGTCGGCGTCGACCAGGGTGGCGTAGGCCAGGGTCTCGGCAAAGCCCCAGTTGAGCGGCTGGTTACCGGCGAGCATCTTGCGACGCTCTTCGTAGACCCGTGATACCTGACGCTGAACCTCGACCCCATTGGGGATCTCGCTCATCTTCTGCGCCAGTTGGCGCAGGTGCTCGAGGTCGCAGCTGGTATCGGTGTCACCGCTCCACTCGTGGCCCAGATACGGCGTCCAGTCGACGAACAGGCCAGTGTTGGGCTGTTTCACCAGGGCGTTGGCCACGTGATTGCCGGCCAGCAGATCGTCGCGATACTGCTCGCCCATCTGCTTGGCCTGCTCTTCGGTGAGCACGCCCTCCTTGATCAGCTGCTCGACGTAGAGCGTGCGCGTCGACTTGTGCGACTTGATCTTGGCGTACATCAGCGGCTGGGTGCCGGAGGGCTCGTCGGCCTCGTTGTGACCGCGACGGCGGTAGCAGACCAGGTCGATGACCACGTCGCGCTTGAACGCCTTGCGATAATCCACCGCCACCTGGGTCGCGTGCAGCACCGCTTCCGGATCGTCACCGTTGACGTGGAAGATCGGCGCCTGAACCATCTTGGCGATGTCGGTGCAGTACTCGGTGGAGCGCGCGTCATCGGCACGCGAGGTGGTGAACCCGACCTGGTTGTTGATCACGATGTGCAGCGTGCCGCCGGTCTTGTAGCCGCGGGTCTGCGACATCTGGAAGGTCTCCATGACCACGCCCTGACCGGCAAAGGCGGCGTCGCCGTGGATCACCACCGGCAGCACCTGCTCGCCGTCGACGTCGTCGCGACGATCCTGGCGCGCCCGCACCGACCCCTCGACCACCGGGGAGACGATCTCCAGATGGGAGGGGTTGAAAGCCAGCGCCAGGTGCACCTCGCCGCCAGGGGTCATGACGTTGGAGCTGAAACCCTGGTGATACTTGACGTCACCGGAACCGCGCTCGAGCCGCTTCTTGCCGTCGAACTCGTCGATCAGCTCCGACGGGCTCTTGCCGAGAATATTGACCAGCAGGTTGAGGCGGCCGCGGTGGGCCATGCCGATGACCACTTCCTTGACGCCGTAGGTGCCGCTGCGCTGGATCACCTCGTCCATCATCGGAATGAAGGACTCGCCACCTTCCAGCCCGAAGCGCTTGGTGCCCGGATACTTGGAAGCCAGGTAGCTCTCCAACCCTTCGGCGGCGGTGAGCCGCTCGAGCAGATGCTCGCGATCGCTCTGGCTGTACTTGGGCTTGGAGCGCACCGACTCGAAACGCTGCTGCAGCCAGCGTTTCTCCTCGGTGTTGACGATGTGCATGAACTCACAGCCGATCGACCGGCAGTAGGTCTGATCCAACGCCTCGACGATCTCCTTGAGCGGCGCCTCGTCCTTGCCCAGGAAGAACGAACCGGTCTGGAACACGGTCTTCATGTCGGCCTGGGTGAGGTCGTGGAAGGAGAGATCGAGGTCGGGCACGGTCTCGGCCTGGCGCAGACCGAGAGGGTCGATGTCGGCGCGCTGGTGGCCGCGGAAGCGGTAGGCGTTGATCAGCTGCAGTACCTTGACCTGCTTGCGATTCTCGCTGCTGCCGGCGGTGCTGGGGGCGGCCTGCCCGGGACGACGCTCACGCGCCAGCTGGTAGAACTGCTCCCGGATGGGGCTCAGGGGGACATCATGAGCGGGGGTACCTTCCAACCGGGGCAACTGATCGAAGGCCTGGCGCCACTCGTCGGGGACAGTCGAGGGATCGTTCAGATACTGCTCGTAGAGCGCTTCCACGTAGTGAGCGTTACCGCCGCTCATGTGGGAAGTGCGCCACATCAACTCCATTATGCCTTCTTGCATATCTCGTTCACCCTGCACTGATGGGGTGTTGTCGGCGCCGGTCGCGATCTGCGTCACGGCGTCACTCCGTCACCGTCGCGAGACGGCGTTACGACCATGTAGGCGAAGCGGCGTCATGATCGTTAAAAGCCGGTGCACGAGGCACCGGCCAGCATTCTGATAGTCGGCTCGACTGCGACACCGTGTCGCAGTCGGCGAGCGCGGCACATGATAACAAGCCGCGCGCTACGATTTAAGTCGTAGATGCCCGCACCCACACTCAGGTGGCGTTGGACAGCAGCATTTCCCGAATCTTGCCGATGGCCCGGGTCGGGTTGAGACCCTTGGGACACACCGAGACGCAGTTCATGATGCCGCGGCAACGGAACAGGCTGAACGGGTCCTCGAGCTCGGCCAGACGCGCCTGGGTGGCGTTGTCACGCGAGTCGGCGAGGAAACGATAGGCCTGCAGCAGGCCGGCCGGGCCGACGAACTTGTCCGGGTTCCACCAGAACGACGGGCACGAGGTCGAGCAGCAGGCGCACAGGATGCACTCGTAGAGGCCGTCGAGCTTGTCGCGCTCCTCCGGCGACTGCAGTCGCTCGATCGCCGGTGCTGCGGTGTCGTTCTGCAGATACGGCTGCATGCGCTCGTACTGCTTGTAGAACAGCCCCATGTCGACCACCAGATCGCGCATGACCGGCAGTCCGGGCAGCGGGCGCAGCACCAGCTTGTTGTCCTTGACCACCTCGGACAGTGCGGTGATGCAGGCCAGACCATTCTTGCCGTTCATGTTCATGCCGTCGGAGCCGCAGACCCCCTCGCGGCAGCTGCGACGAAAGGCCAGCGAGCTGTCCTGATCCTTGATCATGGTCAGCACGTTGAGAACCATCAGATCACGCCCCTGGGTGTCGATCTGGAACTCCTGCATATAGGGCGCGGAGTCGGTCTCGGGGTTGTAGCGGTAAACGGAAACCTGAAGACTGGACATGAGTGACAACCCCCTCAGTAGGTACGGATTTTCGGCTCGAAGGTATCGACCGTCTTCGGCGTGAAGTTGACCTCACGCTTGGTCACGCGCTTGTCGCCCGGATGGAACAGCGAGTGCTTGAGCCAGTTGACGTCGTCACGATCCGGATAGTCGTAGCGCGAGTGAGCACCGCGGCTCTCCTTGCGCTCCAGCGCCGCGATGGCGGTCGCTTCGGCCACCTCGAGCAGGTTGTCGAGCTCCAGCGCTTCGACTCGCGCGGTGTTGAAGGCGTTGGACTTGTCACTCAGGTGCGCTTCGGCGATACGCCCGCGCAGCTCGGCCAGCTTGCTCACGCCCTCCTGCATGTTGTCCTCCTGACGGAAGACCCCGAAAGCGTTCTGCATGGTGCTCTGCAGCTCGGCCTTGAGCTCGGAGACCGACTCGCCGCCGCTGGACTCGTTCCAGCGCGACAGGCGCGCCATGGCGCTGTCGACGTCCGACTGCGAGGCGTCGAGGTAGTCGATGCCCTCGTTGAGCGCCTTCTCGATGTAGATGCCCGCAGCGCGACCGAAGACCACCAGGTCGAGGAGCGAGTTGCCGCCCAGACGGTTGGCGCCGTGAACCGAGACACAGGCCGCCTCGCCACACGCGAACAGACCATTGATGATGGCGTCGTTGCCGTCCTTGTCCTGGGTCAGCGCCTGACCGTGAACGTTGGTCGGGATACCGCCCATCATGTAGTGGCAAGTCGGGGTGACCGGGATCGGCTCCTTGACCGGATCGACGTGAGCGAAGGTCTTGGAGAGCTCGACGATGCCCGGCAGGCGCTTCATCAGCACCTCTTCGCCCAGGTGGTCGAGCTTGAGCATGACGTGGTCGGCATTCTCGCCGCAGCCGCGCCCTTCCAGCACTTCCATGACCATGGCACGGGCGACCACGTCACGGCCGGCGAGGTCCTTGGCGTTGGGCGCGTAGCGCTCCATGAAACGCTCGCCATCCTTGTTGATCAGGTAGCCGCCCTCGCCACGACAGCCCTCGGTCACCAGACAGCCGGCACCGTGGATGCCGGTCGGGTGGAACTGCCACATCTCGATGTCCTGCACCGGGAAGCCGGCGCGCAGCGCCATGCCGATACCGTCACCGGTGTTGATCAGGGCGTTGGTGGTGGAGGCGTAGATACGGCCTGCACCGCCGGTGGCCAGCACGGTGGCCTTGGACTTGACGTGCACCACTTCGCCGGTCTCGATGCACAGCGCGATGCAGCCGACCACGTCGCCGTTGGCATTCTTGACCAGGTCGATGGCGTACCACTCGTCGAGGAACACCGTGTTGTTCTTCAGGTTGTTCTGGTACAGCGTGTGCAGCAGCGCGTGGCCGGTACGGTCGGCCGCGGCACAGGTACGTGCCGCCTGGCCGCCCTTGCCGAAATCCTTGGACTGACCGCCGAACGGACGCTGGTAGATGCGGCCGTTGTCGAAGCGCGAGAATGGCAGCCCCATGTGCTCGAGTTCGAAGACCGCCTTGGGGCCTTCGGTGCACATGTACTCGGCGGCGTCCTGGTCGGTGATGTAGTCACCGCCCTTGACGGTGTCGTACATGTGCCAGCGCCAGTCGTCGTTGGGGTCGGCGGAGGCGATGGCGCAGGTGATGCCACCCTGGGCCGAGACCGTGTGCGAGCGGGTCGGGAAGACCTTCGACAGCACCGCCGTCTTCTTGCCGGACTTGGCCAGCTCGAGCGCCGCGCGCAGGCCGGAACCGCCACCGCCGATGATGATGGCGTCGAATGTCAGGTTTCGCATGGTAGACATGGATCAGGCTCCCCAGAGGACTTGTACGCCCCACACCAGAAAAACGAAGATGGCGAGAATCACGACGGCCTGGAAACCGAAACGTGCGCCGGTGTGCTTGAGGTAGTCGGTGGAGATGGTCCACAGACCGACCCAGGCGTGTGCGGCCATCGAGATGAAGGCCAGCAGCGAGAAGATACGCATCCAGGTCTGCGCGAACAGCCCGCTCCAGGTGACGTAATCGAGGTGGGGGTGGAACAGCAGATAGGCGACCAAAAACAGCGCATAGACCGCCAGGACGAGCGCCGAGACGCGCTGGATCAGCCAGTCGGAGAGGCCGCTGCGACCGAGATTCGTGATGTTGGTTACCATACCCAGACTCCTGCCAGGACCACCAGAACGGCACTGATCACGACCGTGATCTGCGCCTTACGCGTACCGCCTTCGAGATCGACGCCGTAGCCAGCGTCCATCAGCAGGTGCTTGATACCGGCCACGAAGTGGAATCCGAGCGCCGAGAGCAGGCCCCAGGCGACCAGCTTGGCCAGTACGTTGTGCGCCAGCACATCGCTCACTGTCTCGAACCCCTGCGGCGAGGAGAGCGACTTATCCAGGGCCCAGAAGCCGAAGATCAGCCCGACGAACAGAATGACGCCGGTGACGCGGTGAGTGATGGAGGTCAGTGCGGGGAGTGGAAAGTGGATGGTAGACAGGTCGAGGTTTACTGGACGTTTGCTATTCACGGCTGTTCAACACTCTCTTGACCCAGACGGGTCTGGCCCGTTTGGGCTGTGGTTTTTAGAAGCAGGATCTCGGTCGCGGAACGGGTTTCCCTGCGGCCCAGGCCGAGCTGACGATGCCATATCGCGCGGGAGATGATTATAGGGTTTGAGGGCCGGCATGACAAACGGCTACAACTTTGGTCATGCCCAGAACGACCCCTGACTGCCTGCCCGCGGCAGCCCCCAGAAACACCGCCACTGGCGCCATCCCCCCTTTCTCAGCGGAGGGTCGCGGACGCCACGGCGACACCCAGGGCGTCAGCGACTACACTCCAGATCCCGACCGCAAAAAGATGCAGCGCGGACTCTTTCGCCGGCCGCCCCGGCAGAGTCGGACCCGACCGAGGCGGCTCTACCTGTATCAGTATAGCGACAATCCTGGCCGTGTCCGGCATCTCGCCGCGACACACGGCACGCCAGCCTCACTTCGAAGGCCGGCGCGCCCGGCAGAGGCAGATCACGAGACGCATCGACCGAGCAAAGTGTCGACAACGCGCGACTCCGCGTAAACTGTCGACAATGCGCGAACCTGCATATAGAAGCTGTTGTCAAAGCCACTTGGGCGAATTGACAAACCTTCGCGGAAACCTATAGTGGGCGAACTATTTTTTGCCCGCATAGCAGGAAAGACAAAGGGTTATGTCACGATAGGGAGGCCTTACATGGCTGACAGAAAAGCGAAACTTTCCGTCGATGGTGTCGACAAGACGATTGAATTTCCGGTCTATTCCGGCACACTCGGGCCGGATGTCGTCGATGTGCGCAGCCTGACCGGCGAAGGACTGTTCACCTACGACCCAGGCTTCGTCGCCACCGCCGCCTGCGAGTCGGGCATCACCTACATCGATGGCGGCGCCGGCGTACTGCTTCACCGTGGCTACCCCATCGAGCAGCTGGCCGACAACTCCAATTACGTGGAGCTCAGCTACCTGCTGATGTTCGGCGAACTCCCCACCGCCGAGCAGTACCGCGACTTCTCCGAGACGGTCAGCCGTCACACCATGGTTCACGAGCAGATCGTCAATTTCTACAAGGGCTTTCGTCGCGACGCCCACCCGATGGCAATCCTGTGTGGCGTGGTCGGCGGGCTGGCCGCCTTCTACCACGACAATCTCGACATCAACGACGCCGAGCAGCGCAATGTCAGCGCCATTCGCCTGATCGCCAAGATGCCGACGCTGGCCGCCATGTGCCACAAGTACAATATCGGCCAGCCGTTCATGTATCCGCGCAACGACCTCAACTACGCGGAAAACTTCCTCCACATGATGTTCGGCAACCCGTGCGAGAACTACGAGGTCAATCCGATCATGGCCAAGGCGATGGACCGCATCTTCATGCTCCACGCCGACCACGAGCAGAACGCCTCGACCTCGACGGTACGCCTGACCGGCTCCACCGGCGCCAACCCCTTCGCCTGCATCAGCGCAGGTATCGCCGCGCTCTGGGGCCCGGCCCACGGCGGCGCCAACGAAGCGGTGCTGGCGATGCTCGACGAAATCGGCGACGACTCCGAAGAGAACATCCAGCGCTTCATCGACAAGGCCAAGGACAAGAACGATCCGTTCAAGCTGATGGGCTTCGGCCACCGGGTCTATCGCAACTTCGATCCGCGCGCCAAGGTGATGAAGGAGACCTGCGACGAGGTACTCAGAGAGCTCGGTATCGCCGACGACCCGCAGCTCAAGATCGCCAAGCGTCTCGAACAGATCGCCCTGGAAGACGAGTACTTCATCGAGCGCAAGCTCTACCCCAACGTCGACTTCTACTCCGGCATCATCCTCAAGGCGATCGGCATTCCGACCAACATGTTCACCGTGATCTTCGCGATGGCACGCACCGTCGGCTGGATATCCCACTGGAACGAGATGATCAGCAACGGCTACCGCATCGGTCGCCCGCGCCAGCTCTACACTGGCCACGCCAAGCGCGACTACCCCAGCTCGCGCTGACCCCGGCCGGCGCCGGGGCCGCCGGCCCTGGCGCCACCACTACCCATACCGCCGATACCATCGGCGGTTTTTTTTGGCCGCAGCAGATGTCCACACATTCTGTGGATAAGCCTGTTAAAAACCTACAAATAATGTCACCCAGGCCCCCAGACAGGCGCCCTGAAGACAGATTGTTCAAATTTTGACCAATCTTAAGGTTTTGATTTAAAAGAAAAAAACAGGATATATACGCATTTCAGCCACTTGCCCGCAGGAGCCAGGGCGGCAGCGGAGCGCAGTGGACAATCAATCACGTTGTCAAGCGTTTTGGATCGATCGAAAAGAGTTATCAACAGCCAGCCATGCAGGTTGACGGTCGAAAGAGAGCAGGAGAAGAGAAGTAGAAGTGGCGTCCCATAGGGGGTTCGAACCCCTGTTACCGCCGTGAAAGGGCGGTGTCCTGGACCACTAGACGAATGGGACGCAAAAATGCGACGTCGGTCGCGAGTTCCTTGGTGGAGCCTAGCGGGATCGAACCGCTGACCTCGACACTGCCAGTGTCGCGCTCTCCCAGCTGAGCTAAGGCCCCGTCTCAGGAACGGGGCGAACTATACGGGTATCTAACTGATCCGTCAACACTTTATTTAAGCGTCGACGGATCCGTTCAAGCCTCTCCTCAAAGCTCGCGGTAGCGCTTCTCGAGCCGCTTGGCCTGCTTCTTGGAGACCCCGCCGAGCACCTCGATGGCATGGCGCAGGCGCGCCCGCGTCATGTCGGAGCCGATGATCGCCATCGCATCGAGCACCGAGGTGGAGTGCGCGCTACCGGTGACAGCGATGAACACCGGGGCCAGAAAGGCCTTCATCTTCAGTTCGAGCGCCGCCGAGAGCGACTGGCACACCTCGAGCAGTGCGGCTTTCTCCCAGCGGCCGACCGCCTCGAGACGCCAGGTCAGAAACTGCAGCAGCTCGACCAGCGACTCTCGCTCCAGCGCTACGCCGTCGAAGCTCTCGGCACTGATCGAGGGCAGCCCGGAGAAAAAGTGCCCGGCCAGCGGAATGGCATCCGACAGGGTCGAGATCCGCGGGCGAATCTGCGGCAGGATCTGGCCCACGTAGCTCTCGTTGAAGGCCCAGCTGCGCAGCGCCTCGAGCAGCCCGGCGTCGTCCAGATCCTCACGGATATAGACCCCGTTGAGCCAGGTGAGCTTGTCGAGATCGAACACCGGCCCACCCAGCGAGACGCGCTGGATATCGAAACTGGCCATCATCTCGTCGAGCGAGAACTTCTCGCGCTCGTCCGGCATCGACCAGCCCATGCGGCCCAGATAGTTGGTCAACGCCTGGGGCAGATAGCCCATACGCCGGTAGTAGTTGATCGAGGTCGGATTCTTGCGCTTGGACAGCTTCGACTTGTCGGGATTGCGCAGCAGCGGCATGTGGCAGAGCACCGGCATTTCCCAGCCGAAGTAGGCGTAGAGCAGCTGATGCTTGGGCGCCGAGTTGATCCACTCCTCACCGCGCAGCACATGGGTGATCCCCATGAGATGGTCATCGACCACGTTGGCCAGGTGGTAGGTGGGCATGCCGTCGGACTTGAGCAGAATCTGGGCATCGACCTGGGCCCAGTCGACCTCGATCCGACCACGCAACATGTCATCGATCTCACAGGTCCCGCTGTCCGGCACGTGCATGCGAATCACGTAGGGGTAGCCCTCCGCTTCGCGGCGGGCGCGCTCGGCCTCGTCCAGGGCCAGATCGCCTGACTTGAGCGCCAGATGCTGGCCCGCCTCGCGCCGCGCTTCGCGCAGCGCGTCCAGCTCGTCGCTGGTGCGATAACACTTGAAGGCGTGGCCGGCATCCAGCAGCTGCTGGGCGTGCTCAGCGTAGATCTCGCCGCGCTCGCTCTGGCGGTAGGGGCCGTGAGGGCCACCCACGTCCGGGCCCTCGTCCCAGCTCAGTCCCATCCAGCTCAGCGAATCGAGGATCATCTGTTCCGACTCCAGCGTCGAGCGCTGGCGGTCGGTATCTTCGATCCGCAGGATGAACTGCCCGCCATGCTGGCGTGCGAAGCAGAGATTGAAGAGCGCAATATAGGCCGTCCCGACATGGGGGTCACCGGTCGGGGAAGGCGCGATACGCGTGCGTACAGTCATGAATCCAATCCGTTGATGAAAGAGCAGGCCTGGGCCTGTGAAGATGCCCCACGCGACTCGCGCGAGGGCCTCCCGACGCCCCCTAGTATACGCGCCCTCATTGGCTACCTGCAGGCCCAAGCGTTCACGGCGACGCGGGTAAACTTCGACACAAATTGTTCAAGTGGAACGAAAGGCACTAAGATTCATTATCGTGCAGAACGATTGCCCTGCCCCTAGCGTCTCGTCCAACGCACGGCCAAGGCGATCCGAGACTTTCCGGCAACCACTCGACAGCCTGAATTTCTCTTACATTCCGACACGTTACGATAAATGTCGAGAACGTCGTTCCAACCAACCCGAAACAAACTTCGGTGATGAGTGGATATGCTAACGCATCATTATGCAGGCGAGATGGACGGATGGACGGGCTAGGACCAAGAATCAAACAACTTCGACTCCAGGCCGGACTGAGCAAAGCCGCATTGGCGCGCCGGGTCGGCGTTTCTGACGTCACGATCTCCTACTGGGAATCCGGTACCATCAAGCAGATCGGGCATGCACGCCTGGTCGCCCTCACCTCTGCGCTCGACTGCTCGATTCGTCAATTGCTCGACGACGACTCCCTGAACGCCCTGGCGGTGGATGCCCCGGCCAAGCCACAAGGGATGCTGGCGCTGCGCTCGCGCGTTTGCGCCCCCTGGGAAGCCGCCGCCGGCAGCGACGAGCTCGGCGCCGAGCTGTCGACGGCTCAGTTGCTGACGCGCGACTGCTTCCTGGTCACTCCCGCCGAGGGTGAAACCTTCGACTTTCTCTATGAGGGTGATCTGGCAGCGGTGCATCCGAGTGAGCGTTTTCAGCAGGATGGGCTCTATCTGATCGAGCGTGAGGGACGCCTGCAGATCCAGTATCTCGAGCGCCTCACCTCAGGACGCATCCGCGTCAGTGGCGAGCAGCTCCAGAGCGTCAGCGTAGAGAACATGCGCACCCCGCCATTCCGCGTCGTGGGCTACCTGCGCGCACGCTGGAGCCGTCAGTGACGACTCGCGCCGACTACGAGCGCGACCCGCTACTCGTCGCGCTCTGTAGGGTTTAAAACGAAGACTCTGCTGGTTTGAACCGAGTCTTGTTGTTCTAAACTGCGTGCTGTCGCCCCACGCCGAGTCCTGTCGAGACATCGTTCGGGCCATCCGGTGCCGCGCTCGCGGCCCGATGGCATCCGCCCTACGCTTGCACCATGCGCTGCGCAATGCCATCTCGGCATGCCACAGCACAGTAACTTGCCGCCCCGCCGCCACTGCAACAATTAAGACTAAAGTCGCATTTCGCTGCGTTTTCCCGTTAGACTCCTAACGGCACTCTGGATAATCCCGATGAGGAGACGAACAATGGACATGTTCACGCTGAAGCAGACGCAAGCTCACTGGATCGCTTGCTGCCGCGCCTGCGGCCACGAACAGGCGCTACCGGAAACCAGCGCGGCCCAGATGCCCGTCGAGGGCGTCGCCATCCAGTGCGAACGCTGCCCCAGCCAGGAACCCTGCGTCTATCCCGACCAGACCGCCGCCGCGCCGATCAACTGACGCGTCGCCGCAAGTTCATCCGAGACGCCCCCGTGCCAGCGCACGTGGGCGTCTGCCGTTCAGGCTTCATTCGAGGCGCGGCGCGGCTCCTGCCAGCGCGCCAAGGCATAGATCAGCAGCCCCCCCAGCGCCATGATCGCGCCGACGATACCGGTGGAGGTCCAGCCGTAGCCCGCGGTGATCGCCAGGCCGCCGAGCCAGGGACCGAGCGCATTGGCCACATTGAAGGCAGCATGATTGGAGGCCGCGGCCAGGGTCTGTGCGTCCTTGGCCACGTCCATCAGCCGGATCTGCAGCGGCGGCGACAGCGCCACCATCCCGCCGACCGCCAACACCGACAGCCACACCGTCCATACCGAATGGGCCGCCAACGGGAACAGCAGCAGGATGATCGCGCTGAACCCCAGTATCCAACCCACCGAGCGGAACTGCAGGCGGTCGAACAGCCAACCGCCGGCCATGTTGCCGAGGATCGCCCCCACACCGAACGCGGCCAGAATCACCGGCACCCAGTGATCTTCCAGGCCGGTGACCTGGATCAACGTCGGCGCCAGATAGCTGAACACGCAGAACATGCCGGCAAAGCCGATCGCGCCGATGCCCAGCGTCAACCAGACCTGGCGGCGACGCAGTGCGGTCAGCTCGCGCAGCGGGCTATTGCGCACCTCATCGCGATTGAACGGTAGATAGATGAAGACCAGCACCACGGTGACGAGCCCGATCGCCCCCACCAGGCCAAAGGCGTAGCGCCAGCTCAGCAACTGCCCCAGCCAGGTCGCCAGCGGGTTGCCGATCAGCATCGCGGTGGTGATACCGAGCATCACCCGGCTGACCGCCTTGGCACGCTTGTGCGGCGGCACCATCGACGCCGCCACCAGCGCGGCGACCCCGAAGTAAGCCCCGTGGGGCAACCCCGAGATGAAGCGGAACAGCATCAGTGAGGCGTAGCCGGGTGCCAGCGCGCTGGCGAAGTTGCCGATGGCGAAGAACGCCATCAACAGCAGCAGCAGATGGCGTCGATAGAGATAAGCGCCGAAGACCGCGATCAATGGCGCGCCGACCACCACGCCCAGCGCATAGGCACTGATCAGATGGCCGACCTGGGTCTCGCCGACGCCGAGCGCCTGGGCGACATTCGGCATCAGCCCCATGATGGCGAATTCACCGGTACCGATCGCGAAACCGCCGACAGCGAGCGCCAGCTCGATGAGTATCGCGACGCGGGCGTCGGGACGGACGTCCGTAGCTGCGTTCATAGCGCCCTCTTCATACTTTCGTCTAATAACGGAGATCGCGTCATTATTCCTGCTCGTCGCTGCCTTGGGAACCGCTGATGCCCGTCAATTTCCTACCCCCGAGAGATTTGCGCCAGCTCGGGCAACACCGGACAGGCCGCGAGGAACTTTTTCCGCAACCCGGACTCATAAGAGACATGAGATTCCTGCGATGGGGTCTCTAGCTTACTGTTAGCGATCGTTGGTCGCCGCGCTCACTGCGCGGCGACTTTTTTTGTGGTCGCTTTTTTGTGACCACTTTCCCTGGCGCCCCTCCTTCGGGCCGTCGGCGGAACCGAGGTCAAAAGCCGCTCCCGGCGTTTTTTGTGTCTTCGACACGCGCTTCCGCACCTTCGACCTCTCTGCCGCCACCCGCCCTGGCGGGCCGGTGGCGTGGCGCTGGGGCAGGCCGCGGCGAACGTGATAGACTGCGGCTCTGGTCGCAGGTCTTGGTCATTCCGCCGCCGGGAGCGTCCTCGTGCAGCTTTTCTTTATCGTCTTCGCCGTCTGTCTACTCGTGAGCCTGGGCACCGTGGCCGCGCTGATGCTCTCGCGCACGCCGCGCTATCGTACCGGCGCCGAGGACCTGATCGCCCTGTTCGATGCCGTGCTCGACAACCGCGCCGATCAGGCCCGCTGGGACAGCGTCATCGGCTACCCCATCCGCCACGACGCCTATCTGGAGAGCCTGCGCCGCCGCTGCCAGCATCTGATGGAAGCCCACGGCCGCCCCTGGCAGGTGGCTCAGGGTGGATCGCTGTTCTCGCGTCAGGGACGCGAAGAGCTGGTCTCGCTGCGCGCCCATCTCACCGCCCACCAGGCCCTGAACCAGGGCGAGTACTCGGCGTGAGCCGGCGGAGCGCAACATGACCGATACCATCCGCCTGACACCGCTGGACAACGCCATCCAGCATCACCACCACGACTACCACCAGATCGTGATCGGGCTCTCCGGCTACGCCGAGTTCGAGGTCGGCGGCCACGGCGGCTTGGTCGCCCCGCTATCGGGCTGCCTGGTCCCAGCCAACGTCGAGCACTACTACGAGGGCATCGGCGACAACCGTCAGTTGATCATCGACCTGCCGGACGACGCCGCCTCTCTCACCGGCAGTCAGCGTGAGCTGCGCCGACTGTTCGACCGACCCGGCTACTTCAGTCTCGACGAGTCGCTGCAGCACTTCATCCAGTTTCTGCTGCACGAGATGGCTAGCCCCCAGCACGCCCCGGGCGAGCTGCTGATCACCACCCTGCTGAGCTCGCTCGATGCGCGTCGTGATCCGGCCGAGACAGTCTCTTCGCGCCTGGCACGCACCCTCGACGTGGCGCGTCTGGAGCGTTTCGTGCACGCCCACCTCGACCGCCGCATCAGTGTCGCCGACCTGGCCCGGGTGGCCTGCCTCAGCGAGGCCCACTTCAGCGAGCGCTTCCGCCAGCAGACCGGCCTCTCGCCCTACCAGTTCGTCATGCGCCAGCGCCTGGAAGCAGCGCGCCACCTGGTCACCACCTCGGACACGCCACTGTCGGAGATTGCCGAGCGTACCGGCTTTGCCAGCCAGAGTGGCTTGAGCCATGCCTTCCGCCGCCACTTCGGCTATCCGCCGATCACGCTGCGACGTCAGACTTTGGTCTAAAGACGGCGACCACGGCGCAGCTGACGGTCTCCTCGAGAGTCCGCCACCCCGGATTTTTGACAAATCTCTCCGCGGAATTGGCAAGTCGCCGCGCTCTGTTTCACGCTAGAGTCACCCACCATCCTTCCCTCCGTGCCGGAGACGCTCGTCTGGTGACAGGCGATCACACGTCCCGCCGATGTCCATTCAGGGGTTGAACAATGTTAAAAGCCGATCAGATGTTGAAGCCCGAAACGTGGCAGACCTCGCTCGATGAGCTGTTCGCGCGGATCAGCGAACACTATATCGTCGCCGAGGAGACCTACGTCGCGGAACTGGTCACCCTGCTGGGGGCCGACGAGGCCGAGTTCAAACGCATCGGCGACAAGACCGCCGCGCTGGTGCACGACGTGCGCGAGATGGATACAGCGGTCGACTCGATCGACGAGCTGCTGCAGCAGTACAGCCTCGACACCCAGGAGGGCGTGCTGCTGATGTGTCTGGCCGAGGCACTGCTGCGCGTGCCCGACAAGGCCACTGCGGATGCACTGATCGAAGACAAGCTGGGGGTGGCGGACTGGAAGCGCTATGTCGGCCAGAGCGAGTCGTGGTTCGTCAACGCCTCCACCTGGGGCCTGCTGATGACCGGCAACGTGATCCAGCTCGACAAGCCCCGCGACGGCAAGCCGGCCAACTTCATCAATCGCATGGTCAACCGCATGGGCGAGCCGGTGATCCGCAGCGCCATGTACCAGGCGATGAAGATCATGGGCCAGCAGTTCGTCCTGGGGCGCACCATCGATGAAGCCTTGAAGCGCTCCAAGCCGCTGTTCAACAAGGGCTACACCTACTCCTACGACATGCTCGGCGAAGCCGCGCGTACGCGTGACGACGCCCGGCGCTACTTCGACGACTACGCCGCAGCGATCCGTCAGGTGGGCGAAACCAGCCGCCGGCTGGATGCCAAGACGCCGGCGCCTTCGGTCTCGATCAAGCTCTCGGCGCTGCATCCGCGCTATGAGTTCGGCCGCCGCACCCAGGTGCTCGAGGAGCTGGTGGGCACGGTCAAGCAGCTGGTCGAAATGGCCCGCGAGCGACAGGTGGCACTGACCATCGACGCCGAGGAGGTCGACCGTCTGGAGCTCTCGCTGGAGGTCTTCCGCGCGGTCTTCGAAAGCGACGCCTGCCGTGGCTGGGGCCACTTCGGCCTGGTCGTGCAGGCCTACTCCAAGCGCTGCCTCACGGTGCTCCACTACGTCAATCGGCTGGCCGATCAGCAGGGCGACGAGATCCCGCTACGGCTGGTCAAGGGCGCCTACTGGGACACCGAGATCAAGGAGTCGCAGAAGCTCGGCGTGGCCGGCTATCCGGTCTATACGCGCAAGGCCTGCACCGACGTGGCCTACCTTGCCTGCGCCAAGTTCCTGCTCTCCGAGAACACCCGTGGGCGGATCTTCCCGCAGTTCGCGACGCATAACGCCCACACCATCACGCATATCCTGGAACTGGCCAACGACGCCGATCGCGCGTTCGAGTTCCAGCGTCTGCATGGCATGGGCGAGGCGCTCTACGAGGCGGCGCTCAAGCGCGCCCCGCAGGGTACCTACTGCCGCATCTACGCCCCGGTCGGCGCGCACAAGGATCTGCTGCCGTATCTGGTACGCCGGCTGCTGGAGAACGGTGCCAACTCCTCGTTCGTGCATCAGCTGGTCGACCCGCGCGTGCCGGTGGAGTCGCTCTGCGTCCACCCGGTCGCCACCCTGGCCTATTACGACACCTATGCCAATCCGCGCATCGCGCTGCCCCAAGACATCTATGGCCCGGCCCGCAAGAACTCCAAAGGCGTCAATTTGAACATCAATAGTGAATACCAGCCGCTGATCGCGCGCATGCAAGATTTCATGGAGCGCGACTACCACGCCAAACCGCTGCTCGGGGTCGAGGTCAGCGATGACGAGTCCCAGCGCCAGCGCGTCACCAGCCCCTTCGACCGGCGCCAGGCGGTGGGCAGCGTGCAGTGGGCGACCCGTGCCCAGGCCGAGCAGGCAGTGGAGATCGCCTGGCAGGCCTTCCCGCGCTGGAGCGAGACCCCGGTCGAGGAGCGGGCAGCGATCCTCGAGCGTCACGCCGACCTGATGGAGACGCACCTGGCAGAGCTTATGACGCTGTGCTCGCGCGAAGGCGGCAAACTGCTCACCGACGGCGTCGACGAGATTCGCGAGGCGGTCGACTTCTGCCGCTACTATGCCGCCCGCGCCCGCGAGCTGTTTGCCGAACCCACCAGCCTGCCCGGGCCGACCGGCGAGTCCAACGAGCTGATGCTCGGCGGCAAGGGTGTATTCGCGGCGATCAGCCCGTGGAACTTCCCGGTGGCGATCTTCACCGGGCAGCTGGTGGCGGCCGCGGTCGCCGGCAACACCGTGGTGGCCAAGCCGGCGGAGCAGACTTCGCTGGTCGCCAACCGCGTGATCGAGCTGCTTTACGAGGCCGGCATGCCGCGTGACGTGGTTCAGCTGTTGCCGGGCGATGGCCCCACCGTGGGCAGCGTACTGAGCAGCGATGCGCGGATCACTGGCGTGGTCTTCACCGGCTCCACCGGCACCGCACAGATCATCAACCGCGCTCTGGCGGCGCGCGAGAACGCGCCTTTGCCCACGCTGATCGCCGAGACCGGCGGCATGAACGCGATGATCGTCGACTCCACCGCACTGCCCGAGCAGGTGGTAGCGGACGTCGTCCACTCCGCCTTCCAGAGCGCCGGCCAGCGCTGCTCGGCCCTGCGCGTCCTCTATCTGCAGGATGATATCGCCGATCGCGTGATCGAGATCCTGCGCGGGGCGATGGCGGAGCTGCGTATCGGCGACCCGCGCGATCTGGGCACCGACGTCGGCCCGGTGATCGACGAAGAGGCCCGCGAGGGGCTGCTCGCGCATGTCGAGAAGATGAAGGCCGAAGGTCGCCTGCTGGCCGAGGCCAAGCTCGATCCGACCCACACCGACCATGGCACCTTCGTCGCCCCGATGGCGTTCGCCATCGACGGCATCGCGTCGATGGAGAGCGAGCAGTTCGGCCCGCTGCTGCATATCGCCCGCTACCCTGCCGACAAGCTCGACGCGGTCATCGACGCCATCAACGCCAAGGGCTTCGGTCTGACCTTCGGTGTCCACAGCCGTAACGAGAGCTTCACCGACTATGTCGCCAGTCGCATTCGCGTCGGCAACGTCTACGTCAACCGTGACATCATCGGTGCGGTGGTCGGGGTGCAGCCGTTCGGCGGTCAGGGCTTCTCCGGTACCGGCCCCAAGGCCGGCGGCCCGCACTACCTGCTGCGCTTCGCCACCGAGAAGACACGCACCATCAATACCGCGGCGCTGGGCGGCAACGCCTCGCTGCTGGCCATGGGCGACGACTGAACCCGGCGCCCCGGGTGATCACCCGAGAAGGAAATCGCTCATGCTCGACCGCACTCGGCCATCCCCGACAACAACAGCAACCGATATACTCCCCCCGCGACGCGCGCGGGTGGGAGGCGTGCTCACCCGAGGACGTCGCTGCGCACCTGCTGACGCGACGGCGACCCGAGTGACGATCGCTGAGCTGCCGGAGCCGCGCTCCGGCCTAGCGCCCGTCGATCGAGGAGGCCGAAGCAAGTCGCGTCGGCGTCCTCGATCGGCCTCTACCCCCTCCAGCCTAATAACTACGTAACAGGAGACGCTTCTATGGCTATCGGTGTCTGGATCAGCCTGTGTGCCTACTTCGTGCTCATGATCGCCATTGGCCTCTACGCCATGCGCACGTCCACTGCCACTTCCGAAGACTACATGCTCGGGGGACGTACCCTGAGCCCGCAGGTCGCCGCGCTCTCGGCCGGCGCCTCGGACATGAGCGGCTGGCTGCTGCTGGGCCTGCCCGGAGCGATGTTCGTCTCCGGCCTCGCCTCCGCCTGGATCGGTATCGGCCTGTTCGTCGGCGCCTTCTTCAACTGGCTGCTGGTGGCGCCCAGGCTGCGCGAGCAGACCGTGCACTACGGCAACGCCATCACCATTCCGGCGTTTCTGGCCAACCGCTTCCCGACCCGCGCGCTGTCGCTGCGCACGGTCTCGGCCATCGTCATCGTGGTGTTCTTCTCGGTCTACACCGCCTCGGGCCTGGTGGCCGGCGGCAAGCTGTTCGAGAGCGCCTTCTCCGGCGTCATCGACATCGGCGGTCTGAGCGACTACGCCACCGGCGTGATCCTCACCCTCGGGGTAGTGCTGGTCTATACCGTGGTCGGGGGCTTCCTGGCGGTGAGCATGACCGACTTTGTCCAGGGCTGCATCATGATGCTGGCACTGGTGATCATGCCCGCGGTGGTGCTCTTCGGCGAGGGTGGCGGCGGCTTCAGCCAGGCTCAGCAGACGCTCAACCAGGTCGATCCCACCCTGCTCTCGTGGACCGACGGCCTGACCATCGTCGGCTGGCTCTCCGCGGTCACCTGGGGCCTGGGCTACTTCGGCCAGCCGCACATCATCGTGCGCTTCATGGCGATCCGCTCGGTCAAGGACGTGCCCGCGGCGCGTAACATCGGCATGAGCTGGATGTTTATCTCGCTGGTCGGCGCGATCTCGGTCGGTATCTTCGGCCGCGCCTACGCGATCCGCAACGGCCTCGACGTGCAGGACCCGGAGACGATCTTCATCATCCTCTCCAACCTGCTGTTCCATCCGCTGATCACCGGCTTCCTCTACGCGGCGCTGCTGGCGGCGATCATGAGCACCATCTCCAGCCAGCTGCTGGTCGCCTCCTCGTCGCTCACCGAGGACTTCTACCGGCTGTTCCTGCGCAAGGAGGCGAGCGAGAAGGAGACCGTCACCATCGGCCGCCTGAGCGTGGTCGCGGTGGGCGTAGTGGCAGCGATCATCGCCTCCAACCCCGACTCCCAGGTGCTGGGGCTGGTCAGCAACGCCTGGGCTGGCTTCGGCGCCGCCTTCGGCCCGCTGATCCTGTTGTCGCTGATGTGGTCGCGGACCAACGGCGCCGGCGCCATCGCCGGCATGGTGGTGGGCGCGGTGACGGTGATCGTGTGGATCGCGCTGGGCTTCAGCAGCTCGTTCCTGGGCGGCCCCGGCGTCTACGAGATCATCCCCGGCTTCATCGCCTCCTTCCTCGCCATCGTGCTGGTGAGCCGCATGACCAGCGACGCTGGCGAGTACCGTCAGATCACGCGCTGAGCGCTGCTCGACCACCAAGATCAAGGGCTCCTGCGGGAGCCCTTTTGCGTGGAGGCATCTGGCGGCTCGTCGCGCAACTGACACCCCGGGGTCCGGTGCACCACCGACGCTGGCGCACCGGACTCACAGCGACTACGTTGAAGGCGCGTCTGCGGGCACCGGATGCGTGCGGGCGGCACCGTACCGATCAGCTAGAAAACACTGTTTCAAAATTTTACTGGACTTATAGAACAGCGTTTCCTATCATTCCCATCGTTGTCTCATAGAATGTGAAGGCCGGTAATACGGCTGCATGATGTAAAGAAAGGAGTCCTTGATCATGACCAAGACCAAACTGTTCTCTGCCATGGTTGTTGCCGGCGCTTGCGCATTCGGAACCCAGGCCGCATTCGCCTACGGCGCCGGTGACTTCTTCGCCCGTGCTGGCGTTGCCAAGACCGACGTCGACACCGGCTACGCCGATAGCGACACCGGCGCCTATCTGGGTCTCGGCTACATGTTCCACGACAAGCTGGGCGTAGAGCTGAGCTCCATGACCGAAACCAAGGTCCACGCCGAAGGCGGCACCTTCAAGCAGGTTCCGGTCAACCTGATGGCGCAGTACTACCCGCTGGGCGGCATGGACTCCCGCGTGCAGCCGTACGCAGGCGTCGGTGTCAACTACACCACCTTCTCTGACGAGAGCGGTGTGGGCAGCGTCGATGACTCCTGGGGCGCCACGGGTGAACTGGGTGTCGACCTGAACGTCACCCAGAACTTCGGCTTCAACGCTTTCGCTCAGTACACCGACGTCAGCGCCGACATCAGCGGCGGCCGCGACATCGACCTCGACCCGGTCACCGTGGGTGCCGGCGCGATGCTGCGCTTCTAAGCGTCATCGCAACGACAAAAACCGGGCCAATGGCCCGGTTTTTTTATGCCCGCTCGTCTTGCAGGCTCACGGGATGGGCGCCGTCCACAGGCAGCGCGACACCCGCCGGCGTCACCCTTCGGTGACGAGCCGGTCCACTCTCTGCAGCGCCTCAACCACCACCGTCTTGTGTGGTCCCGAGACATCCTTCAGCCAGACCTCCAGTGCCGGGGCCACTTCGCACTTGGCGGGTAGCGGCGCGCGCGCGTCCACTAGCGCCTGGAGTCGCGCCACGAACACGTAGCGCAGCCATTGGGGCAGCGTCATGCGATCGACACAGAACGGCTGCTGGCTGTCGAAGGCGTCCGCCGGCGGCGCTGACACCTCCCACAGCTCGGCCTCATCCAGCGCACTTTCCAGCTGGCGCAACGCCTGCGCCAGCGCATCATGTGAAGTCATTCAGGCTCCTTGCTTGCCGAGGTCCGGGACCGTTCGCCGTCAGCGCCCGGCGCCGCTGCGATGGCGAAGTTGCCGCGCGCGCGCTGGCAGCACCGCCCCGGTGTCGTTGCGCGCCCATTGTGACCCATTCGGGTTGCTCACAGATACCCTGAAAGAGACTGTGGATAAACTCTGAACAGATCGCCCTTGGCGGCTCGCCATGAGATATCGCGAGGCATGCTCAATTTTTGGCCAGCCTCTGTTCACTCCCGGGCAGGCGCGTTACAGTGCGCGCCTCTCTTCACTGGCTAGCGACGATCGATGCAGACGCTGAGCGACTTTTTCGCCCAGAGCGGCGCCGAGGTGGCGCTTGCGAGCCTGGGCCGGCGCGTGGCGCCGTTGACCCGCGACACCTTCGAAGCCTTCGAGCGCGAGCGCCAGGCCTGGCCGCTGCCGTGGAACGCCCAGGCGCAGTTCGCCTGTGCCCTGCGCTGGCCGGCGGCGGGTGCCGATCCGGTAGTATGGTTCTTGGCTCTGCCGCTGGACGAGCAGGGCATGCTCAGCCCGGCGTCACGGGACGCTTTTCTCGAGCGCCTGCTGCTGACCCTGGGCGCCAGCGGCGAGGCCCCGAACAGCTCGGCGCCGGACAACCTGATGCAGGACAACCCGGTGGCGCTGGAGCCGGAGTTGCATCAGCGCGCCCTGCTCCACGCCCGGCTTTCACGCCACTTTGCGCAGCCGCCCTCGTCCCAGCGTGCGCTGGCCGCGCGCTATCTGGCCGGCGATGCCGCGGTGCACTGGCAGCTGCTCGGGCTGCAGGGGCTGGCCGACTGGGTCGTCGACCCCGATCCTGCGACCTGCGCCGCACTCGCCCCGCGGCTGAGTCAGCTACCGCGGGAGGTGCTGATCCCGCTGTGCTATCTGATGGAGCACGGCGATCTGCCCACGGCTCTGCACGCGCCGCTGATCGCCTGTCTGGAGCAGGCTCACGCAGATCAGGATCTGGAGCGTTACTGTGCGCTGCTGCGTGCCCTGCTGGGCAGTCGCGATGCCACGGTGAGCGCCTGGCTGGGGCAGTGGCTCGAATGCGACGAGCTGATGGCGGCCGACTGCCTGGTCGCGGTGGCGGCACGTGGCTGGCACCACCTGGAGGAGGAAGGGCGCCTGTCCAGGTTCCTCGAGCGCCTGGCGGCGAGCGAGCAGCTTCACTTTCGTCGCGTTGTACGCGATCTGGCATTGATCCCGCGCCTGAGACTGCCAATATTGATGATGTTGCGTCAGGCGCCGCGGGACTCTGCCCTCGGCCGGCGCGTTGCAGAGTGGAACGTCTGAACTCATGAAAGCACTGCCCTATCAGGCCAAGGCGGTGATCGGACGGCGCGAGATGGTCTCGCTGCCCGATCTCGACCTGACCCTTTGCTGCAAGGCGGATACCGGTGCCCGCACCTCGGCGCTGCATGCCGAGCTGATCGAACCGTTCGAGGAGCACGGTCACCCCTGGGTGCGCTTCGTCACCCGCACCAGTGGCCACGCCACCCCGGCGCACGAGTGTCTGCAGCCGCTGCATGACCGGCGCAAGGTCAGAAGCTCCAACGGCCAGGAGGAGTGGCGCTACGTGATTCGTACTCGCCTGGTACTGGGTAACCTGGATTTCCCCATCGAACTCACCCTGACCGACCGCAGCGACATGCGTCACCCCATGCTGCTGGGACGGCGCGCGATGCGGCGGCTGCTGGTCGCCCCGGGTGCCGCTTTTCTGCACGGCGAGCCCTGACTCGCCGGATCGTTCACTCTGGAGCCCTCGCTCATGCACATCGGCATCCTGTCACGCAATCGCAATCTCTATTCGACGCGCCGCCTGATCGAGGCCGCCGAGACGCGGGGCCACACGGTCAGGGTCATCGACACCCTGCGCTGCTACATGAACATCGCCTCGCATCGACCTTCGATCCACTACAAGGGGCAGGAGCTGGAGGCCTTCGACGCCATCGTGCCGCGGATCGGCGCCTCGGTGACCTTCTACGGCTGCGCGGTGCTGCGTCAGTTCGAGATGATGAGCACCTACGTGCTCAACGACTCGGTGGCGATCACCCGCTCGCGGGACAAGCTGCGTTCACTGCAGCTGCTGTCACGCAAGGGGCTGGGGCTGCCGGTGACCGGCTTCGCCCACTCGCCGGACGACATCCCCGACCTGATCACCATGGTCAAGGGCGCGCCGCTGGTGATCAAGCTGCTGGAGGGCACCCAGGGTATCGGCGTGGTGCTGGCCGAGACCAACCAGGCGGCAGAGTCGGTGATTCAGGCCTTCATGGGCATGAAGGCCAATATCATGGTGCAGGAGTACATCAAGGAGGCCAAGGGCGCCGATATCCGCTGCTTCGTGATCGGCGACAAGGTGATTGCGGCGATGAAGCGTCAGGCAGCCGAGGGCGAATTTCGCTCCAACCTGCATCGCGGCGGCACCGCTAGCGTCATTCGCATCACCCCCGAGGAGCGCTCCACCGCGATCCGCGCGGCCAAGGCGATGGGGCTGCGCGTGGCGGGGGTCGATCTGCTGCGCTCCAACCATGGACCGGTGATCATGGAGGTCAACTCCTCACCCGGGCTCGAGGGGATCGAGACCGCCACCGGCAAGGATATCGCCGGGCAGATCATCGAGCATCTGGAGAAGAACGCTGCGACGCCGCGCAAGGCACCGCCCAAACCCAAGGGCTGACCCATAAATCTCAACAAATAGCCGGAAAACCTAAAAAATTATCCTCGCAGGGGTAGAAAAACAGTGTTTCCGGCCGCACAATTTGTGTCACCTCAGGAGGTGACCGCACATGTTTCTCGACAATCGCCAGGTGGCGATGGACAGCGTCCTGGAGGCGCTGGCCGACAGTCTCGACTATTTTCAGGACAATCTCGATCGCCTGCGCCCGGCGCTGCGCAATGCCCTGAAACCCCATTACGAGGAACGTGGCGCGGCGATGCGCGAGCTGCAGGATCTGGTTCGCGAACACCTCGCCATGCTGCCCCGCGACGCCGACGTCGAGCGCGACGACTATCTGTGGCTATGGAGCCGCATCAAGAGTTTCGTCGGTAACGACAGCGCCGTGCTGCTGGGTGAGCTGCTGGAACAGGAGCGCGTGCTGATGCAGGCGCTGGGCAACGCCTTCACCCATCCCCTGCCGGACCCGCTGGAGCCCGCACTGGAGCGCTGCTGGAAGAATTGCCGCGCGCTGATCCGCGAGATCACCAAACTGCAACAGCGTCAGCGCTGAATCCTGCGTCGCCGCCGTCGGCGGCGGCTCACTGCGCCATTCTACGCCCCACCCGCCTGACCTATCCGCTCGGTCGACACGCGGATCCCCTCCTCGGCCGCAGCCGACATCCTGGCGTGCCGCGCCAATGCCAATGCTCTAACGCCGCGCTTACGGCGATAGCTGGATTGGCTCCAGCGGGCCGAGAAAATAGGGCTCGCGCCCCCACAGGTAGAGATCGCCGAAGGTCGCCGCCCGCGCCAGCCACTCGCGCAGCCTGAGCTGCCACTCACCGGCGATCCCTTCGTCGGGCACCGCACATCCGCTGACATCGAGCCCCAGCGCATCGGCGATGAACAGCGCCCGTGGCAGATGCCACGCCTGCGAGATCAGCATCAGGCGCTTGGCCCCGAACACCTCCTTGGCCCGCACCACGCTATCGAAGGTGCTGAATCCGGCGTAGTCGAGAGTCATGTGCGCGTCCTCGACGTTACGGTGGCGCAGCGAGCGCCACATGCTCACCGGCTCGTTGTAATAGCGGGTGCGGTTATCGCCGGAGAGCAGCAGGTGCTGCACGCGATTGAGACGCAGCAATTCCGCGGCCGTCTCCATGCGTGCCCGATAGTAGGGGTTGGGTCCACCCGCGCGTAGCCATTGGGCGGTGCCGAAGACCAGCCCCACCGGCTGCGGCCGACACAGCAGAACATCGTGTTCGATACGCGACTGGGTGTGGTGAAGCACCCATAGATTGATCGCGACGACGCCGAGCACGAGCAGCACGAGTCCGACCAGCAGCGTCTTGATCAGGCCCTTCAGTATTCGCAGCATAGCGCGCCGCGGCCACGTGGACAGCGAGGCGGCCGCCAGCGGTCGCCTCGATGGGGGGAGAGACAGGGGCGGAAACAGCGGGATAAGCGGCAAAGGCCAGTGTCGATCTGCATCTTGCGTTCGTCTTGCGGTCGTTGCCTTGTCGGAAAGCCGGCACGTCTGCGCGACGCAGCGCCGAACCTCGCACGCTCAGGGTTCTCTCATGGCGCCAGCGCCAGGCCGATTCATCAGAACATGCCCAGTTCCAGGCGCGCCTCTTCACTCATCATCTCACGGCTCCAGGGGGGATCAAACACGATTTCCACGTGCACCTTGGAGAACTGCGGCGCACCCAGGATCTTGCGCCGGGCATCCTCGGCGATCACGTCGCCCATTCCGCAGCCGGGCGCGGTCAGCGTCATACGGATGGTCACCATACGCTCGCCGCTGAGCAGACGCTCGATACGGCAGCCATAGACCAGCCCCAGCTCGACGATATTGACCGGGATCTCGGGATCGAAGCAGGTGCGCAACTGCTCCCACACGAAGGCCTCCATCTCCTCCTCGGAGGCCGCCGGGTCGAGTGTCGGGCGCGGTGTCGGCGTCAGCCCCAGGGCATCGAGGTCCTGGCCCTCGATCAGATAGAGCCGCCCCTCGTAGGAGACACTCACCGAACTTCCCTTGGCCTGCATCACCGCCACCACGCTATCCTCGGGCAGCGTGATGGTCTTGCCGAAGGGGATCGAGATCACCTCGACATCCCGCTGCAGGGGCATCTCCTGCCCCTTGTAGAGTCCGTGCTTCGCATCCATCGCCATCAGCGCAACATCCCCAGCACCCGCTCGAGCGCCTCGACGAAGGCATCGACCTCCTCCGGCGTGTTGTACACCGCCAGCGAGGCGCGGCAGGTCGCCTCGACCCCGAAATGCTGGAGCAGCGGCTGGGCGCAGTGGTGACCGGTGCGGATCGCTACGCCCAGCTGATCGATCAGCAGCCCGATATCCTGAGCGTGGGCGCCGTCGACGACGAACGAGATCACGCTCGCCTTGTCCGGCGCAGTCCCGATGATCCGCAGCCCATCGATGTTTTCGAGCTTTTGTGTGGCGTGTGCGAGCAGCCACTGCTCCCAGGCCGCCAGGCGCTCGATACCAATACCGTCGACCCAGTCGAGCGCGGCGTTCAGCGCGATCGCCTCGGCCACCGCGGGGGTGCCCGCCTCGAAACGATGGGGAATAGCGGCAAACTCGGTGCCGCGGTCGAAGGAGACCCGCGAGATCATCTCGCCGCCGCCCTGCCAGGGCGGCATCGCCTCCAGCAGCGCAGCTCGGGCGTAGAGCGCACCGATACCCATGGGGCCGTAGACCTTGTGGCCCGAGAAGGCGTAGAAGTCGACATCCAGCGCCTGCACGTCGACCCGCTGGTGCGGCAGCGCCTGAGCACCGTCGACCAGGATCAAGGCCCCGTGGGCGTGGGCGTCGCGTGCCATCTCGGCCACCGGGTTGACCGTACCCAGGGCATTGGAGACATGGTTGACGCACACCAGCCGGGTGCGCTCACCGAGCAGATCACGGTAGGCGGCGAGATCGAGCACACCGCGCTCGTCCACCGGGATCACCCGCACCACGATGCCCAACTCCTGCGCCAGCAGCTGCCACGGCACGATATTGGAGTGGTGCTCCATCAGCGACACCAGCACCTCGTCACCCGGCTGGAGGTTGGCCCGCCCCCAGCTGTTGGCGACCAGATTGATCGCTTCGGTGGTGCCACGGGTGAACACGATCTCGCGCGGCTCGAAGGCGTTGAGATGTGCCTGGATCCGTGCCCGCGCGCCCTCGAAGGCGGCGGTCGCCTCATCGGCCAGGGTGTGCAACCCGCGGTGGATGTTGGCGTTGTAGCGGCGATAGTAGTCGCTCAGGCTCTCGATCACCGCCGTGGGCGTCTGACTGGTCGCCGCGTTATCGAGATAGATCAGCGGCTTGCCGTGAACTTCCCGCTCCAGGATCGGAAAGTCTTGGCGCACCGCGGCCACGTCCAGGGTCAAATCGGTGATCGCGGTCATCAAGCCTCCTGCACCGCCTCGGCGGTCTCGACCAGATCGGCCAGGTTGAAGCGTTCCGGCAGGCGCCCAGCCACCGCACGTTCGACGCGCTCGGCGATCTCGCCCAGCTTGACCTGCTCCATCACCTCGCCGGCGAAGGCCAGGGTCAGCAGACCCCGCGCCATCGCCGTGTCGATGCCGCGGGTGCGCAGCGCATACACCGCGTCCTCGTCGAGCTGGCCGGTGGTCGCGCCGTGGGAGCACTTGACGTCGTCGGCGTAGATCACCAGCTCCGGCTTGGTGTCGATCTCGGCCCGATCCGACAGCAGCAGGTTGGCGTTGTTCTGGTACGCCTCGATCTGCTGAGCGTCCTTCTTGACGTAGACCTTGCCGTTGAACACGCCGTGGGAGCGATCGTCGAGGATGCCCTTGTAGCTCTCGTTGGAGAAGGTCCGCGGCGCGTTGTGGTTGACCAGCGTGTGGTTGTCGACGTGCTGGCGCCCCTGCAGGAAGAACAGCCCGTAGTAGGCCGCCTCGGCACCTTCGGCATTGAGGTCGGTGACCAGGTCGGTGCGCACCAGGCTACCGCCCAGATTGAGGTTGAACGAGTTGAAGCGGCTGTCGCGGCCCTGATCGGCGTGGATGCTGGCCACGTGCAGGTCGCCGAGCGCAGCCTCTTGCAGCTTGTAGTGGTTGACGATGGCACCGCGTTCGAGCAGCGCCTCGGTCACCACGTTGGTGAAGTTGGCCGCCCCGTCTTCGCCGGTGTAGTGTTCGATCACGGTCGCCTCGCTGCGCGCGCCGGCCTCGATCAGCACCCGCGGGTGGCTCATCACCGCCTGCGCGTTGGCGCGCGAGATCAGCACCACGTAGATCGGCTTGTCGACCACGGTGCCCGGTGCCAGACGCACCACCGCCCCTTCATCGGCGAAGGCGGTGTTGAGCGCGGTGAAGGCGGAGAAGTCGACGCCGGCCAGACGGCCCAGGCTGCCACCGACCTGCTCGTGATTGTTCTCCAACGCCTGCGACAGCGGCATCACGCTGACGCCGGTGGGCAGCGCGTCGAGCGACGACAGCTCGGCGTTGAAGCGACCATCGACCAGCACCAGGCGATGGGCGTCGAGTTCGAGGGCGCAGGCGTCGAGACGCTCGGGCGAGAACTCGGCGTCCGTGGCCAGGGCGAAGTCACCCTCGGCGATGGCGCGTACGTCGGTATATTTCCACGCCTCGTCGCGCCGGGTCGGGAAACCGACCGCCGCGAAGCGTGCCGCGCCGGCCTGGCGCCGTGCCGCCACCCAGCTCGGATCGTTCTCGCGACGCGCGTTCAGACGCTCGAGAAAGCGTTCCGGTGCACTCATGCGACGGACTCCTCCAGTACCCAGTCGTAACCGCGCGCTTCGAGTTCGAGCGCCAGGCTCTTGTCGCCGCTCTTGACGATGCGCCCATCGACCAGCACGTGTACCCGATCCGGTTCGATATGGTTGAGCAGGCGCTGGTAGTGGGTCACCAGCAGGATCGCGCGATCGGCGCTGCGCAGCGAGTTGACCCCCTTGGCGACGACCTTCATGGCATCGATGTCCAGCCCCGAGTCGATCTCGTCGAGCATCGCCAGCTTGGGCTGCAGCACCAGCATCTGCAGGATCTCGTTACGCTTCTTCTCACCGCCGGAGAAGCCTTCGTTGACCGCGCGCTGCAGGAAGCTGGGGTCCATCTGCATCTCGGCGCTCTTCTCGCGCACCAGCTTCATGAACTCCGGTGCCGGAATCTCGCCCTCGCCACGCGCCTCACGCGCGGCGTTGAGGGCGGCCTTGAGCAGATAGATGTTCTTCACCCCGGGAATCTCGATCGGGTACTGGAAACCCAGCAGCAGGCCGGCACGGGCGCGCTCCTCGATCTCCATCTCGAGCACGTCCTGACCTTCGAACAGGATACTGCCCTGGGTGACTTCGTAACCATCCTTGCCGGCGATGACCGCGGACAGGGTGGATTTGCCGGCACCGTTGGGACCCATGATGGCGTGAACTTCGCCGGGCTGGACCGTCAGGTTGAGGCCCTTGAGGATGGCCTTGCCTTCGACCGTGACGTGAAGATCCTTGACTTCGAGCATGAAAAAACCCTTGAAACGATGAGCGCCGCCGCGCGGCCACTCGATGATGACGATAAACGGCTCGGGTGACGCGGCCTCAGCCGACCGACCCCTCGAGGGTCACGTTGAGCAGTGCCTCGGCCTCGACGGCGAACTCCATCGGCAGCTCCTGGAAGACGTCCTTGCAGAAGCCGTTGACGATCATGCTGACGGCGTCCTCCTCGTCGATCCCGCGGGCGCGACAGTAGAACAGCTGATCGTCGGCGATCTTGGAAGTGGTCGCCTCGTGCTCGACGGTGGCGCTGGAGTTGCCGATCTCCTGGTACGGGAAGGTGTGCGCACCGCACTGGTCACCGATCAGCAGCGAGTCGCACTGGGTGTAGTTGCGCGCCCCCTTGGCCCGCGAGCCGATCTTGACCAGACCGCGGTAGGACTGATCGCTGCGCCCGGCGGCGATGCCCTTGGCGACGATGGTCGAACGCGTGCCCTCACCGATATGGATCATCTTGGTGCCGGTATCGGCCTGCTGGCGACCGTTGGTCACCGCCACCGAGTAGAACTCGCCGATGCTCTCCTTGCCGCGCAGCATGCACGAGGGGTACTTCCAGGTGATCGCCGAGCCGGTCTCGACCTGGGTCCAGCTGATGCGCGAGCGGTCGCCGCGGCAGTCACCGCGCTTGGTGACGAAGTTGTAGATACCGCCCTTGCCCTCTTCATCGCCGGGGTACCAGTTCTGTACCGTAGAGTACTTGATGTAGGCCTCTTCCAGCGCCACCAGCTCGACCACCGCGGCGTGCAGCTGATTCTCGTCACGCTGGGGCGCGGTGCAGCCCTCGAGATAGGAGACCTGGGCCTTGTTGTCACACACGATCAAGGTGCGCTCGAACTGCCCGGTATTGGCGGCGTTGATGCGGAAGTAGGTGGAGAGCTCCATCGGACAGGTCACGCCCTCGGGGACGTAGACGAAGGAGCCGTCGGTGAACACCGCCGAGTTGAGCGCGGCGAAGTAGTTGTCGCTGCGCGGCACCACGGTGCCCAGGTACTGGCGCACCAGCTCGGGATATTCGCGGATCGCTTCCGAGATCGAGCAGAAGATCACGCCCGCCTCCGCCAGCTTCTCCTTGAAGGTGGTGGTCACCGACACCGAGTCGAACACCGCATCCACCGCGACGCCGGCCAGCGCGGCCCGCTCGTGCAGCGGAATGCCAAGCTTCTCGTAGGTCTCGAGCAGCTTGGGATCGACCTCGTCCAGGCTCTGCGGACGATCCTCGGGCTTCTTCGGCGCACTGAAGTAGGAGATCGCCTGGTAGTCGATCGGCGGATAGTCCAGATGCGCCCAGGACGGCGGCGTCATCTTCAGCCACTGCCGGTAGGCCTCCAGGCGCCACTCGAGCATCCACTCGGGCTCGCCCTTCTTCTGGGAAATGAACGCGATCACGCTCTCGTCCAGGCCGGGCGGCACGGTCTCGCTCTCGATGTCGGTCACGAATCCCTGCTTGTATTCGCGACGGACCAACTGCTCCATCTCTTCGCTAGCCATGGTCTCCTCTCCTCTCTCTCGAGAGTCTTGTCGCGCCAGCCTCTTCTCCGCGATACGCCCCTTCCGGTCGCGACCACGGGACCCCGGGAGTCGTGCTGACTGTTCTAGCGCCGGCCCTCGGCCACGCTGGGCAGCGTGACGCTCTGGATCGGCATCAGTACGGGTAACTTGATCGGTGCTTCCTGGGCCAGATGGGCCAGCGTGACGCCATCGAGCAGCGTGCGGATCGCCTGCGATACGCGTTGCCAGTTGTCGGCCACGCCGCAGGTGCCGATCAGCTCGCACTCACCGTCGACATGACTGCACTCGGTCATGCCGATCGGCCCCTCGATCGCCGCGATGATATCGCTGGCAGCGATGTCCACCGCCGGCCGTGCCAGCACATAGCCGCCGTGGGAGCCTCGCCGCGATACCAACAGCCCCTCTTTCGCCAGCATCTTGAGCGTCTTGCCTACGGTCGGATGCGGCAGATGCAGCCGCTGGGCCAGCTCGGAAGCCGTATGCGCTTCCTCGGGCGCCCGCGCGATCTGCGCCATCATCATCGCGGCGTAGTCCGTCAGCTTGGAAAGTTTCAGCATGCACCGGGCCTGCACTCGACGACTCGACAGGTGCGAGCCACCTTGGGTGAAACGGTTCGATCATCGACCCTTGTCGCGGGCCGATACGGGCATCCGTGCCCGCGAGATCATATAGGACCATTTTAGTCCCCTTTGCACAGAGTGTGAACCCTCGCCATACGTCAAACGCCCGCGCTGCCGGGCCCTGCGGCAGGCCCCGACAGTGCCGCTACCCGCCGCCTGACAGCAACACACGGATCCGGTGCCAGACCGCGCCGCGCGCGGCCCCGCGGCGAAACGTGATGGCTCAGCCAAGGGGACGCATCAGGGGCACTCGTCTCGGGAAACAGACTTTGCCTATCACCGGAATTGAAAGAATTGTGGGCAATAAAAAGCCCGCTGCCGAGGCAGCGGGCCGGGAGGGCGGATCGCGTCGCGACTCAGTCGAACGGATTGCGCAGCACGATCGTCTCGTTGCGGTCCGGACCGGTGGAGATTATATCGATCGGCGTCCCGACCTCCTGCTCCAGGAAGGCGATGTAGGCGCGCGCATTGGCCGGCAGTTCCTCGACACGCTTGATGCCCAGGGTCGACTCGTTCCAGCCCGGCAGATCGTGGTAGAGCGGCTCGATCACCTCGTAGCCTTCGGAATCCACCGGGTTGTCGATGGTCTCGCCATCCTTGCTGCGGTAGCCGACACAGACGCGAATGTTCTCGAGCCCATCGAGCACGTCGAGCTTGGTCAGACAGATGCCGGAAACCGAGTTGATCTGCACCGCGTGGCGCAGGGCCACCGCGTCGAACCAGCCGCAGCGACGGGCGCGCCCGGTGGTCGCGCCGAACTCGTGCCCCTTCTCGGCCAGATGGCGGCCGAATTCGTCGAACAGCTCGGTGGGGAAAGGACCGGAGCCGACACGGGTGGTGTAGGCCTTGGTGATCCCCAGCACGTAGTCGAGATAGAGCGGCCCCACGCCGGAGCCGGTGGCAGTCCCGCCGGCGGTGGTGTTGGAGCTGGTCACGAACGGGTAGGTGCCGTGGTCGATATCCAGCAGCGAGCCCTGGGCGCCTTCGAACAGGATGTTCTCGCCCGACTTGCGGATGTCATGCACCAGGGTCACTGCATCGCACACCATCGGCCGCAGCTCCTCGGCGAATGCCATGGCCTGATCCAGCACTTCCTGGAAGTCCACCGCCGGCTCGCCGTGGTAACGGGTCAGCACGAAGTTGTGGTAGTCGAGCACTTCGCCCAGCTTGGAGGCGAAACGCTCGCGATGCAGCATGTCGCCGAGGCGCAGACCGCGACGCGCGACCTTGTCCTCGTAGGCGGGGCCGATGCCGCGACCGGTGGTGCCGATCTTGGCCACGCCGCGGGCCTTCTCGCGGGCCTGATCGAGGCGCACGTGATAGGGCAGGATCAGCGGACACGCCGGCGACAGGCGCAGACGCTCGCGCACTGGCACACCCTTGGCCTCGAGTTCCTTGATCTCGTCGATCAGCGCTTCCGGCGAGAGCACCACGCCATTGCCGATCACGCAGATCTTGTCATCGCGCAGCACCCCGGAAGGGATCAGGTGGAGCACGGTCTTCTGACCATCGATCACCAGCGTGTGACCGGCATTGTGCCCGCCCTGGAAGCGCACCACCGCCGAGGCGGACTCGGTCAGCAGGTCGACGACCTTGCCCTTGCCCTCGTCACCCCACTGGGTACCCAATACGACTACGTTCTTGCCCATTGCTCTCGTCTCTCGCTCGACTCGTTGCGACGCGTGCGTCGGAATCCCGTTCGTTTCAGTTCAACGGCGCGATGCGCCACTCGCCCGCCTCGAACGCCAGTTGGCGATCGCAGCGGTGAGCGCCCGGACCGGTGTGCTGCCCGGGCAGTGCCTGAGTCACGCGCTCTCCCTGAGCGCGCAGGTAGTTGATGGTCTCGGTGAGCGCAGCGCTGTCGTCGTCGGGCGCCCAGATGCCATTTACCGGCGGTTCGCGCTCGGCCAGCGTCGCCAGCTGCTTGAGATCCATGGAGAACCCGGTCGCCGGCCGAGCCCGGCCGAAGGCGCGGCCGGTATCGTCGTAGCGCCCGCCCTTGGCCAGGGCCTGACCATAGCCGGGCACGTAGGCAGCGAAGACCATACCGGTGTGGTACTGGTAGCCACGCAGCTCGGCCAGATCGAAGTAGACCGACACCTCGGGATGCTCGGCGGCCACCCCACGATGCAGGCGTACCAGCTGCGCCAGCGCCTCGGCCACCGTGGCCGGCGCCCCGGCAAGCGCATCGCGCGCCGCCTCGAGCACCTCGGCACCGCCGTGAAGCCGCGGTAGTTCACCGAGCATGCGCGCCAGCGCCGGATCGCTGACGTGCGTTGCCACCAGCGTATCGACCCGATTGAACGCCTTGCGCTCGATGGCGTCGAACAGCGCCCGCTCCACCTCATCGTCGCACGCCGCCGCCTGGGTCAGCGCGCGATAGATGGCGATGTGGCTGAGCGCCAGGTGGATCTCGCCGGCGCCCGCCGCCTTGAGACTGGAGAGCGCCAGGCGCAGCACCTCGATGTCCGCCTCGAGGCCGGCATGGCCGAACAGCTCCACCCCCACCTGCATCGGACTGCGTCCACCCTGATGCTTGTCCGCCTGGGCGCGCAGCACGGTGGTGCAGTAGCACAGCCGCACCGGGCCCTGGCGTTTGAGCGAGTGAGCGTCCATCCGCGCCACCTGCGGGGTGACATCGGCGCTGGCGCCCATCATGCGTCCGGTGAGCTGGTCGGTGAGTTTGAACGTCTGCAGATCGAGATCGGTGCCGGTGCCGGTCAGCAGCGAATCGAGGAACTCGACCGGCGGCGGCATGACCAGGTCATAGCCCCAGCGGTCGTACAGGTCGAGCAGCGTCCGACGCAGCTCCTCCATACGGGTTGCCTGCGGCGGCAGAATCTCGTCCATGCCGTCTGGAAGCAGCCAGCGGTCAGCGATCGTCATGAGCCTGTCCTGCCAAGCGGTAAGTCGTGAGGATCGAGGGCGCCGGCGCGCGGCGCCGCCCGACAACGTCATCTGGATGCGGCCGTGTCCACACCCCGCACGCCCCTTGCAGCGTGCGGCGGCACGAACCTCTCGCACAAAAAAGCCGGGCAAGACCCGGCGTCGAAAATGGTACCACGAAACGCCCGCGGGGAAATCCCGCGGACGTGGGTTTCTCATGCGCTCACTGCGCCGCCCCCGGCTGCGGGTTCTTCAGGTAGCGGAAGAACTGGCTGTTCTCGGGGCTCAGCACCAGCAGATCCTTGCCTTCGCCGTTGAAGCTGTCGCGGTAGGCCTGCATCGAGCGGTAGAAGGCGTAGAAGTCCGGGTCCTTCTGGTAAGCGCCGGCGTAGATCTTGGCCGCCTGGGCATCACCCTCACCGCGCGTGGTCTCAGACTCCTGACGGCCGCTGGCAAGAATCTCCTGACGCTGGCGGTCGGCGTCGGCGCGAATCGCCTCGGCCTGCTGCAGACCCTCGGCGCGGTAGGTGCGCGCGGCCTGCTCACGTTCGGAGTTCATACGCTCGTAGACCGCCTGGGTCACCTCGGTGGGCAGTTCGATGCGCTTCACCCGGATATCCAGGATATGCACGCCGAGCTCCTTGCGCATGGCCGCATCGAGCTGTTGAACCGGCTCGACCATCAGCTCTTCGCGGGCGCCCTCGACCGTGTCCGGGCCTTTACTCTTCCCGGCCAGGTCCTCTTTCTTGCTCTCGGCGGCGATGCGCTCCTGGATGATGTCGGACATCTGGGTCTGGCCGAACTTGTTGCGCAACGCCTCGTCGGTCCGCGGGGCGATCAGGTTCTCGGCAACCTGGATGTTACCCCGGGTCGCTTCGTAGAACTGCTTCGGATCGGCGATCTTCCACTTGACGAAGGAGTCGACGATGACCGCTTTGGAGTCGGCGGTCAGATAGCGCGTAGCGCCGGAGTCCACCGTCTGTACGCGCACGTCGAAGATACGCACGGTATTGAATACCGGTAGCTTGAAGTGCAGCCCGGGACCGATATTGTTCTCGATCACCTCGCCGAAGCGTAGCTTGATGGCGCGCTGGGTCTCGTTGACGACGTAGAAACTCGCGCTGGCGAACCACGCCAGCAGCGCCAGGACGATGACGCCGATCAGGGCACGATTGTTAAACATTAACGGCCCTCCCGCAGGCTGGAACTACGCGTCTGCTGCTGCGAGTTGCTGCTGCTGTTCATGTGATCGACCACCTCACGCGAAATCTGTTCGAGTTGCTGCATGCTCATCTTGGTCGCGTTGCCGTCGCTGCTGGCGTTGCCACCGGCCTGCATCTGGTTGAGCGGCAGCACGGTGACCGCGCTGCTGTCACCGAGATCGACCAGCGCCTTGGGCGTCTGGCTCAGCACCTGGCTGATCGTCTCCAGATAGAGGCGCTCGCGGGTGACCTTGGGCGCCTGCTGGTACTCGCCCAGCAGCGAGTTGAAGCGGTTGGTCTGACCAGTGGCATCGGCCACGGCGGCGGCCTTGTAACCCTGAGCTTCTTCGACCAGCCGCTGCTTCTGACCCTTGGCCTCGAGCACGACGGCCTGGCTGTAGGCATTGGCCTGGTTGATCGAACGCTGGCGCTCTTCACGCGCACGGATGACATCGTCGAAGGCGTTCTGGACCTGATCAGGCGGCGCCGTCGACTCGACGTTGACGGTCTGCAGGCGCAGGCCGGTGCCGTAGGCATCCATATAGGCGCTGAGGCGATCGAAGACGCGCTGCCCCAGGCGATCACGCCCGGTGGTCAGGATCTGCTGCAGTTTCATGTTGCCGACTTCCTGGCGCAGGGCCGAGTCCATCGCGTTCTGCAGCGTCATCTCCGGCTCGTTGACGTTGACCAGGAAGGCATGGGCATCGCTGACCACGTACTGAGTGGAGACGCTGACGCGAACGATGTTCTCATCGCTGGTGAGCATCGAGTCGGTCTGGTTGGCCGAACGGATACTGGTCACGTTGACATTCTTGACCTGATCCACGATCGGCGGATTCCAGTGCAACCCGGGATTGAGGGTGGTGGTGTACTTGCCGAAGCGGAACACCACGCCGCGCTCGGACTGATCGATCAGGTGGAAGCCGGAACCGGCCCACACCACCGCGGCGACGATCACCACCAGCAGCGGCAGCACGAAAGGATTGCGCTTGCCACCACCGCTGCCGTCACCACCACCGGCGCCGCCGCGCTTGCCGCGGCCGCCGAACAGACGGCTGATCTTGTCCTGAAACTTCTTCAGCGCCTCATCGAGATCCGGCGGCCCCTGATTGTTGCCGCCGCCGCGATTGTTGCCATCGCCATTGTCACCACCATTCCCGCTCGGGCGGCGGCCCCCCCCGCCACTCCAAGGGTCCTGCTGGTTGTTGCCACCACCTGGCTCGTTCCAAGCCATACCTAAGTCTCCACTCGATGCGATCAAAGCGTTGCGTCAGGCGTGGGGAGTACGAGCCGCCGAGGCGGTTGGCGTCGGCGCACTGGGCGTGTTCGGCCTGATGTCGAATCGTCGTCGCCCTGTGCGAATCGGGCCCGCGGGCCACGAAGCTCCCCTGCGTAATCAGTTCCCGCGTCAGACCCGTTCCCAGTCGTCGATCGGGGCCTGCTCGTGTACGGGCAAGTAGTTATCGGCGCTTTCGCCCAAGCGGGCCATCATCTGCATAAACTCCCGTCGGGGCAAGCGAATCTCGAGAATCGTCCGACCCCCCTCATCGAACGACTCCTCGCGTACCGCCTGCAGTTCATGCAGCGCTGCCCGTAGTCGACCTTGCTCCGGCGTCAGCGTCAAGCGGATGTCGAGAATGTCCTCCGCCAGCCACTCGCCGATCGCCTCACGCAGCAGTTCGAGCCCCTGACCGTCACGCGCCGAGAGCCACACCACCTGCGGACGTCCCTGGCCGTCGCGCTCGATGCGCGGCGCGGTATCCATCAGGTCGATCTTGTTCATCACCAGCAGGCGCGGTACGTCGTCGGCATCGATCTCGGCCAGCACGCTGTCGACCTGGGCCACGTTGAGCTCGCGGTCGGGGTCGGCGGCATCGATCACATGCACCAGCAGGCTCGCCTCGGTGGCTTCCTGCAGGGTGGCCTGGAACGCCTCGACCAGCTTGTGCGGCAGGTGGCGAATGAAGCCCACGGTATCCGCCAGCACCACCTCGCCCACGTCGGGCACGTCGAGACGCCTGAGAGTCGGGTCGAGGGTGGCGAAGAGCTGATCGGCGGCGTAGACCTCGGCCGCGGTGATGGCGTTGAACAGCGTCGACTTGCCGGCGTTGGTGTAGCCCACCAGAGACACGCTGGGCACCTCTGCCCGGGCCCGCGCCCGACGGTTCTGATCGCGCTGCTTGCGCACCTTCTCGAGACGCTTGTGGATCGACTTGATGCGTGCACGCAGCAGCCGACGGTCGGTCTCGAGCTGGGTCTCGCCGGGGCCGCGCAGGCCGATCCCCCCCTTCTGCCGCTCCAGGTGAGTCCAGCCGCGCACCAGCCGGGTCGACATGTACTCGAGCTGGGCCAGCTCGACCTGCAGCTTGCCTTCGTGGGTTCGCGCACGCTGCGCGAAAATATCCAGGATCAGCCCCGTACGATCGAGCACACGGCAGTTGAGGCTGCGCTCGAGGTTGCGCTCCTGGGAGGGAGACAGGGCGTGGTTGAAGATGACCAGTTCGGCGTGGTGAGCCGTGAGGGCGTGCTTGACCTCGTCGAGCTTGCCACTGCCGATGAAGGAACGAGGGTCGGGACGGCGCCGGCTGCCCTGAATCAGGGTCGCCGGCACCGCACCAGCGGATCGCACCAGCTCCAGGAGTTCACCTGGATCCTCGCGATCCTGCTCGTCCTGAAAGTCCACATGGACCAGAATCGCCGTTTCGCCGGCGTCGGGACGTTCGAAAAACAATCACTACCTCTCGATCAATTGTCGAGCCCGGGCGCTGCGTTGGGGTCCTGCGGCGGCAACCGGACGTTACGGGAGGGCACGACCGTGGAGATGGCGTGCTTGTAGACCATCTGGCTCACGGTGTTGCGCAGCAGGATGACGAACTGATCGAAGGATTCGATCTGACCCTGCAGCTTGATGCCGTTGACGAGGAAGATGGAAACCGGGATGCGCTCCTTGCGCAGGATGTTCAGGTACGGGTCCTGAAGGGACTGCCCTTTGGACATGTTGCTCTCCCATAATGTGAAAACTCATCGCTTTGGCGAGACGAGCCATACTGTTTTTGACTTGCTTTTCTGTTGTCGGCGACGCCGCACTCGGTTCCGGCAGCGTGGCGCGGCAGCGATCACCGCTCGCCATCGTCGTGACGAAGCTTCCTATTTTACGCTAACTCCCATGGGCACGCACGATTTTCACGACCTGCGCGAGGGCGTCAGGGGCGCTGCTGTCGACCCACACCAGCCCGGGCCAACGCCGCAACCAGGTCAGCTGGCGCTTGGCCAGTTGACGGGTGGCGGCGACCCCTCGGGCCCGCAGGCCGTCGCGGTCGTAGGCGCCATCGAGATGCTCCCACGTCTGACGATAACCGACACTGCGCATGGAGGGCAGATCGAGGTGCAGGTCACCCCGCTGTTTCAATGTAGCCACTTCCTCGATGAATCCGCCATCCAGCATCGCCTCGAATCGCACCGCGATACGCTGGTGAAGTTCGCCACGATCGGCAGGCGCGAGAGCAATGGACAACAGTCGCCACGGAAAGTTTGCCCGCTGCTGCCGACGCCAGTGCTCGCTCAGCGCCACGCCGCTCACCCGCTGCACCTCCAGCGCACGGATCAGACGCTGACGGTTGTGCGGATGAATCGCCGCCGCGGCCTCGGGGTCAACCGCCGCCAGCTCGGCGTGCAGCGCCGCGTAGCCGTGCGACTCCCCGTGCTGGCGCAGCGCCTCGCGCAGCTCGGGGTCCGCCGCCGGCATCTCGGCCACCCCCTCCACCAGACGCTTGGCGTACATCATGGTACCGCCGACCAGCAGCGGCGTCTTGCCGCCGGCAGAGATCGCCTGCATGGCGCTCAGGGCATCCTCGCGAAAATCCGCCGCCGAGTAACGCTCGGCCGGGTCACGAATATCGATCAGCCGATGCGGCGCACGTGCCAGCTCCTCGGCACTGGGCTTGGCGGTGCCGATATTCATGCCGCGGTAGACCATCGCCGAATCGACGCTGATCAGCTCGCAGCCGCACTGCTCGTGGAGCGCGATCGCGGTATCGGTCTTGCCGGCGGCGGTCGGCCCCAGCAGCAGGATCGCCGTCGGGCGGTCATCTCGGGTCACGTGTATTCTCTAAAAGTGTGTCTCAGAGGGTGTTTACAAATTCGGCGAGCGAAGGCAAGACAAGGCAAAATCGGTCGAAAAAGCGGAGTTTACACGGGGTAAATGAGCATTTTGAGGCCGATTTTAACGCCGTATTGCCGAGCGCAGGCATTTTGTAAGTACCCTCTCACTGGCCGCGCAGGAACAGCTTGTCCAACTGCGCCATCGACATCTCGGTCCAGGTCGGACGGCCATGGTTGCACTGGCCGCTGCGCTCGGTGCGCTCCATGTCGCGCAGCAGCGCATTCATCTCCGGCAGCGTCAGCGCGCGGTTGGCGCGCACGCTGCCGTGGCAGGCCATGGTGCCGAGCAGCTGGTTGATGTGCGTCTCGAAGCGGTCGGAGCGTCCGTAGCGCTCGAGATCGCCGAGCATGTCGCGGATCAGCGGCTCGATATCGGCATCGGCGAGCAGCGCCGGCACCTGGCGCACCAGCAAGGTCTCAGGGCCAGCGGCATCGAGCTCGACACCCAGCCGCGAGAACGCCTCGCGCTCGCGTTCGGCGGTCTCCGCCTCGGCCGCGCCGACCGCGATCGAGACCGGGACCAGCAGCGGCTGGGCGTCCAGGGCGCCGGCGTGGATCTGCTGTTTCATGCGTTCGTAGACGATGCGCTCGTGGGCCGCGTGCATGTCGACGATCACCATGCCACGCTCGCTCTGAGCCAGGATATAGACGCCGTGCAGCTGCGCCACCGCATAGCCCAGCGGCGGTGCCTGGGTACCATCGTCAGCGGCCAGCGTGGCGACATCCGGCGCCGGGCGCTCGCGGCTGGCGAGCGCGGCGGCGCTGCCGCCGGGACCCTCTAACGCCGCCTCTCCCGCGGTCTCGTCTGCTGCTTGCCGCGGCGTGAGCAGGGTCGACTCATGATCCGGGTGCAGGGCGTGGTAGCCGGCCATGAATTCGCGGATGCGCTGGGCCGGCGGCCGCGGACTGCCGTCCTGGCGCGGGGCGTAGCCGCCCGCAGCGCCGCGCTCATGCTGACCGGAGAGCGGCATACGCTGCTGCTGCCACGCCGGCAGCGCCGCGTCATCGCCCTCTGGTGGCATGCCTTCCGGTCGCTGTGTCTCCCCGCCATCCACGCCCTCGGACGCTTGCCCAGCGGCATCGGCCACGCCCTGAGGGTTGGGTCGCACCTCGGCCAGCGCCCGATGCAGGCTCGAGAACAGAAAGTCGTGGACCAGACGCCCGTCGCGGAAGCGTACCTCGTGCTTGGTCGGGTGCACATTGACATCGACCACCCGGGGGTCGAGTTCGAGATAGAGCACGAACACCGGGTGGCGACCGTGGAACAGCACGTCGCGGTAGGCCTGACGGATAGCGTGCGCGACCAGGCGGTCGCGTACCACGCGCCCATTGACGAAGAAGTACTGCTGATCGGCCTGGGCCCGCGAGTGGGTGGGCAGCCCGACCCAGCCCCACAGGCGCAGACCGGACGCCTCGAGGTCGAGATGCAGCGACTCGTCGATGAAGCGCTTGCCCAGCAGCGCGGCGATGCGGCGTTCGTGGCCGCGCTGATCGTCCGCCGCCGCCGGCAGCTGGTGGACCACCTTCTGGTTGTGGCGCAGCAGCCAGGCAATGTCGAAACGTGACAGCGCCAGGCGGCGGAAGGCCTCCTCGACGTGGCCGAACTCGGTCTTTTCGGTGCGCAGGAACTTGCGCCGCGCCGGCGTATTGAAGAACAGATCGCGCACCAGCACCGAAGTGCCCCGGGGGTGCGGTGCCGGCGTTACCCTTGGGGCCATCTCGCGACCTTCGGCGACCACCCGCCACCCTCCGGTGGGGTCGTCGGCGGCGTTGGAGATCAGCTCCAGCCGCGACACCGCACTGATCGAGGCCAGCGCCTCGCCACGGAAGCCCAGGCTGGCGACATCCTCGAGGTCATCGAGCGAGGCGATCTTGCTGGTGGCGTGGCGCGACAACGCCAGCGGCAGATCCTCTTCACCAATGCCGCTGCCGTCATCGCGTACCCGGATCAGGCGGGTGCCGCCGGACTCCAGCTCGATCTCGATACGCCGCCCACCGGCGTCGATGGCGTTCTCGACGATCTCCTTGACCACCGAGGCCGGCCGCTCGACCACCTCACCCGCCGCAATCTGGTTGGCCAGGCGCGGATCGAGAACGCGGATACGTGACGCCTCACTCATCTCTCTGTTCTCCTCGTCCGATATCGCCAGCTCACGGGATCGTCAGCACCTGGCCCACGCGCAGGATGTCGCTGTCGAGGCCATTGGCCTGCTTCAGCGCACGCATGCTGATACCGTGACCCGCCGCCACCTGCGACAGGGTATCGCCGGCGCGCACCCGGTACTCGTTGCTGGCACTGCCGCGACCCTGATCGCGCTGCCACGCCAGCAGGCTGGCGGGCGGCGGATGCTGCCGGAAATGCGCCACGATCCCCGCGTAGATCGCCTGGGCGAGCTCGGCCTGATGCTTCGAGGAGCGCAGCTCCGCCTCCTCCCTAGGGTTGGAGATGAAGCCGGTCTCCACCAGCAGCGAGGGGATATCCGGCGACTTCAGTACCACGAAGCCCGCCTGCTCCACCTTGGACTTGTGCAACTTGTTGATCCGCCCCAGCTTGTCGAGCACCTGACCACCGGTGGCCAGTGAGTCGTTCATGGTCGCGGTCATGGTCAGATCGAGCAGCACGCCGCGCAGCACCTCGTCCTTGTCGTCGAGACTGAGATTGCCGTCGACGCCGCCGATCAGGTCCGACTGGTTCTCGCTCGCCGCCAGCCAGCGCGCGGTCTCGGAGGTCGCCCCGCCCTGGGAGAGCGCATATACCGAGCTGCCCGAGGGCTGCCGGCTGCGCACCGCATCGGCGTGGATCGAGACGAAGAAGTCCGCCTTCTGCTGGCGCGCCAGCAGGGTGCGCTGGCGCAGGCCGACATAGTAGTCGCTGTCACGGGTCATGAAGGCCTTGAACCCAGGGGTCTGGTCGAAGCGCTGCTTCAGCTTGCGCGCGATCCCCAGCACCACGTCCTTCTCACGCGTACCGTTGGGGCCGATCGCCCCCGGGTCCTCGCCGCCGTGGCCAGGATCGACGGCGATGATGATGTCACGCTTGGGGTGCGGCTGCGCTTCCACCGTGGCGGCGACCGCATCGGCCTGCTCCGGATTGCCCTCGACCACCGCCTCCTTCTGCGCCCGCTGCGCGGCGATCTCCTGATCGCGGATCATCGCCTCGATCGGATCGATCGGATCGGCCACGGCGCTGGCGCCGGGGTAGTCGAGATCGACCACCAGGCGATCGCTGTACTGCTTGTTGGGCGGCAGGGTGAAGCTCTTGGGCACCACCGCGCGATTGACGTCGAGCACCACGCGCAGCCCGCCGCTCTCGCGCACCCCGGTACGCACCTTGTCGATGGCACTGGCGTCGAGGTCGAGCTTGGCGATGTCGACGTCTAGCTGGGTGCTGTCGAGATCGATCACCACCCGACGCGGATTGTCCAGGGTGAAGACGTTGGCCTGCACCGGCCCCGAGAGATCGAACACCAGGCGCACGTGGTCGGGCGCCGACCACAGCCGCAGATTATTGACCTTGGCCGCCTGCGCCGCCGAGGTCGGTAGCAGACAGCCGAGTACCAGCAGCAGACAGCCGAGCGCCAGCAGTGCCAGCCCGCCACAGCGGCGCCGCCAGCCGCGCGCTAACGCGCCCGCTGCAGTCATGTCCCTGTGTGCCACATCCTTCAGCATGCATCTTCCTTGTCGCTCAACGCCGCCGGCAGCGAGGCCAGCACGTCACGTCCATGTTGAGTGTGCGCTACCGCCGCGACCCGACGCCCGCTCTCGGCCAGGCTCAGATGCAGTTCGAGATCGGGTCGCGGCAGCCATCCTGCACCGCGGCTGGGCCACTCGATCACGCTGAGGACGCTGTCGTCCAGCATGTCGCGTGCGCCCATGAACTCGAGTTCTTCGGGATCGCCGAGGCGGTAGAGGTCGAAATGGTAGACCCGGTAACGGCCCAGCTCGTAGGGCTCGACCAGCGTATAGGTGGGGCTCTTGACCGCCCCTGTATGACCATGGGCGCGCAGGATACCGCGCGTCAGCGTGGTCTTGCCGGCGCCCAGCTCACCGATCAGATGAATCTGGCCGCGCCCGGCGAGGGCGTATCCCAAGGATTCGCCGAAGGCCACCTGGGCGGCTTCGTCTTGCAGTAGGATCGGCATGGTTGCACTAGCTTCGTCAAAGTTCGGCCCGCCTCACGCAGCGGCCTCGAGTCAAGAAACGGCCACAGCAGAGCGGCGGCGGCAGCGTGGCTACGGCATAGCCGCCAGGGCTCACGCTGCCGGCCGTCAGGGGTTGGCCAAGCGTCGCGCATAGGATGCCAGATCGCTCGCCAGCAGACCACGCTGACCGCCAGCGGCGCTCGCCGCGTCCGCGGCCAGGGCATGGATCAGCACCCCTAGCCGCGCCGCCCGTGCCGGCTCGCCGAACTGCCCCAGCAGGCCAGCGACGAACCCGGTCAACGCATCCCCCATCCCGCCACTGGCCATTCCCGGGTTGCCGTAGGGGCACAGGTCGAGTCGCTCGCCGTCATATACCAGCGTCCCGGGGCCCTTGAGCACCACACAGCCGCCCCAGCGCTGCTGCAGCGCGATCACCGCGCCACGCCGATCACGCTGCACCGCCGCCGTGCTCCAGCCGAGCAGACGCGCGGCCTCGCCGGGATGCGGTGTCAGCACCCAGTCGTCGCGCCGAGTCGGTGACTCGCGGGCGGCGAGCAAATTGAGGCCATCGGCATCGACCACGCACGGCTTGTCGACGGCCAGCGCCTGTTGCAGTGCGGCCTGCCCCCAGGCGCCGGTGCCGATACCCGGCCCCACCGCGATGACATCGGCAGCCGTCACCAGCGCGGCGAGGTCGGCGCCCCCGCGAACGCCGTGGGCCATGATCTCGGGAAACCGGGTGAGGCTCGCGGCGACGTGGGCGGCATCGGTTGCCAGGCTTACCTTGCCGGCCCCGACCCGCGCCACCATCTCGCTGGTCATCAGCGCAGCCCCGCCCATGCCCGGTGCCCCGGCGATCACCAACACATGACCGTGGGTACCCTTGTGGTCGCTGGGGCGGCGCGGCGGCAGGGCCGTAGCCAGCCACTGCGCCTCCTGGCACCACGCCACCGGCGCCAGGTCGGTGAAGGCACACGCATCCACACCCAGATCGGCCAGGGTCAGATCGCCGACATGATCCAGCGCGGCACCGGTGTGCAGGCCGAACTTGTCGGCGATGAAGGTGAGCGTCAGCGTGGCATGCACCGCCGCGCCTTCGACATGGCCACTGTCGACATCGACCCCGGAGGGGACGTCCAGCGCCATCACCGGCCTGCCGGCGGCGTTGAGCTGGGCGATCGCGGTGGCGACGTCGCCGCGTGGCGCCCCCCGGGCGCCGGTGCCGAGCATCGCGTCGACCATGATCTCACCATCCAGGGTCAGCGCATCACGCCAGCCGAGCGCATCGAGCCCGGCTTCCGCGGCCAGCTCATAGGCCCGTCGCGCATCGTCCGCGAGCCTCTCCGGCGGGGTCAACGCGACCAGCTCCACGGCCAGGCCGTCGGCGGCAGCCAGCGCCGCCAGCACATAGCCGTCGCCGCCGTTGTTGCCGCCGCCGCAGAGCACGCACAGTCGCCGCGCCTTGGGCCAGCGCGCGCGCAGCAGCGCATAGGCAGCCTCTCCCGCCTGGCGCATCAGCCAGAACCCCTCGCCCGCCTCGGCAATCACGCGGCGGTCCATCTCGCGTACCTGGGCCGCGAGATAGAGCGGCCTCGCCTCGATCCGTGTCTGCATGTCGCCTCCTGAGGAGCCCATGGCGGCGCGCCCGGCCTGCCGTTGCTGTTCGATCTGGTGTAGGGTAGCGCACCCGAGCACCGCTCGCGGCCCGAACCACCCGAGACGAGCAGGAAGACGCATGAGCGAGCAGCGCCCGTGCTCCGCGCGCACCCCGTCCAGCGAGATAGACACCGCCGCCCTCGCCACCCAGATCAAGCAGTGGGGGCGCGAACTCGGCTTCCAGGCGGTGGGTATCACCGACACCGATCTCGCCACCCACGAGCGCTATCTGGCACGCTGGCTGGAGGCCGGCCACCACGGCGAGATGGCCTACATGGCCAAGCACGGCACCAAGCGTACGCGCCCCGCCGAGCTGGTCCCCGGCACCCTGCGCGTGATCAGCGCGCGCATGGACTACCTGCCGCCGGAGGTGGAGACCACCCGGGTACTGGGGCAGCCCCAGCGCGCCTATATCTCGCGCTACGCTCTCGGCCGCGATTACCACAAGCTGATCCGCAAGCGCCTCGATCAGTTGGCACGGCAGATCGAGGCGGCGGTGGGGCCCTTCGGCTACCGCGCCTTCGTCGACTCGGCACCGGTGATGGAGCGCGCCCTGGCGCAGAAGGCCGGCATCGGCTGGTTCGGCAAGAACGCCATGCTGCTCGACCCCAAGGCCGGCTCGCTGTTCTTTCTCGGCGAGCTCTATACCGACCTGCCGCTACCGGTGGATGCGCCCTTCTCCCGCGAGCACTGCGGCTCCTGCTCGAGCTGCCGGAGCGCCTGCCCCACCGGCGCCATCGTCGAGGACAAGGTGGTCGACGCGCGGCGCTGCATCTCGTATCTGACCATCGAGCTGTATGGTGCCATTCCCGTCGAGTATCGCCGCGCCATGGGCAATCGCGTCTATGGTTGCGACGACTGCCAGCTGTTCTGCCCCTTTACCCGCTTCACCCGCGCCAGCGCCGAGCCCGACTTCGCCCCGCGCCACGACCTCGACCGGGCCGAGCTGGTGGCGCTGTTCGCCTGGAGCGAGACGGAGTTCCTCAAGCGCACCGAGGGCAGCCCGATCCGGCGCATCGGCTACGAACGCTGGCTGCGCAATCTCGCCGTGGGGCTGGGCAATGCGCCCTGGAGCGCGCGCGTCGAGGGCGCCCTGCGCGCGCGGCTGGCTTACCCCTCGGACCTGGTGCGCGAGCACGTGCGCTGGGCGCTCGCCGAGCAGCGACACAAGCGTCAGGCGCGCATCGTCAGCGCCTAGCGCCTGGTCGCGCCAGCTCACTCGGACAGCTTGAGGAAAGTCTCGCGATAGTGCTTGAGCTCGGCCAGGGATTCGCGGATGTCATCCAGTGCCTGGTGGGTGTTGCGCTTGCTGAAGCCGCTGGCCGCCGCCGGGTTCCAGCGCTTGGCCAGCTCCTTGAGCGTCGACACATCGAGGTTGCGGTAGTGGAAGAAGTCGTTGAGCGCCGGCATCTCGCGCTCGAGAAAACGGCGGTCCTGATGGATGCTGTTGCCGCACACCGGCGATGTGCCCGGCGCCACGTAACGGCGGAGAAAATCGAGGGTGCGCCGCTCGGCCTCGGCGGCATCGATCTCGCTGCGCTTCACGCGCTCGATCAGCCCGGAGTCACCGTGGGTCTTCTGGTTCCAGGCGTCCATGCCGTCGAGCAGTGCCTCGGGCTGGTGCACGGCGAGCACCGGGCCCTCGGCGATCAGCTCGAGGTCGCCGTCGGTGATCAGCGTCGCCACCTCGATGATACGCTCGCGGTTGGGGTCGAGCCCGGTCATCTCGAGATCGATCCAGACCAGCAGGTCGCTGCGCGGGGAGGCTTCGGGGGTCGCCGACATGACTATCTCCAGTGGGGTCCGCCCTGGTGCCGACCGAGATGGGCGGACACGACGGACAGGGATGGCTACAATGCCCGCCATTGTAAGCCCGCGCCGCCCGAGCGGCCATGACCCGAGGACCGACGCCACCGATGAGCCGACGCAAACTGACCCGACAGCAACGCTGGCGCGTGGAAAAGGTCCAGGCCGAACGCGCCGCCCGTGCCGATCGCCGCGCGGCGCGCGATGAGCGCACCCTCGAGGGCGGTGAGTACGGTGCCGAGCGTTCAGGACGTGTGGCCGCCCACTTCGGCCGCACGCTGGAGGTCGAAGCCGTCGACGGCGAACAGGCCTCGCGCCACCGCTGCCACCTGCGCGCCAATCTCGAGGGGCTGGTCACCGGCGACCGCGTGATCTGGCGCGAGGCCCAGGACGGCAGCGGCGTGGTGGTCGCCCGCGGCGAACGCGACAGCGTGCTCGAACGTCCCGATGCCCACGGCCAGCTACGCCCGGTGGCCGCCAACATCGATCAGATCCTGGTGGTGATCGCCGCCGAGCCCACGCCCTACGCCAATCTCGTCGACCGCTACCTGGTCGCCGCGGAGAGCACCGGCATCGCCCAGGTGCTGGTGCTCAACAAGAGCGACCTGCTGCCGGCACAGGCGGGTGAGGTGCGCGCCCTGCTGGCGCGCTATAGCGATCTCGGCTATCCGCTGATCGAAGCCTCGGCCAAGCGCGACCACGGGCTCGACGCCCTGCACGCCCGTCTCAAGGGGCGCACCTCGGTGTTCGTCGGTCAGAGCGGGGTGGGCAAGTCGTCGCTGATCGATCGCCTGCTGCCGGACGAGACCCTGCGCATCGGTGCCCTTTCGGAAGAGACGCGCAAGGGCAAGCACACCACCACCACCGCGCGCCTCTATGCGCTGCCGGAAAACGGCGAAAGCGGCCGGCCACGTGAGGGCGACCTGATCGACTCGCCGGGTATCCGCGAGTTCGGTCTCTGGCACCTCGACGAGCAAGAGCTGGCCGAGGGCTTCATCGAGTTCCGCCCCCTGCTCGGCCGCTGCCGCTTCCGTGACTGTCGCCATCGCGAGGAGCCGGGCTGCGCCCTGCTCGAGGCGGTCGAACGCGGCGAGATCCATCCCGAGCGCTTCGCCAGTTTTCAGCGTATCCGCGACGACGTCGCCAACAGCTGAGCCTACGGATAGGATCGATCGCCGCGTCGATACGCGACGATCTTTTCCCGCCATGATGGCGACCGGCCCGGATCAGCCCTCGAACAGCATCAGAATCGAGAGCAGAAAGAGCACCCACATCGCCGGGCGCACTTCGTTCGCCTTACCCACGCCGACCTTGACCACCACATAGGTAAGGAAGCCGAACACCACCCCGTGGGTGATCGAGTAGGTGAGCGGAATCAGCATCATCGCCACGAACGCCGGGATGGCATCGTCGTACTGCTGCCAGTCGATGGTGCGGATCGGCGAGAGCATGAACACTCCGACCATGATCAGCGCCGGCGCAGTGGCGATCGCCGGCACCAGCGCCAGCAGCGGTGAGAGGAACAGAAACGGCAGGAACAGCAGCCCCGAGACCACCGCCACCAACCCCGAGCGACCGCCCTGGCTGATGCCGGCAGCGGACTCGACGTAGGCGTTGGCCGGGCTGGTGCCCAGCGGCGCCGAGATCAGCGCCGAAAAGGCGTCGACCATCATCGAACGGCGGATATTACGCGGCTCGCCGTTCTCATCGAGCAGATTACCCGCCTGGCACACGCCGATGAAGGTCGACATGGCATCGAAGAAGGTGGTGAACAGGATGACGAAGATGAACGGCCAGTAGGCCACCGCCAGCGCACCGCTGAAGTCGACCTGCCACAGCGCGCTGAAGTCGGGCCAGGCGAAGATACCCTGGAAGTTGACCAGCGTCGGGGTGGCGATCGCCTCGGGGAAATAGACGCTGCCGTCGCCCCACAGGCGCCCGATCGGCACCGCCGCCAGCGTGGTGAAGACGATACCCAGGATCAGCGCGCCCTGGATGCGTCGAGCCACCAGCACCGCGGTCACCCCGAGGCCGATCAGAAAGGTCACCAGCGCCGGCGTCATCTCGCCCAGACCGACCACGGTGGCCGGGTTGGAAACCAGCAGCCGCGCATTGACCAGCCCGATCACGGTGATGAACAGCCCGATACCGCAGGCGATGGCGTGGCGCAGCGTCGCCGGAATGGCGTCGACGACGTAGCGGCGCACGTTGAACAGCGCCAGCACCGCAAACAGCACCCCGGACCAGAACACGCAGCCCAGTGCGGTCTGCCACGGAATGCCCGCGCCCATCACCATGGTGTAGGTGAACAGCGCGTTGATGCCCATCCCCGGCGCCACCAGGATCGGGTTGCGCGCATACAGGCCCATCATCACGCTGCCGAAGAAGCTGATCAGCACGGTGGCGGTCAACGCCCCGGCGAAAGGCACGCCGGCAGCAGAGAGAATCGAAGGGTTGACCACGATGATGTACATCGCCGCCAGGAAGGTGGCCACGCCCGCCAGCACCTCGGTCTTGAGGCTGGTTCCCAGCGAGCGCAGAGAGAAGTATTTGTCGAGCACGCAGCAATCTCCTGGCAGAGTCGATTATTGTTGGCACGCGAGCGCATCGCGTCTGACAACTTGTATACACAAAGCGGGGGCTTGGAAAGCCGTAAAGGGCTCGGGCGGCGGCCGAGCGGGGCGCAGTATATCGAATCCACCGCACGGCGCCATCCGCCGGCGCCGGCAGCTATGCCAGGGTCCGGCCGCTATGCCATGATGAAGAGATCCCGGCGTGCCGCTCGCCCCTCGACCCGGGCGCTGTTCTGCCAGAAACAGGCCCCCTCTCAGTCAGGAGTCCCCATGAGCTCGGAAAAACCGCAGCTACCGCTGATTCTGGAACCGGACACCCTCGCCACCCATCTCGGCGACCCGCATCTGCTGATCATCGACGTACCGCTCAAGGCCGAGAGCTATCGCGACGGCCATGTCCCCGGCGCCTGCTTTCTCGATCATCGCCGGCTGCTCGCCGGCAGCGGCGACGTGCCCAACGACGTGCCCTCCCCCGAGGCCCTCAGCGCACTCTTCTCGGATCTGGGACTGACCCCGGAAACCCATGTGGTGGCCTACGACGACGAGGGCGGCGGCTGGGCCGGACGCCTGCTGTGGACCCTGGAGTTGATCGGCCACCCGCGCTACTCCTATCTCAACGGCGGTATCCACGCCTGGCGTGCCGACGGCCATCCCGTGGAGACCACACCCAGCACCCCGGTACCCAGCGACTACCAGGCCGAGTATCTCAACCCCGGGGTACAGATTCGCCGCGAAGAGCTGCTCGAGCGTCTGGGCTCCCGCGATCTGGCAATCTGGGATGCTCGCTCCGACGCCGAGTATCGCGGCCTCAAGGGCGACAACCGCAAGCTCGGCCATCTGCCGGGGGCGGTCAATTTCGACTGGCTGGAGGTCATGGACAGCCAGCGCGACCTGCGCCTGCGCGACTACGCCGAACTGGTGGCGGAGCTCGAGGCCCGCGGCATCACGCCGGACAAGGAGATCGTCACCCACTGCCAGAGCCATCACCGCAGCGGACTGACCTGGCTCGCCGCGCGTGCACTGGGCTATGCAAGCGTGCGCGCCTATCCCGGTTCGTGGAAGGAGTGGGGGAATCGGGACGATACGCCGGTCGAGCGCTAGGCTCACCTGAACGCGGCCGTGCGGTCAATGCTGCGGGCTATTGCGCCCACGCGGTACGGCCGCTACCTTGTGCGCCTTTCCGACTCGAGGGGCAGTCATACCGTGGATCGCCAGGAACTCTTCGCCAAAATTCAGTATCCGCTGCCCCAGCACGCGCTCTCGCGCCTGATCGGCAAGCTCGCCGAGAGCCGCATCGGCTGGATCAAGGATCCCTTCATCCGCCACTTCATCAAGCACTACGGTGTCGACATGAGCCAGGCGCAGGAGCCTGACCCCGGCGCCTATGCCTGCTTCAACGATTTCTTCACCCGTGCGCTCAAGCCCGGTGCCCGCCCCCTCGGCGAGGGGCTGATCTCGCCCGCCGACGGCACGCTCTCTCGCTTCGGCCGTATCAACCACGGCACGCTGATCCAGGCCAAGGGCCAGAACTATTCGCTCAATGCCCTGCTCGGGGGCGACAGCGCCCGCGCGGCGCCGTTTCGTCAGGGCAGCTTCGCCACCGTCTACCTGTCGCCCAAGGACTATCATCGCGTGCACATGCCGCTCACCGGCACCCTGCGCGAGATGACCTATGTGCCGGGCCGGCTGTTCTCGGTCAACCAGGCGACCGCCAACCATGTGCCGGGGCTGTTCGCGCGCAACGAGCGGCTGGTCTGCGTGTTCGACACCGAGCGCGGCCCGCTGGCGATGGTGCTGGTGGGCGCGATGATCGTCGCCGCTATCGAGACCGTATGGGCGGGTCAGATCACACCGCTCAGCGGCCGCGCGCAGACCACCTGTTTCGATACCCCGGTGGTGATCGAGAAAGGCGCCGAAATGGGCCGCTTCAAGCTCGGCTCCACGGTGGTGATGTGCCTGGGCCGCGAGGCCGAATTCCACGACTTCGATCCCACCGGCACCCCAGTCAGCATGGGCCAAAGCCTCGGCGCCTGATTCTCGGCGTCTGGTTTTCAGCAACTGGCCCAGGACGACGAACGCCGCGGTCGGCCGACCGCGGCGTTCGTCGTCTATCTCTCAGCGCTCGCCACCTACCTCTGGGCTCTCGCCCTCGCGGCGCTCACGCTATCGGCTCAACCCGCACCTTCGTCCAGATAAGGGCCGAGCACACGCATCACCACGGTCTCGACGAAGTCGCGGTCGATCTCGCTGAACGACACCGTAAGCCGGTAGTAGATCGCCCCGTAGATCAGATCCATGCTCAGCCCAGGATCGATCTCGGCGGCCAGCTCCCCGCGCGCCACCGCATGCTCGATCGCCTCGCGCCCCATCTGCCGGCGCGGGGCGATCCAGCGCTCGACGAAGGCGCGGCTGAGCTCGGGATCCGACTGGGCCGCCCCCAGCAGATGCTGCAGCAGGCGTCCGTGGGGGCCGTTGAGCACCTCGGAGAGCCCTGCCACGCTGCGCCGGAAGTTGGCCAGGATCGGCAAGCTGTCGTCATAGGCAATGGCCGGGCCGACGACGTCGAGAAACGCATCCATGAGGATGGCGCCCGCATTGGGCCAACGCCGGTAGATGGTCGACTTGGCCACCCCGGAGACGCTGGCGATACGCTCGATGGTGGCATAGGGCAAGCCGCCCTCCAGCGCCAGCTCGAGGGCGGCGCGCGTCACCTTGGCCGAGGCCGTGGCGCTGCGCGGTCGACCGGGGCGAGCAGGTGAATCGGTAGATGTAGACATAGATGCGGTAGATGCGGACATAGACGATGTAGACGCAGACATGGGAGACATCCTTGTCAAAAACAGCTCCTGGAAAATACGATACTATCTGATACGCAGCGGCTCGTATCACTTTTTGGTCAGGAATTGTAAAACACTACCATGAAACGGTGTACGCCACCCTCAATGAAGCGGCACTCTACACGAGGTGTCGACTCTTTCCATCTTTCGCCACCGTGCGACTGGAGGCTCCAGTGACACACTACGACAGCGTCATTGTCGGCGCAGGCCCTGCCGGACTCGCTGCCGCCAGTCGTCTTGCACATCGCGGGTTGCGCGTACTGCTGGTCGACCAGGGCCACGCGATAGGCCGCCGAGATCACCAGACCGAGGCCGAGCTGACCCAAGGCCACGGCGGTGCCGGCCTATACTCCGACGGCAAGTTCTCGTTCTACCCTTCAGCCACCGAACTGTGGCGCTTGCCACGCCGGGCGCCGTTGCACCAGGCCTATGCCTGGACCCGCGAGCTGCTGAATAGCCACGGGATGACGACCCCGCCGTTCCCCGATCGCGCCGACGTCTACACGCCGTGTCACGACGCTTGGTCGCTCAAGCACTATCCCTCCTACTATCTGCCGCTGACCCAGCGCGAGGCGATGATCGCCGATCTGATCGCCGCGCTCGATGTCGATATCGTCAGCGACACCCAGGTGATCAGCCAGCGCTACGACGAAGACGAAACGTGCCACCATCTCGAGCTGCGCGCCGCCGACGGCACGCCGAGCGCGCTAACCGCGACCACCCTGGTCTGGGCCGCTGGACGCTTCGGACCGCTGGGACTAGGTGAAGGCATCAACACGCGCTTTCGCCGGCTGGAAGTGGGCTTCCGTATCGAGCAGCCCAGCGAGCGAGCCTTCTTTCAGGATTTCGTCGATCTCGATCCCAAGCTGACCCTGCATGCCGCCGATAAGGCGACCGAGTGGCGCACCTTCTGCGCCTGTCGCCACGGACGCACCGTATTGACCCGAACCCAGGGGCTATGGACGGTTTCCGGACACTCGGACGGCCCGCCCACCGAGCGCTCCAACGTCGGCTTCAATACGCGCATTCTCGACGAGACGCTGGCCCGCGAGACCATCACTGCGCTGACCCGCACGCTGGGCCGCGCGGATTCGCATTTCGACCTCCCGCTCAGCGCCTGGCTCGCCGACGACCGCGACGCCACGGCGACCATGGAGCGGGTCTATGGGGCGCCGCTGGCACAGGCGATGCAGCGCGGGCTACGCCAGCTGGTCGACAACTTCCCCCGGCTAGAGGACGAAACCACACGCCTGATCGGCCCCACCCTCGAAGGCGTCGGCTGGTATCCGGAGGTCGATGACAGCCTGCGGCTGGTCGACCGACCCACCTGGGTGGTGGGCGACGCCTGCGGGCTGTTCCGCGGCATCGTCGCCGCCTTCGTCAGCGGCCACTACGCCGCCAGCGCCGTGGCCGAAACGCTGGCCCAGCCGGCACGCCTCCAGGAGCGCGCCTGATGCCAGCCCCTAAGTCGAGAATCGGCGTCGGTCTGATACTCACCCGCGGCGCGGGCGAGATCCTGTTGGGCTACCGCATCAAGGTGGGCGAGACACCCTGCTGGTGCATGCCCGGCGGCCACGTCGAACCCAACGAGACCTTTGCCGCGGCGGCGCGGCGGGAGCTACATGAGGAGACCGGCATCCTCACCGAGGCAACCATCGAGATCGACGCCTTCCTGCATCAGCTGAATTCCGAATGCGCGGCCATCACCGTCGCCGCGCATCTCCATCTGCAAGATGCCCCCATCCCTCGGGTGACCGAACCCGAGGTGTTCGACCAGTGGCGCTGGTTCCCCCGCGATGCGCTGCCCCGGCCGCTGTTCCCCGCCAGCGCGGCGCTGCTGGCACAGGCCTCGGGCCAGCCCCTGCCGGATGGCTGGCATGCCTATGGCCTGAGATAATGTGGGAAAAATCAGGCGGTCATGGTATCCCATGCCTCCCAGAATAATAAGATCGCCATCATAACGATCAATAGGCCACCGCCCCTATTGATCCATTGAATGGCGGCACCTTTGAGAAAAGCGCTGCGGCTTATCATGTGTGCTGCCATCACCCAAGTCAGATCAATCACGACACCGAGGACAATTGGAATGAGAGAGTAGAGCATCAACACGGCAACAGGGCTTTCCGAGCCTTTCGCCAGGAAGCTAGGAACCAAAACGCCAAACATGATCAAGGCTTTGGGATTAGTCACGCCCACTATTGCCCCAGACAGAAACGAGCCGGCTTGATGCTCGACAGTCTGGCCATTGGCTACCCCTCTCGACTTATCCACTCTAAGATACTTAAGACCTATCATGAGCAGAACCAAAGCGCCTATCAAGCGGAGCACGACTAGTACGCCATCATTGTGAGTGATGAGTCGCCCCAACCCAAAGGATAGGACGATCGCCACCAGCGCCATACCCAGAGCATTACCCAAGACGCCACGTACGGCATGAGCTCTTCCGGCAGCCATGACCTGTCCAATGAAGAACATGACACTGGGGCCAGGCACAGCAATGAGAACGGCACTGGTCAGCATCAACCCCAGTATTCCATTCAATAGAATATCGAAAGACATTCTAGCCCTTCCTTGCTAAGAACCCGACAACAGACGCACAACGTCTCTAAAACAAAAGATCGGATCATCTACTCCTAAGCGCAGCGAGAGTCGGCTGAATAGACAATGCCTCTTCCACTTCTGAATCTGTCATTAAAGGGAAACATTCATCAACAAAGGCTGTTCATACAGGAAATGTACTCCTTCTCTCCAACAACCCCAAACTGGCAGCGCATGCATTGTAAGCAACATTTCTATACTGGTCGACATTAGGTGCTGTCTGAAAAGTACTGCGGCGGCGTGAAAAATCGGCTGGAGCGCCAACCCGGCCCGTTTTCGCCGATTTTTGCCTTAGCTGCGCGCCCCGGCCTTGCCTTCGCTCGTCGACTTTTCAGACAGCACCTAGCATAAGCAGCTGGACGTTGGCCTCAATGACATAAAACCGAAACCTTTCCGACACGCGGCGTGTGTCAGGCTTGACGTTTTGCGTGTCGGGGAATGTTCATATGCCCAGTACTACCGCTCTCGCCGTGCGTCTACTGCCCCTGGTCATGGCACTCATCAGCCTCTATAGCGCGCTAGCCGATACCACGGGCGCGACTTCCGCCGCCATCGGGACCGGCAGCGCTACTCTGGACACGCCGTTGGCCGAAGTGGTCTTTCCCGGGGGCAGGCAGCTCGACTTGACCCTGGGCTACGCCAGCAGCGCCACCCATCGCCCGGGTGATCCCGCCGATCTCGTCTATACGCTGACCGATCGCGGACCCAACATCCATTGCGATGCCAGCGGCCAGATCATTGGCGTAACGGACTTCTGTCGTGATGCTCAGGGCGTCGACGATGCCGGCAAGATCTTTCCCCTGCCCGAGTTCACGCCGCAAATCGCGTTCATCCGGCTGGGCGCCGATGCCGACGGCCAGCTTACCGCCGAGGCCGAGCAGCGCATCGAGCTCAAGGACGCCAATGGCAATCCCCTCTCGGGCATCAGCAACCCGCTCGCGGTGACCGATACCGAGAACGCCTATGACGCCAAGGGCCGGCAGCTGTCCCTGGATCCCGATGGGCTCGACCCCGAGGGGCTGGTGCGCCTGGCCGATGGCAGCTTCTGGCTGGGCGAGGAGTACGGCCCAAGCCTGGTCCACGTCGCCGCCGACGGCCGCGTGCTGCAGCGTCTGGTGCCGGCCAACGAACTCGAGGATCTGGAGGCCGCCACCTATCCGATCAGCGGCGAACTGCCCAGCATCCTGTCACGGCGCAAGCTCAATCGGGGTATCGAATCGCTGGCCTTGTCGCCGAATGGCCGCACGCTCTATTTCGCACTGCAGAGCCCGTTGGCCAATCCCGACAAAGCGGCCTACAAGACCTCGCGCAACCTTCGCCTGTTCGCGGCCCATCTCGACGTCCAGGGAGAATTCGCCGGTATCGCCCACGAATATCTCTACCGCCTGGACACACCGGAGACCTTTTTCGATACCGCTAGCGGGCGCGGCGACGCCGGCGCCAGGCAGAGCGACGTCAAGGTGAGCGAGATGAGTATGCTGCCCGACGGCCAGCTGATCGTGCTCGAGCGTATCGACAAGACCACCAAACTCTATCGAATCGATGCGAGTGCCGCGACCGACCTGCTGGGCGGCCGGTACGACGCCCTCGACACACGCCCGACGCTGGCCCAGCTGGACAACCCCGCCAGTGCCGGTGTCGTGCCGGTGACGAAGCAGCGGATATTCGACTCGTTGACCGATGCCCCCGAGCTGGTCAGCAAGGTCGAGGGCGTCGCCATCCTCGATGACCGGCATCTGCTGCTCGCCAACGACAACGACTTCGGTATCGCGGGCGCCGACAGCGTCTTCACGGTGCTACCGCTGCCTCGCGCGAGCCAGTAGGGAGCGGCGCTCGGCAGCACGGTGTGGTGACGAGCTAGGTGCTCGTCTGAAAAGTCGACGAGCGAAGGCCAGGCAAGGCAAAAATCGGCGAAAACGCGGAGTTTACGGGGTGTAAATGAGCACTTTGAGTCTATTTTTAACGCCGCATGGGCGAGTACAGTACTTTTCAGACAGTGCCTAGGCCAGGTCGCCATCGCCTCGTCTATTGCACTCAGCGGGTGGCGCCGCTACCTTGTCTCGCCCCTCTTCCCGGGGGCGAGATCATCATGGCGCACCAGCGCCGCTTCGCCAGACACCCATCCTCGCTGCCACGCCGTGCGATCTCGCCCCTATCATCATTTCCCGCGACACCTGAGGTCCCGTGAATGGCACTAGAGATTTCGCGCAACGTCTCGATCCCCGACCACGAGATCGAACTCATCGCCGTGCGCGCCCAGGGCGCCGGCGGCCAGAACGTCAACAAGGTCTCCTCGGCGATTCATCTGCGCTTCGATATCCGCGCCTCCAGCCTGCATCCCGGGTTCAAGGAGAAACTGCTGGCCCTGAGTGACAAACGCATCACCCGTGACGGCATCATCGTGATCAAGTCCCAGGAGCACCGCACTCAGGAGCTCAACCGGGAGGCGGCACTCGTCCGCCTGAAACAGCTGATCAAACCCGTGCTCTATGGCGACAAGCCACGCCAGGCGACCAAGCCGAGCCGCAGCGCCAAACGCAAGCGGGTCGATCAAAAGACCAAACACGGCCAGAAGAAACGTCTGCGCGGGCGAGTCGATGATTGAAGCGCTGTCTCATCTCGGAAGGTACTGATGCGTAGCGCCGGTCGCCTCGCCATCGCAGCCGCCGCTACCGGCGGGGCGGTGATAGCGCCATGACCGGTCAGCACCGCGGCGTCGGGAATGCCATGACCTCGGCAATCGACGCCTTGCCCAGCGCCAGCTGAATCAAGCGGTCGATCCCCAGTGCCACCCCGCTGCCCGCGGGCATGCCGTGGGCCAGGGCGGCGACGAGCCGGCGGTCGACATCCACGACCGGCTTGTGAAGCGCTGCGCGTTGACGGTTGTCATCCGCGAAGCGGGCGGCCTGCTCCCAAGCATCGGTCAGCTCGTCGTAGCCGTTGGCGAGTTCGATACCCTGCAGGTAGATCTCGAAGCGAGACGCGACCTCGGTGCCCGCCTCATCGACCCGCTTGCGCGCCAGCGCCGCCTGGCTGGCAGGATAGTCGACCACCACATCGATACCCTCGCGCCCCAGCGTCGGCTCGATGACCAGACTCATCAGCAGGTCGAGACAGCCGTCGCGATCGCTGTCTGACATATCGAGCCCGCCGCGCTCGCCCGCCACCCGCTGCAGCTCGGCCAGTGGCGTGGTGAAGGGGTCGAGCGCCAGCGCCTCACGGAACAGCTCGCGATAGCGTCGCCGGCGTGCCGGGCCGGCCGCCGGCGTCAGCGTGCGGATCAGCGCCTCGCACTCGTCGATCAGCGCCCCCAGCGAGAAGCCGGGGCGGTACCACTCGAGCATGGTGAACTCGATGTTGTGGCGCCGGCCCACTTCGCCATCGCGAAAGCTGCGGGCGAGCTGGAAGATCGGGCCGCTGCCCGCCGCCAGCAGGCGCTTCATGTGGAACTCCGGCGAGGTCTGCAGCCACAGCGTCTCGCGTCCGGCGGGGGTTGTCGCGCTCAGTGAGAGCGAATCGAGATGCGGGTCGGTACTGCCGGCATGACCGAGAATCGGGGTCTCCACCTCGAGCACGTCGCGGGCAGCGAAGAAGGCGCGCACCGCCGCCAGCAGCCGCGCCCGCTGGCGCAATGTCTCGCGCGTTGCCGAGGGCTGCCAGTCGTCTGGGCTGGGCGTCATCGTCACGTGTGATAGACCTGACTGCGGCCACCGTCGATCAGGATATCGGTGGCATTGATGAAGCGCGCCTCGTCACTGGCCAGGAACAGGGCGGTGTTGGCCACCTCCTCCGCCTCGCCGATGCGCTGGCACGGTAGCAGCTCAATCTGGCGCTGGCGCTCGCTGTCGTCGAGGCCATCCAGCCACGCCTGGGCCGAGGGGGTACGGATCAACCCCGGCGAGATCGAGTTGAAGCGCAGTCCGCGGGCGGCGTACTCGATGCCGAGCGCGCGGGTCAGCCCGATCAGACCATGCTTGGCCACCGGATAGGGAAAGGCCCCGGGAATGATCTTGTGGCCGTGCACCGAGGCGATATTGACCACGTGGCCATAGCCGCGTGCCAGCATCTGCGGCAGCAGCGCCTGGATCACATGCCAGGCGCCTTCCAGATTGATCGCCAGGCAGCGCCGCCAGCTCGCCTCGTCGGTGGTCAGCGGATCGCTGAAGACATTGACCCCGGCGGCATTGACCAGCAGTTCGAGCGGCCCGAGCGCCGCTGCGGCCTCGGCCACCGCACGGGCGACGTCATCGGCCTCGGCGACGTCAGCCTCGACGCCCACCACCCGACGGCCACTCTCCCGCTCGACACGCTCGCGTGCGCGCATCAGGGCTGCCCGGTCACGGTCGAGCAGCCCCAGTGCCGCGCCCTCGGCGGCAAAGCGCAACGCCGTGGCCAGGCCGATGCCGCTGGCCGCGCCAGTGATCAGGGCGGTTCGCCCCGTCAGTCTGCCCATCCCGATCTCCTCCAACGGCGCCGCAGCGATCAACGGCTCGAGCACGCCGGCAATTCCGCCCCGCGGCCGCTGCCGGCAGAAAACGCAGAAGGCCACGCCGAAGCGTGGCCCATCTGGCTGGTATCCCGCCTGCGCCGGTGCCATCTCAGCGCCGGTGCGGCGCCAGGATCAGGCGCGGGAGACGTACTCGCCGCTGCGCGTATCGATCCTGAGCACTTCACCCTGGTTGATGAACAGCGGGACACGCACCACCGCACCGGAGGAGAGCGTCGCCGGCTTGGAACCGCCCTGGGCGGTGTCACCCTTGAGACCCGGGTCGGTCTCGACCACTTCGAGCTCGAGGAAGTTGGGCGGGCTGACGGCAATGGCGTTGTCGTTCCACAGGGTGACGGTGTAGACCGCCTGCTCCTTGAGCCACTTCTCGACGTCGCCGATCGCCTTGCGATCCACCGCGTACTGCTCGAACGAACCGTCGGTCTTCATGAAGTGCCACATGTCACCGTCGGTGTAGAGGTACTCCATGTCGAGATCCATGACATCCGCGCCTTCGAGCGATTCGCCCGACTTGAAGGTACGCTCCCAGACCCGACCGGTGATCAGGTTGCGCAGCTTGACGCGGTTGAACGCCTGGCCCTTGCCGGGTTTGACGAATTCGTTCTCGAGAATGTTACACGGGTCGCCATCCAGCATGACTTTCAGGCCGCCCTTGAATTCGTTGGTAGAATAGTTCGCCATGTTTCCTCACTAATGAACGATCGCGGCGCGTCCGCGACGAGAATTCCGTAACAGCGCTGCCAGGGCGCGTTCTAACTCAGGTGGTCCGCATGATAACCCGAACCCCGATCGCCGTGCATCGTGAAGCCGAACCGCGCGCTCCCGCGGCTTGGCAGCACCAGCTGCGCGAGGTGATCCGTGACCCGCGAGTGCTGTGTCAGCGCCTCGGCCTCGATCCGGCGCTGCTGCCCGGCGCCAGCGCGGGTCATGCACTGTTCCCGGTACGGGTGCCCGAAGCCTACCTGGCGCGTATCCGCCACGCCGACCCCGACGACCCGCTGCTGCGTCAGGTGCTGCCGCTGGCGGCGGAGCAGGATACGGTGGGCGGCTTCGTCGCCGACCCGCTGGCCGAGCGCGAGCATACCCCGCGCCCCGGGCTGATCCACAAATATGCCGGGCGCGTGCTGCTGATCGCCAGCCCGACCTGCGCAATCAACTGCCGCTACTGCTTCCGGCGCCACTTTCCCTACGCCGAGCATGCCCCCTCGATGCGCGAGTGGGACGCCAGCCTCGACTATCTGCGCGGCGACGCCTCGATCCGTGAGGTGATCCTCTCCGGCGGCGATCCGCTGGCCTCGCCGGACCGGCGCCTTGCCGAACTGGTCGCGCGGCTGGAGGCGATCCCCCATCTTCAGCGCCTGCGCATCCACTCACGCCTGCCGGTAGTGATTCCCGACCGGGTCGACGCCGCCCTGCTCGACTGGCTCGGTGGCACACGTCTGCAGAAGGTGATGGTACTGCACATCAATCACGCCCAGGAGATCGATGCCGCGGTGGTCGACGCCTGCCGCCGCCTGTCGGCTGCCGGCGTCACCCTGCTCAATCAGAGCGTGCTGCTGCGCGGCATCAACGACCGGGTGGATACCCTGGCCGAGCTGTCGGAACGGCTGTTCGCCGCCGGCGTGCTGCCCTACTACCTGCACGTGCTCGATCCGGTCAGCGGTGCAGCCCACTTCGATGTCGACGACGACAGCGCCAGGGCCCTGGTGGCGGCGCTACGCGAGCGTCTGCCGGGCTTTCTGATGCCGCGGCTGGTGCGCGAAATTCCCGGCGCGGCGAGCAAGACACCGCTATGAAAGCGGGCGCCGCCGCTGGGCTCGCCAGTCACGCCAGCCGCGCAGGGTCAGATAGGCCAGCGGCCCGGCCGACCCGAAGCAGAAGGTAATCACGTAGAACACCAGCAGATAACCCGGCCCGTGCCCCCGGCGTCGGGCATCGAAGAACATCCAAACCGCCAGCATCAGCAGTGCCAGGTAGACATCGAATACCACCAGCGCGGTGGTCGGCTTGCGCATCAGCTCGCCGGCGAAGGCACTCAGGCTCTGGTCACTGGTAGCAATGGCATAGGCGGTATAGGCCGAAAAGGCGATCAGTGCCGTCAGCGGCACCCAGAAACGCAGCATCTCTCATCTCCCGTTCACGGGTGCGGTGGCCGGGCCACCGCACCACCCCGACGGGTAGCGCTCGCGGCGCTACCGCTCACGCTCAGGATAGCGGCAGATAGACATGAACGCTGAGGCCGCTGGTCGCCGGCAGCGAAGTATCATCGAGACGAATCTCGCCCTCCAGGCGCTCGACCAGCTCCTTGACGATCGACAGCCCCAGGCCCGAGCCGCTGGTCTTCTGCCCCGCCAGACGCACGAAGCGCTCGAACACCCGCTGGCGATCCTGGGGCGGAATACCGGGGCCGGTGTCGGCGATCTCGATATGCAGCTGCGACGCCTCGGCAGCCATGCGCAGATGCACCTGGCCACCGCTGGGGGTATAGCGCATGGCGTTGTCGAGCAGGTTGCGCAGCAGCACATAGAGGCCATTCTCGTAGCTCTGCACGCTGAGCCCCTCGGGCAGCTGCTGGGTCAGGTGGATATCGCGCTGCTCGGCCAGCGGCTGGGTCTCGCGGGCCAGCTCGCTGCCCAGCCGCGCCAGCCGCACGATCTGGCGGGTGATCGCCTGGCCACTCTCCAGCCGCGACAGGGTGAGTAGTTGCTCGACCACCCGGGTCATGCGATCGACCCCGTTGATGATCGACTGCGCCGCGCGCCGCGCGCTTTCGGTGTCGGTCTCGCTGAGCAGATTCTGGGCGTGCACCTTGACCGCCGCCAGTGGCGTGCGCAGCTCATGGGCAGCGTTGGCGGTGAAGCGGCGCTCCTTCTCCAGGGTCTCGGCCAGGCGTGCGAATAGCCCATTGAGCGCATCGACCATGCCGCGAATCTCCTCCGGCACCTGGCTGGCATCCAGCGGTTCGAGGAAGTTGGGCTGGCGCGCGGTGATCTGCCGACTGACCCGTAACAGCGGCGAAAAGCCGCGGGCAATGGCGAACGGGATCAGCAGTGCGATCAACAGCACCCCGATGACCGGCGGCATCAGGTTGCGCAGCGCGATCTGCCAGGTCAGCTCGTCGCGCACGTCGTCACGCTGGGCGGCGCTGGCCCACACGCCATGGGCCGCGTCATGCAGGGTGAAGGTGCGCCAGTCGTGACCGCCGCTGCGCGCATGGGAGTAGCCGGGGCGCCGTTCCAGTGCCGGCAGCGCCCCGGTCGGCTGCATGCCAAACAGCGCGCGGCCCTGCTCGTCCCATACCTGGAACCCCAGCTTCTTCTCGTAGGGGTGGCCGAGAGCGGTCGGCGCATCGGTGGCGTTGTCCGGCACCAGCGGCGCCTCGAGCTGAATGTCCACCGGCGCGTTGGCGGCATTCTCCGAGCCGGCGCGATAGGCGAAGTAGAGCGCCACCATGGTGCGCGTGGTCTGCGCCAGCTCGGCATCGAACAGCTCATCGATCTGGTCGCGGGTGTCGTAGTAGCTCCACAGCGCCGCCACCGCGGTGATCGACGTCACCGAGATCAGCAGCACGCGCCGCAGATAGCGTCTGATCGAAATCAACCGGTCTCCCCCATGCGGTAGCCGACATGACGCACGGTGGCGACGACGCGGCTGCCGAACTTGCGTCGCAGATGGTGGACATGCACCTCGATGACGTTGCTCTCGACCTCGGCATCCCAGCCGTAGAGCACCTCGACCAGCTGGTTGCGGGAAAACACCTGGCCCGGATGGGTCATCAGATAGGCCAGCAGATCGTGCTCCCGCCGCCCCAGGGGGACCAGCTCTCCGGCCAGACGCACTTCGTGGGCGGCCGGGTCGAGACTGAGCAGGCCATGGGTCACCTGTGGCGAGGCGCGTCCGGCGCTACGCCGGACCAGCGCGCGCAGACGCGCCAGCAGCTCGCCGCTGTCGAACGGCTTGACCAGATAGTCGTCGCAGCCGCCGTCGAGGCCGCGGATGCGATCCTCGACGCCGTCCCGGGCGGTGAGCATCAGCACCGGTATCTGGCACTGGGCCTCGCGCAGCCGCTTGAGCACCTCGAACCCGTCGATATCGGGCAGGCCGACATCGAGGATCAGGGCATCGAAAGCCGAGTGCGCCAGCGCCTCGCACACGCCCTCCCCCTCGCCCAGCCACTCCGGCGTGATGTTCTCACGCCGCAGCACCTCGACCACCCCCTCACCAAGCAGGGGGTCGTCCTCCACCAGCATTACCCGCATAGCTTTCTCTCTCGTCTTGCCCCGGCTCGCCTGGAGCCGGCATATCACGTCTGGCACCTCACCTACAGGCGGCGCTCGGCGTGGTGTTGCATGCACGGTCTCGGCATGCATCGTCTCAGCGTGCCGCTTCGCAGCATACAACGCCGTCTGCTCGCCTGTCCGGCGCCGTCATAGTCGTGTCATCGGCAGCCAGCAACCTGGCACCGGCGGGCCGCACGTACACGCCGCGAATGGCGGCGAACATACTCAAACCGCGGTTCTAAGTCTGGGTTAAGGAAACTCTGTCATCGTCGAACTCCAGCGTGGCAACGACCGTCGAACGACCGGGTGCCACTGTCAAATCAACCCACGCCAAAGGGGGTCCGATGCTCGCACTGCCCAAGCTCTCGCTGATCGTCTTTGCCACCGACCCCGCCGCACGGGTCGCGGCGCTGATCGAGGAGGCCTCAAGCGCCCTGGTGCACGCCCGGGCGCTGGAGTTCCTGATCCTCGACGGCGGGCACGATGCGCGTCTCGCAAAGGCACTCGAAGGGCTATCGCTGAAGGCAGACCAGATCAAGGTGCTGCCATGGGCCAGCGATATCGACGCCGCCCTGGCCCAGGCAGCCCGCCAGGCCCAGGGCGACTGGCTGGTGACCCTCGACAGCAGTGGCCGCGCCGACCCCCACGATCTTCCCGACATTCTCTGCGCGGCGCGCCATCAGGGGTTGGCCCTGGTGCAGGGGCGAGCGCACCACGCCTCGGGCGCAGGGCACTGGCTGGCACGGCTGGCGGCGCCTTTCACCACTAGCCACCAGTTCGCCCAAGGGCTGTATCTGATCGAGCGCGAGGCGCTGTGCGCCCTCCCACCGCTAAAGGGCCTGATGCGTTTTCTGCCACTGCTGATCCGCCGCAGCGGCGGCCGCGTGGGTCAGCACCCGATCCATTGGCGCACGCCGGGTGAGGCCATCGCGACATCCGCACCGCGCCCTTCGTTCGCGACACTCGGCGAAACTCTGAGGCAATGGCGCCAGGCCCGCCGCTGGCGCCGGCGCCCAGGATCGCGCCGCCCGGCGTGACCACCTGGCGTCAGCGCGGCACGGTGTCCGTCTCCTAGCGGTAACGCCGCCCGCTCCACTCCAGCCACCCACCCGGACGCTCGCCGCGCGGGTCGCGATGGGTCCAGTGCACCACGCCACCCCGGGCATTCCAGACATACTCGCCACGGAAGCGCACCGAATCCCCGCGTGCGAGCCCGTCGAGCCGCGGCGCCAGATCGATATTGTGGGCGATCAGCAGCGTCTGGCCATCGCCGAGCGCAAGGATGAAGCGCTGATGCCGGCTCCCCTCGTCATCATCGGGCAGCAGGCGCTGCACGCGCCCTTCACCCTCGACCCAGACCGCCTCACGTTGCGCCTGGAAGGCCGCCCGCGGTGTCATCGTCGAGGATACCGGCGCCTGCCAGTGAGCCAGCGTCGGCACCAGCAGTGCCGCCAACAGCAGCGCGATCACCACACTGCCGATTCTTCGTCTCGTCATCCGGGTCATGGCCCCTTGTCTTGCCGGAGAGCCACTGTGACACCGGGCCGCTGCGCGATAAAGCCTGGGCGGTGATCCGCAGCGACAGCCGCCGGTCCGCGCACGCGCCGAAGGCAAACAACGGGCGCGCCGGACGCAAAAAAAGAGGCCGAACCCAAAAATCGGGCTCGGCCTACGCTGTGTGCCCGTCCTGGGCTACTCAATCAGAGTGCGACATACGCGTAGAGTTCCTGAAAAAAAGAAATAGGTGAGCGTGGCTCAGGTTTCCGGTTCGTCCAGCGCCCCGGGGCCGTGCTGCCACAGCCCCACCACGCCGCGCGGCGCCTGTGTCTCGTCGAGCGCGCACTGCCAGCATTCGGCTTCCGGCTGCTCGAGAGACAGCCGGAAGACACGCCGGTCGGCACCCGCTACCGGTTCGGCCGGCGCCTGGCGGTCGATCTCGTCGAGCAGCCGCTGTAGCCGTTCGCGCTGGGGTTCACTGAGTTCACGGCAATCGATGCGTCGCGGGCGTTCCAGCCCGGGCATGGCGGCGAAGCCCCCTTCGCGCACCACCGCCAGCACCGCCGTGGGTGCCAGTCGCGGTACACCACGCGCGCTCACCGCAACACTCCCACATCGACCCAGGCTTGGCGCACGGCCTCCATTACCGGGCTGTCAGCGCCGAAACGCTGCTGCGCGCAGCGCACGGTGATCTCGGCGAAGGTGGCGAAATCCGCATCCCGCGCCAGGCGCGGGTCACGCAGCGCATCGAACCATACCGGTCCGGCAGCCTCCCAGGCGAAGCCGCCGAGACGCGTCGCGGCCAGATAGAAGGCGCGATTGGGAATGCCGGAGTTGATATGCACCCCGCCGTTGTCGGAGGCCGTATTGACGAAGGCGTCCATGTGCCCCGGCTGCGGGTCCTTGCCCAGTACCGGATCGTCGTAGGCGCTACCGGGGTTGGCCATGGAGCGCAGCGCCCGACCGTTGACCCGCTCGGTGAGCAGCCCCTCACCGATCAGCCAGTCGGCCTCCTCGGCCGCCTGCTCGAAGTGGTGCTGCTTGACCATGGCGCCGAACACGTCGGCCAGGGATTCGTTGAGTGCACCGGACTGATCGGCGTAGATCAGCCCGGCTTCGCGCTCGATCACCCCGTGGGTCAACTCGTGGGCGACCACGTCGAGCGCCACGGTAAAACGGTTGAACAACTCGCCGTCGCCATCGCCGAAGACCATCTGCGCCCCGTTCCAGAAGGCGTTGTCATACTCCTCGCCATAATGCACGGTACCCAGCAGCGCCATACCCTGGGCATCGATGGAGTCGCGGGCGAACACCTCCCAGTAAAAGAGGTAGGTCGCGCCCAACCAGCGATAGGCCTCGTCGACGGCGAGATCGCCGCTCTCCGGATCGCCCTCGCTGCGCACCCGCTCCCCTGGCAGTATCTCCTGCTGCGCGGCGGTATAGATATAGCGGGCGGGCTCGCCGCCACGCTGGCCATCGGCGGGCCGTGCCGCGGTCTGAGCAGCGTTGCGCAGACGAAACTGGGCGTCGGCCCTGAGCGTGGCCTGGGCGCAGCGCTGCAAGCGCGCGTTGCCGTGGGAGAGAATACGCTCCAGTACATGGGGCGGCATGAAGCCGTGGGCTTGACCCGGGCGCGTCGTCGCTGGCATCGGACACCTCCTGTGATAAGACCAACATCACGATCAGTGTGGCTCAGGCATGGCGGCGATGCCGTGGCGGCCCTGTTGCGTTTTGTCACCGCTTCGGCGTGCAGAGAGTTCAGCTCAGATGCAGGCCGTAACTCGCCTCGGGCACCACGCCCTCGAATTTGCCGAGCTGGGCGATATCGTTGTCCTTGAGCATCTGATCGAGGCGCCGCCCTGGGCTCTTGGCATTGAGCACCAGGTGTACCTGGACTGGACGCCCCTGCTCGTCGATACGCTGGACCCAGGCCAGCGCACCGCTGGAGAACCGCGCCAACGAGCCCACCGGCGCGGTACCGAAGCGGCGTACGTAGCGCTGCGCCCAGGTGGCATCGAACAGCGCGGGATGACCCAGCACGTGGCGGTAGCGCTCGAGCAATGGCCAGGCGTCACGATCCGCGCGGGGCTGACCCAGCGCGTCGATCACGTCGACCACCGCCATCATGCGCCCCAGCGGGCTCAATTGCGCGTCGTCCAGACCTGCCGGATAGCCGCTGCCGTCGCGCCGCTCGTTGGCCTCACCGACGATGGCACGGGCGATCTCCGGTGATAGCCAGCGACACGTCTCGAGCTGCGTGAGTAGCGCTGGCACGTGCTCGGCCAGACGCTCGCGCGCTGCGGCATCGAGCGGCTCACGGCTCTCCAGAATCGACGCCGGCAGCCGACACTTGCCCAGATCGTGTACCAACGCGCTGGCCGCCACCGCCTTGATCACGTCCTCGGGATAGCCCTGCCAGCGAACCAGGTCGGTGGCGCGCACCGCGACACCGAGCGAGTGGCGCACCAGCGGCGTCTCCCCATGCAGGTAACCGAGCGCATAGAGCAGCGCCTGATCGCCCTGGTCGCTCAGTGTGACCAGGGTGTCGGCGTGACGCGAGAGCAGCGATGACGCGATCGAGCCGCCATTCTGCAGCGTCAGGATCTGCGCACTGAGATAATCGGCGATCTTCTTGAGCCGCCGCGCGGTGGCGTTGCCGACTGGCAGCGAGGTCGTCTCGGGCTGTCTCGGCGCCGGGCGCTTGCCATCCGGCGCCCGAAACAGCGGCGAGGGCGAGAGTACCTTGTCACGCGTCGTCACGCTGCGTGCGCTCTCGCGTTCGGCCTCCTTGACGCAATACCACAGCAGTCGTTCGGTATCGATGCCGGGGTCGTCGAACTCACAGCCGACCAGCGCCTCGCGCCACCCCTCATCGCTGCGCACATGGCGAATACAGCCACTGAGGCGCAGCGACTGACGGCTGGGAAAATGCAGCTCGAGCGGCGCGAAGCGCTGATTGGCGGAGAGTGAAACCGCCTGCGCCAGCGGCATCGCCAGCAGGCACCCCCCCAGGGAGAGGTTGCGCAGCTCGGCGAGCACCGGCCCCTCGCGATCGGCCAGACTCAGGCGCGTATCGACACCCATCTCGGCGCGAATCGGGGCGCGGAAGGTATTGCGTCGGTGCACCGTGCTGAGCCACTCGGGATAACTGCAGCGCAGACGCCGTCGGGCGCCCTCGCCGCCATCGGTATCGAGCCACTCAATCGCCGTCAGCGCCGAGGTGCGCACCATGGCACCGTTGACATGCCCGAAGAGGTGGAAGGCAGCGCCCTGCACCAGCTGTTCGGCCAGCGCGGGGACTGCGCTGATGTCGACGATCAGCGCGTGATCGCGCTCGATGTCGTCGAGCAGCACCGGCCACGACGCCCCCTCCAGGTCGAACGCCAGATTGACGCTGCCTTGTACGCAGAGCGGATCGAGCCACTCCCACTTGGCCTTGGGGTTGACGATATCGGTCGAAGCGGACGTACTCATTCGGGTTCTCGATGCCGGCTGCAAATCCTGGATACAATTTACAACAATTTATTTCAAAACGCTTCTATTCCCATTAGCTGAAATACACGTTTTCCCAACGCCATATCACGCACCGTTCATTCGCGCGCCAGCGCCTGTTCTGGATAGTCCAGTAAATAGAGTAGGCCATCCAGGCCCAGCGTCGAGACCGACAGTGCAGCCTCGCGACGCACCAGCGGCTTGGCGTGAAAAGCGACGCCAAGCCCCGCCCGCGCCAACATCTGGAGATCGTTGGCGCCATCCCCCACGGCCACGGTCTGTGCCAGAGCGAGCCCCTCGCGGGCGGCGATCTGCTCCAGCAGCACGGCCTTGCGTGCGGCGTCGACAATCGGCTCGGCGACCTCACCGGTCACCTTGCCATCGCGAATCACCAGCTCATTGGCATGAATCTCGTCGAACCCCAGCCGCTGCTGCAGATAGCGTGCAAAGTAGGTGAAACCGCCGGAGAGAATCGCGGTGCGGTAGCCCAGACGCTTGAGATGGTGCATCAGACGCTCCGCTCCGGGCATCAGCGGCAGTGACTCGGCGATCTCGGCGAGTACCGACTCGTCCAGCCCCTCCAGCTTGCGCATGCGCTCACGAAAGCTCTGCTGGAAGTCGAGCTCGCCGCGCATCGCGCGCGCGGTGATCGCCGCCACTTCATCGAACACACCGTGGCGTCGGGCCAGTTCGTCGATCACCTCGGCCTGGATCAACGTCGAGTCCATGTCGAAGCAGACCAGACGGCGATGCCGCGGCCAGAGATCGGCGGGCTGCAGGGTGACATCGACCGCGAAGCGCTCGCTCAGCGCCAGCATGCGTTCGCGCAGCGCCTGAGGGTCGGCGGACTCACCGCGAAGCCGCCACTGCAGGCAGGCGCCATGTGGTAGCGCCTCGGGCCCGGCGTCGAGGCTCGGCGGCGCCGAGAGTCGCTTGATGCGCTCGATGGTCAGACCCTCGCTGGCGGTCAGCGTCGCCACCTCTGCCACCACCTCGGCACTGATGCGTGGCCCCAGCACGCTGAGTATGCAACGCGGTGCCGCGGCCTCTTCGACCCAGCCGAGGGTGGTTTCGGGGGGGATCGCTTCGACTCGGCAGTCGAGCCCGCAGATGTCACCGGCACTCGGCAGCAGCGCGGCCACGTCGACCTCATCGTCGGTCTCGACCAGCACCTCCAGGCGGACCCGGCCGAAGGCCACGTGCTGGTCCATGTCCAGTAGCCGCAGCCCCGCCGTCGCCAGCGCGGTGCTCAGGGTAGCGGTCTGCCCCGGGCGCGCCGGGCCGGTGGCGCTTATCACGAAACGTCGTGCCATGTTTTCCCCACGGGGCGCCGTCGACGCCCCTGTTGTCAGTGGCGCGGCCGGCAGCGCCGTGCCGCGCGCTTGTCAGTCGGTGTCGTCTTCGCAGGGCGGCGCCTCAGCCTTCGACCTCGAGCCGGTCGACCTTCTGGAACCCCCGCGCCAGCTTGCTGCCACGCCGCCCGCGCTCGCCGGCATAGTAGTCGAGATCGGCCGCCTTGAGCGTCTGCTTGCGCTTGCCGGCATGCACGACCAGTGCCGCGCCCTCCGGCAGCAGCACCAGATCGCGCACGAACTCCTCGCGGTTGGCGGCGCGCTGACCGGGAATCGCGATCATCTTGTTGCCCTTGCCCTTGGCCATTTCGGGCAGCTCGGAGAGCGCAAACACCAGCAATCGGCCCTCGTTGGAGACCACCGCCACGCGCAGCGTGTCGCCGGCCGGAATCGGCTGCGGCGGCAGCACGTTGCAGCCCTGGGGCACCGAGAGCACCGCCTTGCCGGCCTTGTTCTTGCCGAGCAGGTCCTCGAGTTTGACCACGAAGCCGTAGCCGGCATCGGTGGCGAGCAGATAGCGCGCCTCGGGCACGTCGAGCATCACCCCGATCATGCTCGCCCCCGCCGGCGGATTGATCCGCCCGGTGATCGGCTCGCCCTGCCCGCGCGCCGACGGCAGATTGTGGGCGCTCAGGGTGTAGCTGCGGCCGCTGTCGTCGAGCAGCACCAGCGGCTGGTTGGTCTTGCCGCGGGCGGCGAGATGGAAGGTATCACCCGCCTTGTAGGAGAGCCCCGCCGGGTCGATGTCGTGCCCCCGCGCGGCACGGATCCAGCCCTTCTCGGAGAGCACCACGGTGACCGGATCGGCGCCGAGCAGCTCGACCTCGGAGAGCGCCTTGGCCTCGCTGCGCTCGACCAGCGGTGAACGGCGCTCGTCGCCATAGGTCTTGGCGGCTTCGCGCAGCTCCTTCTCGATCAGCTTGGTCATCGCCGCCTCACTGCCCAGCAGCTTCTGCAGCCGCTGGCGTTCGGCCTCGAGCTCGTCCTGCTCGCCGCGAATCTTCATCTCCTCGAGCTTGGCCAGATGGCGCAGGCGCAGTTCGAGAATCGCTTCGGCCTGACGCTCGCTGAGCCCGAACGCCGCCATCAGCGCCGGCTTGGGCTCGTCCTCCTCGCGGATGATGCGGATCACCTCGTCGATATTGAGATAGGCCGCCAGCAAGCCCTCGAGGATGTGCAGGCGCTCCTCGACCTTGTCGAGACGATGCTGGCTGCGTCGGCGTACCGTCTCGCGGCGGAAGCTGAGCCACTCGCCGAGCATGTCGTTGAGCGGCATCACCCGCGGCCGACCGTCGAGGGCGATCACGTTGAGATTGACGCGCACGTTCTTCTCGAGATCGGTGGTGGCGAACAGGTGCGCCATCAGCCCCTCGACATCGATGCGGTTCGAACGCGGCTCGATCACCAGCCGGGTCGGCGTCTCATGGGTCGACTCATCACGCAGATCGGCCACCATCGGCAGCTTCTTGGCCTGCATCTGGGCGGCGATCTGCTCGAGCACCTTGGCCCCACTGACCTGATACGGCAGCGCGGTGATGACGATGTTGCCGTCTTCGCGCACATAGCGCCCGCGCAGCTTCACCGAGCCGCGGCCGCTCTCGTAGAGCTTGCGCAGGTCGGCGGCCGGCGAAATGATCTCGGCCTCGGTGGGGAAATCCGGCGCCGGCACATAAGCCATCAGATCGGCGACGCTGGCACCGGGATGACGCAGCAGATGACAGGTCGCCTCCACCACTTCACGCACGTTGTGCGGCGGGATGTCGGTCGCCATGCCCACCGCGATGCCGGTGCCACCGTTGAGCAGCACATGGGGCAGGCGCGAGGGCAGCACCGACGGCTCGTTCAGGGTGCCATCGAAGTTGGGTGTCCAGTCGACCGTGCCCTGCCCCAGCTCGGCGAGCAACGTTTCGCTGAACTTGGAGAGCCGCGCCTCGGTGTAGCGCATCGCGGCGAACGACTTGGGATCGTCGGGGCTACCCCAGTTGCCCTGGCCGTCGACCAGCGGATAGCGGTAGCTGAACGGCTGCGCCATCAGCACCATCGCTTCGTAGCAGGCGCTGTCGCCGTGGGGGTGGAACTTGCCGAGCACGTCGCCGACGGTACGCGCCGACTTCTTGTACTTGGCGTTCGCGGTCAGCGACAGCTCGCGCATGGCGTAGACGATACGCCGCTGCACCGGCTTCATGCCGTCACCGATGTGCGGCAGCGCGCGGTCGAGAATCACGTACATCGAGTAGTCGAGATACGCCTTCTCGGTGTACTCCTTGAGCGAAAGGCGTTCGACGTCGCCCTCCGCCACCTGGATATCCATGGTCATACGCTAAGCCCTTGGTCAGGGTTCAAGAATCGTTGTCTGCCCTAGCTGCGGCTTACCCGGCGACAGGTCTTTGCGGAGGCGCTGTGAACCCCTCCCTGGGCGCTACATTTGCCATCCCTGGCAAATGACCTCCGCTGATACCTGCCCCCGGCGCCGCGCGCCCTGGCGCTACACTTCGATATCCGCCAGGTTGCCGTAATCCTCGAGCCAACTCTTGCGATCGCTCGCCCGCTTGCGCGCCAGCAGCATATCCATCATCTCCAGCGTGCCGTCGTCGAGTTCGCGGGTGAGCTGCACCAGCCGCCGCGTGTCCACCGCCATGGTGGTCTCGCGCAGCTGCAGCGGGCTCATCTCGCCCAGGCCCTTGAAGCGCTGGACATTGGGCGTGCCGCGCTTGCTCTCCAGGCGCTTGAGAATCGAGGCCTTCTCGCTCTCGTCGAGGGCGTAGTGGACCTCCTTGCCCAGGTCGATGCGGTAGAGCGGCGGCATGGCGACGAAGACGTGACCGGCATCCACCAGCGCCGGGAAATGGCGCACGAACAGCGCGCACAGCAGCGTGGCGATATGCAGGCCGTCGGAATCGGCGTCGGCGAGAATGCACACCTTGTGGTAGCGCAGCTTGGAGAGGTCGTCGCTGCCGGGGTCGAGACCGATCGCCACGGCGATGTCGTGGACCTCCTGCGAGCTGTAGATATCCCCCGACTCCACCTCCCAGGTATTGAGGATCTTGCCGCGCAGCGGCAGGATCGCCTGGGTTTCACGATTGCGCGCCTGCTTGGCGCTGCCGCCGGCGGAGTCGCCCTCGACCAGGAACAGCTCACTGGCCACCGGGTCCTGGCCCGAACAGTCGGCCAGCTTGCCCGGCAGCGCGGGGCCGGAAGTGACCTTCTTGCGCGCCACCTTCTTGGCACTCTTCTGGCGCCGCTGGGCGGCGCTGATCACCAGCTCGGCCAGCGCTTCCGCCTGATCGGTGTGGTGGTTGAGCCACAGCGAGAAGGCGTCCTTGAGCACGCCGGAGACGAAACCGGCCACGGTCCGAGACGACAGCCGCTCCTTGGTCTGGCCAGCGAACTGCGGGTCGAGCATCTTCACCGAGAGCACGAACGAAACCCGTTCCCACAGATCCTCGGGGCTCAGCTTGACCCCGCGCGGCAGCAGATTGCGGTACTCGCAGAACTCGCGCACGGCGTCGAGCAGGCCGCTGCGGAAGCCGTTGACGTGGGTGCCACCGAGGGGGGTGGGGATCAGGTTGACGTAGGACTCGAGCAGCGGCTCGCCGCCCTCCGGTAGCCACTGGATAGCCCAGTCGACCGCCTGCTCGTCATCCTCGAAATGGCCGGTGAAGGGGGCTGCCGGCAGCACCTCGAAACCATCGGTGGCCTGGGCCAGGTAGTCACGCAGGCCGTCGGCGTACTGCCACACGCTCTCGTTGCCGTCACTCTCCTTGAGCGAGACCTTGAGCCCCGGGCAGAGCACCGCCTTGGCCCGCAGCAGATGCTTCAGTCGCGGCAGCGACAGCTTGGGGCTGTCGAAGTAGCCGGCTTCCGGCCAGAACCGCACCACGGTACCGGTGGCGCGCTTGGCGCAGCTGCCGATCACCGCCAGCTCCTCGACCTTCTCGCCCTTCTCGAAGGCGATCCGGTAGCGGCTGCCATCGCGGCATACCTCCACCTCGAGCCGCGTCGACAGCGCGTTGACCACCGACACCCCGACCCCGTGCAGGCCGCCGGAGAAGCGGTAGCTCGACTGCGAGAACTTACCGCCCGCATGCAGCCGGGTCAGGATCAGCTCCACCCCGGAGACCCCGTGTTCGGGGTGCAGATCGATCGGCATGCCGCGGCCGTCGTCGGAGACCTCGATGCCGCCGTCGTCGAGCAGTACCACGCGGATATCGTGGGCGTGGCCCGCCAGCGCCTCGTCGACGCTGTTGTCGATCACCTCTTGCGCCAGATGGTTGGGGCGGGTGGTGTCGGTGTACATGCCCGGCCGCTTGCGGACCGGATCGAGCCCCGAGAGGACCTCGATGGAGCTGGCACTGTATTGCGTCATGCAGTGTCTCGCCGTATTTGCAGAAACGAAGGGGTGATGCCGCAGCGGTTCCGGCGGCGCCACGGCCTAGACGCCGCCGACATCGATAGCATGTCTATCGGCGGTATCCGTCACCGCGGCGGACATCATACACTACTGTTCAAATCATCAGTACCGGGTTACACCAGGCGCTGACACCTGAGGTGCCAGCGGCCAGGGTCAGAGCGTCGCGGGCAGCGTCCAGCCACCGTGCGCGAACAGCGCCGGCAGATAGCGCGCCAGCTCGCTGAAACCGTGGTCGCCACCGGGATGGATCAGCGTGCGACAGCCGGCGTAGGCGTGTAGCGCATCGCGGCAATCGAGCGTTTCGTCGGCGCTGCCCAGCAGCAGCAGATAGCGCTGGGGGTGTACCAGACGCGACCACTGCAGCGCGAGCAACTGCTCGTGGTGGGCAGTGCCGATGGTGAAGGACTCGCCGGTGTAGGCGTTGACCAGGTACTGTCCCTGATAATCGGCCACGAAGCGCGCCGGCTGAACCGCAGGATTGATCAGCACTGCCGGCAGGCCGTGGCGCTCGGCCAGACAGGTGGCCAGAAAACCACCCATGGAGCTACCCACCAGCAGCGTGGTGCCGGGCAGCTCGCCCAGACAGGCCTCGGCGTGATCGAGCGCAGCCTGGGGGTAGTGCGACAGGTCCGGCGTGGCGCAGACCAGGTCGCGTTCGCCCTGCGCCGTCAGCGTCGCGCAGGCGGCTGCCACCAGCTGCGCCTTGGGTGAGGCGCCGGCGCTGTTGAAGCCGTGCAGGTAGAGCAGCGACTCCACCGGCGCCGCCGCGCCGGCGGGCTCGCTCACCGGCGCGGCATGTGGCGAGAACACCCGCTCAGGCCTGCTGCTGGCCGCGCCAGATCGCTTCGATCAGGCCACGACTGGAGTCGTCGAGGGTGTCGAGCCCTTGCCGGGCAGCAATGATCTCCTCGGTCTCGGTGGCGATCTTCTTGCCCAGCTCCACACCCCACTGATCGAAGGAGTCGATATTCCAGATCACCCCCTGGACGAACACCTTGTGCTCGTAGAGCGCGATCAGCGCCCCCAGCGTAGCCGGGTTGAGACTGTCGAAGAGCATCGTGGTCGAGGGCTGGTTACCGCGGTAGCGCTTGTAGCTCGGCGGCGTAGTCTCGGACTTGATCGCGTCGTCACCCAGCATCAGCACCCGTGACTGGGCGAAGCAGTTGGCCAGCGCCAGGCGGTGCTGGGCCATCAGGTCATCACGGAAGCGCTCATCCTCGACGTCGTTGTAGCGATTGATCGGCGCCAGGAAGTCACACGCCACCGGCTGGGTGCCCTGGTGCAACAGCTGATAGAAGGCGTGCTGACCGTTGGGGCCGATCTCGCCCCAGATCACCGGACAGGTGGAGTAGTCGACCACGGCGTCGTCATTGGTCACCGATTTGCCGTTGGACTCCATCTCCAGCTGCTGGAAGTAGCCTGGCAGATGCTTGAGCCGGCCATCGTAGGGCAGCACCGCGTGGGAACGGATATCCAGGAAATTGACGTTCCAGATCCCGATCAGCGCCAGCTGCACTGGTAGATTCTCGGCCAGCGGGGCGGTGCGGAAGTGCTCGTCCATGGCATGGGCGCCGGCGAGCAGACGCCGGAAGTTGTCCATGCCGACACGAATGGCGATCGGCAGGCCGATGGCGCTCCACAGCGAGTAGCGCCCGCCGACCCAGTCCCAGAACAGCAGCTGGTTGGCCGGGTCGATGCCCCACTCGCTCATCTTGTCCGGCTTGGTCGACACACCGACGAAGTGGAAGCGCTTGATCAGCTTCTCGTCACCGCCCAGGCGCGAGGCGATCCAGTCGAGCGCCGTGGAGGCGTTGGATAGCGTATCGATGGTGCCGAAGGACTTCGACGACAGAATGAACAGCGTGGTTTCGGGATTGAGCCAGCTGAGGAAATCCGCAAGCTGGGAGCCATCCATGGTGGATGCGAAATGGGTCGCCACCTCATGGGCGTGGTCCGGCTCGAAGTCGGCCAGCGCCGAGGTCACCATCAAGGGGCCGAGGTCGGAGCCGCCGACGCCGAGGTTGACCACATCGGTGATCGGCTTGCCGGTGGCACCGCGCCACTGCCCGTCGAGCAGCTTGCCGACCAGGGTTTCCATCTTGTCGAGCGTCGCATGCACCTCGCCGACCACATCGACGCCCTCGACCTCCAGCTTGGCCTCCCGCGGCAGCCGCAGCGCGCTGTGCAGCGCCGGCCGATCCTCGGTCTGGTTGACCCGCTCACCGCTGAGCAGCCGCTGGATGGCCGCGGGGACCCGAGCCTCCTCTGCCAGCGCGATCAGTCGCTCGCGCACCTCCGGGGTCCAGCGCTGCTTGGACAGATCGAGGTGAATACCTGCCGCCTCGAGGGCGAAGGTCTCGAAACGCGACGGCTGCTGGAACAGGGTCTTGAGGTGGACATCGCGCATGCCATCCTCGAGCTGCTGCTCGAGCGCCTGCCATGCCTGGGTCTCACGGATCGACATCGATTGACTCTCCTTGTATCGGGAACTGGCGTCGAACGAGCGGCGTCGGAGCATACCGGCGCAAGTATAGGCCGACGCAAAGTAGGCCGGCGCGCCCTCCCGGCGTACGCCGGTCACGTGCAGCCCGGGCGCGCAAAACGTACACTACGCCCAGCGCTCAGCGTCGTCCGCGACCCGTCGCCCGCGTCACGCGCTCCCGATGAAAATGATCTTCCACGATGAAACGGATCTTCCACGTAGTCTTCCGACAATGACTGACGCATCTTACCGTGACGCCATCTTTTCGACACCCCTCGATCGTGTGGCCAGTTTTTCGTTCGACGAGCAGGTCGTGGCGTGTTTTCCCGACATGGTGCGCCGCTCGATTCCCGGCTACGGCCAGATCCTGGGCATGCTCGGGCTGCTCGCCGAGCGCCACCTGCGCCACGGCGCCCACGTCTACGACCTGGGCTGCTCGCTCGGCGCGGTAGGGCTGGCACTGGCCGGGCGCCTGGCGCCGGAGGCGTTCGCGCTGACCGGGGTCGACCTGTCACCGGCGATGCTCGCCCGCGCCCGCGCCACCGCGCAAAGCGAGGCGCCGCACCATCAGTTGGCATTCGTCGAGGGCGATATTCGAGAGCTCGACTACCGCCCCAGCGGGATGATCGTGCTCAACTTCACCCTGCAGTTCCTGCCGCCGGCGGAGCGTGACGCGGTAATCGCGCGGCTCTTCGAGGCGCTCGAACCCGGCGGCATCCTGGTGCTGTCAGAGAAGATCGTCGCTCCCGACGAGCAGGAGAACGCCTGGCTGGTGGAGCGCTATCACGATTTCAAGCGCGCCAACGGCTACAGCGATATGGAGATCAGCCAGAAGCGCACCGCGCTGGAAAACGTGCTGGTGCCCGACACCCTGGCGCAGCACCAGGCGCGACTGCAGGCGGCCGGCTTCGGCCGCGTAACGACCTGGTTCCAGTACCTCAACTTCGCCTCCATGATCGCCTTCAAGGAGCGCGGGGGCGGCGCCCGGGCCGAGACGAGCGACACCCACGCAGGCGATACAACCGCATGAGCCAGTCCCCCGCCCTGCCATCCGCCAGCGGCGACGCCGCCACCACCCTGGCCGCGGCCGAGCGCCGTCTCTATCTGGCCTTTCTCGACCAGGGGCTGACCCGCTGGCTGGCCGCCCTACCCGAGCAGCTCGCCCGCGGGCTCGACCGCCAGCGCCACGGTGATCTACCCGCGTGGGAGAAGGCGGTGGCCAAGCTACCCGCGCTGCCCGCGACGCGCCGGGTCGTGCTCGACGCCGACACGGTCAGCGTCGAGGTCGATCTCGATGACGCCGATCGCCGCCGCTGCGAGAACCTGCTGCGCATTCTGATGCCGTGGCGCAAGGGCCCCTACCGGCTCGGCGATCTCACCATCGACACCGAGTGGCGCTCGGACTGGAAGTGGCAGCGCGTGGCCCCGCACCTCTCCCCGCTGGCCGGACGACGGGTGCTCGACGTCGGCGGTGGCAGCGGCTATCACGCCTGGCGCATGGCCGGCGCCGGTGCCGCCTTCGTGCTGGTGATCGACCCCTCACCGCGCTTCTACTATCAATTCCAGGCGCTGCGGCACTTCGTCGGCGATGCCGACGACCACCGCACCCACTTTCTGCCGGTGGGCATCGAAGACGTACCGCCGCGCCTCGCCGCCTTCGATACGGTGTTCTCGATGGGCGTGCTCTACCACCGTGCTTCGCCGCTGGAACATCTGCAGCAGCTCAAGGATGCCCTCGCCCCCGGCGGCGAGCTGGTGCTGGAGACGCTGGTGGTCGAGGGTGACGAACAGACCGTGTTCATGCCCGGCGAGCGCTACGCGAGCATGCCCAACGTCTATTTCCTGCCGTCGTCGCAGGCGCTGGCACACTGGCTCGCGCGCTGCGGCTTCGAGGCGATCCGCTGCGTCGACGAGACCGTCACCAGCCTCGACGAGCAGCGCACCACCGACTGGATGAGGTTCCACTCGCTGGCCGACTTCCTCGACCCGCAGGACCGCAGCCGAACAATCGAAGGCTACCCCGCCCCGCGACGTGCAACGCTGGTGGCGCGCAAGCCGCAACGCTGACCCTGGCCGGCCTATGCCCTGGTACAGCGGTAGGCACCAGCGGCGCACCAAGCTCGCCACACGAGAGGCCTAGCAACAAGAACGCCCGCTGATCAGCGGGCGTTCCCTATCATGGCGGCCAAACGCATTCGTTCAGTCTGGACAGCCTTTTAGGTTTGCAGCCTAGCGCTCCTCGAGCTTGTCCAGATCGCGCACCGCACCGCGGTCGGCCGAGGTCGCCAGCATGGCGTAGGCCTTGAGCGCCGCGGAGACCTTGCGCTCGCGCTGAATCGTCGGCTTCCAAGCCTTGGCGCCGCGATCTTCCATGGCCTGGCGGCGATGCGCCAGCTCCTCGGTGGAGAGCAGCACCTCGATGGTGCGATTGGGGATGTCGATACGGATCGTGTCACCGCTCTCGACCAGCCCGATCGCACCACCGGCGGCAGCCTCCGGCGAGACGTGACCGATCGAGAGCCCCGAGGTACCGCCGGAGAAGCGGCCGTCGGTCATCAGCGCGCACGCCTTGCCGAGCCCTTTCGACTTCAGGTAGGAGGTCGGATAGAGCATCTCCTGCATGCCCGGACCGCCCTTGGGCCCCTCGTAGGTGATGACCACCACTTCGCCCGCCTTCACCTGACCGCCGAGAATGCGCTCGACCGCCTGGTCCTGGGATTCGACCACGTGGGCCGGTCCCTCGAACACCAGAATGGAGTCGTCGACGCCCGCCGTCTTCACCACACAGCCGTTCTCGGCGATGTTGCCGTAGAGCACGGCCAGGCCGCCCTCGCGCGAGAAGGCGTGCTCCAGGCTGCGGATACAGCCCTCGGCGCGGTCGCCGTCCAGCGACGGCCAGCGCGCCGCCTGCGAGAACGCCTGCTGGGTCGGCACGCCGCCGGGGCCGGCCTTGAAGAACTCGACCACTTCCGGGGTCGGGTTGCGCATGATGTCCCACTCGTCCAGCGCCGCGGCCAGGGAGTCGCCATAGACGGTGGGCACCGAGGTATCCAGCACTCCGGCACGGTCGAGCTCGCCCAGAATCCCCATGATGCCGCCGGCGCGGTGGCAATCCTCGATATGGTACTTCTGGGTGTTGGGCGCCAGCTTGCACAGCTGCGGCACCTCCCGCGACAGGCGGTCGATATCGGCCATGGTGAAGTCGACCTCCGCCTCCTGCGCCGCCGCCAGCAGGTGCAGGATGGTGTTGGTCGAGCCGCCCATGGCGATATCCAGCGTCATGGCGTTGCGGAAAGCGGTCTTGGAGCCGATGGCGCGCGGCAGCAGATGCGCCTCGTCGCCCTCGTAGTAGCGCTTGGCCAGCGAGACGATACGCTCGCCCGCGGTCTCGAACAGCCGACGGCGGTCGGCGTGGGTCGCCAGCATGGTGCCATTGCCGGGCAGTGCCAGGCCCAGCGCCTCGGTCAGGCAGTTCATCGAGTTGGCGGTGAACATGCCCGAGCAGCTACCACAGGTGGGGCAGGCGCTGCGCTCGATCTCGGCGATCTCGTCATCGCTGTACTTGTCGTCGGCGGCGGAGATCATGGCGTCGATCAGGTCGAGACCGTGGTCGAGCAGCTTGGTCTTGCCGGCTTCCATCGGCCCGCCGGAGACGAAGATGGTCGGCACGTTGAGGCGCATGGCCGCCATCAGCATGCCGGGGGTGATCTTGTCGCAGTTGGAGATGCACACCAGCGCATCGGCACAGTGGGCATTGACCATGTACTCGACGCTGTCGGCGATGATGTCGCGGCTCGGCAGCGAATAGAGCATGCCGTCGTGCCCCATGGCGATACCATCGTCGACCGCGATGGTATTGAACTCCTTGGCCACCCCGCCGGCCTTTTCGATTTCACGCGCCACCAGCTGCCCCATGTCCTTCAGGTGCACGTGGCCAGGCACGAACTGGGTGAAGGAGTTGGCGACGGCGATGATCGGCTTGTGGAAGTCGTCGTCCTTCATCCCGGTGGCGCGCCACAGGGCGCGGGCACCGGCCATGTTGCGGCCCTGGGTGGTGGTTCGCGAGCGATACTCGGGCATGCTGTCCTCATCTGTCTGGGTCGGGGCCGGCCTGGCCGGGCCCGGGTCGTGTCAGGGTCTCAGCGGCGGGCTTAGGGCACCCGCGCAGGACGACGCGGCGGCAGGGGTGCGCGTCGAAAGGTGTCGCTCAAGTTCAAGGACACGGACCACTCTGGATGTTTGCCTGAGTGATATTGCTGCCGGGTTCCACGCTGCAGGTGAGCCAGACGTTGCCCCCGATGATCGATCCCCGGCCGACGGTGATACGGCCGAGGATCGTGGCGCCGGCGTAGATCACCACGTCGTCCTCGACGATCGGGTGACGCGGCAGGCCCTTCTCCAGATGCCCCTTGTCGTCGGCCGGGAAGCGCTTGGCCCCGAGGGTCACCATCTGATAGAGACGCACGCGGTCGCCGATGATCGCGGTCTCGCCGATCACCACGCCGGTGCCGTGATCGATGAAGAAGCCTTCACCGATCTGTGCGCCGGGATGAATGTCGATCCCGGTGTCGGAGTGGGCCAGTTCGGCAATGATCCGTGCCACCAGGCCGGCGCCGGCGCGATAGAAGTAGTGCGCGATCCGGTGGTAGATCACCGCGTGCACGCCGGGATAGCAGAGCAGGACTTCGTCGACGCTGCGCGCGGCGGGATCGCCGTAGTAGGCCGCCATCACATCGCCATCGAGGCGTCGACGCAGCGCCGGCAGGCTGTCGGCGAAGCCCTGCACGATCTGATTGGCGCGCTCGGTGGGGTCGCTGTCGCGCTCACCGTCCAGACGTGCCATGTAGCGCAGCTCCAGGAGCACCTCTTCGTGCAGCGCGTTGAGCGCCCGGTCGAGGGTGTGACCGACGTAGAAGTCCTCGCTCTCCTTGCGCAGATCCGAGGGCCCCAAGCGCATCGGGAAGAGGGCGCCGCTGAGGACATCCAGGGTATCGCGCAGGCGGTGCCGCGACGGCAGCTCGCGGCAGCCACGCTCTTTCTCACGACCGTTCTGGGCGCGCCACTGTTCGCGGGTCGCGCGAAGCTGGGTGACGATGCCATCGAGCTGCCAGTTGACGTGTTGCATCAGCGTGTCCTTTGAATCTGCGCGCGGGCCGGAGCGATATCATACGACTCGAGGCCGCGTTGACCAACCACGGCGAGGGTCGCGCGCCCGGCGTGGCGGCCTCGCCCACCCGCGCCACGCAAAAAGGCGGCCCCGCTGCCGGGGCCGCCATGGTGTACGACAGACGTCGCGTGGGCGCGTCTCAGCGCTTCAGCAGCTCGCGCACGTCCTTCGCTTCCCAGTGCGGGAAGTGCTTGCGGATCAGCGCGTTGAACTCGACCTCGAAGGCCTGCCAGTCGACCTCGCCGCTCGCCTCGCGGCCTGCCGCCGCGCCGCGGATCAGCCCCGCGCCCACGGTGACGTTGCTCAGCCGGTCGATCACCACGAAGCTGCCGGTCCCCGGGCTGCGCCGGTAGTCGTCCAGCGGCACGCTCGCGGTCAGCTCCACCCGGCAGCGCCCGATAGCGTTGAGCGCCAGCTGCTCCGCCGGCAGCTGCGCCAGGCTGTTGACGTCGATCTGGTATTCGATCTCGGCCACCCGACCGGCCACTTCCTGGGTACCCAGCTTGAAGTCGTAGAGCCGCCCGGGTTCGAGGGCGTTCTCGTGCATCCACACGATATCGGCCTCCAGCGCGCTGGCCTGGGTCACCTCGGCATCCGCCGCCACCAGCCAGTCACCGCGGGAGAGATCGATCTCGTCTTCCAGGGTCACCGTCACCGCCTGCCCGGGATACGCCTCTTCGAGGTCGCCGTCGAAGGTGACGATACGCGCCACCCGCGAGCGCTTGCACGAAGGCAGCGCCTTGACCGCCTGACCGGGGCGCAGGATGCCGGCCTCGAGCGTGCCGCAGTAGCCGCGGAAGTCGAGGTGCGGACGGTTGACGTACTGCACCGGCAGACGCAGATCGGAGAGGTTAGCGTCGTGCGCGATCTCGACCGTCTCCAGCAGGTCGAGCAGTGCGGGGCCCGTATACCACTCCATGTGCTCGCTGGGATTGACGACGTTGTCGCCCTCCAGCGCCGAGAGCGGCACGAAGCGGATGTCGCGGGCGTCGAGCTTCTCGGCGAAGGCGCGATACTCGGCGACGATCTCGTCGAAGCGCGCTTCGGCGTAGTCGACCAGATCCATCTTGTTGACCGCGATCACCAGGTGCTGGATACCCAGCAGATCGGCGATGAAGCTGTGCCGGCGGGTCTGGGTCTGCACCCCGTGGCGGGCATCGATCAGGATCACCGCGAGGCTGGCGGTGGAGGCACCGGTGGCCATGTTGCGGGTGTACTGCTCGTGCCCCGGAGTGTCGGCGATGATGAACTTGCGCTTGTCGGTGGAGAAGAAGCGATAGGCGACATCGATGGTGATGCCCTGCTCGCGCTCCGACTGCAGGCCGTCGACCAGCAGCGCCAGGTCGACCTTGTCACCGGTGGTGCCGCTGGTCTTGGAGTCGCGGGTGATGGCGGCGAGCTGATCTTCGTAGATCATCTTGGAGTCGTGCAGCAGCCGCCCGATCAGGGTCGACTTGCCGTCATCGACGCTGCCGCAGGTGATGAAGCGCAGCAGGTCCTTGTTCTCGTGCTCGTGCAGGTACTGCTCGATGTTGTCGGCGATGAGCGAAGACTGATGTGACATTTAAAAGTACCCCTCGCGTTTCTTTTTTTCCATCGACCCCGCCTGATCGCGGTCGATGGCCCGGCCCGAGCGCTCGCTGGTGCGGGTCAGCAACATCTCCTGGATGATCTCGGGCAGCGTCGCCGCCCGCGACTCCACCGCCCCGGTGAGCGGATAGCAGCCGAGGGTGCGAAAACGCACCCACTTCTCTTCCGGCACTTCACCCGGTGCCAGCGGCAGGCGCTCGTCGTCGACCATCACCTGCATGCCGTCACGCTCGACCACCGGGCGCGGCGCGGCAAAGTAGAGCGGCACGATGGGGATCGATTCGAGGTAGATGTACTGCCAGATATCCAGCTCGGTCCAGTTGGAGAGCGGGAAGACGCGGATCGACTCGCCCTTGTTGACCTTGCCGTTGTAGAGCCGCCACAGCTCCGGGCGCTGGTTCTTGGGGTCCCAGCGGTGGTGCTTGTCACGGAAGGAGTAGACCCGCTCCTTGGCCCGGGACGCTTCTTCATCGCGCCGCGCGCCGCCGAAGGCGGCATCGAAGCCGTACTTGTCCAGCGCCATCTTCAGCGACTGGGTCTTCATGATGTCGGTGTACTTGGCGCTACCGTGATCGAAGGGGTTGATGCCGGCGGCGCGCCCCTCCTCGTTGATATGTTCGATCAGCTCCATGCCCACGCTGGCCGCCATGCGGTCGCGGAACTCGATCATCTCCTTGAACTTCCAGGTGGTGTTGACGTGCATCAGCGGAAACGGCGGCGTACCCGGATAGAACGCCTTGCGCGCCAGATGCAGCATCACCGAGGAGTCCTTGCCGATCGAGTAGAGCATCACCGGGTTGCGGAACTCGGCCGCGACCTCACGGATGATGTGAATCGACTCCGCCTCGAGCTGCTTGAGGTGGGTTTGACGTTGTGCGCTAACCAATCGATCTGCCATGGGGGAATCTCGCTGTCACGTGCTTCGTGAAGGCACGGCTCGGAATCGTAGAGTCGTCACCCTAGCGAGAGATCGGTAATAACGTCAAAGAATGAAAGCTAATCTCAAAATCTGATTTAGTTATAAAGAAGCGCAGCCAGACGCTGCGCTTCACACCGCGAAGGGCGCTGCCGCCGGGCGACGCTACAGCTCGACACGCTCGATCCAGGTCGACAGCCGATCGCCTTCGAGGTCGACCACCCGCAGCCCGGGGCGGGCGGCTTCGTCGACGCTGAATTCGTGGCTGCCAGGGAGGAACTGATCGGAGGTGGCGGGACAGCCGTAGACCGCCACCAGCCCCTGCCAGGCGGCAAAGGCTTGGTGAATGTGGCCGCACAGGACCGCCCTCACCTGCGGATAGGGCGCCAGGGTCTGCCAGAAGGCATCCCGATCCTCGAGCCCGATCGCATCCATCCACACCGAGCCGATGGCAATCGGCGGATGATGCATCGCGATCAGCGTGGGTCTGTCGTCGTCTTCGAGCTGTGCGGCCAGATGCTGTAGCTGGGCCTGCCCGACTGCCCCGCCCGGCTGTCCGCTGATCCGCGTGTCCAGTAGCAGGATGCGCCAGCGCTCGAGATCGATCTCATCCAGCGCCGGCTGCCACTCCGCCATCAGCTCCGGCTGATCATGGTTACCGGGAATCCAGAACCAGGGGCAGCCCAACCGCGCGAAGGCTTCGCTGGCCAGACGGTAGGTCGCGGAGGTCTCGTCCTGGGAGACGTCGCCGGTGACCAGCAGCACATCGGGGCGCAGTTGCGCCGCCCGGCGTACAACGGCCTGGAGCTGACGCAGCGGAAAACCCTTGCGCGAGGTCCCTTCGGGATCGGCGAGCAGATGGCAATCGGTAATCTGAATCACGCGCATCAGGGGGCTTCCGGGACACCGGCCGCGTGACCATGGGCGAGGCCGTGCTGCAGCCACTCCCCCAGAAAGCGATTGAGCTGGAGCTTCTCATCGGGCTGGTGCATGCGCGGATTGGGGTAGCGATAGCGGCCCTCGAAGTGGCGCTGACGCTGAAAGTCGGTGACCTCGGCCATATTGGCGTCGTGATAGAGGTGCACGGTCATGCGCGGCGAGTCGATGAAGCCATCCAGCACGCCGGTCTGCGAAACCCGGGCGATCGTGGTGTAGGGCGCCTGTTCCAGCACTTCGAGCCACAGGGTGCCGAAGCGCGCACGCTCACCTGCGAGAGGCACTTCGCGCACCTCTCCCGCGGCCATGTCGGCCACCAGCCGGCACAGCCTCACGTAGTTGCTGCTGCACTCCGCCTGCAGTGCCTTGAGATCAGTGACATAGGCGGTCTTGACCATATTTTTCTCCTGCGAGGGCCTGGCGTCGACCGCGATGAAGCCGCTATGACCGTGCTCTCAGCCCTGCGCGTTCCCGCGCCAGCCAGTGAAAACCGATCAACGCCATGGCATTGTCCAAATCACCCGCCATCAGCCGATCCCAGGCTTCCGGGAACGGCATGACGTGAACCAGAATGTCTTCGTGCTCGGTGTCTAGCCCGTGCACGCCGCCCAAGCCCGAGCTGTCGATCAAACCACAGAACATCGTCACTTGCTCGGTGCAGGCACCTGGACTGGGATAGTACCGGTGTAGCTCGATCAACTCATCAATCTCGCACCCGGCTTCTTCCTGCGCTTCACGGCGTGCCACCTCGGCCGGCGACTCGCCGGCCTCGACCAGCCCCGCCACGGGTTCCAGTTTCCAGGGTGAGCGCGCATCGTCGAGCGCCCCCGCCCGGATCTGCTCTACCAGCACGACGCGGTCGAGCGCCGGATCGTAGAGTAGTACCCCCACGGCATCGCGGCGAACATGAACCTCACGGTCCACTGTCTCGCTCCAGCCACCGTTGAAAAGGCGGTGACGCAGACGCCGCTTCTCCAGCGCAAAGAACCCGTCATAGATCAGCTCGGTCTCCACCCGCTCCACATCATCGGCATCGAACCGGCCCGGCTCTTGGGGATGCTGCGCCATGCCTCTGCTCCTGTCATCGGTAGCCTCCCTCTATTGAGGCAGATAACCGGCATTCCAACCACTACCGTCGGCGCCATGCGCGGACATGGCCCAGCCGCCCGGAACGCCAACCTTCGCATGCAGCGGCCGGTAGCGGCGGACAGCAAGAGGAAAGAATACCGGTCTAGGAGCAGAAGATATCAGTAGCGGCGCCATACGACGAACCGGGGAGCGTCGGCATAGACGCTCCCCGGTAGCGGAGGATAGCGAAAGATGACGCGGCAGGGTCGAAGACCCGGCGCGGTCGCGGATTGCTCAGCCGTGCCGCGCCAGCCATTGCCGCACTTCCTGGCGCAGCGCCTCGTCCGAGGCTCTACCCTTGCGCGCCTGCCCTTCCACCGCACGCTCGGCGTACTGGCGAGCCTCGGCATGCTGGCCCTGATCTTCCAGGTACTGCGCATAGTAGAAGTTGGTATCGATGCCGTCGGGGCGAATCTCCACCGCGCGCTTCAACAGTTCCCCGGCCTTGTCGTCGTCGCCGAAGGCGATGGGCCAGCCCGGCGCGTGCTGATAGAGCGCACCCAGGGTGACATAGGCCGAGCCATTCTCGCCCTGAGGGTCGATCTGGATCGCCCGCTCCAGCGCCTTGCGCGCCTGCTTGGCCAGATCCAGCGCCCCCAGGCCCCCCTTGGCCTTGGCGTAGGAGGCCAGGACCACGCCCTGCGCCGTCAGCACGTGGGCATTGCCGGGGTAGCGCTGGGCCAGCGCGTCGACCTCTTTGGTCAGGCTCTCGAAGGCCCGCTGCTGGGCATCGCCCTGCATCTCGTACTCGACGTTGCCCCAGCGCTGCATCAGCGGGAAGAGCTCGTTCTGCTGGGCTGCGGCACTGCCGATCAGCCCCGCGCTGAGCACTACCCCAGCGGTGATCCCCATCATCGTCTTGGCAAAGCGTGGCATGAGTCGTCGCTCCGGTTGCGATCCTGGGAAAAATCTAACGAGCGTTTGAATGCACGACCATTGTGTTTTAGTCGCATGCGACGCCGGGGGGCTTGCGCGCGTGGTCGTGGCGCCGTTCGATGCGTTAATCTAGATAGCCAGCCACTCTTAGCAAGCCCCTCCAGAGACAACGCATGCAAGGACGCAACATGACCCGCTGGCGCGATCCCAAGAAGGACCCGCGCCAGGAGAAAAAGAGCAACCTGATCACCCCTCAGGGTTATGATCGATTGCAGGGCATCCATGACCATCTCTCGCGGGTCAAACGCCCCCAGCTCTCGGCCAAGGTAGGCGAAGCCGCCGCGCTGGGCGACCGCAGCGAGAATGCCGACTACACCTATAACAAGAAAGAGCTCAATCGGGTCATAGCGCGCATCCGCTATCTGCGCAAGCGCCTCGACGAGCTGCAGGTGGTCGATCGCTTGCCCGCAGACACCGGCAAGGTCTACTTCGGCGCTTTCGTCACCCTCGAGGACGACACCGGCGAGGAGCTGTCGATCCGTCTGGTCGGTCACGACGAGACCGACACTGACAAGCACTGGATCAGTATCGACGCGCCGCTGGCCCAGGCCGCACTGGGCAAGGCGCTGGACGACGACGTGGTGGTCGCTGCACCGGGCGGCGAGACCCACTACATCATCACCGCGATCGACTACGCCCCGGGCTGAATCGGGCCTCCCACTAGAGCCGCCTTCACATTGATCAGCAACGGCCGATATGACGCCCCGCAGGGGCAGCAGCGGCCAGGCCCGACACTCATGAGGAGCTTGCCATGTCAGCGCTCTCCGACCCTCATCAGACCTCGGTGCTGTTCGCGCGTCAGCCGATCTTCGACAGCTCGCGCGAGATCGTCGCCTTCGAGCTGCTGTTCCGCCCCACCGACGGCGGCCCCATGCCGCTGCCCTTCGACGGCAACCGCGCCACCAGCACAGTGCTGCTCAACGCCTTCACCCAGGGCGACCTGAAAACTGTCGGCCAGGGCAAGCAGCTCTACGTCAACTTCACCGCAGATACCCTGGCCGGCGAGATTCCCTTCGACAACGTGCACATGGTAGTGGAGATCCTCGAAGACACGCCCTGCACCGACGCCGTGTGCCAGCGGCTCATAGAGCTGCGCGCACAGGGCTTCACCCTGGCGCTGGACGACTACACCGAGCACGACGCCACCCACCCGTTCCTGCCACTGGTGGATGTCGTCAAGCTGGAGTACCCGCACTACTCGAACGATGAGTTCTACTGGATCATCACCCAGCTGCGCCGACACCACCCGCACCTCAAGCTGCTGGCCGAGAAGCTCGAGACCGAAGCGGAGCTGGAGCACTGCCTGGAAGTCGGCTGCGACTATTTTCAGGGCTACTTCCTGGCACGCCCGCAGATCATTCACGGCAAGCCAGTGACCACCGCCCGCCTGACTATTCTCAAGCTGATCACCGAACTCAATCAGCCCGATATCAGCACGCGCGATGTCGCCGCAACGATCGAGCGCGACCCGGCACTCGGCATGCGCCTGCTGCGCCTGGTCAATACCACGCAATACCAGCGCGCCGGCGAGATCGACTCGCTGCATCAGGCGGTGACGCTGATCGGCACTCAGCGCATCCGCAGCCTGGCCACGCTGCTGGCCCTCAGCGAGCTGAACGACAAACCCCACTCGCTGCGCCAGCTGGCGCTCACCCGAGCCAGCCTGTGCCGGGAGCTGGCGATCGACGACCCGCAGCGCTCCGAGCGCGCCTTCATCGTCGGCCTGTTCTCCTATCTGGAGGCGTTCTTCGACCGCCCGCTGAAGGATCTGGTCGCCATCCTGCCGCTGCACGCCTCGATCAACGCTGCCCTGCTGCAGCAGGAGGGGCCGCTGGGTGCGTTACTCGACACCGCGATCAAGCTGGAGCACGGCGACTGGAACGAGATCCCCTGGGCGCGGCTACAAGCCCTCGGCATCCAGCCCACCGACGTCGGTGCCGCCAACCAGCGCGCGCTGAAAATCGTCGGCGAGCTGCAGGCTAGCGGCGGCTTTTGACCGCGCGGTAAACCCGATAACGGCGGTCATCAGCAAGGGTTTCGAACTCGCCGAACGCCGCCGTCAGCCAATCGGGATACGGCAGGAAGGCGTTGACCACCAGCAGCAGCACCCCACCGGCCTCGAGATGCGCCGGCGCCTCCTCGATCAGACGCGCCGCCGGGCCATAGTCGACCGCCCGCTCCTGATGGAACGGCGGATTGCTGACGATCAGCGCGAAGCGCTCCGGCACCGCCTGGAACACATCGCTCTGGCGCGCCTCCCCCGCAAGCTGATTGAGCGCCAGGGTGCGCTGGGTCGCCGCCACCGCAAAGGCACTAACATCGGTGGCCGTCACCGCCTGGCCACGGCGCGAAAGCCACGCCGCCAGGATGCCGTCACCGCAGCCGATATCCAGGGTGGGCCCGGCGGGCAGCTCACCGCGCTCGGCGAGTGTTTCCAGCGTCTCCAGCAGCAGCCGGGTGCCATCATCGAGCTTGCCGTGGCCGAACACCCCGGGGTGGGTCGCCAGCGCCATCCCGTGGGTCTCGAAGCGTTCCCAGCCCGCCTCCGGGTCGGGCGTACCCTCTCCCGCCTCGGTCGCGAACAGGGTGCAGCGGCGGGCGTTATCCAGCTTGCGGCAGGCGTGCCCCATGGCTGCGAGCACCTTGGGCACCCGCTTGATTCCGCCCTGGTGCTCACCGACGACCTGGATCGGCGTGCCGCCGGGCAGGGTCGCGCTCAGGGTGCGTAGCCACCACTCGCCCAGGGCGTGGCTCTTGGGCCAGAAGAGCACCGCGCCGGGGGGCGCCAGTGGTGGCAGCGCCAGCTCCGCGTGGGCTTCGCGCCCGGCCGCCCGCCACGCGTTCACCACGCCGAGATCGGCGCTCCACACCACGCCCTCGCCGCTCTCCAGCCAGCTATCCCGTGGTGGCGCCACCCATAGCCAGCCGCGATAATCCGCGTCCTGGCGCGCCAGCAGTTCACACGGGGGCGTTTGTGCCTTCATCGGCTCTCTCCTTGCAGGTGCGGGTCTCGCGGGGGTTCGCTTCCGGCGGGAACAGCGGGACGGATCAGATAGTGCAGGTAGCGGCCCAGACGCCAGTGCGGCTCGGTCTCGCAGTAGCGGCGCTCCAGCGCAATCAGCTTGGCCAGGTCGGCCTCGCTGGGCTCGCGCTCGCGCAGGTAGTCATGGAAGATGCGCACCCCGGCGACACGCTCGATCTCGAGCCCGCAGGCTTGGCACCAGCGCACGATATCGGCATGGGTCAGCGGCGAGATCGGCGTCAGCCGCTGGCGCTGACCGGTACCCGACAGGCGATCCTCCAGGGCCTTGTCGAGATTGCCCTTGACCACGTTGGAAAACCGCAGCGCATCGCGGTTGAACACCATCAGCGACAGCCGCCCCTGCGGCGCCAGCAGTGTCGCGAGCTGGCGCAGCCCGGCTGCGGGGTCGGCCAGCCACTCCAGCACCGCATGGCACACCACCAGTGGCCAAGGCCCGGGGGCCAGCTCGCCGAGCGCCTGCAGTGGCGCCTGCAGCGCCTGCACCGGCATCGCCGACGGAGTTTGCGCCAGGGTCTCACGGGCCCGGGCCAGCATCTCGGCGGAGGGCTCCGCCAGGGTGACCCGATGCCCCCGCGCGGCGAGCCAGGCGCTCATCTGGCCCAGGCCGCCGCCGACATCCAGCGCCGCCGAACCATCCGCCGGCAGCGCCTGCTCGAGCAGCGGCGTCAGCACCGCCAGGCGGATATGCCCGCGCGCGCTGGCATACAGGCTGGAGGCGAACTTGTCGGCCAGACCGTCGAAGATACGGTCCTGCACCACCGGCACATCGTTGCCATGAAGACCACCGACAGGCGCGTCACTATCGGCGCGATCAGGCATGAAAAAGCTCGAACATGAACGGGCAAGCCCTGCATCTGGGAAGGCTGGGCATTGTAGCAATGCCCAGCGTGGGCGTCCCGGCGCGGCGGTCATGAGGCTATTGCCAGGGCGTATTTCCACGTATGGACACGAGCTGGCAAGATAGCGCGCCTTCGATCCCACCCATTGAATTCCACACATGGCGATACCTAACCCATGGTGAAGCAATATCTGAGCAAGATGAAAGGCGCCCCGGTCTCGCGCCCTGCCCCCAACTGGCGCGACGCGCTGTGGTCCTGGCTCGGCGCCTTTCTGGGCATGGCCGGCGTGGGCTGGCTCAGCACCCAGGCGACCCAGGCCCACCCGCTGCTGATGGTCGGCTCGTTCGGTGCCACCTCGGTGCTGCTCTACGCCGCACCGGAGAGCCCGCTGGCTCAGCCGCGCAATGTGCTCGGCGGCAACGTGCTCTCGGCGCTCTGCGGCTTCGTCACCTGGTCGCTACTGGGGGACGGCTGGATCGCCGCCGCGGTCGCGGTCTCCACCGCCATCCTGCTGATGCAGCTGACCCACACCCTGCACCCGCCCGGCGGCGCCACCGCACTGATCGCGGTGATCGGCTCGGGCGACCTGCACCAACTCGGCTGGATCTACGCCTTCTTCCCGGTCGGCCTCGGCTGCATCCTGATGCTCAGCGTGGCGGTGGTGATCAATAACCTCGCCCGGCACCGGCGCTATCCGCAGCACTGGTGGTGAGGTAGCCCAGATGTTTCCCAAACCGCAGATGACGAGCGCATCTGTGGGACTCTCTCAGACACCCCACTCTTCTGCGGTGATGGCATAGCGCTCATGGTCGCGCCATTCGCCATCGAGGCGCAGGTAGCGCGGCGAAAAGCCTTCACGGCGAAAGCCCAGGGATTGCACCAGACCGATCGAGCGGCGGTTGGCGGGTTGAATATTGGCCTCCAGCCGATGCAGGCCGTGCCTATCGAAGGCGCGGGTAATCACTTCGCCCAGCGCCTGCTTCATCCATCCCCTGCCCTGGTGCGGCGCAAAGCCGTAATAGCCCAGATAAGCGGATTGCAGCGCACCGCGGACGATCTCATTCAGGTTGATACAGCCGATCAGGCTGCCATCGGGGGCGATGGCGAGGTAGCTCACGTGGGTCTCCGCCGCGTAGCGGGAGAGGAAATCGGCGTAGGCCTGTGGCGTTTCCGGCGGAAAGACCCAGCCACCCAACAGCGGCTGGCTGTGCCGAACGGCGGCCAGAAAGGCCGACTGGTGCGCCTGCGTGGGGTGAACGAGTGTCAGCGTCATTAGGATCGGGCCTTTTCGAGATCCAGCCTACCCCTGCGAGCGTTACCGAGCCGGCCGGGGGCTTGCGGGGGCTGAAACGAAAATACCCGGCCCAAGGGGCCGGGTTCAAACGCAGGCCCAATCGGGCACCCACACAGGATAACGAATCTGACCGCCCGCCATAGGACCAGTTTTCTAAGACTATCTGGTCCATTTTCGTAAGATATCTCGCACAAGGCGAGGGTCGGTGGGCTATCTCAGGCCGCATGGGGCCGCTTCCCGAGCAGCGTCTTAGCGCTCGATGGCGATGTGGGAGCCGGTCAAGGGCGAGCAGCCTGGGGGCAGGGCCTCGTCACGCTCTCCCTTGCGATAAGCATGAAAAATCGAGGGAGAGGCCCAAAAAATCGCGCTGCCGCTGGCCCGACAGGATTCTATAATCACAGTTAAGTATATGTTTTTGCGATAGACTTCATAGGTTCGACAATCTAGACATACCACACGATATACCTCTCAGCCTCAAAAGCCGACCGTGCGGTTATCCATCGCACACCCCTTAGCCACGACTCCACGCCGCCAAGCCAGCTCGCCTGAGGCCACTGTGTGCCCCAAAATGCTCGCCCATAGGCTTTTCAGTCACAGCCAAGGGTATCGATCCATGTCAATTCAAGTGAGAGAAGCGAGAGAGACAGACATCGGGGAGATCTTCGCCATACGCACCAGCGTGGCGGAGAACCATCTTTCGCTCGAGCAGCTCGCCGAAATGGGCATCACACCTGAGACCATCGCCGCCGAGCTCGCTAAGGAACCTTGTCTTTGGGTTGCAGAGATTGATGGAGTACCCGTGGGCTTTTCAATGGTTCGTAATGAGACCGGGTGCGTGTTTGGACTGTTCGTCCGCGCCGACCATGAGGGGCGAGGCGTGGGCCGCAGTCTTCTCGAACGCGCCGAGCGCCACCTCTTCGCCACCTTCGACAAGATCTGGCTGGAAACCGAGATTGGCAGTCGAGCCTATGCGTTCTACGAGCGTGCCGGCTGGCTTCCCGTTGAAAAACGGGATCTTGGATTAATGAAGTTTGTCAAAGTCCGAACCGTGGCGAGTGACCTCTGAGTGGTAGCATTCGGCCAAAAGCGGGCGTTCAGCCAAAAGTGGATATAACGCCTCAAACATCGGCGCAGCTTTGCTGCGTCCGAATGCTTTGACTTGTTATATGAGACCTTATCGTGCCGCAAAATTACTTACTGCAGAAAGCCATGTATGGATATCACCATATCCACCGTTTTTCTTTAGTCTTTCTACAGTCATTTTTTCAACCACAATGGTATTCAGCGATTTTTTCTTATCACTTGCTTTCTCTTTCTTCTTTTCATCTGGCAACTCATCCCAGTTATTCGCGTTGAGCTCATTGAATTTCTTCGCTACTTCCGCAGGAACATCTATCTCATCGGTAATGTCACCAATGGCTACAGCTTGAGTTCCTTGGGCTGCATACGCTTCTTCTATTGCATCTGGATGAAGGTAATTCTCCAACTCATTCTTAACTGTGTTAAATGCCACCTTTGACGGATTTGGATCATCGTTTATTGCTTGAACTGCATCTCTGTAGGATGGTATATCGTTGTCGTACACATGAACCTCTGGCTTACCCAAACCATCAAGATGCTTTTGTTCAAGGTAATGTTTGAGAGCTGAACCGCCTGTAATTACATAGCCGACGCAATCAGTAGTATTCAAATCTAGAATCGTAGGATCGTGCTCTGAAAGAATCTTGCTATATCTTTTTAGGGCGTTTACATCATGATTCCCCTCAACATAGAGAAGAACCTTAACTCTGTCCGTTGGGTTAGGCAAAATGCCAAGCGCCGTAATGATTTTGTCGATTACTTCTTCGTTCTTAACGCCGTCTACGGCGCCGAGCTCTATTGCTATACCATTCTCTCCTTCGTTGGAGATGTATCTAAGTGACTCTGTGGGTATTTCTCTTGCCAAGTTTGCACTGTGCGTTGTAAACAGCACCTGTACGTTTTCAGAATTTGCGAGGTCAGAAAGCGAATCAATTATCATCCTCTGATGGTTGGGGTGCTGGGATGTCTCCGGCTCTTCAATAGCATAGATGATCGCGGGCGCACCAGATTCAGCTTTCCTCTTTTCTGCTTGAGCTTGAAAGAAACTCAAAATCACTAAGCGCCTAATCCCGCTACCGCGCTTGTTCAAAGGTATGCCAACATCATTTAAAAGAGTGAGGTCAAATATCTTGCTATAGCTTGGTGTTTTACCAAATTCCGAGCGAAGCCTTTCTGCTATTGATTCGTCAAAGTTCTTCAGTTTCTCGATGGTCCGACCTGCAACCTCTGTAGAGAATTCCCTGACCTTCTCTTCTACTCGATCCAGCAACTGCCGTATTTCATCAAGCGCTAGCGCTTCATCAACTGCAGCTTGCAGCGGGTTTTTAACGTCGCCATCTTTATCATCGAAAGACTTGTCAGATTTGAATAGAGAGTAAATTGGAAGGAGTTTTTTTATGGACTTCCACACAACCTTTAAATTGTCCTCATTGTCTACTCCCCCATCCACTTTCAGAAGGACTTCTTCTCTATCACCGCCAATTTGATTTCTAATAGCCTGCCGGATTGGTGGGTTTTTCCTCCTATTCACCCCCTCTAAGTCAACGTTCAATTCCTCAGCCAGGTTCTTCAATGGTGTATTTTTCAGGCTTAACAGGTTGGATAGACGAGCATCTCTAGGCTGACTGCAATTGAGATAGATCGAAGAGGTTTTCCTTGCCCCAAAGGTGAAGATTTTTCTTATTTCCAACTGACCTTCCGAGTTCAACAGACCTTCTTCTTCTGGTGAAGTTGGTTCGGTTGTATCCAGTACAACTTCCAGTGGCATTCCGCTGAAAACGCAAGTTATCTCTACAGCGTTCCCATTCGCTGTCGTTGACAAATCCCCAGCCTCAATTGAGTCATTAAAAAAGGCATCAAGTGCATCTAAAATCGCGGACTTCCCAATATCGTTACGACCGATTATTGCTGTTAGGTTGTTTACTTCGAGAATGGTTTCATCTCGATAGCAGCGAAAATTTTTTATGATCATGCGCATTAGTTGCATTCAAAGAATCTCTCTTTTTTTTGCGAAACGCTCATGACGAGCATATAACGCTTGCAGCATGCGGCCCACGAAATGGAGCCGAAGGCGCAATGTAGTGGGCGTCGCCGTGCCCGCACTGGTTGGCTATCACCTACTTTGCAGATGCTACGGCCCTCAATTGGTTCATCATAGTTACGCCATATGGAGATAGCTTCCAATACGTTGATTGGTCTTTTACGCTTCTATTTTTTACACTTTGAATAATCAACCCTAAGGCGCTCAACTGGATTAAAACGGTTTCAAACGCGCTCTGATCAATTGAAAAGTTTCTTGCTGCTCTATGACCCTTAAAGTCTTTATTTTGATTTACTGCCTCGAGCGCTAACCTTGATACAAACGTCTTAAGCCTTTGCTTAATTCTTAATGCGTCAGCTTCATGCATCATCAACGGAGATATTTCAGAAAATAGATCATTCCAAGTGACTTGGACAGGATATTCCCATGACCACGGAGTTCCATCCGAATCAGTAGAGTCAAAGCTACAATCTATTTCAAACTCCTCATCGCCCTTCGCTAGCTGTTCAGTTCCTGATGGAGCTTTAGTTTCATTTTCTTCGATTTCTTTTTCTAGCATCTCAATCTTATTTCTAAGCTTTAATATCTCTCTCGAAGCATCACCTGACATAACCTGGTCTCCCCGAACCCAGCCTATACCTGGATGCTTCTTCTGCAGCATGATCAAGCTTCTACTCACTACAGAGCCAAGCTCTTGAGGCGTCTGCCAGTACTTGCACATTCTTTTTTGGACAAGGTCACGGAAAGCCTCAAGTTTTTCTTTTCCTTCGCTAGATTTCTCGGCTTTTTTAACCGGGATCGACTCGGGATCTTTGTGAAGAAATGAAATCACAGGTTTTCCACTTTCGATAGCGTAACGGTATTCCATTTCAGTGTAACTAAGCCCTTCTGGAGAAACGCTTCCATAACGCCCACCGATTACCAGAAGATAATAGTCCGATTCTTCAATTACGCCCTTGATAAGCGACCACTGATCTTCGTTCGCGGCCGGAAATAACTCCATACCTGCAGGGATACAGTCGAGCTCTAATAATGCGTGCATAATTTCTTGTCGCTCTTCTACCAAATCTATGTAGGTAGAGCTTACAAAAACTTGATACTTTCTTTGCTCCATACACATGTACTCTAGACTTCAGATAGCCAACAGGTATTAGACAGCGCGCTCGTTTATTGACTTGAACGCGTACGCGAGTTCAAAAATGTTATGCTGCGCACTGTTTTCTCCATAACATAATGAAAAATCGACATATTAAGTATAGCTTGGCCATATAACATCAATCATAGTGCCGGCTGCATAACACCGATGAACGTGCAGGCAGCCTTTTTCAGCATGTCCGCTTTGGGTCGGAACCTGTCAGCCGTCTCAAGTCCTTTTAGGAACACTTATGGTATCAATCTGCCATACTTCGTTGCACTTCTCCATGCAGCACCACCACCTCTCATCGGTTAGTCTGCAAAACGCATCATTTCACGCTATTTCTCGCGCCCATAATCGGGCCGCTGCTCCAACACTGGCCCAACTTGGCGCTCTCTGTAACGCTGTATCAAAACCGACCCATTTAGCGCGCAGGCGGGACGGGGAGTCTACAGCGCGCCAGCGTCACAGGCAGAAATCCCGCGATTCAGCCCCCAAGTAGCGATCACCGTCGACCCTTTGTTGCCATACGGTAACACTTAGCACAAGTCTGTCTTTATTAGGAATACCCTCACACCCTGTCATTTGGTCGCATGTCGCAATCGGGCGTGTTATCCCCGAAATTGGCTTAGGGAAAAATGTTGCAGATATTTAGATAAATTCTTGGCGCTACCCAAGGCTCATATCAGCACCAGTGGGAGTACAACGTATGGTTTGTCGGAGGCTGCGCAATTGCTACCTCCTTTAGCTCACGGGCCGGGCGGGGTTCTGATCGTGCGAGAGGGAGACTGGCTCGGGAAGCAGTAGATGATCAAGATTGGCCACCAGTGCAACCCAGGGGGCACTGAGGCTATCGCACCCCGCTCCTATCGCGGGCTGAGCATGCTTGGGGAACCATCACTACGGATGAGGTGATGCTTACAGACTCAGCAGTCTGGCCGCTATCTGCTTGGCTCTCTCGACCGGTTCGAGATTGCCTTCGCGTAGTACGCCCATGACCGCGCCATCGATCAGTAGCTGAAAATCACTGGCAAGCTCTTCGCTCGGTGAGTAGCCGGCTTGCCGGAGCTGGCGAGCGATGATCTCTATCTGAGCCAGCTTGTGCGCTCTGGCGATGCGGTGGGTCTCGCTGCCCCGGTCGGCGGCTTCGACCATGGCGTTGATAAAGGCACAGCCCCGAAAATCGGCTTGCCCGTAGCGCTCGGCGACCACATCGAACACACCCAGAGGCGAGCCATCGCTTCCGGCAAGACCTGCCTCGAAGGCGGCCAGGGACCTCTCATTGCGGTGGCGTAGCACCGCATGCACCAGGGCATCCTTACTGTCGAAGTGACGGTAGAAGGACGCACGCCCCACGCCGGAGGTGTCGATCAGTTCGCTGATGCCGACCGCCTGGATGCCGCGTTGGTAGAAGAGCGCTTCCGCTGTCGCTATCAGTCGTTCACGCGCCTGTGTCGGCATGGTTTATCCCTTCTGTGAGATTGACATGGGATGGTAATGATCAGTACCGTCTTACGCAAACGGTACTGATCGGTTCCGAACGGCGATGACATGTCATCGCCGGTGTCGCTGCGAGAGACCGCACTCGGAGATGAAGGCTCATGTCGCCACTCACCACGCTCGCCATGACGGCAATGCTGTTGTTCGGCTCTCCGGGGCCGGGCCCCATGACCATCGTGGCGACATCCGCCACCTTTGGGGTGCGCAAGACGCTCTCGCTCTATGTGGGCATTCTGACCGGGCTGGCGATATCGATGGTGGCCGCTGCCCTGGGTCTGGCGGCGCTACTGGCAGCCTGGCCGAGTGCGAAGCTGACACTACAGATCGTGGGCGGGCTCTATGTGCTCTACCTCGCCTACCGCATCGCGACCACGCCACTCGACACTCACGCAGCCGAAGGCGCCCGCCTGACGATGCGCGATGGTGTCCTGCTCAACGTGCTCAACCCGAAGTCCTACGCGGTACTACTGGTGATCTACTCGCAGTTTCTGCTGCCGATCTCGCCAGCGGCCATCGCTTATGTGGCCACCATGGGGGTTTGCCTGGCGGTTGCCGTGTTCACCAATATCTTCTGGATGTGCGTCGGCGGCGCCATTCGGCCCCTTGTGCAGCGCCCTCTCTTCTCCCGGTTGCTACGTCTCACCTTCGCTCTGCTGATGATCGGCGCTGTCTTCTGGGCCTTCATACAGAGTTGAGCCCTCTTGATGTCCCGAGAGAGCCAAGACGGCTTGGTATATTCGATCTTTCGGATACCTAGCGGCACGTGGGTAGATGGCTGCGCGTCGAACGGAGAGCTATACCTGACTGCATACCCTGCATATGCCGAGTTTGGTGGGGCCTAGCGGGTAGCAAAAAGCGGGACAGTGAGGAAGGTCACTTGGTGCCCCCGATAGGATTCGAACCTATGACCTGCCCCTTAGGAGGGCGAAGCGCCATTATTCACACACTTTAAAATCAATCGCTTAGGTCATGCGGCCCCGTGACCACACGACAGAACGTGACGTAACCACGCGATTTTGCGACGCCGTAGCGCACGAAATAGTCACGCTACACCAAAGCACCTACCCGCCATCTATCCCACCCTTCACATCGCGGCCACCACGCAAGCCAGTCGACACTCGCCAACTCCTTCGCGATACTGTATGCAAATACAGTAATTGGGAGGCATCACCAGATGGCCAAGCCACGCAAACCCTCGAGCTATGAGCTGCTCGCCGAGCGCGTAAGGCACCAGATCACCGGCGCCAACAACCGCGGGGCGACGCAGGTGCGACTGGAGCGCTTCGACACCGAGAGCCCGGCAGACTGGGATCGTCTGCTCGAGGAGTTCGAGACCGTCGACTATGTGACAGTGACACGCACCGCCGACGGCGAGGCGCTGGTGAGCTGGAATCCGGCCGAGGCCGAGGCGGCGATGTGATCGAAGTCACCATCGGCGCTGGATGGGTAGAGGTCGAATGCGGTGCATGCGGAACCCGAGAGAGTACCGAGGCGAGAGAAGAGATCGCCGGCTTCGTGCTCGCCGGCGATGTTTTGGCGGGCGTCCACTGCTGCTGGTGTGGACGTGATGGGCGGGAGCTGCTGGAGGGCGAGAGCGATGAATTATCGAGCGGCGCTTGAGAGCTGGGCGCAGACCCGGCGCGACCGCGGCTGGCACGAGGGCCGGCCGCCGGCTGACCAGTGGATCGAGTACCACGCGACCCATGCACAGCTCGTCTACTCGGGCCGGTGCCGCATCGACGAGCTTGACCAGGACGACCGGCTGGCGATCGGCACCCACGCTCACATCATGCTCAATACCGGCCAAGCGCAGATCCGGTTCATGTTCTGGCGCCCGGCGGCGGCTGAGTCCCTATGGGGGCCGCGGTGCATGGACCTGATCAGCGGCGAGATCAAGCGCTGGTAGCATCGCCAACAGCGACCGCTCGCTCATATTTACGCCACAGGCCAGCTGCAGATAAGCACCTCCTTGGCCGACTTGGCTGCACCCGCCCCCACGGTATAGCGGATGTCGGCCGACTCGATGTGATAGCCAGCGAATATCCGGCGCACCTCGGGGTGGTCGTTGAGGCTCACGATAGCTCGCCCCTTGATCCGACCGATCATCTCCGCAATTTGCTCATACTGCTCGATGCCAAACTCGACACCATAACCCCCGGTGTCGAGATAGGGAGGGTCCATGTAGAACAGCGTGTGAGGGCGGTCGTAGCGCTCGACACAAGCCTGCCACGTCAGGTTCTCAATGAACGTCCGGGCAAGGCGCAAGTGAGCCTCGGAGAGGCTTTCCTCTAGCCTCAGCAGATTGAGCCCTGGCCGAGTCGTCGTGGATGTGCCGAAATTGTAGCTGCTCGGGTTGCCGCCGAAGGTAAGCCGCTGCAGGTAGTAGAATCGGGCCGCGCGCTGGATGTCAGTCAGCGTCTCCGGCCGCGTTATCTTCTCCCACTCGAAAATCTGTCGGCTCGTCAGCGCCCACTTGAACTGGCGCACAAACTCCTCGAGGTGGTTTTGCACGACGCGATAAAGATTGACCAGGTCGCCGTTGAGGTCGTTGATGACCTCAACCGGGGCCGGATCTTCACGCAGAAAGAACAGCGCAGCACCACCGGCGAATGGCTCGACGTAGCACTGGTGAGGCGGCATTAGCCGCGAGATACGCTTAGCGAGACGGCGCTTGCCGCCCATCCAGGGAATGATAGGTTTGGCCACGAGCGATACTCCGATTCCTGGGGCTCGTGGCCCTCTGGGTGTGAATGTGCCCGCACCGCGGGCATTTGATTTCGAGTAGCTGAAATTCGCTGGCACGCGCCAGCATGCGGTTACAGCGGCCGCAACGAATGTCGCTGATTGCCATGTCAAGCCTGTTGTCGCGTGGACGGTTGGCCTAGACTCACATCGCCTCGCGCGAGGCGGGGAGCCCTGGCCGGCTTGCAGGCATGGACTGCTTGTCGGGTCCGGCGCGCGGTGTTGCAGCACCCGTGCCGGTCGCTCCTCTCTTCTGGCCTATTCGGCCACTAACTTCTCCCACGTTACCGCCAGCGCCTCATCGGGCGTCTGGGCGTCGTTGATCGTCCATTCGCCGCGGTGGCGCACGCCGGTGAATTCCTGCCACTGAATCATCGCATCCGCGCGCGTCAGCACGGCGCGGCAGAGATCCGCCAGGGTCTCGGTGCCGGTGGTGCCGTTTCGCCCGCGCAAGATACCCGCCAGCGCCGGGGTGGCGGGTGCTTCGCCCTGCTCGCCGGCATCCAGCCACGCCTGGTACGCGGTGGCCTCGCTGAGCTGCTGGGTCCAGCCCAGCCGCTCGACCTCGGGGTAATCCCGAACCAGCGGCCGCGCCGCAGCGTCGTAAGCGTCATTGAGGCGCTTGAGGGCGACGGCCTGGGCCGCCGCCAGCTTCTCGGCATCCGTCGGCGCTGGGGTATGGGTGAAAGTGCCCATCAGATTGTTACCTCCCGTTCCTGCGTGAGCGCTTCCCAGGCCGCCAGCCGCTCGGCATAGTCCGCCTCGGGCTCGGGGTGGTAGTCGATGACTTCGCCGGCGTCGTCCGTTACCGGCGTGTGCTGCATCTCGCGTTCGGGGCGCGGGCCGTACCAGCCCAGCGCCCATACGGTCAGCTCACCGCCCGATTTCTCGGCGCGCAGGATCGGGCAGACCGGCAGCGTGTCGCTTGCGAAGCCGTCGAATTCGCCATCGGGGGCGTCGGTGAAATCGAAAGTGTCGGTATGCTCGCCGATGGTGACAGTCAACACCGGCCCGGCTGCCCTGTATTGAGCGGTATTGTCGCTTCGCTGGGGTAGCATGATCAGCTTCATAGCTCTTACTTCCACCTCCCTATAGCTTGCAGGAACACATAGGCTGCCGCGTTTTCTTCAAAAAAAGGTGCAGAAATGTCTGTCTTGAATATATCCACAAAGACATGCTGATTACTCGACTTGCTTATCAATGCCACCTGAACGCCATCTTTGTCATATGAGGGGTATAGCTTTTTATCGGAACCACCCGGGACATAGTTGTTAGCATACTCCATTGTTGCGAGCGGTCGCGGGTTAATCACCGCGTGCGGATATGTCCAGCGAAACTGCAAATAGCGCTCTGAAGACGACGACCTAACCGCCATCGCCTCGAAAGTCATCACCAGCGAACCATCAGCGTACTTGATGTAACGACCGTTGCTGTTCTCGCCGCTCTCGATGACGCCTGGTAGACCTGCGCCGACAGAGCCGACCATGTTTTTGTTGTTGACGAAGGTGAGCGCTTCAATACCGCCGTCAGCGGTTTTCCGCAGCGTGTATAGCGCAGTACTATCTGGAACAATCCACACCGCGTTAATCAGCGAGCCTGACTTGCGGGTCAGAGCGATACCACCATAGTAGTTGGACGACCCTGGCAGGCCCTCTGTGTTCGCGCCATTGAATTGAAAGAAAGTGCCATATTCAGGCAGATTAGCTGGCTCTGTGATGATTTGAGACCCTGCAGAGCCAATACCAAAAGCCCCCGCCTCCAGCAGCTCACCAGCGGCGGTACCCACATTCCGTGTCGCCGCTGTTCCAACTTCATTGGGCAGCCCCGAGCCGCGCCGATGCATGATGTCGGCGGCGTTCATCTGCGCGGCGGAATTCGCTGCCGCCGAGGCGCTATCCGCCGCCGCGGACGCACTATTGCCAGCACTAGTCGCACTCGCCTGGGCCGCTGTGTGGCTGTCTCTTGCTGCGTCGGCGCTGTTGACGGCTTTGGTCTCGCTGCCCTTGGACAGGTCAGCGCTGCGCGCGGCGGCGCTGGCACTATTGACCGCCAAGTCTTTGGCACTGGTCGCCGAATCGGCGCTGTCAGCCGCGCTGGTTTCGCTGGCCTTGGCAGCATCCTCGCTGGCCTTCGCGGCCGCGGCGCTATCGCTCGCCGCCGTCGCATCCTGGCCGGTTTGCACGCGATCGGCAGCCGTGGCCTGGGCATCGGCGGCGGCACTGTCGCGCGCATCGATCAGGGCTTGGCTAGAGCCGATACGCGCATTGGCCTCGGCCAGGGCGTCGGCGGTGGCCTGCTGGCTGCTCGCCGCGCGGTTGGCGCTGGTCGCGGCAGCGTTACGACTGGCCGCCGCTTCGTCGCGCAGGGTTTCGCACGCGGCGGCGAACTGCTGGGCCGCATCGGCGCGGCCCTTGGCGTATGCGGCCATCGATACCGCCCCCGACAGGCAGGGCACGAAGCGGGTCATATAGCCAATACCGTCGAGCCCGGTATTAGGGTCGGCGTCGTCGCTGTAGGTCTGGCCATCGCCGCCGTAGGCCGCCGGGAATGTGACTTCCGCCATTACAGGATCTCCTGCAGGTTGAGCTGGTTGGTGTAGGTGGTCTGGTAGGGGTGCACCAGCGGGTCGAGCGATGCCTGGCGCGCGATCATCGAACGCGCGAACTCGATCGGGCTGGGCTTGACGCTCTGCACGAACAGCACCTCGCCGACGATGTCCTGGGTGCGCTGCAGGCGGTGGATGCGCAAGAACGCCTCGTTTTCCGAAAGCCAGTCGAGGGAGAGCTGTACCGTGCGCTTGGGCGTGAAGCGCTCGAAATATTCGGTACGGCTGGCATCGCGGGCGGTGGTCACCTCGGTGCCGCTGTCGTAGCCGTACTGCGGCCCCAGGCTCATGTTGTATTCGGGCTGCCACGCATCGCTGACGAACACCCGGCCCAACGTCAGCGCGCCGTCGAGGTTGGATTCATCGAACAGCTCGACGTGTATCCGGCTGGCAATCTGCTGGTCGTCGAGAAACACGGTCAGCAGCGGCGTATAGCTGCGCCGGGTCTCCTCCTGCATGCGCCGGTTCCAGAAATTGGAATTACCCCACACCACGTCGCCGATGCCGTAGACGATCGGCCACACATCGCGGCGGCCGCTGTCCCACACCAGGTCGGCGCCGGCCTGGTCGCGGTAGACGCGCACCCGCACCTGCGCGGCTGCGCTCATGTTGTGCGCGGGAATCGCTACCACCGAGACGGGGCGGCGCTGGGGCAATACCAGGGTGAACTGCGTAGCGGCAGGGTCGAGCCCCGCGGTCTTGGCCACCACCGAAAAGCGCCGCTCCTGCACGTTGGCCAGCGGCAGCGTGTCGACGTAGGCGCCGCCGCTGAGCGTGGCGTCTTCGATGTAGTTGGGCCAGCCCAGTACCACACGCTTGGGGTCTAGTGCCATCGGTTATCCCCACAGGTCGATTTCGAGGGTGTTGCGCTGCGCATCCATGCGCGCGCCGGTGACCAGCAGCACCCGCCCAGCGGCATAGCCCAGTCGCGGGGTCACCACCTGCACGGCGCTGCCGACTGCGATCGGGCCTATCTCGCTGAGCGGGGCGGTAAGCGTGACGAGATCCCGCCGCACGCCGAGCAGTGCGACCAGGTCATCGGCCAGCGTCTGGGCGGCGGTGAGATCCGCCAGAAGGCTGTCGAGCGTGGTCGAGCCCGCCAGCGGGTGGCGTGTCAGCGTCTCGTCGCGGCGCGCGTTGGCCGCCCGGGTCTGCTGGGCAAGACGCGCCCGGCGGGCGTCGCTGACGCTGCCGGCCACATCGCGCTGCGTCGTCTCGATGCGGTCGGCGTTGATCGTCACCCGCCCCACCGGCAGCGAGTTATCCCCCGCCCCGGCGGCGCTGCGCTGAATGTCGACGATGGCGTGGTCGGGAATGGTGACGCCGTGCGCCTGTGGTGCCTCGAGACGGCGCAGGCGCAACACGCCATCGGCGTCGACGTTGAGATACCCACCCACCGACACCGCCAGCCGGTCGAGCAGGTCGAGGGTGTCGCTCGGCTCTGTCACGTAGAGCCGCACCGCGCCAAGGCCGTTGAGCGCCGACACGTCGACGGCGGCCACCGACCAGCCCCGCTCAGTCGCCAGGGTGGCGAACACGTCGCCGGCGTTGGGCGCCGCGGTGGTGGCGTCCAGCGTCACCGTGCCGGCAGGCGAGGCTCCCAGGCGTACATAGCCGCGGTAAGCGCGCCATTCTCCGGCCGCCGGGGCGGTGCCCTGCAGCGCCGCCAGCGAGTCGTAGGCGGCCCCCTGGGCCAGCGGCGCGCCGTTGTCATAGACCGCCGTCACCTCGCAGTCATCACGCGCGGACACCTGGTAGATCAGCCGGGCGCTGTTGACCAGTACCGGGGTGGCGTTGGCCACCTCACCGAACACCAGCGGCTTGGGCTGGCCGCCGATGTCGTCAGCCGTGCCCTCGAGCCCATCCGGCAGCACGTTGTCACCGGCATAGGTCGCTTGGGGGTGTGGCGTCTGCAGCGGCTCCAGCGGGCCGCGCAGCACCACCGAGACGCGATCGGACTCGAACGCCAGACGCGCCACCGTGCCGCTTACCACCGTGCGCCGGGCCGCCCCCGCGCCCTGGCTGATCACCGCGTGACGACCATCCACGGCGTAATCGACCAGCGCATCGAGCGCGCCGTCGACGTTGATCAGCGTGGTCTCGCCGTAGCTCGAGCGGTCACCGGCGATCAGTGAGCCCGCAAAAAGCCCGGCTCTGAATAGGCCGGGCTGATCGATGCGCGGATCAAAAGCGCGGTCGTCGGGGTCGTCATAGCGCCCCAGCGAGTAGCGCAGCGTCACCGCCTCGCCCCCAGGGTCGAGGGCGTCCATCTCCAGGGTCCAGGTCATGCGCGGGCCTTCTCCAGTCGTTTATCGGACTCCAGGCGCTCGAGCGAGCGGTTACCCTGCTCGGTCGCCGCGATCTGCCGGCGATGCCCCTCGGCGCTGACGCGCACCCCGGCCGCGGCGTGCTGCTCGAGACGGCTCAACAGCTCGGCGTTTTGCTGCATCAGCCGGTTGTTGTCACGCATCATCGCCGCCAGCCGCTCGTCGACGCCCGAAGCCGCCGGTGGCGGCATCACCACCGGCGGCAAAGCGCCATCGAGAAACGCGCGCACGGCCGGCGCCTCGGCGGCGGTGGCCACGAACTCGCCCTGGTGTAGCTCGGCGCGGTAGCCGTCGAACGGCACGTAGTCGAGCCCGTTGGCGTGGCTGCCGTCCAGCGCACTCAGCTCGCGCCGGAGATCGGCGATTTTGTCGACGTAGCTTTTGCGGTAGGCCAGGTCGCGGGCGATCTCGGCGGCGTACCAGAACGCCGGGTCGCCCTCCTTGGCCACCTTGGCGCGGAACACGTCATAGTCAGCCGTCAGATAGTTGCGGCTCTCCGCGATCGATAGCAGCCGCTCGAAACGCGCACTACCCACGTCAATGCCGGTCTCGCGCTCGGTGCGCGATTCCCAGGCATCGACCTGGCCATCGAAGCGCGTCACATTCGATTGCGCCTGTTTGATCTGCGTTTCCAGCGCGGCGCGCTTGGCTTCCTTGGCCCGGGCGTCCGCTACCTGCTGCTGCTCGGCCTGCAGCGCCGCGGCGCGCTCGCGCTCGATGCGCGCCATCTCCTCCTGAGCCACGCCCAAGGCGCCGATCGCATCGCGCAGCGACACCATGTTGCCGTTGAGATCTACGAACTGATCGGTTGTCCGCGTCATCTCGCTGGTCAGGCTGGTGAGCTTTTCCAGCTGCTCCAGCGAGCGCTGTTCGAGCGACCCGGTGTTGTCGCCCACGGCATCGGTCGCGCCCTTGATCGCCTCGAGCGCACTGATCTGGCCGTCACCGTCGGTATCGAGCTGCGTGAAGATCCGCTTCAACTGCGTGTCGCTGGCCAGCCCTTGGAAATACTTCCCGAACTCGCCGTAGTCGATCAGCCCATCCAGGCTGGTATCGATCCGATCGAACATCGGATTCAGGGCGCCGGCGATGCCGCGCGAGAGTCCGCCCAGCCGGGCGTTGGTCAGCTCCTGGGCGGTGAGCAGGCCATTGCCGTCGGCGTCCACCTGGGCGATCAGGCGGCGGATCTCCGAATCGGTAGCGATCGGCGACAGTGCCTTGCGCACCTGGTCGTCGGTCAGTGCCTTGTCGCCGTTGGCGCGCAGCTGGCTCATCAGCACGTTGGCCAATACCGAGTCGGTCGGCATGCCGCGGATGATCACGGATTCGAGACCCGACACCACTGCGTCGCCGTTGAGATCCAGCGCCCGCACCATGGCCACCAGCTGCGCATCGGTGGCCTTGCCGTTCATCACCAGCTTGAGCTGGTCACGGGTCAACACGCCGTCGATACCGCCGGCCAGCGCGTCGAAATACCCCGAGAGACGATCCGCGATCGACGACGGGTTGTCGCCGCGCAGCACCGCCGAGAGGTCATCGGTCAGGCTCGAGGTCTGCGCCAGTAGCGCCTGCTTGATCTCGTCGGCGATGTACTCCTCGGCCGACACCTGGTCGGGCAGCGAGCCGAGCGCGTCCAGCACGTCATCCCGGATCGACTGATAGCCGGTGCCGCTGCCGTAGTACCCCTGACCCGCATTCAGGTACTGGTCGGCATATTGGGTGATCGACTCCAGCGCCGAACGGTCGCCGTTCTGCGCCAGCACCAGCTGCCGCGCGAACTGGGCCTGGCTCTCCTGCAGGTCGGCCGCCGGCGCGCCGCCGGTAGCGTTCTGCTGGTCGATCCAGCGGCTGATATTGCCCAGGGTGCCCGCCAGCGCATCGCCGGCGCTGGCTAGCGCCTGCTGGTAGTCCGTCACCGCTTTCTGCGCGTCCTGGTGCGCGGCCTTCTCGTCCTGCAGCGCCCAGATACGCTCCTGAATCGGGCGCAGGCTTTCGTCGATCGACGCCAGCTCGCGCTGACGCTGCAGGGTCAGCGCGGCCTGATCGCGACCCAACAGCCCGAGCAGGTCGAGCTGCTGCTGGTAGGCTTGGTCGTTGAACTGCCCCAGCGCCTGGGCGGCGGCCGCTTTGGCGCTATCGACACGTCCCTGGGCCTCCCGTGCCAGCTCGTCAAACTGGGCGTTGATCTGCTCGGTCACCTGGTCGAGCTGTTCGAACGCCCCGACCAGCTGCAGCGCGGCAACGTAGGTTTTCTGGCCGCTCTCGGTCATCAGGTCGAGAGAGCGAATCAGCGTCTCGAGCCCGCCCTTGTCGGTCACGCTCTCACCGGTGGCGCGGTTGAACGCCTCGAGCTGTTCACCCACCGCGCGCAAGGCGTTGGCCCGGCGCTGCTCGTCGGTCAGGTAGGTGTCGGCGTAGCGCTGCTGCAGCGCCGAGAGGCTGTCTATGCCGCCGGCCAGGGTGGCCAGGGTGTTGCTTGCCGCCACCGCCCCATCGGCCAGGGCGTCGAAGTGCAGGCCGAGGAGATCGGTCGCGCTGGTGACTGCCTGATAGTTGGCCGCCGAGGTCTGGATATTGGCCATGATCTCGTCGAGCGAGGCTTTCGAGGTCGTGGCCACCTGCTCGGCGTAGTCCTGCACGACGCCGCCCAAGCCGTCGATCAGGTTACCCAACTGCAGGGCCTGGGCCAGCCGCGGCGCCAGCTGCTCGGCGTTGTCGGCGGTAATGTCGCCGACGCGCTCGATCAGGGCATCCCCCACGTCGCTAGAGCTGGCCAGCAACGCGCGCTTGATGACTACCATCCGGTCGCTGAGGATGTCCGCCAGCGGGTCGTTCTTGACCGAGGTGTAAAACCCGTTCATCGACTGGGTGACGGCGTCGATCTGATCGGCGTCCGCACCGCTGGCGATGATGTTGTCGAGCGCCTGCAGGGCGTCGAGGAAGTCGATCATGTCGGACGGTTCGAATTTCTGTTTCGACAGGAACCCGAACGAGCCGAATGCCGACTCCCGCCCACGGCCGAGATCGCCGTCGCGGTAGTACCCCGAGCTGTAGTAGGGCGTACCGCCGGTGCCATAGTCGCGGTCGGGCGTCTCGGCGAACTGCTGAAACGCTGCCTTGTACTTGCGCGAGCTGCCGAAAGCGGCATCGAGCATGCCGCCCAGGGCAGAGCCTGCGAACGAGCCGATAGGCCCGCCAAAATAGGTCCCGATGGCGCCGCCGGCGGTGGCCCCCCAGTTGCTGTTCGCTTGCTTGCCGAACACCGACGAGCCGACCGACGTACCCAACTGGCTGCCGACATAGCCGGCACCCATCGACGCCAGGCCATTCATGCCGCTGAAATTCTGCAGCGAGCCGCCGAACATGCCGCCGCCGGTGGCCACCTGGGAGCCGAAACCCTGGGTGTAGGCCGTAGCACCTGTGGGCGCCCCCGCCCACTGGATGCCGCCAAAGCCGCTACTGATCGAGTCGAACAGATTACGCCCGAGGCTGCCGAGGTCACCCAGCCCGCCGAGCCCACCACCACCCGCGCCGGCACCGCCGCCACCGATACCGCCGATGCCCAGGGCATTGCCCACGCTCGACGTGAAGCTGACGACGATTGGCTTGAGCGTGGCTTGATAAGCCAGCTCGGCCAGCAGCCGCTTGAAGCCGTCTATCAGCTGGCCGCTGAAATCGTCGAACGAGTCCAACCCCCCGGCAAATGCGTCGGCAAAGGTCTCGTCGATGCGCTCGGCGGCGTCTTCCCACGCCTTGGCCATCTCGTCGGCATAAGGTGAGGTCTGGCGCGCCAGCTCGCTCATCTCCTCGCGCACGGCGGCAACGGAACGCTGATACTCCTGCGGGCCGATCGCGTGGGCGCGATAGCGCGCATTGAGGTCGGCAAGATCCTGCTGGAGCTGGCGCGCCTTGAGCGCGCTGCTGTCGTATGCCTGGCGCAGCTCGAGCGTGCGTTGATAGTACGGGTCCGCCTCGCGATCCGCCTTGGCGTATTCCGCCGCCAGCTGCGCGGTGGCCGCGGTGATTTCCAGCTCGCTACGCCCGGCGGCGCGGGCGGCTTTCTGGACTCGGGCCAGCTCATCATGGAAGGCTCGCGCGCGGGCCGCCGCGGGGTCCATGCGATCGATGATGCCCTGTAACGGGTCGATGCTCTCGCGATACTGCTGCGTCAGCTCGGCCTGCGCCTGCGCCGCCTGCTCGGCGGTAATCTTGCCCTCGCGCTGCAGCAAGTTGAGCGCGTCCTGTTTTTTGGCGTAGGCGTCGGCCGCGGTGCCCAGCGGGTCGAACGACTCGCGCAGGCTGTCGTAGGTCTGCTGGGCGTCTTTGACTGATTTCGCCAGCGCCTTGGCCTCGTCGCTGGCCTTGCTGCCAAAGTTGGTGGTTTCGCGGATCGCGGCGGCGCGGGCTTCGATGGTGGCCAGGGCCTGCGCCACCAGGTCGTTAACATCGCCAGCGCCCTCGCCCACCACCAGCGCGGCCGACAGTGCTGTCGCGGAAAGGTCCGATTGCACACCCTGCAGCAACCCGGACAGCGTCTGTAGGTTGCCCAGCTGGGCCTGCACCATCGCCTCGGCTTCGGCAAACCGCTGGGCGCGAGCGAGCTGCACCGCTGCCTCGGTGGCGTCGCCCTGCTCGAGCGCGGTCTGGTAGCCCTTGAGCGCGTCGGCCTGCCCAGCGATGGCGCCAGACTGCTCGGCGTAGAGCCCGGTATAGCCGGCCTGATTGGCGGCATACGCCGCGGCCTCGGCCGCGGTCATGCCGAGGGTGTCGCGGGACGCCTGCAACTTGGCCAGGTAGTCGCCCCACTTCTCACCGCTGGACCCCAGGGCGCGCTCGACGGCGGCCAGGCCACCGACGGCGCTATGAGCGGCATCGGCGGCATTGCGCTGTGACTCGGCGACGGCGTCCATGCGGTCACCGTAGGCGGCCGCTTTCTCGCGCGAGGTGTCGTAGATGCCCGCCAGCTTGGCCCACTCGCGCAGCTTTTCCTGCGGCACGCCGAGCGCTTCGGCGTTGCGCGACATAACCTCGGTCAGGCTCTCACCGCGCGCCGCAGCTTCGTCGAGCTGGGCGATGAACTCGCGATAGGCCGCTTGTTGGTCGGCATCGACTCCACCCCACAGCGAGACGCCGCCGAAATCCTCGACCGCCTGCGCTTTGATCTTCTCCAGCGCGTCGGCGGCCTTGTCGGCCTGCTCCTGCTGCTTGTCGCCCCAGTTGGCCAGCGCCGCGGCCTGCTGGTCGCGGGAGAGCTGGCCGAACTTCGCAATCACGGTATCGAGCGGCGTTTCGAGCAGCGACAGCGACTCGCCCACGCCGTCGAGGCTATCCGAGAGATCGTCGCTGGAATCGCTCAGCATCACCGCCGCCGTGGCGCCGGCGATCAGCAGACCCGGCCAGCCGCCGAGCATGGCCAACGCACCACGGGCGACGGTGCCGACACCGCGCATCGCCACCGCATAGCGCGTCGCGGAAACGGTCGAGGCGTTCATTGCCGCTTCGTGCCGACGCTCGGCGGAGATCAGCTCACCATTGGCAGCCGCCAACTGGCGAATGGCCTTGGTGCGGTTGGTAGTGATACCCGTGGCGGTGGCCGTGGCCTGGGCGTTGGCCAGCGCCTGCTTGGCTGACGCCTGGCGCGATTGCGCCAGACGCAGCGCCTCGGCCGAGGCACGGCGCTCGGTCAAAATGGCGGTGTTCTGCGCCGCGGTCTGCTGCTTCTGGGCGTTCAGATAATCGCCCAGGCGATCACGCAAATTACCGAGCCCCACCAGGGCGCGCCCAGCGGCAACGGACGCCATTAGCTCGAGCGCTACTGTGCCCTTGCTAACGACACCCTCCATGCCGCCCAGGGTATCGAGTAGACCATTCACCGTATCGGCGGTGTGGTCGATCGCCGGGGATAGCTCTACCGCGACCGTCTGTGCCAGGCCGCGCCCGACCTCCTGCAGGTACTGCAGCGACTGCCCGGCAGAATCGAGGCGGTCGATGTCCTCCTGGGGCAGCTCGATACGCAGTTTGCGCGCCTGCTGGGCGTACTCGGTCAGCAGGCGCGAGTTATCCTCGAACAGCGGAATCAGGCGGCTGGCGTTGTCGGCGATCGACTCCAGAATGGTCACCTGCTGAGCCTTGGGCAGCCCGACCAGGCGTTCGCCGATAGCCTGAATCTGCTTATCCGGCGAGAGGTTGATGAGATCCTTGGCGGAGAGGTTGAGCGCCTTGAGGGCGTCCATCGCCTCGCCGCCGCCGTTGGCGAAGGCATCGCCGATCTTGTCGGCGGTGTCCTTGAAGATGTCGCCCATCTTCTCGCTGTCGATGCCCACCTGACGGCCGGCATAGCTCCAGCTCTGCAGCGTCTGCACGCTAACGCCCACGGCGCGCGCCAGATTGCTCTGCTCGCGCACCGCCGCCGCGGTCTGAGCCGTCATCGCCGCGATACCGGTGGCACTCAGCCCCACCGCTGCCGCCATCGCTGTCGCCTTGGAGCCGATCGACAACAGGCTTTCGCTGGTCGATTCCGACTGGCGCTCGGCCTGCTGCATCTCGCGCGTCAGCCGCTCGGTGGACTCGCGCGCGGCGTCGTTGGCCTTGACGGCACTACGGCTATCGCCGTCAATGACAAACTCGGTGCGGTAACGACGGGCTGCCATGCCGGGCACTCCTGAAAAACGGGCACAAAAAAGCCGCCCGAGAGGCGGCCATCTGTACGCAAGAGGATTATTCGATGGTGGTATTTCTGCTATTAGCGATCTTGATCGTGTTGCTGATCGCGACAGGGCTATGGCGCAACGTAATTGTGCTCATCGCTTCGGTAATCGGCGGCCTGGTCCTGCTGGCGCTTACCACATCTTACGGGTGGCAATTCTGGCTACCCGTTTTAGGCATATCTGTCGTGTGCCTTGCACTCGAGCTTTTCAGGCCGTTGGCCAGGCTGAAGCTCAGGCAAGAACGTATCAAAGATGCCGAGGATAAAGCGGCCAGAGAGAAGCAGGCCAAGCAAGCTGTCGTCGACAAGGCGGCACGCAAAGAGGCCGCCATCCGCGCGCAGGTCGAAGCGACCGAGCGAATCGGCAAGTAACGCTATAACGCCCTAACGCTGCCGCATGACTTCCAGCGCGCCGGCCTCGATGTGCTGCAACCGCTTGAGCGTCTGCCGGGTGTCCTCGACACCCAGCATCTGCATCACACTGGCCACGGCTGCACGGTCGAGCCCCTGGGCCACGGGCGCGCCGCCGAACGAGGGCAGATAAAGCCACTGCCCGGCGCACTGTAGGAAAACCTCAAGCGCATCCGCATGCTGGGGCCATACCTCGACTTCCCTGGGGGCCAGGTATTTCTCCGCGACCGTTATCCCCAGCTTGTCGAGGTCAGAGCGAAAGTCGCTCTTGCCGCCACCCGCACCACTCGCCCACGCCCGGCCCAGGGCGCTTAGTTTTTTGCCTCAGCCTCCGGCAGGCCCAGCTGCACCTCGCTCCAGGCGCGCATCAGTCGATTGAGCGCGTAGCTGTCCTGAAACACCGCATCGATCAGCTCAGGGGTACTCTCCAACTCCTTGCCGTTGGCATCGTCGATGCCGGACACGCTCAGCACGTCTTCGCGCACCACCGCGATCTGGTCGAAATTCTTCGGCTTGGCGTTGCGCGCCTTCTCCAGCGCGTCCTGATCATCGCGCGAGCGCAAACGAATCTCCGCCGTGAACTCCTGCGCGTCGTGGCCCGGCTTCTGAATCTTGATGGTTTTGGTCACGCTCGGCGTACCCAGTACGAATCTGGCCATGGTCATTCCTTGTGGCGTTGGGGGTAGAGTCCAGAAACGACGACGCCCGCAAGGTGCGGGCGTGTCGTCGTCATGGCGTGACAGTGTCACGCTATTGATTGGTTACTTGGCGTAGATCACCAGCTCATCGTCGCCGGCGTTGGGCAGGCAGCGGCCGTCCATCTGGTAATGCATGATATTGTCGCTGTCCTGCTCGCTGAGCCCGCTGAACTGGGTCTTGGGCGCACGCACGCCGACGATGTTGCCGGGCTCGGTGCCATGCTCGAACGCCATGGCGCCGGTAGTCACCGTCTTGTGCGATTCGTTCATCTCGAACACATCGAAATCGCCGATTCGCGGAGCCTCGAAATTCGTCTGTACGGTCGCGCGCTTATCGGTGATATGCACGCCTTCATAGCCCACCAGGTTGCGGTAGGTCACCGTATTGCCGAAATCGAACGACAGCGACTGCAGTCTGAAATCAACCCCGCGAATCTGGAATTTCCGCGTGTTCTGGTAGTTGACGGGGATTTCGTCGGCCTGGTTGATCGGCTCGGCGGTGATCGGCGCGATCGCTTCGGGGCGCCGATAGAGCCCGGTGAACGAAAACGAGATCGTCGGCAAGCTGCCCGTCTGGAAAGAGCCGGTTACCTGGCCGCGAGTGCCGGGCAAACACTGCATCTCCCCGTCTTGGATGTAATAGAGCGTGATCGAGTCAGACTCGCCGCTTACCGGCTCCCAGCGCACTTCGCCGGCTTCCAGGTCTTGCACCTCGACACGCTTGCAGGCACGCATCAGCAGGCCATACGAGGGCGCCACCACGGCGGATTCGGTCGGCGGAACGCCGCTACCCGAGGCGGGCACGGTAACCTCGACCGTGGCATAGGGGCCGGTGTTGATCTGCTCGAAGTTGCGCAGCTCCTCGGTGCGGCGCTCACGGTCGACCGTGTTGCCGGCGTAGGCGGTGCGGCTCTGCTGCGTCACGAGGATCATCGTGCACTCCTCGATCGGCACCGCTTCGCCCAGATTGGTCTCGACACCAACGAAAATAGCGCCGACGCGCTGCAGGATGGGTTCACTCATCGTCTTTCACCTGGGTGGCCTGGGTGGATTTCGCCAGCGCCTTGGTGGGGCTGGGCGCGGGTACTGTCGCGCGGCTGGGGTGCTCGGCGTGCGAGCCGTATTTGCGCGAGACGGTGGGTGCCGATACCTGCTCGACACGACCGCCCTTGCTGCGACGCTGAACGCCGCCCTTGCGGGTCGCCATGGGGTTACCTCCTGGGGTTGCTGGGGTGTGGCCGGTTAAACGGTTACCGTCCGCGAGGCGGGTCGATAGATCGTGTCGACGCTCCAGAATTCGAGCCAGAGCCGGTAGCCGCCCACGATCTTGTCGACCTTGCCGCCCTTGTAGGCCATCAGCGCGCCGTGGGGCACGGGCTGCCAGCCAAACAGCGCATCGCGGATCGCCTTGCGCTGCTGCCGGAAATCCTCGCCGACCCGCGACACCAGCCAGACGCCGTAGATCTGGCTAACTGACTGACGCCGCCCCATGGCGTCCGGCTCGTCGTTGGCGCCGTCCTCGGCGTAGTAGACGCGGGCGCACGGGGTCGTGTCGCGGAAACTCTCCAGCGGGTCGGTGGTGTCCGCCTCCTCGACGCTCACCAGGTCAGGGCACTGCTCACGCAGCCGCGCGATAAGCGCGTCGGTGAGATCGGTATCGTCATTCATGATTGACTCAGCAGGTAATCGAGCCGGTCGCTGAACTGCTGGGGCAGCTCTCGCCGCACCATCTCCTGGGTGTCGGCGATCAGCTGTGGGTGGGCGACCATGCCCGGGATAGAGGGGCCGAACTGCATATGCGGCTCGGATCGGTTATCGCTGTAGCTCGCGCGACGCAACACGTGGCCCTTGGCGTACCAGCCGCCTGACTGCCGCCCGGCCCGCCCGACCAGCTGGGCGCCTTTGTCGCGCCGTACGCGCACCGTGACGCCCTTGCGGCGGGTGCGGTACGTACGCCCGTTGATACTGGTTGCATTGACGCGCACGATCTTGGCACGCGGCGAGAAGCGCTCTAGCGGCAGGCGCCGCCCGGTATAGAGGATCGTTCGCGAAGCCGCGCGGCGCGCCCAGTCGAGGCGAATCGCGCGTTTCACGTCTGAGGTCTTGATGTTGTAAGTCTGCCGGATCTCTTTCGAGATCATCGTGGCCGCCTTCTTCTGCATGGCGTCTAGCGACCACTGCATCGCCTTCTCGATCTTCCAGCTCTGCTCACCGAACTGGTGGCGCATCTTCTGCCGCTGCTGGATGTCGTACTTGTAGCGCATGGCGTCAATTCACCTCGATACGCCGAAAATCGCCGTCGTCGGTGACGATGTGCACGTAGTACCAGCGACCCTCGGGGGTCTCGATCACGTCGCCCTGCCCGCTATCGGGCACCGCCGATACCGGGATCTCGACGATGGTCGTGATTCGCCCAATGCCGCTCGCGGGGTCGTCATACACCAGCGCATCGCGCTCGAGCGTGTAGGACACGCTTTCGATGGTCTCGCCATTGGCGCGTCGGTAGGTGGCCAGGCCATCCGCCAGCGCGGTGGCCATGACGCGGTTAGCCCGCGCCATGGCCCTGGCAAAGCGGCTCATTACGCGCCGCCGGTGCCAGCATCCAGCTCGGCCTGGGTGGCGGCCATGCCCTGCACGATCAGCACGGTGGCCGTACCCGCCGGGTCACTGGTCAGCACGCCGATCGGGGCTGTGGCCGAGGCGGTGCCGGCGGCAACCATCTCGCCCTCCAGCATCGCGACCCGGGCGCCCAGGGCCAGGGCGTCATCGCAGGGAATGCCACCCCACTCGCCGCCAGTGACGCCGACGAAATCCTCGCCTTCGGCGGCGTTGTCGAGCGGCACCAGCACCAGGCTGCCAATCACCACCGGCAGGCCGGCAATAACACCGCCGGCGGGTGCCGGCAGCGTGACCGTCTGGCCGTCGCCGTTGTAGTTCTTCGCCATATCGTTCACTCCATCGTGGGTTGTCTGTCTCGAAAGACGCCCACAAAAAAACCGCCGGCGGCGGTCATTGGTGGGCGCTATGGGTTGCCGCGGGCGGCGATCAGTTGCCGGTCAGCTTGACCATGGTGCGATAGCTCAGCGGCGCGACGCCGGCATCCATGCGGACCTTGAACACCGCACCATCGACGGTGAAGCCCTGCTGCTGCTCGAGATAGGGCGTGTCGTTGCCGTCCAGATAGGCGACCTCGACCGTGTCGAACTGGTTGGGGTCGGCCACCATGTAGGTCGTCGTCTTGCTCTGCTGATCCAGGCGCGCATCGGCGATCACCTCGGTCAGGCCGCGCACCGGGTTGGGCACGCGAGCCTCGGCCAACTGCGGATCGAACTCGGCGGCGTAGAGCGCCTTGGCGGTCGACTCCAGTGCCAGCGGCGTCAGGTGGTACTTCGGCCGGATGTTGAGGACCGCATCGCCCTCTTTCTGCGAGCCCATCAGGGTCTTCGCCTGATCGATACGCGCGATCGAAAGCGCGCCCGCCGAGAGCTGGTTGTTACGATTGGCGCCGAACAACGCCTTGCCGTCCGCCATGAGCGCATTGGCGCCGAGCACCGCGTAGACCAGGTCGCCCACGGTGCGGATTGCCGCGCGCCCCATCATGCGCGGGATACGATCCAGTACCGAGAGGTCATCATTGATGATCGCCTGCCGCGTGATGCTCAGCAGCTCGCCGTAGGTGGCCAGCGCGATGCGCTCCTTGCGATCGCCGACGCTGGCGTATTTGTACTCGGCGCCCTCCTGCACCTTGCGCAGCGACGGGAAGGTGGTCAGGTCCACGCGGTCCATCGGGCGGAAATCGGGCAGCGTGCCGGTGGCGGTCCAGCGCTGGAACGTCTCCTCGGCCTCCTCGTGCCCCTTGAGCATCTGGCGGCGCGCCACGTCCGCGAGCAGGTCGCCGAAATCGCTGCTGGTGTGGGTGAAGGCCGCGCCGACGATCGCCATCGGGTGGCCGCCCAGGCTGGCGATGCCGACGCCGCGATCGGCGAGAGAGGCGCGTGCCAGCTCCTTCAGCGACATGCCGACGTAGCCGTTATCTTTCTCCAGCGTCTCGAGACGAACCCGCGATGCCACCACGTTGCGGATGCTGTCACCGACGAGGTTGCCATTGCCGGCGTAGGCGCCGTGGTCGGTGCGCGCCGGCGCGGTGGGCTCGGTGTTGGCGCCGAGCTTGGCCAGAAGCTTGTCACGCGCCATCTCGGCGCTGGCGTTCATGTCATCCAGCAGCGTATCGCGCAGGTCGTTGTGCTGCGGGAACGCCTGGAACACCGCGCGCACCGATTCGCGGCGGGCGCGCTCCTGCTCCTGCCACTGCTGCTGGCCCGCCTGCGGGGTCGGGGCCTGTGACGGCGCCCCACCCTGCGGCTGACCACCCGCCGGTGCGCCGCCTTGAGGCTGGCCGCCATCGCCCTGGCCACCGCCAGACGGTGCGCCGCCCGTCGGTGCCGCCGGGGGCTGGGTGGATTGGGCACGCGGCCCCATGAGCTTCGTCATTGCGTCGGGCATGTGCTCGAACTCCTGCAGTCGTTTCGATTTGAGCGATGCCGCCATGGCCAGCGGCTCCACCAGTTGGTCGGCGAAGCCGTGCTCCACCGCTTCGGGACCGGACAGCCAGGTTTCAGCCGCGAGCCAGCTGCGGACTTCATCCTCGGTCTTCCCGGTCTTCTTCGTGTACGCCGTCAGCAGCGTGGTCTCGACCTTGTCGAGCAGCTCCGCGTAACGGCGCATGTCGTCGGAATTGCCGCCCTGAATGCCCCACGGCTTGTGGATCATGATCATGGCGTTCTCGGGGATGTAGACCGTATCCCCCGCCATGGCGACGACCGAGGCCATCGACGCCGCCAGGCCGTCGATATAGACGTTGATCGTGGCCGGATGGCTGGCGAGCAGGTTGTAGATCGCCATGCCCTCGAACACGTCACCGCCGGGGCTGTGGATGTGCAGGTTCATCGTCTGCACGTCGCCCAGCGCCTTCAGCTCCTGGGCGAACTGCTTGGCGGTGACGCCCCAGGCGCCGATCTCGTCATAGATGGCGATCTCGGCCACGCCCTGGGCGATGGCGCGAATCATGAACCAGGTCTGGTTGCCCACCTGCTCAATCGCGGTTTCCGCCTTGGCCATCGGCCGGCTGGCGAAGTTGCCGATTACGCGCGCGAGCGCTGTCGCCGTTACCGGCGGGGTTACCGTTGGGGTCTGCACCGTTCTTGCCTCCGTAGAATTCGTGATAGGCGTCGGAGCTGAACACCAGCCCCTTCTCGCGGTTTTCCGCGATCTCGTCCTCGCGGCTCTGCTTCAGCTCCTGCGGGTTACGCCCACGCGCCCGCGCCACTTCGCTCTCGTCGGCGAAGCCCGCCGCGACCAGCTGCTCCCAGGCGTCCGCCTCGCGGCCGGGGTCGATCCACGGCATGACAGGGCCGAGATAGAACGCGTTGTAGAGCGTGCGGCGGTCGAGATTCGGCGGCAGCTGAATGCGCCCGATGATCACTGCCATGTCGAGCCAGCTGCGGTAGACCCGGCGCGACCACTGATCGCGGAACTGGCCCTGCAGCAGGTCGTAGCCCAGCTGCGCTTCGATCAGCTCCTGGCGCTGAGCGCTGTAGGTGCCGTTGTAATCGCGGTTGGCCGTCGAGTAGCCCATGCGCGTGCCGGCGGCGGCCGCGCGGATCATCGCCCCGCGGAACCCGTCGAGTAGCGCGCTGGGGCGGTTCGACTGGATCGTGCCCACATCCTCGCCGGGCATGAGTCCGTCGAAGACCATCCCCGGCGCGATCTGGAAGGCGCGTTGCCCGGGCGGTAGCGCAGCGCCGGCACCCTGGTCTGTCTTGCCTGAGTTGACGGCGTAGTCGTGCGGCTCGCCCTTCTTGATGTACATCGTCATCGCCGCGGCGATGCGAGCTGCGACGCGCTCGCTCTCCTCGTAGTCCTTGAGGTCCGCCAGCCGCTGTAGCACCGCATGCAGGATCGAGATGCCCCGCGACTGCTGGAGACGCTTGCGATGCGCGAGGTGGATCATGCTATCGGCAGGCACGCGCTTGGTGGCCATGGCGAAGTTGGTCAGGCTGCCCGGGTGCTGCTTGTAGACGTGGTACGCCTTGACCCGGCGCCAGGCATTGCGCTCGATGCCCGCCGCGATCTTCTGGGCAGGGTCATTGAAGTGCAGCGGCAGGTAGTCTGCCTCCAGACACTCCAAGGCGTAGGGCACATCCGTCAGGTGGTCGTAGAGTGGCACCCGGCCGCGAAGCTCCTGCGCCAGCACCTCGCCGTCGCGCAGCCAGCTACGCACCACGAGCCGCTCCATCTCCGGCCGGGTCATCTCTCCGGTGGTCTCGGGCCGTAGAGACCACGCCGCCCACTCCGCCTTGATCGCCTTCGACAGCTCTCGCAGGCGTTGCCCGTTGGTGTCGAGCGGTATGGGCTCGATACCCATGCCGTCAGCGCCGACCACTCGCTCCTCGAGCCGGTCGAAAATGCCGGTGACCAGGTCGTGGTTTTCATCCAGCCAGCGCGCCTGCTCGCGCAGCGAACGGCCGCCGATCTGTGCCGTCAGGTCGCCGCTCAGCGTCGACCCCTTGGCTTTCTGGGTGCGCGATGGCTTCGCCGCTTCGTAGGCGCTCAGGATCTGGCGCGCACCGGCGCGGCGGGCGCCCCACTGCGGCGCCAGGGCATTGATTACGCTATCGAGAGGGTTACCCATCGCCGAACCTCGCCAGACTGTAGACGCCGCCACCGCGGCCCTTGAGCTGCTGCAGGCGGCGCTCCCATTCACGCCGGCCGTCGCGGATAGCGGGCAGGTCGACCATGGTGAGCGTGCGCCCCTCCTTGGTGATCGACCGCCCCATGAGCACGGCTTCCTCGGCCTCGTAGTAGAAATCGACCATCGCCTGAGCGCGCTGGACTGGCGTCATAGCCATGAACCTCCTGGGGTTTGTAGCCAGCCGCTGCCCGGCGCACTCGGTGACGGCGTCTCGGGCGGCGCGGGTGGCGTGTCTTCGTCTTCCTGGGGCAGCACAGCGGCAGCGGCGTCGAGATCGAAGCCGAAACGCTCCTGCGAGATGCGCAGCGCCGCGAGCGCCAGCACCGCGCAGTCGAGACCCTCGTTGCGCCGGCCGCCGGCGTCCCATCGGTAGACGGCGCGGCCGTTGACGATCTTGCGCACCTTCACCTCGGCGACGATCTGCTTGACCTCGTCGCTGTCGCAGATGCTGTCGTCGAGCGGCAGGTGAATGCAGCCCGGCGTCGGCTCGCCAGTCCCCGGCGGGATCTGCAGGCGATTGAAGATCAGCTCCTTGGCGTTGTCGGTGCCGATCTCGGTGAGGTAGACGCCCTTGCTGTTGCGCTTGCGCGGGAAGTTCTGGATGGGCTTGCCGTAGACGTTGGCACCCCTGGTGGGCACTACCCACTGCACGCCGTGACGCTTGGAGGCCTTGTAGACCTCATCGGTGTAGTGGCCGCCGGAGTCCCAGCACCAGCGCGCCACGGTCATGCGCTGGCCGTCGTCGCGTTCGTAGACCTTGACCAGCCGCTCGCCCACCTTGCGCAGCAGCTCGGCACCCGCGGGGTCGCCGTAGAGAATCCAGCGATCGACCAGCCAGGACTCCTCGTCCGCGCCGTAGGCGTAAACGCGACCCTCGTAGCGGTCATCCTGGGTGTCGATGCCACCGAACAGACCGACGGCGCCGTCGGGCACCCGCGGGAACTTCTCGCGGCGGTTGTAAAGGATCTCCCACTCGAGCTTTTGGCCAGCCGTGGCGTCCCAGGTCTCGCCCAGCGTCGTGTTGACGAAGGTCTTGAGCTTGGTGGCGTCGCCCTTGGCGTTGAGAAAGTCGATGACGATCTGCTCCCAGGTCGTCAGCGGGCTGTAGGCCGTCCAGATGTAGAACGAGACCGCGCGCGGCGTGGGCGCCGGCTCGCCATCGGCGTCGAACCAGTCCATGCCGTCACGCGTCCAGAGGCCAGACACTTCGCATATCCAGCGCCCCTGGCCGATATGAAATTCGCCTGACTCGTCGTGCAGCTCGTGCTGGCGAATCACACAGCCATTGTGCTCGCACTGATAGAACGCGCTCTCCGGCTTGCCTGCGTCCCACTTGATGCCGTATGTCGACTCCTTGTCGCCCCACTTGAGCACCTGCTCCTCGCCGCAATGGGGGCACGGTACGTGCATACGCAGCCGCACCGGTGCCTCGGCGGCGGCCTGCTCCATCATGCATTGGCCGGCGATCTTGAGCGTCGAACCGCGGATCGACTTGCGAAAGGTGGCGCCCTCCAGGCGCTTGTCGCCGAGCGTGGTCGGCGTGCCCTCTTTCTCGATATCGCTGTCGAAGCCTGCGAGCTCGTCGTAGATCACGGTGTCGGCCGAGATCTCGCGATAGTTGCGGGCCGCCTTACCACCGTGGCAGATGAGCTGCTTGCCGTTGGCGAACACCTTGGCCGAGATGGTGTTGTCTCGATGCTTCTTGCCGAACCACGGCGCCAGGGCCTTCACCTCTCCCACGTCGCGGATCATCGTCTCGACGTGGGTTTTCATGAAGCGGTCGCGGTCGTCGTCCGTCGGCGAAAACGTCAGCGTGTTGCGCTTCTTGTGCTCGATGAAGTAGCCGATCGCGGCCAGCAGCATCTTGGTGTAACCGAGGCGGGCAGACTTCGCGACGTTGACCACGTTGATGAGGTCGTTGGTCATCGCGTTGAGGATGGCCAACTGGAACGGCAGGGTTTGCCATTTACCCTCGTGGTAGCTCGATTCGGACGAGAGGTAGAAATGCTCGTCGGCCCACTCCACGCCGGTCATCGGCGGCGGCTTGTACAGCGCCGCCAGACCCGCGCGTATGCACCGTGCCAGCTCCTTGAGCTGCTCAGGTGTTGGCGTCGATGTAGTCATCCAAGAGTTCCGGCAGGCGTTGATCGAGCCCCGCCGCCAGATTCCGCGCCTTGCTCAACTCTCGCGCGAGGGTGTCAAGGTGGCGCACCTCCAGGTCGGGGTGCTTGCGCCTCATGGTCGCGCCGAGTGTGTCGAGGATCGTGGCGATCTCCGCACTCGTTCGCGACAAGGCAAAAGTCGCGAAGCCGGCCGGGATCATCTCCTTGGCGGCGACTGCGTTTTTCTGCTCCTGTCCGATTCGCTGGGCGGCGATGAGACCCTTGCGCTCGACATCGAGCTTGTACTCGATCAGCGGGTCGATCTCTTCGGATTCGGTTGGTGTCGGTTGGTGTTTCTGCGCTTGGTGCTCGAGGCGTTTTTCGAGCACCGCGGCACAGTCGAAATAGACCGATCGCCCAACACGCGCCACCGGCTCAACACCCCATTTATCAAAGGCTTGCGTAGAGATGCGCAGGCTCTTGGCCATATCGGTCTTGTTGAGCCAGCCAGGGTGGAGCTGGGCGGTGTTATCGGTCTTCGACAAAACAACAACCTCGGCTCAGGAAAAAGTCGTAAGTAGCCAAATTCCGCGATGCTCTGCCCCCGTACTTGGGGGGAGGGGGTGGGGAGGACCCATTCGAAAAAATGCACCGGGTTGGTGCGTGCCAGGGCGACGCCAGGCAGAGGCGCGGGCTATGCTGTCCGCCACACACCAACCAGTCAGGTCGCCAAGCCCATGGATAATCGACACGACGTCAGCGCCGCACTCAAGCAGCTGAGTGCCGAAATCGACTCACTCATGCATGCCATTGAGCAAGAGAGCACCAGCGACAAGCGGCAGCTCCAAGAGCGCTATGCATCGCTCAAGCAGCGCGTCAGCCAAGCCGCCAAAGTCGGCACGGTGTCTGGCTTACCTGGCAACCAGACCGAGAGCGAGGCGGTGATCTACCAACCCACACTGAAGAGCATGGACAATCACCTGAGCGCTAGAACCAATGGGAACTTGGAGGAGATTCACCGAAGCCTGTACGACGCCAGAGATGACATAGAAAACGAGCTTGCTAACTAGGCGAATCAGTGTGGCGCTCAGTCGTAGTGTGACGGCAGCCAGGGGCACGGCAGGGTTAGCGGGAGCTACTAGGCGCCAGTGTCTCTTATTGGAGACACACAAGCAGGCTTAAAAATCGATCATGATATAATCTCTGTGTCAAGAGATTTGCTCTTGTTCACATAAGGATCAAACCATGATTGCTCGTTTCGAACTCAACACCGGCACGACTATTGCCACACTCAACGTCGCGCACCTCCCAAAACCCAAGGAAACAATTTCTCTCGACCGTAAGCGCTACAAAGTCATTCAAGTGATCTCTGCAATTGACGGCGTGGATAACTCGGTAGTAGTGCTGAGAGATCCAAAGGCGCCACGTAAAACTCCCATGGTGGTTTAACGGTTAGCATCAATCTCACTCGCCAGACGACCCGACCTGGCCTGCTCCCTCGCCACCTGGCCTTGCTGCCAGGTGGCGAGGCCGCGCTCGGCAGTCTGCCCGGCGATGTAGCCACCAACCCCCAGTGTCATGAGATCCCACAGGGACTGAGGTAACGGTAGCGTCAGCCCAACGCCGAACATCGCACCGAGATACGGTGCAACGAGATAGTTGTTGGCCACGATCGCGACGATCACCAGCATCAGCAGCGGGCGCCAGTTTCGCTGCAGCCAGCTCTCGCCATTGGCTTCAGCCATCACCACCTGCATGCGGGCGTCCAGGCTCTTGGAACGCTCGGTGATAAGCTGGCGCGTCAGCTCGGCCTTGAGGCGGGCCGCCTCATCCTTGTCAGTCACAGCCTTATCGACGATGTCGAGCACCGGGCTGATCACCGCACCTAGCGCCTTATCGATGATGCTCATCGCGTCTTCTCCGTCTTAAGCTGCAGCTGGCCGGTCCAGCCCTCATCCGTCGTCATCGCGGTGGTCGCATTGCAGGCTTCGAGCCGCGCATCCGCGGCACCGAGCTGATAGCGCACACCACGCAGCTCTGCCCACGCGGCGTTGCGCTCTGCCTCGAACTGGCCGGCCTTGGCCTGCTCTTGCGTCAGGGCGTACCAGAGCCCATACGCCACTGCGCGCTCGCTGGCCTGCTGCTCGACCACACGCCGATCAGCGGCACCCACCTGCATCTGAGACGACACCGCCCAGGCGAAGCACAAGGCCGCGACCAGCAGGTGCGACCGACTATCTCTGCTGAGCGACTGCCACCACCGCTTGATCATTTCCGCCTCAGTGCCGACGCAACGTCGGCGATGTTGTCCAGCAGCCGATCGACACGCTTCTCGAAGCCGTGCACGCCGATGTAGCCCAGGAAAGCCGCGAAGAAACGGCCGGTATCGGCCTCGAATCCCCAATGCTGAATGAACGGCAGCGAGGTCCAGGCCAGGAAGCCGACCATCAACGTCTCGATCCAGCGCTTCGGCTTGCGCAGCCCGCCGGACGTCAGCACGCGCAAAGACGACATGAATATCGCGCAAAGCGCCGCAGACTGGGCAGGCTCTCGGGCGAACGCGGAAACCGTCAGCCAGAGCTCAGTGATTTGGTCCGGCATCTCGATCCCCGGTTATGTCGCGCGGCTAACCTCGTTTTTGCGAAGCCCGGTGAATCAGTATCCAGGCGGGGATCATCGACAGATTGAGCAGTAACCGGCCGATGGCTGTTCGGTCGCTCAGAGCGATATCCACCGCCATGTCAGCACCACGAAACGCCAACAGCCCGCCGGCGGTCGCGATCACTAGGTGGATGGCGAAGCGTGTCCAGCCATCATCGACGCGGTTGAGCGCGATCAAGCATTGGATGATGAGACCAACAGCGATCAGGAAATTGGCCGCAGCCATCAGGGAGCCGATCATGCCGCCACCTCCTCCTGCCACACGTCCCGAGCGTCCGCCGGGCGCTGGCCTTCGATCAGCATCTCCTGCACCCGCTGGGCGGCCTCGTCCTTGGTGACGCGACCATCGTTGTCCGCATCGAGTCCGGCATTCTGGCGGTACGAGACACGTCCCTCGGTGAACAGCACCGCGCCACCCGGCCGACCCACATAGGCGGGCAGCAGGATGGCTAGGTACATATCGGGCAGCGTCGAGATGCGGCGGTGATAAGGGCGGAAGTAGGCCTCGACATACTCGAGCTGTTCGATGTCCGTCATCGCCGCCAGCGCTTCGGTCGTCGTGCCCAGGCCGCGAGCGGTCAGGGGCATGAACTGGATCAGGCCGGTAGCGCCAGAGCCCGCCGCATTGCGCACGGCAGGGTCGAACGTCCGGCCGGTCTCGAACGCCATGCAGGCCATTAGCCAGTTGACGTGGTCCAGCGACCAACCGAAGCGCGCCGACAGCGCGAACAGCGCATCGACGAAGGCGTCGGACACATGAGCGCCCCAGGCGAGGCGCACGCGCAGCGGATAGCGACCGCTGCCGATCATCTCGACATCGCGCATGAATCGCATGGGGAACTCCGAATAGAAAGGCCGCAGCACGGCGGCAAGATCGCGCAGCAAGCCAGATGGCGCGAAAAAGGCGCCGCCCATGCTCTGGGAAACGTGGGGGAGCACGCGGGGAGCGAGCACAGGCGGCGAACACGAGTTAAATTAAATAACCGCACCGCCAACCAGGAGTAAAACGATGCTTGAAATAGTCGATATCGGAGGAGTTTCTACCAAAGGACCAGACATATACTACGTCGCGGTAGGATATTCAGATGGATCACGGGGGCAGATTCGATTGCCCGCAACCTATAAAGAAGCATTTGATAATGCGCCTTTCCAAGCCCGCAAGGTTTTGCTTAATGCAGCCAAGTCCAGCAAAGAGGGAACCTAATGACGACTGCGCCCCGGCCGGTGATACCGATCAGGGCGCAGAGAAGACAAGCTTAGCTGAATAGTACCCCCGAGCGGTCACGAACACAACATATAGTATTCGTGCTATTTTCTGGCGCTCGTTAAACCCGTTATCTCAGCTCAACATTCAGGGAGAGCAGCAATGCTGTTGGGAGCCATCACAATCATCGTCGCCGTCATCGCTGGGATAGCCATGGCGAACAAACACAGCGAGAAACCTATGAGCCGGGGAGCCAACAACACCGTGATCACGGTGCTGGTGATCATTGGCGCCATCATACTCGCCGGGGTGTTTCTGCTGCAGTACGTGATACCACCATACGGTAGAATCTGACGCTCAGGCCACCATCTGCGCCTGCTCACCTACTAGCGCCACCAGCATCTTCCGCGCGTTCTTCGCAGAGTTGCGCAGCGCTTCGGCCGTCATGAACACGCTGCCGCTAGCCCCCATCGCATACCCCAGCCGCTGCAGGATAACTCGCTGGGCGCCACACACCTCCGCCAGCGTCAAACCACGATGCCCCTGCTTAATCGCTTCCATGCGCTGCTGGTCGCCGAGCACCGGCTGGGCCCACTGCTGAACCGGGATCGCATATCCCGCCAGCAGCAGGGCCATCCGCTGCCTCTCGGTGAGGTGCACCAGCAGTGCCTGGGCCATCGACCGCCAGCGGCAGGCATGCCGATAGCGCTCCGCGGCCTCCATCACGTGGTCAACGCAACCCGTCACCTCGCCGCGCCCCTCGCCCATGCCCGCCAGCGGGCTGACTTTGTGATGCCCCAGATTGAGGTGCCGATAGTCCAGCCGCCACTCGATCTCGACCTCGATCAGCTCATCGAGACAACGGCGCAGCGCCCGGGCACGCAGTGTGCTGCCCTCCGGCTCGCGCCTGATCACCGCCAACAGTTGATTGATCCCCATCAGCTCCAGCTGTCGCATGCTCTCCCCCTATCCCTGTCCTGAATCGTTACCACTTCGTCCCATGCGGCATGGCCTGCCGCTGCTCAATAATCGTCGGCTCCCACCCGGCGTACTTCCTCAGTACCGCTTTGGCCTCCTCCAAGCCACGGGCCAGCACCGCGCAGTACCCGCGGCGATCAGCCTTCTCCAGCCACTCGCGCTGACTGGCCGCCGTAGCGGCGTGATTCGGCGGCGTCGCCTTGAACTCGAGGTAGAGCCCAAGCCACCCACCGCGACCTTCCATCACCACCAGGTCGGAGACACCCGAGCGAACACCCTGGCGCTTGAGATCCGCCGCCGTCTTCTTGTTGCGCTGGCCACCGTTTGGCACGTGATAGATCACGTCGTAGAGATCGCCCACGGGCATGCCGCGCTGCTGCTCGCCGAACAGCCAGCGGATCAGCACCATCTGCTCGATGCCCTCGTGATCGACCCGCGGGGCCCGGGGCGCCCGCGCCGTCCGGCTGCGAGTAGCGGTGACGGTCATTGCAGAACCTCTGCCCAGGCTTGCCAGTCATAGCCGCATTCGCAGACGCCACCCTCGGCATGATCCGCGTGCAGCGAGCAGCCGGGCGTTGGGCATGACGGCACCATCACCAGAACCTTGGTGCCCGGCGGGAACGTCTCGGCCGCCAGGCTGATCTCATCCAGCCGATAGGCGCCCAGGTCGCCCTCGCCTTGGCACTCCCAAGACCGCCCGCCTTTCACGCAGCTGGCTGGTTCTGCTGGCTTTGCCTCTGCCGCCATGATCTGGGTGTACTGACTCTCTGGCATCACTTCCCCCTCGCCTGACGGCGCGCCCAGCGCTGGTAGTCGGCGACGATGCGGTCGAGCATCAGCCGCGCGTCGTGGTTCGTGTCCAGCTCCCGGCGGCTCTTGATGCCGCAGGCGTGCCGGATGAAGTCGGCGGCATCCTGCTCATCGTGCGTGCCGTCGGGCAGCAGCTCGGGCGTCAACTCCTCCCGGTATCGGCGCCGATGGTCGAGATAGAGCCGGAACTGCGGATTGGCGCCGATCAGCGCCGCGCGGGCGGCCTGGGTGTCCGTGCGTCTCACTGGCCCACCCCCTCGGCGCGGCGACGGCTCATGCAGTGGCAGCAGTACGGCTCGCCCGGGTCGAAGCACATCGTGCCGCGGGGCTGGCCACACAAGCCGCAATGGCGCCGGGCGGGCCGGCGTCGGCGCGCCTGGTTGTAGCGAGTGGAGCGGGTCATGCTCACGCCCTCCCCGTGGCGGCTTTCAACATCGCCAGCCCCTGGCTGGCATTCATGCGGTGCGGCAGGCCCGCGGCCTCCGCCTGCTGCTGGGCGGCCTCACGGCTGGCGCGCTCCGCAAGCTCGGCGCGATTGCGGGTAGCGTCGTTCTCGATCAGCCCCTGGGCGGCCAGTGGCTGCCCCGCCATCACCCGATTGACCAGGGCGCCGTACTCGTGAGAAAACCGCTTCTCCAGCCGGACGCGCACGCTCTGCGCCGTGGTACCGTGGATCTCGCGCCAGCCGATCGCCTGCCCGGCCATGCGCACGGCGTCGTGGCTCCAGCGCCAGCCCGCGGGGTCGTGGCAGTGTGCGCAGGCCTCGCGCCAAGCCGCGTCGACCGTCGGTAGCCCCACGTCCTCGGGCCTTGGCTCACACATCGCGGCGAAAGCAGCCGGCTGTGGCGGCCAGGCCGTGTCGCCGGAACGGGCCGCGTCTCGAATCTCAACGCGCAACCGATGGAAACCACGCTCGAGGTGGCTGATCGCCAGATGAGCAAGCTCGGCCCCCCACACGCCTTGCTCGTCAAACTCGCCCCACTGCTTCTCGAACTTCGCCCCGTAGAGATTCCGCATACCGTCGAACAGCGCATCGACGACCTCAGGGCTAGCGGTGCCATTGCCCATCGGATGGACGCTCTCCGCCCTGCCGCTCGGCTTCTGCTGCTGCCCTTGCTTCGGCAGCTGTGCGACGGCGTGGGGGAGTACGTTGGCGGCCGTTTGCATAGGCACCTCCAGTCGATTGCGGTTGAGCGATAGCGTTGCGTTGATCGTTGCGGACCCAGTCTACGAAGCGACCGATCCAACCCGCTGGCGCCAATTGGCGGTTTGGATCACCAGCGTGATGGGCCACGAACTTCGCGAGCTGGTGGGGCTCGTAGCGGGTTTCCGGCGACATGCCGGCGCGATAGCACTGGGCGGCGAACATCTCGGGATTCGGCTCCCAATCCAGCGCCATGGCGTGCTTGCGCGCAGGGTGAGCACTGTTGCCACCCAGGGACGCCGGCTTGCCGATCTTGTCGACCAGCGGCTGGCCGTCGTCGGCAAACTGTTGAGCGTGATCGAGCGGCCCGCCCGCAGTGTGAGTGTTGGGGTTAGGATCATTGGTATCTTGATTCGTCGGAGATTTTTCCGACCCTGGCTCGGAGATTTTTCCGACCCCGCTCGGAGATTTTTCCGAGGTCGGATATTTTTCCGACCCTTGCTCATCGGCGCTTCTGCTGAGGGTCGGAGATTTTTCCGACCCTGCCTTCGGCGCCCCGCGGTTCCAGGTCTTGCCCTTCTCCGTCAGCCGCATGTAGGTGCGGTTGTCGCAGCTGGTGATCTGGATTACACCCAGCACCGCCAGCTGCTTCATGAGCCGATAGGCGGTGTCCTGCTTGTCGGTCAGCAGCGGCAGCTCGGCGACCACCTTCGACTTGCTCACGTTGTAGAACGTCTGCCCGTCGAGCTGGCGCGCGTCCGCCCAGGTCGGCACCTGGTGCAGGAAGGCGAACAGCATCGCCTGCTGCGCGTTGAGCCCCCACTCCACAGCGCGGGCCTGATTGATGGCGACGAGGTATTGCATCAGCTCACCCGAGCATCGAACGTAGGCAGCGGCGCGTTGGGCAGCATTTCCGTGCCCAACGCCAGGGCATGGAAACGGGCCGACTCACTCAGATGAAACGCGATCGTCTTGTCGCGGCGCGCCCGAGCGTCATCGTCGAATGGTTCGGCTCGGCTCATCAGCTCGGCCGTAGCGGCGTGGTAGCGTGCGCCAGTGTGGGCCAGCTCCAAGCGCCGCTTCGCCTCGTCCATCGGCTTCTCGCTCGCCAACTCCGCGCGCTGCCGGGTGAGGCGGTAGATCTCATCGGACAAATCGCTGGTCAGCCAGCTGGAGTAGCTCGGCGTGATTGTCTTGGTCATGGTGTGCTCCCCCGAAGCGTTCCCGCGGCCGGCAAACAGCCGACCAGCGGGCAATAGAGGGCCATGCCGCCAGCGGTTACAGTGGGAGTTCTCACACAACCGACTGAGGTACCGGCGACATGGCCGAAACTGAACAGAGCTCGCTCACTGACGAGCAAAAGAGGCTGGCTGAGGCAGAAGCCCAGATTACCTACCACCGCTCCCGCGTCTTGACGCTTAGGGGCGACCAGATCGCCAAGCGGGAGGGCTACAAGAGTTCCGAGCTGTGCGGCATCTACGCGGTTCGCTACTACCTCATGCAGAAGCATCACTGGACTCCCGCGCAGGTGTTTGCGATGAGCGAAGAGCATCTCGAGTTCGCGATGCTCGAAGAGCGTGGCAAGTAGAACCAGCCGCTAAGAGACTGGCTCCAAGATCATCACCCTCTTCTCGCGCCTGCTCGGCTCGAAGGCGGAGCAGGCGCGAACTTGATGTATCGAGCGCAACCTTGGCCGCCATCAGCGATTGTTCATGAGTCATGGCGTGCTCCCCGCCCCTGTATGAATTTTCACCCCCGATAGGAGGCAGTTTTCGAGCTCTTGGCTTGGGTAGACTGGGCACCAGAAGAGGCATGAAAGCAGTCGAGTTCCGGCCACATCACGTGCCAGTCGTCAGGGCGCAGCTGCTGTCGAGTGGCAGCACCGTTGGAGGCTTTCTCGATCAGGGCCGCCGTGCCGACAGACGCTGTCTTATGGCCGTAGCCGATCAAGCGGAGGTAGGACCGGGTCGTGCCGGTGTCGGCGACCTGCTGGTCGGTGGCACTCTTCAGCCAGACGAGCAGGCCTTCAATGCGTGTCTTCATCGGTGGCTCCAGTAAGAAACGCCACCATGATTACCCATGGGTAATGATTAAATCAATACCCGCAGGGAATTTACCTGCGAGTAACGAGCGCGGAAGATTCCCGCATGGACATCTACGACATTCGCCGCAGCAACCTGCTGACACTGCTGAAAGAGCGTTTCGGTGGGAACAAATCCAAGCTGGCCGACGCTATCGATCGGCAGCCGAGCTACGTATCACGATGCCTATCTGATGGCGCACACCGTAAACGGATTGGCGAAGACTTTGCGCGACACGTGGAAGACCTGCTGGGCCTTCCTACTCGTTGGCTGGACGAGCTGGAGCACGGGCAGGCGAATGACGTATCCCGAGGTGTAGGCACGCCGGAAGCAATAGGAAAGCCTGAGGCCGACAACGAGCTCACCTTCACCGAGAACGTGAACCCTTGGGACCATTCCAGACCTTTGGCAGATGACGAGGTAGAGATCCCACTATTCCGGGAGGTTGCGTTGTCGGGCGGCGGGGGCCGCACGCAGGTAGTCGAAAACAACGGGGCGACTTTGCGCTTCAAGCGTCGCACCCTAAGGAGCGCAGGGGTGTCGAAGGAGTCAGCAGCATGTGCTTACGTTGAAGGTAGCAGCATGGAGCCCATACTGCCGGATGGGGCTTCGGTGGGAGTGGACACTTCCGATAAGCAGATCAAGAGCGGCAAGATGTACGCCATCGACCACGACGGGCTGCTTCGAGTGAAGTTTCTCTATCGGCTGCCAGGTGGAGGGCTACGTATACGCAGCGCCAACCCCGATAAGATAGAGCACCCCGATGAGGATCTGGGGCCGGACTGGCCGGAGCAGGTGAACGTCATCGGCAAGGTCTTCTGGTATAGCGTGGTTCTGCACTGATTCTAATCATATATATATCTAAATAAAGAAGCCCCGCTCGGTCATTCTAGCGGGGCTTTTTCGCATTCGTATGGGAGAAATTTTATTCTCTTCGCAGGGTACGTTTAGCGCAACCATGCGGCTTGGCTGACAGGGCAAAATTATCCACAGGAAACTCACAGAAAAAAACCACATCTTTGCTTGGAAAACCAAATGGCTACCATATATAGTTTTTGCAGCGGGTAGCAACTTATCCGCCAAGAGGAAAGGCTCTCCTGCTGGAGAGCCCTTCTAAACCCCTTAGAGACTAAGGTGTACAGGTAGCCTTCTCCTATGGCGAGCATCAGCGTTGCAGCGCCGCTCACCCAGGGTCCCAGAAGTTACCGTAGGTGTAATTTAGAGTGTGACACTCAAAGTGTAAAGGCGGATAACAGCCATTCTGGTTGTCTTTTTGCCACACACAGTCACACATCTTTTCCGACCTACCGTGCACCAGCTGTCTCGCATGCTCATAAGGAGCACGCAAGATGCCTCAGTATCGACCTCGCAAGCCACTGATGAGCTATCCGCCGGAAGAGCGCCACCGTGTGGCTAGCGATGCTGGCAAGACCCTGCAAGAGTGGAAGGAGTTGCAGTCCTTTGCGCCCCTGACTCGTACGTCTTCCAGGCATCCACCAGCAAGCAACCAGGATGATCTAGATCTCTGAACCAGAGATAGGTGAGCGAAACCCGCCCTCAGAGGCGGGTTTTTTCTGTCTCGTAGAAATTTCGTAACCCCTGGGTATTGACCTATAGATTACCTGTGGGTAATAGTTACCTCAAGACAACGCCATCTTGGGTAACAAAATGCACAAGGTCATTCAAACCACTCAAACGATCCACGCCTTCGGCTACCGCTGCCGGGTAGGCAAACGCGCCCAAGGCCTCCCCACCGCCAATCAGGCCTTTGTCATTGCGGGCATTGCCGCCGGCATGACTCAGAAAGAGATCGCCAAGGCTCGCGGGGTTTCGCCGGCGACCGTCAAAAGCACCGTTGAAGCGATCTACTTCACCCTTAGAGCCCAACGAGCCACGGAAGCTGTCGCCCAGGCTATGCGGCGCACGTGGATCGCCCCGCTGCTGCTGGCAATCACGATCAGCGCCATCTCGCCGGACGTGCACATGCAGCGCCTGCGCTCCAGCGGCGGCCGCCAGACGATCAGCATCACGAAGCTCAGCCGCCGCCAGGAGAGCCACGATGTCAGCGGGGTGGCCGCATGAGCCTCAAGACCTTCTGCTATCCGGCGCACCAGATCGTTGCCGTATACGACGAGCAGCTCTGCACCAACGGCCAGCCCGACACCGGCGTGCAGTATCTGGGCCGCCTGCGCGAATGGGGCGCACCCGCCAGCGGCTACCGCCCGGCGCTCTTCCTCCCGGCAAAGCAGCGAATCGTCGTCATCACAGATAAGTGCTTCGGCCGCGAGATAAATGCCCGCGCTTGGATCGCCGACCAGATCCGCCTGATCGCCATCGCCCGCAAACGCAAGGAGGCCAACGCATGCGCCTGATCACCAGCCCCCTGGCCGGCGTCGCCGCCGGGATCATCACCCTGGCGGTGCTCACCGTGGCGTCTACCGACCTGCTCGGCCCAAGCGACTACGACGTGCAGCTCATGCAGCAGGCCCGCTATTGCGACGGCGTCGCCACCTGGCGCGCCGAAGCCGCCCGCGGCGTGCCACCGGCCCGCCGCTACGGCCACCCCGACTACGACGGCATTGCCGCCGAGATCTGCGCCACGGCGCTCAGCAGCACGAACAGCAACGCCTACGCCAGCAACTGAACGACGCAGCCGCCAGCGCACGGCGGCCTGCAACTGAGAGCGTCACGTGTGGCGCTGCCAGATGCAGCAGCTCTTTAACAACTCGGACCCCACGCAGTGCCAGCGGTGCGTAATCCGCTGGCCATCGGAGAGGACTCTAGCTCTCAGCGTCTATGCACTCGACGCGGTGCAAGAATTCTGCCCAATGAAACTCAACTTAAATCTTTATCTTTCGCGGTTTGGCACCGCGATAAATAGTTGTTAGCTGCCTCATATGCGTAACCGGTTAGATAGCTCTCTAGGAGAAAATGCTGTTTTTCGATGGAAAATGCTGATAGATGCCTAAGGATCGAGGCAAACGTATCGATGTGAATAGCAGGATCATGAGGATGGAATTTAACTATAAACTCCTCAGCATCAACACCTGCTTTTCTAGGCGTGACAAGTCTTCCATGGCGATGGCTGTAGAACAAAGACCTGTCTGCTTCTCTCCAGGTCAGCAACAGACCAATCACATCCACTTCGTCACTAACACCTCCTTTAGAGTCTCTAGCGAAAAACTCTTGTTCACACTGGCTTTTTATCATTTCTAAATAAGAGGACGTTTCGTCATCGCTTCCGCCAACATAGGATACATTCTCAGGACTATTGTCTGGAAAAATCAGTTTATACAACTGATCTCTTTGGTGAAACTCAACCTTGTAGGAATTTTCAAGCCTATCGAGCAACTTATTGAATTCACTGACGTGTTGAAAATAGTTAGAAATATTGTCCTGACGAAGCTGCCGTAACAGTTGCGCTTCCACTTTTGACAACTGATCTCTTGTCAACTTTGCCTGCTCGTTTGCGATATATATTTGATTGGCCGCTTGCTCCGATCTATGACTTGCTGCAACCAGCGCTACGAGCGGAAACACTAAAGCTAGCAACCCCAAAGGGATTTTATAAGCCACTAAAAGAAAATTGAACGCTTCATATCCGGATTCGTAACTAAGTCTTGATGTGCAAAAGACATAAACGGCCGCAAGCACAGATATTAAAAGCGGTACTATCAACGCCCACCAGAATCGCTTTAGCTGAAATAAAGATTTATTGTTTTCCATCTTTTCTCCAAACAACCCAAAACAGTCGTTCAAACACTACACAAGCATAACGGCGAGCGCCAGACCGATCGGGCGCTGGCCTTTGTGCTGCCCTCTATCCGGAGGCAGTCATGCCGATCTACCTGCCGACCCGGCGGCATTGCCGCTGCCGGGTGTGTGGCGCGCGCCAGACGAAACCAATGCATCCCGACGAATACGTGCGCGGGCCGCGGTGCCGCAACTGCCACCGGTTCAACACGCTGCGCATCGACAAGTGGGCCGACGCCAAGCCCTGGCGGGCGCTGACCTGCCGCTGTGACGGCTACCACTTCCCGCACCGGCGCGGCTCGCTCTGGTGCTACCACAACCCCGACTACCCGGTGGATGCAGACCGCCGGCTGTTTGCCTGAGCGCATGGGAAGACCCAGGAGACACGACAACATGACCAGTCTTGCACTCAACCTATGCCATGAGCAGACGGCGGATAACTTCGCTGGTGCCGGCGGCGCATCGGAGGGCATTGAGCAGGCCCTGGGCCGGCCCGTGGATCTCGCGGTCAACCACGACGCCTTGGCTATTGCCGCGCACACTGCCAACCACCCCGCCACGCGGCATGCCGTCGCCGACGTATGGGACATCAACCCCGATGAGGCTACCGGCGGCCAACCAGTGGGCCTGGCGTGGTTCTCGCCCGATTGCCGACACCACTCCAAGGCCAAGGGCGGGCGCCCGGTGAGCAAGAGCGTGCGCGGCTTGGCCTGGGTGTCAGTGCGCTGGGCAGCGCGGGTGAAACCGCGTGCGATCATTCTGGAGAACGTCGAGGAGTTCCTCGACTGGGGCCCCTTAGTCAAGAACGCCAAGGGCCACCTGGTGCCAGACCCGAAGCGCAAGGGACAGATGTTCCGCGGCTTTGTGCGCGCGCTCCAGCGCCACGGTTACGAGGTCGACTGGCGCATCCTACGAGCCTGCGACTACGGCACGCCGACAATTCGTAAGCGGCTGTTCCTGATAGCGCGGCGTGACGGCCTGCCGATCTCCTGGCCGAAGGCCACCCACGGAGACCCGGCGGCACCGGCTGTCCAGCGCGGCAAGCTGGCGCCCTACCGCACCGCCGCAGAGTGCATTGACTGGTCGATACCGTGCCCCAGCATCTTCGGCCGGAAAAAAACGCTTGCCGCTGCCACGTTGGACCGTATCGCCAATGGCGTGATGCGCTTTGTCGTCCAGGCATCAGACCCATTCATAGCGCCGGTAATCGCTAGCGCTGAAGATCAGTCGTGCAAGGTCGCAGCCTTTGTGGCCAAGCATTACACCGGCGTGATCGGTGACGACTTACGCAAGCCGCTACCCACCATCACCGCCACCGACCATAACGGGCTCGTTACCGTATCGCTTACGCCTGCCGCGCAAGCCAGTGGTGCCAAGCCAGCTCTGGTAGCCGCTTTCCTCGCACCGTACTACGGCACCGGGTCAGGCGAGACAGGGCGAGATCTGCGCAAGCCGCTCCCCACCATCACTACGACTGATCGCTTCCAGTTGGTCACCGTCACGATCGATGGCGAGAGCTACGCCATTACGGACATTGGCACGCGCATGTTCCAGCCACACGAGCTTGCAGCCGCCCAGGGCTTCCCTGCCAGCTATCAGTTCGCAGAGATCGACGGCAAGCCGGTGCCCAAGCGCACTCAGGTGCGCCTGATCGGCAACAGCGTGTGCCCGCCCCTGGCTCGCGCCCTGGTCGAGGCCAATTTCACCCACGAGCAGAAATTCATGGCCGCGCCGGCGAACGCTGCGTGAAGCCAAAGCGGCCGGATGGTGCCGGCGCCAGGTGGCCGCCAGCAACCGCCAGTGGGCCGACGACAACCGCGACTGAAGGACAACAGCAAGGACAGAACCATGATTCAGCCCGAAGAGATCCAGCGGAACAGCGACGGCATGTGGACTCACTCAGCGTGGGAGGCACTGTTCGACGACCGCGATTACATCGATGCCGACGAACTAGACGAGTGGTGCGTGACTCATCAGCTCGTCGTCGAAACCCGAACGCTGGAAGAAGACCCCGACAGCCCCTTGATTGCCCAGCTCGATGCGTGCGAGCCAGTAGATCTAAGCGCCTGGCCCCTGCAACCGCCCAGCGAAGACCCGGGCTGGTTTCTGCTGGCAATCATCGACACCGAGGATGGGCCGGTGCAGACCTGGGCATACAGCGATACCAAAGCCACCGAGGGCTCCGATGGCTAAGTCGAAGCCGCTGCACTGGCAGGAGCCTGAGACGATCAAGTGCCCGCAGTGCAAGGGAACCGGCGAGTGGATAGGCATGTTCGGGTCTGCCCCGTGCGCCATGTGCGATGGCGCCGGGCTCGTCGGCACCGACGGCGAGCCACTGCCGCCGGAAGATCTACTCGCCATGATGCGCCGCCAGCGCGACCGAGCTGTCGCCGATCTGGACGGCGCCCGCCAGCACTACCGACAGCTGCTGCAGATACCCGGGGTCCGAGAAGCGCTCGCCGCTCAGCAGCAACGAGAGGAAGAGCGGCAGCGTGACGACGACATGGCGCTGCGCAAGCGCCTCCGGGGAGGGTGAGATGGACAAGCTGCTTTGGACACCAGACGAGATCGAGGCCGCGGCGCTGATCCCATACTCAGCCGAGACGATCCGGCGACTCGTCCGCCGTGGCGAGATCGCTGCGCGGAAACATCCTGGGCGCCGGGTGCTGATCCACTACCGCGACCTCGAGGCCTATGCGGAGCGTTTCAGGGGCAGTCATAATGATGCGGTCGCGGGGCCGCATGCGTCAGATGGGGAGATCGACGTATGCCGCGAAAGGCAAAAGAAGGTATCTACGAAAGAAATGACTCGCCGTGCTGGTGGGCGAGCTTCACCGACTCAGAAGGGAGACGAGTTAGGCGCTCTACTGGGGTACCGGTAGGCGCGGCGGGGCGCCAGGAAGCTGAAGCGATCCTGGCGAAGTGGAAGCTGGAGGTGCACCAGCAAAGGATGTGGGGAAAGGAGGCCGACGAGGTTCGCCAGCGCCACACGTTCGATGAGGTGATGCTGGCCTATCTGCGCGGGCACAAGACCCGAACACCGGAGAGACGCCGTCTATCGACGATCAAGCCCCTCTACCCCGTGTTTCACGGCCGGTACATGGACACCATCACCGACCACGATGTGAAGCAGTACATGCGGATGAGAGCGCTCGATGTCTCGCCCGGCACCATCAACAAGGAAGTCGGAGTGTTCTCCGCCGCATGCAACTTCTGCCGGGACGAGCTGGGCTGGCAGATCGGCAACCCAGCGGCGCGAAAGAAAATGAAGGAGCCCGAAGGGCGTGTGAGGTGGCTGAGCCACGAGGAGGCTGGGTCTCTGATAGATGCCGCCAGGCAGCGGGAGCGAGCGCCATGGCTGGCCGACTTCATTCAGCTGTGTCTCTACACCGGCATGCGTCGGGGCGAGGCGACCTCGATAACGTGGAAGCGAGTCGACCTGTCGCGCCGGCTGATCCTGCTGGAAGCAGAGAACACGAAGAGCGCGAGGCGCCGAACGGTGCCATTGCACCCGATCGCTGTGGAAGCGCTGCACAGCCGTAGGCGATGGTGCGATCAGCATTGCCCTGACACCGAGTGGGTGTTCTGCAACAAGAAGGGCGAGATGATCAAGGACATGAAGAAGTCCTTCGCAGCCGCTAAGCGTGACGCGGGAATCAGTGACTTCCGCCAACATGATCAGAGGCACACGCTCGCCAGCTGGATGGTCATGTCGGGAACGGAGCTGATGAAGGTGCGGGACATGCTGGGGCACTCGTCAGTCAAGCTGACCGAGCGTTACGCGCACTTGCACCCCGATGCTCTCCGAGAGGCGGTCGACAACCTGGTTCCGGCACGAAATAGTCACGCTAGCACTGGCATGACCATTCAGCACATCGAGGGAGAGGCCGGGAGGCCGCGGTATCACTGAGATGGCGCTGGTGCCCCCGATAGGATTCGAACCTATGACCTGCCCCTTAGGAGGGGGCCGCTCTATCCAGCTGAGCTACGGGGGCGTGGTGGCGAGACGGCATGGCGCCGCTGTTTCCAAGCGGCGCACAGTATAAGCGCCGGATTCTCCGAGATAAACCCGTTGTGGCCCCGAGTGCTGCCGGCCCGAGCTGTGCGGCGGATGGGCCGGCACTCAGCGAGTCCCGAGCAGCCCGCGCCAGCGCGCCGGAGAGAGGCCATAGGTCCGCCCGAAGGCGCGGGTCATATGGCTCTGGTCAGCGAAGCCGGCGGCATGCGCCGCCTCGGCCAAGCCAGTGCCCGCGGCGATCTGCTGGCGGGCGAGCGCTAGTTGGCGCTGGGTCAGATAGCGGTAGGGGCTGGTGCCGAAGAGCGCGCGAAAGTCCCGCGACAGCGTCCAGCGCGGCTGGCCGGCAATGGCTTCCAGCTCATCCAGCGAGACGCCGTCCAGCAGCGCCGCGTCGAGCCGTTCGCGCACCCGCTGCGCGGCACGGTAATCGGGCAAGCGCTTGGGCGGGCTGCGGCGGGCATCTCCATTGGCGGCCAGAGCATCGGCCAGCTCGGCGATGCCGTCGCTCTCCTCCAGCGGGTCGAGCGCGCCGTCGAGGCTGGCCAATAACGCCTGCACTGCCGTGGCAAGTCGCGGCTCGCAGCAGAGCCCGCCAGCCACGAACGGCAGCGGCTGCCCGCCCAGGGCACTCTGGATCAGCGCTGGCTCGATATAGAGCATGCGGTAGTGAAACCCGCGGGCGTCACCGGCATGGCCGTCGTGGGGTTCGTCCGGGTGCAGCACCAGCACCGTGCCGGGCAGGCTATGGCGATAGCCACGGCGGTAGTTGAAGCTCTGCACGCCGTTCAGGGTCAGGCCGATGGCGAAGCTGTCGTGCCGGTGCATATCGTAGGCATGCCCCTGGAAGCGCGCTTCGATTCGCTCCAGCCGCGATGTCGGCGATGCGATCAGCCAATCACTCTTCCGTCTTCCCTCCGCCTCTGCCATGTCATCTCCTCAGAGCAATGCTGCCCAGACATCGCTATACCAGACATAGTCACGCAACATCAGGATCGCCACGACCACCAGCAGCAGCGCCATCAGCCGATGGCACAGGCGGAACACCTCGGCCCGGGCGATACGCCGGCCAATCAGATGGCCGGCCAGCGCGTAGAGCGCGGGTGCCCCGCCGCCGCCCAGGGCGATCGCCGCCGAGCATGCCAGTAGCTCGCCACCGGCGATGCCGCGCCCCGGAAACATCACCGTGGCGATGGGGATCACCACCAGCGAGTTCTTGGGGTTGAGCAGTTGCATCAGAAAGCCATCGCGAAACATCAGCCTGGCGGCGGGCGCTGTCTGCGCATCGAGCGAGACAGGTGCGCGAAACAGCTTGAACGCCAGGTAGAGAATGTAGGCGCTACCGGCGAATGCGATATAGGGCAGCATACGCTGAACCACGAACAGCTGCCCGGCGAAGCCGATCACCACGAACCAGACGAACATCGCCAGAGCCACTCCCAGGAAAAATCCCAGACTCTCCCGCGGGGAGCGTGTGAGCCCGGCGTTGAGCCCCAGCAGATTGACCGGCCCCGGGGTGTACATGACGGTAAAGGCGTACAGCACGATCTCCATGATTGACTCGCTATTTCTCGGTGCCATTCACATGAATGCGTCGCCAGTGTGAAGGCGCCCGAGGGAGCGGTATTGAACGATCGTGCAGTCGGCGCCGCTCTCAGCTAGCGTCGCCGGAGATCAGCAGGCGCAGCGCCTCGCGATTTTCGATCATGTCCGCCAGTACGTAGCCATCCAGCACCTGCATGAACGCCCTCTGGGCGGACCCCAGCACATGCTTGAGCCGACAGGCGGGGTCGATCGGGCAGGTCGAGTTGGGCCCGAAGCACTCCAGCAGTTCGAGGTTCTCGGTCTGCCGAATCAGCGCGCCGATATTGATCTCTTCGGGCGGACGATTCAGGCGCAGGCCACCGCCCCGCCCGCGCAGGCTGGAGACATAGCCCAACTGCACCAGCGTCTGCGACACCTTGGCCAGATGGTGTCCGGAAATACCGTAGTGGCCCGCCGCCGATTGCACGGTCGCGGGCATGTCATCGCCCCGGATCGCCAGATAGATCAGCAGCCGCAGCGCGTAGTCGGTGTGCGTGGTGAGTTTCATGATCGCTTGACAGTCATAAAGTGGTAAATGATACTCCAATTTAAATTGGTAGATGACATACCAATTAAGAAACGCTGGCGCCATCCGCCAGCCCTACCCGCCATCGGGGAGTCACCATGCTCAGTCCAGACCAGATCGCCACCGTCAAGCAGACCATTCCCGTGCTCGAGGCTCATGGGGAGACATTGACCCGCCATTTTTACACTCGCATGTTCGCGCACAATCCCGAGGTGAAGCCCTACTTCAATCCCGCGCATCAGCGCGAGGGCGCGCAGCAACGGGCCCTGGCGGGGGCGATCCTGGCCTACGCACGCCATATCGATGATACGGCCGCGCTGGCGCCGGCGGTGGAGGTGATCGCGCACAAGCATGCCTCGCTGACCATTCGCCCGGAGCACTATCCCATCGTGGGTGAGAACCTGATCGCCTCGATCCAGGAGGTTTTGGGCGATGCCGCCACACCGGAGATCATTGACGCCTGGAAGGCAGCTTACGCCCAGCTGGCTGCGGTGTTCATCGGCCGCGAGCATGAACTCTACACTCAGCAGCGCGAAACCCAGGGCTGGGCCGGCTTCCTGCCATTCACCATCGTACGCCGCCAGGCGGAGAGCGAGAACATCGTCTCGCTCTATCTGGCGCCGAGCGACGGCCGCACACTGCCGGCCCACACCGCCGGTCAGTACGTGACCCTGCGGCTGACGGATGCGGCAGGCAACTGGCTAATGCGCCAGTACAGCCTCTCCAATGCCCCCGGCAGTGAGACCTATCGCCTCAGCATCAAGCATGAGACGGGTAACGCCGAGCAGCCGGCAGGCCAGGTATCGCCACAGATTCATGCCACGCTCGCCGAGGGGGATCAGGTCGAGCTCACACCGCCCTATGGCACCTTCGAACTCACGCTGCCGGAAGACCCGGCCCGCCCGGTGGTACTGATCGGCGGTGGCGTGGGGATCACCCCGCTGATCTCGATGGCGCATGCCGCCGTGGCCGCGTCACCGGAGCGGCGGGTGGTGATGATCCAGCTTGCCCGGCACGCCGGCGTACGCGCCTTCGGCGAAGAGCTGGCGGCACTGGCCCGGGCCCACGCCAACTTTTCGCTGCATCTGTGTTACGACGAACCGCGTACGGATGCACCCGCCGACTGGGCGGCAGATATCAAGCAGGGTCTGTTGGACGCGGCAGATCTCGCCGCCTGGGTGGGTGATTCGGCAGCCAGCTACCATATATGCGGGCCGCTGCCGATGATGCGCGCGCTGGACCGGATGCTGGCCGAACAGGGGGTGAGCGCGGAGAACCGCCACTACGAGTGCTTCGGCCCTGGGCAGGTGCTGGCGAGCTGATCACGCCCGGCGCGACCAAGGACTCGGTGAAGGTTAACGACTCCAAGACACAGGTGACCCGTGAACCCACGACACGCTTCGACACAGGCGCTGTTTCAGACGCTGACGCTGACGCTGCCGCTGCTGCAGGCGCCCATGGCCGGCACGGCCACCCCCGAGCTGGCCGCGGCGGTCTCCAATGCCGGCGCGCTGGGCGGGCTGGGCCTGGGGGCCTCGACCCCGGCGGCCGCCCATATGGCGATCACCCGCACCCAGGCGCTGACCGCACGCCCCTTTCAGGTCAACCTGTTCTGCCATGCAGCGCTGGCACGCGACAGCGAGGTCGAGTCGCGCTGGATCGAACGCGCCCGGCCGCTATTCGAGACCTTCGGCAGCGCGCCGCCGCCAGCGCTGGAGGAGATCTATTCTCCTTTTCAGTTGGACCCAGCGATGCTGGAGGTGCTGCAGGAGACCCGCCCGGCCGTGGTCAGTTTCCACTTCGGTCTACCCACGGCGGCGCAGATCGAGTCACTGCGCCGCGCAGGCTGCCTGCTGCTGGCCACCGCCACATCCCTGGACGAGGGGCGCCGGATCGCCGCCAGCGGCCTCGATGCGATCATCGCCCAGGGGTGGTCAGCGGGGGGGCACCGCGGCATCTTCGACCCTGAGGTCGAGGATGAGCGTCTCTCCACCGAGGCGCTGACGCGCCGACTGGTGGCGGAATTCGACCTGCCGATCATTGCCGCCGGCGGGCTGATGGATGGCGTGGATATCGCCCGGGCGCTCTCCTGGGGAGCCAGCGCGGCGCAGTTGGGCACGGCCTTCATCGGCTGCCCGGAGAGCGCCGCCGACCCGGCCTACCGCGAACGCCTGGCAGTCGGGGGCAAAACCGTAATGACCCGGGCGATTTCCGGGCGCCCGGCACGCTGCCTGGAGAACGGTTTCACGGCCTGGGCACGAGACGCGCAGGCGGACGAGATCCCCGCCTACCCCTGCGCCTACGATCTGGGCAAGGCACTGAACGCCGCCGCCAAGGCCAATGGCGATGGCACTTACGGCGCCCAGTGGGCGGGCACCGGAGCCGACCGGGCGCGAACGCTGCCGGCAACGGCCCTTGTCGAGGCGATCGCCGCAGAGTGGCGCCAGGCCAGCAGTACCTAGGCTTTTTCCAGCTCGCTGTGCAGCTTCAACACACGCGAGCCATCCTCCTGTTTGATCAGGTAGGCCGGGTTGGCCTTGGAGCCCTTGCGGGTGATCTCGCTGCCCTGCAGCTTGCGCGTCACCGGCTCGTGAAAACGCTTGGTCACCTGCCCTTCGGCCCAGTTCGGCCCCCACTTCCATTTGACCCACTCACGCTGCTTGAAGGTCGACGTCGACATCGCCAGCTCCCCGTTTCCAGCTCTGCACGAATTGTACCTCTAATTATACTTGTACAAGTTTTGGCAGTGTGCCACTCTGCCATCACGCCGCAAGGATTGTGGCTACTGGAGTCAGCATCGGATGCTGGAACCGCCTGGCAAGGATTGCCACCTTTGAGTACCGCCGGTCAGGAAGATCGACGGTTGGATGCCGAGGAAGGCCCCCAATGAAACACGATATTGCCTGTCACCGCTGTGGCCATACCCAAGGCCACTCCAACGACGCCGCCCAGGACTGGGACGAGATCATCTGCGTCGGCTGCGGCGAGTTCATCGCCACACGCGACCACAACGCCACCTTCGGGTCGCGCAATCATCGCCTGCACACGCTGAGTCTCTCCGTCGAGACGCTGTTACGCATGGCACGCGAGCAGCCGGGTAATGCCAGCCTCATCGGCATCACCGGGGAAGCGGCATGACAGCGGTACGTCTCGACGTCAGATGCTGGGTCTGTGGACACGATCGTTTCGATGTTTCACTCGCCCCCGAGCGCGCCATCTGCGAGCGCTGCAGTGCTCACCGCCAGTTGGGGCGCTCACGAATCGCTGCCGCCATCGGCGCACACCGCGTTTGTGGCGCTTCTCCGCTCACCGATGGACATCGTAGCGCACAGCGCGCGAGCGCCAGACGCTGAGCCCCCTACGTGGCCCCGATTCCCCTGTTCGGGATGATGCTTTTGGCAACAGCTTGCCCAGGCGTCTCGTCCCGCACGGGCCTCGGGCGATATTTTCTCGCCTCAGCGAAAATATCGTTTGACACTTCCGCCTCAAGGCCGCACCCTGAGGCAGGTAGGTAGCAAGTCGCATATTGTCAGTCGCAGTCGAGTCAATCGGTAGCCTGGTTATATCCCCTTGTTTTGCCCACTAATTCGGGTATTACCCGGCAACTTTTGAGCGCAAGCTCACGTATTGAGGAATTCGACACATGGCAACTGGCACCGTTAAGTGGTTCAACGACTCCAAGGGCTTTGGCTTCATCACTCCGTCTGAAGGCGGCGACGACCTGTTCGCGCACTTCTCTGAAATCCAAGCGAGTGGCTTCAAGTCGCTGCAGGAAGGCCAGGAAGTCTCCTTCGACGTGACTCAAGGCAAAAAAGGTCTGCAGGCTTCCAACATCAAGCCGCTCTGATCTCGCTAGCCCTGCGCCACGGCGCAAGATAGCACCGACGAAGCCCGCATACGCGGGCTTCGTTGCGTTTGGGCGTCGATTCTCAGTCGAGGCGACGAATCCACTGGCGCACCCGCCAGCGCTGCAGCCGGCTGGCATAGCGCTTGGTATCGAAAGAGACCGGCACGAGTACGCAGGTATCCCCGTCTTCCTCCTGCTCCATGCGAAAGCGGCGCGCCGCCCCAATGGGATGGTCCTCGCTGCCATAGATCGCCACCACCCGCACATCGAGATGGTGCAGCTTGGCGCCGTTACTGGTATGCCCCTGGGCGAAGTCGATGTCGTGGTTGCGGCAGATCTGCTGGATGATCGCGCGAAAAGTGCCGATATGGCTGAAGCTGCCGGAGAGCATCGGCCCCTGGCTAGAGACGTGCTGGCTGTCGGATTCCGCCTCTCGCAGATAGTTGACCTCTTCGTCGATCAGATCCTTGGTCAACCACCCTTCACTGGTGTGCAGGGAGACGATCACGTGCTCGAGAAAGATCGGCTCGGAACTCATGTTGCTGATCAAGCAGCGCGCCCCGAGGCCGTTGCCATGGCCCCGGTTGATGATGATCCTGGGCCGCCGAGTACGCGCGAAATTGCGGTAGAGAATCTGTGCGTAAAATACCCAGACAAACAGCGTGAGCAGGCTGCTCACCGCGGTAATCGCCCGGCTGTTCTGTGCGAACCACTCCATGGATCAGCACCTCCTTATGAAAGTGCCGCCACTCTAGGGCCTCTCCACCGGGCGCTACGATAACCTATGTGGTCCTTTGCCACGGCCTAGTGATGCCAGGGCCCAGAACGCTATACTCGTCTGCCCTGACACTCCCCCAGCGACGCCGAGCGCCATGCATTTCGATCTCGCCGATCTTCGTATCTTCGTTCATGTCGCCGAGGCCCGCAGCCTGACCGCCGGCGCTAGCCGCGCGCATCTCTCCACCGCCGCAGTCAGCGGGCGGATCAAGACTCTCGAACAGCAGCTCGATAGCCGCCTGTTCTATCGCAGCGCCCAGGGTGTGGAGCTGACGCCCGCCGGAGAGCGCCTGCTGAATCATGCACGCCTGATCCTGCGCCAGGTGGAGCGGGTCAAGAGCGACTTTTCCGCCTACGCCGATGGCGCCAGCGGGCACCTGCGCATCTTCGCCAACACCACCGCAGTGATCGAGTTCATGCCCGAGGTACTGGCCGCGTTCCTCGCCACCCGGCCCGGTGTGACCGTCGATCTGCAGGAGCGCATGACCAGCGATATCATTCGCGGCGTGCTCGATGGCACCGCCGACATGGGGGTTCTCGGCATCATGGTGGGGATGGAGGTGCCGCCGCGGCTGCGCTCGCTGCCCTTCAGCCGCGACCGGCTGGTTCTGGCCACCCCGTGGGAGCACCCGCTGGCGACCCGCGACGCCGTGACCTTCGAGGATGCGCTCGACTTCCCCCATGTCGGGCTCCACGAGGGCAGCACGCTGTTTCATTTCCTGCAGGTGAAGGCGCTTGAGCTCGGCCTGCCGCTGCCGGTGCGCATACAGGTGTTCGGCTTCGAATCGGCCTGCCGCATGATCGAGGCCGGGGTCGGCGTGGGGATCATTCCCGAGTCCTGCGCGCGGCGCTATCAGGCCAGCATGAAGCTGCAGGTACGCCATCTCGGCGATGCCTGGGCCTACCGCGAGCGCACGCTGCTGATTCGTGACGAGGGCGTGCTGCCCAACTGCGCCCAAGAGCTGCTGGACACCATTCTGAATGGCGAGATGGGCCCTCTCGGTGCGCCGCCGTCGGCCTCCTGAGACCCTCTCCAGAACCTCTCTCCACAGCCCCTCTCTCGAGAGCGTCCGGCGGGCTGACACCGGCCTGTCATCGACATGCAAAGATCGAGCGCTAGCGTGATTAGCAACGGCCCATGGCCAGTGCGACCCCTGCCACAGAGACGCCATGTCGCGCCATGACACGGATCGCACAAGCTGACCCAGAGTTGTACTTGAAAAAACCCTTGTACAGTTTTACGGGTTATGCCAAGTTTAGGGTGTCACACACGGACAGGATGTCCCGAAGGCCAGCCTCCCCCGCACTGGCCGGACCGGCAAGGATGCCGACCCCCTGGACACCGGAAGTCCACTCTCAGCGCCAAGGAGGGAAGTCATGAACTACCAGATCTCATGCACCCGCTGTGGAAGTCAGCACGCCATCGCCCCGGATACCGCCAACGACTGGGACGAAATCACCTGCACCGATTGCGGTGAGTTCATCGATACCTGCGGCCACTACGCCGATACTCACTCTGTCTCCTATCCCATGCATGCGCTCAATCTGTCACGCGGGTTGATCCTGCAGATGGCGCGCTCCAGCCGAGCGCTCAACGACCCGACGGCGCGACGTTCGGCGTGAGTCGACTGCAACTCGAGCAGCCGTGTCTGATCTGCGGCTTCCGCGAGTTCTACGTCGCCTCGGGCCCGGGTGAGACGCGCAAGCTGCGCTGCGCTCAATGTACGGCGCACCACTTCGAGCCACCCCGCTACGAATCGCGTCGTGCCGATACCGCGGTGACTGCAATGAGCGAGAAACGCTCGCCCTCGGTCGCCGTATAAGCCACTGATCCTGTCGCAACGCCAGCTTTCACTGACTCGCAGCGTTCGAACGTTTTGTCCAAGCCCTTTGGCCGCCTCCCCCGTCTCGGCGGCCTTTTTTGTGCCTGCTCGCGACCCTCCCATATATCCTCTCGCTCCCCCCTTGGCCGGGATGCCTTGCCTACAGACATTAAAAAACCCCGCCGAAGCGGGGTTTATCGGACACCACCGGGCGACACCGGCCTTCAACCCAAGCGCTGGCGATAATCCTCGTAACCAAAGGTCCTGACCGTGCGCACCTCGCGACTCTCGGCGTCGACCCGGCAGATCGACGGCAGACGAATGCCGTTGAAGGTGGTGGTCTTGACCATGGTGTAGTGGGCCATGTCGGTGAACACCAGCCGATCGCCGATGGCGAGCGGGGCGTCGAACGCGTAGTCGCCGATCACATCACCCGCCAGACAGGTCGTGCCGCCCAGGCGATAGGTGTAAGCCTTCGCGCCCGGCTCGGCCGCGCCGAGAATCTCAGGGCGATACGGCATCTCCAGCACGTCGGGCATGTGCGCGGTGGCGGAGGTATCCAGAATCGCGATGGGGCCATCGTTGTCGACAATATCCAGCACCGTGGCCACCAGAAAGCCGGTATTCAGCGCGATCGCCTCGCCCGGCTCCAGATAGACCTCGAGATGCGGATGCCGGGCACGAAACTCGCGAATCACCCGCACCAGCCGCGCGACGTCGTAGTCGGCCCGGGTGATGTGGTGCCCACCGCCGAAGTTGACCCAGCGCAGCCCGCCGAGATACTCGCCGAACCGGGCCTCGAACGCCGCCAGGGTCGCCTCCAGCGCGTCGCTGTTCTGCTGGCACAGGGTATGGAAGTGGAGCCCTTCCAGCCCTTCCAGATCCCCCGGGCGCAGCTCGGATGCCCGCGTGCCGAGACGCGAGCCCGGCGCGCAGGGGTCATAGAGCGCGACCTCGCCGGTGGAGTGCTCCGGATTGACCCGCAGCCCGCAGGAAACCGGCCGCGGCGCCGCCGCGACGGTGTCGCGGAAGTGGCGCCACTGGCCAGGAGAGTTGAAGCTGAGATGGTCGGCGTAGCGCAGCACCACCTCCATCTCCGGCGCGGTGAAGGCGGGCGAGTAGACATGCACCTCGCCGCCGAAGGTCTCCGCGCCGAGACGCGCCTCGTCCTGCCCACTGGCGGTGGTGCCGACCAGATAGCGGCTCACCAGCGGGAAGGTATCCCACATGGCGAACCCCTTGAGCGCCAGCAGTATCTTGGCACCGCTCTCGGCCTGAACCCGCGCCAGCAGCTCCAGATTGCGCGTGAGGCGCGCATCGTCGACCACGTAGGCCGGCGACGGGCAGGCGTGGATATCGAAACCGCAGATCTCCGCCGGCGTCGCGTGCGTGGAATCGCTCATCGCATCAGCCATCACGCCGGCCCTCAGGCCAGCGGGTCGACGTCGGGATCGAGCTCGACCATCTGCCACGGCAGGCCCATCTCACCGATGCGCTCCATGAACGGGTTGGGGTCGAGCTGCTCGACGTTGAACACCCCATCGCCCTTCCAGATGCCCTCGAGCATCAGCATGGCGCCGGTCACCGCCGGCACGCCGGTGGTATAGGAGATCGCCTGGGACTGCACTTCGGCGTAGCACTTCTCGTGGTCGCAGATGTTGTAGATGTACACCTTGCGCCGCTTGCCATCCTTGATGCCGTCGAGGATGACGCCGATGTTGGTCTTGCCCTTGGTGCGCGGGCCGAGCGATGCGGGGTCCGGCAGCACGCGCTTCAAAAACTGCAGCGGCGAAACCTGGGCACCGTCGACCTCGATCGGCTCGATGCTGGTCATGCCGACGTTCTCGAGCACCTTGAGATGGGTGATGTACTTCTCGGAGAAGGTCATCCAGAAGCGGATGCGCTCGAGCCCCTTGATGTTCTGGGAGAGCGATTCCAGCTCTTCGTGATAGAGCAGGTAGAGATCCTTTTCACCGATGCCGTCGAAGTCGAAGGTGCGCTTCTCGGCCAGCGGCGCGGTCTCGACCCACTCACCCTTCTCCCAGTAGCGGCCATTCGCGGTGATCTCGCGAATGTTGATCTCCGGGTTGAAGTTGGTGGCGAACGGATAGCCGTGGTCGCCGCCGTTGGCATCCAGGATATCGATGCGGTGGATCTCGTCGAACAGGTTCTTCTGGCCGTAAGCGCAGTAGATATTGGTCATGCCGGGGTCGAAGCCGCAGCCCAGCGTGGCCATGTTGCCGGCCTTCTGGTAGCGCTCCTGGAATGCCCACTGCTCCTTGTACTCGAACTTGGCTTCGTCCGGATGTTCGTAGTTGGCGGTATCCAGATAAGGCACGCCGGTGCGCAGGCACGCCTCCATGATGGTCAGATCCTGATACGGCAGCGCCACGTGAATCAGGACGTCCGGCTTGAACGATTCGATCAGTGCCACGATCGCGTCCACGTCGTCGGCGTCGACCTGGGCGGTCTGGATGGGACGCGGCAACTGCTCGGCGATCGCCTTGCACTTCGCTTCATTGCGGCTGGCGAGGCAGATTTCCGTGAACACTTCGGGATGCTGCGCACATTTGTGCGTGACGACACCGCCGACGCCACCGGCGCCAATAATCAGGACTTTGCTCATGAGTTCGATTCCAGATCGGGAAAAGTCAACAGTGGAAGGTCTTATCGGTAGTGGGCAACTCATCTGTCGTGCAGATTCAGCGCACCCCGACCCGATGCCACCCCGGTCTTGGTCCTCCGCCGGCCACAGCGACCGATGGAAGGGCGCAGATAATGGCCCCGACGAAGGCTGGCCTCAAGTATTTTCCGCGTCAAATGTGAAACTGCGTCGACATCTACCTTCCGATACCTCCTGACGATGAAAGCCCCGGGCTGAGCCGGGGCTTTCGTCGTCAGGGAGCGGGTAGCGCACTCGGACGTATCAGCGGCGTCCGAGTAGGATACCCAGGAACACCCCGACGCCACCGGCGATCGCCAGCGCGCTGATCGGATTCTTGACCGTCGCCTCGCGCACGCTGTCGAGCTTCTCGCCGTAGTTGGCCTGCAGCTTGCCCGCAGCGTGGCGCGCACGGCCCTCGTCGCGCAGCTCTTCGTCCTCGGTGAACCGGCCCACGGCTTCCTGCGCCTGGCCCTTGAGGGACTCCGTGCGTCCTTTCATCTGCTCTTCGTACATGCGACCTCCTTGATCGTATAGGGCGCTGGGCGGGTTGCCGCCCAGACAGCTTCTTGAGCGTAGTTCGCTCATACAGGTCACACAAAGGTCATACCGCTCTCACTCTCGCCGAAAGGCCATCGTGGTGATTGCCGCCTCGACCTTATGTCGATATTCTTGGATATATGGACACTAATGACGCTCTCGACGCCTTCGCCGCGCTGTCGCAGCCAACCCGGTTGGCGGCCTTTCGCCTGCTGACCCGGCACGAACCCGACGGCCTCGCCGCCGGCGAGGTGGCGCGCCACCTCGACGTGCCGCACAACACGATGTCGGCGCATCTGGCGGTGCTCAGCCGCGCCGGCCTGATTCATGCCCAGCGTCAGAGCCGCTCGATGATCTACCGCGCCGACCTCGCCGCCGTCGGCGCCCTGGCCGCGTTCCTGGTCAGCGACTGCTGCCAAGGCAGCCCCGAGGTCTGCGCGCCACTGGATAGCCTGCTCGGCGGCTGTGCCAGCGCCGCAGCCAGCCCATCGACCGATCCGTCATGAGAGACACCATGAACCCCGTGATCTATCACAATCCCGACTGCGGTACCTCGCGTAACGCCCTGGCGATGATCGAAGCCTCAGGGGAGACGCCCCAGGTGATCCACTATCTCGAGACCCCACCGGATCGCGCCCAACTGGTGGCCCTGTTGGCAGCCACGGGGCTGTCGCCGCGCGAGCTGCTGCGACGCAAGGGCACCCCCTACGACACACTCGGCCTGGACGACCCGACCCTCGACGACGAAACACTGATCACGACGATGCTCGCCCATCCCATTCTGATCAACCGCCCGGTCGTGGTCACCGCCAAGGGCGCTGCGCTGTGCCGTCCCTCGGAGGTCGTGCTGTCGCTGCTGGATCATCCGATCGCCACCTTCACCAAGGAAGATGGCGAGGTCGTGCACTCGACACCGAAGTCCAGCCATCCGCCCGCCGCTGAGTAGCCGCCATGCCTGCGTCATTCGACACCCTGCCCCAGCTCGATCCCGCCGCCTTCGCACCCATCGATGGCGAGGCCCTGGCGGGAGAGGCGGGGCCCCATCATCCGCCGCGCATCCTGGTGCTCTATGGCTCGCTGCGCGAGCGCGCTTATTCGCGCCTGGTGGCCGAAGAAGCGGGCCGGCTGCTGCAAGCCTTCGGCTGCGAGGTGGCCACCTTCGACCCGCGCGACCTGCCGCTGCCGGATGCCGCGGCGCCGGAGCACCCGCGGGTCGCGGCGCTACGCGAGCTGGCCACCTGGGCCGAAGGCATGGTGTGGGTGAGCCCGGAACGCCACGGCGCCATGACCGCGGTGATGAAGGCACAGATCGACTGGCTGCCGCTGTCGCTGGGCGGCATCCGCCCCACCCAGGGCAAGACATTGGCGGTCATGCAGGTCTGCGGCGGTAGCCAGAGCTTCAACGCGGTCAATCAGATGCGTATTCTTGGCCGCTGGATGCGCATGCTGACCATCCCCAACCAGTCATCGGTGCCCAAGGCGTTCAACGAGTTCGATGACGCTGGCCGCATGCGCGCCTCGCCCTACTACCAGCGCATCGTCGACGTCTGCGAGGAGCTGGTGAAGTTCACCTGGCTGACCCGCGGGCGTGCGGCCTATCTGACCGACCGCTACTCGGAGCGCGTGGAGAGCGCCGCCCAGCTCTCCGCCCGGGTCAATCAGCGCGATCTGTGATCGCATTCCCTAATCGATTATCGGGTGCCCGTGCCGGGCGGTGTCTCGCGGCGCCCGGCTCCCGCCCCCTTCGTGGAGAGTCTTGGCATGCTGGCGCTGGCCATCTTCGTCGTCACCCTGATCCTGGTGATCTGGCAACCCCGCGGCCTGGGTATCGGCTGGAGCGCCGTCGGCGGCGCCGTGCTCGCGCTGGCGACCGGTGTCGTCCAGCCAGGCGATATCGGCACGGTCTGGGATATCGTCTGGGACGCTACCTTTACCTTCGTCGGCCTGATCGTCATCTCGCTGATCCTCGACGAGGCCGGTTTCTTCGCCTGGGCGGCGCTGCACGTGGCACGCTGGGGCAATGGCCGCGGCCACTGGCTGTTCCCGCTGGTGGTGGTGCTCGGCGCGGTGATCTCGGCGTTCTTCGCCAACGACGGTGCGGCGCTGCTGCTGACACCGATCGTGCTGGCGATTCTGCTGCGCCTGGAGTTCTCGCCCCAGGCGGCACTGGCGTTCATCATCGCCACCGGCTTCGTCGCCGACTCCACCAGCCTGCCGCTGGTGATCTCCAACTTGGTCAACATCGTCAGCGCCAACTTCTTCGGCATCTCGTTCTCGCGCTACGCCGTTGTCATGCTGCCGGTCAATCTGGTCTCGCTGCTGGCGACCCTGGCAGTGCTGTGGCTCACCTTCGGTCGCCGGGTGCCCAAGCGCTACGCGCTGGAGAAGCTGGACCCACCACACACCGCGATCCGTGATCCGCTGGTGTTCCGCGCCGCCTTTCCGCTGCTGATCACGCTGCTGGTGGCCTACTTCGTCACCGCCGCCTGGCACGTGCCGGTGGCCTTCGTCACCGGCGCGGCGGCGCTGTCGCTGATCGTCATCGCCGGGCGCTGGTGGCAGGCAGGCCGCGGCGCGGTGGTCTCGGTCGGCCACGCCCTGCGCCACGCGCCGTGGCAGATCGTGTGGTTTTCGGTGGGCATGTATCTGGTGGTCTACGGTCTCGGCCACGCCGGGCTCACGCCGCTGGCCGCCGGCGTGCTCGAGTGGCTGGGCCAGCACGGCCCGCTGGTGGCCACCGTCGGCACCGGCTTCTTCAGCGCCCTGCTCGCCTCGGTAATGAACAACCTGCCTTCGACCCTGGTCGGGGCGCTGGCGATCCACCAGGCCGACGTGCCGGCGGTGACCCGCGAGCTGATGATCTATGCCAATGTGATCGGCAACGACCTGGGGCCCAAGTTCACCCCGATCGGCAGCCTGGCGACCCTGCTGTGGCTGCACGTGCTGGCCAAGAAGGGCTATCGCATCGGCTGGGGTCGCTACATGAAGATCGGGCTGCTGATCACACCGCCGGTACTGCTGGCCACGTTGGTCGCGCTGGCGCTGTGGCTACCGCTGATCGCCCCCTGAGAGGGTGTTTACAAATTCGACGAGCGAAGGCAAGACAAGGCGAAATCGGCCGAAAAAAGGACCGGGCTGGCGTTCCAGTTTACTTGGAGTAAATGAGTATATGACTCGCTCCGCTCGCCCTTCGGGCCGTCCTACGGACGTTCTGAACGTTGTTCAGTGAGGTGGATTTCAACGCCGTATTGCCGAGCGCAGGCATTTTGTAAACACCCTCTGAGCGAAGTGAGGCTTACTGCCGTGGCCACACGCACGTAGCGAACACCGCCGCCGCAAATGGCCAGGCGATGCTACCGAACGGGCGTAGACTGCTGACTGTCAGCGCGCCTCGGCCCCGGGCGCGCACCTGGAAGAGATGCCTGGAGGAGCCCCATGCCATTGCCCGCCGTACTGCGCCTGATTTTTCTCTCCTCGTTATGGGGTGCCAGCTTTCTGTTCATGCGCATTGCCACGCCGGCGCTGGGGGTCTTTCCCACCGCCTTCTTTCGCGTCTTCTTCGGTGCTCTCGGCCTGATCGCGGTACTACTGGTATGGCGCGTGCGCTGGCGCTTCGACGGCAAGTTCGTCACCACCCTGGTGATCGGCATGATCAACTCGGGGCTGCCGTTTGCGCTTTTCTGCGTCGCCGCGCGCTTCATCCCGGCGGGCTACTCGGCGCTGCTCAACGCCTCCACGCCGCTGATGGGTGTACTCATCGGCGCCGCCTGCTTTTCCGAGCGGCTGACCCGCGAGCGCTTGGGCGGCGTGGTGGTCGGCATGATGGGGGTGGCGGTACTGGTGGTCAGCGGGCCGGTGGCGCTGAGCAGCGGTCTGATGATCGGCGCCCTGGCCTGCCTTGGGGCGGCGGCCTGCTACGGCATCAGCGGCTTTCTGGTGGGGCGCTGGATCGCCCAGCGTGGCGGCCTCGACTCACGTCTGATCGCGCTCGGCTCGCAGCTCGGCGCGACGCTGCTACTGGCGCCGTTGATGCTGGGCCAGGTGACGCTGCAGCCCACGGCGGGAGAGTGGCACGATGTCCACGTCTGGCTGGCGCTGCTGGCACTGGGGCTGGCCTGCACGTCGCTGGCCTATCTGCTCTACTTCCGTCTGGTCGAGGAGCTGGGCCCGATCAAACCGCTGACGGTGACGCTACTGGTGCCGCTGTTCGGCGTGCTGTGGGGCGCGCTGTTTCTCGACGAGCAGGTGACCTGGGCCCACGCCGCCGGCGGCGCGCTGATCGCGCTGGCGCTGTGGCTGATTCTATTCAAGCGCCCAGCAGGCCGGGGAGAGACCCTGGAGCAGCCGTCAGCAGGCAAACCAGCGACGACGGGCACGACAGCAGGGGCGACAGCGGCCACGGCAGTGGCTCAGGGCGAGGCGGCATCCGTGCGCAGCGAGCGACGCACGTAGAGATCGTAGCGGCTGGTCTTGCCCTCGATCACGTGCTGAGGCGCCGGGCCAGCGATGGGCGGCGCCTTGCGCGGGCGCTTGACCACCACCCGGTGGGTGGCGAGATCCAACGCCGCTGCCAGCAGCTGCGGGGCGTCGTCATCGGCGCCAGCCAGCTCGCGGAACAGCCGCATCTCTCTCTTGACCAGCGCGGACTTCTCCCGATGGGGGAACATCGGGTCGAGATGGATCACCTGCGGCGCGTGCGGCCAGTCGGCGATGGCATCCGCCAGCGCCGTGGTGCCATCGGCATGGCGCAGCGCCAGTCGTGCCGCGATCTCGCCGAGTTCGTCGGCAACCGCCAGCCGCGCGAGGGCGTCGTCGAGCAGCGCATGGATCGCGGCCACGCGCTCGACCATCAGCACCTGGGCGCCCAGCGAGGCGAGCACGAAGGCGTCACGCCCGAGTCCGGCGGTGGCATCCACCACCTGGGGTAGCACGCCCTTGCCGAAGCCGCACGCCTTGGCCACCAGCTGGCCGCGGCCGCCGCCGAAGCGGCGCCGATGGTCGGCAGCGCCGCTGACGAAGTCCGCACGCACAGGGTGGCCGTAGAGCGCCGGATCACCGGCGATCTCCAGCCCCGCCGGGCCCTGGCGCAGGGCCAGACCCTCGGCTGGCGGCTCGGCGCGCCACGTCAGCCCATAGCGAGCCGCCAGCGGGCGCAGCGGCTCGCCTACCACGACCACCGCCTCATCCACCGGCAGAGCGCCGCTCAGGTCGCCCATACGAACAGCACCACGCCGAGTAGCAGACGGTAGATCACGAACGGCAGCATGCCGATGCGGTCGAGCGCAGCCAGGAACAGCTTGATGCAGAGCCAGGCGGCGACGAAGGAGAAGCCCACGCCAAGGGCGATCTCGTGCCACTGGGTGGCGGTACCCGACTGCGCCAGCTCGACCCCCTTGAGGGTACCGGCGGCCAGGATCAGCGGAATCGAGAGCAGAAACGAGAAGCGTGCCGCCGCCTGCCGGGTGAAGCCGAGCATGAGCGCGGCGGTCATGGTGATGCCCGAGCGTGAGGTGCCGGGAATCAGCGCCGCCGCCTGGGCCAGGCCGATCAGCAGCGCGCGCTTTAAGGTCATCGCGCCCAGCGGCTCGACCCGGCTGCCGCGAGCGTCGGCGATGCCCAGCAGCACGCCGAAGACGATCGTGGTGGTGGCGATCACCAGCACCGAGCGCCCGGCGGATTCGACCCAGTCGTCGACCAGCAGGCCGAACACCACTGCCGGGAGCGTGGCGACGATGATCGCCCAGCCCAGTCGGCTCTCGGGGCTCGGCCCACGCGCGCCGAACTGCCCGAACCAGGCGCAAAGAATCTTGATCACCTCGTGGCGGAAGGCCACCAGCACCGCGCCCAGCGAGCCGATGTGCACGGCGACATCGAATGCCAGCCCCTGATCCGGCCAGCCGAGCAACTGCGACGGCAGGATCAGATGGGCAGAGGAAGAGATCGGAAGGAATTCGGTCAGGCCCTGGATCAGCGCCAGCGCCGCGAGATGCAACACGTCCATGATGAAGCGTTTCCTTGCAGAGGGGGCCAGCCGCCCCGGGATAAGCGTGGAATGGCCACTGCCGCCGCGAGTCACACTGCCCTGCCGGACTCAGCCCTTCCTGGGCTGCCTATCGCGAGTCGCGGAGCTTGGTCCAGACAGCGTTCAGGACTGTCTGACAAGCGGGCGAGCGCCGTCCTTTCTAAACCATACCTAAGCCTTGCGCCATGCCACCTCATTGCGCAGATAGACCGGCGTCACCGCATGCGGCGGTGCGCCACGCTCGCCGCGCGCCCAAGCGGCGGCGGCGAGACGCGCAATGTCTTCGGCCGCCGGCAGCTCGTCAGGCAGAGTCTGGGGCAGCACGGCCTGTATCTCCACCGGCATGCGTGCCAGCAGTTGCCAGCCGCTACCGATGCCCAGCCATTCGCGATCACCGCTCTCCGCCGGCAACCGCAGCCGCTCGGGGGCGATCACGCGCTCCTCGAGGCAGGGCGTCAGCTCGCCGTCGGCACAGCGATAGGCGCCAACGTAGATCTCGTCCATGCGCGCATCCAGCGCCGCGATCACATGGCGCGCATGCCACTTGCGGTGTGCCGCCAGCGCCAGCGCCTCGAGGGTGGAGACCCCCATCAGCGGCAGCTCGGCGCCGTAGGCAAGACCCTGGGCGATACCCGCAGCGATGCGCAGCCCGGTGAACGAACCGGGACCATGACCATAGGCAATGGCATCCAGCGCGGTGAGAGCGAGATCCGCCTCGGCGAGGAGTTCGTCGACCATCGGCAGCAGCCGGCGGGTATGTTCGCGCGGGGCGATTTCAAAACGATGAATCAGGTCGTCGTCCCGCCAGAGCGCGCAGGAGCAGGCGGTCGAGGAGGCGTCTAGGGCCAGCAGCGTCGACATCGGTTTCCCGGGGTGACTACAAAAGGAGGGGCGAGTATAGCGTGTGACAGGCGTGGCGACGACCGCCCCGCCGACTGGCGGGACGGTCGCACGGTCTCAGCCCTCGAGGGCGGAGAGCACGCGGGAGCGGATATCGTCGACGCTGCCGACACCGGCGATACGGTGGTAGGCCGGCGCCGCTTCGGGGTCTTCGGCGGCCCACTCCTGGTAGTAGCCGACCAGCGGCGCGGTCTGATCGTGATAGACCGAGAGACGATGACGCACGGTCTTCTCGGTATCGTCGTCACGCTGGATCAGCGGCTCGCCGGTGACGTCGTCCTTGCCCGGCTCGCGCGGCGGCTTGTACTCGAGGTGGTAGACACGCCCGGAATCCGGGTGGACGCGGCGACCGGCCAGACGCTTGACGATCTCTTCGTCGTCGACCGCGATCTCGACCACGTGGTCCAGCTTGATGCCGGCATCCTTCATGGCGTCGGCCTGCGGCAGGGTGCGCGGAAAACCGTCGAACAGGAAGCCGTTGGCGCAATCCGGCTGCGCGATGCGCTCCTTGACCAGGGCGATGATCAGATCGTCCGACACCAGCGAGCCGCTGTTCATGGTCTCCTTGACCTTGATCCCCAGTTCGCTGCCTTCCTTGACGGCGGCACGCAGCATATCGCCGGTGGAAATCTGCGGGATATGGAAGTGCTCGCAGATGAACTGAGCTTGGGTGCCCTTGCCAGCGCCAGGGGCGCCCAAGAGGATCAAACGCATCGATACAGCTCCTTCGTGAATGGCATCGTTCTTATGTGACCTCACGGCCGCCCGAGGCGACGCCGGTAACATCGTCAGTGGCACATGACGATACCTTTCGCCACTCGGGCGCACAAGGCTCGGTTGGGCGCAGAGCGGGCCCGAGGTGAGAAATCGTGGGGGATAGGGGCGTGAAAGCGCCGATGGCGCTCTGTAAAACCGCCACAAAAAATGCCGATGGCTACTTACAGAACGCCGATGACCATTTACAAAAAACGCTGATGGCTCTTCATGAAAAACGCCGATGGCTCTTCACAAAAAACGCCGATGGCTCCCGCAGAAGCCATCGGCGCTGGTACTGCCGAACCGCGCGCTTAGACCAGCATGCGGCGGATGTCGGTGAGCACCTGGGCCAGATAGGCGGTGAAGCGCGCCGCATCGGCACCGTTGACCGCCCGGTGATCGTAGGAGAGCGACAGCGGGCACATCAGCCGCGGCTTGAACTCCGAACCGTTCCAGACCGGTTTCATCTGCGACTTGGAGACCCCCAGAATCGCCACTTCCGGCGTGTTGACGATCGGCGTGAAGGCAGTACCGCCGATCGAGCCCAGGCTGGAGATGGTGAAACAGCCACCCTGCATCTCGTCGCGCTTGAGCTTGCCCTCCTGGGCGCGCCCGGCGAGGTCGATCACCTCCTTGGCCAGCTCGATGATGCCCTTCTGATCCACATTGCGGATCACCGGCACCATCAGGCCGTTGGGGGTGTCCACCGCCACGCCGATGTGGAAATACTTCTTCTGGATGAGCTTGTCGCCATCCGGATGCAGCGAGACGTTGAACTGCGGGAATTTCTCCAGCGCCTTGGCCGCAGCCTTGATCATGAACGGCAGCGGCGTGAGCTTGGCGCCCTGCTGCTGTGCCTCGTCCTTCATCGCCTTGCGGAAGGCTTCCAGCTCGGTGATGTCCGCCTCGTCGAACTGGGTGACGTGGGGCACGTTGAGCCAGCTGCGATGCAGGTTGGTCGCCCCGGCCTTCATCAGGCGGCCCATCGGCTTCTCTTCGATCTCGCCGAACTGGCTGAAGTCGACCGCCGGTACCGGCGGGATACCGGCGCCGCCGCTGGCCGCGGGCGCTGCCGCCTGCCCACCACCCTGCTTGCGTGCCTGCATCACCTGCTTGACGAAGCCGTCGACGTCATCCTTGAGGATGCGCCCCTTGGGACCGGAGCCCTTGACTTCGTTCAGCTCGACGCCCAGCTCGCGGGCCATCTTGCGCACCGCGGGCCCGGCATGCACATGGGCACCGGCGCTCTTGTCATCGCCGTGCTTGTGACGCGCTTCCGGGCTCGGCTCGCCGCTCTGCTGCTTCTGCGCACGCGAATCGGTGGCTGCCTTGGCATCGTCTTTCTTGGCCGCCGGCGCCTTCGACCCGGCCTTGTCCTTGTCACCACCGGACTTGGCGGCTTTCTTCTTGCCACCCGACTGGCCGGCGACTTCGACGTAGCCGATCAGGTCGCCCTCGGAGACGCTATCGCCCTCCTTGACCGCCAGCTCGACCACTTTGCCCTTGACCGGGCTGGGCACGTCCATGGAGGCCTTGTCGGACTCCAGGGTGATCAGGGTGTCTTCCTTGTCGATCTCATCGCCTTCGCTGATCGCGACTTCGATGATCTCGACGCCTTCGCTGCCGCCGATATCCGGCACGCGAATCTCCTGACGACCGCCTGCGCTGTCGTCGGTGCCTTCGTCGTCACCGTCTTCGTCGGCGCTATCGTCTTCAGCATCGGTGCTGTCGTCGGTACTTGGCGCTTCGGCATCGTCCGCCGCGGGCGCGTCGTCTTCGGCGTCGTCGTCGCCCTCACCGGCGATCTCCATGGTGCCGATCAGGTCACCTTCGGAGACGCTGTCGCCCTCCTTGATCGAGAGCGAGACGATCTTGCCGCTGTAGGGGCTGGGCACGTCCATGGAGGCCTTGTCGGACTCCAGGGTGATCAGCGTGTCTTCGGCGCTGATCTCGTCGCCCTCGCTCACCGCGACTTCGATGATCTCGACGCCGTCGCCGCCGCCGATATCCGGCACCTTGACCTCGACGGTGCGCTTGCCGCCGCCGGACTTCTTCTTCGGCGCCGCTTCGCTGGCGGAGGCGTGCTCGGACTCAGCGTCCTGGCTCTCTTCCTGGGCGTCATCCGCTTCGGCGTCACTCTCGTCCTGCTCGGCGTCGGCGTCACCCTCGCCTTCCGCTTCGAGTTCGAGGATGTCGTCGCCTTCGGAGACGGTGTCGCCCTCCTTCACCAGCACCTTGACGACCTTGCCGGCCTTGGGTGCCGGCACGTCCATCGAGGCCTTGTCGGACTCCAGCACGATCATGGTGTCTTCGGCGGCGATGACGTCGCCCGCCTGCACCGAGATCTCGATGATTTCGACACCGTCGCTACCGCCGATGTCGGGAACTTTGATGATTTCGCTACTCAAGGTCGCGCTCCTCTGATCATCCGCCAGCGCGTCATGCACACGCGCCGGCTCAACTGGCCGCGGTCACCGCCCCTGGAGGCGGCGACCCTGCGATGGAAACTGCCGATCAAGACACCAGCGGGCTGGGCTTGGCCGGATCGAGGCCATATTTCTTCATCGCGTCGTTGACGACCTTGCCGTCGATCTCACCGCGTTTGGCCAGGGCGCGCAGCGCCTGAACGGTGACGTAGTAGCGGTCGACCTCGAAGAAGTGACGCAGCTGCTCACGCGTATCGGAGCGGCCGAAGCCATCGGTACCCAGGACATGGAAATCGCCCGGCACCCAGGCACGGATCTGGTCGGCGTAGAGCTTCATGTAGTCGGTCGCGGCGATCACCGGGCCTTCGGTGCCTTCGAGCTGCTGCGACACCCACGGCTTCTCGCGCTTCTCGTCGTAGTCGAGGAACTGCTGACGATCGTACTCCAGCGCTTCGCGACGCAGCTCGTTGAAGCTGGTCACGCTCCAGACGTCAGCGACCACGCCATGCTCTTCGGCGAGCATCTCGGCGGCGGCTTCGACTTCGCGCAGGATGGTGCCGCTGCCCAGCAGCTGAACCCGCGGCTGCTTCTTCTTGGCCGCGGCCTTGCCTTCGTGCAGGCGGTACATGCCGCGCACGATGCCCTCTTCGCTGCCTTCCACCATCTCCGGATGCGCGTAGTTCTCGTTCATCACGGTCAGGTAGTAGAAGCAGTTCTCCTTGTCCTGGAACATCCGCTTGAGGCCGTCCTGGACGATCACTGCCACTTCGTGGCCGTAGCAGGGGTCGTAGGCACGGCAGGTGGGCACCGTGGACATCAGGATGTGGCTGTGGCCGTCCTGGTGCTGCAGGCCTTCACCGTTGATGGTGGTACGCCCGGCGGTGCCGCCGACCATGAAGCCGCGCGCCTGCAGGTCACCGGCAGCCCAGATCAGGTCACCGATACGCTGGTAGCCGAACATCGAGTAGTAGATGTAGAACGGCATCAGCGGCAGGTGATGGTTGGCGTAGGCGGTCGCCGCAGCGATCCACGCCGACATCGAGCCGGCTTCGGTGATGCCCTCCTCGAGGATCTGACCCTTCTTGTCCTCGCGGTAGTACATGATCTGGCCGGCATCCATCGGCTCGTACTTCTGGCCTTCGGCGGCGTAGATACCGAGCTGACGGAACATCCCTTCCATGCCGAAGGTGCGCGCTTCGTCGGGGATGATCGGCACCACCCGCGAGCCCAGCTGCTTGTGCTTGACCAGTCCATTGAGCACACGCACGAAGGACATGGTGGTGGAGACTTCGCGGTCGCCCGAGCCCTTGAGCTGGGTGGCGAACATCTTGTCGTCGAGGCCAGGGATTTCCAGCGCCTCGAAGTCCGACTTGCGCGCCGGCAGGAAGCCGCCGAGCTTTTCGCGCTGGAGATGCAGGTACTTCATCTCCGGGCTGTCGTCGTCGGGCTTGTAGTAGGGGATGTCGCCACTCTCGATCTGCTTGTCGGAGATCGGGATGCCGAAGCGATCACGGAACGCCTTGAGCGCGTCGACGTCCATCGACTTGATCTGGTGCGCTTCCATGTCGGCTTCGCCGTGGCCGCCACCCATGCCGTAGCCCTTGACGGTGTGCGCCAGGATCACGGTGGGACGCCCGTTGGCGTTGTTGACCGCCTCGTGGTAGGCCGCGTAGACCTTCTGCGGATCGTGGCCACCGCGGTTGAGACGGAAGACCTCCTCGTCGGAGTAATCCTTGACCATCTCGGCGGTCTCTTCGTACTTGCCGAAGAAGTTGTCGCGGGTGTACTTGCCACCCTGGGCCTTGTAGTTCTGGTACTCGCCGTCGACCGCCTCGTCCATGCGCTTCTGCAGCATGCCCTTGGTGTCTTTCTCGAACAGCGGGTCCCACAGACCGCCCCAGACCACCTTGATGACGTTCCAGCCGGCACCGCGGAACACCCCTTCAAGCTCGTCGATCACGCGCGAGTTGCCGCGTACCGGGCCGTCGAGACGCTGCAGGTTGCAGTTGATGACGAAGATCAGATTGTCGAGCTTCTCGCGGCTGGCCAGATGCAGCGCACCGAGGGATTCCGGCTCGTCACACTCGCCATCGCCGAGGAAGGCCCAGACCTTGCGGTCCTGCATGTCCTCGAGCTCACGCGAGTTGAGATACTTCATCACGTGGGCCTGATAGATCGCCTGGATCGGACCCAGCCCCATGGAGACGGTGGGGAACTGCCAGTAGTCCGGCATCAGGTAGGGGTGCGGATAAGAAGGCAGACCTTCGCCATCGACTTCCTGACGGAAGCTGTCCATCTGCGTCTCGTCGAGACGACCTTCCAGGAAGGAGCGCGCGTAGATGCCAGGCGTCACATGGCCCTGGATGTAGAGCAAGTCACCCTTGTGGTCACCGTTGTCGGCGCGGAAGAAGTGGTTGAAGCCGACTTCGTAGAGGGTCGCACTGGACTGGTAGCTGGCGATATGGCCGCCCAGCCCCTTGTGCTTCTTGTTGGCCCGCAGCACCTGGACCATGGCGTTCCAGCGGATCGCCGAGCGGATCTTGCGCTCGATGAACATGTCGCCGGGGATCTTGGCTTCACGATGCACCGGAATGGTATTGCGGTGCGGCGTGGTGCCGGAGAACGGCGGCGAAGAGCCGTCACGACGCAGGCGATCAGCCAGCCGACTCAGGATGTACCGAGCGCGCTCCTCGCCCTCATGCTCGACGACCGAGGCCAGGGAGTCCAGCCATTCCGTGGTTTCGACCGGATCGAGATCTTCTCGTGTCTCCAGACTCATAGACAACTCTCCGAATGGGAAAAGGTTTGCCATTCGCCCGGCCGTGGCGGGTAGCCGCAGCGGGGCTTGGGAATATGCGCTCTTCGGTGCAGGTGCAGCTCTTTTGGGGCCGCTTTCCGAGATTGTTCGGCTGTAACTGAATTACAGCGGGCGTGCGTGACGCGGAAAATCCGGCGAAGAAGATACCGCAAACGCGCACCGCTGCCAATTCACCGCCACCGTTTCCGCCGTCAAACGCTCGTATAAATCCTTTCTTTACAGACACTTGAGTTTTGAGCCAGCACGATGATCGGTGTCCCGCCAAGCGGTAGTGAATTTACCTCGGGGCAAACCAACGCTGAATTGACACACGCCTCGCCCAGCCCTGGCGCACGCCGCTGACCTCCTCACCATAGCAGCCGGCCAGGGTTTGTCAGAACTGAGGTTGTCAGGCTGGGGACCTCGGGCCTGGAGTTGTCAGGAAAAGACTCGGCCCAGGCAGCGGCGCAGATAGGCCCAGTCGAAGGCCGGCCCGGGGTCGCGTTTGCGCAGCGGCGCGATCTGCGCGTGGCCTACCAGGCGCGCCGGGGTGATTGCCGGATAGTGCTGCATCAGGGTCGAGAGCACCGCGGCCAGGGCGTGGTACTGCGCCGCCCGATAGGGGCGTTCGTCGGTGCCCTCCAGCTCGATACCGATGGCGAAGTCGTTGAGCCCCTCGCGCAGACGGCCCGTCTCGTCACGCCAGCGCGAACGCCCGGCATGCCAGGCGCGGGCATCGAAGGGCACGAACTGCACCAGCTCGCCGTCACGCCGGATCAGCAGATGCGCCGAGACCCGCAGCGCAGCGATGCTGGCGAAGTAAGGGTGCGCCGTGGGTACCAGTGTATTGGTGAACAGCTGTTCGATCGCCGGCCCGCCGAACTCGCCCGGCGGCAGACTGATGCCGTGCACTACCACCGCCGAGACCTCCCCCTCGGGGCGGGCGTTGGCATTGGGCGAAGGCACCCGCCGTGCCTGGGTCAGCCAGTGCTGCTCGAGCGTCAGTGTCATGCGTCGCCCTCCGGATCGCGGGGTACGTGTACCAAGCGCTCATCGCGCGGGCTGATGCCGAAATGGTGGCGATAGCTGGTGGAAAAGTGCGCCCCCGAGGAGAAGCCGTGGGCCAGGGCGATATCGCCCACCGCCTGATCGCTCTCGCGCAGCAGCCGCCGCGCGCGCTGCAGACGCAGGTTGAGATAGTAGCGGCTGGGCACCGCCTGCAGATGCTTCTTGAACAGCCGCTCCAACTGACGCCGGGAGATTCCCAGGTGCGCCGACAGCTCGTGAGTGGTGAGCGGCTCTTCGATATTGGCCTCCATCAGCGCCACCGCGTCGAGCAGGCTCTCGGGGGCGTTGCCCAGCCGCGAGCGCAGCGGCAGCTGCTGGGGCTCGTCGGCCATGCGGATACGCTCGCACACGAAGTGCTCGGAGATGCGCTGGGCCAGCCCCGCGCCCTGCTGCTGCCCGATCAGCGTCATCAACATATCCATTGCCGCGGTACCGCCGCCGCAGGTCAGGCGGTCCCGGTCGATCTCGAACAGCTGATGTGAGACGTGAATCGCGGGAAAGGCGCGGCTGAAGGTGTCGGCGCTGGCGTAGGGGATCGAGGCGCGATAGCCGTCGAGCACCCCGGCGCGGGCCAGCCACTGGGTACCGCCGGCGATACCGCCCAGCATCACGCCGCGCTGGGCCAGCCGCTTGAGCCAGGCGAGCAGGGTGTCGTTGGCATCCCGCGCCACGTCAGCGGCCAGCGGCGGCGCGCACACGAACAGCAGATCGAGATGGCGCGCATCGCTGCCGGCCACGCCCTGGGGCGTCAGCGCCAGCTCGGCCACGCTGGCCACCGGGCGGCCATCAATGCCGAAGGTGGTGACCCCGTAGAGGCGTCGCTCGGCCAGGCCATTGGCGACGATCAGCGGCTCGATGGCGCAGGCCTGGGCCAGCAGCGAAAACCCGGGCAGGAGCACGAACCCCACCTGCCGTGGGGCGTCATGGGCAGGCGTGGTCACGCTGTCGGAACTCTCGGTATCACGCCCGCGAGCCCCCGGCGCCCTGCCCGCTCAGCGCACGCGGATCACATCTGGACGACATCGAACTCGACCATCGGATCGACCTCGGCATCGTAATCGACGTCTTCACGCTCGAAGCCGAACAGCTTGAGAAACTCGTGCTTGTAGCCGGCGTAGTCGGTGAGCTCGAACAGGTTGTCACTGGTGACCTGCGGCCACAGCGCCTTGCACGCGTCCTGGATATCGTCGCGCAGTTCCCAGTCGTCCAGGCGCAGACGCCCGGCCTCGTCGAGCGGCGGCTCGCCGGCGGCGTAGAGGCGCTCGCCGAACAGCCGGTTGAGCTGCTCGATGGTGCCCTCGTGAACGCCCTGCGCCTTCATCACCTTGTAGACCATGGAGATATAGAGCGGCATCACCGGGATCGCGGCGCTGGCCTGGGTCACCACCGACTTGAGCACCGCCACGTTGGCGCTGCCACCCTGCTGGCCGAGGCGCGCGTCGATCTCACTGGCAGCGCGATCGAGATCCTCCTTGGCCTTGCCCAGGGCACCGTGCCAGTAGATCGGCCAGGTGATATCGGTGCCGATATAGCTGAACGCCACCGACTTGGCACCGGGTGCGAGCACGCCGGCCTTGTCCAGGGCATCGATCCACAGCTCCCAATCCTGGCCGCCCATGACGTCGATGGTATCGGCGACTTCCTGCTCGGTAGCTGGCTCCACCGAGGCCTCGATGATGGTGTCCTTGTTGGTGTCGATGGCGGTCGCGGTGTAGGTCTCACCGATCGGCTTGAGGCTCGAGCGCTTGAGTTCACCGCTGTCCGGCATCTTGCGCACCGGCGAAGCGAGGGAGTAGATCACCAGATCGATCTGGCCCATGTCTTCACGGATCAGCTCGATCGCCTTCTCGCGCACTTCGTGGGAGAAGGCGTCGCCATTGATCGCCTTGCTGTAGAGCCCTTCGGCCTTGGCGAACTTGTCGAACGCGGCGGCGTTGTACCAACCCGCAGTCCCCGGCTTCTTCTCGCTGCCGGGCTTTTCGAAGAACACGCCCAGGGTGTCGGCACCGTAGCCGAAGGCGGCGGTGATACGCGCCGCCAGGCCGTAACCGCTGGAGGCACCGATGACCAGCACATTGCGCGGCCCGCCTTCGACGCCATCGAGATTCGCGCGGGTCGCCTCGATCTGTTCGAGCACGTTGCGCTCGCAGCCGAGCGGATGGGTCGTGGTGCAGATGAAACCGCGGACCTTGGGCTTGATGATCACGTCTAACCTCGTCTTTCAGTACCGAATCGGAACGCTGTGGGAGGCTCCCCCCACAGCGATGTTGAGCGCATTCTAACAGGGTGACGAAAACTTGTGCGCAGCCCGCGCAGGCTTGGGAAGCGCAGAATAAATCGCCGAACGAGATGAAGGGCAAGGCGCACGGAACGCAGAAGTCGAGACATAACATGGGGTTAGGCGAGCCTTCGAGTACCGCGCAACGTAGCCATTCGCTCGTGCAGGCATTTATGCGGCGGTTCTCTTGTGTCGGCCTGCCCACTATCCGAAGATGGCGCGCCATATCCCCCGAGCCCCTGCGGCCAGAGAGTCAGCATGAGCGACGAACAGGAAATCGAAACATTGATCGCCCGCCGCGGCGCGCTGTGGCTGGCGCTGTCGGCGCTATGGCTGGAGCGCGAACCGCGCGAGACGGACTTTGCGCGCATGGTGCGCGAGATCGAGGCCAGCGGCCTGACGCTGAAGGAGCTGGAGTGGGTCTATCGGCTGGAGATGTCGCCAGTGATGGTGCGCTATCAAGTGTCGATGGCAGGTGAGTGGCGCGCTTTCGACGAGAACCTGCTGCTCTTGCGCCTGGTCCGCCATAACCGCCGTCTGAGCGGCGCGCGCAAGGCCGTTGCTACCCTCTTTTCCGGGCTTACCACCATGATGAGCCGGCCGCGCTTCGACGAACTGGTCTATCGGTTGATGGTAGAGCGTGGCGAACGCCCACCGACCTGAGCGCCCACCCATCTGGGAGCCTCACGCGAAACTCACGCCGAGAACGGCGTATCCAGCGCTTTCTGGATATCCCGCCGCAGCGAGCGCGGCGAGGCGCGGGGGCCGAAGCGGCGGATGATCTGGCCATCACGGCCGACCAGAAACTTGGTGAAGTTCCACTTGATCGGCGTGCTGCCGAGAAACCCCGGCGCCTGCCGCCTGAGCTGCGTGAACAGCGGATGGGCGTCGCGGCCGTTGACCTTGACCTTCTCCATCAGCGGGAAGGTCACCGAGTAGCGCTGTTCGCAGAAGGCGCCGAACTGGCTGGCCGACTCCGGCGACTGGCGGCCGAACTGGTTGCACGGAAAGGCGAGAATGGTGAAGCCCTGGTCGCGGTACTCGCGATAGAGCTTCTCCAACCCCTCTAACTGGGGCGTGAAACCGCACTGGCTGGCGACGTTGACCACCAGCAGCACCTGGCCGCGCAGCGCGCGCAGATTGAAGGGTTCGCCGGCATGGGTGCGGCAATCTTGCGTGTACAGCGACATGGCGGGCCGCTCATCCTGACCTGGAACGCCGTCGCCGCAAAGCGCGACGGGTTCGTTGAGTATCGAGGCGACAAGGTTGCCACGCCGGGCAGCGCTTCACCAGCCATCCTGATTCAATGCCAGTTCCAGCGCCACACGGGTATCCGGCGTGGCGTGCGCCAGGGCCAGCGCTGCGGAAGGTGTCAGCCAGCTGACCGCTGCCACCTCCTCCGGCTGCAGGCGTAGCGGGCCGGCATAGCGCGCACCGTAAAGACTGCCATAGATGCGCAGGGCGCCATCGACGAAACGGAACTCGCCCAGCGCGACCAGCGGTACCCGCCGAATGCCCAGCTCCTCCTCGAGCTCGCGCCGCGCTGCCGGTAACGCCGCTTCCCCCGCCCCGACCACGCCACCGGCGGCGAGATCGTACCAGCCCGGGTGGGTCTCCTTGATCAGCGTTCGTGTCTGCACGCAGAGCTCGCCGGCCGGATTGCGCACCACGATATAGGTGGCGCGGTGCCAGCACCCCAGGCGCCGCATTGTGACCCGGGAAGCGCTGCCACAGGGGCGGTTGCGGGGATCGACGAGCTGCACCTGCTCGTCGGCGATGATGGTGTCGCTCATGGGATGCTCGTGTTCCATCGGCCAGAAGATGCACGCCAGCTTAGCAGCCTGTATTCACCTCATCGTCTCCTGATTCGTCTCAATGGCTTGCCGCCATGCTTCTGCCAGATCCCCCCTGCCACATTGGTCGGATATCACGCCCACCCACATCACCCGGCGCTATGCTCCAGGGTAAACGCTATCGAATCTGAGGCTTCAGAGGCCGGGCATGATCGACGACACTCCGCGCAACGAGCTGGCCAACCAGCGGGTCGAGAACCAGCCTTGCGCGCCCGCCGCAGACGATCTCAGGGCCAGCAATGCCGCCCTGAGCGGGGCTCGTGCTGCGCGACCTAGACGCCGGTGGGAGGACTTTCCAACCCTGTCATCTTTCGGTATATAATGCGTTTTTCAATCTGCCTTCACGCATCATGACTCGAACAATAAAAAACTAACTCATGAGAAAGGAAGAACCACATTGAACGTAAAAGGCACAAAAGTGGTTGAGTTCCTGCTATCCAAATATCTCAATATTTCCAAATCCAACGACCAGTACCGCCGCCTAGGCTTGATTCTCATCACGATCCTATCCTGCACTGCCGTATCGGCATTTTTCACATTTTACAACCTGGTTATTGACTACTACCCACCTCTTTTTTACGTCGATTTGGCCGGCACGTTACTGGGAGGCGTGTCACTGTATATTTTCCTACGCTTTCGCTGGATCTTACTGGCATCATTTATTTTGATCCTGATGGTGACCGGTGTCTGTTTCATGGTCATGGTAGACAGAAACAATCTTGACTACTCGTTGGCCTGGGCCTTTGTCGCGCCATTGATCAGCATCTTCTTACTCGGCTACCTGTATGGCACGCTGTACAGCCTTCTGTATTTAGCATTTGTCATGTGGCTATCAGGCAGCAACCTAGGCGTTTGGCAGCCTGCGCCCTGGGACAGGGACTCTTTCTCCAACATCATCGCCATTTATCTACTACTTTTCATGCTGTCGTGCTATTACGAAGCCAGCCGTCGCTACGCTCACCAGCTTCTTCAGGAATCCAATGACAAGCTGAGAACCCTGGCATCGACTGACGCCTTGACCGGGCTATTCAATCGTCGCCATATGGAAGATCTGCTTCTGAACTCAGAAAAAAGCTTATTCATCATCATGGCCGACGTGGACAATTTCAAAAACATCAATGATGAATTCGGGCACGCGGTCGGCGACGAAGTCCTCATCAGTCTAGGCAAGATCATGCAGTCTGTTGCAGGTACCGATGGCACCGTAGGACGATGGGGTGGCGAAGAGTTCATCATCGCGATCAATGCCAGCCACGAAAAAGAAGTGATGCGATTCCCACAGCGCTTATTGGAAGCCGTCTCGAGTCATCAGTTTGCTACAGGGCGCCCAGTGACGGTCAGTCTAGGATGCGCATTTCATAACGCCAAAGAGCACCGCGCAACACTACGCAGCGTGGATGAGGCCCTATACAGCGCCAAGACCTCGGGAAAGAATTGTTACAAGCTGGTCAAGTATTCTCCCTGATGAAGATACGAGGCCGTCCGCTTCGGTGCGGCCTCGTACCTGCACTCAGCTGATATCAAGCCTCAAACAACGGCTCACAAGGCTGCATCGCTTCATTAGCCGGCCCAAAACTCAATGTTGTCGCTCCCTCACCAGCTACCTGAAGCCGTTTGGTTTCCGTAATCCCCTTGACATCGAACTCCAGGCCTCCCAAGCGGTCTGTAAACAAAAAATAGTAGCGCAACTGCTTACTGTCAGCCAGATTCAACCATAACGTATAAGGGCTATCGTCGCCCCCATGATTATCCGCTTGGAAACCAAGCGGTACAGCGCAAGTATTGATCATCGAACGAACCTGCATAAGACGATCGACTCGCTTCTCTTGAGCACGGTGCATATAACGATAGAAGCAAGCTCGCTGAAAGCGCTGAACCGGGGTGTCACCACCAGGACAGGTATACACTGGATTATTATTGGTCGCCTCAGACAACCCCCATTGATAAAACCAGTACTGCGACATCACCAGCTGCGCCTCATAACTGGGCTGATTGGTCACCACCGTATATTGCGGGCTCTCGTAAAAAACCATTTCCCCTTTATGTATTTCGATCACGGCGGAGTCGCCTTTTGCATCCGACAACGCGACATGCAATTCAGCGCCCGAAGACTCGTCCCCTGGGACAGATTCACTCACCAGATGAATCTGGTGTCGTTTGAAATACGCAAGTGCACTATCTACAGTGGCAAAGCTATCAAGAATGAATTGCCCCCAGCGCAAAACGCTCAGCGCATGGAAGTCGCCACTGGAAGGAACCGTACCATAATCACAGTCAGCGTCGTACAGAACATTAACAACCAACCCCGCTTCATTGATACCATCATCCGTACCAAACACCCCCTCTTCTCCCACTTGGGTGGTCACCGACGCATAGCGTGCTTGCCAAGTCAAAATATGCGCTTCACCGATCTCTAGCTCACGGGCTTGCTCAGACCTGAGCCCCATACAGTATCGATTGGCGGGCTGGCAGTAGATATACGCAGGGAGCATAAACTCCCAATCCATGCATCGACCGACGGTCACATGGGACACATCGATATTATTTAAAATCCGGGTACACATAGACGACTTCCTTTTCCACACCTGAGGCTGAATAGACAGCGCCTGGTTCACGTTAACGGGTGCCAAATCAAACACCCAGCACTTCACCAACCCATTCATTAAAAGGGCAAAACACTGCTCGAGAAAATCGAGGCACGCCTCAAAACAGCCTTATCAAGAGAGTCAGCAGAAAGCCTATTTCTTCAGATTCGAAAAGGGCTTTGTACGAAGACCATCTGCGCTCGACAATACGGCTTTGAAAACCGGCAGGAGCGCCAGCCCGGTCCGTTCTTTACCGATTTTTGCCTTAGCTAGGCGCCCGGGTCTAGCCTTTGCCCCCCATCTGCCGCATTGGTCGAATATCCCGCCCACCCCCATCACCCGGCGCTATGCTCTAGGGTCAACGCTATCGAACCTGAGGCTTCGGAGGCCGCGTATGACCGATTACGCCCCGCGCACCGAGCTTTCCACCCACCGGGTCGAGAATCAGCCTTGCGCGCCCGCCGCAGACGATCTCTGGGCCAGCGATACCGCCCTGCGCGAGGCCGTCGCCTACGCGGCCCCGGCCTGGGTCGGCGAGCGCCTGGCACGCCTGGGGCAGCGTCTGGGTCAGCCCGACATCGCCGAGTGGGCCGACCAGGCCAACCGCTATCCGCCCACGCTGCGCGCCTTCGACCGTTACGGCCAACGCCTCGACGAGGTCGACTACCACCCCGCCTACCATGCATTGATGACACTGGCGATCGAGGGTGGCTGGCACGCCGTGGCCTGGGAGCGCGAGCACGACGGCGGCCATCAGGCCCACGTCGCCGGGCTCTATCTGCTGACCCAGGCCGAACCCGGCTTCTGCTGCCCACTCACCATGACCCATGCGGCGATGCCGGTACTGCGCCACCTCGAAGCCGACACGGGCTGGCAGCAGCGCCTGCGCGGCTGCCACTATGACCCACGCGCGCTGCCGGCGTGGCACAAGTCGACCAACACCTTCGGCATGGCGATGACCGAGAAACAGGGCGGCAGCGACGTGCGCCGCAACACCACCCGCGCCGAGCCGGTCGAGGCCCCGGGCAGCGGCGCCTGGTACCGGCTGAGTGGGCACAAGTGGTTCTGCAGTGCGCCGATGTCGGACGCCTTTCTCACTCTGGCGCAGACCGACGAGGGTCTCTCCTGTTTTCTCGCCCCGCGCTTCACGCCGGACGGCGAACGTAACGCCATCGAGCTCCAGCGGCTGAAGGAGAAGTGCGGCAACCGCGCCAACGCCTCCGCCGAGATCGAGTACCGCGGCGCCTGGGCAAAACTGGTGGGAGAACCGGGACGCGGCGTTGCCGCGATTCTGGAGATGGTGCAGCAGACCCGGCTGGATGCCGCCACCGCTCCGGCCGGCATGATGCGCCAGGCGCTGCGAGCCGCCCACACGCATGCCAGCGGACGCGCGGCCTTCGGTGCCCGCCTGGTAGAACAGCCGCTGATGCAGCGCGTGCTCGCCGACCTGGCACTGGAGACCGAAGCCAGCCTGTGGCTAGCCATGCGCGGCGCCCGGGCCATGGACCGCGCCACCACCGACGCCCACGAAGCGGCGCTGGCGCGGCTGCTGCCGGCACTGGCCAAGTTCTGGCACAACAAGCGCGGCCCCGGCTTCATGGCAGAGGCGATGGAGTGCCTGGGCGGAATCGGCTATGTGGAGGAGTCACCGCTGGCACGCCTCTACCGTGAGGCGCCGGTCAACTCGATCTGGGAGGGTTCGGGCAACGTGATCTGTCTCGATGTGCTGCGCATCCTCGCGCGTCACCCGGAGAGCATCGCGGCGCTGCGCCAGGAACTGGCACCGGCACGCGGCGGGCATCCGGCGCTGGATAGCGCCCTGAAAGAGCTCGATACCCTGCTCGCCGCCCCCGCCGAGACGCAAGCGGCGCAGGCCCGCTGGCTGACCCAGCGCATGGCCCAGGCGCTGCAGTCCGCACTGCTGCTGCGCCAGGCGCCAACCGCCGTGGCGGAGACCTTCTGTGCCACGCGCCTGGCCGCGGCCACCCCGCAGTACGGGGTATTGCCCACCGGCGCCCCGGTGGCCGATATCCTGGCGCGGCTGGGGTGAATGCCGTGGCCAACGCCGAAGTACGTGGCAACGGCCACCGCTCAGCCCAGCGCGACCCTCGCCGCCAACCCTAGCAGCACCACCCCCGTAAGACGGTTGATCCACACCGCACGGCGCTGCAGCCAGGGCAGAACCCGCGAGTGGGAGAGCAGCAGCGCCACCAGCACATACCAGCCGCCATCCACCAGAGTCGCCGTGGCCACGATCAGCCAGCGCCCAGCGGCGCTCATGTCGGCACTCACGAACTGGCTCAACAGCGCGACGAAGAACACGATCAGCTTGGGGTTGCCCAGCGCCACCAGCAGGCCATCACGCATGGCAAGCCGGCGGCCGCTGGCGACCTGCGCCACCCGCAGCCCCTCGCCACCCCCGGCACGTAGCGCCTGCACGCCGAGCCAGGCCAGATAGAGCGCGCCGCCCAGTGTCACCAGCCGGAACAGCCAGGGTTGATGCGCGATCACCGTGGCCAAGCCGAGCACGGTAAGCCCGGCATAGAGCCCCACCCCCAGCGCATGGGTAAGCGCCGCCACCACACCAGGCGTGCGGCCGCCGCTGACGGTGTGACGCATCACCATGGCCAGGCTCGGGCCCGGCGACATCGCCCCCAGGGCGCAGATCAGCAAAAGCGACAACCAGAGTTCCGGGGACACGCTGATACTCCTTGTACGACTCGGTTTGACGGGCAGTCGGCGCGACGACCAGGTCGGCCAGTCGGGCCTGGAAAAGTGCCGACGTTACCCTCCACGGGGGCATAGGGCCAGCGCGACGGCGTCACAGGGTCTCTATCGTCACGCATCCCAGTACGCCATCCACTGCCAAGAGCCATTCACCAAGCGCTATCCAACACCCAGCGCTATCGCCAGGACACTTTTCTCCGTCTACGCTGTCACAGGTCCAGACACCAGGGAGGTGGACCATGAGCTTATTCAAGCGTGAAGACTCACAGACGCGAGCCGAACGTATCCGCGACGACATTCATGATATTGGCGATCAGAGCCGGGCGCTGGGACGCGACCTGCGCGACGAGACCGCGGACGCCATCGAGGAAGCCCGCCTGCGCAGTGAAGAGCAGTATGCCCGCGCGGCCGCCGAAGCCCGCCGGCGCCAGCGCCGCTTAGGCCGCTCGACCCGCCGCTCTCTCGATGAGTGCGACCGCTACGTGCGTGACAACCCGTGGCGCGCCATCGGCGCCGCAGCCGCCGCTGGCGCGGTGATCGGTCTGCTGCTCGGCCGCCGCTGACCGTCACTCGATCGCGACGACCGATTTCGACAACCATAGCTTCAATGATTAACCACGATTAAACTTTCCAATCGAAGCTGTGGAATATTGAGAACGATAGTCGTTTAATCGTGGTACACCCGCTTTCAGGAGACCCGAGATGAGCGCTGACAAGTGGCAGACGATCGACGTGAAACACATCGACAGATCCGCCAGATCCCTGCATGCCTGTTCGCTAGACCCGTCGATCCGCTGTCTCGCGGAACTGCGCGCGTCTCAGATCAACGGCTGCCTGACCTGCACCCACTTCCGCCAGGAGCAGGCCGAGGCGCTGGGCATCGCCCCCAGCAAGCTCTCAGCGCTCGACGCCTGGTCCGAATCCGACGAGTTCGACGAGCGTGAAAAGGCCGCGCTGGCCTGGTGTGAATCCTTCACCCGCTTCCGCCCGGCCGACCCGGCCACGCGCAAGCTGGCACTCACCGCGTTCTCGGCGCGTGAACTGGCCGATCTGACCATGGCGATCGAGATGACCAGCGCGCTGAGCCGCGCCTCGCGCCGCGCCGCGATCTGATCGCGTCGTCCGATCTCTCCAGGGCTCATCCTCGAAGCCCCGCCCCGGCGGGGCTTTCGTCGTTGTTGGCCAGATAGCTAGGCGGGCGAACAACAAGGCGGGCAAGAACCGATCCGGATAAAAGCGAGAGCTCGCCACCGTGGCGGTGACCATAGCGTGAGCTCACTCCACCCGTTCGATCTCATCATGCAGGTGGCCCACGATGCTTCCCTCGGCCTCGAGCGCAGCGGCATCGAGCAGATGCACCCAGCCGCGCAGGCGGCGTAGCACCCCCTCCTGACGAAAGGCGGTCAAGGTTCGGCTGACATGTACCGGAGAGAGCCCCAGCGCATCGGCGAGCTGCTGCTGTGACAGCGGCACGCGGAAGCACTCCCCTATCGAGTCATCGTTACGCTTGGTGCGCGAATAGAGTTCGAACAGCAGATAGGCCACCCGCTGACGTGCGCTGCGCCGCGACAAGTGCACCAGCCGCTCGCTCAATAGCGCCTGCTGGTAGGAAGAGACGGCAAAGCACAATGAGGTCAGACGCGTGGAGTCACGGAAGATCTCGATCAGCCGCCGGTGTGGTGTCAGGCGAATCTCGCCATCCTCCAGCATCGCCACGCTCGACAGCCGCTGCTTGAAGGGGAACTCGCGCAACCCGATCACGTCGCCCGGCATGAACACCTCGAGGATATGGCGGGTGCCATCCTCCAGATCACGAAAAGAGTATGCCCAGCCCCGGCTCAGTGTGCCGAACTCCCGGGCGGCATCGCCTTCACGCCAGAACACGTGCCCCTTGGGCATCGCCAGCGCCGGACCTTCCAGTCCATCGAGCAGGCGGCACTCGCTCTCGGACAATCTACCATAATGTTTGAAATGCTGAGATAGACAGCCTTCCTGCTGACCCATGCTTCCCTGCCTTCTTAAAATTTTTCAGGCATGACAGCATGTTAGGAAGACGAGTTATATAACACCGGTTAGATCGGCGAGCGAAATGGCGTCTAAGGGATCAGGCTCAACAACCCCCTGCCGATAAACAACCGAGGCCCTCTTCATCGACGACAGGACGTTACCCCATGCAAGAGCGTGCAGATTTCGACTACGAAGCGTTGTGGCAAACCGCGCGCCAAGGCGCCCTATCCAAGCATGGCGTCGCCCGCTCGGAAGCGGACACGCAGAACCCGGCTTACCAGGAAGCCCTGCGCGAAGCCTTCGGCTTCTTCCTGCTCACCTGTTATGCGGCCTCGATTCGCGAATCCCGCGCCACGCTCTGGTGTACTCTAGAGGGCCTGGATGCTGCGCGCCTGGTGGCGATGGAGAAGCTCAAGCTGCATCCTCACAATGCCCGCTCGATGGTCGAGCAGGATCTGATCTGGGCGCTGCAGTCGGAACTACGCGAGTTCACCCTCCCGGAGGGCGCTCTGAACGCCTGCCGCCAGACCCTGAACGACGCTGGCCTGAGCGAGTGCCTGGCCGATGCGCCCAACGCCTGACCGACGCCGAATGGGCTAGCTACCAGCCGCTTAGGGGCGGCAATGAAGAAATCCAGAACACTGCCGATACAACGATGAGGTCGCTAACAAAAATTAGCGATCCTTCTCATGGCTGTGACAAGGAACAAGTCGTGCGCTTGACGAAACACGAACTGGCCAGGCTTCCCGAACGCAAACGCAGCCGGCGTCAACCGGGGAGCCTGGCAAGCCTGGCCGCAGAAGCGGGCATGCCACTGGGTACTCTCAAGAGTCGGGTCAAGACTCTAGTCGACCGGGGGTACGATCGCGACAAGGCGATCAAGCTGGCGCTGGAGACGCCGATCGGACCCCAGGGTAGGCCCCGCAACCCCTGAGCGACCCACTACCAAGAGAGAGGCGGCAAGCAGTGCCGCGGATGGCGCCGAGCAGTCGAGGTTCGTTTGCATACGCTGGCGCCACCGCGGGTTCGAACAAGAAAGCTGGGCGCTTTCTAGCCCCATGGCTAATTATATTTAACAATCAACGGCTAGTTACAATTTTCCCGTGCTGCGGCGTGACAAACCGGCGTAGACTGCTTTGGTGAATCGAACCCCAGACGGCGCAAGTGGGCCGCTCTGCGTTCGATTCATGACAGATACAGACGACCATGAACGGAAGTGCGCAGGTAAGCGCACTCGAAGCAGTTCATAACGCCATACCGCCCGCGGCCGCTCTCCTCAACGATGAAGACCAGCGCACCGCGGGCTTTTATTGTCCGCACTCTCGTAGTCCCATCCGGCACCACCACGATGTCCCTGGCTCAGGCTGAGTCAGCATGCTTGCCCGCACGCCCCTCTGACCTATCGACTGGACACAAAAACAATCAATATTAGTAGCGACTAAATAGTGCATAACGCACAATCTTGCCGCATGATTCAACGATCAAAGCTGTGCGGCGATCGGCCATGCCGAACCGCCCAGACCCTGTTCATGGTCGCTTCTCTGAGCGATCTTTTTGCCCGACGCCAAGGCGTCGGGCTTTTTTTGCGCGTCTGCTCCCAACTCTGCACAGCCCCCCGCCCCCCTGGTCCAGAGACAACAACGCCCCGACGGCATGGCCGTCAGGGCGCTCTGACTTCAGGATGGCGATCAACGCGCGGCGTGGCGCGATGTCATCGCCAGCAGCACGATGGCCAGCACACAGGCGCCGATCAGCAGAGCGAAGCCGCCATCCCAGCCGTAGGCATCCACGGTGTAGCCCACCAGCGCACTGGCGGCGACCGAGCCACCCAGATAGCCGAACAGGCCGGTGAACCCCGCTGCGGTGCCGGCCGCCTTCTTGGGCACCAGTTCGAGCGCATGCAGACCGATCAGCATCACCGGGCCATAGATCAGAAAACCGATGGCGATCAGGCTGAACATGTCGAGCATGGCGTGCCCCGGCGGCGTCAGCCAGTAGAGCGCAGTGAACAGCGTCACCAGCACCATGAAGGTGATCCCGGTTGCCGCGCGATTGCCCTTGAACAACCGATCGGAAAGCCAGCCGCACAGCAGCGTGCCGGGAATGCCCGCCCACTCGTAGAGGAAGTAGGCCCAGGAGGATTTATCGACGGTGAAGTCCTTCACCTCCTGCAGATAGGTCGGCGCCCAGTCGAGCACGCCGTAGCGCAGTAGATAGACGAAGACGTTGGCCAGCGCGATGTACCACAGCAGCCGGTTCTTGAGCACGTGCTCGACGAATATCTCGCGGGTAGAGAACTCCTTCTCGTGGGAGTCGTCGTAGCCCTCCGGGTAGTCGTTCTTGTACGCCTCGATCGGCGGCAGTCCGCAGGTCTGGGGCGTGTCGCGCATGGTCAGGAAGGCGAACACCGCCACGCCCACCGCCACCGCGGCGGGCACGTAGAATGCCGAATGCCAGTCGTTGTACCAGGCCATGCCCAGAATGAAGAGCGGCCCGATCAGCCCACCGCCGACGTTATGGGCGATGTTCCAGGTCGAGACGATGCGCCCGCGCTCCTTCTGCGACCACCAGTGCACCATGGTACGGCCACAGGGCGGCCAGCCCATGCCCTGCACCCAACCATTGAGGAACAGCAGCACGAACATGATCGCCACGCTGGAAGTGGCCCAGTCGGTAAAGCCGAACAGGAACATGATCAGCGCCGAGAGCAGCAGCCCGGTCGGCAGGAAGATACGCGGGTTGGAGCGGTCGGAGACCGCGCCCATCAGAAACTTCGAGATACCGTAGGCCACCGAGACCCCGGCCAGCGCCACACCCAGGTCACCACGCGAGTAGCCCTGCTCCACCAGATGCGGAATCGCCAGGGTGAAGTTCTTGCGCACCAGATAGTAGCCCGCGTAGCCGAAGAAGATCCCGGCGAAGATCTGCCAGCGCAGCCGCCGATAGACCGGATCGATACGCGCCTCGGGCAGCCGCGCCGCCGCGCCACCCGCCTTGAAGATGCCTAGCATGATTACCTCGTGAACACGGAATGAGTGCCGATACCCCACCGGCCGACTCGCCGACAGGCAGGCGAGCACGATGTTCACTTTCGAAAGCGAACGGACGCGCAAACTGTCATATTTCTGTCATATAAGCTGCTAGGCTTTAGTCTAATGGCGCCCGTAACGCCAGCCGGAAGGCACGAAAAGTCTGGCTTGCAGGGTTATGTTGGGTGCGAGTGGGAGGCGTGACGTTGATGTCGCCGACGGGCATGCACGTGGGATGATCTGAGAACACACTCTCGCTCGATGTGCAGAAATGAACATCCGGCAGCGCGGGGAAGGCGCCCAAAGTCGTCCTCACGCTAACAAAGTCAGCGATGATCAAATCCGGCGTAGGCTTGCGTTTTCTAATGACGGATTTTGAATTCTAGTTTAAGAACGTCAGTGGCTGCCTGTACCTGAGAAAACAGATACTTATGCAGCCCTGAAGCCTTCAACACCCGTCTCTAGGCGTCAACGCCGTCGCCACATAGTTGACATATTACGGGTGCGTAAGAAAAACTTCAGCTTTTTGACTCTGTCCACTTTCATCCTTCCAGGTGATAACTGCATCATAATTAAAAGCTGACTTCATGGAAAAAGAAGCCATCAAGTTAACAGAATCATGCTTCACCATTTTTGGATAAGGCATTTTTGAATCAAAATCGCTTTTAATCAAAAAATCCTCCCCGCCAGGAAACTGTATATCTACATCAAAAGCATCCCCCTCGCCAACATTGTATACTTTAAGGCGATCAGAATTTTTGCCAAGGTTGACAAATTTTGCTCTTATATCTGCCATTTTCTTTTTCTTGGCAGACTCTCTCTCGCTCTCCAAATAAAGAGCGCTGAGCTCTTCTTGTTTCTTAATCAACCCTTCCTGCTTCCTATTAAACCTCACGGTCTTCCATGTTGCGTAGATGGAAACCAATAGTGCAAGAAGCGCCATTACGTCACTACTATCGACACTTATGCTCATCTCCATTTCCTAAAGATGTCTTTCATTGACTTTTCGAGATCCTTTTTGACATCATCCAGAAGTTCGTCTTTACGATTATCCAGCTCTTCCGAATTACTATCTATCAACTCCTCCTTAGTGTATTCCTTACCGCACTCGGCGCAAACTATTTCTTCATCGCTCTCATGCGAAAACTGATCACCACCACAAACATCACATTTAAGATTAATCCTACCCATGTATTTATCTTTCATGAACTCACTCTCCTTTTTTAGACATCTTGCCTCTCACGATATTTATCACCTGCTGGGCATCATCCGTATACTCTGGGATTTTATCTTTTTTACTGCCGGCTATAGGGGAGAATATAAGTTCATTAAAACTTTTCATGGCATCTTCTGAGTTCCCACCATTCTTACCCCCGTAAAACTTTACGTAATCCTCTATAAAAGCTATAATTGCAATTTTATTGTCGATCTGATTCATCTTTTCCTGCTCGTCCTGCTTCTCCCTTAACTCAAGCTTTAGAAAATAAAGCATAATTGCAATAAAGGCTGCAGGCGCAATCAATGTCGGCATGTCGTCTATTGTAATATCTTGATGCAGCTTGTCATATGCAAAATACCCGGCAAGAGATATTATAAAAGTTCTCAAGCCCCAAGATATTGAGCCAAGTATACGCAACCTTGTTGCCACTTTGCCCCTCAATTGTTCAAAGCCCTTTGTCAGGCTAACAAAATTCTCAGTTTTTCTCCCTTCATCGACTCTTTTTTCAAATTTAGAAACAGAGCTCTCGAAACTTTCCAGCCTATTTTCGACGTTAGAAAACCTTCTTTCTAAAGCTTTATCGACGGCCTCCCAGATTGTTTTCCTAGAGACTATATTATCAAAGTCAACCGAGTATTGACGAATGTACCTACCCCAAAGCATACTGACCTTATGATCTTTTGGCAGCCCACTTATCAAGCCTTTAAAATATGCCTCACCTTGATGCAAGGTATTACGCTCAGCGCCTGATGCAAACCTCACACACTCTTTACACAAGGCATATATATAAAAGGCAATAACAAGCACGGACTCAGCATCTTGTTCCTCCTTGTACTTGGAAAAACACGACTCCAGATCTTTTTCAAAAGACTTCCAGTCGTCTTCACCAGAAAGTATCTTCTCTATTTCCGGCAGAATTAGTTTTATTTGAGATACAGTTTCTGTGAACTTTGTAACCCCCTTCTCGCCAAAAAAATATTCTCTGTCTGCCAGCCTTTCAAGCTCACAATCATTTTGCAGAGTCGTCAAATATTTATCAACATTTTGATACTTTGACAAAAACTCAATTAATTCGTTGATAACCATAGTCTTCTTTTCTCAACTGTTTTACCTGCTCCGCCTATCGCGCGGTGCCTGCCTCCCGGAGTCAGCACCTGGGCTGCATGCCTCGGTATCCGTAACTATCTTCCTCACAGCCCAACGCATTCTCTCGCTCATCGCTTGCGCCTCTTGGAACTCTTAAAAAAGCGCTTTCTTATTTTTGCTTCGATAATAATCCAAGAGAACGAAAGCACAAGCCCCCCCCCCACGAATAGAAAGAAATCCCCATACAGGTTGTGCGTCAGCTCTTCAGGCATGAGCGCCCCCCTCTGCTGGTTTCCACAGATTTATTCAACTACATAAATTGTCGTCTGTAGATCCTTGAGAAGTTGAGCATCTACGTGCTCTATCTCCCTTACCCACCCCTCACACGTTCCCTGATCCCCGGTACCAGCTCTTAGCTACTCTCCGCGCGACTCGGTACCCGTTCCGGTCGGCTTGAGCCGATCTCTTGTTTTCTCTAGCTCAGGCGTGGTCTGCACGATTTCCTCACTCATGTCTGCACCTGCCAGCCAAGCCGCGTAATGAGGAAACCGCTTTAGCACCGCCAATAGGTTTTCCTTCGAACAGCTCCCACCGTTCTCGATTCTCTCGAGTGACCGCGCATTGATACCAGCAGCCTCCGCAAACTCCTTCCTGCTCAGCCCCTCAGCTTCTCGGATTCCCCGAATTTTTTCGCCAATGTCTGTTGACACTATACGCAACCCTGCGTAGATTCAGCCCCACAGGCTACGCAACCTTGCGTAACCCACCTTCTCTCATCAAAAAAAGCCTATCACAGACCAACAAAGGCGGCTTACGACAATGGAACCCAGCAAATCGCCCCAGGTCCCGGCCCTCGTGCCCCTGATGACCAAAGAGCGCTTCGCGGACCTTTCTGGTCTGTCTCTCGACACCATTGAAGGCCACCTGCGTCGTGGTTACTTGCCCTCGTACAAGCTGGGCCGCCACCGCATGATCAACATCGCCCTACTCCAGGCCGAGCTGCTGGAAGGGGATGACTTCTCATGATCCAGGTCACTTTCGCCCACCTCGTCGCCGACGCCCCTGCCCAGGGCACTGCCTTTCACCTGGATGGCCGGTACGCGGGCTATATCGGCCAGGACGCCGCCGGCGCCGCCTTTGTCTACTTCCATCGCTCGTTCTGGCTTCCTACTCGTCTTCGCGAGGCCCGCGGCCATGTCACCGTCGCTGATCGATCCGCTGCCCTACGTCTTGTGTCTCGGCTTGCTCTACGTCTGGCTTACCGGCAACTGAGGTCTCGCGCCCGGGCTATCTGCCATTCCCAGTGTGCCAAGAGCTTCTACCAGCTCGTCCTCGATAGCCTGGATGCCCAGCGCCGCCTATCCCGCGTGCTGATCGACCAGCGCACCTGGAATGACCCCTGCCAGGGCAACGGCTCCCGCGATCTCGCGTTCACTCCTGAATGCGCATCGCCTGAGCCCGTGCCCGCTGCGCGTCCCACCAAGCGCGTCTTCAACGTCTACCCGGCGTTGACCTTCAACCTCTTGCACTACACCGACGGCACCTATCGCCGCGTCACTGCCGCCGACATTCAAGCCGGGGCCGACCCACGCCCCGCCAATACCGCGTTCCCCTTCGCCCAGGTCACCGGTGGCTCGCTCCCCCCGTCGCCTGCCTCTGCCAGTGCCTGGGCGCTTTTTATTCCCCCGACCGTACCGCGTTTCTCGGGCGGTCATCGCCACGCAGTCCCCACCACGAGGAACACCCAATGACCACGACCAAGAAACAGCCCGTTCGTGTGTTCCTGGACCAGAGCGACCACTCCCGGTTTCTCGTCCAGGCTGGCACCAACCGCCTGACCCCTTCCGCCCTGGGCGAACGGCTCATGCAATACGGCCTCTCCCTGCTCGAAAGCGGCGACCGCTCGCCGTTGGAAGGCACCACCCCGGCCCGCCCGGACGCCGGGGCTTAAGTCATGTTGCTGCCTGCCCGTCACCCGTCGCCCATCGGTCGCACGGCGTCCCAGGCCGGCACCGCGCCCCCCGTCATACCCTGCGCAGCACGGGTTGACGGGGGGCGCGGGATCGGCCGCCGTGCATCCCGACCGATGGACGACGGGCAAGGGTGGGTAGCCGCCTGCCCGGAGCCCCGAGTCTTGAGGGAGCGGGCCAAGCGGTGCCTCCAGGGCCGTGACTACGGCCACGCCGCCCTGCTCTACGCCCAGGCGGAACACCTAACCCGGATGCTCGACCCCGAGTCATCCGACCTCACTGAGCTAGTCGTACTCGCTCGCCACTGCCACATCCTGGCAACCCGGTACCAACGCTGAAGGAAACTAACCATGTCCATGATCAACACCATTCAAGCCCACGTCATCGGTGCCTCTCGCTACGAAGTCGAAGGCATCAAGGGCGCCAAGCTCATCATCATGAACGAAGCCGACCCTACCAATGACAACCTCTTCGGCTTCCAGACCTCCACCATGTCCGCGCCTTACGAGATGGTCGACCGCATCCGCGAACTCAACCCGCGCCTGCCCGGCAATCTCGAACTCGATGTCGAGATTCGCGCCTCCCAGGGCAAGGTCACGATGCACGCCATCGCCGTGCGTGAAGCCTCCGTGAGCGGGCGTTCGCGTCAGGCCGACGCCAAGCCCGACGCGGCCAGCGGCAAGACCAGCTAACACGGGGTGCCACAGATGACTGACGACCAATTCAATGCCCTGTGGCTCCTCACCTTTTGTATCGGGCTCGTCCTCGCGTTCGGGCTCGGTGCAATCAAGGGTGGCCAACGATGAGCGGTTCGGAACTCATCGGCTACCTGCTCGGCGCCTACGCCCTCGGTTGGGCGTGGGGCAAAACCACACTCGCGTTCAAGCAATTCGCGGAGAAAACCCTATGAAAACCCAACTGAAAGACGCGCTCATCACCACCCGCAACGCCGCCCGTTCGATCCCCGGCAAGGTCGCCATGATCGGCGTCGGCACCATCGCCACGGCCAGCGCCGCCATGGCCTCCGATTCCGGTGGCTCGGCAGCCTCTGCGGCCTTCTCCGAACTCAGCAGCCAAGCCAGCAGCATGGCGAGTGAAGCGTGGCCGGTGGTCACCGCCATCGTCGGCTCGCTGCTTGCCATCGGGCTGTTCAAGAAGTTCGCCAACAAGGCCACCTGATCGGTGGTTCAACCGGCCCCGCTGTCCGCCCTGGGCGCATACCGGGGCCGGTCGCCAGGGGCCTTTCGAGGCCCCTTTTTCATGGGTGCGTTATGAGATGTCTTCTACTGCTGTTTTGCGCATTGGGAGCCCTCTATGCAACGGCAAGCTCTCGCGGGTGGTGACAATGATAATGCATCGATTCTGGCTATTCGTTATCAGTTCTCTTGTCGTCTCTTTTCTTGGCGCTGTCTTTCCGGCTAATGCGTTTGCGTATTGGGCTGGTGGTAATGCCAGTAAAGACCCGTCCATCTGTTCTGAGCCACAGTTATCTCAACCTATTAAATGTGATAGTGATGTTGGTACAGACGGTTATTTTTGGTATTCCTGGTCAGCTTGGGAGGGCGACCCCAAGGATATACCCGCCGAGGATTTAGCCAAGGGGGTTTATAATATCGAGTACTCTGACGATCAATGCCGGTCTATTTATGACGGTAAAACCGTGGGTGTTGCAGTCCCGTCTAATGCGCTTGATTCTCCTACGACAGTCGTGACCGTCGCCGGCTGTAAGCTGTATCAAACCCCAGGCGTCACATTCTGTACGAACTTTGATAACGGCACGCAGAATTGCTACACGGAATGGAAAGCCGAGTCTACCGGTGAGACTTCTAAGTTTGATGCGGGTGTTTCTTCTACAACCTCCTCTCCTTTTCAACTGACGGACAACCCTTCGTCTTGCTCCAAGGGGAGCTATTCGAGTGGTGGAAAATCTTATTGCTACATCGGCGGCTCAACTGATTTAAACATCATCTCTGTGCCTGATGACGAACCTGATAATGGCGGCTCTGGTTCTGATAGCGGCGATACCAGCGGCGGCTCTGACAATACTGGCGGGCATACAGGCACCGATGGCGGTGGCACCGGTGGTTCCTCCGGTGGCGGCTCATCGGGTAGCGGCGGCGGTGGCGGGTCTTCCGGTGGCGGGTCTTCCGGTGGTGGCTCTACCGGGGGTGGCACCTCGACCGGTGGTGGCGATACCTCGAACGGTGGCGGCGATACCTCGACCGATGACGACACCACGCCCACCGACGACACCGATACGCCCACCCAAGGCGATACCGGCAGCAATGACGGCGGTAGCAACGACAGTGGCAGCAACGACAGCGGCGACGGTGAAGAGAGCGAAGAACCTGGCGACGGTCTCGATGCGGTGCTGGATGCCATTGGCGGCGTGCGTAAGGCAATCAACGACGGCTTTTCCAACCTCGTCGACACCTTCACCAACCAGGACGGCGCCCCTTCCGCCGCCGATGTGGAAAGCGAGTTCGATGGCCAGGGCCTTACCGACGACCTGATGAGCCAGCTCGACACCCAGAACGAAGACGTACAGGGGGAGATCACCCAGCGCTATCGCGATCTGTTCGAGGATGACAGCAGCCTCCTGGGCCAGGGCCTGAGCTACGTCAAAGGCGTGGCCACCGCCTGGCTCCCCGAGATTCCCGGTGGCGGCGGCTGCGTCCCGCTCACCTTCAGCTTCCAGGGCCACACCGTCACCATCGAGTGCCGCGTCTTCGACCTGATCAAGGCCGCGCTCTCCTGGCTGCTGTTCTTCTTCACCTGCTACCAAATCACCATGATCGCGCTGTCTTATCGCAGCGCGTCGGAGGGCTGACCATGGGTGCGCTCGTTCGGCTGCTCTTCACCGCCTTGATCCCGCTGGCGCGTAACTTTTTCAAGTACTTCGGGACGTGGTTTCTTCAGTTCTTCTTCTGGCTCAAGGTCGCCCGCTTCGGGCTGTTCCTGATCAAAGTCGGGATTTTCGTCGCCCTGATCACCGGCACCGCTGACGTGATTTCCAGCATCGTCGACAGCCTTACCGTGGCCATGCCCGCGGTGCTGGCCGATGGCGTCAACCGCATCCTCCCCGACAACTTCTCCACCTGTGTCTCGGCCATCGTGCTGGCCAAGTTCACGGTCATGGCCCTGCACGTCAAAGACCGCGTGCTGGGGCTTGGGGGTGTGTGATGGCGGTCTATGTCGTCACCGGCAAACTGGGCGCGGGCAAGACGCTGGTCGCCGTCGGCAAGATCAAGGACAAGCTCAACCACGGCTGCCCGGTGGCCACCAATCTCGACCTTCGCCTGCATAAGCTGGTCGGCGAACGCGCGCGCAACACCCGCGTCTATCGCATCCCCGACAAACCCCAGCTCGCCGACCTGGAAGCCATCGGACGCGGCAACGACACCTACGACGAAGCCAAGAACGGCCTCCTGGTGCTCGATGAGTGCGGCACCTGGTTTAACTCGCGCTCCTGGGCCGACAAGTCGCGCCAGGCGGTCATCGACTGGTTTCTCCATGCCCGGAAGCTCGGCTGGGACATCATCTTCTTGATCCAGGATCTCTCGATCATGGACAAGCAGGCACGCGTCGCGCTGGCCGAACACGTCGTCTACTGCCGGCGTCTCGATCGCCTGTCGCTGCCGATCATCGGCTCCCTCTGGTCAATGTTCGCCGGCGGCAAGCTGCCGATGCCCAAGCTCCACCTCGGCATCGTCAAATACGGCGACTCCCCGCAAAGCCTCGTCGTCGAGCGCTGGACCTACACCGGCCGCGCGCTCTACCCGGCCTATGACACCAAGCAAGCCTTCTCCGACGCCTACCCGCACCAGACCTACTCGATGCTGCCGCCGTGGCTCACCCATGGCGTGTTCCGCGTCCCCCGCGATGCGAGGTTTTACATGCGCATGACCCGTATCTACTGGAAGCGCTTCAACCGCCCGTTGCTGGGTCTCGCTTCCTTCGTTCTGGGCATCGTCCTCACCACGTCCGTGCTCGTCGTCGATCAGGTCGACGCCCGCAACGCCGACCCCGAGGTCACGCCCGATCCTGCGCCCGCCGTCGATCTCTCCCGCTTCGACCGCGCGCGCATCACCGGCTACGCCCAGCTGGGCGACCGCACCACCTATCGCCTCCTGGACGGCGACCACCGGCCCACCACCAGTGACGACCTCGAACGCCTCGGCCTCGACGTCATCCCGATGGGTGCCTGTCATCTCCGCCTCGGCTCTGGAGCCCACCATGTCGACATCGGTTGCTAATCTCGCCCGCGCCGCCCTCGCCGCCGGCGCCCTGCTGCTCACGCCCACCGCTCACGCCCTGCCCATCGATATGCAGGACGCCGACGTGCGCGACTTCGTGCACTGGTACAGCCAGGAAACCGCCACCCCCATCGCCATCGACCCGCGGGTTAACGGCACCCTGACTGTCTACGCCCCGGACGTGCCACCCGATCAGCTCCCCGAGTTCTTCCAGGGCGTCATGCAATCCCACGGCTATCAGCTCGTCCCCGGCAACCCGCCTACCCTGGTCCCGGCCAAGCCCGACCAGACGTTCATGAGCCGTATCGCCACCCCGGCCCCACGTGAGCCCAGCGTCTCCCGCGTGCTGTCGATCAACCATCTACGCGCCGACGATCTCGCGCCCCTGGTCGACGCCTTCCTGATACAGAACACCCCCGGTAGCGCGCAGGCCACCCACGCCCAGGTGCTGCACGCCGCTAACGCGCTCCTGGTCAGCGGCCCCGCCGACCGCATCCAGGCGCTCGAACGGCTGCTGCCCCAGATCGACGTTACCCGCGCCCAGGTGCTCATCCGCGCGTTGATCTTCGAGACCACCGACGGCGACACCCTCGACCTCGGCGTCTCGTTTGGCCGCGCCCGCGCTGGCAGCAACCCCGCCGGGGGCTTCAACACCTCGGGGCTCGGTCGCACGCTCTCGGTGCCCGGTGGCGCCTTCGGCATCTTCGACGGCGACGTGCTGGCCCTGGCCGTCAACGCGATCCGCCGCGACTCCAACGCCCGGGTTCTCTCTACGCCGCAAATCCTGGCGCTCTCCGGCCAGCGCGGCACCATCTCGGTCGGCCAGAACGTCCCCTTTATTACCGGGCGGGTCACCGGCGAAGCGGCCAACATCGAAAACCCCTTCCAGACCATCGAGCGCCGCGACATCGGCATCACCCTCAATGTGCTGCCGGTGGTCACCCCCTCGGGCCTGATCGTCATGGACGTGGGTACCGCCGCGGACAGCCTCACCGACTCGGTGCTCGCCTCGGACATCATCACCAACCAGCGCAGCATCAACACCACGGTACAGATTCAATCCGGCCAGTCGGTGCTCCTGGGCGGCCTCGTCTCCGAAGAGAACCGGCAGCAGCAGAACCGCGTGCCAGTGCTCTCCGACATCCCCGTCATCGGCGCCCTATTCCGCTCCACCTCGACCAGCCACCAGAGCAGCAACCTCTACGTTCTGCTGCAAGCCACCGTGCTGCCTACCCTGGAGGCCGCCTCATGAGCACACCAATCGATAGTTTTTCACCCGCCGATCGCAGGGGATCTCATAGCCACCCGCTATCCAACGCCTGGGTACCGCTCGCCCAGTGGCTCGCGATCCTCGCCATGTCGCAGGAACACGCCATCAAGTTCATCTGGCCAGACTCGCCCGCCGTGCCCTGGGCCATCCTGGTCGGGCGCATCGCCTTCCCGCTGTTCGCCGGCATGGTTGCGTGGCATCTGCTGCACAACACCCGCCACCCGCTGCGCTACGGCTGTCGCCTGCTGCTGGTCGGCCTCGTCGCCCAGCTCCCTTACGCCCTGGTCGTCACCCCGGACAAGCTCAACGTCTGCTTTACCCTGGGCCTGGGGCTTCTCGCCGTGGTCACCTTCGCCAACCTTCGAGAACGTGCCCTGCAACTCGCCGCGGGCATCCTCGCGCTCATCGCCGCCGGTGCCACGGCCCCATATCTTGAGTACGGCCTGTGTGGGCTACTCCTGGTCCCGGCCCTGGTCGTGGCGTTTCGCTACCCCCAACACACCCTGGCCGCCATTCCCGCGCTGCTGCTCTCGGTGCTGATCAATGCCACGCCCGCTGCCATGGCCATCAGCCTCGCCACGACCGCCGTTCTCATCCTGCTCACCAACGGCTCCCTGGTCTGGCGCCTACCGATCCCAGCGATACCCCGCCCGCTGCGGCTCTCCTGGTATCCGCTGCACCTGCTCGTCATCACCCTGGCCACTGGGGGCATCACGTCATGAGGGGGTCAAAACGGACTGCCGGGGCCCGACGACTAGTGAGTGGGGGTAGACGAATCTGTCGTCGGGCAACGGTAGTCGACAGCCGCTTTCCCACTTGCCTAATTCTCCAAGGCTAAAAAAAAGCGAGTGCCATTAACCGTCACTGTTTGTCAGTAACGAAAATCGCTTGAACCATTCTATTTGTATTCAACCAGGACAGTGACTTATGAAAAAACACGTATCACCATCGAGTTATTGGATAAGCGAGACCCTCCCTGTAACACGTCTCGCACATTGACCTCCGAAACCTCCATAAACCGTCACTAAACGTCTTTATCAGGAGAACACTTTATGAACCGTTGGGAACGCTACTCCATCGCCTCCTTGATCGAGAGTCGGGAAGACCCCAAAGGCCGTTTGTTCCTGAGTCCCAAGGGCCAGCGCCAGCTCGATCACATCAAGATCCTCCACGCCGGCGTCGACACCGTGCGCCAGCTCTACGCAGGGAAGCCCTGCATGGCCCTGTTCGATCAAATCATCGAGGTCTACCGCGAAGGTCGGGGCGCCACCATGGACCTGTTCGGCACCACCTGGAGCGTCGGCGCGGGCAACACCCAAAGCGGCTTCCGCTACCGCCTGCAGAACAACGACCTGGGCGTCATCGTCCTGTTCTACGCCCGGCACGTGAAGGCTGAAGACATCGGCACCCACCTCAAGATCGAGCTCTCCCCGCACTTCATCCACGAACACAGCACCGCCGACGTGCAAGCCTACCTGGACAACATCGCCAAGCAGCTTCTCGCCTACGTCGAGCCCATGGGCTGTGCCGTACACCTCGCGCTAGACGTCCAGGGCTGGAAGCCACCCGCCGACTTCCTCGAACGCTTCGTCACCCGCTCCAAGAAAGTCACGCGCATCAACGGCATCGACGACTTCAGCTTCAACCACGGCCACATCGCCACCTCCTACGGCAACGCCGAAACCTTCATGTTCGGCACCGCGGGCGCCCTCCAGTGCTGCATCTACAACAAGACCAAGGAGGCCCACTACCGCGACAAGATCCACTTCTGGGAAAGCATCTGGCAGAAAGCCGCCGGCGATGACCCCACGGTCTCCGACTACAACCCCGACAAGCCGGTCTGGCGAATCGAGATGCGCTTTCACCAATCGGTGCTGCGTGAGTTCGCCCAAGGCACCCCCTGCAACGTCGACACCGGTGAATGCCTCGACATGGACCACGGCTTCAAGCGCTTCAACGACACCGTGCCCCACCTCACCGGCCTCTGGCGCACCGCCATGGGCAAGTACCGGCTCGACCACGCCCGCAACCTCATCGACTGCGTGTGGCAGCTCCTGCAGGAAGACGCCCGCTTCTATGACCACGAACCCCATCTGCTCTACAAGCGAGCGCGCAAGGCCCCGGGGCTCGGCAACGAAAAGAACGTCGCCCTGGTCGTGGGTAACCTCATCTCCCTCTACGCACGCCAGGGCTTCACCATCCAGCAAGCCATGCAAGGGCTCTCCCGCTGTGGGGCCTGGGACGACATTGCCAACTACTACCGCCGACGGGGATTGGATGCGGGACAGCTACGCCAGCTCATCGAACAACGGCTGGTCGAGCGGCGGTTACTTGGGAAGGCTGCCTAGTGGCGATCAAGAAAACAGCCAGGGGCTGGCAGGTCGACATACAACCAGGAGGGCGCGGTTACCGGCGCATACGCAAGACGTTTCCGACCAAGCTGGAAGCTCAACGCTTTATGACCCTCACGCTCGGCAAGGCTGCGGCGGGGGAAGACTACGCGCCCAAGAAACGCGACAAGCGGCGGCTGAGTGACCTCATCGACCTCTGGTATGAATTCCATGGCGTCTCGCTCAAGGACGGCAAGCGTCGCTATGCGCAGATGCTCGCCCTCGCCGACATGATGGGCAACCCGATAGCCTCCACCATCACCGCCATGGACGCCGCGCGGTTCCGGCAAAAGCGCCTGGCTTCAGGGATCACGCCCACCACCGCCAACCACGATCAGGCCCACCTGCGCGCCGTGTTCAACAAGCTGACCAAGCTCGGCGAGTGGCACCAGGGAAACCCCTTTGCCAGCCTCCAGCCGCTGCGCCTGGACGAAACCGAACTCAGCTACCTCACCGAAGACCAGATAGCCCGGCTGCTCGAGATCCTGGACCGTCGCACCAACAAGGATGCCGCTCTGATCACCCGGCTCTGCCTCGCCACCGGTGCCCGTTGGTCGGAGGCCCAGTATCTGCGCGCCGAAAACCTCCGCGACGGTCGTGTCACCTTCACCGGCACCAAGAACGGCCGTAACCGCACCATCCCGCTGAATCCGGGGCTCTACCAGACGCTGATCGAACACGCCCCCAAGGTCGGGCGCGTCTTCCCAACGACCGGATATAACCCGTTTTCGGATGCGATCAAGGAGGCGGGAATTCAGCTCCCCAAGGGGCAGAGAACGCACGTGTTACGCCACACCTTTGCCAGCCATTTCATGATGAATGGCGGCGACGTATTAACGCTGCAAAAGATCCTGGGGCACCAGACCATTACGATGACAATGCGCTACGCACACCTGTCCCCCGACCATCTCGCGGACGCGATCAAATACGCCCCGAAAATCGGTTGACACTGCGTTGACACATCGAGAAAAAAGCAGGAATCAAGCGGAGGGAAAAACGCTATAAGTGCTTGATTTGCATGGTGCCGGCGGTCGGACTCGAACCGACACACTGTTTCCAGCGGCGGATTTTGAATCCGCTGCGTCTACCAATTCCGCCACGCCGGCAGCGGAGTGGCATTATACGGACCCCGGCCTTTGCGTCAATCGCTGCGCTGACTTCGCTCCCCGCCTGCTTTATCATGGCGCCCTCGCTTGGGTCGCCCGGCGGCCTTCGATGCCGCGGCAGCGGCCCGCTTCGAGTGGCCGCGCCAGGCTGCGGTCACGTCATCCCTTTTCGCCGATTCATGAGTGCCATGCAGCGCGCCGACTTCCATTTCGATCTCCCCGACGAGTTGATCGCTCGCTACCCTTCCGAGCAGCGCACCGATTGCCGCCTGCTATGCGTCGATGGCCCTTCCGGGGCGCTGGCGCATGAGCGCTTCCCCGATCTGCTCGGGCATCTCGAACCCGGCGACGTGGTGGTATTCAACGACACGCGGGTGATCCCGGCGCGTCTGTTCGGCCAGAAGGCGAGCGGCGGCAAGGTGGAGATGCTGCTGGAGCGCCCGCTGGACGCCCATCGCGGCCTGGCCCATCTGCGCGCCAGCAAGTCGCCCAAGCCGGGCACCGAGCTGATCTTCGAGGGCGGTATTCACGCCGTGGTGGAAGGCCGGCAGGACGCACTGTTCGAGTTGCGCTTCCTCGGCGAGACGCCGCTGATCGCGCTGCTCGAACAGCACGGCCATATGCCGCTGCCGCCCTATATCACCCGCGAGGACGAACTCGCCGACCGTGAGCGCTACCAGACCGTCTACGCCCGCCGCGAAGGCGCGGTCGCCGCGCCCACCGCCGGCCTGCACTTCGACGAGGCGATGATGGCAGCGCTGCGGGCCAAGGGGGTCGAGATCGCCTTCGTCACCCTGCACGTGGGCGCGGGTACCTTTCAGCCGGTACGCGTCGACGACATCCGCGAGCACCATATGCACAGCGAGTGGCTGGAGGTGGACGAGCAGGTCTGCGCCAGCGTCAATCGCGCGCGGGAGGCGGGCAAGCGGGTCGTCGCCATCGGCACCACCAGCGTGCGCTGCCTGGAGAGTGCCAGCCAGGAAGATGGGCGCCTGGCGCCCTACCGCGGCGAGACCGATATCTTCATCTATCCCGGCTATCGCTGGCGCTGCGTGGATGCTCTGGTCACCAACTTCCACCTGCCGGAGTCGACGCTATTGATGCTGGTCTCCGCCTTTGCTGGCTATGAAAGCGTGATGCGCGCCTATGCCGCCGCGGTGGAAGAGGAGTACCGCTTCTTCAGCTACGGCGATGCCATGTTCCTCACGCGCCGAGACGCGTAATCGCCCGGGCACGTATCGCGCAAGTGCCGGCGACCTGAGCAATATAGAGCCGATCGCTGGGTCGCCGAACGTAGAGAAATAGAAAGAAAGACATCCAGCGGCCCCGAGGGGCCCGAGCGTGGCGTGCGATTGCCGACGCGCCGAGAGACAGAGAATCCTATGCGACAAGAGTGCTTCATGAAGTTCGAACGCCTGGGTCAGGATGGCCGCGCCCGGCGTGGCCGCCTGACCTTCCCCCGCGGCACGGTGGAGACCCCCGCCTTCATGCCGGTGGGGACCTACGGCACGGTCAAGGGGATGACCCCGCGTGACGTCGAGGCGATCGGCGCCGAGATCATCCTCGGCAATACCTTTCATCTGTGGCTGCGCCCGGGTACCGAGGTGATCGAGGCCCACGGCGACCTGCACGACTTCTCCCAGTGGCAGGGGCCGATCCTCACCGACTCCGGCGGCTTCCAGGTCTTCTCGCTGGGCGCCATGCGCAAGATCACCGAGCAGGGCGTGCACTTCCGCTCGCCGGTGGATGGCGCCAAGGTGTTCATGGGGCCGGAGGAGTCGATGGCGGTCCAGCGCTCGCTGGGCTCGGACATCGTGATGATCTTCGACGAGTGCACCCCCTACCCCGCCACCGAGCAGGAGGCGCAGAAGTCGATGGAGCTCTCGCTGCGCTGGGCCAAGCGCTCGCGCGAGGCCCACGGCGACTCGCCATCGGCGCTGTTCGGCATCGTCCAGGGCGGCATGTACCCGGAGCTGCGCAAGCGCTCGCTGGAGGGGCTGCTCGAGATCGGCTTCGATGGCCTGGCGATCGGCGGTCTCTCGGTGGGCGAACCCAAGGAGGAGATGATCGGCGTGCTCGACTACCTACCCCAGTGGATGCCGGAAGAGCAGCCGCGCTATCTGATGGGCGTGGGCAAGCCGGAGGATCTGGTCGAGGGCGTGCGCCGTGGGGTCGACATGTTCGACTGCGTGATGCCGACCCGCAACGCGCGTAACGGCCACCTGTTCACCGCCGAGGGCACGGTCAAGATTCGTAACGCCACCCACCGCCACGACACCCGGCCGCTGGAATCGGACTGCGACTGCTACACCTGCCAGCACTTCTCGCGCGGCTATCTGCACCACCTCGATCGGTGCGGCGAAATGCTCGGCTCGATGCTCAACACCATCCACAATCTGCGCTACTACCAGCGCCTGATGGCCGGTTTGCGCGGGGCTATCGAAGCGGGTACATTGGCCGACTTCGTAGCACAATTCTATCGGCGGCGGGGGCTTCCCGTACCGCCCGGGGTCGACTGACAAGAGACGCGCTGGCCGGTGGTAACGCCGGCGGGCCGGATAAGTCTCGTAACGTATCACCCGTTCACATCGCAACTCTCGCGACTTCCATCGCGCAACTTCGGAGAACCATCCATGCTGGACTTTTTCATCCCTGCGGCCCACGCCCAGGATGCAGCCGCACCTGGCGGTGGTGGCATTGCCCAGATCATCATGCTGGTCGGCTTCGTGCTGATCTTCTATTTCCTGCTGTGGCGCCCGCAGTCCAAGCGTGCCAAGCAGCACAAGCAGTTGATCTCCAACCTCTCCAAGGGTGACGAAATCGTCATCGGCGGCGGGCTGATGGGCCGCATCACCGAGGTGACCGACGACTTCATCAGCATGGAAATCGCCGAAGGCACCGTGGTCAACGTGCAGAAGAGCGCCGTGGCCTCCGTACTGCCCAAGGGTACCCTGAAGTCGCTGTAATCCTTCGGGCCACCGGCATCGTCGCCGGTGGCCCGCCTCATTTCCGCGACAGTCTTCGCACGACGATCCCCCCGATCGTCATTGAATGAAAGGACAGGGCTTCCATGCTCAATCGTTACCCCCTGTGGAAGTATCTGCTGATACTCATCGTCTTCGTGGTCGGTGTCATCTACGCGTTACCCAATCTTTATCCGCAGGACCCCGCCGTTCAGATCAGCACGACCAATGGCACCCTGGACAGCCAGCAGCTAGAGCGTGTGACCCAAGTTCTCGCCGACGACGGCATCGCGGTCAAGTCGGCCAGCATGACCGGCAACTCGACTGCCCTCATTCGTCTCGACAACGCCGAACAGCAGTTACCCGCGCGCGACGCGATCGACAAGGCGCTCGACGACAACTACACCGTGGCGCTCAACCTGGCCGACTCCACCCCCGAGTGGCTGACCAGCCTGGGCGCGACCCCGATGAAACTCGGCCTCGACCTGCGCGGCGGCGTGCACTTCCTGCTCGAAGTGGACATGCAGGCCGCGGTCAAGCAGCGTCTGGAAGCCACCGCCAGCGCCATCCGCGCCGACCTGCGCGACCAGCACATCCGCTACCGCGGCACCGAGATCGACGGCAACGCCCTGCATCTCGAGTTCGCCAACGTCGAGGATCGCAACGCCGCCCGCGACCAGATCCGGCAGAGTTTCCGCGAGTTCCAGCTGCAGAGCCGTGAAGAGGGCCGCCGCGCCTTCCTCGACATGTCGCTCACCGAGCAGTCGATCAAGGACATTCAGGACTACGCCGTCGAGCAGAACCTGACCACGATCCGCAACCGCGTCAACGAGCTGGGCGTCTCCGAGCCGCTGGTCCAGCGCCAGGGGCCCAACCGTATCGTGGTCGAGCTGCCGGGGGTGCAGGACACCGCCGAGGCCAAGCGTATCGTCGGCGCCACCGCCAACCTGGAGTTCCGCCTCGAGGCGCGCCCGGATGCGCCGGCCTCCGAGACCGAGACCTTCCCGTTCCGCAACAACCCGCAGCGCACCGCGACCCTGTCACGTGACGTGATCATCACCGGTGACCGCGTCTCCAGCGCCAGCCAGGGCTTCGACCAGAACGGCCGCCCCCAGGTCAACATCAACCTGGACGGCACCGGCGGTTCGCTGATGAACCAGGCCACCCGCACCAACATCGGCCGCAGCATGGCGGTGCTCTATATCGAGCACAAGACCGAGACGCGCACGGTGATGAAGGATGGCAAGCAGGTGGTGGAGCACATCCCCTCCACCGAGCGCAGCATCATCAGCCTGGCGACCATCCAGAGCGCGCTGAGCAACCGCTTCCGCATCACCGGTCTGGACTCCCCGACCGAAGCGCGTGAGCTGGCCCTGCTGCTGCGTTCCGGTTCGCTCGCCGCACCGATCTACTTCGTGCAGGAGAGCACCATCGGGCCAAGCCTGGGCGCGCAGAACATCCAGCGCGGGATCTTCTCGGTAATCGTCGGCGGGCTGCTGGTGGTGGCGTTCATGCTGATCCGCTACAAGGCGTTCGGCGTCATCGCCAACGCCGCCCTGGCGGTCAACCTCACCCTGCTGATCGCGATCATGTCGCTGCTGGGCGCCACCCTCACGCTGCCCGGCATCGCCGGTATCGTGCTCACCCTGGGGATGGCGGTGGATGCCAACGTCCTGATCTACGAGCGCATACGCGAGGAGCTCAGGCGCAAGACGCCGGCACAGCAGGCGATTCACGCCGGCTACGGGCGCGCCTTCACCTCGATCGTCGACGCCAACCTGACCACGCTGCTGGTGGCGGTGGTGCTGTTCTCCATCGGCACCGGCCCGGTCAAGGGCTTCGCGGTGACGCTGTCGATCGGCATCCTGACATCGATGTTCACCGGCATCATGGTGTCGCGTGCCCTCGTCAATCTCTCCATCGGCGGCAAGCCGTTGAAGAAACTCTGGATCTAGGAGACGCGAGCCATGCGCCAATTCGATTTCATGGGCAAACGCCGCATCGCCTTCATCGTCTCGATCGTACTGACGATCGTCTCGATCGGTGCGCTCGTGCTGCTCAACCTCAATCTGGGTCTGGATTTCACCGGCGGCACCGTGGTCGAGCTGCACTACGCCGCCGCGCCGTCGCTCGACGACGTGCGCGCCCTGCTCGCCAGCCACGGCTTCGAGAACTTCCAGGTGCAGACCTTCGGCGCCGCCAACGAAGTGCTGGTGCGCCTGCAGCAGACCTTCAACAACGATGTCGGCAATCAGGTGGTCGCCGCACTCGACGCCAACGGTGCTTCGATCGAACTGGTCCGGGCCGAGTTCGTCGGCGCTCAGGTCGGTGACCAGCTGCGTGACCAGAGCGGTCTGGGCATGCTGGTCGCCATGGCCGGCGTCGCGGTCTACGTCGCCTTCCGCTTCCAGTACAAGTTTGCCCTGTGCGCGCTGATCTCGCTGGCCCACGACGTGGTGATCGTGCTGGGGCTGTTCGCGCTGTTCCAGTGGGAGTTCGACCTCACCGTGCTGGCCGGGATCATGGCGGTCATCGGCTACTCGCTGAACGACACCATCATCGTCTACGACCGTATCCGCGAGAACATCCGGCTCTCGCGCAGCGACGACATGGCGCAGATCTTCAACGAAGCGATCAACCAGACCCTGTCACGCACTCTGGCGACCTCGGGCACCACCTTGCTGGTGCTGTTCGCGCTGTTCTTCCTCGGCGGTGACATGATCCACAACTTCTCGATCTCGCTGATCCTGGGGATCGTCGCCGGTACCTTCTCCTCGGTCTATGTCGCCGCAGCGCTGCTGCTGGTGTTCAAGCTCGAGCGCCAGGATCTGATCCCGGCGAAGAAGGAGAACGTCGAAGGCGAAGAAGAGCTGCCCTGAGCCGCGCCGAGACCTCTGCTGGACCCAAGGCCTCTCCCCGGAGAGGCCTTTTTCATTGTCGTCTGCCCGGGCGCGTCGCGCTCCTCCTCGGTGTCGTTCTCGGCGCCGCGTCAGCGCGCTCGGGACTCGCCCTCAAGGCGCCGAGCTGGGGTATGATGAGTCGCCCTCCACGCTTGCCATCAGGGAGATCCATGGCTCCTATCTTTGCCGATTCCAGCGTCGCCCGCTGGCTGCTGGTGCTGGTGCTGATCGCCGGCGTCTACTTCTTCATCGACTTCCTGATTCCGGTGCTCGCCGCACTGATCATCTGTGTCGCCAGCTGGCCACTCTACCGATGGCTACTGGCGCGCTGCGGCCAGCGCCGCACCCTGGCCGCGAGCATCGCCCTGGTGCTGATCATTCTGTGCCTGGTGATCCCCATCGTGATGGCCTGCACTTACGCCTTCCAGGAACTCAAGGGCTGGATCGGCTGGCTGCTGGCCGCCAACCAGCACGGCATCCCGGTGCCGGCCTGGGCCGCCCAGCTGCCGGGGATCGGTAGCTGGGTGCGCGAGCAGTGGCAGTCCTATCTGACCGAGCCCCACGCGCTGGAGTCCTATCTCCAGCTGGTGGGCGGCGAGCACATCGGCAATATCTCGCGCTGGGTGCTGGCGCTCGGCAGCAATGCGGTGCATCTCGCCCTCACTCTGCTGTTCATGCTGATCACCCTGTTCTTTCTCTACCGCGACGGGGTGGGCATGGCGCGCCAGCTGGATATCGTCGGCGAGCGCATTCTGCCGGCACGCTGGCAGCGCTTCTCGCGGGTGGTGCCGGCAACCATCAGCTCCACCGTGGTCGGCATGGGCCTGATCGCCCTCGGCGAGGGGGTGGTGCTGGGCACCGCCTACTGGATCGCCGGGGTGCAGTCGCCGGTGGTCCTCGGCGTGATCACCGCCTTCATGGCGCTGGTCCCCGGCGGCGCCCCGCTCACCTTCACCCTGGTGTCGCTCTATCTGATCGCCACCGGGCATCTGCCCAATGGCATCGGGCTGTTCTTGTGGGGGGCGATCGAGCTGTTCATCGTCGACAAGACGCTACGCCCGCGGCTGGTCGGCGGGCCGATCAAACTCCCCTTCCTGCCCACCTTCTTCGGCCTGGTCGGCGGGGTGAAGACCATGGGGCTGGTGGGGCTCTTCGTGGGGCCGGTGCTGATGGCCCTGCTGGTGGCCAGCTGGCGCGAGTGGCTGCACGACGACGATGCCCCGGACGCCCCCAGCGAGGCGGAGCGCTGGGGCTACGGCAACCCGCGGCTGATCGCCCGCTATACCGGTCAGCGGCCGGACTGATCTCGCCCCAGGGCGATGGCGTGGCGCTTCCGCTTGCGCACCACGCGCCGCGAGTTCGATGCTACCGAGCATGAGTACGACCTTTCTCTTACAGCCGCGGCGGCGGCGCTGTGTCATAACGTAAACGCTCGTTTGAGGATCGCGCGCCGCCCCACTGCCGGGGCCGGCCTGCACTCCCACGCGCCATGACAACAGCTCATAAGGGATCGATACCATGCCAATGCCGCACTCTCGGCAACTGGCGCTGGGGGTGATCGTCGGGGCCAGCGCCCTGCCGCTCCCGGCCCTGGCCGCCTCCAGCTTTCACGACACCTTCGACGACACCGTCTTCTTCGGCGATAGCCTGAGCGACAGCGGCTACTACCGTGGCGCCATCGGCAGCGCGCTCTCGCTGACCCCGGGCCAGCAGGCGTTCATAGGCCGTTTCACCACCAATCCCGGGCCGGTGTGGGCCGAGCGGGTCGCCGGCCACTACGCCAGCAACGCCCAGCCCAGCAATGTCGGCGGCAACGACTACGCCGTCGGCGGCGCCCGGGTGACCACGCCGGCCACGACCCCGTTCGGCGCCGCACCCGCCCTCAGCGAGCAGGTCGCGACCTATCTCGCCAGCACCGGCGGTGTGGCCGATGGCGATGCCCTCTACGCCGTCTGGGGCGGCGCCAACGATCTGTTCGCGGTGGCCGGCGGCGCCGACGCCCAGAGCACCATCACCACGGCGGTCACCGGCACCGCCGGTATTCTCGCCACGCTGGAAGGTGCCGGCGCGCGCCATGTGCTGCTGTTCAACATTCCCGACTTCGGCCTGACGCCGCGCTTCAACGGCGACCCCGTCACCAGCGCGACCGCCACCGCGCTGGCGAGCCAGTACAACAGCGCGCTCTACGCCGCGGTGGCCGCCAGCGGCGCCGAGGTGATCCCGGTGGATACATTCAGTCTGCTGCAGGAGGTGGTCGCCGAGCCCAGCGCCTACGGCTTCACCAATGTCACCGATCGCGCCTGTACCCAGACGCTGCCGCTGTGCACGCCCAACACCCTGGTCGCTCCCGGCGCCGACGAAAGCTATGTGTTCGCCGACGACGTTCACCCCACCACCGCCACTCATCGGATCATCGGTGAGTACGTGATCTCGCTGCTCGAAGCCCCGCAGCAGCAGCAGTTGCTGACCCATTCGGCGGTGCTCAGCGGGCGCTCGCGGGCCAACCGGGTCGCCGAGCATCTCGATGCGGTGCCGCTGGCCAACGGCCTGCGCTGGTGGGGCGATTTGCGCGCCGAGCATCAGCAGCTCGACTCCGGCGATCTGTATGACGCCAACATGCCGGCGGGGCTGTTCGGGGTGGACTGGTATCAAGACGGGCTGGTACTCGGCGGGTTCGTCGGCTACGGCGATCAAGATGCCGACTTCGGCGACGGCCGCGGCGACTTCCAGCGCAAGGACACGACCGTCGGTCTCTTTTCCGGCTGGTATGCCGAGAGCGCCTGGGTCAACGCCCAGTTGAGCTACAGCTGGCTCGACTACGATATCGACCGCGAAGTGCAGCTGGGCAGCGCGACCCGCCACCACCGCGGCTCGCCGGACGGCAGCAACCTGAGTGCCGCACTCAACGCCGGTTACGAGTTCAGCGCCTTCGCGATCCCCGAGGGCGACGTGCGCACCGGGCCGATCGCCGGGGTGACCTGGCAGCGGGTCAAGCTCGATGGCTATGACGAAGAGGGCCAGGCGTCGACCTCGCTGAGCTATCCCGATCAGGACATCGACTCGCTGGTGGGCCGGGTCGGCTGGCAGATCCGCCGCCACGGGCCGACGCTCAACCCCTACCTGCAGCTCACCTACAACCACGAGTTCGAGGAGAGCGAAGGGGTCGCGGCAACGCTGCAGAGCCTGCCGCAGCTGGGCGAGTATCGGGTGCCCAAGCTCACCTTCGATCGTGACTATGTCGAGGTCAACGTCGGCGCACGTGCCACACTCTGGGGTGTCGATACCCAGGTCGGTGCCAGCGTCGATCCCGACAATGCGCGCACCAGCACGCTGTTCGTGAATCTGGGCAAGCGTATCTAAGCGCCGGGGCGCCCTCTCAGGCGCCCCGTTCCCGCAAAGCGCAGGCCACCCTTCAGCAGCCCAAGCCATAAACACGAGCTATAAACAAAGACACCCCGCCGGCGAAACCGGCGGGGTGTCTTTATCTAGGGGGCTACTTTATCTAGAGGCGACGAGTCCAGCAGCTACCCTGGGGTGGGCGTGACGCCCGAGGCGTCAGACGCTCGCTTTCAACTGCTGTGCCAGCGCCTTGTAGAGACGCGGGCCGGCAGCCATCAGGGTGCCGCCCACTTCCACGCTGGGCGAGCCGTCGATGGCGCCGGAGAGCGCACCGGCCTCCTTGAGCAGCAGCGAGCCGACCCAGTGATCCTGCTCCTCGAGACCGAGCACGAAAGCGGCATCGGTACGCCCGGCGGCGAACTCGAGCAGGTCGAGCAGCGCACAGCCGCTGCCGATCAGCGTATCGATCTGCGGCCCGAGACGCTCGACCACGGTGAGGTACTGCGGCAGCCAGCGCGAGCGATACTCTTCACTGGGCCAGGAGAGCGCGAGACGCGCCCCGGGCACGCCGACCGTCTTGGAGACGCGCAGGCGCTTGCCGTTGCCCTGGGCACCGCGACCGCGGCTGACCAGGAACTCGTCATCGCTGAACGGCGAAACGATCACCGCATGCTCGGGGCGACCCTTGACCAGACAAACCATCGAGATCGCGAACTGGCGACTGCCCACGCCGAGATTGGACTCGCCGTGGAAGGGCTCGATGTGCCATACGGTGTCGCGCTCCTCGCCCTTGCCTTCGCGGTAAGGGGTGAAGCGTCCGGACACGCCGTGTTTGGGGTAACCGCGGGAGAGCTGATGCACGATCAGCGTTTCGGCATTACGCGCGGTGTCTTGCAGCAGACCGGAGGTGGCCTGCTCATCGTGGCTGACTTCGAGACGGTCGCGGATGCGAACGAACTGTTCAGCGGCGCTACGTGCGGCACGCAGCGCGAATTGAACCATCGGATGCATGGATCTGGCCTTGGTATCTATCGAGAACGGTATCGAGAGCGGGATCGAAAGCTGTTAAAGAGCGCGGCAGAGTCTAACAGAGCACGGGCATGATAGACTACGCGTTTTCCCGTTTTGCGCCCGATGGCCGACGCGCTCTTGCTCGCCAGCCCTGGGCTCGGTATCCCGCCACTCGACACTTCCAGGCCCGACCGCTCCATGCTCGACCGTATTCGTATCGTTTTGATCGGCACCAGCCACCCCGGCAATATCGGCGGGGCCGCCCGCGCCATGCGCAATATGGGGCTCGACGACCTGGCGCTGGTGGCGCCGCGCTGCGACCCCCAGGATCGCGAGGCCTACTCCCGCGCCTCCGGCGCCAACGCGCTGGTGGAAGGCGCCCGCGTCCATGACCAGCTCGAGGAGGCGGTCGCCGACTGCACCCTGGTGGTGGGCGCCAGCGCGCGTTCACGCCACCTACCCTGGCCGCTGATCGGCCCGCGGGCGCTGGCGGAAAGCCTGCCCACGGCGCTGGCCCCGGCCCAGAGCCGGGTCGCCCTGGTGTTCGGCCGCGAGGATACCGGGCTCACTAATGCCGAACTGCAGCGTTGCCATCGCCACGTGCACATCCCCACCAACCCCGACTTCAGCTCGCTCAACCTCGCCGCGGCGGTGCAGGTGCTGGCCTACGAGTGCCGTCAGGCGTGGCTCAGCGCCAGCGAGTCGGCCCCGGCCGCTGATGACGATGCCGCCCAGCCGTTCGGCGTGGCCTGGGACAACCCGCCGGCCAGCCACGCCGACATGGAGCGTTTCTTCGCCCATCTGGAGCGCACCCTGACCACGCTGGAGTTCCACGACCCGGACAACCCGCGCCAGCTCATGGCCCGCCTGCGCCGACTGTTCCTCCGCGCGCATCTCGACAGCATGGAGATGAACATCCTGCGCGGCATCCTCGGCACCATGGACAAGCGCCTGCGCCGCGACGACGAGTGAGCGTACCGGCGCTCTCGCCACGACAGAGGCCAGGGCGACGCGACGCTGCGGGGAATGGTTGACCGTTCTACTCGGGTTTTCCATAATGCCGGCATCTTTGCAGCGACCGCCGACTCCGCCGATGCGTCTGACCACCAAGGGCCGCTACGCCGTCACCGCCATGCTCGATCTGGCACTCAACGCCGATCAAGGGCCGGTATGCCTGGCTGACATCTCCAAGCGCCAAGGCATTTCGCTCTCCTATCTCGAGCAGCTGTTCGCGCGTCTGCGCCGGGCGCAACTGGTGACCAGCGTGCGCGGCCCGGGCGGCGGCTATCGGCTGGCCCGCGCCTCCGAGGCGATCTCTGTCGCCGGCGTGATCGACGCCGTCAACGAGTCGGTGGACGCCACCCGTTGCCACGGCCAGGCCGACTGCCAGCAGGGCAGCAAGTGCATCACCCACCATCTATGGTGCGATCTCTCCGACGAGATCCAGCGCTTTCTCAGCGACATCACGCTGCAGGAGCTGGTGCGCCGAGAGGAGGTGCGGGTGATCGCCGAACGCCAGCGGCAGACGCCGGCCTCGCGCCAGGACGACCCGGCGACGATCACGGTATCGTCGCACTGAGCGGCTAAGCTTCGAGGTCATGCGTCACGACTCAGCTTCAAGACCAAGCTTCAAGACTCAGCTCCAAGACCATGCTTTACGTCTAAGCTGCTAGAACAGGCTTCACGATCAGGCTTTACGGACAAACTTCACGACTGAGCGCCAGAGACGCCTTTATCTGGCTACGCCTTGATCTAGAGGCGCCTTTATATTGAGTTCGGGGAGCGCCTCAGCTCTCCGACCGAACTTAGAGATTCGCCGTGCCATGAGCGCCCCCATCTATCTCGACTATGCCGCCACCACCCCTGCCGACCCCCGCGTGGTCGAGCAGATGATGCGTCATCTGACGCTCGACGGGGTCTATGCCAACCCCGCCTCGCGCAGCCATATGCCCGGCTGGCTGGCGGAACAGGCGGTGGAACAGGCGCGCCGTCAGGTCGCCGACCTGATCGGCGCCGACCCGCGCGAGATCGTCTGGACCTCCGGCGCCACCGAGGCCGACAACCTGGCCCTGACCGGCCTGATGCGCGCCAACCGCGCCCGCGGCCGCCATCTGGTCACCTCGACCATCGAGCACAAGGCGGTGGTCGACACGGCCAAGGCGCTGGAGGCCGAGGGTTTCGAGGTCACCTGGCTGACCCCGACCCGCGAGGGCCTGATCACCCCGCAGGCGCTGCGCGAGGCGATGCGCGACGACACCGTGCTGGTGTCACTGATGGCGGTCAACAACGAACTCGGCAGCGTCAACGATATCGCCGCCCTGGCCGAGGTCGCCCATGCCAACGGCGCCTTCTTCCACAGCGATGCGGCCCAGGCCGCGGGGCGTTTGGCGCTCGACGTCACCGCCATGGGGGTAGACCTGATGTCGCTGTCGGCGCACAAGGCCTACGGCCCCAAGGGGATCGGCGCGCTCTACGTGCGCCGCGACCCAAATCTGCGCGTCGAGGCGCTGATCCACGGCGGCGGGCATGAGCGCGGCATGCGCTCCGGCACCCTGCCCACCCACCAGATCGTCGGCATGGGCAGCGCCTTTGCGCTGGCCCTGGACGAGCGCGAGCAGGACGACGCCCGCCTGCGCGAGCTGCGTCAGCGCTTTCTCGATGGGCTAGCGCCCTGTGCGGGCATTCACAACCACTCGCCGACGGCGCACAACGTGCCCAATATCGTCAATCTCGCCTTCGACGGGGTCGACGGCGAGTCGCTGCTGATGGCGCTGCGCGGGCTTGCGGTCTCTACCGGCTCGGCCTGCAACTCGGCCAGCGTCGATCCCTCCTATGTCCTCAAGGGGATCGGCGTGCCCCACGCCCAGGCGCTGGCATCGATCCGCTTCAGTTTCGGCCGCTTCACCCGCGCCGACGACATAGACAACGCCGTGGCGGAGATCCGCCGCGCGCTAGACGGCCTGCGCCAACCGGCCAGTGCCGCCATGCATCAACGCGAGGCGAGCCATTGACTCGCCACGAGCAGGGAGAGACAGCCATGCAAAGCATCAGCATCAGTGAAGCCGCCGCCAACCAGATCCGCCACGTGCTCGCCGAGCGCGGCAGCGGCCTCGGGCTGCGGGTGGCGGTCAAGCCGAGCGGCTGCTCCGGCTACAGCTACGTCCTCGATATCGCCGACGAAGCGCGCGACGACGAGATCGCCTTCGAGGAGCGCGGGGTCAAGGTGCTGGTCGACCGCGAGGCGCTGGCGATCCTCGACGGCACCGAGGTCGACTACGTCAACGAAGGGCTCAACCGCTTCTTCCGCTTCAACAACCCCAACGTCACCGACGAGTGCGGGTGCGGCGAAAGCTTCAGCGTGTAAAAGAGAGCTTCAGCGTCTGATCGCGCAGCGCGGCTGGGGTGCGTCCCCCGGATGCTTAGGCTACAATGGCGCGATTTTTCGGCCCCTTCTCCCAGAGTCCAGAGTGTCGAGGTAGAAAGCGCCTGGCCGAAACCGTTTTCGACGACGCGCCACTCCGGTGGCGCGTCGTTTCATCTATCCCAACCGGATACCCGGCCGCCACCGCGGCCGGTTCCACCTTTCTCTACTGATCAGGAGACCGAACTCATGGCTACCGAGCGCACGCTGTCCATCATCAAGCCCGATGCCGTTGCCAAGAACGCGATCGGCGACATCTACAGCCGTTTCGAAAAAGCCGGCCTGCGCATCGTCGCAGCCAAGATGCTGCACCTCTCCCAGGCGCAGGCGGAAGGCTTCTACGCCGAGCACAAAGAGCGCGGTTTCTTCGCCGACCTGGTCGCGTTCATGACCTCCGGTCCGGTCATGGTCCAGGTCCTCGAAGGTGAAGGCGCCGTGGCCAAGAACCGCGAGCTGATGGGTGCCACCAACCCGAAGGAAGCCGAGCCGGGCACCATCCGCGCCGACTTCGCCACCTCCATCGACGCCAACGCGGTGCACGGCTCCGACGCCGCCGAATCCGCCGCGCGCGAAATCAGCTACTTCTTCGAAGAGAGCGAAATCTGCCCGCGCGGCTGATTCGCCAGACGACCGGCCGCTGCGGCCGGTCGTCGCCCACGTCCCCCGGACACCCCGCCATTCTCGAGCCGGTCCCGTTGCCATGAGCGCTGCCACTGACACCCCGCGTACCAATCTTCTGGGTCTCTCCCGCGAACAGATGGAAGCCTTCTTCGTCTCGCTGGGCGAGAAGAAGTTTCGCGCCGCCCAGGTCATGAAATGGATCCACCAGGAAGGCTGCGACGATTTCGAGTCGATGACCAATCTGTCGAAGCCGCTGCGTGCACGCCTGGCCGAACACGCCGAGATCCGCGGCCCGGGTGTGGTCTACGAAGGCACCTCCAGCGATGGTACCCGCAAGTGGGTGCTCGAGGTCGAGGACGGCAGCTACGTCGAGACCGTGCTGATCCCCGCCGACAACGGCACGCGCCGCACGCTGTGCGTCTCGTCCCAGGTGGGCTGCTCGCTCGACTGCAGCTTCTGTTCCACCGGCAAGCAGGGCTTCCAGCGCAACCTCACCAGCGCCGAGATCATTGGCCAGGTGTGGGTCGCCCAGCAGCGTGCCGGCGGGCGCATGAGCGCCGCCGACGGTCGCCGCGCGATCACCAACGTGGTGATGATGGGCATGGGCGAGCCGCTGCTCAACTACGACAACGTGGTGCCGTCGATGAAGCTGATGCTCGACGATAACGCCTACGGTCTGTCCAAGCGCCGGGTCACGCTCTCCACCTCCGGCGTGGTACCGATGATCGACAAGCTCGGCGACGAGCTCGACGTGAGCCTGGCGATCTCGCTGCACGCAGCCAACGACGAGCTGCGCAACGAGCTGGTGCCGCTCAACCGCAAGTACAACATTCGCAAGCTGCTCGACGCCTGCAAGCGTTACCTCGACAAGTGCGGCGACACCCGCCACATCACTATCGAGTACACCTTGATCAAGGACGTCAACGACCAGCAGGCGCACGCCGAACAGCTGGCCAAGCTGCTCGACGAGCTGCCGTGCAAGATCAACCTGATCCCGTTCAATCCGTTCCCGCACTCGGGCTACGAGACCCCGTCGCGCAATCAGGTCATGCGCTTCCAGCGCTGGCTCTACGACCTGGGCTATACCGCACCGGTGCGCTCGACCCGCGGCGACGACATCGATGCCGCCTGCGGCCAATTGGTCGGTCGGGTCAAGGATCGGACCAAGCGCCACGAACGCTACATTCAGTCGATTCAACTCGACGCCGACTGAATCGGTTCCGCTGCGCCCCCATCCGGTGCCGATCGCACCCTCGCCGCCTTGACTTCGATCCGGTGCGGCGCTTTGATGGGAGCCCCAAAACCGCTTTGTTTTCAGCCGTTCGGAACAAGGGCCAGCACGCAATGCGTGTCCGAACCGCGGGAGAGCCGTCAATGAGCCGCCAATTCTGTCCACCACCGGTACGCGCTGTCGCTATCGCCGTGGGCTTGGTGTGCCTGGTCAACGGCTGCGCCACCCCGGTGGCCTCCAATGCGCCGCGCGCCGAGAGCAAGAGCGATGCGGCCGCCGCCTACACCCGCCTGGGCAAGGCGTACCTGGCCGAGAACAATCTTCCGCGCGCCCAGCAGGCGCTGGAACACGCGCTCACCCTCGATGCGCGTGACGCAGAGGCGCTGGAAGGTCTGGCACTGCTCTACCAAAGCCAGCGCGAGCTCGACCTCGCCGCGCGCTTCTTCGAGCGCGCGCTGGCAGCGGCGCCCGATGCCACCCGTATCCGCAACAACTACGCCGCGCTGCTCTATCAGCGCGAGCGCTACGCGCAGGCGTGCCAGCAGCTGACGCTGGCCAGCCGCGATATCACCTATACCAAACGCGCCCAGCTGTTCGCGAATCTGGGCCAGTGTCAGGACATGACAGGCGATGCCCAGGCGGCGCAGGCGAGTTATCGTCGCGCGCTGGATATCGATCCGCGCAACGCGCGCAGCCTGCTCGCCCTGGCACGCATCGATCATACGCAGGGTAATAACGAACGCGCCTGGGAACGCTTGCAGCGTTACTTCACCGTGGCCGGCACCAGCCCCGAGAGCCTGCGCCTGGCGAGTGACATCGCCAGCGCCCAGGGCGATTCGACGCGGGCGACTTTCTACCGTCAACAGCTGGGCGGTTCCTGAGGCGCATGGACCCTAGAATGCAGAAGGATTTTCGCGCATGAGCGCCATCGACGAACAGCAGCAAGAGAGCGAGCACAGCACCCACGCCGAGTCCGCCGGCAAGATGCTGCGGGCAGAACGTGAACGCCAGGGACTCAGCCTCGACGAGGTGGCGCTGCAGCTCAACCTGCGACCCAGCGTGGTCGAAGGTCTGGAGCAGGACAACTTCGAGCAGGTCCCCATCGCCGCCTACCGCCGTGGCTACGTGCGCGCCTACGCGCGCCTGCTGGGCATGAACGAGCGCCAGGTGGTGAGCGCCTACAACGCCGCCCATGGCCAGTCCGACATCGAACGCAAGCTCTCGCCGGTGAACACCACGCGGCCACCGTCACGGGTCGGCGCCTGGATCTTCAGGCTGTTCACCCTGCTGGTGATCGTCGGGCTGATCGGGCTCACCCTGCTGTGGTGGCAGAGCCGCGAGGGCAACGACCTGTTCGGTGGCGGCAGCGACGACGCCCCGATCGCGGTCGACTCCCTCGACGGCAAGAGCGACGCGGCGCCGGCCGCCGATACCGGCACTCAGCTCGCCCCCAACAGTGATACCGCGCTGCCGCCGATGCCCACGGCCACAGATACTCCGACCGCTGCCGACACCGCCGGCGACACCGGCGCCGCGTCGACCAGGGACGGCACGCCGCCGGCAACCGACGAGCGTGAGGCGCAGTCCGTCGCCACCAGCGCCCAGACCGCTGCCCCCCAGGGCACGGACACCCAAGGCGCGGACACCCAGGGCACTAGCGATCAAGACGCTGCGGGCCAGAGTGCAGAGACCGCCGCGGCATCCAGTGACGAGAGCGCCCAGAGCACACCCAGTGCCGACGTCAACACGCTCTCGCTGACCTTCAACCAGCAGTCGTGGACCGAGATCTACGACGCCACCGACAAGCGCATCTTCAGCGGTCTGCAGTCCGCCGGCAGTCAGGCGACTGCCAGCGGCAAACCGCCCTTCCGTTTGACCATCGGCAACGCCAGCGGTGTCTCGCTGCGCTACCGCGGCCAGACGGTCGACCTTGGCCAATACACCGGCGGCAACAACGTCGCCCGCTTCACGCTGGGAGACTGAGAAGCACCATGCACATGCACTCTCCGATCACCCGCCGCATCTCGCGCCAGATCCATGTCGGCAACGTCGCCGTCGGCGGCGGTGCCCCCATCTCCGTGCAGAGCATGACCAACACCGACACCCTCGATGTCGATGCCACGGTCGCACAGATCGAGCGCCTGCAGATGGCCGGCGCCGATATCGTGCGCGTCTCGGTGCCGGACATGGACGCCGCCGAGGCGTTCGGCAAGATCAAGCGTCGGGTCAGCGTGCCGCTGGTCGCCGACATCCACTTCGACTACAAGATCGCCCTGCGCGTGGCCGAACTGGGCGTCGACTGTCTGCGCATCAACCCCGGCAACATCGGCCGCGAGGAGCGGGTGCAGGCGGTGGTCAGCGCCGCCCGCGACAATGGCATCCCGATCCGTATCGGCGTCAACGCCGGCTCGCTGGAGAAAGACCTGCAGAAGAAGTACGGCGAACCGACCCCGGAAGCGCTGGTCGAATCGGCCATGCGCCATATCGACCACCTCGACCGGCTCGACTTCCCCGATTTCAAGGTCAGCGTCAAGGCCAGCGACGTGTTCATGGCGGTGGCCGCCTACCGTCAACTGGCGACGCAGATCGAGCAGCCGCTGCACCTGGGCATCACCGAGGCGGGCGGGCTGCGCTCGGGCACGGTCAAGTCCTCGATCGGCCTGGGCATGCTGCTGATGGATGGCATCGGCGACACCATCCGGGTCTCGCTGGCCGCCGACCCGGTGGAGGAGATCAAGGTCGGTTACGACATGCTCAAGAGTCTGCGGCTGCGCTCCAAGGGCATCAACTTCATCGCCTGCCCCAGCTGCTCACGCCAGAACTTCGACGTGATCGGCACCATGAATGCCCTCGAGGAGCGCCTCGATGACATCATGACCCCGCTCGACGTCTCGGTGATCGGCTGCGTGGTCAACGGCCCGGGCGAGGCCAAGGAGAGCGATATCGGGCTCACCGGCGGCAGCCCAGCCAACCTGGTCTATATCGACGGCAAGCCGGCGAGCAAACTGCGCAACGACCATCTGGTCGACGATCTCGAAGCGCTGATCCGGGCCAAGGCCAAGGAGAAGGAAGCGCGCGACGAGGCCGTGATCGCCCGCGGGGCCTGACCCCTTTCTCTCGAAGAACCATCCAGCGCCGGCGGGCCGGGAGTCCGCGGCGCTTTGCTTTAGGCAGGAGTGTCAGTTGAGCAACAAGATACAAGCCATCCGCGGCATGAACGATCTACTGCCGGATCAGTCGCCCGCGTGGCAGTACCTGGAGCGCCAGTTGCGCGCGCTGGTGGCGCGTTACGACTACCGCGAGATTCGTACCCCGATCGTCGAACAGACCGGTCTGTTCGCGCGCTCGATCGGCGAAGCCACCGACGTGGTCGAGAAGGAGATGTACACCTTCGACGACCGCAACGGCGAGAGCCTGACCCTGCGCCCGGAGAACACCGCGGCGGTGGTGCGCGCGGCGATGGAGCACGGCCTTCTGCACAACCAGACCCAGCGGCTCTGGTACATGGGCCCGATGTTCCGCTACGAGCGGCCGCAGAAGGGGCGCTATCGCCAGTTCCACCAGATCGGTATCGAAGCCTACGGCATGACCGGGCCGGATATCGACGCCGAGATCATCCTGCTCTCGGCGCGCCTGTGGCGTCAGCTGGGCATGTCGGAGCACGTCACCCTCGAACTCAATTCGCTGGGCTCGCCCGAGGCCCGGGCGCGCTACCGCGAGGCGCTGGTGGCCTACTTCGAGGCCCATCGCGAGGTGCTCGACGAGGACTCGCAGCGACGCCTGACCAGCAACCCGCTGCGCATTCTCGACTCCAAGAATCCGGACATGGCCGAAATGCTCGCCGGCGCCCCGCAGCTCTTCGATCATCTCGACGACGAGTCGCGCGAGCACTTCGAGCAGCTCAAGGCGACCCTGGACGCCGCCGGTATCGGCTACCGCCTCAATCCGCGGCTGGTGCGCGGGCTCGACTACTACTCGCGCACCGTGTTCGAGTGGACCACCACGGCGCTGGGCAGCCAGGGCACGGTGTGTGGTGGCGGCCGCTACGATGGGCTGGTCGAGCAGCTCGGCGGCAAGGCCGTGCCGGCGGTGGGCTTCGCCATCGGCCTCGAACGCCTGATGCTGCTGCTGGAGACCCTAAACCTGCTCCCCGACGAAGCCATGGGCAGTGTCGACGCCTACCTGCTGGCGATGGGCGATGGCGCCGAGCGCCAGGCACTGCTGCTGGGCGAGCGTCTGCGCGACACTCTGCCGGGGCTGCGCCTTCAGGTACACTGCGGCGGCGGCAGCTTCAAGAGCCAGATTCGCCGCGCCGACCGCAGCGGCGCCCGGATCGCGCTGATCCTGGGTGAGGACGAGATCGCCAACGGCCGTCTGACCCTCAAGCCGCTACGCGATGACGGCGAGCAGCAGACCCTGGAGCAGGAAGCGGCCATCGCCTGGCTCGCCGAACACATCGTCGGCGAGTCATGACGCCAGCCTTCGGCGCCGTTGCCGCGGCGCCGGGGGAGGCATCTGCGCGACGCGAGACGGCATCGATAGCGCGCCTGATTGAGCGGGCGCCGAGTCACACAGTGTAAGGAGACCGCCCGTGGCGGAGCTGAAAAGCGAAGAAGAACAGCTGGATGCGATCAAGGAGTGGTGGAAGTCCAACGGCACCGCGCTGCTGGTCGGCATCGTCGTTGCCGTGGCGCTGGTGCTGGGCTGGCACGCCTGGCAGCGTCATCAGGAGAACCAGTCCGCCGAGGCCTCGGTGACCTATCAGCAGCTCATCGCCATCGCCGCCAGCGATAGCATCGATGACAAGGCGCGCGCCCAGGCCTTCGAGCTGGCCGACAAGCTCGAAAGCGATCACGGCGGCACGCTCTACGCCGATCTCGCTGGCCTGATCGAGGCCAAGCTGGCGGTGGGCGCCAACGATGACGCCCGCGCCCGGAAGGCGCTCGAACCGGTGATCGCCGACGGTGACCGCCCCTACATGCAGGGGCTGGCAAAGCTCGAACTGGCGCGCCTGCAGATCGCCGCCAAGGACGCCGACAGCGCCTTGAAGACCCTCGACGGCAGCTTCCCCGAAGCGCTCGAGGCGCAGCGCCAGGCGGTGCGCGGTGATGCCTTCGTCGCCCTCGACCGCCACGACGACGCCAGCCAGGCGTATCAGGAAGCGCAGAACCTGGCGCAGGCGTCGGACCAGACGCTCTACGGCCTTCAGCTCAAGCTCGACGATCTCGGTGCAAAGGACGCTACCCCATGAAACTGACCCGCCTACTGCTGCCCCTGGGGCTGACTGCGACCCTGCTGGCCGGCTGCGCCGGTAGCGTCGAACCCCAGTATCCGCCCAAGGAGCTCAAGGACTTCCCCGCCACCGTCGAACTCGACGAGCGCTGGAGTCAGGACATCGGCGAAGGTCTGGGCCGCGCCCAGTACCCGCTGACCCCGCTGGTCGATGGCGGCACGATCTACGCCGTCGACCAGACCGGCGATCTGCGCGCGATCGACACCGACAGCGGTGACACCCAGTGGGAGGTGGAGCTCGGCACACCGATCTCCAGCGGGATCGGCGCCGACCCCGGCCGCCTCTATCTGGGCACCCGCAACGGCGAAGTGCTGGCGGTGGATCGCACCGACGGCAGTATCGCCTGGCGTTCGCGAGTCTCCAGCGAAGTGCTGGCGCCGCCCCAGGTCAACAGCCAGCTGGTGATCGCGCAGAGCGTCGACGGCGCGGTGACCGCCCTCGACCGTGCCGATGGCCAGGAAAAGTGGATCTACTCCAGCGCGATGCCGGCGCTGACCCTGCGCGGCACTGGCACGCCGCGGACCATCGAGCCGGTCACCTTCGCCGGCTTCGCCAACGGCCGCCTGGTCACCCTCGACAACCGCAGCGGCCAGAGCCTGTGGGACATGCGCGTCGCGGTGCCCCAGGGCCGTACCGAAGTCGACCAGCTGGTCGATCTCGACGGCCAGCCGGTGCTGACCCGCGATGGGCGCCTGTTCGTGACCAGCTACAACGGTCGTCTGGTGGCGCTCGAAGCGACCTCCGGCAAGGTGCTGTGGGAGCGCAAGGAGTCGAGCTACCTGACCCCGCTGGTGGTGGGCAACTACCTGTTCACGGTCAATGCCGCCAGCCACGTGCTCGCCATCGAGGCCGACTCGGGTCGCGTGATGTGGGACGCCGACACCCTCGAAGGGCGCTGGCTGACCTCGCCCGCCTTCGTCGACGGCAATATCGCCGTGGGCGACTATGAGGGCTACGTGCACCTGCTCGACGCCACCACCGGCGAGATGAGCGGGCGCGTCCATGTCAGCGGCAGCGGCCTCACCCTGCCGCTGCTGACCGGCGACAAGCGTCTCTACGTCTACGCCAACGATGGTCGTCTGGTCGCCTACGACCTCAAGACCGTCAAGCCCTGAGGCGCGCACGCTGCGTCTTGACGACGGCCCCGCCTAGGCGGGGCCGTCGTCGTCTGGGGTACGCCGTGCCCCGGCGCACGCCGGTGAAGGATCGTGGTCTGTGCCCGGCGGCGGTCTATGCTAGAATCGCGCCAGAACGCGAGGCAGGTACGCTTTCAGCCTCGCCCATATCCTGACGTCGTCGGCGCCCATCCCGCGCCGGCGCCATACTCCCGCTGCTCGTTTGCGAATCGCCATGACCCCCGTTATCGCCCTGGTTGGCCGCCCCAATGTCGGCAAGTCGACGCTGTTCAATCGCCTGACGCGCTCGCGCGACGCGCTGGTCGCCGATTTCCCCGGCCTCACCCGCGACCGCAAGTACGGTAACGGCCAGCTCGGCGACAAGGCCTACACCGTCATCGATACCGGTGGTATCAGTGGCGATGAACAAGGCATCGACGCCGCCATGGCGGAGCAGTCGCTCACCGCCATCGACGAAGCCGATATCGTGCTGTTCCTGGTCGACGCCCGCGCCGGGCTGATGCCGGCGGATCAGGCCATCGCCAATCACCTGCGGGTGAACCAGAAGAAGACCTGGCTGGTGGTCAACAAGACCGACGGCCTCGACGAACAGATCGGCATGGCCGACTTCTGGGGTCTGGGCCTCGGCGACCCGCGGCCGATCGCCGCCTCCCACGGGCGCAACGTCACCACGCTGATCGACGAGGTGCTCGAGCCCTTCCCCGCCCGCGACCCGCTGGCCGGCCCGCAGGGTGGCCACCCCGGGGTGCACATCGGCGTGATCGGCCGCCCCAACGTCGGCAAGTCGACCCTGGTCAACCGTATGCTGGGCGAAGAGCGCGTGGTGGTGTTCGACGAAGCCGGCACCACCCGCGACGCCATCGAGATCCCCTTCGAGCGCCGCGGCAAGCCCTACGTGCTGGTCGATACCGCGGGTATCCGGCGGCGCAAGAACGTCACCCTCACCGCTGAGAAGTTCTCGATCGTCAAGACCCTTGAGGCGATCAAGGAGTGCCATGTCGCGATCATGGTGCTCGACGCCCGCAGCGGCCTGGTCGAACAGGATCTGCACCTGCTCGACTACGTGCTGTCGAGCGGCCGGGCGCTGGTGCTGGCGGTGAACAAATGGGATGGCCTGGAGCAGGAAGCGCGCGAGAAGATGCGTGCGGACATCAAGCGCCGCCTCGGCTTCGCCGACTACGCCGATCTGCACTTCATCTCGGCGCTGCACGGCACCGGGGTGGGCGATCTCTACAAGTCGGTCGACAAGGCCTTCGCCAGCGCCAACAGCCACTGGTCGACCAACCGCCTGACCACCCTGCTGCAGGATGCGGTCAGCGAGCATCAGCCGCCGCTGATCAACGGCCGCCGGATCAAACTGCGCATGGCCCACCAGGGCGGCAGCAACCCGCCGATCATCGTCGTCCATGGCAACCAGACATCGGCGCTGCCGGAAGCCTACAAGCGCTATCTCACCAACACCTTTCGCAAGGTGCTCAAGGTGCGGGGTACGCCGATCCGCTTCGAGTTCCGCTCCGGCGACAACCCCTATGACAAGCACAGCGACGCCAACGATCGCGAGAAGGCGCGCGCGCGTCAGCTCAGTAGGACCAAGGAAGCGCGCAAGAACCGCCGCTGAGGTTCGGCAACTAACGTTCAGCACCTGTCGGCGGCACGCTTCTCGGCGTGCCGCCGCGGATCGGGCAAGAAGCAGCGGTGCGCGCTTGGGCGCTTCCCTTAGGCGGCGCGCGCCACCCGCACCTGATTGCGCCCGCCCTGCTTGGCGTCGTACATGGCGCGATCGGCGGCTTCCAACAGCGCCCCGGCGTCCGTCCAGTCGAGCGTGCTGGCGACACCGGCACTGAAGGTGGCATGAAACACCTCCTTCCCCGCCACGCACTCCATCTGGGCAAAGCTCTCGCGAATACGTTCGATCGCCTCACGCGCGTTTTCCAGCGAGCACGCCGGCAGCACCGCAACGAACTCCTCCCCCCCGTAGCGGCCGATATGGTCGACCCGACGCAGGCGCTGACGCAGCAGGTTGGCGAGCAGGCGGATCACATAGTCGCCGGTGCCGTGACCATAGGTGTCGTTGATCGACTTGAAGCGGTCGATGTCGATCATCACCACGCACGCCTCGGCGCCGCTGCGCTGGGTGCGTGACTGCTCGATCTCGATCAGCTCCTTGATTGCCGGGTGCTTGATCAGCCCGGTCAGGCCATCGCGGGCCAGCGCCTGGCTCAACTGGCGCGAGCGCTGGGCGCGCGCGGTCACCGCCGCGGTCAGTGCCAAATCGGAGATCGGCTTGACCAGGAAATCGTCCCCCGCCTGGGCCAGCGCCTGGGCCTGGCGCTGGGCGTCTGACTCCGCCGAGAGATAGATCAGCGGAATGCGCAGCCAGTCGTCGTCGAAGCGGATCAACCGTGCCAGTTCCGGGCCCGAGCAGCCCGGCATGTTGATATCGATCAGCACCAGATCGGGCACGAACTCGCGCAGCCCACGCAGCACGTCGCTGGGCTGGTCGATCACCCGCGACTCGATGCCGGCGATTTTCAGCGTCAGGCGGAAATGCTCGGCCAGCTCGGTGTCGTCATCGACGATCAGCACCCGGTAGGGGTCCTGCTGGGGCAGGGTCACCAGATGACGCAGACGACGCTCCAGCGCCGGCACGTCGAGCGGATGGGTGAAGAAGCCCTGGGCACCGCCACGCACGGCCCGCAGACGAGCCTCAAAGCTGCCGTCGGCGCTGAGCAGCACCCGCATCGCGCCAGGCACCTCGGCGATACGAGCTTGCCACACCTCGGGCTCGAGATTGGCCGTGTCGATGATCACCACATCGGGTTGCCACGCGTCGCCCTCCTCGACCTGGCTCAGGCCGCGGCAGTCGTAGCCAAAGCCACTCAGCGACTGCAGCAGCACCTGGGTGTCGCCCTCGGCCAGGATCGCGATCCGAACCGAACGCTCACCGCTCACCAGTTCGAAGTCCGCCTGCGGCTCGCCCAGCGTCGTCTTCGCACTGTCTTCGAGCAGCCGATAGCTACCCGATAGGCGGTCATGCAGCGTGGTCAGCATCGGCGAGGTGGGCGCGACCGAGGTCTCCAGCACGGCCTGCACCCACAGCTCCATCTCGCGCGCCTCCCGCCCCAGCGCCGGATAGCCGAAGGTACCGGCGGAGCCGGCGATCCGGTGCAGCCCATGGCGCAACGACTCCAGCGCCTCGGGCTCGACCGTGCGCTGGCGTGCGGCGAGTTCGCGCGCCTGCGCCATCAGCGTCTGCAAATCGTGGCCGAGGCGCTCGGCGTACTGCTCACGCAGTGCCGCCAGGCGCGCCTGAACGTCCTCATCCTGCATCCGAACGCTCCCATATCTCGCGCAGCTGGCTCGCCAACGTCATCGGATCGAACGGTTTGATCACCACATCGAGGGCGCCGATCTCACGGTAGTGCTCCAGCTCGCTGGGCTGTACCTTGGCGGTCATGAAGACCACCGGAATCTCGCGTGTCTCGGCCTGCTCGCGCAATTTACCCAGCGTCGTGGGGCCATCGATCCCGGGCATCATCACGTCCAGCAGGATCAGATCCGGCTGCCATTCAGTGGCCTTTTCCAGCGCCGACAGGCCGTTGTCGCAACTGGCCACCTGCATGCCGCCGACCACTTCGAGCGCGATCCGCGCCACTTCCTGAATAGACGGGTCGTCCTCGACATGGAGGACGCGCTGTAACGGTTGCATGTCAGAAATGTCCCTTAGGTTTCCTCACCGTCGGCATCGCGGTGGCGTAACTGTCGATCGAAAGCCGCCATCAGCTCCTCGGCCGAGAGCCCGGGGCGTGCGATGGCGGTCTCGACGCGGCCCAGTAATGTCGGGGCCAGCGCCTGTTCGGAAAGAATGATCACCGCCGGCTGGCGCGATAACTGGCTGAGCAGCGGAATGATCTCCCAGCCCGGTCCTTGATTTTCGGTCAGATCGAGCGAGATCAGGCCGTACTCGTTACTGTCGAGCAGGTAGCGCGCCTCGGCGACCGAGCGCGCCACGTCCAGCGTCATGCTCGCCGCGATCTGGCCGGCGACCCGCCGAGTCAAGTCGGCATCGCTCTCCACATGCATGATGCGCTCCCGCCGCGGGCCGGCGCTGAGCGAGCCCTGCAGCGCACTGGCCAGGCGGCCCTCGTCGAACGGCTTGGCCAGCCAGTCGACCGCGTTGAGCTGGCCCCCGATCTCCAGCTGCCCCTCCTCGGCGATCGCCGACACCACCAGCACCGGCAGCTCGCGTGTTGCCGGCTGCTCGCGCAGCTGGCGCAACAGCGTCAGGCCACTGCCATCGGGCAGCATCAGATCGAGGGTGATGGCATCGAAGCTACGCCGTTCGATCCAGCCCAGCGCCTCTTCCAGCGTATGCGCGATCTCGGCCTGATAGCCCCAGCGCCGTACCATAATCGCCAGCAACAGGGCCGTATCCGGATCGTCCTCGACGATCAGCAGCCGCGAGCCGGGATCGACGGGCATCTCGGCAACGGTCTCCGACATCGGCAGCACCGTCTCGGGTTCGGCATCCGCTGGGCGATCGATCCGCGGCAGCTCGAAGAAGAAACAGGCCCCCTGCCCCTCCTCGGAGAAGAAATTGATCGAGCCGCGCATGCGCTCGACCAGCTCACGGGTGATCGCCAAGCCCAGACCGGTACCGCCCTGCTTGCGCGTGCTGGAGCCGTCGGCCTGGGAGAACTTCTGGAAGATACGGTCGTGGAACGCATCGGGAATTCCGGGGCCGTGGTCGATCACGCTGACGCGGACATTCTCGCCGATCGGTTCGACCCGGACCTCCACCTGCATATCGGGGGGCGAGAACTTGGCAGCATTGGAGAGCAGGTTGCTCAGCACCTGCTGCAAGCGCATGGCATCGACATTGACATCGGTCTGCTCCAGACGCTCGGTGACCACATAGTGCACCTTGAATTGATCGGCGTAGGCCTGATTGGACTCGATCGCCTGATCGATCAACGGCATCAGCGGCTGTTCCTGCATCTGGAAGGTCATCTTGCCGGCGACCAGCTTCTCCATGTCGAGCAGGTCATTGATCAAAAGGATCAACCGCTTGGCATTACCATGCGCCACCGCCAGCATCGAGCGCATGCTCTCCGGCGGCTCGCCCAGCGCCCCGCCCTGGATCAGTCCCAGCGAGCCGGAGATCGACGTCAGCGGGGTACGCAACTCATGGCTCACGGTGGAGATGAACTCACCCTTCAAGCGCTCGTTGCGCTTGCGCTCGGTGACATCGTGCAGGAAGCCGTGCCAGGTGGTACTGCCATCTTCCTCGCGTTCGGGCACCGATTGACCCGACAGCCAGAGGATCTCGCCATCGGGCCGCTTCACGCGATACTCGCAGTGCCACGGGGTCAGGTTCTGCTCAGACTCACGTATCGACTCGAGCAGCAGCTCCATGTCTTCCGGCACGATGTGCTCGAAGACTTGCGTCGCGTCGTGCTTGGCCTGCTCCGGGGTGACATCGTAATACGCCTTGATCGCCTCGCTGGCGTAGGGGAAGGAGGGGCGCCCTTCGGTGTCCTGATGATACTGATAGATCAACCCAGGCACCTGGGAGGCGATCTTGGTCAGGCGTGCGGATAGCTCTTCGCGCGCTTCGACCTCCTGCCAGCGCATCAGGGTCGCGCCGACCCAGCGCGCCAGCAGGCGCACGAACTCGCGGTCGGCCTCGTCGAACGGCCGCCCACGCACGCGCTCGTCGCTGAAGGCGAGCGCACCGAAGCGTTCGCCGTGGACCCAGATCGGCGCGCCGATATAGCTCTTCAGTCCGAACAGCAGACGGCAGCGATGGTCGCGCCAGCCCTCGTTGTCGGCGTCGGTGAACGCCACCACATCGCTGCGCGCCACCACCGCACTGCAGTAGGTCTCGCTGGTCTTGAGCACCTGCCCGCGCACGAAGCGATTGTCCGGCGAGTAGCCAGAGTGGATGATGTAATTCTCGCCATCGATCTGGTTGGCGACCGCGAACGGCATATCGAGATGCGCCGCCGCCGCCTCGAGCGCGCGCTCCATCAGTACGGCAAACGAGCGCTCCTGCAGCGCGGCGATATCGTTGAGTGTCTGCAGTGCATCTTTCTGCGCCTCGAGGCTCTGGTTGAGCAACACCAGCGAGGTCTTCTGCTGCTCCAGGCGCTGCTGATGCTGCAACATGGCCTCGCGGGTGACCCGACGCGTCCCCCACAGCAGCAGCAGCAGGCACACTTCGGCGATCCCCCAGGCCACTCCCCAGCGCAGCCAGGTGGCGAGCATCTGCGCTTGGCGGTGCTGAAACTGTACGTTGACGTCCTTCCAGATGGCGATCGCCGCCACGGCCTGAGAGCCCTCATCGCCGCTGCGGCTCACCGGCACCAGGGTCAACAGATAGTGGTGGCGGTTATTGCCTTGGACGACCCGCCACTCGGCCCGCGTCCGTATCTCGGGGAAACGATGCCGGTCAAGCCATTCGACGATGCGCTCGTCGGAACTTTCGTTCACCCGCCATAGCGGGCCCCCACCATTCTCACTCTCTCGGCGTGCGAGGATGGCGACACCGCTCTCCAGCTGCTCTGACAGCTGTTGGACATTGGCGACCAGGCCGAACTCCACCTCCAGCAAGCCGACGAGCGCACCGCCGCGCTCGTCGCCCGGGGCCAGTATCGGCGCGATGGCCGCCGTGGTCGCCCGCTCACCGTCGAACTCGATGCCGAAGACCGGCTCTCCCGTGGCCTCGCTCTGCTGCAGCAGATAATCGCTGTCGGCGATGGTTTCCCGGCCGACGCCAGGCGGCTCGGTGTGCAGGAACGGTTTGCGATCGTCGGCGCCGGGCAGGAAGACATTGAGCTCCAGCGCACCGCCAGCCCGCAGCGACTGCCAGTAGGGCCCGATGTTGTCGCGCAGGCGTGCTCGCAGCGTCGCCAGCCGATCCGGCGACGCCTCCTGCGCCGCCTGGGACATGACCGCACGGACCACCGGGTCGGCCACCAGGGTCGTGGCCAGTACCTGAACCCGGCGCTCGAGTCCGGCGCGGGTGGCACTGACCGTGATGCCCTGCTCCTGGGACTGGAACCCCAGATCGCGCTGGAACGCCTCGCGATCGTTGTCCAGCGCCTGATTCAGCATGAAGCCGAAGAAGGCCGTCAGCAGTACGCTACCCAATAGCGTCGTCAGCAGCGGTAAACGCAAGACTTTCACCCGGAACCTCTCGTCGGCACTGAAAAAGTATGAGCAAGGCTCTCAGACTTTTTCACGAGAGAAATGCCCTGACGACGAGCTTAACGCATTTCACTGATATTGCATTTGGCGAATAGCTTCGCTTCCCACCCACTGACAGGCGAATTGCCACGCCGCACGGCCACTGCGCACCCCGCGCAGGGTGGCGTAGCGCTTAGCCTCCGCTCGCGCCGCCTCGCCCCAGCTCTCGGCGCCACCGAGATGCTCGACCCAGTGGCGGCATGCCTCGAGATAGGCCAGCTGGTCGAAGGGATGAAACGCCAGCCACAGCCCGAAGCGGTCGGAGAGCGAGATCTTCTCTTCCACGGCATCGCCATGGTGCAGCTCGCCGTCGACCAGCTGGGTCTGCTGATTGTCGGCCATCGACTCCGGCAGCAGATGGCGGCGGTTGGAGGTGGCGTAGAGCAGCACATTCTCCGGCGGCCCGGTCAGGGTGCCGTCGAGCACGCTCTTGAGCGCCTTGTAAGCATCGTCGTTGCCCTCGAAGGAGAGGTCGTCGCAATAGACCACGAAGCGGTGATGGTGATCGCGCAGGCGCTGGACCAGCACCGGCAACGCGACCAGATCGTGGCGGTCGACCTGAATCAGGCGCAGCCCCTCGCCGGCCAGGCTGTTGAGCAGCGCACGCACCATCGACGACTTGCCGCTGCCGCGCGCGCCCCACAGCAGCGCATGATTGGCCGGGTGCCCCTGCAGGAAGGCGCGAGTGTTGTCGACCAGCGCCCGCTTCTGGCGTTCCACGCCGATCAGATCGTCGAGCCCTACCGCATCCCGCGGCGCCACCGGCACCAGTTGGCCGCCCAGCGGATGCGACTGCCACAGCGCCGCCACGTCACGGGTCCAGTCCACCGCCGGGGGCTGCTCGGGTAGCCACGCCTCGACACGCTCCAGCAGGCGGCTCAGCCGTTGGGCCAGCTCTCCATCCATCTCTCGGGTCTCCTCGGGTCGATATTGCACGTCCGGCGCCGGCAGGGGATTGCCAATCGCCACGATGGGCGTATCTTGTGCCGCGCGCGCCGTCGGGTCCAGTCGAGCCCGGCCGGGCGCCTCCCCATGACTCCCTCCGAGGAGAGACGATGACGTCTCGTATCCGCCTTGCCTGCGCTGTGCTGCTGGTCTCCCTGCTCGGCGGCTGTCTCGCCCTGCCCCAGGTCGGTGTCCTGCTCGGACGTATCGCGCTCTCCTCACTCGGCGTCGACAACGTGCGCATCGGCAACTACCACTTCGCCCCCGGCCTCGAAGGCATCGACGAGCTGACTCTGCTGAGCTCGGGGCTGGCTCTGGCCGGGCTGCCGGTGAACATCGATCTGCCGCTGGCGCTCTCGCTGCCCGCCAACGCGCCGTCGCTCGAACTCCAGGGTTTTGCCTGGGAACTCCAGGTACCCGGAGCCGAGCCGGTCGCCGGCGAGTTCGATCAACCAGTGCCGCTGCACGCGGGTGAGACCACCACGGTGACGCTGCCGGCGGCGCTGGAACCGCGCGGCATCGACGCCCTGCCCAGCCGCGCGCAGAAGGTCGCCGCGCTGCTCGACCTGGCGCGTAGCCTCAGCACCAGCGGCGAGCTGCCGCCGGGCAGCCATCTCAGCCTGACCCCGGCACTGCCGCCGGCGCTGGCGCGAGTGGTCTCGGCCCCGACCCTGGAACTCGACGTCGGCGACACCTCCCGCGCTGACGATATACCCCCGGCCGAGTGACGCCGGCGGCCCTCGATGCGTGCAGGTTGACCGCCCGGGCAGGCCGGGTATCTTGGACGGGCTGACGCGCCGCGACCGGCCGGATCGGGCAATGCCCTGGCGCCCCGCACTCGACGTCAGCCAAGACAGCAACGATAACGCCAGACTCGTATTCGGAGACCCGCATGTCACTCCCCCTTTCGCGCCGCGCCCTGGGCGTTCTCGGCGTCGCGGCGCTGCTCAGCGCCTGCAGCACCTCGCCCCTGGGACGCAACCAGCTCGCCTTCTACTCCGATGACGAGCTGGCCCAGATGGGCAAGCAGAGTTTCAGCCAGTACGAGCAGCAGTTGCCCACGGTGGGCGGTGCCCAGGCGCGCTACGTGCAGTGCGTGGCCGACGCCATCACCGCCCAGGTGCCGGCCAGCACCGGTATCGGCAAGTGGCAGGTGAAGCTGTTCAAGGATGACACCGCCAACGCCTTCGCCCTGCCCGGCGGCTATATCGGTGTCAACACCGGGCTGCTCAAGGTCGCCACCAATCAGGACCAGCTCGCCGCGGTGATCGGCCACGAGGTCGGCCACGTGCTGGCGCACCATGCCAACGAGCGGGTCTCCACCCAGGCCGCCACCCAGACCGGGCTGTCGGTGCTGCAGAGCGCCGCCGGGCTGCAGGGTGCCGGCGGCGAACAGGTGATGGGGCTACTGGGCGCCGGGGCGCAATACGGTGTGATCCTGCCCTTCTCGCGCAAGCAGGAGTCGGAAGCCGACCTGGTGGGCCTGGATCTGATGGCGGACGCCGGATTCGACCCCCGCGCCAGCCTCAAGCTGTGGCAGAACATGGCCGCCAACAGCCAGGGCGAGCCGCCGGCGTGGATGTCGACCCACCCCAGCAATGACCAGCGCATGAGCGGGCTGAAGAACCGCCTCGACGAAGCGGTGCCGCGCTACGAACAGGCCAAGGCGGCCGGACGTCGGCCCAACTGCAAGGCGTGAGCTGAGGACATCCTGGCCTGCAACGACGACGGCCGCCGCCGGAACGCTCCGGCGGCGGCCGTCTGCCATCTGTGCCTTACGACTGGTTTTTACGGCTGGTCTTTAGCCCACGCTCTACGTTCGGCGACTGCACCAAGGGCTGCGATCGCAAATGGCTGACCGAACGCGACGAGCAACGCGCGGCCTCAAAGCTCGGCGCGCAGCGTCTCAAGTAGCGCCGCAGTCTCCGGGCGTACCTGACGCCACAGCCAGAACGACTCCGCCGCCTGCTCGATCAGCATGCCCAGGCCATCCACCGTGCGCGCGCCGTGCGCTGCGGCCCAGCGCAGGAAGACCGTCGGCTCGGCGCCGTACATCATGTCGTAGGCCAGCGCCTCGGGCGCGAAGAGTGTCTCCGGCAGCGGCGGCAACTCACCGGCGAGGCTCGCGCTGGTGGCGTTGATCACCAGGTCGAAGCCCCCTTCCAGCGCCTCGAAGCCGCAGCCCACGACCTGCCCGCTACCGGCGAACAGCGCCGCCAGCGCCTGCGCCTTGGCCGGCGTGCGGTTGGCCACGCGCAGGCTCTCCACGCCGGCCTCGAGCAGCGGCTGGATCACCCCGCGCGAGGCGCCACCCGCCCCCAGCAGCAGCACCCGCGCGCCCGCCAGCGGGGCGGCATGCGTCTGCAGATCGCGGACCAGACCCACGCCATCGGTGGTATCACCGTGGACCCGGCCGTCGGCGTCCAGCCACAAGGTGTTCACCGCGCCGGCGAGGTGCGCACGCGGGGTATGCACCTCGGCCAGGGCAAAGGCATCCTGCTTGAACGGTACGGTTACGTTGGCCCCGCGCCCACCGCCGGCGACGAAGGCGCGCCAGGCGCCGGCGAAATCGTCGCTGGGGGCTTCGATCGCCTCATAGACCAGCGCTTCGCCGGTCTGCGCGGCGAAGGCGGCATGAATGCGCGGCGATTTCGAGTGGCCGATGGGGTTGCCGAAGACAGCGTAACGATCGCTCATGCGGGTTGCGGCTCCTGGGTGGCGTTCAGCCAGTCATGCGGTTTGAGATAGGCGAGCAGGCGCGCTTCCGGACTGCCCGGCTCCGGGGTCCACTGATACTCCCAGCGCGCGATCGGCGGCATCGACATCAGGATCGATTCGGTGCGCCCACCGCTCTGCAGCCCGAACAGGGTACCCCGGTCCCAGACCAGATTGAACTCGACGTAGCGCCCGCGGCGGAACGACTGATACTCGCGTTCGCGCTCGCCGAAGGGGGTCTCGCGGCGGCGCTCGGCGATCGGCAGATAGGCATCGAGAAAGCTGTCGCCGACCGCGCGCTGGAAGGCGAAGCACTGCTCGAACGGCCACTCGTTGAGATCGTCGAAAAAGAGTCCACCAACGCCGCGAGTCTCATTGCGGTGCTTGAGGAAGAAGTAGTCGTCGCACCACGCCTTGAAGCGCGGATAGACCGACTCCCCGAACGGCTCGCAGGCGCGCTGCGCCACACGGTGCCAGTGCTGGGCGTCTTCGAGGTAGGGATAATAGGGGGTCAGGTCGAAGCCGCCGCCGAACCACCACACCGGCGCCTCGCCGGGCTTGTCGGCGATGAAGAAGCGCACGTTGCCGTGGGCGGTGGGGATATGCGGGTTGCGCGGATGCAGCACCCAGGAGACCCCCACCGCGTGGAAGCTGCGCCCGGCCAGCTCGGGGCGGGCGGCGGTGGCCGAGGCGGGCAGCTCGGCGCCGTACACATGGGAGAAGTTGACCCCACCCTTCTCGAACAGCGCGCCCTCCTCGATCACCCGGCTGCGCCCCCCGCCGCCTTCGGCGCGCTCCCAGCTATCCTCGGCAAATCCCTTGGCGCCATCCAGCGCCGCGAGCGAATCACACAGGGAGTCCTGCAGCGAGAGCAGGTAGGTCTTGACGCTATCGAGATGCGAATGTGCCATGGTCGATGTCCTTCTGCGGGGTACGGGAAATGGGGCGCCGGCTGCCAAGGGTCGCATGGTGGCTGTCAGGCGGGCGCGGCGCGTGACAGCCGCCCGGCTCAGGGGCGCAGTACGCGGTCGCTGAGCAGGTCGCGGATCGTGCTGGGGCGATCGCGTCCCCCCAGCGGGCCGTCGACGATCGCCGCCACGTCGCCGCCGAAGGTCTCGCGCACTGCCTGCGCGCTCATGGCCGGCGCGTCGCCGGCACGATTGGCCGAGGTCGAGACCAGCGGCCCGCCCCAGGCGGCACACAGTTGCTGCACCAGCGGGTGGTCGCTGACCCGTACCGCCAGCGTGGTGTGATCGCCCCGCAGCAGCGGCTGGGCGCGCCCGTTATCGGGGATCAGCCAGGTATTGGGGCCGGGCCAGCTCGCCGCCAGGCGCCCGCGCTGCTCGGCATCCAGGCCGGCGAGCCAAGGTTCCAGTTGCTCCAGACTGCCGGCGATCAGAATCAAGCCCTTGTCGCTGGCGCGCCCTTTGAGCGCGATCACCCGTGCCAGCGCAGCGGCATCGTCCGGGTCACAGCCGAGTCCCCAGACCCCCTCGGTGGGATAGGCGATCACGCCTCCCTGTTTCAGCGCCGCAATCGCGGCGGCCCACTCTGACATCTCCGCTTCCTCGAGTTGCCCGGTTCAAGCTGCGGCGATGTTAACACGCCGCCTCAGGCTCGCCTCCGCGCCCGAGCGTCGCACCCCGTCGCATCTTCGCCCTTCACAGCCCTCCATGCAGCACAGGACGCCGAGGGCCGGCCCGCAGCCAGCGAAGATGGCGCCCGCGGCGTGCGCCGGCCATAGTGAAACGAGTGGCAGCGTACCGAAACGTGCCCAGCGTCACCCCGACTCTCAGCTTGTCTCAGGAGCCCAAGATGACCCGATCGCCTCTATCCCTCGCGCTGCTCGGCCTGGTCTGCGCCGGTGGCCTCAGCGCCTGCGCCCAGCAGCCGGCCCAGCAGACGAGCCAGCCGCCGGCGCCCGCGCTCTCCGATCAGCTGGTGATGGCGACGCTATGGATGCAGACCTCCGGCGAGTACGCTGCGCTGAGCCATCAGGCGTTCAATCTCGCACGCCGAAATCTCGACCGCGCGCTCGCCGCCCCCGACGCGCAGCAGCGGCCGCCGGCGATCGTGGTCGATGTCGACGAGACGGTGCTCGACAACAGCCCCTACGAGGCGTGGCTGATCGCCAGCGGCGAGAACTATCAGAGCGACACCTGGCACCAGTGGGTGGACAAGGCCAGCGCCCGGGCGATGCCCGGGGCCAAGGCGTTTCTCGACTACGCTGCCTCACGCGGGGTGGCAGTGTTCTACATCACCAATCGGCGCGCCGACGAGACCCAGGCCACGTTGCGCAACCTGCGTCAGGTCGGCTTCCCCGATGCCGACGAGGCGCATTTCCTGCCGCGCACCCAGAGCAGCGACAAGACCGCCCGCCGCCAGCGCGTGACGCAGTCGCACTGGGTGATCCTGCTGATGGGAGACAATCTGGGCGACTTTTCGGCGGGCTTCGAGCGCGCCACCGCCGAGGCCCGTCGCGCTGCCGTCGAGGCCCAGCCGGACGCCTTCGGCAGCCGCTATATCGTGCTGCCCAACCCCGCCTACGGCGCCTGGGAGGGTGCGCTCTATCACAACGACTGGAGCCTGGACGACGCGCAGAAAGCCCGCGCCCGGCGCAATCACCTGCAGCAGTGGGGCGGCCCCGAGACGCCCTGAGCCGCGCGATTGATTTGCCAACCACCCAACGTATTCGGCCTCCGGGACGAGCCACGTCCGGAGGCCGAGCACCGTTCCTGTCTATCCGACTTTCAACCGCGGCGGCGTACCCACCCTCCCGCGGTCTGCGCCACCTGCCCCTCCAGCTCGAGTTCGAGCAGCGCCAGCTGCAGCGTGGCGACCGACTCGCCACATGCCGCTACCAGCACGTCGATCGGCGTCGGGGTATCGCTCAGCTGCGCCAATACCCCCGGGTTCTGCCCGACCGACGCCTCCGGGCTCGTGACCGGTGGCGTGGCGGCCTCGGATGGCGCTGTGTCCAGATGCTCGCCAGCCACTGTCGGTGTCCAGTGCCCCAGTTCGGCGAGTATGTCGTCGACGTTGCGCACCAGCGCCGCCTCGCCGCGCTGGATCAGCCGCAGGCAGCCGCTGGCCTGGGGGTTGTGGATCGAGCCCGGCAGGGCGAACACCTCGCGCCCCTGTTCGAGCCCCAGGCGTGCGCTGACCAGCGAGCCACTCTTCTCCGCGGCTTCCACCACCAGCACCCCCTGAGACAACCCGGTGATCAGCCGATTGCGCCGCGGAAAGAAGCGCGGATGCGCCGCGGTATCGGCCGGATGCTCCGACAGCAGCAGCCCTCGACCCGCCAGCAGATCGCGATAGAGCCCAGCGTGACGCGGCGGATAGACCACGTCGACGCCGCAACCGAGCACGCCGACGGTGGCACCGCCAGCCTGCAGCGCAGTGTGCTGGGCGATGCCATCGATACCCAGCGCCATGCCGCTGACCACGCCGAAGCCGCGCGCGATCAAGTCACGGGCGAAGGTCGCGGCGTTGTCGCGCCCCTCACGGGTCGGCTTGCGCGTGCCGACGATGGCGATCGCCGGTGGCGTCAGCGCGCTCAGCTCGCCCTTGGCCCACAGCACCAGCGGCGGGTCGGGGAGCTGATCGAGCAGCACGGGCCAGGCGGGATGGGAAGGAGACAGCAAATGGTGCCGCGGACTCTCGGCCTGCCATGTCAGCGCCGCCTCAACCGAAGCTTCGAGCGGGCTACTCGCGGGGTGATCGAGCCACAGCCGCAGCGGCTGGGCCAGCCGAGCCGGTAGTGCCGCCAGCCAGCCCTGCGGCCAGGCTAGCGACTCGGGCTCGCGCCAGCGCTGCAGCAGCGGTGCCAGCCGCGTGGGGCCGAGCCCGGGTAGTGCGGCCAGCGCCAGCCAATCGCGCAGTGTCGGCCCCGCCGAACTCATGGCGTCTCCGTATGCGCCACGCTGGCGCCCAGCGCCCGGGGCGTGGTCAGCAGATCGCCCACCGCCAGCGCCTCGGATGCCCGCATCACCAGCGCATAGGCGAGATGGTCGAAGACCCGGAACACCATCACCGCGCCCGCCTCGTGCGCCGGCAGGGCGATCCAGCCATCGCCGTCGGCGGCGCGTACCCGCTCGCCCTGACGCATCACCTGCAGCACGTGCCCCGGCTCGAGCCCGTCGGCACGCCCGCGATCGATCGCCACCACGTCGTCACGGCCGATGAAGCGCACACCGCCAGGCACCGCGAGCAGGGTCGCGGTGATCGGCGAGGCCGGCGCCCGCGGCAGGAACTCGGTGGTGATGCCGCCATCGTCCAGCGTCAGCAGGGCATCCCCGGCGCGGATCTCGCGCCCGGCATCGAGCACTTCCAGCTCGCTCATGTCAGGATACCGCTGCACCACCCGCGCCTCGCCCAGGCGCTGGAGTTCACGCCCCAGAGGAGCGCCGTCAGCAGGGGCGCGGTAGTCGTCTCCGGCGCGGTAGATGCCCAGCCGCGTGCCCACCGGCGGCAGCCGACCCTGGGCGTAGAGCCGATCCCCGGCGCCGCTGAGCAGGCGCCCGCCCTGCCCCGCCACCACCCGCGGCGCCGAGTCCAGCAGGGCAGGATCGACGATCCGGTAGGCCTCCAGGAACACCCGTACCCGCTCCAGCGGCAGGCTGGGCAATGCCTCTCGCACCGGCGCTCGGCGCACCTGGGGCGAGAGTCTGACCGTCTCACCACGCCCGCGCTCGATACGCAGCGCGGGCTCGCCGGCGCCAGGGTCGAGCACCAGCACATCGCCGGGATAGAGCTGCTCGGGCCCGGCTACGCCGGGATTGCGCCGCAGAAGCTCGCGCCAGGACCAGGGATCTTCGAGAAAGCGCGCCGCCACGCCCCACAGGGTGTCGCCAGGGCGCACCTGATAGCGACTCGGGGCATCGGGCTTGAGGGTGTAGGCCAGCGCCGGGCCGGCACCCGGCCCGGTCAGCGTGAACAGCAAAAGCCCACAGCCGAGTGCCGATGACACCAGCCGGCGAAAGAACCGAGTGGGTGGGAGCCGCAGGCCGTTCGCCATCGCTTTGTTCCTGACGCTGGATATCGGTCGCGCGGCGGTGCCGCGCCTGTCAGGAGTAGATCGGCCCATGCCGACGGGACTTGAATGCACCCCCGGCTTTGTACGAAAACTACCTGCGCTCGGCAATACGGGGTTAAAAATCGTCTCACTGAACCACGTTCAGAACGTCCGAAGGACGGCCCGAAGGGCGAGCGGAGCGAGTCACATGCTCATTTACACCCCGTAAACTCCGCGTTTTCGCCGTTTTTTGCCTTGTCTTGCCTTCGCTCGCTGACTTTTCGTACAAACCCTAAGATAGGGGAGATCGCGTCGCGGGATTTTGAGAACGCACCGCCGCGGCTCTACAATAGAGGATTACGTCAACCATGCCGACGGGCACCCAGAACGCTATGGCCATCAGAACCATCCTCGAATATCCCGATCCCCGCTTGCGCACCAAGGCTGCCCCGGTGGCGCAGGTCGACGACGAGATCCGCGCCCTGGTCGACGACATGATCGAGACCATGTACGACGCCTCGGGCATCGGTCTGGCGGCGACCCAGATCGACGTACACCAGCGCGTCATCGTCATGGACGTCAGCGACGACCGCAATTCGCCGCTGGTGCTGATCAACCCGAGCTACACGCCGCTGGATGACGAGCGCCAGCCGCTGCAGGAAGGCTGCCTGTCGATCCCCGACTACTACGCCGAAGTGCCGCGCGCCCTGCGCGTTCACCTGAAAGCGACCGACCGTGACGGCAAGGCCTACGAGCTCGACGCCGACGGTCTGCTCGCCCACTGCATCCAGCACGAGTGCGATCACCTCGAAGGCGTGCTGTTCGTCGATTACCTGTCGCCGCTCAAGCGCGACCGCGTGCTCAAGAAGATGCAGAAGCGCCACAAGCAGGATCAGGACGCCTGATCCGGATTCGCCCACGTCAGTCTTCGTTCGAGGCCGGCCGTCACCGCGACGCCGGCCTTTCGTGCTTCGAGAGGAACCCCGCCGCATGAGCCACAGCACCGACGGCCGCGCGCTACGTATCGTCTTCGCCGGCACCCCCGACTTCGCCGCCGAGAGCCTGCAAGCGCTGCTCGACTCGCGTCATCAGGTCGTCGCCGTCTACACCCAGCCCGACCGCCCCGCCGGCCGCGGGCGCAAGCTGACGCCGAGCCCGGTCAAGCAGTTGGCGCTGGATCACGCCCTGCCGGTCTGTCAGCCGACCTCGCTCAAGACGCCCGAGGCGCAGCAGACGCTGGCCGACTTCGCGGCCGACGTGATGGTGGTGGTCGCCTACGGCCTGCTGCTGCCGCAGGCGGTGCTCGACCTGCCACGGCTGGGGTGTCTCAACGTGCACGCCTCGCTGCTGCCGCGCTGGCGCGGTGCGGCGCCGATCCAGCGCGCCATCGAGGCCGGCGACAGCGAAAGCGGCATCACTCTGATGCAGATGGATGCCGGCCTGGATACCGGCGACATGCTGCTGGTGCGGCGCACGCCGATCGATGCCACCACCACCGGCGGCACACTCCACGATACCCTGGCCGCCCTCGGCGGAGAGACCCTGATCGCCGGCCTCGACGCGCTGAGCGACGCCAGCCTGACACCGACGCCACAGCCTGATGACGGCGTCACCTACGCCAGCAAGCTCTCCAAGGCGGAAGCCGAACTCGACTTCCGCCAGCCGGCCGCGGCGCTGGCGCGCCGGGTGCGCGCCTTCAACCCGTGGCCGGTGGCCTGGACACGGCTCGACGGTGACAGCGTGCGCCTGTGGCTGGCCGAGGCCGAGGCGGACACCGCCCAGACCGCCACGCCCCCCGGCACCCTGCTCTCCCCGGCGGACGACGCCCTGCGCATCGCCTGCGGCAGCGAGGGACGCGAGGTACTGCGGGTCACCCGGCTGCAGCTGCCGGGCGGCAAGCCGCTGGCGGCGCGCGACCTGCTCAACGCCAAGGCGTCACGGCTCGGCGCCGGGCAACGCCTGGGCCAGCCAGACCTAGGCCAGCCACAAGAGTCGACAGGAGCCGACGCATGAGCGCAATCAGTGCACGGGCCGTGGCCGCCAAACTGCTGGTGCCGGTGATCAACGGCGAAGGCTCGCTTGCCTCACTCGATGGCGAGATCGCCGCCCACGCGGTGGCCGAGCGCGACCGCGGCTTCGTCAAGGCGCTCTGCTTCGGTGTCTGCCGCGCCTATCCGCGCCTCGACGCGCTGGCCGCAGAGCTGCTGCGCCAGCCGTTCAAGAAGCGCGACAGCGACGTTCAGGCGCTGCTGCTGCTGGGTCTCTACCAGCTCTTGCACATGCGCGTGCCGGCGCACGCCGCGGTCAGCGAGACCGCCGGTGCCGCCCGAGGGCTGGGCAAGGCCTGGGCCACCCGTGTGCTCAACGGCTGCCTGCGCCGCTTCCAGCGCGAGTCGGTGGCGCTCCAGGCCAAGGTCGACCGCGACCCGCCGGTGGCGCTGTGGCACCCCGCCTGGCTGCTCAAGGCGCTGCGCCAGGCCTGGCCCGACGCCTGGCAAGCACTGTGCGCGGCCAACAACGAGGCCGGGCCCATGACCCTGCGCGTCAACCGCCGCCGGACCACGCGCGAGGCCTATCTCGAACGCCTCGACGCCGCCGGCATCGAGGCCAGCGCCTGCCAGTTCGCCGCCGACGGTATCCAGCTCGCGGGGGCGGTGGACGTGCACCAGCTGCCGGGCTTCGCCGAGGGCGACGTCAGCGTGCAGGACGAATCCGCCCAGCTCTGCGCCGACCTGCTGGCGCCAGCACTCGAGGGCCGCGATGGCGCCCGGGTGTTCGACGCCTGCGCCGCCCCCGGCGGCAAGAGCGCGCATCTGCTGGAGCGTTTCACCCTCGACCTCACCGCCAGCGATATCGATCCCGGCCGGCTGGCGCGGGTCGGTGCCACCCTGGAGCGGCTGGGTCTCGACGCTCGCCTGAGCGCCCTCGACGCCAGCAGCGCCACGCTCGCCGAGACGCTGGGCCAGACCTCGGACAGCGCCGACGCCGCGGCGCCGAGCGCGGGCTTCGATGCCATCCTGCTCGACGCCCCCTGCTCGGGTACCGGGGTGATCCGCCGCCACCCGGACATCAAGCTGACCCGCCGCGCCAGTGACATCGGCGACCTCGCCGCGCTGCAGGCGCGCCTGCTCGACAACCTGTGGCGCCAGCTCGTCCCCGGCGGCACCCTGCTCTACGCCACCTGCTCGGTGCTGCCGGCCGAGAACGCCGAGCAGATCGCCGCCTTCCTGGCGCACACCCCGGATGCCCGCGCCACCACGCCCGACGACCTCGCCTGGGGCCAGCCCGCCGGCCACGGCCGCCAGCTCCTGACCGCGCAGAACGGCCACGACGGCTTCTTCTACGCCCGGCTGGAGAAGGTAGCCGACTAGTTCCAGATAGGGGCAGGCACTATGCCTGCCCCACTCCGCGATCTTCAGCAGCGATAACCTGCCCTTTTCGGCGTACCGCCGCCCCCGAAATTTGCCTCTTCGACCTTCCTGACACCATGCCAAGAGAGACGGAGAATAATATTTGACAAAAAGATAAGCCTGTACTTATATTTTTGGGTATGGATGGATACAGACTATTGACTAGCCAGATAGCCAGCAGCTAGTAGGGCAGTCGCTGACAGGGCAAACGAATAGCTCGTCCCACGGATATAACGCTCAGATGATTCTGTGTCGTAGGAATGGCGCGAGCTAAAACATAAGTCAAGAATTATACGAAAGAATGAACGAAGCCACGATATTTCACGCACTCGCCGACCCCAACCGCCGGGCACTGCTCGACCGTCTGAGGCTCGCCGAGCTCAACGCGACCGAACTGCGCCAAGGCCTGGGCATTTCCCAGCCGGCCGTGTCACAGCATGTCGCCGTGCTCAGGCAGGCCGGGCTGATCATGTCCAGCCGCCAGGGTCGACAGGTGCGCTACCGCATCGACCCCGACGGCCTGCGGCCGCTACTCGACTGGCTCCAGCGGTACCAGAGCTTTTGGCCACAGCGTCTCGACAATCTGCAAACGCTTCTCGAGGAGATGAAACATGAATGAAGAGTCTCGACACACCGAGATCGTGCACGAATGCGATCTCGACCATCCGCTCGAGCAAGTCTGGAAGGCCGTGACGGCGCCGGCGCTGCTGACTCGGTGGATCGGTTTTACGCCAAGCAGTATTGATGCCAGTCAAGGCGGGATCGACTACCGCATCGTCGAGACACAGGCACCGGAACGCGTCTGGCTGGACTGGCACGACCCCGCGACCGATCAACCCGACTCGACGGTGCTGATCGAGCTGACACCGCTGTCGCCCAGTAGAACACGCTTACGCCTCACCCACCGCCCGGGCGTCGCCATGCAGCGAGCCGCCAACGACGAGTGCCAATCCCCGCAGGCCCTCGCCGCCTGACTCTCTTCGACCGGAGAAGCCGACATGAATCCTAGCCTGCAACTCGTGCCCATGGTGGTGGAGCAGTCCTCCCGCGGCGAGCGCTCATTCGATATTTATTCACGCTTGCTGCGGGAGCGCATCGTGTTCCTCAATGGCGAGGTCAACGATGACTCTGCGGCACTGATCTGCGCGCAGTTGCTGTTTCTGGAATCGGAAAACCCGGAAAAGGAGATCTCCTTCTACATCAACTCTCCAGGCGGGGTCGTCTCCAGTGCCTTCGCCATCTACGACACCATGCAGTTCATCACTGCCCCCGTTGCGACGCTGTGCATGGGGATGGCCTGTTCGGCGGCCTCATTCCTGCTGATGGGGGGTGAGCCAGGCCGACGAATGGCGCTGGCCAACGCCTCAGTGGTGATCCACCAGCCGCTGGGAGGCTTTCGTGGTCAGGCATCGGATATCGCTATCCACGCGGCCAACATTCAGAAAACCAAACGCCGGCTGATTGCGCTGTATGCCCATCATTGTGGTCAGGACGAGGCAACCGTCGAAAAAGCCCTCGACCGTGACAACTTCATGGACCCCGAGCAGGCTCGCGACTGGGGATTGATCGACAGCGTCATGACACGGCGTAGCGACCTGGCTGCGTGAGGGCACTCACATGCCGCCATGTCGGACTGATCATCAGTGCAGCCATGCCGTGCCGGACGATGAGTCAGTCTAAGAACGCCTTTCGCAAACGGTAGACGAAGTAGGCTTTTCCGGGAGCAGGGCGTCGCGAGGTCGCTGTGAACCCCTCCCTGGGCGCTACCTTTGCCATCCCTGGCAAAGGACCCTCGCTTTGTCCTGCCCCCGGCGCCCATCGTCAGAGGGTTGGGAAATGAGCTCTAAAAAGCCAAATCCCCCGCCGACTTGCGCCCCGGCGGGTGCGCTTCGATACTGAGGGTGGATACCGGATCAGGGAGGCCGCCCGTGCCCGCCAAGAGCGTGTCAGATTCCCGTGTGTCAACCACCACCACCGACACGACCTGTGCGGTGGCCGCCAGCGAACCCGAACCCCAGAGCGAGACCGCGTTCACGCCCCACACCCAGACCCAGCCGGCCTTGGCGTCCCTCGACGGTATCGCCGAGAACAGCGCGCTGGTGATCGTCGACGTGCAGCCCGACTTCATGCCCGGCGGCGCCCTGGCCTGCGCCGAGGGGGATGCGATTCTCCCCGGCCTTGCCTGGCTGCTGGCACAGCATGCCTTCGGCCATGTGGTGGCGACCCAGGATTGGCACCCCGCGCGCCACGTCTCCTTCGCCTCTTGCCATCCGCCGCACCAGCCGTTCGAGGCGATCGAACTCTACGGCCACAGCCAGACCCTGTGGCCGGACCATTGTGTCCAGCGCAGCGAGGGCGCGGCACTGCACCCGGCCATCGACTGGTCGCCGTGCGACGTGATCATCCGCAAGGGCACCGATCCGCGCACCGACTCCTACAGCGCCTTTCGCAACAACATCGGCCCCGACGGCCACCGCCCCGCCACCGGGCTGGCCGGCTGGCTGCGCGATCGCGGTGTGAGCGATATCTACGTCTGTGGCCTGGCCCGCGACGTGTGCGTGCTGTGGACCGCCGAGGACGCGGTGGCCGCCGGTTTCCGCACCCATTTTCTGTGGCCACTGACCCGCCCCGTCACCTTCGACACCGACGCCGACGTGCTCGAACGGCTGGCGGCGCTGGAGATCGCGGTGATCGAGGCCTGACGGTTATCACCTTGGAACATTTTCATTCCCAGAAGGAGCAGCCCACCATGAGCAACCACGTCTACAAGCAGGTCGAGATCACCGGTTCTTCCCCCGACGGCATCGAAGCCGCGGTGCAGAACGCCATCGCCAAGGCCAGCGAGTCACTGCACGGCATGCGTTGGTTCGAGGTCACCGAGACCCGCGGGCATATCGAGAACGAGCGCATCGCCCACTGGCAGGTGACGGTCAAGGTGGGTATCTCCCTCGACTGATCGTTGCCCGACCGGCGCGGGCCGCACGAGCATCACGGCCCGCGCTAGGGTTTCTCTCCACCTCGCGCTTCCCGGCATCACGCACCGCCCGCGTGCGGGGTGGTGTCATTCGCCGTCCAGGGTCGTTATGCTACGCGCTGATCGTGGCGCGCCCGACCCCAGGCGGTGAACGGGCATCTCTCTCCCGCGCTTTTTTACTCAGTGCTTCCCTGACGGTTTGGCATGAAAATCATCATTCTAGGGGCCGGCCAGGTGGGCGGCACGCTGGCCGAACATCTGGCCAACGAAGAGAACGACATCACCGTCGTGGATATCAGTGAAGTGCGTCTGCGCGAGCTGCAGAACCGCCTGGATATCCGTACGGTCGTGGGCACCGCGTCCTACCCCAACATCCTGCGTCAGGCCGGCGGCGAAGACGCCGACATGCTGATCGCGGTGACCAGCTCCGACGAGATCAACATGATCGCGTGCCAGGTCGCGCACTCGCTGTTCCGCACGCCGACCAAGATCGGCCGGGTGCGTTCGACCGCCTATCTCACGCGCAAGAGCCTGTTCTCCAACGACGCCATCCCGGTCGACGTGCTGATCAGCCCGGAGCAGGTGGTCACCGACCATATCCGCCGCCTGATCGAGTACCCCGGTGCGCTGCAGGTGCTCGACTTCGCCGGTGGCCTGGCCCAGCTGGTGGCGGTCAAGGCCTACTACGGCGGGCCGCTGGTGGGCCAGGAGCTGGGCTTTCTGCGCCGCCACATGCCGGATATCGACACCCGCGTGGCCGCGATCTACCGCCGTGACCGTCCGATCATTCCTTCCGGCGACACCGTGATCGAGGCCGATGACGAGGTCTTCTTCATCGCCGCGCGCAAGGATATCCGCACCGTGATGGGCGAGCTGCGCAAGGTCGACCGCGACTTCCGCCGCGTGGTGATCGCCGGCGGCGGCAACATCGGCGAGCGTCTGGCCGAGACCCTCGAGCACAAGCACCAGGTCAAGATCATCGAGCACGACCTGAGCCGCTGCGGCACGCTCTCCGAGAAGCTCGACCGCACCGTGGTGCTGCACGGCAGCGCCACCAGCAAGCGGCTGATGCTCGAGGAGAACATCGAGGACTGCGATATCTACTGCGCGCTGACCAACGACGACGAGGTCAATATCATGTCGTCGATGCTGGCCAAGCGCCTGGGCGCCAAGAAGGTGCTGACGCTGATCAACAACGCCGCCTACGTGGATCTGGTCCAGGGTGGCGAGATCGATATCGCCATCTCGCCGCAGCAGACCACCATCGGTAGCCTGCTGACCCACGTGCGCCGCGGCGATATCGTCAACGTGCACTCGCTGCGTCGCGGTGCCGCCGAGGCGATCGAGGCGATCGCGCATGGCGACAAGCGCTCTTCCCGGGTGGTCGGGCGCACCATCGGCGAGGTCGACCTGCCCAGCGGCACCAGCATCGGTGCCATCGTGCGCGGCAAGGAGGTGTTGATCGCCCACGACGACGTGCTGATCGAGAGCGGCGACCACCTGATCCTGTTCGTGATCGACAAACGCCGCATCCGCGACGTCGAACGGCTGTTCCAGGTCGGGCTCACCTTTTTCTGATGCTGTTCGTCCCGATGTCGTTTATCTCAATGCCGTTCGTTCTGGTGCCGTTAGTGGAGATGGCGCTCTTTAAGATGGCGTTGGCAACCCCTTCATGTCGGTCGCAGCGGCCGTTCGCGAGCGTGTGCGCATGAACCTGTTCGTGACCCTGCGCATCGTCGGGCTGCTGCTGATGCTGTTCAGCCTGACCATGGTGCCGCCGATGGTGATCGCGCGGATCTTCCACGACGGCAACTGGCACGCCTTTGCCATCGGCATGGCGATCTCGGTCGTCACTGGCGCCCTGATCTACTGGCCCAACCGGCGCGCCCGGCGCGAGCTGCGTACCCGCGATGGTTTCATCATCACGGTGCTGTTCTGGGGCGTGCTGGGGCTGTTCGGTACCGTGCCGTTCATGGTCTCCGAGGCACCGGCGATGAGCTTCACCGATGCGGTGTTCGAATCCTTCTCCGGGCTGACTACCACCGGCGCCACGGTGCTCCACGGCATCGACCAGCTCCCCGCGTCGATCCGCTTCTACCGCCAGCAGCTGCAGTGGCTCGGTGGCATGGGGATCGTGGTCCTGGCGGTGGCGATCCTGCCCACCCTGGGCATCGGTGGCATGCAGCTCTACCGCACCGAGATCCCCGGGCCGCTGAAGGACTCCAAGCTAACCCCGCGGATCACCGAGACCGCCAAGGCGCTGTGGTACATCTATGTGATCCTCACGGTAGTCTGCGCGCTGGCCTACTGGCTCGCCGGGATGGACTGGTTCGATGCCATCGGCCACAGCTTCTCGACCATCGCGGTGGGCGGCTTCTCCACCCATGACGCCAGCATGGCCTACTTCGACAGCGCCACCATCGAACTGATCTGCGTGCTGTTCATGATCGTCTCGTCGATCAGCTTCGGGCTGCACTTCGCGGTATGGCGCGAGAAGCGCCTGCTGCAATACATCCGCGATCCTGAGTTCTGCTTCTTCGTCTCCTTCCTCGGCCTGCTGGTGCTGATCACCGTGGTCACGCTGTTCGCCACCGGCACCTACCACGATGCCACCGGCTTGCGCCACGGGCTGTTCGAGGCGGTCTCGGTGGCCACCACCTCCGGCTTCAGCGTCGCCGACTTCACCCTATGGCCCGGGGTACTGCCGATCATGCTGTTCATGGCGGCCTTCGTCGGCGCCTGCTCCGGCTCCGCCGGCGGCGGGATGAAGGTGATCCGTATCCTGCTGATCCTCAAGCAGGGCATCCGTGAGATTCACCGGCTGATCCACCCCAATGCGGTGTTCGCGGTCAAGGTGGGCAAGATGCGCATCTCCGAGGGGGTGGCCGAGGCGGTATGGGGCTTCTTCTCGGTCTACCTGATGCTGTTCGTGCTGATGCTGCTGGCACTCTCGGCCACCGGGCTCGACCAGATCACCGCGTGGTCGGCGGTGGGCTCGGCGCTCAACAACCTGGGCCCCGGGCTGGGCGCGGTCTCCACCGACTACGGCGACATTCCCGATCTGGCCAAGTGGATTCTGGTCCTGGCGATGATGCTCGGACGCCTGGAGATCTTCACCGTGCTGGTGTTGTTCACGCCGGCGTTCTGGCGCCGCTGAGCGCGGCGTCCCGCTGTTCGCGGCAGCCTTCCACTAAAGGATAACGAGCGCGCTATCGCCAGGGGGGAAGCCCGGGGGTCGCCAATGATAGAATGCGCGGCTTTCCGGCGCCGCCAACAGGCTCACGAGGCAGCGGTAGTGCCGCCCCCTACCTTTCGCATCACGAGAGAGTCATGTCAGTCAATTCGCAACGCCGCTCTTCCGCCCCGTCGTTCCTGCGGCTGGGTCTGATTCCCCAGATCGTCATCGGTATCCTCCTCGGCCTGCTGGTCGCCCAACTGGCGCCGGCACTGGCGCAATCGTTCGAGCTCCTGGGCCAGATATTCATCAGCGCGCTCAAGGCGATCGCGCCGATTCTGGTGTTCGTGCTGGTGATGGCCGCCATCGCCAGCCACGAGCGCGGCCAGCCGACCCAGATTCGCGGCGTGCTGGCGCTCTATCTGATAGGCACCCTGGTGGCAGCGCTGGTGGCAGTGAGCGCGAGCTTCCTGTTCCCGACCACGCTGATCATCGACGCGCCCCAGGCCGACGGTACCCCGCCCTCGGGGATCGCCGAGATCCTGCGCAACCTGCTGCTGAGCGCGGTGGACAATCCCGTGGCGGCGCTCACCAACGCCAACTTCATCGGCATTCTGGCCTGGGCGGTGGGCCTGGGCCTGCTGCTGCGGCGCGCCAACGACACCACTCGGCGCGGCCTCGCCGATCTCTCCGACGCCGTCTCGGGGCTGGTGCGCTGGGTGATTCGGCTGGCTCCGCTGGGCATCTTCGGGCTGGTCGCCAACACCTTCGCCACCACCGGCATGAGCGCGCTGGCCGACTACGCCCATCTGCTCGGGCTGATCATCGGCTGCATGCTGTTCGTGGCGCTGGTGACCAACCCGCTGATCGTGTTCCTGTATACCCGCCAGAATCCCTATCCGCTGGTCTTCACCTGCCTGCGCGGCAGTGCCATCACCGCCTTCTTCACCCGCAGCAGCGCCGCCAACATCCCGGTCAACATGGAGCTGTGCAAGCGCCTCGACCTGCACGCCGACACCTACTCGGTGTCGATCCCGCTGGGCGCGACCATCAACATGTCCGGCGCCGCGGTGACCATCACCGTGATGACCCTGGCCGCCGCCCACACCCTGGGCCTGAGCGTCGACTTCTCCACCGCGCTGCTGCTGTGTATCGTCTCCGCCCTCGCCGCCTGCGGCGTCTCCGGGGTCGCCGGCGGCTCGCTGCTGCTGATCCCGATGGCGGCGAGCCTGTTCGGCATCTCCGCCGACGTCGCCATGCAGGTGGTGGCGATCGGCTTCGTCATCAGCGTGCTGCAGGACTCCACCGAGACCGCGCTCAACTCCTCCACCGACGTGCTGTTCACCGCCGCCGCCTGCCGTTCGCCCAAGGCACGCGCCGCGCAGGAAACCGGCCGCGCCGCGAGCGAGACGGTTTAAAAGCGCCTTGCACGACCAGGCTTATCCGGCGGCAGGGCGTTGCGAGGGCGCTGTGAACCCCTCCCTGGGCACTACCTTTGCCATCCCTGGCAAAGGACCCTCGCTTTGCCCTGCCCCCGGTGCCCATCGTCAGAGGATTGGGAAACGGGTCCGGCAAAGCCTGAGCGTTCGTCCCGGCCGGCCGGTTTTTCACCGGCCGGCTTGGCATCGCCGCCGTGACGTGCAATATGGGGCGATGACTTTTCTCCAGCCTTTGGAATTTCCCCTCGATGTCTGACTCCACAGCCGGCCCCCGCGAGGTCGTCGCGCTCGCCGAGCACGAGCTCACCCTGCTCGGCACCGCCCATGTCTCCCAGGCCAGCGCCGACGAAGTACGCGAGCTGATCGACTCCGGCGAGTTCGACGCCGTGGCGATCGAGCTCTGCACCTCGCGCCACCAGAGCCTGACCCAGCCCGACGCCATGGCCAAGCTCGATCTGTTCCAGGTGCTCAAACAGGGCAAGGCGGGCATGGTCGCGGCGAGCCTGGCGCTCGGCGCCTTCCAGCAGCGGGTGGCGGCCCACTCCGGCATCGAGCCGGGGGCGGAGATGCGCGCCGCGGTCAAGGGTGCTCAGCGCGCCGGCCTGCCGCTCTACCTGATCGATCGCGAGATCGGTGTCACCCTCAAGCGCATCTACCAGAACGTGCCCTGGTACAAGCGCTTCGGGCTGATCTCGGGGCTGCTCGGCAGCGTGCTGTCGCGGCAGACGGTCTCCAGCGAGGAGATCGAGAAGCTCAAGGAGGGTGATGTGCTCGAATCCACCTTCGCCGAGTTCGCCGAGCAGTCGGAATCGCTCTATGCACCGCTGATCGCCGAGCGCGACCGATTCATGGCGCTCAAGCTGGTGGAGTCGCTGCCCGATGGGCAGGCCCGTCGGGTGCTGGTGGTGATCGGCGCGGGGCATCTCAAGGGCATGAGCGAGCACCTGCGGACGCTGGATGCCCAGCCGCCGGCCGCGCTGGCAGTGCGCGAGGAGCGCGCGACGCTGGAGTCCACCGCACCCCGCGCACGCTGGTGGAAGGCACTGCCCTGGGTCATCGTGGCGCTGGTGCTCACCGGCTTCGCCATCGGCTTCAGCCGCGACACCGCCTTCGGCTGGTCGCTGGTCGCCGAGTGGGTGCTGATCAACGGCAGCTTCTCGGCGCTGGGGGCGCTGATCGCCCTGGGCCATCCGCTGACCATCGCCGCGGCCTTCCTCGGCGCCCCGCTCACCTCGCTCAACCCCACCATCGGGGTCGGCTTCGTCACCGCCGGGGTCGAGCTCTACTTCCGCCGCCCGACGGTGGGTGACTTCTCGCGCCTGCGCAGCGACGTCAGCCACTGGCGCGGCTGGTGGCGCAACCGGGTCGCACGCACCCTGCTGGTATTCCTGCTCTCGAGCCTCGGCTCGGCGATCGCCACCTGGGTCGCCGGCCTGCGTATCGCCGGGCAGCTATTCGGCTAGCCCAGAGCCCTCAGCTGATTAAGAGCCCTCAGCTGATTAAGAGCCCTCGGCTAGCCGCCCTTGGCTAATTCAGAGCTCTCGGCTCGCCATGTGCGAGCCGAGCGTACGTGTCCAAGCGAAGCCGTTCGGCTGTCGTCATATGCCTGATGCGAGCCTGGGCCCATAACCGCTCTCGCGCACTCCTCTCCTCTTGCATCATCCCTCTTGAAAGCCCTCCAACAGCCACCATTGTCTGCTCCGGGTGCCGCCTAGGCCGCTGATAGCGGGGCCGAGGGCCGGGAATGAAAAAAATCGCTGCATGATTCACCTCCCCTCTTGAAAGCCGCCTGGGCGCCCATATTTAACATAATGTCGAGAGAGGAGCAGTCAGCCGACGGCATCTTGCATGCGTCATCCCCTCGACAGCGGGCGCCGCCCAGCGGGTCCGCGACCGGTGGCCCGGGATGGGCTCGGGCACCCCAAGACTTCGCTGTCATTCAGGAGGTTGCACCATGAATACGATGTCTCTTTCTCCGCTGTTCCGCCGTTCCATCGGTTTCGACCGTCTCAACGATCTGTTCGAGACCGCGATGCAGAACGACGTGCCCAGCTATCCGCCCTACAACGTCGAGAAGTATGGCGAGAACGACTACCGCATCGCCGTCGCGGTCGCCGGCTTCGGCGAGGGCGAGCTCGATGTCAACGTCGAGAAGCGCGTGCTGACCATCAGCGCCGGCAAGAACGGGCGCGACGACCAGGAGCGAGTGCAGTACCTGCACCAGGGCATCGCCCAGCGCGCGTTCAAGCTCTCGTTCCGCCTCGACGAAAACATCGAGGTTCAGGGCGCACGGCTGGAAAACGGCCTGCTGATCGTCGATCTGCTGCGCGTGGTGCCCGAAGAGCAGCGCCCGCGCCAGATTCCGATCAACGGTACGCAGCAGCGCCTGAGCGACACCAGCCAGAGCGACGCGACTCAGGGCGAAACGGTAGAGACCGCCCACGCCTGAGCGTGAACCAGGCGCGCTGACGGCCGCGACGACCGCCAATATCCGCCGGCCAGGCAGCCCACGTTGCCGGCACGACGGATAGCAGAAGGCCCGGCGGGGTAAACCGCCGGGCCTTCTTTCGTCTGAGCCTCTGACGTTGGACCTCAGAGCACGCCCTGCTCCCTGGCCATGGCATATGCCGCCCGCGGCCCGTGCCACAGGGTGGGAATCAGCAGGAAGGCCACCGGCACCGCCGGGATCACCAGGAACTGCTGCAGCACGCTGACCTGACCCGAACCCATGTAGAGCAGGATCGCCGCCATCAGCGCAAAGGTGACACCCCAGAAGGCGCGCAGCGCCATACCCGGGTCATCGTGGCCAGCACACACCACGGAGACCGCGTAGCTCATCGAGTCACCGGTGGTGGCAACGAAGATGGTGGTCAGCACCAGCACCGCCAGCGCCATCCAGGTACCACCGGGCAGCGCCTGCGCCACCGTCAGCGTGGCCACGTCGAACTGGAAGTTCTTGAGCGGCTCGGCCAGATCGATCACGCCATGGAGCTGGTAGAAGATGCCGGAACCGCCGAGCAGGGTGAACCACACCGTGGTCACGATCGGCGCCAGCACCGCAGTGGCGATGATCATCTCGCGGATGGTGCGCCCGCGGGAGATCCGCGTGACGAAGATCGCCATCGGCGGCGCGAAGCCGACGAACCAGGCGAAGAAGAACACCGTCCACCACTTCAGCCAGCCCAGCGGCGCGGTCACCGTGGTCAGGGTCGACAGCTCGAAGAAGTGGCTCAGGTAGCTACCGAAGCCCTGGAACCAGCTATTGACCAGGAACAGGGTCGGCCCCAGCACCAGGATCACGCCCCCCAGGATCATCGCCCAGATCACGTTGAAGCGGCTGAGAAACTGGATTCCGCGGTCGATCCCGGTCACCGCCGAGGTGACGTAGATCGCCCCCAGGCCGACGAGGATCATCAGCTGCACCTCGTAGCCGCGGGGAAAGCCGAACAGATCGTGGAGCCCGAAGCTGACCTGGGTCGCCAGGAAGCCGAGCGGCCCCACCGTACCGGCGGTCACCGCGATGGCGCAGATGGCATCGATGACACCACCGAGGATACCTTTCATCCGCTTGTCGCCGATCACAGGCGCCAGCAGCGTGCGCGGCTGCAGCGGCAGGCCGCGCTGGTAGTGCTGATGCGAGAGGATGCACACCGGCAGCGTGCCGAGAATGGCCCAGCCGGTGAAGCCCCAGTGGAAGAAGGCCTGGGCCAGGGCATTGGGTACCGCCGCCGGCGTGCCCGCCTGGGAGTCGAACGCCGGCGGGGTGACCACGAAGTGGTAGATCGGCTCGCCGGCGGCGAAGAACACCCCGCCCCCCGCCAGCAGCGTACACAGGATGATCGAGACCCAGCGGAAGGTGCTCATGTCCGGCTTGTCGAGCCCGCCGATGCGCGCGCGGCCGGCCGGGGACAGCGCCACGCCGATGGCGATGAAGAAGGTCAGCAGCATCAGCAGTTGGAAGGTACTGCCGAACAGACGCGCGGACTGGGTAAAGCCGATGTCGATCAGATGGGCCACGGTGTCGGGTGCGATCGCCGAGGCAGCGACGAACAGCACGATGAAACCTATGGTGAGTATGAGTACGACGGGGTCGCCAAAACGGCCACCTGTGGATGATGGCGCGTTGGGATCGGAAGTCATATGAGGGGAGCGTTCGTTAGGCATGAAGCGCGCCACCCTACCGACCCGCGCCGCAGACGGCAAGCGCCGAGCACATCGGCGCTTGCCGCCCGCCGGGTTGCGCGCATCCGTCTATCCGGCGCGTGCTCAGCCTGGCAGCGCCCAGCGGTAGTGCTCGAAACGCTTGCCCAGAGCCTTGGGCGACTCCGCCGCCAGCCGCATGCCGAGCGGCATGGCGCTAAGCTGCAGGCTCAGACGACGCCGCGCCCGGGCAATCTGCTCGAGGGCGATTCGGCGGGTTTCGTCTTCCAGCGGTTGGGATAGATCGAGGCGATAAGGCATGGCTGGCTCCCACTCCGGCAATCAGGCGTTCCGTAGATTCACAGGGTAGACCAGGCAGCAGACCGCAGCGGGCGGCTATCTCTATTCGCCCAAAAGCTAATGGAGAGGAGTTCTCTCTCGGTTCTAGGCTCAAGATGGACCTGACCGAGGGGGATCGATCCCGTGAAGAGTACACCGTTCATCACCGAAAGCCTGCTGACCCGCTGCCGCAAGGAGCAGAGCCTGCAGCACCAGCGCGCCCGGCAACCCTTCGACCCCGCGTCGCTGAATGACCGCAAGGAGCTGTCGCTGATGGTCGAGGAGGCGATCCGCGAAGGCGAAACCTATGTCTCCATCGCCCGGGGCCACACCCATATCGGCCTCACCGAGAGCGATCTCAACGAGCTGGTCGGCCCCGAAGTCGCGATCCGGGACCGTATCGAGCGCTTTCAACAGATTTGATTCGTGCCGCCGGTAACCGCACCTCAATGAGTGGTCCGCGCCATCCCGGCAGGCGCTGGAGATCAACGACCCGGCCGCTACCCACGGCGGCCGGGGTTTCTGCGCGTCGGGTGTTAACTCAGCGCACCGTGATGCGGTCCGGCGTCTGCGCGACGATCTCGAGCGGCGTACCCGCGAGTGCGGTCTCCAGCGCCTGGCGAATGCTCATCGCCCCGGTGACCGCGTTGACCGGCACCGCCTCGGTTCGCGACAGGTCGGTCTCGATGAAACAGCCCGTGGCGTGGGCCAACTGCTGCGCGGTCTCGTCGAAGCGCTGAGCCGGAATGGGGTGCGCCGCCGGCTTGTCGCAGGCGCCTTTCGACGTGGCCGCCGGCGCCTTGGGCACGGCCGCAGAGCTACCCGCCGAGTGGGCGGCCGGCGCATCTGGGTTCGACGCCGCCGGTGCCGGGGCACAGCCGCAGAGCAGTGCCAAAGTCACCCCACCGAGTGCGCCTAGTGCAAAACGTGTGACCATGGTGACCTCCGTTTCTCGGTTCCCGTCTCTCGCTAGACCTGCTTCTCGATAAACAAGCCGACAGCCCCGCTGGTCGCGCCGTCTACCGCCGTAAGGTGGGGCGTGTCGCTCTTGGGCTCAACGGGCGCAGTACTGCTGGAAAACCTTGGCCTGGGTATCGAGCGTCACCTGCTCATTGACCTGGCTATAGTAGAAAGGCGCGTAAGAAGTCTCCCCCGCCACCCGATACTCACCGCACAGGCCGTAGCCCTTCTGCACCGATTCGAGATCCTTCAGCTCGACCTTCTCCACCCCGCGCTGCGTGGCGATCAGCTGTGCCACGTTGTCATCGACCTGGCTATCGCTGAAGGCCTGATAACCGAAGATGGCACCAAACACGAGGAGGATCCCCACCACGGGTACGTATACGTTATGCATGTCCGCTGCCTGTCAGAGAAAGAGAAGTCCGCCGGAAAGTGCGCCGATGATACCGGATCGGCGCCGCTGAACGTAGGCAGATGACTCAACCAGCTAGCGGCAGGTCGCAGAGCAGACAGCGGGGTCTCCCGCTCACGGTTAGGCATTGCGTCCCTGGCGGGAAACCAGCGGCAACATTGCCTACCTCATGTAGATATGTGATAACATAACAATATCAAACCCTAGATTCAGCCATCCAAGGCCCAGGAGAGACAGCATGAAAGACGGCATCCATCCCCAATACCGCACCGTGATCTTCCACGACACCAGCGTCGACAAGTACTTCAAGATCGGCTCGACCATGAGCTCGGACGAGACCATGGAGTGGGAAGACGGCAACACCTACCCGGTGGTACGCCTGGATATCTCTTCCGCCTCGCACCCCTTCTATACCGGCAAGCAGCGTGAGGTCGGCAGCGAAGGCCGCGCCGCCCAGTTCCAGCGCCGCTTCGGCAGCATCGCCGCCGCGCGCCGCAAGTGATCCCCGGCCCGGCCAGCGCGCCGGGCTTTTTTCGATACCTGCCAGACACCCACAGCCTGCGTGCCGGATTTCTCCATTCAGCGCCAGGCGTTGTCCGCCTGACGCACCGGAATATTCCCCAGCGCCGGCTCCGCCAGCCGCGTATTGAGCGCGATCAGCGGTTCTGGATCGACGGGTAGCGTGCGGTAATGGCTCACACAGCCGCACCTGGCGCAGCGCACGAACTCGATCTCGCGATCACCGCGCTGCCACAGGGCCACCCCGGCCTCGCCGACCCGAAGGGTGACCTCGCCAAACGCATAGTAGGCCCAGAGCGCAGCGTAGCGCCGACAGATGCCACAGTTGCAGGCGGTCACCTGCTCGGGTAACGGCGCAGTGACCTCGAGATTGCCGCAGTCGCAGCGCAGCGTCAGGCGTTCCACCGCGCGCCTCCCTGGCGATGCCTAAGCGTCATGTGCCCTCCTTGGGCGAGCCGATCAGCGCCTGGAGCGAGTCGATCGGCGAGGTGATGAGATTCTCCAGCGACTCCGAGATCGCCTGCCAGATCACCACGCTCATATCCACGTTGCTGCCGCTGACGGTGGTATCGATAGGGATGTTCAGATTGATCACCCCGCTCTCCGCCTGCAGCAGCGCCACCAGATTCTTCAGCGGCAGCGAGCTGGCGTCCGGGTCGACCTCGCGGCCCAGGTCGAGCTGCTTGAGAATGATATGGTTGCGTGCGGTCAGCGCGCCGTCCTGCAGGCGGTAGTGAAGGTCGAGATCGGCGCTGCCGTGCTCGATACGATAGCCCGCGAAGCGCCGGATATAGGGCGCGAACTGGGACAGCGCCAGCCGCTGGGTGGTCAGGTGCATGCGCGCACCCAGGCTATCGCCGAAGCTCACCTCGCCTTCGATCATCACCGGCGTGCCGTCACTCACCCGGCCCTCGACATGGTACTGGGCGGGCTTGGCGGTACGCGTATCGAAGCGCGTCAACTGACCCTGCAACTGACCGATATCCAGCGACACCACCGGCGACATGCGGCGATCCTCGAACGTCATCTCGCCCTGCTCGACACGCAGCTTCTCCAGCGCCAGGGCCATACCGCCGGATTGACTGTCATCTCCGCTGCCCTGGCTATGATGCTCATTGCTTGGGTTCTTACCGCCCTGTGCCTGGCTGTTCTGGCGCCCATTGCTTGGATTCTGGCCGGTCTGGCCCTGGCTGCTCTGAGACTCACTGCTCTCATTCTGGGTCTGCCCCGACTGGGCCTGCTGGCTGCCGCCGAACTGCGCGAGGAGATTGAAGCGACCTTGATCATCCACCAGCGCGTTCAACTTGGGCGCGGTAAGCGAAAGCGAACCGACAACGAGATGGTCACCGCTGGCGAAATCGATCTGCTCGGCCACGCCCCGCTGCACCGAGAACAGCGGCTGGCCCTGGGCGCCCTGGGTATCGACGCCATTCAGCGTCACCCCGCCCTGATAGGCCACAGCGGCGCGACTCGCCTGGCCGAGGCGCAGCCTGCCATCGAGCGAGAGCTGACCGCCCACCACCCGCGCCGGCAGCGCCCGGGTCAACCAGGGGTCGAGCGCCGCAGCGTTGACCTGCTGCGCCTTCAGCGCCAGATCGCCACTCAGCGGCAGCACCCCGAACTGCCCCTCGAGATCGAGCTGGCCACCGCCCAGGCTCGCCGTGGCCTGCCCCTGCATCGGGCCACCATCCGGGCGCTGAAAACCCTTGAGCGTCAGATCGACCTCGTCCGCCTGAATCCTGGGCTGCCCGGCAGCCGCCTGATCGACCCAGGCGATACGCCCGTGCTCGGCGCGGATCCGGTCGATGGTCAGCGGCATCGGCTGACCCGCATCGTTCGATGCGGACGAGCCCTGCCCGAGTGTGGTCACGTTGAGCGGCCCGGAAGGCGGCGAGACCAGATTCAGATGCGGCGAGCTCAGGGTGACCGAATCGATATGGATACCCGGCTGCCATAGGCTATCCCAGGCGAACGCCACCCGGCCCGACGCCGCGGTGAGCATCGGCGTCTTGCCGCTGCCGATCTCCAGTGACGAGAACGACGCCGTGGCGGTGAAGGGGTTGAAGGAGAGACGCGCCAGCGCGACCGGCTCTCCCAGCGAGCGGGAAAAGTGGCTCTCCGCCCACTTCGTCAACGCCCAGGGGCCGGCCACGATGGCCAGAAACAGTAGCGCCAGCGCCACGGTGAAAACGCCGATCCAGCGGCGGCGGGTCGCGCTAGCCATGGATACACTCCCTTGCGTCGGTGATACAGCTCGATTGCCTATTGAGCGTAGCAACCCACAGCGGGCGTGCCGGCGGGAATATCAGCGCGGATAGACTTTCTCGAACTGCTCCAACAGCAGCAGATCCTGCGGGCTGAAGGAGATACCGAGCTGGCGCGCCGCGCGCTCGAAATAACGGCGGTGGGTCTCCCGCCACTGCGCTAGCGAGCGATCACCCTCGCCCTCCCGATAAGCGAACTCGGCGGAGACCTGATCGAAAGCGGCAATCTCCACCTGCGTCGTCACGATCACGCACACCGGGTTCTGGGCCCAATCTACCACCAGCGTAAAGGCACCGGGCGCCGGTCTATCGCGCCCCTCGATCTCGTACGCCGCCAGTAAATCGCAGCTCGCACGCTTGATGCCCCGATCGACCAGACGTGCGCATTCATCGGTATCGGTCTGGTTGTCACAGAAAAAATCGACCTGAATCGCCGATGCCCGGTGCCGCTCCGGTTCCTCCAGCGTGGCCAGAAAACGCTCAACGAACGCCTGCTGCTGCGGTGTCATATCCAAAGTCTCATCGTATTGCCTTGCTGCCATGCCGTTGGCCGAGCCAACGCCATTCGCAACCCGCTATGCCACCGGCCGCTTCATCGCCAAGATGCCCACGCTGAACGCCAGCATCAAAGCGCCGCTGACACGGTTGAACCACTGCAAGGTGCGCCCACCGCGCAGATAACGACCAATACGGCTGCCCAGGATGGCATAGGCCGCCACGGCGACCAGCTCCATCAGCAAGAAGAGCGCGCCCAGCAGAGTGAAGCTCGCCGCGTAGTGCTCTGCCACCACGAACTGCGGCAGAAAGGCGGTGAAGATCAGAATCGCCTTGGGGTTGCCGGCCGCGACCAGAAACTCCTGGCGCATGAGCCGCCAGAGCGACTGCGGTGCCTCGCCCGCAACTTCGACCGCTTGCGGCCGGCTCAACAGCAGCTTGATCCCCAGCCAGGCCAGATAGGCAGCACCGGTCCATTTGACGACCAGGAAGAACCACATCGAAGTCGTCAGCAGCGTCCCCAACCCGACCCCGGCCACGGCGATCATCGGAATGAACGCCGCGATCCGCCCCAGCGAAGCCAGCACCGCCCTAAAAGGCCCGACCCGTGCAGCATTGGTCGTTGCCAGCAGATTGTTGGGACCAAAGGCCATATTCAGCGCGAAGCAGGCCGGGAGAAAGAGCCAGAGTTGGGAGAGATTCATGGGAAACTGCCCTAGGCGTATGGGGTCGAGCCGCTGGGTGTCGAAGCGGCCTACTGGGACAAGTAGTGATAGCGGCTGATTTGGCCCAAGCTATCGCTTTTGAAGCGAATTCAATACTGCCCGACACCACCGCAACGCCTATGTTGGTTTCAGCTTTCTCGCGACGATAAACCACCAGACCAATGCGACAGCCCCACTGGCGCTGCGGTAAGCTCGAACCGTGCCCGCTACACGGCTCGCATCAACGATGCCCAGCCGCCCATTCAAGGAAGAGAGACGATGGACCTCGCCCTCTGGATCACCTATCTCGGCGTCATCACCGCGCTGATTCTGTTTCCCGGGCCCTTTGCCTTGCTCTGCATGCATCACGGGCTGCGCCACGGGCGCCGCCGCGCGCTGGTCACGGTGGTGGGTGGCGCGCTGGCATCGCTCGCCCTGATGGCGCTCTCGTCGCTGGGCCTCGGGGCTATCCTGGCCACCTCGGAAACCGCCTTCTTGGTGCTCAAGGTGATCGGTGCGGCCTATCTGGTCTATCTCGGCGTGCAGGCGTGGCGCGCACCGGCGGCGGCGCCTGCGGTGTCAGCCAGGGAAAGCGCGCCATCCACACTCGGGCGGAGCCGGCGGCAGCTCTTCACCAAGGGCTTTACCGTGGGGATCAGCAACCCCAAGGACCTCTTGTTCTTCGGCGCGCTGTTTCCCAACTTCATCGACCTGAGCCAGCCGCAGTGGTCACAGTTCGCGATCCTGGCGCTGACCTGGCTCGTGGTCGATCTGGCCACCATGACCACCTACGCCTCGGTTGGCTCCAGCGTGAGCCGCTGGTTCGCCACGCCGCGTCGCGCGCGGCTGTTCAACCGCACCACCGGCAGCCTGTTCGTTGCCGCCGGAGGGGCCCTGGCCGTGTCACACCGCTGAATTCATCGTGATTGAGATTTTTCCATGCCAGAGAGCGCCCTGAACCGCCCTATCGCCGTCTTCGATGCCGGTATCGGCAGCTATGCCATCGTCGCCGAGGTTCAGCGCCGCCTGCCCCGGCAAGACGTGATCTACTTCGCCGACCGCGCCAGCTTTCCCTACGGCAGCAAAGGGCCGGAGGAGCTCACCGAGGTGATGTCACGCACCCTGCGATTTCTGGAAGGCTTCGCCCCTTCGGCCATCGTGATGGCGTCGAATGCGCCTTCGATCACGGTGCTGGAACGAGTGCGACCGCTCACTACGCTGCCGCTCTTCGGGGTCTTTCCGCCACTGGCCGAGGCATTGGCGCTCGCCCCGCATGGCAAGGTGGGCATCATGGGGGTGCGCTCGCTGATCGAGAGTGACGAGCTGCGCGATTTCGTGGCCAGGCAGACGTCGGCGCCGGAGGCCGTGAGTCTGATCGACGCTTCAGCGATGGTGGCACTGGTGGAGAGTGGCGCCTTTCTATTCGATCCCGAGGGGACGCAGGCGCAGGTGAACGCATTCGTCACGGCGCTGCATCGCCGGGAGCCGGGTCTCGAGGTGCTGACGCTATCGAGTACGCACCTGCCCTGGCTCAAGGGGTTCTTCGAGACCGCCAGCCCGGATTGCCGCTTCCTCGACCCCGCCGAAGCGATCGTCGCCGGGCTGGGCGAAGGCACGCCGGGCAGCGGCCGCATCCGCGCGCTGGTAACGGAAGATGAGCGCTACAGCCTGGCGGATTTTCAACGCATGCTGGCACACCTGGGGGTCGAGCTAGCGCTCGAGAAGGTGGCTTGAGTACGTCTCGAGTGCCCGGATCAAGCGTGTGTGGAAGCCACTCAGTAGCTTATTCCGCCTGCCACCCTTCCAACGCCGCCAGCAGCCAGGCGCGGTCGACCACGTTGGCGTACTCGCCATCCAGATTGGCCATCGCCATGGCGTGGACCTCAGACGCCGAGTGCCAGACACCGGCGTAGTCCGGCTTGGCAAAGGTGTAGCAGGCAGCTTCCGGTACCCATACGGTAAATCCCAGATTGCCGGCGCTTCTCGCGCTGTTCTCCACCGAGTTCTCGCTCGCCACGCCGACAATCATCAGATGGCGAATCCCGCGCACGTGCAGCCACCTTTCCAGGGCGGATTGAGTAAAGGCGTCGGGGACGTTTTTCTCGAAGACAGCCTCGTGCGCCAGCGGCATGAAAGCCTCCTGGAACGCCGCCCCTGACTGCCCGGGCCGGAAGCCCGAGGTCTCCGAGCGTGAGATATGGCGCACATGAACCACCGGCCATTGGCGCTGCCGCCACACCCCGAGCAGCGCGGCGATCAGCGCTTCCGCGTCGTGATTGTTGCGCTGCTCGGTGCCCAGCGCCTGCATGCAGTGCTGCTGATCGATCAGGATCAAAGCGCTTTCCGCCGGCGGCCGCGCGGGGCCTGCCCCATCAACTCCCGGCGCAGCGCCGCTGGCGGGCGTATCGGTCTCTTGCATGGACACCTCGTTATCGAGGGCTAAAGGTTTTTGGCATGGTCACATGGGCAACGCAACAGCAGGATGGAAGCGCTCTGCCACTGAAGGATGCATGAGGGGAAGGTCATGCGGAAGGAATGGCGCCCGAAGCAGGACTCGAACCTGCAACCCACGGCTTCGAAGGCCGGTACTCTATCCAATTGAGCTATTCGGGCGCACCGCCGAGACGATAACACTCAAGGCGCCCCGCCGGCGAGCCGTTCGCTCGCTGCGGGCACCGATGGCCGGCTCAGCCGTGCGGCAAGAACCCTTTGGCGCTGGCGGCCATGCGGCGGTCGAGCAGGCGCTGCATGGGGGCGCTGGGCTTGTCGATCTTGTGGTAGAAGCGGCTCGCGGCGTAGCTCTGGTTGAAGGCGTCGAAGTAGTCGTCGAGCACCTCGGCGGCCACCGCGTCGCCGGTCTTGCGCAGCAGTTCGGCGGCGACCTCGGCGGTGCACAGGTGCGAGGCAGAGGCGGGCTTGCGCAGGCGGTAGCGGGTCAGGCGCTCGGTGTGCAGCGGCAGCACCGGCAGGCCGTCCAGATAGGGGCTCTTGCGGAAGATCCGCCGCGCCTGGCGCCAGGTGCCGTCGAGCAGAATGAATACGGGGATGAAGCCATCCTGCTTGACCCCGGCCACGGCGCGCTCGTCGACCACCCGATGCTGGTAGTCCGGCTGGTCGTCGGGAAAGATCACGAAGGGCACGTAGCGGCGGTCGGCGAGCAGTGCGAGCAGATCGGCGTCCGGCGCCGTGCGGTGCCAGTCGAAGACCCGGGTCTCCGGCAGCACGTCGGCGATCAGCCGCCCGGTGTTGGTCGGCTTGTTGTGCTCCAGCGGGTGCGTGAGCAGCCAGACCTGAGCGTCGCTGGTGGTGCTCACCCGGTAGGGGCAGAGACAGTTGAGCACCGGCAGGCGGCAGCCGTCGCAGCGCTCGACGAAGCTACCGCGGGCCTTGAACTCGCGCCGCGGCGGACGCGGGTGGCCAGTCGCCGGTTCCTGCGCATCCGGGGTCACTTCGGGGTCGTGCGCCGGGCGCGCCATCATGGTGTCGGCATCGTCTCGCATCGGGTGCCGCTCTCCTGCCAGTCTCAAAGGCCGCGCAGTCTATCACTTTGCGCGGCAGTCCAAACGCAGCAATCAAGGAAAGTTTGCCACCGCGGGCGACGACGTCGGACCGCAGCAGATGCGGCAGAGATGACTCGGCGCCGAGTTCAAGGGGTCGGGATGGTAAGCCCTTCGCGCGCCAGCACGCGGGCGACTGCTGGCCGGGCGAGCATGCGCCGGGCGTGATCACTCCAGGCGGGGAAGTCGCTGGCCATGTCGTAGCCGAGCGCGGCGCCGGCGCCCCACTGCCAGAAGACGAAGAGGTAGGGGTCGGCGACGCTGTAGCGCTCCCCCAGGGCCCAGGCGCCCGGACGCTCGGCCAGGCGCGCTTCGATCATCTCGAACAGCTCGCGGGTGCTGCGGCGGGCGGTCTCGACCACATCGGCCTTGGCCGCGTCACCCGTGGCATAGCGCTCGGGGCGGCGCACATGGGCGTAGACGGGGTGCACGCCGGAGCCGAGAAAGGCGAGCCATTCGGCGCAGCGGGCATCCTCCAGCAGCGTGCTCGGCCACAGCACCGACTCGGGGAAGCGCTGGGAGACATAGCGCAGGATCGCCGGATTCTCGGTGATCACCGTCTCCCCCACCGCCAGCGCGGGCACCCGCCCCTTGGGGTTGATGCGCAGATAGGCCGCCGAGCGCTGCTCGCCCGCCGCGGTGTCGATGCGCACCGCCTCGAACTCGGCACCCGCCTCTTCCAGCGCGATATGCGAGGCGAGCGAACAGGCGCCAGGGGCGTAGAAGAGTTTCAGATCCGCCATCTCGAGTATCTCCTTGCATGAGCCCGCGCCCCGAGCCGGATAGCCCGGGGCCTTGGTTATGGGTACGAAACCGCGTGGGGACGAACTGGCGCGAGTATGAAACCGCGCGAGGACGAGACCGTGTCAGGCGCTCAGCCCTGTGCGCGCTCGGCCTCTGGCTGCTTCGCCGCGGGCACCCCGCGCTGCTTCCAGTAGCCGGCGAGCAGCGAGCCGGAGACGTTGTGCCAGACCGAGAACAGCGCCCCGGGGAGTGCCGCACCGGCGGTGAAGAACTGGTTGGCCAGAGCCACCGCGAGCCCGGAGTTCTGCAGCCCGACCTCGAAGGCGATGGTGCGCGCGGTGCGGATATCGAAGCCCAGCGCGCGGCTCAGCCAGTAGCCGCCGGACAGCCCGATGGCGTTATGGGCGATCACCGCCAGCGCCACGATCGGCCCCAGGGTGGCCAGATTGCCGGCGTTGAGCGCGACCACGATGGCAATGATCATCACGATCGCCGCCATCGCCAGCGTCGCCAGGGCCGACTCGATCTTGCGGATGCGCGCGCCCAGCAGGTGGTGGAACAGTACGCCGAGGGCGATCGGGGCGATGACCAGCTGGGCGATGCTCAGCAGCATGCCGAGCACCGGCACATCGATGCTCTGGCCGACCAGCAGCCAGGTGATGAAGGGCGTGGCCACCACCGAGATCACCGTGGAGACCATGGTCATGGTCACCGAGAGCGCCACGTGCCCGCCGGCGAGCCAGGTCATGACGTTGGACGAGGTACCGCCGGCGGTGGCGCCGACCAGCACCATGCCGGTGGTGAGTTCTGGCCCCAGGCCGAGCACCCGGGAGACCAGCAGCGCAGCGAGCGGCATGATCAGAAACTGCAGGATGACCCCGACGGCGACCGGCTTGGGCGCCTTGACCACGCGGGCGAAGTCCTCGCGGGTCAAGGTCAGGCCCATGGCGAACATGATGACCACCAGCAGCATCTTGATGTCGGCCTTGAAGCCGACGAAGAGCTGCGGCTGGAAGGCAGCGAGGGTGGCCAGCAAGATGGCCCAGACCGGGAACAGCCGGTTGATGCGTTCGAACATGATGATGTGTCCTGGCGTTGAATGATCGTGACGGCCGCTGTGCGCGGCTCTTGGCGGCGTTTCGGGGCCTATGAGGGTGTTTACAAAATGCCTGCGCTCGACGATACGGCGTTGAAATCGACCTCAAAGTACTCATTTACACCCCGTAAACTCCGTCTCTTCGGCCGATTTCGCCTTGTCTCGCCTTCGCTCGTCGAATTTGTAAACACCCTCTATGTCTATTGTTCTGTTATTTCACTTCTGAACTGCTTAACTGCTTAGCCGGCTATCATGCCGCAAGGCTGGGAGGCGTGAAAGCCACCTATCGCAAGGCGACGCGCCCCCCCCTACTCGCCCTCTCTACTCGAAGCCCCACTCGACCCCGCTATTCGAACCCGCCCCGGGCCTTCCAGCGCGCCACCAGGGTCGGCACGCCCTGGCTGGCGGGTTCGGCGATGGGTGCCACGCCCGGCGGGGCGAGGTCGCGGGCCTGGGGGTCGATCAGCCAGCAGGGGACATCCAGCGGCGCCTGTTCGAGCAGGAGCGCCGCCGGCATCACCGCCAGCGAGGTGCCGACCACCAGCAGCGCGTCGGCCTCGGCGACGATATCGCAGGCCTCGGCGTAGCGCGGCACCGCCTCGCCGAACCAGACCACGTCCGGGCGTAGCTGGCTACCCTTGTCGCACAGGTCGCCCAGCGCGATGCCGCCGCGAGTGAGCGGATAGCGCAGCTTGTCATCCACCGAGGAGCGCGCCAGCAGAATCTCGCCATGCAGGTGCAGCACCTGGGTCGAGCCCGCGCGCTCGTGCAGGTCATCGATGTTCTGGGTGATCACATCGACCCGGAAGCCGGCCGCTTCCAGCTCGGCCAGCGCGCGATGGGCGGGGTTGGGCCGGGCGCGGCGGGTCTGCTGGCGACGCTCGTCGTAGAAGCGCAGGACGCTGGCCGGGTCGCGCGCCCAGGCCTCGGGCGTGGCGACATCCTCGACCCGATGGTTCTCCCACAGGCCGTCGCCGTCACGAAAGGTCTTGAGCCCACTCTCGGCGCTGATACCGGCACCGGTGAGCACGACGAGGTGGGGCATGCGAGTCTCGGTCATGGAAGATCCCTGGGGTGGCACATCGCTTGACTAGGGTTTGTACGAAAAGTCGGCGAGCGCAGGCAAGACAAGGCAAAAATCGACGAAAAAGCGGAGTTTACCGGGTGTAAATGAGCATTTTGAGACGATTTTTAACGCCGTATTGCCGAGGGCAGCCAGTTTTCGTACAGACCCTAAGGCACCCTAGCACGACACCGCCTTGGCGACACTTGAGATCACCCTGCCCAGACCCGACAATAGCGCCCCACGCCACGACCCCGACAGTTTCGATGACCGCCGCCACGCCGCCCCTTCGAGTGATCTATCGCGACGCCCAGATGATCGCGGTGGCCAAGCCGCCGGGCATGCTGGTGCATCGCACCGCCCTGGCCCGCGGCGAGACGCGCTTCGTGATGCAGACCCTGCGCGATCAGATCGGCCAGCACGTCTATCCGGTGCACCGGCTCGACCGCCCCACCGGCGGCGTGCTGGTGTTCGCCCTCGATAGCGAGGCCGCCGCCGCGTTGACCCAGGCGTTCACCGACAAGCGCGTGGACAAGCGCTATCTGGCGGTGGTGCGCGGTTGGGGGCCGGAGGCGCTGAGCGTCGATGCCCCGCTGCGCGAGGAGGACGGCATCCGGCCCAAGGCGGAGATGCCGGCCCAGCCGGCGCTGACCCACCTGCGCCGGCTCGCCTGCGTCGAGATTCCGGTGGCGATCGAGCGCTATCCGCAGTCGCGCTATGCGCTGATGGAAGCGCGCCCGGAGACCGGCCGGCGCCATCAGATTCGCCGCCATCTGGCGCGCTGCGGGCACCCGATCATCAACGATGCCAAGCATGGCAAGGGTATCCACAATCGCTACTTCCGCGACCATCTGGCGTGCCCGCATCTGCTGCTGCACGCCGCCGAGCTGCGCCTGTGGCACCCTTATGCCGAGCGCTGGCTGAGCCTGACCGCGGCGCCGGATGCCGCCTTCGCCGCGCTGCTGGCACGCTTCGGCTGGCAGGCCCATGTCGACAGCGACAGCGCGCGCTTCGATCTAGACGCTGGCATCGGCAGCGAAACCCACGCCACACCCCAGGCCGCGGCCACCGCCGCGACGCCGGCAGACCCCAACCCCGAGAGACCATGACCGACGACTACGACTTCCGCTTCGGCGGTATCCGCCGCCTCTACGGCACCCGCGCCGCCAACGCCTTCCGCCGCGCCCACGTGGTGGTGGTCGGGGTCGGCGGCGTGGGGAGCTGGAGCGCCGAGGCGCTGGCGCGCTCGGGGATCGGCAAGCTCACTCTGATCGATCTCGACGATGTCTGCGTCTCCAACGTCAATCGCCAGCTCCACGCCCTAGATGGCGAAATCGGCAAGCCCAAGGTGGCCGTGCTGGCCGAGCGCTGCCGCGCGATCTGGCCGGGTATCGAGGTGGTCGCCGACGAAGCCTTCATCACCCCGACCAATCTGGCCGAGCGCATCCCCACCGACGCCGACCACGTGATCGACGCCATCGACCACGTCGGCGCCAAAGCCGCGCTGATCCACTACTGCCAGCGGCGCAAGCTGGCGATCACAGTGACCGGCGGCGCCGGCGGCCAGAGCGACCCCAGCCGGATCCAGGTGGCGGATCTCACCCGCACCGAGCACGACCCGCTGCTGGCCAAGGTGCGCTCCAAACTGCGCCGGGATTACGGCTTCTCGCGCAACCCCAAGCGCCGCTTCGGCATCGAATGCGTCTACTCCGACGAACAACTGGTCTACCCTGGCAGCGATGGCGAGGTGTGCCAGCACAAGCCGGCACCGGGTCAGGCCACACGGCTGGACTGCGCCGCCGGCTTCGGCGCAGTGAGCGTGGTCACCGGCAGCTTCGGTTTCACCGCCGCCGCGCGGGTTCTCAGCCGCTTGGCGCGGCGCGCCCAGGCCGACACGCCAGACAGTACCTCGCCCGCTGCAACATCCACGCAGGAGTCCGCATCGCATGAGTGATTCGAGCTGCCCGGTTCCGGGCATCTACCGCCACTACAAGGGCCAGCTCTACGAGGTGCTGGATGTGGCCCAGCACAGCGAGAGTGAGGAGCGCCTGGTGATCTACCGCGCCCTCTACGGCGACTACGGCGTCTGGGCCCGGCCTCTGGAGATGTTCTGCGAGCAGGTCGACGTGAGCGGCGAGCCGGTGCCGCGCTTCGCCCTGGAGAAGGCGTTCCGCTGACCGATCGGTCAAGCCCTGACCGCATTTCTCATCCCGAGAGTGGCTGTCTGCGCGGCCCCATGACGGGTATAATGCGCCGCTTTCCAAACCGTATCTCGACGCCGCCTGACAACCCACAAGCCGCGGCGGTCGAGCCTTTCCCCCGGGAGGAAGCATGAGCGTACGCGTCGGCGTCATCATGGGGTCGAAGTCGGACTGGTCGACCCTTTGCCATACCGTCGAGACCCTGGAGCAGCTCGGTATCGAGCACGAAACCCAGGTGGTCTCCGCCCACCGCACCCCGGACCTGCTGTTCGAGTACGCCGAGACCGCGGCCGACCGGGGGCTCGAAGTGATCATCGCCGGCGCCGGCGGCGCCGCCCATCTTCCCGGCATGTGCGCGGCCAAGACCCGCCTGCCGGTGCTTGGCGTACCGGTCAAGTCGAGCACGCTTTCCGGGGTCGACTCGCTGCTCTCGATCGTGCAGATGCCGGCGGGCATCCCCACCGCCACGCTGGCGATCGGCCGCGCCGGGGCGATCAATGCCGCCCTGCTCGCCGCCGCCATGCTGGCCAATCACGACGAACGCATCCGCACCGCGCTGGAGGCCTACCGCGCCGAGCAGACGCGCAAGGTGCTCGAGTCCCCCGATCCGCGCCCCAGCGCCCCCGACCACGACCAGAGCGAGAGCTGATCATGCGAATCGGAATCGTCGGTGGCGGCCAGCTAGGCCGCATGCTCGCCCAGGCCGGCGCCCCGCTCGACCTGCGCTTCACCTTTCTCGACCCCGGCAGCGAGCCCTGCGCGGCGGCGCACGGCGAGCACCTGCAGGCCGACTGGCAGGACCCGGCAGCGCTCGCAGCGCTGACCGCGAACTGCGATGCGATCACCTTCGAGTTCGAGAACGTGCCGGCCGAGGCGGTCGCCCGTCTCGCCGAGCAGCGCCCGGCCTTCCCCCCGGCCCAGGCGCTCTCCACCGCCCGCGACCGCTGGCTGGAAAAATCGCTGTTCCGCGAGCTGGATATCGCCGTGCCGCCGATCGCGCGCATCGACAGCCAGGCCGATCTCGACGCCGCGGTGGCCGAGATCGGCCTGCCCGCGGTGGTCAAGACCCGCACCCTGGGTTATGACGGCAAGGGCCAGAAGGTGATGCGCGAGCCCGCCGACGTCAGTGGCACCTTCGCCGAACTCGGCGGCGTGCCGCTGATCCTCGAGGGCTTCATCGACTTCGATCACGAGATCTCGGTGATCGCGGTGCGCGCCCGGGACGGCGAGATCCGCCACTGGCCGGTAGTGCGCAACGCGCATCGTCAGGGCATTCTGCACTGCTCGGTACCGCAGGTGGCGCACCCGCTGCAGGCTCAGGCCGAGGATTACGCCAGCCGGGTGATGCGCGAGCTCGACTATGTCGGGGTGATGGCGTTCGAGTTCTTCGTCACCGACGCCGGCCTGCTGGCCAACGAGATCGCCCCGCGGGTGCACAACTCCGGCCACTGGAGCATCGAGGGCGCGGTCACCAGCCAGTTCGAGAACCACGTGCGCGCGGTGGCCGGGCTGCCGCTGGGCGAGACCGCCCGCCTGGCGCCCTGCGCCATGCTCAACGTGATCGGCGCCTTCCCCGAGCGCGACGCGGTACTCGCCGTGCCCGGCACGCGCTGGCACGACTACGGCAAGGCTCCCCGGCCGGGCCGCAAGATCGGTCATATCACGGTGCTCGCCGGCGACGACGAGACCCTGGCCGAGCGGGTCGCCGCGGTGGAGGCGCTGTTGGTCAACGATCTGGGCTAGGCACTGCCTGAACAGTACTGCGCTCGCCCATGCGGCGTTAAAAATCGGCTCACTGAACCGCGTTCAGAACGTCCGTAGGACGGCCCGAAGGGCGAGCGGAGCGAGTAATATGCTCATTTACACCCCGTAAACTGGAGCGCCAGCCCGGTCCGTTTTCGCCGATTTTTGCCTTAGCTGCGCGCCCCGGCCTGGCCTTCGCTCGTCGACTTTTCAGACAGCACCTAGGCTCCGTACGAAAACGAGTCGCCCCGCGGCACGCTCGAAAAACCTAAAAGGCCCCGCTGTCGATGACAGCGGGGCCTTTTGGGTTCCAGCTTCTTGCTGGCGCTGGCCGGGTCCGCTCAGACCCGGCCAGCGGAGCGCATTGAGCCTGCGCTCACTCCTTCTCGTCGCCGAACATGTGCTTCTGCAGATAGTTCTGGATGCCGACCTTGTCGATCAGGCCCAGCTCCGCTTCGAGCTTGTCGATATGCTCTTCTTCGTCGTCGAGGATCTTGATGAACAGATCGCGGCTGACGTAGTCACGCACGGATTCGCAGTAGGGGATCGCTTCCTGCAGGTCGGCACGCGCCTTGTGCTCGATCTTGAGATCGCTCTCCAGCATCTCCTTGGCATTCTCGCCGATGTTGAGCTTGCCCAGGTCCTGCAGGTTGGGGATGCCTTCGAGGAACAGGATGCGCTCGATCAGCTTGTCGGCGTGCTGCATCTCCTCGATCGACTCCTCGTACTCCCACTTGGCGAGCACGTTGAAGCCCCAGTCCTTGTACATCTTGCTGTGCAGGAAGTACTGGTTGATCGCCACCAGCTCGTTGCCGAGGACGGTGTTCAGATAGCTGATGACCTTCGGATCGCCTTTCATTGTCGTGTTCTCCTCATGGGTAACTGGCGTGGGGAAGCAGCGGGTGCTCCCTGACGGAGTACGCTACCACAAGGTGGCGCCGTTCCGATCCTGGCAGTATCCACAAGGCATCGAGAAATTACAACTATTACAGTGACTTACGAAATCATCGCATCTGCCAGCGATTGGCAGGTGAGAACGCGGCTGATAACGAGTCGCGCTGCACCGGGCGCAAAGCGCTGGCACACCGACTCGCCCGCCCTCAACAAGAATGGCGTCTCGGCCTACTCAGTGTGCAAGAGTAGGAAAAAGACGCTGTTATTGCGCTATAGATCAGGAGAAACGACTGTCGATGAGGGAAACGGAAAAATCTGGATGACCGGCGGGCAACACCCGCGGGGTATGACATCGTAAATACGTGACGTCATGAATGACGCCATAAAGAGATGACGTCAGACAGGGGGTGAAGCCAGTAAGGAGTGACGCAGGAAGAAAGTGGCGCGGGAGGATAAGGGGGCGCAGGCAGAAAAGGGGCGCTCACACCGCGTAGGCGAGATCCGGGTCGAAGCTCAACTGTTCGCTGATCGCATCACGCATCACGCGCTTGCCGGTGCAGGCGCACTTGCCGCACTGTCCGGCGCAGCCGGTGACTTCGCGCACTTCGCGCCAGCTGCGGGCGCCATCGCTCACGGCGCTTTCGATATCGCGGTCGGTGACACCCAGGCAGAGACAGACGTACACGGCAGATCCTCGCGCTCAACGTGATAGTGAATGTAAATGATTCGCATAGGCACTTTCAAGTCCGAATCACAATCATCTCGCTCACGTTAGTCACGCTTTCTTAGCACACGCTTAGCGCTCATTTCCGAACCTTCCGACGATGGGCGCCGGAGGCAGGGCAAAGCGAGGGTCTTTTCTAGCGGTCGTGAAACGCAAGACGCCGCACTCCAGGAGTGCGGCGTCGTTCTGATCATCATGTGAGCCGAGGCACGGCGGGGCTGGGATCAGCCGGTGCGGCGCAGCAGCCAGATGCCGAGCAGATAGCACACCGCGGTCGGCACCACCACCGCCAGCGCCGGGGAGAAGCCGAACAGCACCGACGCGGGGGCCAGCAGATCCTGCAGATACTTGAACGACAGCCCCACGATCACGCCGTAGAAGATCCGCGTGCCGGCGGCGACGCTGCGCAGCGGGCCGAACACGAACGAGGCCGCCAGCAGCACCAGCCCGGCCAGGGTGACCGGCAACAGGCTCTTCTGCCAGAAGTAGAGCAGCGGCTGGGTCGCCTCCTGCCCCTGGGAGCGCAGATAGCTGGCGTACTGCCACAGGCTGCTCATGCGCTGGCTGTTGAGCGGGCGCAGCAGGCGATTGAGCTGGGCCGGCGTGAGCTCGGTGTGCCAAGTCGCGGTGGGCTTCGACTCGACCCGGGTGCCGTCGGCGTCGAAGTAGGTGGTCTTGACGTTCTCCAGCGTCCACGCCTTGCCGTTCCATACCGCGCGCTGGGCCTCGGAGGCTTCCACCAGACGTTGGCCGTCGTACTCGTAGCGGCGCACGTTGATCACGGTGTCGTCGGCGCGGATGGTGCCGAAGCGGTAGAAGTTGTCGCCCTCGCGCTGCCAGCCGCCGCCGCGTTCGAGCACCGCGTCGGCGCCCTCGGACTGCTCCAGGCGCCAGGCCTCGGCGTGCTGCTCGGTGGCCGGGCTGACGAACTCGCCGATGCCCATGGTGATCAGGATCACCAGCAGCAGCGGCTTGAGCACCCCGACCAGGATACGCCCGAGCGAGCGCCCGGCGGCGCGCATCACGGTGAGTTCGTTGCTCGAGGCCATCGAGCCCAGCCCCACCAGCGCGCCGATCAGCACCGCCACCGGGGCGTATTCGTAGAAGCGCCAAGGCAGCCGCATCAATAGATAGAGCAGCACGTCGAAGGCGGAGTAGTTGCCGGAGACGTCACCCAGGTCGTTGATGTAGGAGATCACCAGATCGAGTCCCAGCACCATCACCTGCACCACCAGCATGGCGCCGAGGACGTTGCGCGCGATGTAACGGTCGAGACGGTCGAGCAGCATCAGCGGCCTCCTTGGCGCTGGTCGCGGCGCAGCAGCATCAGGCCGAGCAGCAGGTAAACGCCGTGGATCGGCCACATGCCGACGCTCGCCGGCAGGCTGCCGCGTGCGATCGCATCCTGGGCGGCGAGCAGCAGGCTCAGATAGCTGACATGCAGAAACAGTGCCGGCAACAGTTTGGCGAAGCGCCCCTGGCGCGGATTGACCCGCGACAGCGGCAGCGCCAGCAGGGTCAGGATCGGCACCATCAGCGGCATCGACAGGCGCCACTGCAGCTGCGCCATGGCCTCGCTGTCGCCCTGATCGATCAGCTTGCGGGTACTCATCAACTCGGTGTCGTCGCCGATATCGGTCTCGCCGTCGGTGGAGAGGCGCACCGCATAGCTGCCGAACGCAAGCCGCTCGGCCACCGGGCTACCCGGATCGACGCTGTAGCGCGTGCCGTTGGAGAGCACCAGGAAGCGGCTGCCGGTCTTGGGGTCGACGGTCTGGTAACCGCTCTCGGCGCGGGTCACCACCTGCTGGCCGCCATCGCTGCCCCTGCCCTGCTCGCTGATGAAGACGTCTTCCATGCGCGAGCGGTCATCGTTGAGCGCCTGGGTGTAGGCGGTACGGCCGCTGCCGAAGTCCTGGAAGCGCCCGGGGGTGAGCAGCGAGAAGTCGAGCTGGCTCTTCTGCTGCTCGATCAGACGCTCGTTGTGCAGCGCACCGTAAGGGGTCAGCCACAGGCTGCAGGCGCCGACCACCGCAGCAATCAGCAGCGCCGGCAGCAGCGTGACCTGGAGCAGGCGGCTGGGGCTCATGCCGCAGGCCACCAGCACGGTGATCTCGCTGTTGAGATAAAGCTGGCCATAGGCGAGCAGGATGGCGATGAAGAACGCCAGCGGCAGCACCAGCTCCATGAAGCTGGGCATGTGGAACAGCATCAGCGACCCCAGGGCGCTGAGCGGCAGCTCGCCCTGGGCGGCGTCGGTGAAGTAGCGGATGAACCGGCTGCCCATGATCACCAGCAGCAGTACGCCAGCGACCGCCGACATCGTCAGCAGGATCTCGCGGGTCAAATAGCGGAATACAATCAACATCGACTCCTGATCTGGCTTCCTGCCACCGCACGGCGTGCGTTCCGGCGGCGGGCGGGCTTGTGCATCGCCCCCCCGCTTTGCGTAAACTGAGGCGTCTTACGGGCTGCGCCTGCAACCCCGGGCGCAGCGCTGGGCCGCGACGAGCGGCACACCCCGGCGCGGCCCAGGCCATTATCCCGATTACCCGCGCACTTGTCTCGTTGCCGAGACCTGTGACGCGAAGCCAGCGCAATCGTTCATTGGAGACGACATGGAATTTTCCGTACTCAGCGTCAACCCGGCCAAGGTCGAGACCGCCTGTCTGGTGGTGCCGCTGTTCCAGGATGGCGAGCTGCTGCCCACCGCGGCCAAGCTGGACGACGCCAGCGAGCGGTTGATCGCGCAGCTGCTGGAGCGCGGTGACTTCACCCCCAATCTGGGCGACGTACAGCTGGTGCCATTCGCTCCGGGGCTCTCCGCCGAGCGCCTGCTGCTGGTGGGCCTGGGCGAGCGCACCAAGTTCAACGAGGGCGGCCTGCGCAAGGCGCTGGATGCGGCCTTCGACGCCGTCGCCAAGCTGCCGGTGGACAGCGTCGCGGTGGGCTTCAGCGATGCGGTCATCGCCGACCGTGATATCGCCTGGAACACCCAGATGACGCTGGATGCGGCGACCCAGGCGGTCTACCGCTTCAACGAATGCAAATCCACGCCGAGCCCGCTGCCGGCGCTGGCCCGGGTCGAACTGCTGATCGCCGACAGCGGCCAGAGCGAGGCCGCCGAGCGTGGCGCACGCATTGGCGCCGCCCTCGGCGACGGGGTCAACCTCGCGCGAACCCTGGGCAACCTGCCGGGCAATATCTGCACCCCCAGCTACCTCGCCGACCAGGCCGAGACGCTGGCCGGTGAAGCCGGCGGCAGCCTCGAGGTCGACGTACTCGATGAGGCCCAACTCGAAGCACTGGGCGCGCACTCCCTGCTCGCCGTGGGTCGTGGCAGCGCCGAACCCTCCAAGCTGATCGTGATGAAGTATCAGGGCGCGGCGGACCCCGAAGAGGCGCCCCACGTGCTGGTGGGCAAAGGCATCACCTTCGATACCGGCGGCATCTCGCTCAAGCCGGGCGCCGGCATGGACGAGATGAAGTTCGACATGTGCGGCGCGGCGAGCGTGTTCGGCACCATGAAGAGCGTGATCGCGCTCAAGCCCAAGCTCAACGTGATCGCCATCGTCGCCAGCGCCGAGAACATGCCGGACGGCCGCGCGATCAAGCCCGGCGATATCGTCAAGACGCTCAAGGGGCTCACCGTCGAGATCCTCAACACCGACGCCGAGGGGCGCCTGGTGCTGTGCGACGCCCTGACCTACGCCGAGCGCTTCCAGCCGGCCAGTGTGGTCGATATCGCCACCCTCACCGGCGCCTGCGTAATCGCCCTGGGCGACCACGCCAGCGGGCTCTTCTCCAACGACGACGATCTCGCCCTCGACCTGCTCGAAGCCGGCGAGACCGCCTGGGACCGCGCCTGGCACATGCCGCTGTGGGACGACTACCAGGCACAGCTGGAGTCCAACTTCGCCGATCTGGCCAATATCGGCGGGCGCCCGGCGGGCAGCATCACCGCCGCCTGTTTCCTCTCGCGCTTCGCCGACAGCTACCCCTGGGCGCATCTGGACATCGCCGGTACCGCCTGGCACAGCGGCAAGCAGAAAGGCGCCAGCGGGCGTCCGGTGGGCCTGCTCACGCGCTACCTGCTCGACCGCGAGAGCGAGCACGTGGTCACCGACGAGACCTGAGCGGCGCGTCTTTGAGCCCCAGGGGCGCCCGCCGCTGCTCACCGGTCGTGATCGACCGATGATCACGGACCGGTGACGACGCAGCGCTGAAGACCGGGACCCGCCGTGACGCCTCTCCGGGGCCTCACGGCGGGTTCTTTGACATCGATGAAAAGTGAATCAGGAGAGCCGTGGCATGTTCATCGTTTCACTCACCTACAAGGTGCCGCTCGAGCGTATCGAGCCGCATGTCGAGGGCCACATGGCGTGGCTCCATGACGCCTACGCCCAGGGGCTGCTGACCGCCTCCGGGCGCAAGGTGCCGCGCACCGGCGGCGTACTGCTCTCCCACGCCGAGCGCCCGGCGCTCGAGGCATGCCTGGACGCGGACCCGTTCAAGGCCCACGACCTCGCCGACTACGAAATCGTCGAGTGCGCCATCACCCTGACCGCCCCCGGCTTCGAAGCGCTCAAGGACTGAGCCGGCGACACCGTGGCCGCGGCGCCGATGCGGCCACGGCCCCTCTTCGCAGAATACGCTTTGCATGCTAATTTGACCCTTCCGCCAGCGCCGCCCCGCGTTGACGTCGCCGTCGCGGCGCGTCCTCGCCCAAGCGCGTCGTGCGGACCCACCGTCACCGATCGTATGCCCGCCGGCCGGCGCGCGAATGCCACCGCGCCGCCATCATCCGGGGCCGCCAGGAGAAGTCGCAGTGTCCACCTCAGGATTCGAAGTTCGCCTCTCGTCCAACCCGCTCGATGCCAACCTGCGCAACGAGATTCTCGCCAATCCGGGCTTCGGCCGCTTCTTCACCGATCACATGGTGCACGTACGCTGGACCAAGCAGGACGGCTGGCAGCGTGGCGAACTTCGCCCCTATGGGCCGCTGCTGATCGACCCCGCCTCGCCGGTACTGCACTACGGCCAGGAGATCTTCGAGGGCATCAAGGCCTACCGCCATGCCGACGGCTCGGTGTGGACATTCCGCCCGCAGAAGAACGCCGCGCGCTTCCGCGCTTCGGCGCGTCGCCTGGCGCTGCCGGAACTCGACGACGAGACCTTCCTCGGCTCCCTCGAAGCGCTGGTCTCCCAGGACGCCGCCTGGGTGCCGACGCCGCAGAACGACAGCGAAGAGTGCAGCCTCTACCTGCGCCCGTTCATGATCGGCAACGGCAAGTCGCTGGGCGTGAAGCCGGCCGCCGAGGTCGACTACTACCTGATCGCCTCGCCGGCGGCCTCCTACTTCAAGGGCGGCGGCAAGCCGGTCTCGATCTGGCTCTCCTCCCACTACAAGCGCGCCGCCCCCGGCGGGACCGGCTTCGCCAAGTGCGGTGGCAACTATGCCGCCTCGCTGCTGGCCCAGGCCGAAGCCGAGCAGCACGGCTGCGCCCAGGTCGCCTTCCTCGACGCCGCCGAGAACAAGTGGATCGAAGAGCTGGGCGGCATGAACCTGTTCTTCGTCTACCGTGACGGTCGACTGGTCACCCCGGCACTGAGCGGCACCATCCTCGAGGGCGTGACCCGCGATTCGATCCTCGAACTGGCACGCGATGCCGGCCTCACCCCGGAAGAGCGTCAGATCAGCATCGACGAGTGGCGCGACGGCGTCGCCAGCGGCGAGATCACCGAAGTGTTCGCCTGCGGCACCGCTGCGGTGATCACCCAGATCGGCGAGCTGGTGAGCGAGGACGAGCGCATCGCCACACCGCCGGTGAGCGGCGAAGCGGTCAGCACCCAGCTGCGCAAGCGCCTGCTCGACATCCAGTACGGCCGCAGCGAGGACACCCGTGGCTGGCTGGTGCGTCTGGCCTGATCGCGCCCTGGCGCGAAGCGGCCCGGGTATCCCCGTTGACCTGGGTACCCCTTTTGACTATCGCCAAGGCCTTCGAGGAGAGTCCCTATGTTCAGCCACATCATGATCGGCAGTAACGATATCGAGCGTGCCCAACGCTTCTACGACGAAGTGCTCGGCGTGATCGGCGCGTCCGCCGGCAAGCGCTACGAGCACGATGGTCTCCAGCGTGTGGCCTATCGCCATGGCGGCAACGTCTTCGTCGTCACCGAGCCGATCAATGGCGAGCCCGCCACCGTGGGCAACGGCGACACCCTGGGCTTTATCTGCAGCTCCCAGGAGCAGGCGCAGCGCTTCCACGACACCTCGGTCGCGCTGGGCGCCACCTCGGTCGAGGACGAGCCGGGTGTGCGCCAGACGCCGATGGGCGAACTCTTCCTCGCCTATGTGCGCGATCCCGATGGCCACAAGCTGTGCGCCATGTATCCGCTCGAACCCGCGGCCTGATAGGCTGCCTGTCGACGTCGCGCTCGGGCGCGGCGCCGACTCTCTCACCCTGTTATCGGAGGAGTGCATGAAACCAGTCATGATCGTGACCGGTGCCGGCCGCGGCATCGGCGCCGCCACCGCCCTCATGGCCGCCCAGAAGGGTTACGCCGTGGCGGTCAACTACCGCAGCGACAAGACCTCCGCGGACAAGGTGGTCGCCGAGATCGAAGCCGCCGGTGGCCGCGCCATCGCCGTCCAGGCCGACGTGGTCGACGAAGCCGCCATTGTCGCCATGTTCGAGACCGTCGACCGTGAACTGGGTCGGGTCGATGTGCTGGTCAACAACGCCGGGGTGGTCGATCAGATCAGCCGCGTCGACGAGATGAGCTTCGCGCGCGTCGATCGCATGATGAAGATCAACGTGGTCGGCCCCTTCGTCTGCGCCCGTGAAGCGGTCAAGCGCATGTCCACCCGTCATGGCGGCAACGGCGGTGCGATCATCAACGTCGGCTCTGCCGCCTCGCATCTCGGCGGTGCCGGCGAGTACGTCGACTACGCTGCCTCCAAGGGCGCCATCGACACCATGACCGAAGGTCTGGCCAAGGAGGTCGCCGGCGAGGGCATCCGCGTCAACACCGTGCGCCCCGGGGTGATCCGCACCACCATTCACGCCAGCGGCGGCAACCCGGACAAGCCCGATGTCGCCGGTGAGGTGATTCCGATGGGCCGGATCGGCGAACCGGAAGAGATCGCCAACGCGGTGCTGTGGCTGGCCGAAGCCGGGTTCACCACCGGGGCGTTGGTCGACGTCGACGGCGGCGTCTGAGGCAAGATCGGGCCGACGCCGGGATGGATGACGGCCGCGCGTCGGGCACCAGGCGCAGGCAGCAGATTTCCCGGGGTCGATCTCGGTTTGACACCCGCATCGATCCCGTGGATGACTAAAGCGCCATCGCCCTGGCAGGAGAAGCCCGCCATGCCCCTCGATATGTGGTGCGCCTTCGTCGCCGCATCGGCCCTGATGCTGGCCATTCCCGGTCCGACCATCCTGCTGGTGATCTCCCATGCACTGAATCATGGCCGCCGCGCCGGTGCCGCCACCGTGGGCGGCGTGGCGCTCGGCGACCTCACCGCCATGACGGCGTCCATGGCCGGCCTGGGGGCGCTGCTGGCTACCTCGGCCACGCTGTTCGGCGTGCTGAAGTGGATCGGAGCCGCCTATCTGATCTATCTGGGCGTCAAGGCATGGCGCGCGCCAGCAATGCCAATCGCCGATGAGATAGGGGATACCACGACCGGCTCCCAACCGGCCCGCGCCAGCCAGCGGCTTTTCTGGCACGCCTACGTGGTCACCGCACTCAACCCCAAAAGCCTCATTTTCTTCGTCGCGTTCGTGCCACAGTTCCTGACTCCGCATGCGCCGCTGCTGCCGCAGATCGCGCTGATGGAGGCGACCTTCGTCATCCTGGCCACGCTGAATGCGGCGCTCTATGGGTTACTCGCCGCAGCGGCGCGTGACAGAATCCGCAGCCCACGCGTTCAGCGCATCGCCAATCGCATCGGCGGCAGTCTGCTGATCGGCGCAGGCGGTGTCACCGGCATCTATCAACGGACCCAATGACAGACGGGCGCTCATGACCAAAGTCGACTTCTACATCCTTCAGGACACAACGCTGGAGGCGCGCTTCGATTTCGCCTGCCGCCTGGCGGAGACGATCTACCGCAAGGGGTATCGCCTACATGTGCATACCCAGGACGAAGCGATGGCGCGCCAGTTCGACGAGCACCTGTGGAAATTCCGCGACGAGAGCTATGTGCCCCATACAGTGGTAGGCGACGACGTGGGACCGGTGCCGCCGGTGAGCATCGGCTGGCAGGCCGCCCCGGAACCCGGCGTGCAGGCGCTGCTCAACCTGCACGACGACATCCCCGAATGGTTCTCCCGGGTCGAGCGCGTCGCCGAGATCATCAACCAGCACCAGGACGTGCTGCGCACCAAGCGCGCCTGCTGGAAGACCTACAAGGACCGCGGCTACCGGGTCGAAGCGCACAAGCTGTGAGCGCCTCGACACTCTCGACCGCAGGCGCAGCGGACCAGCCCCTGCGCCGATGCGAACCTGACGCGCTCGCCCCTCAGCAGGTATAATCCTCGCCATTTTCGTCACGCCGCTCGCGCCTCCGCGAGCGCCGCGTGCCCGCCACCGTTTGCCGAGTCAAGAAGCCGCCATGGACAAGACGTACCAACCCGATCAGATCGAAACCCGCTGGTATCAACGCTGGGAAGCGGATGGCCACTTCGCCCCCAGCGGTAAGGGCGAGCCGTTCTCGATCATGATCCCGCCGCCCAACGTCACCGGCAGCCTGCACATGGGTCACGCCTTCCAGGACACCATCATGGACACGCTGACCCGCTGGCGGCGGATGCGCGGCAACAACACCCTGTGGCAGGTGGGCACCGACCACGCCGGCATCGCCACTCAGATGCTGGTGGAGCGCAAGGTCGCCGCCGAGGAAGGCAAGAGCCGCCACGATCTGGGACGCGAGGCGTTCACCGACAAGATCTGGGAGTGGAAGGCAGAGTCCGGCGGCCATATCACGCGCCAGCTACGGCGCATGGGCGCCAGCGTCGACTGGAGCCGCGAACGCTTCACCATGGACGACGGCTTCTACCGGGCGGTGCAGGAAGTCTTCGTGCGTCTGCATGAAGAGAAGCTGATCTATCGCGGCAAGCGCCTGGTCAACTGGGACCCGACCCTGCACACCGCGATCTCCGACCTGGAGGTGGAGAATCGCGAGCAACAGGGCCAGTTCTGGCACTTCCGCTATCCGCTGGCCGACGGCGTCACCACCGTGGATGGCAAGGACTACGTGGTGGTCGCCACCACGCGTCCGGAAACCCTGCTGGGTGACACCGGCGTGGCGGTCAACCCGGAAGATCCGCGCTACGCCTCGCTGGTCGGCAAGTTCATCGAGCTGCCGCTGGTCGGCCGCCGCATCCCGGTGATCGCCGACGAGCACGCCGACATGGAGAAGGGCTCGGGCTGCGTCAAGATCACCCCGGCCCACGACTTCAACGACTACGAAGTCGGCAAGCGCCACGACCATGCGCTGATCAACGTCTTCTCCAAGGATGCCACCATCCTCGAGCGCGCCGAGGCGTTCGATCTCCAGGGCCAGCCGCGGGACGACGTCGATGTCAGCCTGCCCGCCGCCTATGCCGGGCTCGGCCGCTTCGAGGCGCGCGAGCGCATCGTCGCCGACATGGAGGCCGCCGGGCTGCTCGAACGGATCGAGACGATCAGCAACACCCTGCCCTATGGCGACCGCTCCGGCGACGTCATCGAGCCGCTGCTCACCGATCAGTGGTTCGTCGCCGTGGAGCAGCTGGCCAAGCCGGCCATCGCCGCGGTGGAGAACGGCGATATCCAGTTCGTGCCCAAGAACTACGAGAACATGTACTTCGCCTGGATGCGCGACCTGCAGGACTGGTGCATCTCGCGTCAGCTGTGGTGGGGCCACCGCATTCCGGCCTGGTACGACGCCGAAGGCAACGTCTATGTGGCCCGCAACGAGGAAGAGGCGCGCACCAAGCACGGCCTCGGCGCCGAGGTCGCGCTCACCCAGGACGAAGACGTACTGGATACCTGGTTCAGCTCGGGCCTGTGGACCTTCGGCACCCTGGGCTGGCCGGAAAAGACCCCGGAGCTGGCGACCTTTCACCCCACCAGCGTGCTGGTGACCGGCTTCGACATCATTTTCTTCTGGGTCGCCCGGATGATCATGATGACGCTGAAGTTCACCGACCAGGTGCCGTTCCAGACCGTCTACGTCCACGGCCTGGTGCGCGATAGCCAGGGCCAGAAGATGTCGAAGTCCAAGGGCAACGTGCTCGATCCGATCGATCTGATCGACGGTATCGACCTCGAAACCCTGGTGGCCAAGCGCACCGGCAACATGATGCAGCCGCAGAAGGCGCGCGCCATCGAGAAGGCGACCCGAGCCGAGTTCCCGGAGGGTATCGAGGCCCACGGCACCGACGCCCTGCGCTACACCTTCCTCTCGCTGGCCACCACCGGCCGCGACATCAAGTTCGACATGGGCCGTCTCGACGGCTATCGCAACTTCTGCAACAAGCTGTGGAACGCCTCGCGCTATGTGCTGATGAACGCCGAGGGCGAAGACGTCGGCCTCGACGACGCCCCGGTGGCGCTGTCGCTGGCCGACCGCTGGATCGTCTCGCGCCTGCAGCAGACCGCGGCCCAGGTCACCAGGGCGCTCGAGGAGTACCGCTTCGACCACGCCTCCCAGGCGCTCTACGACTTCGTCTGGAACGAGTACTGCGACTGGTACCTGGAGCTCTCCAAGCCGGTGCTGTGGGACGACGCCGCGGCGCCGGAAGCCAAGCGCGGCACCCGGCGTACCCTGGTGCGCGTACTGGAGACGGTGCTGCGTCTGGCGCACCCGATGATGCCGTTCATCAGTGAAGAGATCTGGCAGCGCGTAGCGCCGCTGGCCGGCACCGCCTCCGGCGACAGCGCCAGCCTGATGACCCAGCCGTGGCCGGAAACCGACACCTCGCCTATCGACGAGCAGGCGATCCGCGACATCGAGTGGCTCAAGGGTGTGATCGTCGCCGTGCGTAACATTCGCGCCGAGATGAACATCGCCCCCGGCAAGCCGCTGGAGGTGCTGCTGACCAAGGGCGACGCCGGCGACCGCGAGCGCCTCGAGGCCAATCGGCTGTTCCTGGCCAAGCTGGCCAAGCTGGCCAGCGCAGACTGGCTCGACGACCCGGCCCAGGCGCCGCTGGCTGCGACCCAGCTGGTGGGCGACATGGAAGTGCTGGTACCGATGGCCGACCTGATCGACAAGGAGGCCGAACTGACACGGCTGGCCAAGGAGATCGACAAGCAGGACAAGCTGATCGTCGGCATCGAGAAGAAGCTCTCCAACGACAGCTTCGTGGCCAAGGCACCGGAGGCGGTGGTCGAGAAGGAGCGCGGCAAGCTCAAGGAGTATCTGGCGGCGCGCCAGCATCTGGTCGAGCAGCGCAACAAGATCGCCGAACTCGACGGCTGATCGCCTCGCGCTGACCGACGGCCTGCAGTGACCCAAGCGGCCCCGCCATCTGGCGGGGCCGCTGGCTTTAGAGCCCATTTCCCAACCCTCTGACGATGGGCGCCGGGGGCAGGGCAAAGCGAGGGTCCTTTGCCAGGGATGGCAAAGGTAGCGCCAAGGAAGGGGGTCAAAGCGCCCTCGCGGCGCCCTGCCGCCGTATAAGCCCATGTCGGAAAGGCGTTCTTAGGGTGCCCTGAGTGCGGCTCTGTGGCGGCTTCGAGACTGCATGGCCGCAATGCCTGGCGCAGATGTCCAGCATCGGAAGATGACGCGAAGAAGTCTGCATGGTTAAGAAACATTGTTTCTTATGCCAGGCTTAACTTAAAATGACGGCCTTACCGCTTCTTGCAACGCCATCCGGCAAGGCTCGTTCATGACCCGTTCTCGTCTCGATCTCAAGCGCATCGTCGCTTTCAACGTCACCGGCCTGCTGCTGCTGTTGAGCTGGGCCTGGCCCCACGGCGTGCTGTGGAACGATCTCGACGACCGCATCTTCTGGTTCTTCAACGCCCTGATCACCCCCGAGCCCAACTGGTGGGACGACACCCTGGCGATCCTCAATCATCGCGCCTTCGACATGATCTCGCTGGCGATCATGGGCCTGCTGTTCCTGTGGGCCATGCGCCGCGATCCGCATCCTCAGCGCCTGACGCGCTGGATCGGCATCGGCGTGACCATGGTGCTCACCGCCGGCGTGCTGGCGCTGTTCACCAACAAGGGCATCAGCTATGGCCACCCCAGCCCGACCCGCTTCTTCGCCAACGCCATGCGCCTGACCGATGTGGTCTCGATTCCGACCAAGGATTCGGCATCGAACAGCTTCCCCGGCGACCACGGGCTGATGCTGATGGTGTTCGCCGGCTTCATGCTGCGCTTCGCCGCGCGCCGCATCGCCCTGCTCAGCGTGGCCTTCGTGGTGCTGCTGAGTGCACCGCGCATCATGGTCGGCGCGCACTGGTTCAGTGACGTCTACATGGGTGCGCTGAGCATCGCCCTGATCGCCCTGCCCTGGGTGCTGTGTACCCCGCTGGCGGCCGCTACCGCCAGCCGGATACAGCGCGCGCTGGCGCGCTGTCTGCCGCAACGTCTGCATCAGGGCTGAGCGGCCGGAGCGGCACACTCGAGACCTGTCGGGACGCTCCGCGCAGCGCGACGGACGTCTCGACCGCGCCTAGCCACTTTCCGACTGCAGCGCATCCTTCACCCCGCGCGACAGCCGCCCGGCATTGCGCGAGTTGGCGCTCTCGATATGCCCTTCGGACACCACCTGATTGCGCCCGGCCGACTTGGCGGCATACAGCCGCCGGTCGGCGAGTTCGATGATACTCTGCAGCTGCTCGCCCTCACCGGAACAGGCAACCCCCATCGACAACGTCACCGGCATCAGTTGGCCGCCGAACTGGCATGGGCGTCGCGCCAGCCGTATGCGGATGCGTTCGGCGACCGTCAGCGCCTCCGAGATGCTGGTTTCGGGCAGCAGCAGCAGGAACTCCTCGCCGCCGACACGGCCGACGTCATCCTCGCCCCGCAGTGCATCTCTGAGCACGCCGGCCAGATGGTGCAGTACCGCATCGCCCGCGGTATGCCCGAAGTTGTCGTTGATCTCCTTGAAATGATCGGCGTCCACCAGGATCATCGCGAACGCTGACTGCTGACGCCAGTAGGTCGAGGCCTTCTCGAAGATGGCGCGGCGATTGAGGACCAGGGTCAGTGAATCGTGCATGGCGTCGCGGCGATAGCGGTACTCGTGGCGGTCGGTGATCGTGAGCATGCGCAGCATCACCATGCACAGCATGGCGAAGACCGCGACCAGCACGAAATTCGTCAGCAGATGCCCCTGGAACCCCAGCGGTGGCGAGGCCGGCCCGGGCAGGTCCGCCACACCCAGCGCCAGCGCCGCCAGCCCGACGGTCAACAGCAGCTTGGTTCGCCGACGCAGATCGGCGAGCATCAGCTCCACTTCGGCGAACAGCAGGCAGTAGACGACGCTACTGGCGCTGCCCGTCACCCAAGCACCATAGATCAGCAGCAAGAGAAAGGCGCTCAGCTTCACCCCCAGCGCCAGCGCTACCCAGAGGTGGCGGTGCAGGCGCAGCGCCAGCACGTAAGCGAGCACACAGACGAGATTCAGATGCCCCAGCGTGCTGTAGCCGAGCAGATAGAGCGCGGGGGCGATGAGAACCTGCAGACACAGGGCCAGCAGATAGATTTCGGCCATGATCTCGAAACTGCGGCGGCGCTCTACCGGCAGGCTATCAGGGGGACGCGTGACGCGCCGCCAAAGATGAAAGAGATAGCGGCTAGGCATGGTGATAGGCTCGCAATCTTGTTATTGGCTCGGCGCGGGCACGGCGCGCGTCCGAAAATCGGTATCGGCCGAGTTTGAAGCGCGGGAACGTGAAAGCACAAGAGTATCGCTTTTTTTAACTTCAAATAACATTCGAATTTGCCGATTTACTTTGTAAGCCAATGACGACATTGACGATATTAACTTTCCATTAACAAATTCTGATAATCTCGATGGCCGTGGGGCACGTCATCGCCCCCGCGACCATCTCACCCTCCCGCGGAAAAAGGACTCGCTCACCCATGCGCTTCATGCACAACGACGATCTGGGCAAACTGCTGCTGCGACTCTGTGTGGGGATTCTGATCCTGCTTCACGGTCTGCACAAGCTCATGGACCCCACCAGTCTCAACGGTATCGCCCACCAGTTGGCGCAGATGGGCGTTCCCTCGTTCGTCGCCTATGGGGTTCTGGTCGGCGAAATCATCGCGCCATTGATGGCCATTGTCGGCTGGCAGGCACGCCTGGGCGGGATGCTGATGGCGATCAACATGCTGGTGGCCATCGTCCTGGTACATCTATCGCAGCTCTACAGTCTCAATGGCCAGGGGGGCTGGACGCTGGAGCTGCAGGGCATGTTTCTCGGCGCCGCGCTGGCGGTGATGTTCCTGGGCAGCGGGAGGATGGCCTTCAAGCCGGACTGAAGATTGCCGCTTTTTCCTGCATTAGCGATGCGTCGCACGCGGCCATTTTTTACTTTAAATACACCTAATATTTAAAATTTGGCGTATCTCACGTCCAATCGAGCTGCGCCAGGCGCCGCGCCATCAGCTCGGGAAAGCGCTTGAACCAGCGCTGATTGAGCGGTGACGGATGCGGTAATGGCGCCAGCGTAAAGGCGCGTTGGTGGCCATCCGGCAGACGCAGCTCGATCTGATGCAACGCCGTGAAGCGATCCTCACGCGCCCAGAAAGCGTCGAGTGCCGCACTCACCTCGCGCGGCTGCTCGATGCCGAACCACAAGAAGGCTTCCCGCCCCAGGGTGATGATCCGCTCGCCCTGCCAGCAGGCATCCAGCAGATGCGCCATCAGCGGCTGGAAGCGGCGCTTGACCGCCATCGACCACGCCTTGTTGCCCTGGGGCTTGTAGGGCACGGTATTGATCCAGAACAGCTCGCGGCCGATCGCCAGAGACGCGTCGAGATCCGGCAGCGGTGCCTGGTGACGGTGGCGGTAGAGTGCGCTGCGCACCTTCTGCCCGCCGGCGCCGACGAATGGCTCTCCGGTCTCCACCTCGCGGGTGCCCGGGTCACGGCCGAAGATCGCCAGACGCGCATCGCATGGGCCGAGCCCCACGATCGGCTCGCAGGGGTCGCGTCCAAAGCGCGCATAGGTGTCGCGATCCAGGCGCTCGAGCTCAGCCGCCTCCCGGCGCAGGGCTGCCTCGATGGTCGCCGGCAGCCGCCTAGGGCGTGCGCCCTCCTTCATGTGCTGTCCTTCATTCACGCTCCCCGTTCGGCGTCATCGGCATGCCTGCGCCGCGACGATTCAACCGGTGGGAAAATTGAGTACCAGCAACCCGGCATTGAGATAGCCGGCGAAGCTGACCCACACCAGATAGGGCAATAAAAGCACCACCGCCAGGCGCGAATAGCGCGAGAAGGTCACCAGCGTCCATACGATCAGCCCCCACATCAGCAGCAGATCGAGCAGCCCCACCAGCATCCAGTGGGCGCCGAAGAACAGCCACGACCACAGCGCATTAGCGACGAGCTGGGCGACGAACGGCGTCAGGGCCTGTCGCCGCTGCCCCGGCGGCGCCACCAGCGTGACCCGCCAGGCGGCCACCGCCATCAGCAGATAGAGCAGCGTCCAGGCCACCGGAAAGAGCCAGTCCGGAGGCGTCAGCGGCGGCTTGGTGAGCGCTTCGTACCAGGGTCCGGGCGGCGTCAGAATGCCGCTGCTGGCGGCCACCGCCACCAGCAGCAGCCAGCCGAGAAAGATCGAGAACGAACGATTCATGCGACTTACCAGGAGCCGGTATTTTCCATCGACGCCCAGGGCTCCTGCGCCGGCTTCGGCTCGCCCTTCTGCAGCAGTTCGATGGAGATACCGTCAGGCGAACGCACGAAGGCCATATGGCCATCCCGCGGCGGGCGATTGATGGTCACGCCGTTGGCCTGGAGCTTGTCGCACAGCGCATAGATGTCGTCGACGCGGTAAGCCAGGTGGCCGAAGTTGCGCCCACCGGTATAGGTCTCCGGGTCCCAGTTGTAGGTCAGCTCGACCATCGGCGACTTTTCAGCCTCGGCGCGCGGGCGGTCGTTGGGCGTGGCGAGGAAGACCAGCGTAAAACGGCCCTTTTCGCTCTCCTTGCGCGACACCTCCTCGAGGCCGAGCAGATCGCAATAGAAGTGCAGCGACGCATCGAGATCCGACACGCGCACCATCGTGTGCAGGTATTCCATGAGAATCTTCCTGATTCGTCAGTGAGTTGAACCGTTTCATGGTAGACCAGGAAGACGCAGCGGTGAATGCCGGCGCCCGCTTCGTGCTGCCGACTCCCCGGCGCCGCCGATCGCGAACTCGACGCCCCCGCCTACCTCGCACACAATTCAGCCACCCCTACCGAGGAGTAAGCATGGATTCGCTGACACAAGCCTGCCTGGGCGCCGCGGTCGCCGGTGCGGTGATGCCGCGTCTGGGGCGCCGCGCGCTGCTGCTGGGCGCGGCGCTGGGTACCCTGCCGGACCTGGACGTGGCGATCGACTACGGCGATGCCGTGGCCGACTATACCCGCCACCGCGGCTTCAGCCACTCGCTGCTGGTGCTCGCCGCACTGGCCACGCTGCTGGCGGGGTTGGCCAGTCGCTGGCGACGTAGCCGCGAGATCGCCACCTTTGCCCATTGGTGGTGGTTGTTCGCACTCTGCCTGCTGACCCACCCACTGCTCGACGCGTTCACCACTTACGGCACCCAACTGTTGTGGCCGCTGCCGCTGACGCCGGTGAGCTGGCACAGCCTGTTCATCATCGACCCCGCCTACACGCTGCCACTGCTGATCGGGGTGATCGTGTTCGCGATCCGCCCGCGGCGGCGCCCGCTGGGTATCGCGCTGGCACTCTCCTGCGCCTATATCGGCTTCAGCCTGGGCGCCCAGGCGTTCGTCGAGTCGCGGGTCAAGAGTGCCCTGGCCGCCCGCGGCCTGGCGCAGGCCCCCATGCTGGTGCAGCCGGCTCCGTTGACCACGCTGCTGTGGCGGGTGACGGTGATCGATCAGGGTCAGGCGCTGGAGGGCTGGGTGGGACTGCTGGATGGCGACGCGCCGGTGACACTGACGCCCTGGCCGCTGGGTGACACCTGGCGCCAGAGCGCACTGGCCACGCCGGATGGCCAGCGACTGGCCTGGTTCAGCGGGCCTTTTCTGCGCTACGACGTGGTCACGCCAGACGCCCGACCCTACCTGACCGCCACCGACCTGCGCCTGGGCATCCCCGGCCTGCACCCATTCGTCTTCACCCTCGCCGCCCGCGATGCGGCCGGCGACTGGCAACCCGTGCCCAGTACGCGCGAAAGTCAGGGGCGCCCCGACCGCTCAGTGCTCGAACGCCTGCTGGCGCGAGTCGTCGACCCCAGCGTCGAACCGGTTCTCCCTCCCCGCGGCTTGGCGGACGGGCCTGGATAGAATTCGCCACGCCCAACGTCAAGCGCCCGCCACCTTCAGGTAGCGGGCGCTTGGCCAGCAGCGCGAAAGCGCTCAGCAGTGAGTGCTGACGTACTCGGCAATCGCCTGCTTGGCCTCGGTCAGGGCCGCCTGTTTCTGGCCATCACCCATGTTGAGCCCCTCGGCGTAGATGGCGTGGACATCCTTGATGCCGATCAGGCCCAGCATGTGACGCAGGTGCGGGGTCTGCGAATCCATCTCGGTACCGGCGTACATGCCGCCGCGCGCCGCCAGGATCAGCCCGGACTTGCCTTCGAGCAGGCCTACCGGGCCGTTTTCGGTGTACTTGAAGGTCTTGCCCGCACGCAGGATACGATCGAACCAGGCCTTGAGCTGGCTGGGGATGCCGAGATTGTAGAGCGGCACCGCGAGCACGATCAGATCGGCGGCCTCGACCTCGGCCAGTAGCGCCTCGGAGTGGCGCGCCAGTGCCACCTGCTCCGGGGTGCGCGCACTGGGCTCGGTCATCCAGCTACCCATCTCTTCACCGCTCAGGTGCGGCAGTTCGCTTGCGACCACGTCACGCTCGACCAGCGCGACATCGCGCCCTTCGAGTGCGGACTTGAAAGCCGCGGCGAGGCCGCGGGACTGGCCATTCTCGCCGAACAGCGAGCTGGTGATCAGCAGGATGCGTTGTGTCATGGACGAAGCTTCCCTAGCAGAGTGAGTGAGGCCTAGAGGTGAAGCCCGCCGCCAGGGGCGGCGGGTGAACGCTGATCGCCATTATTCATTTTGGTTTTTGAAATGAAAACCGCGAATATTGGCATGAATCATTCGATACAATCGCTCGAATATCAGCGCTTGGCCTCCACCCCCTGCCCGCACCCCTGCCACTCGTGACGCCCGTAGCGCAGGGTCACCTTGACCGGCCAGGGCTGCCCGCTCATGTCGTCGAAGCAGGCGCCGGCGCGCAGGTCCATCTCCAGCGGCTGACGCCCGCTATCGCTGACCAGCACCATGCGCGCATCGCTGCCGTTCTTCACCGAGGCCACGCGGTAACGGAAGGTATCGGTCGCCTGGCCGTAGTCGGAGACCAGGGTCAGGGTGGTGGTCTGACGGTCGAGCGAGACGTTCCAGCCCGGCTCGTTGCCGCTGGCATAGAAGATGCTCTGCGGATGCGCCTGGCGGGTGGCGGTGGCGCGCTCGCTGGCCAGCGCGCAGACCAGTTGGCCATGGTCGCTCTCGACCCGGGCATCGCGACCGTGGCGCTCGAAGGCGACACCGCCGAGCACATAGCGGTCACCGTCTGCCGCCACCGCGCGCTGCAGCTCCGTGCTGCCGAGGGCGGTCCACAGGCGCAGGCGCTTGGCATCCGGCATGGTGGTCACCAGATTCTGTGACGGCGTACAGCGCCAGGCGCTGAAGCGCTCCCCCCCATCGGCGAAGAAGGCACTCGGCAGCAGCGGCGACTGCGGCGCGCCGACGGCTGCCTGGTTGTCATTGTCAGCGCCCGTGCCCGCCGCTGCTCCGCCCGTCGTCGGCGTGGTGCCCCCGGCGCATCCGGTGACCAGCGAGGCGAGGAGAAGCGTGGCAGTGAGCCTGGAAGCGCGAGGCGACGTCAGAGCACGACGAAGAGCGGCGAGAGGCGCGGAAGACATGAGCGAGTTCCCGAACATGGTTGGCTGACAGCAGCGAGCGGTTGGACGATAAGCAGGCGCCGCGAGCGAACCCACGGCGCGTGACGCAGACTACCATGCGAGGCACGGCCGGCGCAGGTTCAAGCGCCATCCGTTCTGCGCGGCTCCAACCAGGCTCACGCGAAGCGCTGACGCAGCTGGCGCACGGCCTAGACCAGATTGCCGAGAGCCGGCGCGACCTCGGCCCAGCCGCGGGTCTTGAGCCCGCAATCCGGGTTGACCTACAGCCGCTCGGCCGGAATCTTCTCCGCCGCCTTGACCATCAGCTCGACCATCCACGCCACCGTGGGGATATTGGGCGCGTGGATGTCGTAGCCCCCGGCCCGATCTCGCTGGGGTAGTCGAACGCCTGGAACGCATTCAGCAGCATGGGTGGGGTCTCTGTGCATTAGCGGGTAACATCGGGGAGCCGACGGCCAGATGTGCAGTCTCGCCACGCCCTTTCCCTGAATCAAACGCGTTTTCTTAACCCCTGACGTGAACAATATTCATAGCATGCTCGAACTTCGCCATCTCCGTACGCTGATCGCCCTGCGAGACACCGGCTCGCTGGTCGAAGCGGCGGAGCGTGTTCATCTCACCCAGTCGGCGCTGTCTCACCAGATCAAGGATCTGGAGTCGCGCCTGGGCATGCCGCTGTTCGCGCGCAAGACCCGCCCGGTCGCCTTCACCCGCGCCGGAGAGCGGCTGCTGGCCCTGGCCGAGCAGGTGCTGCCGCAGCTGCGCCTGGCCGAACGCGATCTCGCCCGCCTCGCCGGGCATGAGCAGGGCCGCCTGCACATGGCGATCGAGTGTCACAGCTGCTTTCAGTGGCTGATGCCCACGGTCGACCACTTCCGCGATCACTGGCCCGAAGTGGAGGTGGACATCCCCAGCGGCCAGAACTTCGACCTGCTGCCGGCGCTGACGCGCGAGGCCCTCGACCTGGTGATCACCGACAACCCCGAGCCGCTGCCCGGCATCCACTACGCCCCGCTATTCCGCTACGAGGGGCTGCTGGCGGTGGCCAAGCAGCATGCCCTGGCAGGACAGAGCTGGGTCGAGCCGCCGGATCTGGCCGCTGAGACGCTGATCGTCTACCCCATCGACCACTCGCGGCTGGATATCTTCACCCAGTTCCTGGAGCCGGCGGCGATTCGCCCGCGGGAGATCCGCAGCGCCGAGCTGACGGTGATGATGATGCAGCTGGTGGCCAGCGGGCGCGGCGTCTGCGCCCTGCCCAACTGGGCCCTGACCGAGTATCTGGAGCGCGACTACGTCAAGGCGCTGCCGCTGGGCAAGGAGGGGGTGTGGAGCACGCTCTACGCGGCGGTTCGCGACAACGACCGGGCGCTGCCGTGGATGGAGGATTTCATTCGCACCGCACGGGATACGTCGTTTGCGGTGCTGAGCGGCATCAAACCGGCTTGAACGGCATCAAACCGGCATCAGCGGCATCAGCGGCGCTCACTGAGCGCCGTCGTCGAAATTGAGCGGGCTGATCGATTCGCGCGCGTGCAGCGGCAGCAGCAGGCTGAAGCGTGCTCCGCCCAGGCGCTCGCTGCGATCCACCACCACGTTGCCGCCGTGCCACGCCATGATCTTCTGCACGATCGACAGCCCCAGGCCGTAGCCACCGGAGCGCCGCGTGCGGCTGTCGTCGAGCCGGGCGAAGGGCTTGAAGATGGCGATGCGATCCTTCTCCGGCACGCCGGGACCATCGTCCTCGACATCGATACGAATCGCCCGCGGCTCGCGGTGGATCTTGACGCAGACCTGGGTCTCGGCGTGCCGGCAGGCGTTGGCGACCAGGTTCTGCACCGCGCGCTGCAGATAGCGTGGTTCGGCCTCCACCTCCAGCTCCTCGCCGTCGGCTACCGTCAGCGTCAGATGCGGGTGCAGCGGGCTGAGAATCTCCAGCACCCGCCACGCCAGCGCGCGGCACTCCAGGCTTTCGGTCTTGAGCGTCACGCCCTGGGCATTCTCGCTGTCGAGCTTGGCGTAGGTGAGGATCTCGTCGATCAGGCGATCGAGCTCGGAGATGTCCTCATCGATGCCCTCCAGCTGCTTGCGCGCGTGCCCCTCGCCGTAGAGATCCTCGAGCATCTGCACCGCGAAGCGGATACGCGCCACTGGCGTGCGCAGCTCGTGGGAGACCGCACGAATCATCTCCTGCTGGCTACGCAGCAGCGACTGCACCTGCGCCGCCATGCCGTTGAGCGCCATGCCCAGGCGGCCGAGGAAGTCGTTGCCATCGACCCGCACACGGGCGTTGAGATGGCCGGCGGCGATCCGCGTCGCCGCGCGCTCGAGCCGGCCGACGCGACCCTCGACGCTCCATACGATCAGATAGATCGCCCCTGCCAGGGTGATCAACACGATGATCAACAGCGACAGCGCCAGTGACAACGGCATCGCCTCGAAGCTGGGCAGCGGGCCGATACGCAACCAGCGATCGGGGCCGACCCGGGCGTGGATATAGAGCGCGCTCAGGCTCGAGTCGAGGCGCACCACCACCTCACCGGCATCGAGCCGGGTCGCCTGGATCGGGTCGACGTTGGATGGCGGCTCGGCGTAGAGCCCCACCGGTACCTGGAACTGCTGCTGCACCCGGTGCAGGCGCTTGGCCTGCACCTTGTCCGACTCACCGCTGAGCCAACTGCGCAGGACCTCGGTGATGCCGCGCAGCTGCATCTCGTTGAGCGAGTTGATGCGCGCCGCCAGCACCCAGTCGGATTGCGGCACCTTGTAGAGCGAGCGCCAGCCGTCGTCGGCGGCCTCGATCACCGGGCGCTTCTCTTCCAGCCGGGCGCGCTCGAAGTAGTCGAGCGAAAGATCCTCGAGCCGAAACAGCCCCAGGGGCATGCCCAGGGTCGAGGCCATCGAGGCGAGCCAGTCGTCGCGCCTCTCCAGCGGCTGGCGCGAGACCAGGTCGGCAAGCAGCGCCAGGGGGCCGCTGACCAGGCTTTCGCGATAGTGCTCCTGGCGCACCTTGTCGACCATCAGAAAGCCGAACAGCGCCAGCCCGAAGGTGATCACCAGTGCGGCCAGCAGCGCCAGGTAGAAGCGCAGAAAGGTGCTGTCGGTAAGCGAACGCCGCATCGCTGCTCTCGCGGGGAATGAGGGGGTGTGTCGGCAAACGACGGCGACCGCGATCGCGGTCGCCGTCGCGACTCAGCTATCCCTGACGAACAGGTAGCCTTTGCTGCGCACCGTCTTGATACGGTGGGGGTGATTGGGATCGTCACCGATCTTGGGCCGAATGCGCGATACGCGCACGTCGATCGAGCGATCCTGGCCGTCGTACTTGATCCCGCGCAGCTGCGAGAAGATCTCCTCGCGGGTGAGCACGCGCCCGGCGTTGTCGGCCAGCAGCCAGAGCAGATCGAACTCGGCACTGGTGAGGTCGATCCGCTGCTCCTCGAGCCAGGCTTCGCGGGTGGCGCTGTCGATCACCAGATTGTCGAAGGTCAGACGCGTGGCACCGCTCGACGACACCAGGCTGTCGGCGCGACGCATCAGCGCCCGCATGCGTGCCAGCAATACCCGCGGCTGTACCGGCTTGGGCACGTAGTCATCGGCGCCCATCTCCAGCCCCAGCACCTGATCCATGTCGTCGGTGCGTGCGGTCAGCATCAGAATGGGGCCGGCGTAGTGCGGACGCGCCCGGCGGCAGATGGAAAGCCCATCCTCGCCGGGCAGCATCAAGTCGAGGATGACCATGTCCGGCTGCTCCTCGATGATTCGCTCCACGCCGTGGGCGCCATCATGCTCCAGTCCGACCTGAAAACCGTTGGCCTCCAGATATTCGCGCGTCAGATGCGCCAGCCGTTCGTCATCTTCGATGATCAGAACGCGATCTTGATGTGCAGTGCTGTCCAAGCTGTCTTCCATCCCTATGAGTTGGCCTCGAAACCCGGCCCTGCATACCACTGATTCGTTTATTGTGTGACGCGCTAAGGCATCGACCGATTGATAGTGAACGGTGAACCAAGGTGGCCTATAACGCAACGAAATCTTGAGACATGCTGCGAGGCGCCAAGCTCACTCGGCACAGGTGGTATCCGAGTATTCATGATACCTCATAAGCCACCCCTGTAACCTACTAACTCGATTGGATGATTTGTCGTTACTCTCTATCCGGTACATTTTCTCGCGACAGACATCAGACCGGTTGGGGGAGATAAGTCGCAGCCCTTTCACTCATTAGACTTAGGAAAAATACATCCCAATCACTCCCCCATGTCCCTGTCAGGTCGCACCATTGCACCGCGATCAGCGGCTCAGCTCGACCTCACGGGTCTTGCCATCGCGCAGCGTGACCTGCTTGATGATGATCGGGCTGCGCGACTCACCGCCGGGCAGCAGCACGCTACCGGCCACGTAGAACACCCCGGCGGGAATGCCGCGCACCACGAAGTAACCGTCGGCATTGGTCTTGGCGTAGTGGGTGTAGTCGCGCGCTCGCGGGTCGGCCGGCTCGATCCGGCGACCGGACAGTGCGACATCCGCGGCCTCGGCGGCATAGCGTGTCGCCGGCGCCACCGAAATGGTTTCGTTGGCACCCACGATCGTCTGACCGCCCGGCATGGTGTAGCTCAGCCGCCCCTGCACCGCTGCGGTACCGTGTTTCTCGAGCTTGGCGTACTCCTCGGCCGGAAACGCGATCTGACGCTTGACCACGTTCTCGTCGCGGGACTGGCCGCCGAAGATATCGGGCATCTTGAAGCTGCTGGTGGAAAAGCTGTCGCACCCGGTCAGCCCCAGCATGATCAAAAAGGGTAACAGCCAGGGCCGCCACTGTGTCAGCGTCATCTTCGACTCCTTGAATGCAACGCGCGCGTTAGTGACCGGACATTCATCACCGAGGTAAACCACGACGAACGCTTATCTTACGTCACGTCGCACTGTCGATCTGTCCGACAGTGTCACCCAGGGTAACTTGCGAGTTCGATTGTAAACGACAATCACGCAGAGATTACGCAAGCGTTGTCGCCTCTGGGCGACAGTCTGATCGAACCACTGGGCGACAGTTTAATCGGACCGCTGGGCAACGGCTTGATCGAGAGAGCCGATTCACGGGGTCCGCGGACTCAGCGTCAGATGGTCGGCACGAATCTGAATATCGAAGCGGCCGAGAAAGCTCATCCCGAGCAGCACCATGTCATCGCCGATACCGGCATGGATTGACCCCGCCACCTGGCGCACGGCAAGACCGCCCAGACGCACGCTGTCGAGCGTGGTGAGGTGCCCCTGGACGCGTCCATTGGCTGTGTTGAAGGTAGCCGCAGGGCCGGGTTGCAGACCTAGACGCTCGGCCAGCCCACGCGACAGCGAGACATAGGTGGCGCCGGTATCGAGCAGGAAGGTGACCGGCTGGCCGTCGATCTCGCCCGGGGCGACGAAGTGGCCGGCGGCATTGCGCGCCAGAGAGACCGGGGCGCCGGGGGCGGCTTGACTGGAGAGCTCGAGATTGGGGTTGGCACGCCGGCTTTCGACGCCGCGAAACCACCACACCGCCAATGCCAGCATCACTACCCAGCACAGCAGCATCATCCCGAGTCCGAGACGCCGCGTGGTGTGTTGCGCGTCAGCCATCGGCTCGCCTCCCATACGAACTCATCGGGTTCGGTGCGGCGCTCAGCGTGGGATCGAGGGTATCGGTGCAGGTCAGGCTGACCTCGGCCAGCACGTGTCCGCGCATCGCTGCGCGGACACGATTTAACTGCGATTGATCGACATGCCACCATCGACCAGCATCGCGCTGCCGGTCATGAACCCGGCATCCTCCGAAGCCAGGAACAGCGCCGCGCGAGCGAGTTCTTCCGGCCGCGCCAGACGCTTGAGCGCGTGCATCTGCGCCACTTGCGCCAGGGCCTCCGGCGTATCGTTCATCGCCTCCGCCATCGGCGTCTGCGTGCCGCCAGGCAATAGCGCATTGACGCGAATGGCATGCGGACCGAACTCCGCCGCCAGCGCCTGGGTCAGGCCGATCAGGCCAGACTTGCTGGCAGCGTAGGCGGCGGTGCCGGGGAAGCCGACAGTGTAGCCAACGAAGGTGGACGTAAAAATCAGCGAACCGCCACCGCGTGCCAGCATCGCCGGAATCTGATGCTTGGCACCGAGGAAGGCCGCACTGAGGTTGGTGTCGAGCGTCTCGCGCCACGCCTGTGCATCCAGTTGGGGGGTCGGAATCAACGTCCCGAGCGTGCCGGCGTTGTTGAACGCGATATCCAGACCACCGAAACGCTCGATCGCCAGAGCCACCAGCGCCTGCGCATAGGGTTCGTCGCGGACGTCGCCGGCCAACCAAGCAGCCTGACCGCCGGCATCGACGATCTGTGCGGCGACGGCCTGCAGCTCCGCACCGCGCCGTGCCGCCAGCACCACACAGGCGCCCTCGCTCGCAAATAGCCGCGCCGCGGCCTGACCGATCCCGGAACTGGCGCCAGTGATTAGCGCGATCTTGCCTTGTAAGCGTTGCATCCATGTCTCCATTGGGTCGAAGGAACATGGATGATCGACGATGGGCCACCTCGCTACTCGCCGTTTTCGGACCTGGCAGTGGAGAAATGGCGATGGGACCCACGCGGGCGGTAGCGCAGGGTCTTCTGCGCCACGGCTTCTTCTTCGTTATCCAAGCCCCCGGCCATGGTGTGCAAGCCCAGGTCATTGGACAGGCCGATAAGCGAGCGCACCATCACGCCCTTCTGTTCGCCGAGACAGCCCCTCGATGGGCTCGCCGCGGTTGTCGCTAAAGCGCATGACGCTCTCCTGTCTCTCCGGGGGGATCGCCCGCTGGCCTGGAGTGATGCAAGGACATCCGCGACCCACTGCGCAAGCGTCCTGCGGAGTGCTACAGTCGCCGTCACGACGTACTCACTACCGTTCACCGATAACCTTAGGGTTCCCTCAGGCGTTTGTCATGACCGATCTCGCATCTCCCTCCCAGACGCCCGCCCAGCTGGGCTTTCGCATGCCGGCGGAGTTTGCCCCCCACGACGCCTGCTGGATGCTGTGGCCGCAGCGACCGGACAACTGGCGCCTGGGGGCCAAGCCGGCGCAGCGCGCCTTCGTCGAGGTCGCCCGCGCCATTGCCGAGAGCGAGACCGTGATCGTGGGCGTCAACGACGAGCAGTACGAGAACGCCCGTCACCAGTTACCGGCGCACATTCGAGTAGTCGAACTCTCCAGCAACGATGCCTGGATGCGCGATGTCGGCCCGACCTTCGTCACCCACCCGGACGGGCGTATCGCCGTCGTCGACTGGGACTTCAACGCCTGGGGTGGGCTCAAGGGCGGGCTCTACTTCCCCTGGGACAAGGATCGCCGCATTCGGCGCAAGATCGCCGAGATGCTGGGAATTCCCTGCTTCACTGCGCCGCTGGTGCTCGAGGGCGGCGCCATCCATGTGGATGGCGAGGGCACCCTGATCACCACCGAAGAGTGCCTGCTCAACCCGAACCGCAACCCGGAGCTCAGCCGCGAAGCGCAGACCCAGCTACTGGCCGACTATCTGGGTATCGACAAGGTGATCTGGCTGCCGGCGGGCTGCTACCAGGACGAGACCGACGGCCACGTCGATAACCTCTGCTGTTTCATCGCCCCCGGCGTGGTGGCGCTGACCTGGACCGACGACGAGAGCGACCCGCAGTACGCCATCTCGCGGCAGGCGCTGGAGATTCTGGAGCGTGCCACCGACGCCCGCGGCCGCCGTTTCGTAGTCCACAAGCTGCCGCAGCCGGGCCCACTCTATCTGGGCGAAGAGGAAGCCAGCGGCGTCGATCGCCTGTCGAGCTCGCGCCCGCGCCGGCCGGGAGATCGCATGGCAGCCTCCTATGTCAACTTCTATATCGGTACCAGCGTGGTGGCGATGCCGCTGCTCGATCCCGCACACGACGCCAGCGTGCGCGAGATACTGGAAGGGTTTTTCCCGGGGCGCCGGGTGATTGGCGTGCCGGCGCGCGAGATTCTGCTCGGCGGCGGCAACATCCACTGCATCACCCAGCAGCAACCCCGGCCCTGAGCGCCATGCACCCGCCGGCCTTGCGTAGCGCGAGGCCGGCCACCGGTGGCGGCTCTGGCCACCCGGTCTATGCTGTAGTCACAGCCGCTTACGCACCGTAACCCGGCGTCGACTCAGGAGATTGACCATGCTACGTACGACTCCCTTCATACTGGCAGCCGCCCTGCTGCTCAGCGCTTGCGGTACCGGCACCGGTGAGCGCGCGCTCAGCGGTGCCGGTGTGGGCGCCGCAGTGGGTGCCGGTGCCGCCGCGGCCACCGGTGGCGATGTTTCCGACGGAGCCGTGATCGGCGGTGGCGTGGGCGCGGCCACCGGGGCGGCGACCGACTCCAGCGACATCAACCTCGGTAACTGAACGCGCCACAATCGCGACCTGCCATCAGCGGCAGAAGGCAACGCCGCGCATTCCCAGATGAAAGTGGTTGGCGTGCGCAGCGTTGTAGTCGGGGCCGATCACGGTCCCGAAGTAGCCACAGGCCGCCGCCTGGACCTGACGCAGGAACGCTGCCCGCTTGCCCTCGCCTTCCCAATCATCCAGCAGATCGATACGCTCGCCGCTGGCCAGGGTGAAGCCGGCGACATCCAGCGCCGAGGCCGTGGCGTGCTCGCTGCGCCGCGCGTTCTCACGATGATAGATATTACGGCAAGCGAAGGAGCCGAAGTGGCGCACCGCGGTGACGCGGCTATCGAAGGTGCGCTCGGCCAGCGGCTGGAGCTCATGACGCTCGAACATCGTCCACGCCAGGGCCAACGGGCAGGTGGCGACGAAGCTCGAGCTGAAGCGCAACCCGGTGCTCTGAAGGCGCACCACATCGGTCAGCGGACAGCCCGCCACCGGGGTGTAGTCCGCCAGCGGCGTGAAGCGTACCTCCGGGGCCGTTCGCAGCGCCGCGCGGCACACTTCGGGGTCGCGTTCGACACGCGCGAGCTTGAGCCGAGTGACCGGCGTCACCGGGTCGTCCACCACTAGCGGCGCGAACGGATTCCACGCCCGTGGCACATCGATACCGCCCTTGTCGAGCGCCACGCCCAGCGCGATCAGCACCAGCCATCCCAGCGTCGTTGCGCGCATGCGCCTCCCTGCCCCGTGCCGCCGAACCAAGGTCTAAGCTTAGGCGCTGTCAGAGATGACTGCGTACGTCAGCCCTCGACCATCCAGGCGTGCTCCGGGTCGTTACGGAATGTCCAGACCCGTCGCGGCCCGGCCATGACATTGAGGTAATAGAGGTCATAACCGTGGGCGGCCGCGACCGGGTGGTAACCACGCGGCACCATCACCACACAGCCATCCTCCACCGTCAGGGTCTCGTCCAGCGAGCGATCATCGGTATAGACACGCTGGAAGGCAAAGCCCTGTGCAGGGTTCAGGCGGTGGTAATAGGTCTCCTCGAGCATCGACTCGTGGGGTAGATCATCAGTGTCGTGCTTGTGCGGCGGGTAGCTCGACCAGTTACCAGCCGGGGTGTAGACCTCGACCACCAGCAGGCCGTCGGCCGGCTCGCTCTCTGGCAGCACGTCGTGGATATGCCGAGTATTGCTGCCGCTACCCCGGGTGCTACGGTTGATCTGGTCGGGGACGATCAACCGCGCGGCTTGGTTACCCTGCCCCGGCGCGCTGCACACCGCGAGTTCGAGCGGGGTGAGCGCCTCGACATGGTAGTCCACGCCCGGCGGCAGATAGACCGCGTAGGGCGGCACTGGCTCGAACACATCCATCCGCGCGCCGATCGCTTCCCAGCGCTCGTCGCCGCTGGTCACGTTGGCGCGCCCGGCAAGCAGCACCAGACAGTGCTCGCGTTCACCGGTATCGGCGGCTATCCGTTGACCGGCCGCCAGACGGTGAAGGCGAAAGCCGACATGGGACCAGCCGGCGGATTCCGGGGTGACTTCGAGCACCTTGCCCTGCGCATCGGGTTGCTGGGGGCGAACTAGCAGTGAACTCATGGCGACTCTCCTGCGCTCGTGGCATGGGATGGATCGATCTCGTCGAGGGCCACGCGACGGCCCTCGCGCAGCGACAGCAACGCCGCCTCGGCCAGACGCAGCGCCTCCAGCCCGTCTTCGGCGCCGGCCAGCGGCGGCCGTCCCTCGCGCCAGCTGGTGACGAAATCGTCGAGTTCACGGCGATAGGCCAAGGCGTAGCGTTCGAGAAAGAAAGCGTGGGGCAGCTCACCGATCTGGCCGGCCGCCCCGGTGAACCGCAGCCGGGTCTCGGTTTCGTTGCGTGCTTCGAGCATGCCCAGGCTGCCGAATGCCTCGATGCGCTGGTCATAGCCGTAGCTGGCACGACGCGAGTTGCTGATATGGCATAGCTGGCCGCTGGCGCTGACCAGGGTGATCATCGCTGTGTCGATATCCCCCGCCGCCCCCAGAGCCGGATCGATCAGGCAGCCGCCTTCGGCGTACACGTCGCGGATGGGCTCGTCGAGCAGCCAGCGCGCCATGTCGAAGTCGTGAATGGTCATGTCGCGAAACAGCCCGCCCGAGGCTGTCACGTAGGCGGGCGGCGGCGGCGACGGGTCGCGACTGATCACGCTCAGGGTCTCCAGCATGCCGATACGCCCGGCGCGGATCTGCCGCCTGAGCGCGGCGAACTGCGGGTCATGGCGCCGGTTGAAGCCCAGCGCGCAGGTCACCGGATGCCGCGCCAATACCTCCAGTGCGGCACGTGTCCGCGGCAGATCCAAGGCGATCGGCTTTTCGCACAGGACCGCCTTGCCGGCACGCGCGGCGCGCTCGAGATAGTCGGCGTGGGTCGGTGTACTCGACGCGATCAGCACCGCATCGATCGCCGGATCCTCGAACAGCGCATCGGTTGGCAATACGCTGCAGCCGTAGCGCTCGGCGAGTGCCTGGGCCGCCGACGCTTGGGCATCGCTCACCGCCGCCAGGGTGACCTCGGGATGCGCGGCAATGGCAGTGGCGTGCACCCTGCCGATCCGTCCCGCGCCGATCAGTGCCAGTCTCATGCATCGCTCCTCGAATACGTTACTCGAATGCGTTTCTCTAACGAGTCCCTCGAATGATGTCGTCGAATGGTCGCCGCGCAACGGGATCACCTCGGCCCGCACGCCCCGGGCGCTGGTCAGCGCTCAGCCGTCGGCCGCCCTGAGTCTGGAGGCGGGAGCGCCGGATCGGCGGGGTCGCGTTGGCGTACCTGACGCATCCCCAGGGCAATGGCCAGGGTCTGGGCCAGGCACAGCGAAGCGCTCAGACCGCGAAAGCTCTTGACCTCGGCCTCCTGCACCACCAGCGCCACGTCGGCGACCCGCGCCAGCGGGCTGAGGCTGGAATCGGTGATCACCACCAGCGGGATGCCGCGCTCGCTGGCGTCATCGGCGGCGCGCCGGCTCTCTTCGGCATAGGGTGAGAAGCTCACCACCAGCAGCGCATCCCGCGCTCCGATCGATTTAACCTGCTCGCCATGCATGCCGCCCAGGCCATCGATCAGCGCCGCGCGCTTGTCGATGTGGTGCAGCGCATAGGTGATATAGCTGGCCACCACGAAACTGCGCCGAGCCCCCAGCGCATACACGATCTCGGCGCCTTCGAGCAGATCCAGCGCGCGCTCCAGATCGGCCGGATCGATACGCCCGGGCAGCGCCTCCAGCACCTGCCGATTGGCCTCGGCGAATTCCCACAGCAGTTGCGTGCTGTCAGGCGTTTCACCGGTGGCCACGCGTACCGCACGGATACGCTCGGCGTAATTGGGCAGCTCGTTGACCAGGCGGGCGCGAAACAGCTCCTGCATCTCCGAGAACCCGGTGAAACCGAAGCTGTTGGCGAAGCGAATCAGCGTCGAAGGGGTGACGCCGGCCTGTTCGGCCAGCTTGGCCACCGTGGCGAAGGCCACCTCGCGAGGATTGTCGAGCAGAAAGCGCGCTGTCTGCTGCAGGCGACGGCTGAGGGAGGCGTAGACCTCGGTGATCTGGCGCTCCAGCGCCGCGAAATCCTCGATGGGCATGCAATGAACCTTTACTGGATGGGCAATCGACGCGGTGATCCGGGTGATCAACTCTCGATGCAACGAGCCTAAGAGGATTGGAATAAAAATTCCACACATACCAAAGTATAGAATAAATAATTTGTAATCTCTTAAAAATGGAATTTATATTTCATACCACGGTTCGACCGGAACAGCAGCCGTGCTTCTCGACCGCGACTCGACGCCCGCCCCTTATCGCGACTCGGCGTCAGACAACGACAACGTGACACACGCCAAGAGGATTCATCATGCGACGCCGTAACCGCTTCGATCTCTCACCGGCCGGCGGCAAGCGCCTCGCCGCCGTACTCGTCACCGCCCTGGGCCTGCTCGTCAGCGGGCTGACCCATGCCGAGGGCCACCGCTTCGTCATGGTCACCCATGGCGTGCCTTCGGACCCATTCTGGACCGTGGTCAAGAACGGCGCCGATGCCGCTGCCCGTACGCTGGGTGACACCCTGGAGTACCGCGCTCCCTCGACCTTCGACATGGCCAAGATGCAGCAACTGGCCGAGGCCGCCATCGCCTCCGACCCGGACGGTCTGATCCTCTCTTTCACCGACGAAAGCGCCCTGGGCAAGGTGGTGCAGAATGCCACCGATCGCGGTATTCCGGTCATCACCATCAACTCCGGCGGTGACGCCGCGGCCAAGTACGGCGCCCTGCTCCACGTCGGCCAGAGCGAGTACGCAGCGGGCAAGGCCGCCGCCGAGCGCATGCGCAAGATGGGGGTCGAGAAAGGACTGTGCGTCAATCACGAGCAGGGCAACCAGGGCCTCGATCAGCGCTGCGACGGCTTCATCGACGGCTTCGACGGCAACGCCGAGCAGCTCGCCACCTCCTACGATCCGACCGAAATTCGTAACGCCATCGTCGCCTATCTCAACCAGCACCGCGATATCAAGGGCGTGCTGACACTGGGCGCGATCACCGCCGGGCCGCTGATCCAGGCCATGCGCGACGAAGGCGCCACCGGCAAGTTGACCCTGGCCACCTTCGACCTCTCACCCGCTATCCTGCTCGCACTGCAGCAGGGCGCGCTGGATTTCGCCATCGACCAGCAGCAGTACCTGCAGGGCTATCTGCCCGTGGTCTTCCTCGACCAGTACGTCGAGCACGGCCTGCTGCCGGCGGATGACGTGGCGACCGGCCCCGGCTTCGTCACCAAGGAGAACGCTGCCCGGGTGATGGAATTGAGCCGGCGCGGCATCCGCTGACGCCAGGATTCGGCTCCCGCCCCCGACTCTCAGGAGATCATCGCCATGACAGCGACCACCGCAGTCCCCACCTTGGGTGAAGACGAACGCCTGGCCAAGCAGGCGACCTGGAAGAGAATCATGCGCCGCCCGGAGCTGGGCGCCATGGCCGGCGCGCTACTGGTACTGGCGTTCTTCCTCGTCGCCGCCAGCGGTACCGGCATGTTCTCGCCCGCCGGCATCATGAACTTTCTGGAGGTCTCGGCGCAGCTCGGTATCCTCGCTACCGCTGCGGCCCTGCTGATGATCGGCGGCGAGTTCGATCTGTCGATCGGCTCGATGATCGGACTAGCCGGTATCATCATCGCGGTGCCGGTGATGGAGTACGGCTGGCCACTGTGGTCGGCGCTGCTGCTGGCCTTCGCCTGCGCCATGCTGGTGGGCTGGTGCAACGGCTATCTGGTCAACCGCACCGGCCTGCCCTCCTTCATCGTCACCCTGGCCTTTCTGTTCATTCTGCGCGGGCTCGCCATCGGCGGTTGTCGCCTGCTCACCGGGCGCACGCAGATCGGTGGCCTCCAACCGCACATCGCCCACGACTGGCTCGCCCCGCTGTTCTCAGGCGAGGTGGCGACAGGGCTGTTCGCGTGGATGGCCGCGCACGGCTGGATCGCCACCAATTTCGCCGGCAACCCGGTGGTGACCGGCATCCCGGTCTCGATCGTGTGGTGGCTGGGCCTGACCGCGGTCGCCACCTGGGTACTGCTGTTCACCCCTTACGGCAACTGGATCTTCGCCGCCGGTGGCGATGCCAATGCGGCGCGCAACTCGGGCGTCCCGGTACGCCGGGTGAAGATCTCGCTGTTCATGTTCACCGCGCTATCGGCCACGGTCTTCGCCAGCCTGCAGGTGATGGACACCGGTTCCGCCGACACCATCCGCGGCATGCTCAAGGAGCTGGAGGCGATCATCGCGGTGGTCATCGGCGGCGCGCTGCTCACCGGCGGCTACGGTTCGGCGGTGGGCGCCGCGCTCGGCGCGCTGATCTTCGGCATGGTGCAGATGGGCATCTTCTATACCGGCGTCAACACCGACTGGTTCAAGGTCTTCCTCGGCGCGATGCTGCTGATCGCGGTGCTGTTCAACAACTTCGTGCGCAAGAAGATGATGGAGGCCCGCTGATGAGCCATTCGACCCCAATGATCGAGATGCGTCAGGTCAGCAAGCACTTCGGCAACGTGATCGCCTTGAAGGAAGTCTCGCTGCACGTGCATGCCGGTGAGGTGATGTGCCTGCTGGGCGACAACGGCGCCGGCAAGTCGACCCTGATCAAGACCCTCTCCGGCGTGCACCGCCCGACCAGCGGCGAGATCCGCGTCGCCGGCCAACCGGTTCGCTTCAAGTCCCCCGCCTACGCCCTCGACAGCGGCATCGCCACAGTGTTTCAGGATCTGGCGATGATCCCGCTGATGTCGATCACACGTAACTTTTTCATGGGGCGTGAGCCGACCACGGGTGTGGGGCCGTTCAAACGGGTCGACTGGAAGCGAGCCGACCGTATCGCCATGACCGAGATGGCCAAGATCGGCATCGACGTGCGCGATCCCAGTCAGCCGGTGGGCACGCTCTCAGGCGGCGAGCGTCAGTGCGTGGCGATCGCGCGAGCGGTCTACTTCGGGGCCAAGGTGCTGATCCTCGACGAGCCGACCTCGGCGCTGGGCGTGAAGCAGGCATCGGTGGTGCTGCGCTATATCGCCAAGGCGCGCCAGGACGGCCTGGCGGTGATCTTCATCACCCATAACGTCCACCACGCCTATCCGGTGGCGGATGCCTTCACCCTGCTCAAGCGCGGCAGCAGCCTGGGTTACTTCCGCAAGTCGGAGGTCAGCCGCGAGGAAGTGCTCGACATGATGGCTGGCGGCGCCGAGCTGGAAAGCCTGGATGCGGAACTGGCCGAGTTTCAGCGCAGCGCCGCTTCCTCCGCTGCCTGAACGGCGCCGGCGCCCGTTGCGCTGGCTCATCCCGGAGATACGCACATGACAGCCACCCTCAATGTCGGTCTGATCGGCAGCGGCTACATGGGCAAGGCCCACGCCATCGCCTACCACGCCGCGCCGCGCGTGTTCGCGCTGCCAGCGCGGCCGGTCTGCGCGCTGCTGGCGGAGACCGACGCCACGCTCGCGACACAACAGGCCGCGGCGCTGGGCTTCGCACGTGCCACCGGCGACTGGCAGGCGCTGGTCGCCGATCCGGACATCGACGTGGTCGATATCTGTGCACCCAACGTCCTGCACGAACCCATGGCGCTGGCCGCCATCGCCCACGGCAAGCACGTTTACGTGGAAAAGCCGCTGGCGCTGACCGCGGCTAGCGCCGAACGCCTGTGCGAGGCCGCCGCGCGCGCCGGAGTGAAGACGCTGGTCGGATTCAACTACCTGCGCAATCCGGCCACCCAACTGGCGCGCGAGATCGTCGTCAGTGGCGAGATCGGCGAGCTGGTGCACTTCCGCGGCCGCCACAACGAGGACTATCTGGCCGATCCCGCCACGCCGCATAGCTGGCGTACCCGCCGCGATATGGCGGGCAGTGGCGCGCTCGGCGATCTCGGCTCGCATATTCTCAACCTGGCCGAGTACCTCAGCGGCCAGACGATCACCGCCCTCTGTGCCGACCTGCAGACGTTGATCCGTCAGCGGCCACTGGCACAAGGCAGCGGCCTGGGCACGGTGGAGAACGACGACCAGGCGCAGGCGCTCTTGCGCTTCTCACACGGTTTGATCGGCAATCTGGAGACCTCTCGCATCGCCAGCGGACGCAAGCTGGGTCTCTCCTACACCCTGACCGGCAGCCGCGGTGCCATCGTCTTCGATCAGGAGCGCATGAATGAACTCCAGCTCTATCGCCAGGCGGGGCCCGCCGGCAGACGCGGCTTCACCACCCTGCTGACGGGGCCCGAACATCCCGACTATGCCGCCTTCAGCCCCGCTCCCGGCCATGGTCTGGGCTACAACGACCAGAAGATCATCGAGGTACGCGACCTGGTCGAGGGCCTCTGTGGTCAGCGCCCGCTCTATCCCGACTTCGGCCACGCCTGGCGCATCAACCACTTGATCGACGCCATCGAACGCTCGCACCGGACGCGCGGCTGGGTCGACCTCGACGCTTGATCGCCCAGCCCCATCGCCACCGCGATGCCAACCGACGAACCCCGACGTGGAGACACGCCATGCCTCATGCCTTCAACCCTGCACGCTCGCTCGATCTCATCTGCCTCGGCCGGGTCGCGGTGGACCTCTACTCGGAACAGCTCGGCAGTCGACTCGAGGACGTGTCGCGCTTCGCCCGCTATCTCGGCGGCAGCTCCGGCAACGTCGCCTACGGCAGCGCCCGCCTCGGCCTGCGCTCGGCGATGCTGTCACGCGTCGGCGACGAGCAGATGGGCCGGTTCGTGCGCGAGGAGCTGAGCCGGGCCGGGGTCGACGTCAGCGCCCTGCAGACCGACCCCGAACGGCATACCGGCCTGGTGCTGCTGGCGCTCAAGGATCGCGACAGCTTCCCGCTGCTGTTCTACCGCCGTGACTGCGCCGACATGGCTATCGATGCCGACGCCATCGACCCGGCCTACATCGCCAGCGCCCGGGCGCTGGCGATCACCGGCACCCATCTCTCTACCGCCATCACCCAGCGCGCCTGTCGCAAGGCGCTCGATGCGGCCGCCGACCACGGCGTCAAGCGGGTGCTCGACATCGACTACCGTCCGGTGCTGTGGGGGCTCACCCAACCCGGCGACGGTGAGACACGCTTTGTCGCCGATGCCGAGGTCACCCGCCACCTGCAGCAGTGGCTGGGAGCCTTCGACCTGATCGTCGGCACCGAAGAGGAGTTCCATATCGCCGGCGGCAGTACCGACACCCTCACCGCCCTGCGGGCGGTGCGCGAGCGCAGCGCCGCGACCCTGGTATGCAAGCTCGGCGCCCAGGGCTGCGTAGTGATGGAAGGCGCGATCCCCGAGCGTATCGAGGACGGCATTCTGGTCGCGGGCGTCGAGGTCGAGGTGCTCAACGTCCTGGGGGCGGGAGATGCCTTCATGAGCGGGCTGCTGCGCGGCTGGCTCGACGGCCAGACCTGGGAGACCTGCGCCACCTACGCCAACGCCTGCGGCGCCCTGGTGGTCTCGCGCCACGGCTGCGCCCCGGCGATGCCGACCGCAGAGGAGCTGTTCGACTATCTGGCGCGGCGCGAGAGCCTGCCCCGCCCCGATCTCGATCCTCGGCTCAATCACCTGCATCGTGTCACCACGCGCACGCCGCGCGCCTGGCCACAGGTATGCGGGCTGGCCTTCGACCATCGTCGCCAACTCAGCGAAATGGCGCGCGAGACCCATGCCGATCCCACCCGTCTGCCGCAGCTCAAGCGCCTGCTGGTGGCCGCCGCCGCCAGCGGTGCCGAGCGCGCCGGACTCGAGACGCCGGCGATTCTGGTCGACGACGTATTGGGCCAGGATGCGCTCAACGACGCGAGTGGCCGGCAGTGGTGGATCGGGCGCCCGGTGGAGCTGCCCGGGTCGCGCCCGCTGCGCTTCCAGCACGGCGACGACCTGGGCCGCTGCCTGCGTCACTGGCCACGCGAACATATCATCAAGTGTCTGGTGTTCTACCACCCTGACGATCCCCTCACGCTGCGTCTCGATCAGGAAGCGCGACTGCAGCAGCTCTACCAGGCGGCCTGTGATGTCGACCTCGAACTGCTGATCGAGATCATCCCGCCCGACGATCTTCCCGACGACGACGCTACCCTGGCGCGAAGCCTGACCCGGCTCTATCACCTGGGCATTCGTCCCGACTGGTGGAAACTGCCGCCGATGTCGGAGGCCGCCTGGCAAGCCGTGGGCGCGGTCATCGAGACCCAGGACCCACACTGCCGGGGCGTGGTGCTGCTCGGCCTCGATGCCCCCATGGAGACCATGAAGGCTGGCTTCGCGGTGGCGGCCAGCCACCGCTGGTGCAAGGGCTTCACCGTGGGGCGCACGCTGTTCGCCCGCGCCAGCCGGGCGTGGCTCTCCGGGCATATCGACGATGCCGAGCTGGTCGCCCAGGTGGCGACCAACTATGCCGAACTGATCCAGGCGTGGCGCACGCTGCGCGCCCCGCTCACACCCGCGGAGGCTACCCCATGAGCGATAGCGTGAGATTGACCATGGCCCAGGCCGTGGTGCGCTACCTGAGCGCCCAGCAGGTCGATGTCGATGGCCAAAGACTCCCCCTGTTCGCCGGCTGCTGGGCGATCTTCGGCCACGGCAATGTGGCGGGACTGGGCGAGGCGCTCTATCACGCCCGCGATCGGCTACCGACCTATCGTGCCCATAACGAGCAGGCGATGGCGCATGCCGCCATCGCCTATGCCAAGACGTTGGAGCGCCGCCGGATGATGGTCTGCACCGCCTCCGCCGGCCCCGGCGCGACCAATATGGTCACCGCCTGCGCGCTGGCCCACGTCAATCGCCTGCCGGTACTGTTTCTGCCCGGCGATACCTTCGCCACCCGCCTGCCGGACCCGGTGCTACAGCAGGTGGAGGACTTCCAGGACCTCGGCGTGACCAGCAACGACTGCTTCCGACCGGTCAGCCGCTTCTTCGATCGCATCACCCGCCCCGAGCAGCTGCTCACCGCCCTGCCACAGGCGCTGCGCGTGCTCACCGACCCCGCCGACTGCGGCCCGGTCACGCTGGCCCTGCCCCAGGACGTGCAGACCATGGCCTATGACTTCCCCGCGAGTCTGTTCGCACCGCAGGTGCATCGTCTACGCCGCCAGAGCCCCGACACCGCGGAGCTGGAAGCCGCGCTCGACCTCGTTCGCCAGGCGCGGCGTCCGCTGGTGATCGCTGGCGGCGGCGTGCACTACGCCCAGGCGCGTGAGGCGCTGGCCACGCTGGTCGAGCGTCATTGGCTGCCGGTGGGCGAGACCCAGGCGGGCAAGGGCGCACTGCCCTGGGACCATCCGTGCAATATGGGCAGTATCGGCGTCACCGGCGCCGCAGCAGCCAATGCCTTGGCGGCGGACGCCGATCTGGTGATCGCCGTGGGGACCCGGCTCGGCGACTTCACCTCTGGCTCACGCGCCCTGCTCTCGCCGCAAGTTCGCCTGCTCTCGCTCAATGTGGCCGCCTTCGACGCGATCAAGCACCGCGCCCAGCCGCTGGTCGGCGATGCTCGGCTGAGCCTGCAGGCGCTCGCGGCAGGGCTGGATGAATGGCAGCCCGACGCCGCCTGGGCGACCCGTAGCGCCACACTGCGCGACGAGTGGCAACGGTGCGTCGATCACGCAACCCGCGACCGCGCCGGCCCGATGCCCAGCGACGCCGAGGTGATCGGTGCAGTCAACCGCGCAGCCGGCGAGCGCGATATCGTGGTATGCGCCGCCGGTGGCCTGCCGGGGGAGCTGCATAAACTGTGGCGCACACGTCACCCACGGGGCTACCACCTCGAGTACGGCTACTCCTGCATGGGCTACGAGCTCGCCGGCGGTGTCGGGGTCAAGCTGGCCAGCCCGAGTTCGGAAGTATTCGTGATGGTCGGCGATGGCGCCTATCTGATGCTCAACTCCGAGATCGCGACCTCGGTGGCACTGGGGCTGAAGATCGTCGCGGTGGTGCTCGACAACCGTGGCTTCGGCTGTATCCATCGCCTGCAGCAGGCCTGCGGTGGGCCTGGCTTCAACAACCTGCTCACCGACTGCCGCGATGCCGGTGACGGCGCACCCAAGGTGGACTTCGCCGCGCACGCCGCAGCACTCGGCGCGCGCAGCGAGACGGTGACCGGCATCGCCGAGCTGGAAGCGGCACTGGCGCGTGCCAAGGCATCACCGACCAGCTACGTGATCGCACTGGATACCGACCCGCTGGCGACCACCGAAGCCGGCGGCGCCTGGTGGGACGTCGCCGTCGCCGAGGTCTCAGAACGCGAGGCCGTGGGCGCAGCCCGCCGCCGCTACGAAAACCACAAGACGCGCCAGTGGCAAAACCGCTGACCCACACCGATCTGGCCCGACCCTGCGCCCTATCGCCGGGGCCGGACCACCGCCGAGAGAGGAGAGAGACCATGGCCGTACGCCTGGGCATCAACCCGCTGACCTGGACCAACGACGACTTGCCGAGCCTGGGCGGCGACACCCCGCTCGAGACATGCCTTCGCGAAGGCCGTGAAGCGGGTTTCACCGGCTTCGAGCTGGGCCAGAAATTTCCCCGCGAGGCAACGGCGCTCAATGCCGCGCTCGGTGCCCATGACCTCTCTCTGGTGTCAGGCTGGTACTCCAGCCGTCTGCTCGAACGCGGCCCCGAGGCCGAGATCGAGGCATTGCAGTCGCATCTGGCACTGCTCGAGGCGGGCGGTACCAAGGTGATGGTCTACTGCGAAGTCACGCGCTGCGTGCATGGTGATATCACCCGCCCGCTATCGCAGCGCCCACGGCTCGGTGATGACGAATGGCAACGACTGTGCCAGGGGCTCGAACGCGTGGGCGACTACCTGGCCAGCCACGGCATACAGCTGGTCTATCACCATCATCTGGGCACGCTGATCGAGAGCCAGGCAGAGATAGAGCGCCTGATGAACGCCACGCGCGACTCGGTGGGGCTGCTGCTCGACCTGGGCCATCTGCATGCCGCAGGTGGCGATCCGCTGACGATCGCCCGACGCTACGCCAAGCGCATCCATCACGTGCACTGCAAGGACGTGCGCCAGTCGGTACTCGACGACCTGCGCAACCGCGACCGCAGTTTTCTGGCCGGCGTCCTCGACGGACTGTTCACCGTCCCCGGGGATGGCGATGTCGCTTTCCTGCCCACGCTCGAACACCTGTGCCAGGCGGGCTATCACGGCTGGCTGGTGGTCGAGGCAGAACAGGACCCGGCGGTCGCCCCGCCTCTCGCCTACGCCCGCCTGGGCTATCGCCACTTGCAGCGGCTGGCGACCCAGGCCGGCTTCACGCTCGCCCGCTGAAGCCCAGTTCCACAAAGCACTACCCCGGCACCTTGCCGCCACGGCGATGACATCGCAGCGACGCCTCACTACTCCTCGGCGCCGTTCTCTTCTAATCTGGGTTCAAAGGGTGGGCTGGGCGGCGCATCGACGCCGCCCAACCGCGCCATCACCTCGATTACCCAGATTGTCGCGTCAGGGAGGACCACAATGCCGGGATGCGCGAGACACGAATCGGTATGCCGGCGCTGCGATGCTCCGCTGCCGTTCGACTTCACCATGGCCTTCCAGCCGCTCGTCGACCTCGAGCGTGGCGAGATCTACGGCTACGAGGCGCTGGTACGCGACAGTGACGGCGGCTCGGCGGCCAGCGTGCTGTGCCGGGTCGACGACGACAATCTCTACCGCTTCGATCAGGCGTGCCGGGTCAAGGCCCTGGAGCTGGCCCATCGGCTAGGCCATCAGGGTCTGCTCTCGATCAACTTCCTGCCCAACGCCGTCTACGAGCCCGAGGCCTGCATTCAGGCCACGCTGATCACCGCCGAGCGGCTGGGCTGGCCGGTGGACCGGCTCTGCTTCGAGATCATCGAGACCGAGAAGGTCAGGGATCGACGCCACCTGCAGAGCATCGTCGACACCTATCGCAACATGGGCATGACCGTCGCCCTGGATGACTTCGGCAGTGGCCACGCCAATCTGGACTTGCTGGTGGACATCGTGCCCGATCTGCTCAAGATCGACCGCCGTCTGGTGGATGGCGTCGATACCGCCCCGCGTCAGCAGATCCTGATCGAGCAGATCGTGACCCTGGCGGAGAAGCTCGATATCGATCTGATCGCAGAAGGCGTGGAGACGCTGGAAGAGGCGCGCTGGCTCTACCGCCGCGGCATCGTGCGCCAGCAGGGCTACTGGTACGCGCGCCCGGAAACCGAAGGTTTGCCGCAGTGCCAGCCGGCTCAGTTCGCGCTGGTACGCGGCCAGCATTGAGCGGCCGCCTCTCTTGTCTTCGCACACGGTGGTCCGCCCCATGAACGCTTTGCAGGTATCTCTCGATAGTGACGTCGGCGCCAGCCAGAGGCGCCTCGAGCCGACGCTCCAGTCCACCCTGGAGGGGCTCGAACTGCTCGGCATCGCAGCACTCGTCTACCGTGTCGATGACGACGACGTGTGGGTGGCCGAGGCCAATGCGCTGGCGCGACATCAGCTGGCGCTGGACACCGAACTGCCGGCCGTCGACCCCTGGCAGTGGCTCGACGATCAGCGCCAACCACTGGCGTCGCTTGCCCACCCCGCGCGCCAGTGCGACGAGCGAGCGCCCCAGGCGTGGCGGCGCTACCATCTGCGCGATCATCGCGGTGAACTGCGCGCCCTGCGGCTACGTTGCCGTGGGGTGGAAGGCGCTGGCGAGCGCCAGGTATTGGTCGCCCTGGACCGCATTACCGTGCTCGACCCTGCCCCGGCGGAATCCCGAACGCACACCTCGCAGCTGCCGGCTTCGCTGCGCCAGTGGATCGGCAGCCTGCCGATCGGCGCCTGCGTACTCGATGCCGCAGGCTATCTGCGTCTGGTCAACCCCGCGCTCTGCAACTTCTTCGGCTATGCCGCCGGCGAGCTGCTGGAGCGCCACTTCCAGGTGCTGCTCGCACCCGCCTCGCGCGAGTCGAGTCAACGCTATCATCTGACGTCGCTCACCAGCGGCGGACAGCGCAGCCTCGAGCTGATGCGCCGCGATGGCTCACTGTGCACGATGCAGGTAGAAGACAGCGTGGTGCACCATGCCGATGGTCGGCCGCTGCGTATCGCCTGCCTGGTCGACATGACCGCCCAACGCGAACAGACGCGCGAGCTGCAGGCGCGCAACCGCCGCCTGGAGTATCTGGCCACGCGCGACGAGATGACCGGGCTGCACAACCGGCGCTATGGCCAGCAGCTGCTGGAGCAGGCGATTCGGCGCAGCAGCCGCTACGGCGAGCCGCTGGCCGTGGCCATGCTCGACCTGGACCACTTCAAGACGGTCAACGACGAACATGGCCATGCGGTCGGCGACGATGTGCTGAGAGAGTTCAGCAGCCTGGTCGGCGCCATGCTGCGCCAGAGCGACATGTTGATTCGCTGGGGTGGAGAGGAGTTTCTGCTGCTACTGCCGGGGGTCGACCGCTTCTCCGCCCACGCCACCCTGGACCGGGTGCTGACACGGCTCAAGCAGCAGCCGCTGAGTGCTCGTCAGCTGCGGCTATCGTTCTCGGCGGGGATCGCCGAGCCACGCCAGACCACCTCGCACAAGCTGCTCGAACGGGTGGACGCCGCGCTCTATCGAGCCAAGCAGGCCGGCCGCGGATGTATCACCGTGACCGAAGCCGCGCCGCCGGCGCCGGCCCTGGGCGAGGATCCGGAGCTGCCCGAAGACCCGGCGCTGCCGCTGTAGCAACCGCATCGCCGGGCCCGGGGTGCGGCAGCGAATTCAGAAGAGCGCACGCACGGCCAGGAACAGCACCGTCGGCGCCAGCAGGATGCCCAGACCGGTATAGAAGGTCGCGGTCATCGCGCCATACGGCACCAGCCGCGCATCGGTCGCGGCGAGACCTGCCGCCACGCCGCTGGTGGTGCCGATCAGACCGCCGAAGATCATCGCCGAGCGCGGGTTGTCGAGACCGATCAGGCGCGCCGTGGCCGGGGTTGCGATCATGGTCAGGATCGACTTGACCAGACCGGCGGCGATCGACAGCGCGATCACCTCCGAACTCGCCCCGAGGGTGGCGCCGGTTACCGGTCCGACGATATAGGTCACCGCGCCGGCAGCGATGGTGGTGATGTCCACCGGGTCGGTATAGCCGAAGCCCACGGCGACCACCGCGCCGGCCACGAACGACACCAGCACGCCGAGAAACAGCGCGATCACCCCGCGCAACCCGGCCTTCTTGATCTCCTGGAAACGTACGCCATAGGCGGTGGCGATGATCGCCAGATCGCGCAGCATGCCGCCGCCCATCAGTCCCAGACCCGAGAACAGGGTGACATCGGACAGCCCCTTGCTGCCGCCGGTGGAGACGCCCCCCACGTAGGCCAGCACCAGGCCGATGATGATCGCGATGGCCGAGCCGTGCAGGCGCCCGGCGGTGAGATGGCGGCTGAGCCAGTAGGCCACGTACATGGTCAGGCCGACCACGGCGAAGGCCGCGATCAGATGATATTTGTCGACCAGCGACACGATGGAGTCGTTCATGCGGGCACTCCCCTGTTGTTGTTAAAAGTCGTCGTTAACAATCGTCGTTAAGAGATGTCGTTGAAAGGTTCAGTAGCCGCGCGGTGAGGAACGATCGGTGGTCGCCCGGGAGGGCGGCATGGCGGCGCTGGCGGGCGGGTCCAGCGGTTGCGCGTCGTCCCCTTTCTTGCCGGTGAGCACCGGCACCAGCGCCAGCCCCAGCGCCACTGCCAGCACCCCAGCGACGATCGCCACCATGCCACCGCTGAAGGCTGCAGCCACGTTCTGGCTCGCCGCCATGGCGACCACGATCGGAATGTACATCGCGTTCCAGAAATTGATGCCGCTTTCGGTCGCCTCCGGCAGCTTGCCGCGGTCCTTGAGATAGCCGGTCACGAAGATCAGCAGCAGCATGGCGATACCCACGCCGCCCAGGTTGGCGCTGATGCCGAGCAGCTGGCCCAGCACGTCGCCGATGATCAGTCCCACCAGCATGCAGCCGGCGAGTAGCGCAACACCGTAGATCACCATCGTCATTCACCTCCGGGGCGTTGTTGTGGCGCCGGCGAGCCCCTGATCACCGGCGCTTGTTATGGCATGAACTGGCGCTGACCTCAGCGCGACGCTGCGGCCGGTGTCTGGTAGATGTCGGCGTAACGCTCGCGCAGCGCGTTCTTCTGCACCTTGCCCATCACGTTGCGCGGCAGGCTGTCGATGAAGAACACCCGCTTGGGCTGCTTGTAGCGCGCCACCTTGTCGCTGAGTGAGGCGAGCACCTGCGACTCGTCGAGTGTCGCGCCCGGCTTGAGCACCACCGCGGCGGTGACGCCTTCGCCCAGATCCGGGTGGTTGACGCCGATCACCGCCGACTCGACCACCTCCGGCAGCTCATCGATCCACTGCTCGATCTCCTTGGGATAGACGTTGTAGCCGCCGGAGATCACCAGATCCTTGTCGCGGCCGACGATCGACAGATAGCCGTCGCTGTCGATCACCCCCAGGTCGCCGGTGATGAAGAAGCCATCCTCGCGGAACTCGGCAGCGGTCTTCTCCGGCATGCGCCAGTACCCCTTGAACACGTTGGGACCCCGCACTTCCACCAGCCCGGTCTCCCCCGGCGCCAGCACTTTGCCACTGTCGCGATCGGTGATCCGCACCTCGCTGCCGGGCAGCGCGAAGCCGACCGTGCCGGGACGGCGCTCGCCGTCGTAGGGGTTGGAGGTGTTCATGTTGGTCTCGGTCATGCCATAGCGCTCGAGAATGGCGTGGCCGGTACGTTCGAAGAAGTCGTGGTGGGTCTCCGCCAGCAGCGGCGCCGAGCCGGAGACGAACAGGCGCATGTTGCGCACCGCCTCGCGGTCGAGACGCGGACTGGCGAGCAGGCGGGTATAGAAGGTCGGCACCCCCATCAGCACGGTCGCCCGTGGCATCAGCGTGATCAGCTGCTCCGGATCGAGCTTGGGCAGGAAGGTCATCGAAGCGCCGACAGTGAGAATGATGTTGCACGCCACGAACAGCCCGTGGGTATGGAAGATCGGCAGCGCATGAAGCAGATGGTCATCGCTGCTGAAACGCCAGGTCTCGGCCAGCGCCTGGCTGTTGGCGGCGAGGTTGGCGTGGGTCAGCATCGCGCCCTTGGAGCGCCCGGTGGTGCCCGAGGTGTAGAGAATCGCTGCCAGGTCGTCGCCCGCCAGCTCGGCGATCTCCGTATCCGCTTCCGCCGCCTCGGCGAGGGCCATCAGCGAGCCGTCGGCCGCCGTCCCCAGGGTCTCGACCGCGGCCGATGTCTGATAAATATCGCCGCAGCGCTCGGCGAGCCGCTCGGCGCTGTCACGGTCCTCTGGGCGGCACACGTAGAGTCGCGGTTCGGCATCGCCGAGGAAGTACTCGATCTCGGCCTCGGTGTAGGCGGTATTGAGCGGCAGATAGACGGCGCCGACCTGCAGGCAGGCGAGGTAGAGCATCACCGTCTGCGGGCTCTTGTCGACCTGCACCACCACCCGCTCGCCGGGGGTCACGCCGCGCTCGCGCAGTACCCGCGCCAGGCGCCGCGAGGTATCGAGCACATCGCGGTAGCGGTAGCTCGCCCCCTCGGCGGTGTCGATCAGCACCTTCTCCGGCTGGCGCGAGAAGTTGTCGAAGAACTGAAGGTAAAGGTTTTGATTCATGCCACTCTCCTGCGATTCATACCACTATTTCTGCTGCCCGCAGCGGCGGTTCACCTGCGAGCCATGTCCTGTCGTTCGTCGGGCCGCATCCGGTGACGCCGCCACCCCGGGTCCGCAAGTCGGATCTCAAGCCTTGGCCTTGGGATGGCTCTTGGGATCGACCTTGGCGGGGCCCTTGGGCGCGGCGAGCAGACGGCTGCGCCCCTGCTTGGCGTCGCGCCGGATCTCCTGGGTGCATATCACGCTACCCTCGCGGCTGAACGCTTCGTGGTTCTGTTCGATCCGTTCGAGCTCGTAGAGGTAGTTGACCATCAGCGCGTGGGACTGCTTGAGCCCCTTCTCCGACACGTCACCCGGCCAGTTGAGGCGATGCAGGCTGGCACCGTTGCCGAGATGGAAGCGTGCCACCGGGTCGAGCGGCATACCGCTGTCGCCACGCTTGACGTCGATCAGGTAGTGGGCGGCCAGCGCACGCACTTCGGGGGCGAGCTTGTCGCGCACCTTGCCCGGTTCGCGCCAGTGCCCGGCGTCGAGCTCGGCGACGAGATCGTCGCTGAGGTTGAGTTCACCCTGGTCGCGGGTCTGCTGCAGCCAGGCGGCGAAGCCCGGCACCGGTGACAGGGTGACGAAGTTCTCCAGATTGGGCAGCTCGCGCTTGAGCTCCTGCACCACCTGCTTGATCAGGAAGTTGCCGAATGAGATGCCCTTGAGCCCGGCCTGGCAGTTGCTGATGCTGTAGAAGGCGGCGGTATCCGCCTCCTGCGGCGGCACCTCGTCGCCGCTCTCGAGGATGGTCTGGATGTTGTCGGGAATACCCCGGCACAGCGCCACCTCGACGAAGATCAGCGGCTCGTCGCCGGTGGCCGGGTGGAAGAAGGCGTAGCAGTGCCGGTCGTCGGGATCGAGCCGCCGGCGCAGATCGCCCCAGTCGCGAATCGCGTGTACCGCCTCGTAGCGGATCAGCTTTTCGAGCACCGCCGCCGAGGTGTTCCAGTCGATGCTCTCCAGCATCAGGAAGCCGCGGTTGAACCAGGAAGCGAACAGATGCGCGAAATCCGCATCCAGCGGCGCCAGCTCCGGGTGAGCCTTGAGCAGAGCGAGCAGATCGGCGCGCATCTTCACCAGCTCGTAAGTGCCGCCGGGGCAGAGATTGAGCCGGCGCAGCAGGTGCTGGCGGCGTGGTTCGCACACCGCGAACAACTGCGCCAGGCTGGCGTTGTCCTCGGCCTCCTGGTAGGCCGCATAGGCGGCGTGGATGCGCTCGGGCTCAGCGGCGTAGTGCTCGGCGAGCAGCTGGAAGAAGGCCAGGCGCCCGGCCTCATCGAGCGACGCATAACGCTCCAACGCCTCCTGGGCGATCAGGATCTGCGACGCCTCACCGCCGGGCAGCATCAGCGTCTCGCACACCGACGTCAGCCGCGCGAGGCTGCTCGGGGTGTCGCGCTTGTCGGCGTGAGCGGCCTGACCGCGGGTACGGCGGCCGATACTCGACAGGAGTTCCTGCAGAAAATTCATGTTGACGTTCATGCCGGCCCTCTCGGGTGTGGAGTGGATGCGTTCGCCGACTTTCCAGATCCAGCTTTTCAGACCCGACTTCCCAGATCCGACTTTCCGGACAAGCCTGACGAGATCGCACGGACGCAGGTGTTAACATACAAGTAACCGATCTGTTATATACAACAGTCACGACTCCCGACTTCACTGTCAACATGGGAAAAAGTCTAAGATGGCGCGGCAGTTGCGCTACCAAGCAAGCCCTAGAAGGCTGAAAAGACGGTAAATTCTGGCAGGATCACACAAGCGGAAAAGAGGAGAACGTCGAGCATGGCCAGCGTCCCCCAGGCCCAGCGGCTGCGCGACCTACTCGAGGACGCGATCGTCGAGGGCCACTACGCCCCCGGTGATCGCCTCGACCCCGAGGCGCTGGCGCGCGACTACGCCTGCTCGCGCACGCCGATCCGCGAGGCGCTGCAACAGCTGGCCGCCTCGGGCATGGTCAAGGTGCTGCCCAAGCGCGGCACCTTCGTGGCCCAGCTCGGGGTGACCGAACTGGTCGAGCGCTTCGAGGTGATGGCGGAACTGGAGGGAATGTGCGCACGGCTGGCGGCGCGGCGTGCCACCCCCGAGGAGCTGGAAGGCCTGCGCCAGGCACATCGCGCGTGCCACGCTTGTCTCGAAGCGGGCGACGTCGATGGCTACTACTACGAGAATGGCGCTTTCCACCATCTGATCTACGCCGCCGGCCACAACGCCTTCCTGACTCAGGAGGCGACACGGCTGCACGCCATTCTCAAGCCCTACCGGCGCCTGCAGCTGCACGTGCGCCAACGCATGCAGAGCAGCTACGCCGAGCATCAGGCGATCATCGCCGCGCTGGAAACCGGCGACGCCGCAGGCGCCGAGCAGGCGATCCGCGATCACGTGCAGATTCAGGGCGAGCGTTTCAACGATCTGGTGGCATCGATGCAGCGGCTGCAGGCCATGCGTCGCTGACGCGCGCGCGACACGGCGGCGCCCGTCAGCGCACCAGCAGCGTCAACAGCAGAGCCACGGCCCCGACCACCAGTGCCACCGACACGCTCACGCTGACCAGCCGATTGAGCCAGCGGTCGAAGCGCGACAGCGCCATCGGCGCGGCTCGCCGGGTGGCGCCCTGCGGGGCACGGCGGTGAGATCGGTTAGGCATGAGCAGTGGGCTGTCGGTTGAAGGTGGGTGATAAAAGTTAACGGCCGTGACTCCCGTTACATTAGGCCGCGCCGGGATTTTTCTCCACTGCCACGCGATCTTGCCACGCACCACCTCTCTCCCCACCCCGCTATCTCTCCTATGTTCTCTCTCCTCTACCTTGTCTTCCCAGCGTGACTACGCTCGCCGGCTATCAGCCCCCGTATACGCAAGGGCCCCGCCGAAGCGGGGCCCGATAGCGTACTCCGCCCACCTCCAATGGCGGGCGACGCGGTTCAGCGCGGATTGATGCGGCGATTCTTGACGTCCGGCGCGCGGCGGTAGCGATCCTCGTCGGCCAGCTCCTCGGCCTCGAACGCATCCGCCCCCACCGGGGTCTCGCTGTGGCGGCGGTAGAGCGCCGTGAGCATCGCCTTGCGGTCGGCCCGGAGCTCCTTGATCATCACCGAGATCATGCCGTAGAGGATGAAGGTGAACGGCAGCGCCGAGAGTACCGCCGCCGACTGCAACCCCTTGAGGCCGCTCTCGCCGCCGGCGGATAGCAGGGTCAGGCAGATCGCGGCGATCAGCACGCCCCAGATCACGCGCTTGAGCAGCGGCGGATTGAGCGAGCCGTTATCAGTCATCTGCGACACGATGTAGGTCGCCGAGTCGGCCGAAGTCACCAGAAAGATGAAGATCAGGCACAGCGCCACCACCGACAGCACGTTGGAGAACGGCATCAGGTCGAACATGCGAAACAGCGCCGAGGTGATGTTGTCCGCAGTGGCCTGGGCCAACCCGGCGTCGCTGTGCAGCTCCATCTGGATCGCCGCGCCGCCGAACACGCCGATCCACAGACACGCCAGCAGCGGCGGCACGATCAGTACGCCGAACACGTACTGCTTGATCGTGCGCCCGCGCGAGATGCGCGCCACGAAGGTCCCCACGAACGGCGACCAGGCGATCACCCAGGCCCAGTAGAAGATGGTCCAGCCGGCGGCCCAGTCACTGCCATTGTAGGGCGACATGCGCAGGCTCATGCCGATGAAGTTCTGCAGGTAGTCGCCGATGCCCAGGGTGATCGTCTCCAGAATCTTGACCGTGGGCCCGGTGAGCAGGATGTAGAACATCAGTGCGAAGCAGATGATCAGATTGAGGTTGGAGAGATTCTTGATCCCCTTGTCCAGCCCCGAGGTGGCCGAGACCATGTAGCAGACGAACATCGCCCCCATGATGATGAACTGCCAGCTCATGTTCTCCTCGACCCCGAACACCGAGTGCAGGCCGCCGTTGATCTGCAGCACCGCCAGCCCGATCGAGGTGGCCACCCCCATCACCGTGGCGACGACCGCGAAGATGTCGAGCACCGGCCCAAGGCGACGCAGCTTGGGGCGCTTGGCGGTGACCGAGGAGAGCACGTTGGAGACCATGCCCGCCTGGCACTTGCGGAACTGGTAGTAGGCGATGATCAGCCCGACCACCGAGAACGCCGCCCACTGGTGAATGCCCCAGTTGAAGAAGCTGTACTGGATGGCGTAGCGCGCCGCCTCGGGCGTGGCCCCCTGGACATCGCCGAACGGCGGATTGAGATAGTGGGTCATGGGCTCAGCCATGCCGTAGAACACCAGCCCCACGCCGAAGCCGGCGGCCAGCAGCATGCTCACCCAGGAGAAGAAGCCGTAGGTCGGCTTGCTGTCCTGGGGCCCGAGCCGAATCTTGCCGTACTTGCTGAAGGCCAGCACCACCAGAAAGATTACGAAGCCGAACACCGAGATCAGATAGAACCAGCCGAAATAGTGGGTGGTCGCGCCGAGCGCGGTATTGGCGAGATCGCCGAAGCGGTTGGGAAAAATGGCACCGATGGCCACGATCGCGGCGATCAGCACCGCGGATACGATGAATACACCTTGCTTGCCAAGTCTGGCCATAAGGACTCCCCGGTCGTTGTCTCTCTTCCTTGAATCATGCCGGCGTCGTAACGCAGAGCTGGCCACAGTATAGACGACACGATTCTCGGTCCGCGTCGGCGCACCCGGCTCGACGGGCATGAATCAAACGTAAGCTGTGCACGAAAAGTCGGCGAGCGAAGGCAAGATAAGGCAAAAATCGGCGAGAGAGCGGAGTTTACACTGTGTAAATGAGCATCTTGAGCCGATTTTTAACGCCATATTGCCGAGCGCAGACAGTTTTCGTACCAGGCTTAATGTACGTAAGACTTCGTTAAGCCCCTCCACGGCACCCTACCCTCGACACCCTCTCCTTCAGCTCTTGGATGAGTACAGGAGACCGACCACGAGGGAAAACCCCATGCCCGGTTTACCGCTGACCGTTCCCACCGCCGCGCTGCACTGGCGCGAATGCCGGCAGGCGTCGGAGCGCGCCCAGCTCGAAGCCTTCATTGCCGCGACCTACCGGCGTCAGCACGGCGCCGAGCTGAACCAGTTCGCGCCGCGCCTCTACGGCCTGTGGGATGCCGACCAGTTGCAGGCCGCTGTCGGCGTGCGCCTGGCCGGCGACGCCCCGCTGTACCTGGAACGCTACCTGAGCGAGCCGGTCGAGTGCTTGCTGGCGCGCGAGCTGGACACGCCGGTCGCGCGCCACGCGCTGGCCGAAATCGCCAATCTGGCGACGCTGCGCCCGGGCCTGGCGGTACCGCTGATCCGTCACCTGATCGATTCGCTGGTGGCCGAGGGCTGCGGCTGGCTCACCTTCACCGCCACCGCCGCGGTGCGCAACGGCTTCCGCCGGCTGGGGCTCGACGTGCGCCGCCTGGGTGACGCCGACCCCGCGCATCTCGACGCCCACGAGCGCGAGCGCTGGGGCAACTACTACCTGCACCGCCCCTGGGTCATGGGCGGCGACCTGATCAAGGCGTGGCGGCGGCTCGACCCCAGCCGCGAGGTCGCCCATCCCGATGGCCCCGCCCCTCTAACCGTGACAGCCCAGGGCTGCCATCACAAGGTCGACCCCCATGCGTGAACGCTTCCTCGCCCATATCGACGCGCTCGCCACGAGTCAGCCGGAGAAGATTGCCCTCAGCGCCAACGGTGTGACGCTGACCTACGCCGAGCTGCCCGGCGAGATCGCCCGGCGCTGCCGGCAGCTGGCCACGCTGGGCGGGCGCCGCGTGGCGCTGATGCTCGACAACGGCCTCGACTGGGCGCTGTGGGACCTGGCGCTGATGCAGAGCGAGGCGGTCAACGTACCGCTGCCGATGTTCTTCTCCCCGGCCCAGCTGGCCCACGTGGTCGATCAGGCCGGGATCGACACCCTGATCGGCCCCGCCGCGGTCGCCGCGGCGCTGGGCTTTGCCGCCAGCGACGATCCGCTGTTGTGGCAACGCGAGGTGGCAGCGCCACCGAGGCTGCCAGCGGGGACGCACAAGATCACCTTCACCTCCGGCACCAGCGGCACGCCCAAGGGGGTCTGCCTCGACAGCGATACCCAACTGACGGTGGCGGACAGCCTGGCCGAGGTGGCTCGCAGTGTGGGCGTGAGGCGGCATCTAGCGATGCTGCCGCTGGCCACGCTGCTGGAAAACATCGGTGGCCTCTATGCCCCGCTGTGGCTGGGCGGCAGCGTCGCCCTGCCGGGGCTGGGCGAACTCGGCTGGCGTGGCGCCAGCGGCTTCGACAGCACCCAGGCGTGGCGTGTGATCCGCGCCGAGGCCCCGGACAGCCTGATCCTGGTGCCGCAGCTGCTCAGCGCGTTGCTGATGCAGCAGGGCGAGACACCGCTCGAGTTCGGACGCTTCTTCGCGGTGGGCGGGGCCACGGTCTCCCCGGCGCTGCTGGCGCGTGCCGCCGAGGCCGGTTGGCCGGTCTTCGAAGGCTACGGGCTCTCCGAGTGCGCCTCGGTAGTGACGCTCAACCGCCCCGGCGAGGTGCGCTCGGGTAGCGTCGGCCGCCCGCTGCCGCATGCCCGGATCACCCTCGCCGAGGATGGCGAAGTGATGGTCGAGGGCAGCCTGATGCTCGGCTACCTGGGTGACGACGCGCCGCGCCCGGCCCGCTGGGCCACCGGGGATCTCGGCGCCTGGGAGGGCGAGGCGCTGGTGCTCAAGGGGCGCCGGCGTCAGGTCTTCATCACCGCCTACGGACGCAACGTCGACCCCGCCTGGGTCGAGGCCGAGCTCACCGCAGAACCGTCGATCGCCCAGGCCTGGGTCAGCGGCGAGGCGCAGCCGAGCAATCGCGCACTGCTGGTACCGCGCGGCGAGTGGGTCAACGACCAGCAGCTCGAAGAGGCCGTGGCCCGCGCCAATCAACGGCTGCCCGACTACGCCCGCGTGGCGTGCTGGCAGCGTGGCGGCCCCTTCACCCCGGACAACGGCCTGGCCACGGCCAACGGCAGGCTGCGCCGCGAGGCGCTGGCCGAGCGCTACCGCCGCTGGCTGGACACCCCGGTCAGCGCGTGACGCGCCCACAAAACGCGCCAGGAGAGCCGCCCATGTCTCACCCGCATTCGACGCCAGAAGATTCAACACACCAAGACTCGACGCACGACGCCTCGATTCGGACACCCCTTGCACACAGCGTGGCCGACACGGCCGCCACGGAGACCGTCATGACCCCGTATCAGACCCTGCAGCAACAAACCGCCGAACAGCGCCAGTGGCTGCTGGACACCCCGGTGATCCGCCGCGCCCTGGCCGGTGACATCGATCGCGCCACTTATCAGGCTTTCCTCACCCAGGCCTACCACCACGTCAAGTTCACGGTACCGCTGATGATGGCCTGCGGCGCGCGCCTGCCCGAGCGCCTGGAGTGGCTGCGCGGCGCGCTGGTCGAGTACATCGAGGAAGAGTACGGCCACCAGGCGTGGATTCTCGATGACATTCGCGCCCTCGGCGGCGACGCCGAGGCGGTCGCCGCCGGGCGCCCGTCGCCGGCCACCGAACTGATGGTGAGCTACGTGCGCGACGTGATCGAACACGGCAATCCGATCGGCTTCTTCGGTATGGTTCAGGTGCTCGAAGGCACCAGCACCGCCATCGCCACCCAGGCGGCGGAGAAGATGCGCGACGGCGCCGGCCTGCCCGCCGATGCCTTCCGCTACCTGGAGTCCCACGGCAGCCTCGACATCGGCCACCTGGCGTTCTTCGAAGAGCAGATCAACCGCATCGAATCGGTCCAGGACCTGCAGGCGGTGATCGATACCGCCAACATGGTCTACCGCCTCTACGGCGCCATGTTCCGGACCCTCGGCCAGGCCGCGGGCGACGCCCACACCAGCGAGGTGCTCGCCGATGCGCTGGTCTGATCGCCGCATCCTGGTCACCGGTGCCAGCGGCGGTATCGGCGGCGCCCTGATCGCCAAGCTCGCCGACACCGGCGCCACGCTGCTGATCGTCGGGCGTAACCAGACGGTCTTGACCCGCCTGGCGGCGCTGGCGCCGGAGCGCATCCACGTACTGGGCGCGGATCTCGCCCAGGCCGAAGATCGCCGCCGGGTCGTCGAAGCCGCCAACGAGGCGCGCATCGACATGCTGATCAACGCCGCCGGCAGCAACCAGTTCGGCCTGTTCGAGGAGCAGGCCCCGGCAGCCATCAGCGCCATGGTCGAACTCAACGTCACCGCCACTCTGCTGCTGACCCAGGCGCTGCTGCCGCGTCTGCTGCACCACGACCGCGCCTGGGTCGTCAACGTCGGGTCGGCCTTCGGCGCCATCGGCCACCCGGGCTACGCCACCTACTGTGCCACCAAGTTCGCCCTGCGCGGCTTCAGCCAGGCACTACGCCGCGAGCTCGCCGACACCCCGGTGGCGGTGCTGCACATCGCCCCGCGGGCGACCCGCACCGGGATGAACAGTGCCGCCGCGGACTCGCTCAACGCCGCGCTCGGCAACGCCGTCGACGCCCCGGAGGCGGTAGCCGCGGCAATCGTCTCGAGCATCGAGAAACGTACCCGCGAACGCCAGCTGGGCTGGCCCGAGTGCCTGCTGGTCCGTCTCAACGGCCTACTGCCCGGATTGGTCGACCGCGCGCTCAAGAAACGGCTACCGATCATCCAGCGCCACGCGCGTCGCGTCTCGACGCCCTCTTCCTGATTCGTGAGGTCACCATGACACCCTCTTCGCTCTCCCCAACCGTCGATCACGCCGGCATTCGTTCGCGCTCCCGGCGCTGGCGCCCGCTGGCCCTGGCGCTGCTGCTCGGCCTCAGCGGCAGCGCCACCCTGCTCGCCACCCCCATGGCCGAAGCGCAGGCGGCACCCGCCGCTGCCGCCACCTCGGTGGCCGCCGGCCTGCACGAACTGCAGAGCCGCTGGGCCAATATCAGCTACCAACTGCCGGAATCGCGTCGCGAGGACGCCTTCGATCAGCTCTATCAGCGTGCCACCGCCCTGGTCGCCGCGCACCCGCAGAGCGCCGAACTGCACACCTGGGCCGGTATCATCCGCGCCTCCGAAGCCGGCGCCGGCGGCGGCCTCAGTGCGCTTTCCCAGGTCAAGGAGGCGCGTCAGCAGTTCGAGAAGGCCCTGGCCATCGACCCCAAGGTGCTGAATGGCTCCGCCTATACCAGTCTGGGCACGCTCTATCACAAGGTGCCCGGCTGGCCGATCGCCTTCGGCGACGACGACAAGGCGCGTGAGCTGCTGCAGAAAGGGCTGGCGGTCAACCCCGACGGCATCGACAGCAACTACTTCTGGGCCGACTTCCTGCACGACCAGGGCGACGATGCCCAGGCCCGCCAGGCGCTGCAGAAAGCATTGGCCGCCGCTCCCCGCCCCGGCCGCGAGAGCGCCGATGCCGGCCGCCGGCAGGACATTCAGAAGCTGATGAGTCAATTGAAGAGCTAAGAGCCCATTTCCAAACCCTCTGACGATGGGCGCCGGAAGTAGGGCAAAGCGAGGATCCTTTGCCAGGGATGGCAAAGGTAGCGCCCAGGGAGGGGTCCACAGCGCCCTCGCGACGCCCTGCCGCCGGATAAGCCCAAGTCGTCTAACGGTTGTGAAAGGCGCTCTCAGTGCTGCCTGAGTGAGCCGATCGCGGAGACCGCGCTTGCAATCGTGATGGGCGCCCTCATGATGGTAATCATGAGGGCGCTAAGGAAACACTGCATAAATGCCTACACGAGCGAATGACTGCGTTACGCGGTACTAGAAAGCTCGCCTAACCCCACGTTATGTCTCGCTTTCTGCGTTCCGGGCGCCTTGCCCTTCATCTCGCTCGGCGATTTATTCAGCGTTTCCCTGATGAATTGCCCGCCGTTTTCGATCGAGGAGTCCCATGTCACGACTGGCCGACATTCCACTTTCGGTGCTGGACCTGGCACCGATCACCCTCGACGGTACCCCGGCGGAGACCTTCCGCCATACCGTCGATCTCGCCCAGCAGACCGAGCGCCTGGGCTACAACCGCTACTGGCTGGCCGAGCACCACAACATCGATGGCATCGCCAGCGCCGCGACCAGCCTGCTGATCGGCCATGTCGCCGGCGCCACGTCGACGATCCGCGTGGGTAGCGGTGGCATCATGCTGCCCAACCATCCGCCGCTGGTGGTGGCCGAGCAGTTCGGCACCCTGGAGACGCTCTACCCCGGCCGCATCGACCTGGGCCTGGGCCGCGCCCCGGGCTCGGACGGTGTGACCATGCAGGCGATGCGCCGCGACCCCTATGCTGGGGTCAACGACTTCCCCGACCGCCTCGACGAGCTACGTCGCTATCTCGGCGACGCCACCCCGGGTCAGCGCGTGCGCGCGATTCCCGGCCAGGGCACCCACGTGCCCATCTGGCTGCTCGGCTCCAGCGGCTACAGCGCCCAGCTCGCCGCACGGCTGGGTCTGCCGTTCGCCTTCGCCGGCCAGTTCGCCCCCGGCTACATGCGCGAAGCCCTGCACCTCTATCGCGAGGGCTTCCAGCCCGGCGTGCTCGACGCCCCCCACGCCATGATCGGCATTCCGCTGGTCGCCGCGGAGAGCGACGAGCGCGCGCGCTTCCTCGCCACCACCCAGCAGCAGAAGTTCCTCAACCTGATCCGCGGCAAGAGCACACGCACACGGCCGCCGGTCGAGCGGCTCGACTGGCGGCCCCAGGAAGAGGCCGCAGTCTCGCAGAATCTCGGCGCCGCCGTGGTCGGTGGTCCAGAGAGCGTGCGCCGTCAGCTCGACGAGCTGCTCGACGCCACCGGTGCCGACGAGATCATGGTCAACACCGACTGCTACGACCACGCCGACCGCGTGCGCTCCTACGAGATTCTGGCAGAGGTATGGAAAAGCGCCTGAAGCCCCGGCCCGATAGCAAAACACCCGGCACATGGCCGGGTGTCGTGGGTCTTGAAAGCCCAGAGGCGTATCAGCCGAGGCGCTTGGCCAGCAGCCCTTCCAGCTTCTTCTGGTCGGCGGCGAAGTTACGAATGCCTTCGGCGAGCTTTTCGGTCGCCATGGCGTCTTCGTTGTGCTCCCAGCGGAACTGGGCTTCACCGATCCGGCCCGGGTGCTCGGCGCGATCGCTCTCATCGGTGACCTTGCGCGTCACCTCACCTTCGGTGGAGGAGAGCTCTTCCAGCAGGGCCGGCGAGATGGTCAGGCGATTGCAGCCCGCCAGCGCCAGGATCTGGTCAGTGTTACGGAAACTGGCCCCCATCACCACGGTCTGGTAGCCGTAGCGGCTGGCGTAGTCGCATACACCGCGCACGAACTTGACCCCCGGGTCTTCGTCCGGGGCGTAGGATTCGGTACCGGTGGCCTTCTTGTACCAGTCGGTGACACGCCCCACGAAGGGCGAGATCAGGAACACCCCGGCCTCGAAGCAGGCGCGCGCCTGGGCATCGGAGAAGAGCAGCGTCAGGTTGCAGTTGATGCCCTCCTTCTCGAGCTTCTCGGCGGCACGAATGCCTTCCCAGGTGGAAGCGAGCTTGATCAGCACGCGATCCTTGGAGACCCCCTGCTTCTCGTAGAGCGAGATCAGGTGATGGGCCTTGTCGATGCTGGCCGCTTCATCGAAGGAGAGCTTGGCCGCGACTTCGGTGGAGACGCGCCCCGGCACGATCTTGGTGATCTCGGTACCCATCGCCACCGACAGCCGGTCGACCGCCTCTTCGATGCGCGCATCGGGGTCGGAGACCTCGGACTTCACCGCAGCCAGGGTCTCGTCGATCAGGTCCTGATAGCCGTCGAGATCGAAGGCCTTGAGAATCAAAGACGGATTGGTCGTGGCATCGTGCGGCTGATAGCGCCGGATGGCGTCGAGATCGCCAGTGTCGGCCACGACCATGGAAAGCTGTTTGAGAGAGTCGAGCTGCTGTGTCATGAATCGCTCCATCGTCTTGATGTGTGGATTGCACCCCTTCGCAATCCCAATCCCTAAAGGATAACACTGATCCGCCGGGCTCGCCGGGCGATCACACCTCGATCCGGCAGGCTCAGTCGGCGATCGCGTACTGCGCCGCCAGGGTCTCGCGATAGTGGCGATAGAGGGTGTGATAGCGCGCCACCACCTCGGGGCGCGGCCGCGTCAGCGTGCTCTCGTCCAGCGCCACCCAGGCCTGGCACAGCGCGGCGAGATCGACTTCAGCGTCGCGCCGGTCGCACCAGCGCGCCTGAATCGCACCGCCGAACGCGGCGGCTTCGGTCACCACCGGACAGACCACCTCGACATCCAGCACGTCGGCGACGATCTGGCGCCACACCGCGCTCTTGGCGCCACCGCCGACCAGGCGCACCTGGGTCGCTTGATCGGCCAGCGGCCCCAGCAGCTCGAGCCCGTAACGCAGGCCGAAGGTGGCGCTCTCCACCGCCGCCCGGCACAGGTTGGCGGGGCGCGTATTGAGACTGGTGAGGCCGTGCAGGCTGGCGTGGGCCTGGGGCAGCGCCGGTACCCGTTCGCCGCTGAAGAACGGCAGCAGGGTGACACCGCCGGCGCCCGGCTCGGCGCTCTCGACCGCGCGATTGAAGCCGGCGATATCGAGCCCCACCAGCTCCCGTATGGTGGTGGTGGCGGAGGTCACGTTCATGGTGCAGATCAGCGGCAACCAGCCGGCGTGGCTGGCGCAGAAGTTGGCCACCATGGCGCTGTCGGGCACCACCGGCTCCGGCGAGTGAACGGCGATGGTGCCCGAGGTGCCGAGACTGATGGTCACCCGGCCGGGCACGATGTTGCCGGTGCCGATCGCGCCCATCATGTTGTCGCCGCCGCCGCTGGCGACCAGCACGTCTTCGCCCAGGCCCAGCTCACGGGCGAGTTCGGGGCGCACCGTGCCGGCCGCTTCGCGCGAGTCGATCAGTCGCGGCAACACCTGCGCCGGGTCGAGCTCCGGGGCGATGGCCGCAAACACGTCGTGGCGCCACTGGCGGGTTCGGGTATCGAAGTAGCCGGTGCCGGAGGCATCCCCGGCCTCGGCCACGCGCTCACCGGTGAGCCAGAAGTTGAGATAGTCGTGCGGCAGCAGCAGCGTGGCGATGCGCGCATAGGCCTCGGGGTGGGTCTCGCGCAGCCAGGCGACCTTGGAGGCGGTGTAACCGGTCTGCAGCACCAGGCCCAGCTTGTCGAGACAGCCCGCCTCGCCGCCGAGCCGTTCGATCAGGTCTGCGTTCCAGGCCGCGGTCTCGGTATCGTTCCAGAGTTTGGCCGGATGCACCGCCACGCCCTCGGCATCCAGCGCCACCATGCCGTGCTGCTGGCCGGAGATACCAATCGCGCGCACGGCGCGGCCGTCGACCCCGGCCTGCGCCAGGGCTTCGTCGAGGGCGCCACGAAAGGCGTCGGTCCAGCTCTCGACGCGCTGCTCACGGCGCCCGTTGTCGCCCTGATCCAGCGCGTGAGGTCGCGACGCCTCGCCGACGATCCGCCCGTCCGCACCGTCGACCAGCACCACCTTGGTGCTCTGAGTGCCGCAATCCACGCCGATGTACATGCTGGTTTCCTTGTCTCTGTTGTCGCGGGTCCGGGGTATCGCGTATCAGGCGCCGATCAGGTGCTCGACGCAGGCACGGGCGCCGTCGCGGTGCAGCCGTTCCAGGGCGTCGAGATAGGCCGCGCGAAAGCGCGGGTCGTCGGCCAGATCGCCGAACAGCTGGCGGTTCTCGATGAACGCCGTGGGTTCGTCGCGGTTGCGCTGGGCGATCGCCATCAGCGAATCCTTGAGCCGGTCGACCACCTCGATCGACGCGCCCTGCTCGTCGACCCCTTCGGCATAGCGCGCCCAGCTGGCGACCACCGCCGCACTGAGACGGATATCGCCATCCTGGGCCAACCGCTCACGGATCACCGGTACCAGCCACTTGGGAATGCGATCCGAGCTTTCCGCGCAGAGTCGCGCCAGGGTGTCCTTGATCTCCGGATTGGCGAAACGCGCGATCAGGGTGTGCTTGTAGGCGTCGAGATCGACCCCCGGCACCGGTGAGAGCGTCGGTGTCGCCTCGCGATCCATGTAGGCGAGCAGGAAATCGACGAAGGTTCGATCCTGACACACCTCATGGGCGTAGCGGTAGCCCGCCAGATAGCCGAAGTAGGTCAGCGCCTGGTGGCTGGCGTTGAGCAGGCGCAGCTTCATCAGTTCATAGGGCATGACATCCTCGACCACCTGTACCTCGACCGTCTCGAAGGCCGGCCGGCCGAGGCTGAAGTGATCCTCCAGCACCCACTGGGTGAAGGGCTCGCACACCACCGGCCAGCGATCCTCGAGGCCGAAGCGCTCGGCGATCTCGTCGATGTCGGCGGCCGTGGTGACCGGCGTGATGCGATCGACCATCGAGTTGGGGAAGCGCACCTCGGCCTCGACCCAGGCGCCGAGTTCGGGGTCGCGGGCGCGGGCATAGGCGACGAACATCTTGTGCGCGACTTCGCCGTTGCCCTGGATGTTGTCGCAGGACATCAGCGTGAACGGCGCGATGTCGCGCGCCCGACGCCGCGCCAACGCCTCGATGACGATCCCGAAGGTGGTCCGCGGCGTCTGCGGCGAGGCCAGGTCGTGCTGCACATCGGGGTTGTCGAGATCGAACTCGCCGGTGACATGGTGAAAGTTGTAGCCGCCCTCGGTGACCGTCAGCGACACGATGCGGATGCGCGGGTCGGCCAGGGTCTCGAGCACCGCCTCGATATCGTCCGGGGCATAGAGATAGTCGATGATCGAGCCGATCACCCGCGGCTGGTACTCGCCGTCGGGATGCTTGACCACCAGCGTATAGAGGTGGTCCTGAGCCGCCAGCGCCGCCTGCATGCGCTTGTCGCCCGGCATCACGCCGATCCCGACGATGCCCCAGTCGAGCGCCTCGCCGCGATTCATCAGGGTGTCGAGATACATCGCCTGGTGGGCACGGTGAAAGCCACCCACGCCGAAATGGACGATCCCCGGCGTGACCCGATCACGCGCATAGCTCGGGGTCGCGACGGCGGCATCGAGCTGGGTCAGATTGGCTTGGTTGAGTGCGGTCATCGGGGGTCTCCTTGAGCCGGCCATGGCCTGTATCCGTGTTGCCACGCGCCCGGCGGCGCTGGGGCTTGAACATTCGTGTACCCCGCGCGACGCGGGGTCGGGATGAAGCGGCGACTCGGCGTCAGTCCGAAGTGCCGGGTGAATCCGATACGGTGGATGAATCAGCGATACCCGGCGAATCCGAGGCCATGGGTACCTCCGAGGTGCCGGCCAGAAAGCGCCAGTGCCAGTCCGGTGCCACCGAGTGGTCCTTGATCAGCTGGGCGTTGAGCATGTCCTTGTCGTGGGTGCGTGTGGCCGCCCCCGCCGCGTCCTGGCCGAGGTCGTGCCAACGCCGCAGCAGTCGCTCGACGAGCACCGCATCGGGCACCTCGATGAACAGCGTGAGGTCGAAGAACGGGCGCAGCGCCCGCCAGGGCGCGCGGTCGAGCAGCAGATAGTTGCCTTCGACCAGCACCAGCCGGTGGCTGGGCTGGATCAGTCGTGCACCGGCCCGGGCCAGGTCCAGCGGGCGGTCGAACAGCGGTACCGCCACCGGGCCATCGTCGCGCCGCAGCCTGGCCAGGTCGTGGCTCAACCCGGCGACATCGAAGGTCTCCGGCGCGCCCTTGAGGTCGAGTCGGCCCTGGGGGATCAGCACCGCGTTGTCGAAGTGGTAGCCATCCATCGGCACCAGCGCGACATAACCCGGACGCAGCGCATCGATGCGCGCGCACAGCGCCTCCGCAAGGGTCGACTTGCCCGCCGCCGGCGGCCCGGCGATGGCGACCAGGGTGCGCCGCTCGGCACGGGAAGCCGCCAGCACGCGCTCGGCCATCACCTCGAGCGATGGCGACATGGGCAGCGCCGAGCCAGTGGCATCAGGCGTGATCGACATGCGTCTGCTCCTCTTCGTAGATGACGTACAGGCCCGTAGATGACGTATCAGCAGGCGGTGTAGCCGCCGTCGATGCGCAGATCGGCGCCGTTGATCATCGCCGCTTCCCGCGAGGCCAGGAACATCACCCCGTGGGCGATCTCGGCCGGCGTGGCGAAGCGCCGGGTGGGGATCAGCGCCTTCATGCGTTCGCCCTTCTCGCCGGCCCAGCCGTAGCGCCCCAGCTCGGTGTCGACCACGGTCGGCGACACCGCATTGACGGTGATCCCGCGCGGCCCCCACTCCAGCGCCAGCGTGCGGGTCAGACCGAGCACGCCTGACTTGCTGGTGCAGTAGGCAAGATGCCCCTCGAGCCCCACGCTGGCGGCCTGGGAGGCGAGATTGACGATGCGCCCGTAGCCCGCCGCCAGCATCTGCCGCCCCACCGCGCGGCAGCCGAAGAAGACCCCGCGCAGGTTGACCGCCTGGGTGGCGTCCCACAGCGCGGTCTCCATCGCTTCGGCCGCCGCCAGTGGGCCGATACCGGCGTTGTTGACCAGCACGTCGATACGCCCGAACCGCGCCACGGCGCGCTCGACCAGCGCCTCGACACCCGCCTCGTCGGTGATGTCGAGCACGGCGGCCAGGGGCTCGCCTGCCAGCCCCGCCGCCACGGTCTCGACCTCGGCCTGCTTGTCGACCAGCACCAGGCTGGCGCCGGCGGCGGCGAAGCGTTGGGCGAGTTCGCGCCCGATGCCGTTGGCCGCCCCGGTGATCATCACCACGCTGGCGCTGAAGTCGAACTGCACCTGGGTCATGGCGTCATCCTCATCGTGAACCGCACTCGCAAGCGTCGGCGGTAGTGTCCTGGCAGGCCCGGGCGTAGGCGTCGAGTACGCCCTCGATATGCCAGCGCACCAGTGCACGCGGCTCGGGGGCGAGCTGGCCGACTCGGATCGCCCGATACGCATCGGGCAGGTACTGGCTGACCAGCGGCAGTGGCAGCGGGTGCGCTTCCAGCGCCGCGAACAGCGACTCCAGCGTGGCCGCGACCGCGGGCACGCCCCAGTAGTAGCGGATGCGGTCGCTCAGGCTGTAGCGTCGGGCGAAGCGCTGCTCGGCAGGGTCACCGGGGTAGTAAGCGTGCCAGTAGCGCGGCTCGTCGAGCATCGCCCGCTCGACCGCAGCGTCCAGATCCGGCGCCTCGATACCCGGCGTCTCGGCGGCGATGGCGGCCAGCGCGAACAGCGCCTCGCGCATGGCGAAGGTCAGCGCGGGGCCGACCTTGAGAATGGCGAAGTGCCCCGCCACCAGCGCGCGGTAGGCCGCCGGCGTCTGGTAGTCGGTGGAGTGCGCCTCGAACACCAGATCCGGCCAATCGAGGATCGCCCGACTCAGCGCCTGGGCACCGGCAGGGTCGAAATCGACCACGTCGGCGTGGCCGAACTCCACCCCGGGCTGCACCACCACGCCACGTACCCGGCGCCAGGCGTCATCGAGCCCCTCATCGGCGAAACGCTCAGCGTGAACCGCCAGCGTGCTGGCCAGATCGGCGGTGGTGGTGACCGCCACGCCCTCGAGCCGCTCATGGGCACCGCCGGGGGTCGGCACCTCGGTACCGATCACATAGCGCAGCTCGCCGCGGCGCTCACCGGCAGCGGCCTCGGCGGCGAGACACAGGCGCGCGGCGCGCGCCGCGATCTCGGCATCGTCGAGCGCCGCCGGATCGTCGGCACAGCCCATGCTGGCGTCCAGATGCAGCTTGGTGAAGCCCGCCGCGGCATAGGCCGCGACCAGCGTCTCGGCGCGTGCCATCGCCTCGGCAGCGGGCAGGTGCTGCCACGGCGAGGGGCCCAGGTGGTCACCGCCCAGGATCAGGCGGGCCGGGTCGAACCCGCGTCGCGTGGCGATCGCCACCACCCGCGCGCGAAAGTCTTCGGGGGTCTGGCCGGTATAGCCGCCCTCCTGGTTGACCTGGTTGCAGGTCGCCTCGATCAGCAGCGGCGAGCCATCGGCCAGAGCACGGTCGAAGGCCGCCTCGAGCACCAGCGGATGCGCCGAGCAGACCGAGTAGATGCCGCTGGGCCGCCCGGCGCGGTTGGCGGCGACGATGGCGTCGAGCAGATGACCACTCATTTAAGATCTCCATGGGATGCGATCAGGGCGTCGAGGGTGGCGCGGTCGCTGGCACCCTCCATGGGGCCGATACGGGTCACCGCGTGGGCGCCGGCGGCACTGGCAAGGGTCAGGGCGCGGGTGAGCGAATCGCCGGCGGCGAGTGCGGCGATCAGCGCCCCGCCAAAGCAGTCTCCGGCCCCCGTGGGGTCGCGCTCGGTCACGCTGAAGGCGCCCACGCGCTGGTGCTCACCGGCACGGAAGGCTTCGCTGCCACGCTCGGCGCGCTTGAGCACCAGCAGCGACAGGCGCTTGGTCGCCAGCAGCCGGGCCACGGTGTCGGCCTCCGCCTCACCCTCGCTCTCGCCCTGGCCCTGCCCCAGCCAGGCGATGTCGGCCTCGCTGGGCAGGAAGATGTCGCAGTCATCGACCCGGCGCAGGACCGCCTCGCGGCTGGCCGAGTCGCGCATCAGCTCCGGGCGGATATTGGGGTCGAAGCTGACCTGCCCGCCGCGGGCGTGGACCCGCGTGACCAGGGCATCGATCAGCGCGATCGCCGCCGGCGAGGTGAGCGAGGAGCCCATCACGTGCAGGTAGCGGGTATCGGCGAGCCGGGCGAGTCCGGCCTCGTCGAGCGCCAGACGCGCCGCCGCGCTGTGCGCCAGGTTGAACACGAAGTCGCGCTCGCCGTCATCGCGGTAGCGCACGAAGGCGGTGCCGGTGGGCCGCTCGGGATCGCAGGCGACAGCACCGATATCGATGCCGTCGGCGGTCAGGCGTTCACGGATCAACTCGCCGAAACCATCCGCCCCGACGCAGCCGGCGTAGGCGACCCGGGCGCCCATGCGTGCCGCCTGGGAGGCGAAGATCGCCGGCGCCCCGCTGGGGAAGGGGCCGAGAAAGCGCCCCGCCTCGGTGAAGCGCTGGCCGCGGCGCTCGGCGACGAACTCGGCGAGCAGCTCCCCGGCGGTGACGATGTCGAAGAAGGGCTTGGCATCAGACATGTCAGCTCATCCAGTTGCCGCCATCGACGTTGAGGGTCTGCGCCACCACGTAATCGCTGTCGGCGCTGGCCAGGAAAACCGCCGCGCCCACGTGATCCTCCGGGCGCCCCATACGACCGTAGGGCACCGCTTCGCCGACCAGACGCTTCTTCTCCCCCGGCGGGCGCCCCTCGTAGCGGGCGAACAGCGCGTCGACCTCGTCCCACATCGGGGTGTCGACCACCCCGGGGGCGATGCCGTTGACGTGGATACCGTGCTTGATCAGATCGAGCCCGCAGGACTGGGTCAGGCTGATCACCGCGGCCTTGGTGGCACAGTACATGCTCACCAGCGCCTCGCCGCGGCGCCCGGCCTGGGACGCCATGTTGATGATCTTGCCACCTTCACCGCGCGCGACCATGTGCGCTGCTACCGCCTGCAGGGTGAAGAAGGTGCCCTTGACGTTGACCGCGAACTGCTTGTCATAGCTCGCCTCGCTGACCTCGAGCACCGGCGCCATGTCGAACACCGCGGCGTTGTTGACCAGGATGTCGATCGGCCCCAGGCGCGCCTGGACCGCTTCGATCATCGCCGTGCGCGACTCGCTACTGCAGATATCCAGCCGCACCGCCATCACCGCATCGCCGTGACGCGCGGACAGCGACTCTGCGGCCTGCTCGGCGGCGGCGAGATCGATATCGGCGATCGCCACCCGCGCGCCCTCCTCCAGGTAGCGGCTGACGATCGCCAGCCCGATACCGCGGGCGCCGCCGGTCACCACTGCCGTGCGCTTATCGAGTTTCATCGCAATGTTCCTGTGTTGATCATGCTGTCGTTGATAGCTAAATCTTCGAGAGTCCAGTGTTTGATGAAGCGGGCGTGGACGGCCCGCTCAGGCGGCACGCCAGCGTTCGACCAGCTCGCCGAGCCCGGACATGTGCTCGAGCGTTGCCCAGGCCCCGGCTTCGCGCAGCCGTGCGGCGTGCCCGGCGGCGATATGGCTGGCCCCGGTGAATCCGATGACCGTCATCCCGGCGGCACAGGCGGCGCGGGTCCCGGAGACGCTGTCCTCCACCACCAGGCAGTCGGCCGGCGCGGTCGCCAGCGTCTCTGCCGCCAGCAGATAGACGTCAGGCGCCGGCTTGGGCCGTGCCACCTGCTCGGCGGTGAACAGCGGCGCTGCCCCCAGCCGCGTGTTGAGCCCGGTGTGGGAGAGCGAGGCGAGCACCCGCTCGCGGCGGCTGTTGGAGACGATCGCCAGCGGCAGATCGAGGTCGTCGATCGCCTCGCTGATGCCGGCGATGGCCTTGAGCTCGCCGGCCAGCCTACGTTCGATGGCCGCATCGATGCTGAGCAGCGCATCGGGCGGCAGCTGGTGCACGCTGAGCCCCTCCAGATGGGCCAGGATACCCGCCGTGGTCATGCCCAGCGCACCGCGCAGCTCGTGCTCGGCGGCCAGGTCCGGCAGCCACGCCGCGAGCTGCTCGTGCAGCACGCTTTCGGCGATGGTCTCGCTGTCGACCAGCACCCCATCGCAGTCGAAAATCAGTAGCCCCATGCCACCCTCCTCAGGACGCATCGGCGGCGGTCGAGGCGCGGTTCTGGCGCCGTTCGACATCGACCAGCGGGTGGCGCTCGAGGTGGCTCAGGGCCAGGCCATCGTCCGCGAACAGATGCGCACGCGCCGGGGCGAAGCCGAAGCGCACGCTGTCGCGCACGCGGTGGGCGACTTCGCCGTCGGTGACCAGAATCCACTCCTCACCGTGGCACTGCACGTAGAGTGAGGTGACCCCGCCGAGACGTTCGATCACCGTGATCTCACCCTCCAGCGGCCCGGCCTCGTCGAGGGCCAGGTGTTCGGGGCGGATGCCCAGGCTCAGGGTATCGCCGGCCTGGCAGCCGCTGCCGTCCACCGGTACCGCGTACTCGCCGCCGCCGGGCAGGCGCACCGAGACGCCATCAGCGCGGGCGTCACGCACCTCGACATCGATGAAGTTCATCTTCGGTGAACCGATGAAGCCGGCGACGAAGCGATTGCGCGGGTGGTGGTAGAGTGCCATCGGTGAGCCCACCTGCTCGACGATGCCGCCCTGCAGCACCACGATCTTGTCGGCCATGGTCATCGCCTCGATCTGATCGTGGGTGACGTAGATCATGGTGGCATCGAGCTCTTCATGCAGCCGCGCCAGCTCTATGCGCATCTGCACCCGCAGCGCGGCGTCGAGGTTGGAGAGCGGCTCGTCGAACAGGAAGATGCTGGGGTTGCGCACGATCGCCCGGCCGATCGCCACGCGCTGACGCTGGCCGCCGGAGAGTGCCTTGGGCTTGCGTTCGAGCAGGTTCTCGAGCTGCAGGATGCGCGCCGCCTCGAGCACCTTCTCGCGGCGTTCGGCCTTGGGCACCTTGGCCAGGCGCAGGCTGAAGCCCATGTTGTCCTCGACCGTCATGTGCGGGTAGAGCGCATAGCTCTGGAACACCATCGACAGCCCGCGTTCGGCCGGGCCGACCTCGTTCATGCGCTGGCCATCGATCAGGATGTCGCCGCTGGAGACACTCTCCAGCCCGGCGATCATGCGCAGGAGGGTCGACTTGCCGCAGCCGGAGGGGCCGACGAAGACCACGAACTCGCGATCCTTGACCTCCAGGTCGACCCCCTTGATGACCTGCGTGCCGGCGAAGTCCTTGACGATATTGTTGAGTTCGAGCGTTGCCATGATGAATTCCTTATTTGACGGCGCCGAAGGTCAAACCGCGAACCATCTGCTTTTGGGTCATCCAGCCCAGGATCAGGATCGGCGCGATGGCCATCGTCGAGGCGGCGGAGAGCTTGGCCCAGAACAGCCCTTCGGGGCTCGAGAACGAGGCGATGAAGGCGGTCAGCGGGGCCGCGCTGGAGGTGGTCAGGTTGAGACTCCAGAACGCCTCGTTCCAGCTCAGGATCACCGACAGCAGGCCGGTGGAGGCGATCCCCGGCAGGGTCAGTGGCACCAGCAGGTAGAGCACCTCCTGCAGGGTGCCGGCCCCATCCATGCGTCCCGCCTCGAGGATGTCCTTGGGCACGTCCTTGAAGAAGGTGTAGAGCATCCACACCACGATCGGCAGGTTCATCAGCATGTAGATCACGATCAGCCCGCTCAGGCTGTCGAGCAGCCCAAGATCGCGGAACAGCAGGTAGATCGGCATCAGCACACCCACCGGTGGCAGCATCTTGGTCGAGAGCATCCACAACAGCGTGCCGCGGGTACGTGGCGTGGGCAGAAACGCCATCGAGTAGGCCGCCGGCACCGCAATCAGCAGCGCCAGCAGGGTCGAGCCGAGCGACACCACCACGCTGTTGATGGCGAACTTGACGTAGTCGGCCCGTGCCATGACCTCGTGGTAACCGCTCAGGGTGGGCTCGAAGAACAGGCTGGGCGGCGTCGCCACCGCTTCGCCCTCGGTCTTGAAGCCGGTGAGGATCATCCAGAAGATCGGGAAGAACACGACCAGCGCGATGGCCCAGGCCAGCAGCGTGATCGCCAGTTTCTTGGTGATGGAAGAGTGCATGCGCTACCTCGCCTCAGGTCTCGAGATGCCGGGCCACGGTGCGGATCAGGAAGATCGCCACGATGTTGGCCAGAACGATGGCGATCACGCCGCCGGCGGACGCCCCGCCGACATCGAAGTCGAGCAGTGCGCGGATATAGATCAGGTAGGCCAGATTGGTCGACGCCAGCCCTGGCCCGCCGGAGGTGGTGACGAATATCTCGGCGAAGATCGTGAGCAGAAAGATCATCTCGATCATGATCACCACGCTGATCGCCCGCTTCAGGTGCGGCAGGGTGATGAACCAGAAGATCGCAATGGGCCCGGCGCCATCCATGCGTGCCGCCTCGACCTGGTCATCATCGAGGGACTGGATCGCGGTGAGCAGGATCAGCAGGGCGAACGGCAGCCACTCCCACGATACGATGATGATGATCGAGGTCAGCGGCAGCGACGAGAACCAGTCCACCGCCTGGAAGCCGAACAGATTGAACAGCCACGCCAGCACCCCGTTGACCGGATGCATCATCATGTTCTTCCAGATCAGCGCGCTGACCGTGGGCATGATGAAGAACGGCGCGATCACCAGCAGGCGCGCGATGCCGCGGCCGAAGAACTCCTGCTGGAACAGCACCGCCAGCAGCGTACCGCCGACCACGGTGATCGCCAGCACCCAGCCGACCAGCAGCAGGGTATTGCCCATCGCCGTCCACAGCGCCGGATCGGTGAGCAGGTAGGTGTAGTTGTCGACCCCGGCGAAGCCGGAGATCATCGGGTTGAGCAGGTTGTAACGCTGGAACGAGAACCACAGCGTCATGCACAGCGGTACCAGCATCCACAACAGCAGCAGGGAGACAGCGGGCGCCTGCAGCAGGAACGAACGCATTCCGCCTACGGTGCGACCGGAAGCTCTATGACGCATGGCTAGGCCCATCGATAAGCGTTGGAGGGAAGCGCGGCCGAGTTCGATCCGGCCGCGCCGTGACAATCGATGGCGCCCGCGAGCGGGCGCCGGGACGATCCTCGTCCTACCGGATCAGTCCTTGTACCAGATCAATCCTTGTAGTAACCGGCCTGACGCATGGTGCGATCGGCGCTGCGCTGGGCGTTGCTCAGCGCCTGGTCGACCGTCTGCTGTCCGGCCAGGGCGGCGGCGATCATCTGGCCGACCTGGGTGCCGATGGCCTGGAATTCCGGGATATCGGCGTACTGCACCCCGGTGTAGGGCACCGGCTTGGCACTCGGGTCGGTGGGATCGGCAGTCTCGATCGCCTTGAGCACGAAATCGGCGAAGGGGGCGGCCTGCTGGTACTTGGGATTGTCATAGGTCGACTTGCGCGTGCCCGGCGGCACGCTGGTCCAGCCCTTCTTCTCGCCGACCAGGTCGACGTAGCCCTTGGAGGTCGCCCAGGTGATGAAGGTCTTGGCGGCGTCCTTGGACTTCGACGATTCAGGAATCGCCAGGGCCCAGGACCACAGCCAGTGCGAGCCCTTGGGAGTCTTGGCGATCGGCGCCGGGGCGAAGCCGAGTTCGTCGGCGACCTTGGATTCGCTGGGGTCGAAGATGCGCCCCGCCGCCGAGGTGGCGTCGACCCAGATGCCGCACTTGCCGCTGGAGAACAGCGCCTGGTTCTCGTTGAAGCCGTTGGAGGTGGCGCCTGGGGGGCCATCGTGCTTCATCATGTCGACATAGAACGAGACCGCTTCCTTCCACGCCGGCGAATCGATCTCCGGATGCCACTTCTCGTCGAACCAGCGCCCGCCGTAGGTGTTCACCAGCGTGGAGAGGAACGCCATGTTCTCGCCCCAGCCCGGCTTGCCGCGCAGACAGATGCCATAGACGCCGTTGTCCGGATCGTTGAGCTTGTCGGCCCAGCCGCGAACCTCCTTCCAGGTCGGCTGCTCGGTCATCTGGATACCGGCCTTCTCGAACAGATCCTTGCGGTAGTACATCATCGAACTTTCGCCGTAGAACGGCAGCGCATAGAGCTTGCCCTTCTGGCTCAGGCCGTCGCGAATCGGCTTGAGCAGATCGTTCTCGTCGTAGTCCTTGGGCAGATCGTCGAGCGCGGTCAGCCAGCCCTGACGGGCCCAGATCGGCACTTCATAGGTGCCGATGGTCATGACGTCGAACTGGCCACCGTTGGTAGCGATGTCGGTGGTCAGGCGCTGACGCAGCACGTTCTCTTCCAGCACCACCCAGTCGAGCTTGATGTCGGGGTGGGCCTTTTCGAACTCGTCGGTCAGCCCCTGCATGATGATCATGTCGTTGTTGTTGACCGTCGCCACCGTAATGGTCTCGGCGTGGGCGGCCAGCGAGGTCAGTAGCGCGATACCGGCAGCGGGTATCAGGGAGATCGGGCGCATGGAGGGCTCCTTCAGCGAGGGCGGGCGTTGTTTTGATCAATCTACTCACAGCGTAGTCAAATGATCATTTTGCTCGCCGCGAAAAGCAAACCCCCGGCCCTTAGACTTTGGCCAAAGACGCCAAAAAACACTCGCAAGCCATTGATTTTATTAAGACCATATCGAAGAAACACACGGAAACGAGGCTATCGACCATGGTCTATAGCCTCGTCAATCACGCCTGGAGGGAACGCTAGCGACAGGTGGCGGTACTTAGTTCCAGTGCTTAAATCCAGTACTTAGATCCCGCACTTGGAGGCAGCGCTTTGGGGCAGTAATTAGCGCTCATCTCCCAGTCTCCGATGATGGGCGCCGGGGGTAGGGCAAAGCGAGGGTCCTTTGCCAGGGACGGCAAAGGTAGCGCCCAGGGAGGGGTTTACAGCGCCCTCGCGACGCCCTTCCGCCGGATTAGCCCGCTTCGTCCACCGCATTATTGGAGCCAGGGGTTGGAGCCAGGACTGGGAGACAGACCTCGGGGTCAGGCCTCGAGCAGATAGCGCGCCGCCGCCTCATCGGTCACCAGCCCCTTGAGCCAGCCGCCTCGCAGCGCGCTCAGGATCGCCGGCCCCTTGTCGCGCCCGCCGGCCAGGCCAATCAGCGGCTGCGCGCCGAGTTCGGCCAGCGGCAGGCTGGTGATGCGCCGCGTCAGCGGGCAGTCGATCAGCTCGCCGGCCAGGTTCATCGGCCAGCCCATCAGCTCGCCCACAGCCCCCGCCGCGAGCAGTTCGTCGAGTTCGGCGCGGCTGATGAAGTGATCCTGGAACAGGGTCGCCTGCGGATCGACACGGCCGATTCCGATCACCCCGGCCTGGGCCTGGCGCGCCACCGAAAACACCGCCTGTACCAGCGGCTGCGCCAGCAGCACCGACTTCTCCTCGACCGAGGCGGCGACCACCGGGGCCGGCAATAGAAAGCGGCTGGCACCGACCTTGTCGGCCAGCATCATCACCCCGTCGTAGCGGTTGGCGGAACCGTCGCGGGCGACGTTGCCCACCAGCGAGACGATCCGGTGCTGCGGTCGCGCCATCACCCCCAGCGCCTCCACCGCGGCACGCACCGAACGCCCGGTGCCGAGGCACAGCGTCAGCGGCGCCTGGCTCTCGAGCAGCCCGGCCAGGCGCTCGGCCCCGGAGGGCGCGAGGAAGGCGGCATTGCCGCCGATCGCGTCGGGGCCACTGGGCACCACGTCGCAGAAGGCCAGATCGAAGCGCGTACGGATGGCATCGCCCATCGCCATGCAGCCGGATATCGGATGATCGATGCGGATCTTGACCAGCCCCTCATCCCGCGCCAGCGCCAGCAGGCGCTGGACGCCCGGGCGTGAGACCCCCAGCTGGGCGGCGATCTCGTCCTGCGTGCGCCCGCCGACGTAGGAGAGCCACGCCGCGCGGGCCGCCTGTTCACGCTTGAGTTCGTGTTTGTCCATTGCCTGTCTTACCTGTGCCCGAGCCGGCTGCGTCGCTGGGAATCATCTCAACCTCGCATCACCGGTGGCAAATGCGATGCCAGCGACGCCCGCTCAGCCGGACTTCTCCAGCTGCGCCGAGACCGGCGATGCCGGCAACCAGACATCGGCGGCGAGACCGCCCAGAGAGGCGCGGTCCAGGGTCAGCTCGCCGCCGTAGAGCGCCATCAGATCCTCGACGATCGCCAGCCCCAATCCCGAGCCGGCGGCGCTGGTATCGAGCCGCACCCCGCGCGCCAGCGCCGATTCGCTCTGCGCCCGGGTCATCCCGGGGCCGTCGTCCTCGACCTGTAGGCGCACTCCGTGCTCGACTCGGCGCACCACGAAGATCACCCGCGTCTCGGCCCAGCGCAGCGCGTTCTCGAGCAGGTTGCCGACCAGCTCCTGCAGATCCTGCGGGTCGATGCGCGCGGTCGCGGTGGGGTCGATTCGCGCCTCGAAGTGCACCCCGCGGCGCTCGGCGAGGCGCGACAGCCCCTGGACCACCGGCGCGATCGCCTCAGCGATGGTGACCCGCCCGGCGAAGGCCAGCCCGCCGGCGGCGGAGGCGCGCGCCAGATGGTGGCGCACGGCATCATCGATACGCGCAAGCTCGGTGTTGATCGGCTGGCGCTGCTCGGCTGGGAAGCGTTCGGCAAGGGTCTTGAGCACGCTCACCGGGGTCTTCAGCGCGTGGGCCAGATTGCCTGCAGCGGCACGCCCACGCTCGATCAGGCGGCGGTCGCGCTCGAGCACGCTGTTCATCGCCAGCGCCAGCTCCTCGAGCTCTGCGGGGAGTTGGGTATCCAGGCGTTCGGCCTCACCCTCCTCCACCGCGCGCAGATTGGCCGACATCCGCCGCAGCGGCGCCAGCCCCCAGCGCATCTGCAGCGCCAGCCCGGCCAGCAGCAACACCGCAAAGGTGGCCAGCGAGATGATCAGCAGGCGCTCGAAGCGCCCCACTTCGCGGTCGAGTTCGCGGGTGGAACCCGCCAGGGCGACGCGGATCACCTTGGGGTGGCCAGGCACGCGGATATCGCGCTCGATCATGCGCAGGGGTTCGTCGCGGGGTCCGGTGATGGCGAACACGTTGACGCCGTTCTCCGGCGTCGGCGTCGGCAGGCGCTGATCCCACAGCGAGCGCGAGGTAAGAGTCAGATCGCCCTCGTCGGTCACCTGCCAGTACCAGCCGGAGTAGACTCGCTCGAAGCGCGCATCCCCCAGCGAGCGATTGAGGCGCAGGTGCTGACCCATGCCATCGATCTGGATGCCCGCCAGCAGCGCATTGAGCTGGGACTCCAGGCGACTGTCGAAGGAAGCCGTGGCCGACTCGCGGAAGTTGTAGGTGAGGCCGAAACCGGCCAGCGGCAGCAGCACCACCACCAGCACCAGCGACGCCAGCAGCAATCGGGTGCCGAGGGGCGCGCAGTAAAGCCGGTGTCTCCCCCGAGCCAGACGCGACAGTAGGCTGGCGCTCAAGCCTCGGCCTCGAGGTCGATCAGCCGGTAGCCCTGGCCGCGCAGCGTCTCGATCCGCGCACGGCCGAACTTGCGCCGCAGGCGGCTGATCTGCACGTCGATGACGTTGGAGTCGGGCTCGTGGTCGCGGTTGTAGACGTGTTCGGAGAGCTCGGCGCGGCTGACGATACGCGGCGAGGCGTGCATCAGATAGGAGAGCAGGCGCGACTCCTGGGCGGTCAGGGTGATCGGCCGCCCGGCCAGGGTGACGCTGCCGGTGTGGGTGTCCAGGGTCAGCTCGCCAACCCGCAGCACCGGGTGCGAGTGGCCGTGGCTGCGGCGCACCAGGGCGCGCAGGCGGAACAGGATCTCGGCGGTCTCGAATGGCTTGACCACGTAGTCGTCGGCGCCGGCGGAGAACCCCGCGGCCTTGTCCGACCAGCGCTCGCGCGCGGTCAGCACCAGCACCGGCAGATCGATCTCGTCCTCGCGCCACTGCGACAGCCAGCGGGTGCCATCGCCGTCCGGCAGGCCGAGATCGAGAATCAGCGCATCGTAGCGCTCGGTGCGCACCAGATAGTCGGCTTCGCTGCCGGTGGTGGTCGACTCTATCAGCAGGCCGGCCTCCTCCAGCGCCGCCACCAGCGCTTCGGCGAGCGCCGCGTCGTCCTCGACCAACAGTACTTTCATACCTCGACTCCCATCCCTCGACTAGGCACTGTCTGAAAAGTACTGTGCTCGCCCATGCGGCGTTAAAAATCGGCTCAAAATGCTCATTTACAACACGTAAACTCCGCGTTTTCGCCGATTTTTGCCTTGCCTGGCCTTCGCTCGTCGACTTTTCAAACAGCACCTAAAGTCCATCGACGCTACCGTCTCGACCCAGCCGCCTCGACATTCGAGGTCGGGCCGGGTCAAGGCGTCTTCTTCTTCATGGCCTCGATATTAACGCCTTCGATGCTGAGTAGCTCGCCGGTCGTGGCATCGAACTCGAACTCCACCACCTGACCCTGGGGGCCGATCATCTCCACCTCGTACTCGATGCTGCCGTGGCCATGGTCCTGCTCCAGCTCGACCTCGAGGATCTGCCCTTCGAAACGCGCCTCGAGCCAATCCATGATCGCGGTCATCGGCACCAGATGGCCGGCCTTGACCTCCTGGTGGAGGTCGTGCCAGTCCTGGTTCGCCGTGTCGGCCTCGTCATCCGCCGCCGACACGGGCACCAGGGCACCGCTGGCCAGGCACGGCAGAGCGATCAGTAGAGCGATAACGTTGCGCATTTTCATGCTGTCAGTCTGACCCATCGGCGATGAACCGGGAATGAACGCCCGCCGCGCTGGCGTGGGCCGGTGGCGATGAACCGCAGATGAACGGCACTGTCAGTCCCGGGCAAGGTCGGCCCGCGTATAACGAAGGAACAGGGCGTTCGCCGTGCGGCGCCCGCTGCCGGATAGACAGGGAGAACTGCCATGAAATATCGTCTCTGGATGTTACCCGCTATCGCCATGGGTTGCGGCCTGAGTACCGGCGCCATGGCCAACGATGGCACCCTTTCCTACGCTGAACTCGATGGCCTGCTCGGCAAGGCCGAGCAGTACGGCTTCAGCCGCTACGAAAAACTCGACGTCGACCGCGACGACAATGTGCTGGAAGTCGAGGGCTGGCGCAACGACGGCTGGGAGCTGGATATCTCGATGCAGCTCGACGACACCAGCCTGACCCGCGAGAGTCAGCGCCGCTCCAGCGTGCCCGACTGGAGCCTCACCGGCGACCAGTTGCGCCAGGCGCTGAGCCATGCCCAGGCGCGCGGGATGCAACGCTTCGACGAACTCGAGGTCGATAGTAATGGGCACGTCGAGATCGAAGGCTACGATGCCAACCAGCGCGACCTCGATCTCGACCTGCGCCGCGACGCACTCACCGCCACCGGAGAGACCCGATGACAGATCATCGCCAACAGCAGCAAAACGCCGCCTGGCGCGCCGCGCAGCAGTGGCGCGAGCGGGTCGACCGGACCCGCCCCGGCCAGGGTGCGAGCGGGCTGAGAATGCTCTTCACCTGGCTGATCTTCGGGATCGTGCTGTTCGTCGGCACCCTGCTGGGGCTGTTCTTCCTGCTCGTCGGCTGGGCCATGCTGCCCTTCCTGCGCCATCGCATGAAGAAACGCGCCGAGCAGGTCCGCGCTTCCCGCGCCCAGTACGCCGGTGGCAGCGCCGACCATGCCGAGCCCGGCGGCGAGCCCCGCAGCCAGCGCGTGCTGGAAGGCGAGTACGAGGTGCGCTCCGAACGCTGAGACCGCCCTTCCGCCCCACGCTTCCCCTTCGAGCGACCGCGCCGACGCCACCACAGTGACGTCGGCGCGGTCGTCTTGCGGCCATCGCTCCCACACCAGCCTTGAAGCGAGACGTTCAGACGAACGACCCGCGTGCACGGCGTGCCGAGACGCGATAGAGTTTTCTTAGACCTTGGTCGCAGGCCGTACCCGGCGCACAGGTACCCACAACAATAACGCCCAGGCTACCCCATGACCGCTACCCGACGGCTGCTGCAAGCAGCCAGTAAGCTCCAGCGCGAGCAGCTCACGGCGCTCTCCGACATCGTCGCCGTGGTGACCGACATCAGTCGCTGCGTGCACGCACTGCAGCGCGAGCGCGGCAGCTCGATCATCTATCTCGGTTCCGGCGGCAGCCGCTTCGGCGCGCAGCGTGACCAGCGCATCGCCGACAGCGAGCTCGCCCAGTCCACCCTGGAACAGCGCCTGGCCCCCTGGACCGCGGCCGACGCGAGTGGCGCCCTGCCGTGCGGTCTGGCCAACGTACGCCTGCTGGTGAGCGTCGCCGCGGTCTGGCAGGATCTGGACGCCCTACCCGATCTGCGCCAGCGCATCACCACCCAGCAGCTCAGCGCCGACGATACCCTGCGCGCCTTCAACCAGTTGATCGGCCATCTGCTGCAGGTGATCTTCGAGGCCGCCGATACCGCCAGCGATCCCGACATCACACGCCGGCTGGTGAGCCTCTTCCATTTCATCCAGGGCAAGGAGCTGGCCGGACAGGAGCGCGCCTGCGGCGCTCTGGGCTTCACCCTGGGACACTTCGACACGCCCCATCGCGACACCCTGGAAGCGCTGATCGGCAGCCAGCGCCGCTGCTTCGAGACCTTCGCCGAGTTCACCAGCCGCGACAGCCTGGCCCGCTGGCAACAGCTCCAGTCCGGCCCGCTCAACGACACCTTCGAAGCCCTGCGCGAACTCGCCTGCAGCGGCGCACCGCTGGCGCGGACGCTCGAGAACCCTGGCGAACAGTGGTACGCCGTCGCCACCCAGCGCATCGACGCCATGCACGAGGAAGAGACGCGCCTGCTCGAGGCCCTGCGCGCGAGCTGCCGCCAACGCCTGCAGCAGGCCGCGCCCCCCGAGGCGGCGGCTAGTCTCGATGCGCTGCCCCAGGAGCTGCTCTGGGCCAGCCCGGTGGCACTGTTCACACAGGACCAGCAGACGCCCGCCGGCGCGCTCACCCTCGACACCATCGAGTCGCGCTTCAACCGCTCGCTGGTCGAGCTGGTCCAGGCACAGAACGCGCGCCTGCAACGCCTCGGCGACGAGCTCGAGAGCACCCGCCAGGCGCTGCGCGAGCGGCGCGAGATCGAGCGCGCCAAGGGCCTGCTGATGACCCATCAGCAGCTTTCCGAGGCACAGGCCTACCGCCTGCTGCGCAAGACCGCCATGGACCAGAGCAAGCCGCTGATCGAGGTGGCGCGTAACGTCATCCAGGTGGTCGCGATGCTCGACGCGGACGCATGACCCGACGGTAGGCAGCCTGGACACCCTCTTTTCTAACCACTCACGCGCTGGTGCATGCGCGCGCGTCGTTGCACCAACATCTGGCGGCACAGCCGCCACGCCCCCCAGGCAAATCCGAGCCGTCGGCGTCAGCCAATTGATTTTGCTCGACTACCGCCATGTTGGCACCCCGCCTGCTTTGTCTCTCGTGGCGGGCCAACGGCGGCTCGCGCTCAGGCATCCCCTGGCGTACTGACCCAGACAGGGTCGGCAACGGATCGGGCAACGGCGCCCATCGTCGATTCATGCACGGCATGAATCGACGATGGGCGCCGTTTTGCGTTCTCCCCCGCGACATTCGCGCGACGACTGCGGAGCACCTCCCCCAATGGACATTCGACACAAAGCCAATCGGATTCGACTCTTCAGCTTCTCGACTCCCCCCATGCGAGCCTTCCATCTCTCCTGGTTCGCCTTTCACGTCTGCTTCTTCGGCTGGTTCGGCATCGCCCCACTGATGGCGGTGGTACGTGACGACCTGGGGCTGACCAAGACCCAGATCGGCAACACCATCATCGCCTCGGTGGCGATCACCGTGATAGTGCGGCTCGCCATCGGCCTGCTGTGCGATCGTATCGGGCCACGCAAGGCCTACACCTGGCTGCTCTGCCTGGGCTCGCTGCCAGTGATGTCGATCGGCCTGGCCGACAGCTTCGAGAGTTTCCTGCTCGCGCGCCTGGCGATCGGCGCGATCGGCGCCTCGTTCGTCATCACCCAGTACCACACCAGCGTGATGTTCGCGCCCAATGTGGTCGGCACCGCCAACGCCACCACCGCCGGCTGGGGCAATCTCGGCGGCGGCACCACCCAGATCCTGATGCCGCTGGTGTTCTCCGGCATCCTGATGCTGGGGGTCAGCGAAACGCTGGGCTGGCGCCTGGCCATGGTGGTGCCGGGTATCGTGCTCTTCTTGACCGGGCTGGCCTACTACCGCTTCACCCAGGACGCCCCCGACGGCAACTTCAGCGAGCTGCGCGCGCGCGGCGAGCTGCCCGCCGCGGATCGGGCCCACGGCGCCCGCCAGAGTTTCATGGCAGCGATCAAGGATGTGCGCGTCTGGGCGCTGTTTGCGGTCTATGCGGCCTGCTTCGGGGTGGAGCTGACGATCAACAACATCGCCGCCATCTACTTCTTCGATCAGTTCGACCTCGATCTCGCCACCGCCGGGCTGATTGCCGGGCTGTTCGGACTGATGAATCTGTTCGCGCGCACGCTGGGCGGCGTGTTCTCGGATCTGTTCGCCCGCGGCAGCGGCCTCAAGGGGCGGGTACGCTGGCTGTTCGTCGCCATGCTGTGCGAGGGTATCGCGCTGATGGGCTTCGCCCAGATGCAGACGCTCGCCGTGGCCATCGCCATCATGCTGGTCTTCAGCCTGTTCGTGCAGATGGCCGAGGGCGCCACTTTCGGGGTGGTGCCCTTCATCAACAAGCATGCCCTGGGCGCAGTGGCCGGCATCGTCGGGGCCGGCGGCAATGCGGGCGCGGTGGCCGCAGGCTTCCTGTTCCGCAGCGAGGCGCTCACCTATCAGCAGGGGCTTTTCTATCTGGGTGTCACGGTGAGCCTGGTGTCACTGGCGACCTGGGCGATCCGTTTCAGCCCCGCGGCGGAAGACGAAGCGCGCGAGGCCTACCACGAGGCCGACAGCCGTCGCGGCCATACACCCAACGACACACCGAACACCCTGGCCACCCACTGAGCGCCTGCGCCAGACCGAACACCACGGGCCCGCTCGGCCCGTGGTGTAGCCCCTGCCGCCAGCACGCTCAGCGCGCTCCCTCCTCGACCAGCCCTTCGGGCTGGACCGCCGCCATGGGCTTCATCAGCAGCTTGCTGGCCGCATAGTAGACGATGGCGCCCAGCGCCGAGCCGGTGAACCAGCCGTAATCGTAGAACCAGGTCCAGACCCCCGCGACCAACGAGAACAGCGTCAGCGCCACCGGCACCAGAAAGGCGATGAAACCGGCCGGGTTGTAGGCCGGGTACGCGGCGCCGTCCTGGTAGAGGCTGGCGACGTCGAGCCACTGACGCTTGATCAGGAAATAGTCCACCGCCATGATCCCGGCGATCGGCCCCAGCAGGCTCGAATAGCCCAGCAGCCAGTTGGAGTAGAGACTCTCCAGGGTCACGCCGGCATCGATCAGCCCGGCCTTCTGCAGCAGGTCATAGCCCATCAGCAGCACGCCGACCAGGCCGGTCAACAAGGTGCCGCGGGTCTGATCGATCAGCTTGGGGGCGATGTTCTGGAAGTCGTTGGTCGGCGACACGATGTTCGCCGCGGTATTGGTCGACAGCGTGGCGACGATGATCAGCACCATGGCAATGACCACCCACACGGGGCTGTCGATGTGGCCGATCAGACTGACCGGATCGGAGACCGTCTCGCCCACCAGCGAGGCCGAGGCCGCGGTCATCACCACCCCCAGGGCGGCGAAGAAGAACATGGTCAGCGGCAGGCCGATGATCTGGCCCACGATCTGGTCCTTCTGGCTCTTGGCGAAGCGGCTGAAGTCGGGAATGTTGAGCGACAGCGTGGCCCAGAAGCCGACCATCGCGGTCAGCCCGGCGAAGAAGTAGCCGAACACCGACGCGCCCTCCGGGCGTGACGGCGGCTGGCTCATCAGCTCGTCGATCGAGACGTGGGGCATCGCCCACACCATCAGCCCGATCCCCACCGCGAGCAGCAAGGGCGCGGCCAGCGTCTCCAGCCACTTGATCGACTCCGCGCCGCGAATCACCACGTAGAGGTTCATCGCCCCGAACAGGAAGAAGCCGATCACCTCGCCGACGCCATCCAGCGCCCGCCAGGGCGGAAAGATCGCCGACAGCAGCAGATGGATGGCCAGACCGCCGAACATGGTCTGGATACCGAACCAGCCACAGCCCACCAGGGCCCGGATCAGACACGGCACGTTGGAGCCGCGAATGCCGAACGACGACCGCAGCACCACCGGGAACGGAATCCCGAACTTGGTTCCCGGAAAGGCGTTGAGGGTCAGCGGCACCAGCACCACGATGTTGGCCAGCAGGATGGTGAGCAGCGCCTCGCCAACACTGAGGCCGAAATAGGCAGTGAGCACGCCGCCCAGGGTGTAGGTGGGCACACAGATCGCCATGCCGACCCACAGCGCGGCGATATTCCAGCGTGACCAGGTTCGCGCCTCGAGGCGGGTCGGTGCGATGTCCTCGTTGAAGCGCGAACTCCCTCGGACGTCTTCGCCGACCTCGAGTTCGACGAGTGCGCCGCGCCGAACGGCACGTGATGTCGATTCGGTCATTGTTGTTGTCTCCTCGTATGGCTATCCGGTCTCCCCGACGGGGCCAGCACTCGACTCGCAAGAAACGTGCCCGAACGCGGCGCCATATCGCTGAGCAACATCGCCTCTTGGCCACCGACGCGCCCAACGCGACCCAACTCATTGTTTTTCGAGACACTAAAAAATTGACTACAGGGTCAGTTTTTAATGCAAGCACCCAGCTGAGCCAGGCAGATAGAAAACATGCAGAAACGGGGACAGAAAGGCACGCCAAAACTTGCCAAATCAGTGCATTCACATAGCCAAAAAACGCCTGAAACAACCTCCAAACAAACCATCAACTCTTTTATTTTCAATGCAATAAAAAAAATCCACCAGAATGGCGCATGATGTCGCCATCTTGGTGAAAAACCGCCTAGAAAGCGCTAATTTATTGTTTTAAAAGCCTTTTGAAACCCACCCAAAAAACACTTGCCACATCCTGACAAGCGGGTCTAGCTTCGACATTATCCTGTCTCCATAGTCAGGTTATTGAAGTCCTAACAACAAGACACTCAAGCGAGGCACCGTGCATGGAAAAGGTAAAGATCGGCCTGATCCAGATGGCCCTGAAGACCACGACTGACCTGGCGCCGGAAGCCATCCGTGACGCCATGAACGAGGCGCACCTGCCCTATATCGAGAAGGCCGCCGCCGCCGGCGTTCAGATACTCTGTTTCCAGGAGGTGTTCAACCAGCCCTACTTCTGCCCCAGCCAGGACAAGAAATGGTATGCCGCCGCCGAGCAGGTGCCCGACGGCCCGACCTGTCGCATGATGCAGGAGCTCGCGGCCAAGCACCGCATGGTGATCGTGGTGCCGATCTACGAAGAAGCAGCGACCGGGGTCTACTACAACACCGCCGCGGTCTTCGATGCCGACGGCAGCTATCTCGGCAAGTACCACAAGACGCACATCCCCCAGGTCGCCGGCTTCTGGGAGAAATATTTCTTCAAGCCCGGCAAGTCCGACTGGCCGGTATTCGACACCGCCTACGGCAAGATCGGCGTCTACATCTGCTACGACCGCCACTTCCCCGAAGGCTGGCGCGCGCTGGCACTCAACGGCGCCGAGATCGTCTTCAACCCCTCGGCCACCGTGGCCGGTCTCTCGCAATATCTGTGGGAACTCGAACAGCCCGCCTCGGCGGCGGCCAACGGCTACTTCGTCGCCGCCATCAACCGGGTCGGCAACGAGGCCCCCTGGGACATCGGCGAGTTCTACGGCAGCTCCTACATCGCCAATCCGCGTGGCCAGATCGAGGCCAAGGCCAGTGACACCCAGGACGAGCTGCTGATCCACGAGGTGGATCTGGCGATGGTCCGCGAGGTGCGCAACACCTGGCAGTTCTTCCGCGACCGCCGGCCGGAGACCTACGCGCGCCTCACCGACGGCGAATGACGAGGCCCGCCGGAAACGGGCCGTGCTCACCACCTTTCCGGCGCCCCCTCGCTCACACTCGGGCCGAGAATATCTCGGCAGCGTGCCGACTCGACAACAATTCCAAGAGGTTACATCGCATGGCGACCCTTCTGATCCGTGGCGGCACCGTCGTCACCCACGACGCCACCTACCGCGCCGACGTACTCTGCGTCGACGGCAAGATCGCCGCCGTCGGCCCCGACCTGGAAGCCCCGGGCGATGCCGAGGTAATCGACGCCGGCGGCCAGTACGTGATGCCCGGCGGCATCGACCCACATACCCACATGCAGCTGCCGTTCATGGGCACGGTGGCCAGCGAGGACTTCTACACCGGCACCGCCGCGGGGCTGGCCGGTGGCACCACCTCGATCATCGACTTCGTGATCCCCAACCCCGGCCAGCCGCTGCTGGAGGCCTTCCAGACCTGGCGCGGCTGGGCCGAGAAGGCGGCCAGCGACTACGCCTTCCATGTCGCCATCACCTGGTGGGACGACGACGTCCACGCGGACATGGGCACTCTGGTGCGCGAGCACGGCGTCAACAGTTTCAAGCACTTCATGGCCTACAAGAATGCCATCATGGCCACCGACGACATCCTGGTGGCCAGCTTCACCCGCTGCCTGGAACTCGGCGCCGTGCCCACGGTACACGCCGAGAACGGCGAGCTGGTCCATCACATGCAGCAGAAGCTGCTCGCTCAGGGGCTAACCGGCCCCGAGGCCCACCCGCTGTCGCGCCCGCCGCAGGTCGAGGGCGAGGCCGCCAGCCGCGCGATCCGCATCGCCGGCACTCTGGGCGCGCCGATCTACGTGGTGCACGTCTCGTGCAAGGATGCCCTCGACGAGATCACCTACGCGCGTCGCCAGGGCCAGCCGGTCTACGGCGAGGCGCTCGCCGGGCACCTGCTGATCGACGACAGCGTCTATCGCAGCAAGGACTGGCTGCAATCCGCCGGCCACGTGATGAGCCCGCCCTTCCGCAGCCCCGAGCACCAGGCGGCACTCTGGACCGGCCTGCAGTCCGGCAACCTGCAGACTACGGCCACCGACCACTGCTGCTTCTGCGCCGACCAGAAGATGATGGGCAAGGACGACTTCACCAAGATCCCCAACGGCACCGCCGGTATCGAGGATCGCATGGCGGTACTCTGGGACGCCGGCGTGGGCGGCGGGCGCATCTCGATGCAGGAGTTCGTCGCCGTCACCTCCACCAACACCGCCAAGATCTTCAACCTCTACCCGCGCAAGGGGGCGATCCAGGCAGGCTCCGACGCCGACCTGGTGGTCTGGGACCCCAACGGCACTCGCACCATCTCGGCCAAGACCCACCACCAGAACGTCGACTTCAACATCTTCGAGGGCAGGACGGTCACCGGCATCCCCCGCCATACCGTCAGCCAGGGCAAGTGGGTGTGGCGCGACGGCGACCTGCGCGCCGAGCGCGGCGCCGGCCGTTACCTCGAGCGCCCGGCCTATCCGGGTGTCTTCGACGTGCTCAAGCGGCGCGCCGAGCGCAACGCGCCCACGGCCGTGGAACGCTGAGTCGCCCGCTACGCCCCGTACGCCCCATCACGAAAATGACAACAACCGGCCCGCCGCATCGCCCAGAGCGAACGGCGGCGCCGAAGGAGACCGACCGTGACCGATTCCCTCGATCACCTGCCCCGGGCCGGCGACGGCGGCCGTGACGCTGCGGCGCTGGAAGCCAACTTCCGCGACCTGCACCCGCCGCTGACCCAGCGCCAGGCGATCATCGAGAGCCAGCGCTGCCTCTACTGCTATGACGCGCCCTGCATCGAAGCCTGCCCCTCGGACATCGACATCCCGCGCTTCATCCGTGAGATCAGCGAGGACAACATCAACGGCGCGGCCCAGACCATCCTCGAGGAGAACATCCTCGGCGGCAGTTGCGCCCGGGTCTGCCCCACCGAGATCCTCTGCGAGCAGAGCTGCGTGCGCAACCACGACGCCGAGTGCCAGCCGGTGCTGATCGGCCTGCTGCAGCGTCACGCCATCGATCACATGCACTTCACCGAACACCCCTTCCCGCGCGCCGCCGATACCGGGCGTCACGTCGCCGTGGTCGGCGCCGGCCCGGCGGGGCTGTCCTGCGCCCACCGCCTGGCGACCCACGGCCATCGGGTGACGATCTTCGAAGCCGATCCCAGGCCCGGCGGGCTCAACGAATACGGCATCGCTCGCTACAAGCTGGTCGACGACTACGCGCAGAAGGAGATCGACTTCCTGCTCGCGGTCGGCGGCATCGAGATTCGCCATGGCCAGCGGCTCGGCGACAACCTCGACCTCGCTACCCTCAAGCGCGATCACGACGCGGTCTTCCTCGGCCTGGGGCTGGGCGCCAGCCGCCGCCTGGGACTGACCGGCGAGGACGCGCCGGGCGTCGCCACGCCGGGGTTGATGCCGGCCACCGACTACATCCGGACGCTGCGAGAGACCGACGACCTGAGCACGCTGCCGCTGGCGCGACGCTGCGTGGTGATCGGCGCCGGCAACACCGCCATCGACATGGCGGTGCAGATGGCACGTCTCGGCGCCGACGAGGTCACCCTGGTCTACCGGCGCGGCATCGACGCCATGCCCGCCACCGGCCACGAACAGGAGATCGCCCGCGCCAACGGCGTCAAGATCGTCACCTGGGCGCGTCCCGAAGAGATCCTGCTCGATGCCGAAGGCCGCGTGGCCGGCATGCGCTTCGCGCGCACCCAATCCCGCGACGGCACCCTCGTGGCTACCGGCGAGACACTGGAGATCGCCGCCGACGGCGTCTTCACAGCGATCGGCCAGGCCCTCGACGAGGCGCATCTGGCGGCTATCCCGGGGCTGGAACGCGAAGGCGGCAAGGTCCACGTCGACGGCCACTTCCGCACCGACCTGCCCGGCGTCTACGCCGGCGGCGACTGCATCGCCCTGGGGCAGGATCTCACCGTCCAGGCCGTGCAGCACGGCAAGCTGGCCGCCCAGGCCATTCATCAGGATCTCATGGCCCAGCAGGAGGTGGCGTAATGAAAGCGATCGCCAAACGACCCGACGTCGACCTGAGTATCGAGTTCGCCGGCATCAAGTCCCCCAACCCGTTCTGGCTGGCCTCGGCGCCGCCCACCGACAAGGCCTACAACGTCGAACGCGCCTTCGAAGCGGGCTGGGGCGGCGTGGTGTGGAAGACCCTCGGCGAGGACCCGGCGCCGGTCAACGTGTCGTCGCGCTACTCGGCGCATTTCGGCAAGAACCGCGAGGTGCTGGGCTTCAACAATATCGAGCTGATCACCGACCGCAGCCTGGAGACCAACCTGCGCGAGATCACCGAGGTCAAGCAGCGCTGGCCCGATCGCGCGCTCATCGTGTCGATCATGGTGCCCTGCGTCGAGGAGAGCTGGAAGGCGATCCTGCCCCGGTTCGAGGCCACCGGCGCCGACGGCATCGAGCTCAACCTGGGCTGTCCCCACGGCATGCCGGAGCGCGGCATGGGCGCCGCGGTGGGCCAGAACCCCGACTTGATCGAGCAGGTCACGCGCTGGTGCAAGACCTACTCGCGGCTGCCGGTGATCGTCAAGCTGACCCCCAACATCACCGACATCCGCGAGCCGGCCCGTGCCGCATTGCGCGGTGGCGCCGACGCCGTGTCGCTGATCAACACCATCAACTCGATCACCTCGATCGACCTCGACCACATGGTCGCCCGACCCACCGTGGGCCACCAGAGCACCCACGGCGGTTACTGCGGCGCGGCGGTCAAGCCGATCGCCATGAACATGGTCGCCGAGATCGCCCGCGACCCGGCCACCCAAGGGTTGCCGATCTGCGGCATCGGTGGGATTTCCAACTGGCACGACGCCGCCGAGTTCGTCGCTCTCGGCGCCGGTGCGGTGCAGGTCTGCACCGCGGCCATGCTCCACGGCTTCCGCATCGTCGAAGAGATGCAGGATGGCCTGGCACGCTGGATGGCCGAGAAGGGCTATCGACGCCTGAGTGACTTCTCCGGCAAGGCGGTGCCGCATACCACCGACTGGAAGTATCTCGACATGAACTTCCAGACCATCGCCCACATCGACCAGGACCAGTGCATCCAGTGCGGACGCTGCTACATCGCCTGCGAGGACACCTCGCACCAGTCGATCGCCAAGCTCGTCGACGAGGCCGGTGCGCGACGCTACGAAGTGATCGAGGAAGAGTGCGTGGGCTGCAACCTGTGCCAGATCACCTGCCCGGTGGAAGGCTGCATCACCATGGTGACGCAGGAGAGCGGCAAGCCCTACCTGAGCTGGAACGAGGACCCGCGCAACCCCTTCCGCGAATCGGCGTGATACCCGCCTCGAGATGGCTACGACGCCCCGGCCACGAGCCGGGGTTCTTCTTTACGACGAACAGGAGGCGCACTCAGGGCGACAACCCGATCCCCCGCAGCAGGGTGCTGGTCACGGTCTGCACCGCACGCTCGAACTGCCTGTCGTCGAGCGGGGCATCGTCGTTGAGCAGGTAGATCTGGTGATCGAAATCGGCGTAGTGCTGGGTCGAGGCCCAGATCATGTACAGCAGATAGGAGGGTTCCACGGGCAGAATGCGTTCGGCCTCGATCCACTCGCGGATCTTGGCCTCCTTGAGCTTGGCCCACTCGTAGAGGTTGTCGCGCAAACAGTCGCCGAGCACCGGGGCGCCCTGCATCACCTCCGCCGCCCAGACCTTGGAGCCGGCGGCGCGATTGCGCGAATGCAGCATCTTGGCGCGGATATAGGTCGACAGTACGATGCGCGGGTCGTCGTAGAGCTCGAAGCACAGCGCATCCTGCTTCCAGACCTCGAGCAGGCCGAGCAATACCTCGCGGTACAGCTCCCCCTTGGTCGAGAAGTAGTAGTGCACGTTGGATTTGGGGATCTCGGCCAGCTGGGCGATCTCGCCCATCGAGGCGCCAGCATACCCCTTTTCGGCGAACACCCGCTCCGCCGCCAGCAGAATGTTCTCGACATTGCGCTGGCGAATTTCTCCCTTCTGCTTGGCCATGCCACCTCTCTGACCCCGTCGATTCTCCGCTGCGCGACCAGTCTATCATCGCGTCTGCGGTGAGACGTCAGCCGGTGTTCGTCCTCGCACCCGAGGCAGACACCACAAGCGGCCCCTGGCGAGTCGCGGGCAACACGCGCCTCAATCAGCGTGGGCTGCAGCGACCGCGGGCGTCGGCGCGGCGGGCGAGGTGTGCGTCATCGCCACCACGCTGCCCACCACGATCAGACAGGGCGACGGCAGCGGCGACTCGGCCAGCCGTGCGGGCATGTCCGCCAGGGTGCCCACCAGCGCCTGCTGCTCGGGCAGCGAGGCGTGGCTGATCAGCATCATCGGCCACTCATCCGGCAGGCCGGCAGCGCGCAGGCCGTGGCAGATCGCCGCCACCTTGGACAACCCCATGTAGAACACCAGCGTCTCGTCGCGACGCGCCAGCGCGGCCCAGTCCGGCGTGCCCTGCTCCCGACAGAGCTGGGCGGTGACGAAGCGCAGCTGCTGGGCGTGGGCGCGGTCGGTCAGCGGGATACCCATGGCCGCGACCGCCGCCGAGGCGGCGGTGAGCCCGGGGACGATCTCGACCTCGGCTCGGGTCGTGGCGAGTGCCGCCAGCTCCTCGCCCATGCGCCCGAAGACCCCCGGGTCGCCCCCCTTCAAGCGCACCACCCGCTTGCCCGCGCCGGCCAGTCTCGCCAGCAGCGCGCCGATCTCCGCCTGGGGCACGCTGTGGTGGCCGCGCGCCTTGCCCACGTAGTAGCGCTCGCAGCCCGCCGGCAGCAGCGCCAGCACGTCGTCGCCGACCAGGCGGTCGTAGACCACCGCCTCGGCCTCGGCGATCCGCCGGGCGGCGCGCAGGGTCAACAGGTCCGCGGCGCCAGGACCGGCGCCGACCAGGCTGACACGCCCGTGAGGAGCGGCGTCCGGGGTAACGGCACCGGCGCCGGCAAGGTCGACGCCGCGCGCTGCCTCCGGCCTCAGCCACTGGCGACCGCGCTGCCACAGCCGCGCCCAGCGGGCGCCGAAACGGGAGTCGTGGATACTGAGTTCAGGCATCGACATGGGCGCTCTCCTCTTCGATCAGCGCTTTCAATTCGGGTTGGCAGGAGCCGCACTGGGTGCCGCAGGCGAGCCGCGCCCCCAGCGCCTCCACGCTGCTATCGCCGGCACGGATCGCGGCGACGATGCGCCGCTGGCCGACCTGATGGCAGCTACAGACGATGGCGCCGTCATCCTCGGCGCCGCTATCGCAGCCGGCCAGGACACGTCGGCGGTCATCGCCCTCGAGCCCGCGGGCGAAGCGCTGTTCGAGCCAGTGCAGCGCAGGCAGCGACGCCGGCGGCCCGACCAGCAGCCACCAGCGCAGCCGGCCGGCCTCGATACCGCTGGCGCGCAGCCGCCCCTGGGCGGCGTCACAGCTCCACTGGGAGACCGCCACCGGCAGCTCGGCCGCCAGCCACGCCAGCCAGTCGCGCCCGGCGCTCTCCGGGGCACCGCCGAGCTGCCAGCGCAGCGCGTTGGCGAGCGGAATGCGCGCCCAGTAGTCACAGCCGGGGCGCGGATCGATGCTCATCGCCAGATCGTCGGCGACGAGCAGCGTCGCCTCCCAGGCCAGCGGCAGCGGCCGCAGCGCCACCGCGCCGTGCTTCGATTCGGGCTGCCCGGAGAGCGGATCGACGTGGGCCTGGATCAGCGCATTGACCTTGGCACGACCGCTGAAGGCCGCGTTCCAGTGCATCGGTGCGAACAGCTCACCGCGGCGCTGCGCCTTGGCCAGGCGCGCACGGGCCCGATAGCACCCACCGGCTGCCGCCAGTTCGACCAGCTGCTGATCCTGGATGCCGGCGTAGGCGGCATCCCGCGGGTGGATCTCGACGAACGGCTCGGCGCGATGGTTCATCAAGCGTGGCGCGCGGGCCGTACGCGTCATGGTGTGCCACTGATCGCGGATGCGCCCGGTATTGAGACGCAGGGGATAGCGCGCCGCGAGCGCCTGTGCGGGAGCACGGGGGCGCACCGGCAGTAGCCGCGCGCGACCGTCGGGCGTGGCGAAACGGCCATCCACGAACAGCCGCGGCGTGCCCGCCGGGGCACTTGCGTTGACCGGCCACTGGATCGGCGCCAGGGCGTCGTAGCCTTCGCGGTCGAGATCGGCCAGGCCCGAGATATCGAAGACCCGCCAGGGGCTATCGGCCTCTTCCGCGCCCGCAGGGCTATCACCGTTCTCGAACCCCGAGAGCCGGGCATGCTCGGCGAAGATCTGCGCCGGATGGCGGTAGGCGAACGCCTCGGCGTAACCCAGGCGGGCAGCGACCTGACTCAGCGCCCACCAGTCGTGACGTGCCTCCCCCGGTGGCGGCAGCAGCCCGCGCTGGCGCGAGATACAGCGCTCCGAGTTGGTCACGGTGCCATCCTTCTCCGACCAGCCGGTGGCCGGCAGCACGATATCCGCCACCTCCAGGATCTCGGCGTTGGCCAGGCAGTCGGAGACGATCACCAGCGGACAGGCGGCCAGAACGCGCTTGATGTGATCGGCCTGCGGCAGGCTGACCACCGGATTGGTGGCCATGATCCACAGCGCCTGGATTTCGCCGCGCTCGATCGCCTCGAACAGCGCCACCGCCTTCAACCCCGGACCCTCGGGCAGGCTCGGCGTCAGCCCCGGTGTACCCCAGAAGCGCGTCACCCGCTCGATCGCCCCCGGCGAGTCGTAATCCATGTGCGCCGCCAGCTGGTTGGCCAGACCGCCGACCTCGCGCCCGCCCATGGCATTGGGCTGGCCGGTGATCGAAAAGGGCCCGGCGCCGGGCAGACCCAGCTTGCCGCCGGCCAGATGGCAGTTGATGATCGCCTGGCACTTGTCGCTGCCGCTGCTCGACTGATTGATGCCCTGGGAGTAGAGCGTGACCACGTGCAGCTGGCTGGCGAACCAGTAGTAGAAGGTCTCCAGACGCTCCAGATCGATATCGCAGTCGGCAGCGATGGCCGCGAGCGAGACATCGTCTTCCCGCGCCGCGGACAGGGTCTGTTCGACCCCCTGGGTGTGGCGCTCGAGATAGGGGCGGTCGAGGCGCCCGCTGGCCGCCATCCACGCCAGCAGGCCAGTGAACAGACGCGCATCGCTGCCGGGGGCGATCCCCAGATAGAGATCGGCGATCTCGCAGCTGTCGGTGACCCGCGGGTCGATCACCACCACCCGCAGCAGCGGATTGCGCTGCTTGGCCGCCTTCAGCCGTTGGTAGAGCACCGGATGATTCCAGGCCGGATTGGCGCCCACCAGTACCACCAGCTCCGCACACTCCAGATCGGCGTAGCAGCAGGGCACGGCGTCGGCCCCGAAGGCGCGTTTGTAGGCACTCACGGCCGAGGCCATGCACAGCCGCGAATTGGTATCCACGTGGGGGGTGCCCAGGAAGCCCTTGAACAGCTTGTTGGCGACGTAGTAATCCTCGGTCAACAGCTGACCGGAGAGATAGGCCGCGACCGACTGCCGGCCATGCTCGCGCTGGGTCGCTGCCAGCCGCTCGGCAAGGGTATCGAGCGCACTGTCCCAGTCGACCCGCTGGCCATCCACCTGCGGGTAGAGCAGCCGCCCTTCATGTCCCAGCGTCTCGTGCAGCGCACTCCCCTTGACGCACAGCCGCCCGCCATTGGCCGGATGGCTGCGCGTTCCCGCCACCGCCGAGGGCTTGCCGTCGCTGAAGGTGATATCGACACCGCAGCCGACGCCGCAATAAGGGCAGGTTGTGGTGCCCTTGGAAGGCGGGCAAGTCGTGGTGCCCTTGGAAGGCGGGCAAGTCGTGGTGCCCTTGGAAGGCGGGCAAGTCGTGGTGCCCTTGGAAGGCGGGCAGGTGGTGGTGCCCTCCCCCATCACGTCGCCGGCGCCAGCGGCTCGGGGCGTCGCTGGCGAGGTGGGTTGAGATGCAGTTCGAGATAGCGGCATGAACTCCTCCCTCGATGCGCCAACAGCAGTGGTTGACGTCGCCTGGCGCTGCTCGGGGCGTCTGCGTCAGGGCTGGTGGTCATAAAAATGGGCACAAAAAAAGCCCGACCCCAAGCCGTAGCCTGGTGTCGGGCCTCGTTGCCCGTACCGCGTGCCCTGCCTCGAGCCCACGGATACTGAATCATGGTCGTGCGGCTCTCGTGGGCCGCGCGTCGGCAGCGCTGGTATCCGCCGCAGCGGGCGGCAACGCCACTCCCCGTTGATTGCGCAATAACTGCGCCTTTTCTATGTTTCTGCCTTTTTATCAATAACCTGTCTCGTTCGGCGATGCGCCACCGGCGTGCTCGGCGCGATCTGGCGCACGCCGATGCCAACTCATGGTGCAGTCAACGCCACCGCTGCACCGTGGAGGCTCAAACTCGCTTGCCGAGACCCGCCGCCGCTTTCTCCCCTCCGGTATCAACCCACTGAATCGGCGGTGATATCGACTTGCTGGCATGCGCTTCGCTTGGATCAACACAGCAGCGACCAACGGCGGTCGCGCTGCGTGTTGACCGATCCAGATTCGGGCCCCTTCAGATTCGGGCCCCTTCAGATTCAGGCCCATTCAGATTCAGGCAAAGGCGCCTGATGCCGCGGAGCTTCTCCTTCGCGTCATCAGGCGCCTTTTTGCGTTGTATGGGGCATGCCCCGCAGCGCCAAGGGAGGACGAGATGAGAGAGACCGCACAGCGTGCCGAGCCCCCGAACACAGGCCCCCGGCGCTGGATCATCGTCGGCAATGGCATGGCCGGACATCGCCTGCTCAATACGCTGCGCACGCGCTGCCGCCTCGATGTCCAGATCACCCTCATCGGTGAAGAGCGTGCCGCCGCCTACAACCGGGTACTGCTGTCCCCCTGGCTGGCCGGAGAGATCGCGCGGCCGGCGCTGGATCTGGAGATCGCCGAGACGCGCGGCAACGTCAGCGTCAGCGAGCGCCTGGGCCAGCGTGTCACGGTCATCGACCGCGCCGCCCGCGAGGTCACGCTGGAGACGGGCGAGCGTCTTGCCTATGACCGACTGATTCTGGCCACCGGCTCGCGCCCGGCCATGCCCCGGATTCCGGGCATCGAACTGGGCAACGTCGGTGCCTTCCGCACGCTCGACGACGCCGACTGGCTCGCTGACCAGTCCCCGGGGCGCAAGGCCATCGTGGTCGGCGGCGGCCTGCTCGGCCTGGAAGCCACCGAGGGACTGCGCCGGCGCGGCCTCGAGGTGACCCTGCTGCAGCGCAGCGAACGGCTGATGAACCGGCAGTTGGATCGCACCGCCGCGGACTGGCTGGCACAGGCCCTGGCACAGCGCGGATTGACGCTCATGACCGGCGTCACCCTGGCGCGCTGTGAAGGCGATGCCGCGGGTAACGTCTGCGCGGTGGCCCTCGCCGACGGCCGCCGGCTGGCCGCCGACTGCGTGGTCATCGCCGCCGGCATCGAGGCCCACAGCGAGCTGGGCAGACGCGCCGGGCTCGACGTCGCTCGTGGCATTCGCGTCGACGCCCACCTGGCCACCAGCGACCCCCGCATCCATGCGCTGGGGGAGTGTTGCGAATTCGAGGGCGACACCGTGGGGCTGGTCGAACCCATCTGGCAGCAGGTCGAGGTGCTTGCCGCGCATCTGTGCGCCGACGCCCCGGGCCAGGCCACCACGCCCGGCTATGTGCGTCGCGACTGCGCCACCCGACTCAAGGTCGCCGGCGTCTCGCTCTACGCCTTCGGTCCGGCCGAAGCCGAGGACGCCGCCACCGAGGTACTCACCTATGCCGACGCCGAGCACGGCGACTATCGCCGGCTGCTGCTGCGCGACTCGCGTCTGATCGGCGCCCTGCTCTACGGCGACACCGCCGCCGGCCCGGCGCTCTTCGCCCTGGCCCAGGCGGCCACGCCCCTGTCTCACTGTCGCGAGGCGTTGCTGTTCGGCCCCCGCGACATCGAACGCCACCTGGCCACAGAGGCCCAACCGACCCAGGAGGAAGCGGCATGACACGCGACGCTACCACGCCGGCAGCCGATACCCCGGCGCGCCTGATCGTGATCGGCAACGGCATGGTCGGCCACTACTGCCTCGAGCAGCTGGTCGCCCGAGACCTTCACCAGCGCTATGCAATCACCGTGTTCGGCGAGGAGCGCCACCGCGCCTACGATCGGGTGCATCTCTCCGACTACTTCGGCGGCAGCGACGCCGAGTCACTGGCGCTCGGCGACGCCGACTTCTGCGCCCGCCATGGCATCGAGCTGCGGCTGGGCGAGTGCATCAGCGCGATCGATCGCGAGAGCCGCGAGGTGATCAGCGCCGATCACCGCTACCCCTTCGACCGCCTGATCCTGGCCACCGGCTCCTACCCCTTCGTGCCGCCGATTCCGACCCCAGCGGAGGACGCCAGTGGCCACGCCCAGCTGGTCTACCGCACCCTCGATGACCTCGACCAGATTCGTGCCGCGGCGGCGTCGCTGGCACAGCGCGAAGCCCCCCGCGGGGTGGTGGTCGGCGGCGGCCTGCTGGGGCTGGAAGCGGCCAACGCGCTCAAGTCGCTGGGGCTGGAGGCCCACGTAGTCGAGTTCGCGCCGCGCCTGATGCCGGTGCAGCTCGATGCCGAGGCCGGCCAGGCGCTGCGGGCGCGTATCGAAGCGCTCGGCGTCGGCGTGCACGTGGATCGCGCCACCCGCGAGATCGTGGCCGGCGAGGACCACCGCTATCGCATGAACTTCACCGACGGCACCTGGCTGGAGACCGACCTGATCGTGTTCTCCGCCGGTATCCGCCCGCAGGACCGGCTGGCACGGGAGTGCGGCCTGGCGATCGGCGAACGCGGCGGGGTCGTCATCGACGACACCTGCGTCACCTCCGACCCGGCGATCTTCGCCATCGGCGAGTGCGCGCTGTGGAACGGCCGGATCTTCGGCCTGGTCGCCCCCGGCTACACCATGGCACGCACCGTTGCCGGCTGTCTGGACGATGTCTGTGAAACCTTCAGCGGCGCCGACATGTCGACCAAGCTCAAGCTGCTCGGCGTCGACGTCGGCTCGATCGGCGACGCCCACGCCACCACCGAGGGGGCGGTGAGCTATCGCTTCATCGACGAAGCCGGCCACGGCTACCGCCGCCTGGTGGTCTCAGCCGACGGCAAGCGCGCCCTCGGCGCGGTGCTGGTGGGCGACAACAGCTACTACGACACCCTGCTGCAGTACGTGCAGAACGCCATTCCCCTCCCCGCCGATCCCGCCAGTCTGATCCTGCCCCAGGGCGAGGGCGCGCCGCTGCTGGGGGCCGATGCGCTGCCCGAGAGCGCCGCCATCTGCTCCTGCCATAACGTGACCAAGGGCGCGGTGTGCCAGGCGGTGGCCCAGGGCTGCACCGATCTCGCGTCGCTCAAGGCCGAGACCCAGGCGAGCACCGGCTGCGGCGGCTGCACCGCCCTGCTCAAGCAGGTCTTCGACCATGAGCTCGAAAGCCGCGGCATCGCCGTCGACAAGAGCCTGTGCGAACACTTCGCCTATACCCGTCAGGAGCTCTACGACCTGGTGCGCGTCGAGGGCATCGAGAGCTTCGAGGCACTGCACACCCGCCACGGCAAGGGGCATCTGGGGTGCGACATCTGCAAACCGGCGGTGGCCTCGATCCTGGCCTCGTGCTGGAATGCGCCGATCGCCGAGCCATCGTTGATTCCGCTGCAGGACACCAACGACACCTTCATGGCCAACATGCAGAAGAACGGCACCTACTCGGTGGTGCCGCGCATCCCCGGCGGCGAGATCACCCCGGACAAGCTGATCGCCATCGGTGCGGTGGCCAAGAAGTATGCGCTCTATACCAAGATCACCGGCGGCCAGCGCATCGATCTGTTCGGCGCCCAGCTCCACGAACTGCCGGAGATATGGCGCGAGCTGATCGAGGCCGGCTTCGAGACCGGTCACGCCTACGGCAAGTCGACACGCACGGTGAAATCCTGCGTCGGCAGCACCTGGTGCCGCTACGGCGTGCAGGACAGTGTCGCCATGGCGCTGACGATCGAGAATCGCTACAAGGGTCTGCGCTCGCCACACAAGCTCAAGTTCGCCGTTTCCGGCTGCACCCGCGAATGTGCCGAGGCACAGAGCAAGGACGTCGGGGTGATCGCCACCGAACACGGCTGGAACCTCTACGTCTGCGGCAACGGCGGCATGCGTCCGCGTCACGCCGAGCTATTCGCCACCGACCTCGACGATGCCACGCTGCTGCGCACTATCGACCGTTTCCTGATGTTCTACATCCGCACCGCGGACAAGCTGCAGCGCACCTCGGTATGGCGCGAGAACCTCGACGGCGGCCTCGACTATCTCAAGCAGGTCATCCTGGAAGACAGTCTCGGCCTGGGCGCCGAGCTGGAGACGCAGATGCAGCAGGTGGTCGACCGCTACGAGTGCGAGTGGGCCGGCGCGCTCAAGGACCCGGAGAAGCTCAAGCGCTTCCGCACCTTCGTCAACGACCAACGCCCCGACCCCGATATCGTCAGCGTGAACGAGCGTGATCAGCCACGTCCGGCGCGGGCCGAGGAGATCGCTTCGCTGGCCGTGGAGATGAGCTCATGAGCCCGTCGACCCTGGCGGCTTCGACCGCAGCGCATGCCTCGTCGCCGCACTGTGCGCGCCTCTGCACGCGGGCCGATCTGGTGGCGCATTCGGGCGTGGTGGCCTGGCACGCGGGCCATCAGATCGCGATTTTCTATCTGCCCGCTCGGCCCGACGCCGCCGACAGTCGTTCCAGGCAGCCCGAAGACACTGCCGATCGTTCCAGACAGCCCGAAGACGCTGCCGGCGATTGCCTCTACGCCGTCGATAACCGCGACCCCTTCTCGGGGGCCAATGTGATCGGGCGCGGCATTATCGGCGAGCTGCAAGGTGAGCGAGTGATCGCTTCGCCGCTCTACAAACAGCACTTCCGGCTACGCGACGGGGTCTGTCTGGAGGATCCCGAACAGCGCCTGCAGACCTGGCCCGTCGCCCTGCGTGGCGATGACGTCGTGCTGCTTGAGGCGCGTGCAGATATCTGAGTGGCGCCGCCGTCGATACCGCGGCGCGCGATAGCAGTGGTTGGACCCAGCAGTCGATGCTTCCCCTACAACGACAAGTCACAACAAGCGAGGAAAGCCCCATGTCCTATCTCACTCCCCCCGAGTTCGTCACCAAGATGGTCGACACCGGCGAATCCAAGATCTTCATGTCGACCCGCGATACGGTGATCCGCGCCTACATGGCCGGTGCCATCCTGGCCCTGGCCGCGGCCTTCGCGATCACCATCACGGTGCAGACCGGCCAGCCGCTGGTGGGCGCGATCCTGTTCCCGGTGGGGTTCGTGATGCTCTATCTCATGGGCTTCGATCTGCTCACCGGGGTGTTCATGCTGACCCCGCTGGCGCTGCTGGATCGGCGCCAGGGCGTCACCGTCGAGCGGGTGCTGCGCAACTGGGGATGGGTCTTCCTGGGCAATCTCGGCGGCGCGCTGACGGTGGCGCTGATGATGGCCTTCATCCTCACCTACGGTTTCTCCATCGGCCCCGGCGCGGTGGGCGAAAAGATCGCCGGTATCGGTGAGGCACGCACACTGGGCTACGCCCAGTACGGCCTGGCCGGCTGGTTCACCATTTTCGTGCGCGGCATGCTGTGCAACTGGATGGTCTCGATGGGCGTGGTCGGCGCGATGATCTCCACCTCGGTGAGCGGCAAGGTGATCGCGATGTGGATGCCGATCATGCTGTTCTTCTACATGGGCTTCGAGCACTCCATCGTCAACATGTTCCTGTTCCCCTCGGCGATGATCATGGGCGGCGGCTTCTCGGTCATGGACTACATGATCTGGAACGAGATCCCCACGGTGCTGGGCAATCTGGCCGGCGGCATCGCCTTCACCGGTCTTACCCTCTACGCCACCCATGTGCGTACCGGCCCCAAGCGCGACCTGATCTGACCAACCCGCCGCCGGCGACGGCGGCGCACATATCGACCCCAGGAGACACCCCATGGACAAGCTGGAAATGCACCACACGCTGATGGCCGCCAAGGCACGCCAGGGCCTGAGCTGGGACGACCTGGCCGCGGCCAGCGGCCACTAACCGGTGTGGGTCGCCTCGGCCTGCTACGGCATGAACAGCGCACCGGCCCAGAGCGCGCGCCGGATCGCCGAGGCCCTGGACCTGAAAGATGAGCTCGCTGACGAGGTGGTGGCGGCACTCGAAGCCTTCCCCACCAAGACCTGGGATCAGGCCGTCCCCCAGGATCCGCTGATCTACCGGCTCTACGAGATCGTCGGCGTCTACGGGCCGACGCTGAAAGACGTCATTCAGGAGAAGTTCGGCGACGGGATCATGAGCGCCATCGACTTCGAGATGGCGGTCGAACGAGAGGAAAATCCCAAGGGAGATCGCGTGGTCGTGACCTTGAACGGCAAGTTCCTGCCCTACAAGAGCTGGTGAGGCGAGCCCGGCCGGCCGATCAGTGCGCAACCGCCACGCTCACGCGGGCCATTCACGCCACATCAGGGTGACCCGCTCGCCGCGGTAGTCGAGCTCTTCCTGTGCCTGCCAGCCCAGGCGGGCGTAGAGCGCCTGCTGGTCGGGCGTATACAGATAGCAGCCGGGGCAGCCGGACACCCGCGCCTCCTCGGCCACACGCTCGACCAGCGCCGAGGCGATACCGCGTCCACGCCACGCCGGCGGCACGAACACCGAGGCCAGCCACGGTGTCAGCTCGGGACGCGAGTCCAGATCGCTGGCGGTGAGGCTGGCCGTGCCCACCGGAATCTCACGCCCCGACACATCGGCGATGGCGACGAACACCGAGGGCACGCCCTGCTCACCGCACTGCCGGCGCAGATGATCGTGCCACTGCGGCCAGCTCTCTTCGGGATAGCGCGCCCCCCAGGCGCCGTAGGTCCAGCGCGCCAGCGTATCGAGATGGGGAGAATCCGGGCGCAGGCGCCGCAGTTCGGGCAGTGGCTGAGACATACGGGGCTCCTGAGGGCGTGGGATGTCCGACCTTAGGCTTTGTACGAAAACTACCTGCACTCGGCAATACGGCGTCCGGCTTCAGCTCATGCCTTCTTGACGAATTCCGACTTGAGCTTCATGGCGCCGATACCATCGATCTTGCAGTCGATATCGTGGTCGCCGTCGACCAGGCGGATACTCTTGACCTTGGTGCCCACTTTCACCACCAGCGAGGAGCCCTTGACCTTGAGATCCTTGATCACGGTGACGCTGTCGCCGTCGGCCAGCGGCGTGCCGTTGGCATCCACGATCGCGGGCGTGTCGCTGGTGCTCTCCTCCTCGGCCTCACCGGACCATTCGTGACCGCACTCGGGGCAGACGTAGAGGCGCATGTCGGCGTAGGTGTAGATCGAGGCGCACTGCGGGCAGGGGGGCAACTGACTCATATCGAGATCCATGGCGATGGCGACGCTCTCATGACATCCAGGTAGAGGACGTCGAGGTAGGCGTGCACAGGGGCTTTCTAGGTGCTGTCTGAAAAGTCGACGAGCGAAGGCCAGGCAAGGCAAAAATCGGCGAAAACGCGGAGTTTACGCGGTGTAAATGAGCATTTTGAGCCGATTTTTAACGCCGCATGGGCGAGCGCAGTACTTTTCAAACAGTGCCTAGCGATTGGGGCGCGATTGTAATCCCCGCTCACGCCCCTGCCCAGCGCCGCAGGTCGGCAGCGACGCTTTGTCGCGCGGCCGAATCGGTGTCAGCGAGCCGCACGGCGAGGCCTGCCCGGGTTATGCTGGGCGCACCGGTCACGCGCGACCGGTATCCCTTTTTTCGGCGCCTGCCGTGTCGTCACCCGCCCAGAGGAGCCCCTATGCTGACCTTCCATACCGCCGATACCCAGCTCCGCCATCCCCGCAGCGAACTTCACGGCGGCCAGCTGGTGACGCCCTTCGAGTGTCCCGAACGGGTGGAGATCATTCTCGCGCGGATTCACACGGCGGCCCTGGGCGAGGTACGTGAGCCCGAGCGCCGCGGGCTCGCCGGCGTACTCGAGGTCCATGACGGCGCTTATGTCGAGTTCCTGGAAACCCTCTGGGAGAACTGGCAGGCCGAAGGCCACGGCGGCGAGCCGATTCCCAGCATCTGGCCGGCGCGCACGCTGCGCGGCGACCGTATTCCCGAGAATCTCGAGGGCCGTCTCGGCTACTATGCGCTGGCGGCGGAAACTTCGGTCTGCGCCGGTACCTTCCGCGCCGCGCTGGCGAGCAAGGACATCGCACTGGCCGCCACCGACCAGGTGCTCACCCACGGCGGTGGCGCCTTCGGGCTGTGCCGCCCACCCGGCCACCACGCCGCCCGCGATCAGTTCGGCGGCTACTGCTTCTTCAACAATGCCGCGATCGCCGCCCAGCACGCCCGTGACCAAGGCGTCGCGCGGGTCGCCATTCTCGATGTCGACTTCCATCACGGCAACGGCACCCAGGAGATCTTCTATGACCGAGACGACGTGCTGTTCGCCTCGATCCACGGTGACCCGGCGCTGGAGTTCCCCTACTACCTGGGCTATGCCGAAGAGACCGGCAGCGGCCGCGGTGAGGGCTGCAATCTCAACTACCCGCTGGCGCCGGGCACCGGCTACCCGCGCTGGCGCCAGGCGCTGGAAGACGCCCTGGCGCGCATTCAGGCATTCGGCGCCGAGCTGCTGATCGTCTCCCTGGGGGTCGATACCTTCGCCCAGGACCCGATCAGCTCGTTCACCCTCGCAAGCGGCGACTTCAGCGACTACGGCGGCCTGCTCAAGCGCGCCGGCCTGCCCACGGTGTTCCTGCTCGAAGGTGGCTATGCGGTGGAGGAGATCGGGGTCAACGTGGTCAATGTGCTGAGCGGCTTCGACGCCGGCTGATACATCAACCTGAGGAGCCCCATTCAAGGCTGGCGGGCCCCCTTCAGGCATAAAAAAAGCCCGCGCAAGAGGGGGGAATGCGCGGGCGAGGCGGGGTGTTACCTAGGAGATGCGTCTCAGACGCGACTCGAACGACTGCTAATAGGACGACGACTACCGAGTAATTCGCAATCGATGCTCTATTCAACGAGGAATAGATTAGCACCCTTATATTTCACGCGCAACATAACACCCGCACATCGCGCTCATCGCTGCTGAGGCCCCTGGGCCGGGTCCTCTTCTGAAGGCGGGTCGTCCGCTGGCCGAGCGTCATGTGAAGACCCAGTGGCCGTCTCGGAAGGCACATGCCTGGCCTCCAGCTCCTGGCGATGCGTGCGCAGCTCGGCGCGCAGCGCCTCGATCTCCGCCTGTAGTTCACTGACCTGTTCGATCATGTGGCGCATCATGCGCCGGTTGGCCTTGTGCTGGCGCGACTCAGATTCGCCCTGATCCTCGACGAACAGCGAGCTGACATAGGCCGCGAAGCTGCCGAACAGCCCTACCCCGCAGACCATCAGCAGCACCGCAACGACACGCCCCAGGGTGGTCACCGGATAGTAGTCGCCATAGCCCACGGTGGTCACCGTGACGATCGCCCACCACAGCGCATCCTCGGCGGTGTTGATCGGGCTGTGAGGATCGGGGGCCTCGACCAGCAGCACCGTCACCGCACTCACCACCACCAGCAATACGGTCGCGGTGGCGACGGAGGCGAGCACCCCTTCGGCACGATTGCGAAACAGCAGTTGCCAGATCAGCTCCATCGAACGCAGCGCGCGCAGAATGCGCAGCAACTGTACGACCCGCGCCAGGCGCGCGGCCTGGAACCAGCCGGCGGGAATGCATGAGAGCAGATCGAGCCAGCCCCAGCGCATGTAGCGCCACTTACTCGGTGCGCGGTAGAAACGCTGGCAGAAATCGATGAAGAAGACGGCGCAGACCACATAGTCGAGGTAGCCGATCAGCCGCTCGATCTCCGGCGGCAGATCCAGGAAGGCGGTCGCGAACAGTGCCGCGAGCACGTAGAACGACATGGCCAGCACAAAGAGCTGGAAGGGAGAGACGTGCTGTTTCATGGATCATCCGCTGACGATAACGATCGGCATGTCAGCGCCGCGAGCGCGTCAGCCGACGCCGAGAGGCTCACGCCCAAGCCGTGCAGGCTCGCGCCCAAGCCACGCAGGCTAGATCGGGCCGCGCTCACCCGTTAGGCGGAGCAGGGGTTGGCGGCCTTGAGCTGGGTGAAGTTGGTGACGAAGGTCTCCATCTTCTCCGCATCGTAGGCCTGCAAGCCGCTGATCACCAGCTTCTTGGAGCCGGTACCCACCGCGCGCCCCTGGCAACGCATGCGGAACTCGAGCAGCGCCTCGCCGCGCTTGCCCTTGACGTCGAGCTCGGCCCCGGCGAATTCGAGATCGAGATCACAGGGGTCATGGTCTTCGAGGCTGAAGCCCATGCTGTCGTAGATCACCAGCGGCCGCTGGGGATTGAACATGACGCCCTTGTCTTCGAGCAGCGGCTTCAGATAGTGGGGGAAATTGCGCCCGGAAAACGCCACGTAACGCCGGGTAAACGTCTCCACCGTGGCCGGGTCGCGCAGCGTCCAGCCCTCACGCTCGACGCGCAGGTACTGCTTGCCGGCGGCGTCCTCGACGCTCACCGTGCCGGCACCATCCTCGACGAAGTGCAGCGGCACGCGATCGCCGACCATGCCACAGAAGTGGAAGGTCATCCGCTGCGACAGCCCGTAATGCGACAGCACCAGCGCGAACAGCAGATCGCCGGGCACGCAGAAGCGCCGCGCACAGGGGTCGTGGATCGGATTGTAATCGCCGGCGATTTCGCGGGCGAACCGGCTGGCCTGCTCTGCAGAGATGCAAAAGTGGCCGGCGTCGGTAGAATGAAACTCGTCGAGAAACATGGGCAATCGACCTACACGTCGAGTGACTGGCTCCGGAGCATTGATCAAGACGCGCTTTTTACCACAAGCCATCTCCAAGTTCAGCGCCGCATTAACGTTTTGCGACAAATAATAGCTCAGGGTCCGTCGAGATTCCCATTGCGACCGCGACATCGTGTCGTTAGCGCAGCAAGAGGCGCCGCAGCGAACGATGTTGGCGAAGGCCTGCAGCGCGCGCCGCGAGGGCTCTGCGTCCAGACACCCAGCGTCTCGACAGCCCCCAGATTCAACCTCCGAACCCGCCAGGACGCCGCCATGCACCAGACCACGCCGCCCGCGACGTTTCCCTGCCCCTGCGGGAGCGGCCTCGGCTATGCCGACTGCTGCCAGCCGCATCATCGCGGAGAGACCCTGCCGGCCACGCCCGAGGCCTTGATGCGTTCGCGTTACTCGGCCTTTGCAATCGGCAACCTCGGACACTATCTGTATCACACCTGGGACCCGGATACCCGTGACACTGCCCTGACCCCCGAACTGCTCGACCAGCGCGACTGCGACTGGCTGGGCCTGGAGATCCTCGCCAGCAGTGCCCGCGGCAGCCAGGGCACGGTTACCTTCAAGGCGCACTACCGCCCGCTGACAGCGACGTCAGGCGCTGACGCGTCGGTGCTCCACGAGCGTTCGCGCTTCCGCCGCCGCCAGGGACGCTGGCGCTACCTGGACGGCGAGATCGCCCCCTCCGCCGCGAGCAACGTCCCCCAGCGCAACGCCCCCTGCCCCTGTGGCAGCGGCAAGAAGGCCAAGCGCTGCTGCCATCCCTGAGCCGAGACGCGGAAGGCGCACGCTGGCAGGCGCGCCTGTGCGGGACTAGGCTGCTTACTCGATACTCGCCGCCGTTCCCCCTCGCCCCCATGGGCCCTGGACGGCAGACACGATGGCAGATACAGCAGGCAGATGAAGACTCTGGACGACGCGACGCAGACGCTCTCGACACAGACCCTGGCCCACCTGCAGCAGCGCCTGAGCGACTGGCTCGGCCTGCCCGGGTGGATCCTGCTACCGATCGCCATCGTGCTGATCGCCGCGGTCGTCGACCTGGTGCTCTACTTCGTCCTCGGTCGGCTGGAGCAGCGCCTGGTGCGCTCACCACGGCGCTGGGACGACCCCTTCCTGCACGCCCTGCGACTGCCGCTGCGCTGGTGGATCTGGATCAGCGCACTGATGATCGGCGCCGGGGTGATCGGCGCGCATCTCGGCGTGACCGCGCTCACCGGTTTCCTGTTCAAGAGCGGCGCCCTGATCACCTTGCTGCTGCTGGCCTGGAGCGGCATCCGCCTGATCCGGCGACTCGAACAGCGCCTGGTGTTTCCGCCGGTCAACTGCCGGGCGCGGCCGGTCGATCAAACCTCGGCATCGGCACTGACCAAGATCGTCGGCGCGGTACTGATCGTCACCCTGATCCTGATCGGGCTGCAGATACTCGGTGTGTCGATGTCGAGCATCCTTGCCATGGGCGGCTTCGGCGGTCTGGTGATCGGCTTCGCCGCGCGCGATGTCATGGCCAACTTCTTCGGCGGCATGGTGGTCCATCTGGACAAGCCGTTCGTGGTCGGCGACTGGATTCGCTCCCCCGACCGCGAGATCGAGGGCATGGTCGAGGATATCGGCTGGCGCCTGACCACCATCCGCACCTTCGCCGGGCCACCGCTCTACGTACCCAATGCCTGGTTCAGCCAGATCTCGGTGGAGACCCCCACGCGCATGGTCAACCGCCGGCTGTGGGAGACCGTAGGTCTGCGCTATCAGGATGCCGGAGCCATCGAGGCGATCACCGGCGATATCCGCCAGCTGCTCAAGCACCACGACGAAATCGACCAGAACGAGCTGATCACGGTCAACTTCACCACCTTCGGCCAGTACGCGCTGGAGATCATGCTCTACGCTTTCACCCGCGAGACCGACTGGCAGCGCTTCCACGAGATCAAGCAAGAGATCCTGCTCAAGGTGCGCGACATCATCGAGAAGCATGGCGCCGAACTGGCCCTGCCCGCCTCCCGGATCTATCTGCCCGAGGGCGTCGGCATACGCCGCGACGGCGATGGCGACGCGGCCGCGCACGGTCGCGACCAGACGCACAGCGCAGCCGGTGGCGAGCGCTCGCCGCATGCCGCCGAGACGCGAGCAGAAGAAACGTCAGGCGGCGAGACGCCTCGCGAAGAAACACATCGTAAAGAGGTCCGTCGCGACACCCGCGATCGGCGTACCCGTGCCCGCCCCGGGCCGAGCGAGGATGACGTAGGCTCCGGCGACGCCGATGCCTGAACCGGCGTCAGTCCGCCCCGCGCAGGGCCAGCCAGCGCCGGGCCAGCCACCCGCCCGCCCGCGCGATCTCGGCCGGCGTCGCCCCGGCATAGCCGAGCACCAGCCCGGCCTGAACGGGCGCACGCAGATAGTATTGCGATAGCGGCGAGAGCAGAATATCCGCCGCCGCAGCCTGCTCGACCAGCGCGCGCTCCTCATCGAGGGTGTCGAGCCGCGCCACTAGATGCATGCCCGCCTGCCCCGCCGAGAGCACCAGCCCACGCGCCACTGCCGGCGCCAACGCCTCACGCAGTGCAGCCTGGCGCTGGCGATAGCATTCGCGCATCTGCGCCACGTGACGCACGAAGTGCCCCTCGCCGATGAAGTCGGCCAGCGCCGCCTGTACCAGGTACTGCCCCTCCCGGTGCAGGCGCGCGTTGGCGCGCCGGAACGGCTCGACCAGAGTCTCCGGCAGTACCAGATAGCCCAGACGCAGGCCCGGATAGAGCACCTTGCTGAAGGTGCCGACATAGATCACCGGGGCCTCCTCGATCAGCCCCTGCAGCGAGGCGATCGGCGCGCTGGCGTAGCGGAACTCGCTGTCGTAGTCATCCTCGATGATCCACGCCCGATGGTGCCGGGCCAGTGCCAGCAGCGCCATGCGCCGGGCCAGCGGCAGCGTCACCCCGCACGGGTACTGGTGCGACGGCGTGACATAGATCAGCCGCGGCGCCGGGGTATCCGCCGCCAGCGCCGCCACGTTCATCCCTTCGGCGTCCACCGGTACCGGTTCGAGCGCGAGCCCGGCCGAGACGAAGCAGGATTGCGCACCGCCGTAGCCGGGCTCCTCCATCCACAGCGTATCGCCGACATCCGCCAGCAGCCGAGCCACCAGCTCGAAGCCCTGCTGGGCGCCCTGGGTGATCAGAATCTGCCCGGGATGGCAGCGCACCGAGCGCGACAGCCGCAGGTAGTCGCACAGTGCCTCGCGTAGCGCGCTCACCCCGCCCTGGCTCTGGTAGTCGAACCACGCCGTCGGCGCACGCTGCTGGTGGCGCCGCAGCAGACGCTGCCAGCGCTCCCGCGGAAAGCGATCCAGCGCCGGGACGCCGGGGGCAAAGGCGCTATGGCGGCCGCTCAGGGTGCGTTCGAAATCGAGAACGCGCCTGCCACGAATGGAGAGCTGCGGCGGCGCTTCGCCCCTGCTGCGCGGGGCCAGTGGCGGCGGTGGCTGCCACTCGGCAACGAACACCCCCGAGCCGGGTCGCGCCTGGAGAAACCCCTCGGCCACGAGTCGATCCACCGCCCCCAGCACGGTATTGCGCCCGATCCCCAGCGCCGCGGCCAGCCGCCGGGACGCCGGTAACTGGCTGCCCGACGCCAGCGCCCCGCTCTGGATCGACTCGCGCAGCGCCGCATAGAGCCGCTGGCCCAGCGTGAGGGAAGCGTTGGAGGCATCGATATGAGACGCCGACGCGGCGAGTTTCAAGCCGATCGCTTCGATGATCCACAGCTGATGCGCCTGGGATGCCGCCATTGGTTCCCTCACTCTGGACATAACTGGCTCTTACCGGGGAACCACTATGCCGCCACACTGACCCCAAGTCACTGCCCCCGGAGCCCAGCATGCCAACGTTCGATCTCGCGACCCCGATTCGCCTTGCCACCGCCGCGGACATCTCCGAGCTGACACCGCTGGTCGACGCCTACCGGCGCTTCTATCACCAGCCCGGCGACCTGGAGGGTGCCCGCAACTTTCTTGCCCAGCGCTTCGCCAACGGCGACGCCCATCTGCTGCTGGCGAGCGATGCGCAGGGCAGCGCCCGCGGCTTCGTGCAACTGTTTCCGGTGCCCTCGACCACCAGCCTGGCGGTGCGCTGGATCCTCAACGATCTGTTCGTCGCCCCCGAGGCGCGCGGCCAGGGCATGGGCAGCGATCTGCTGCGGGCGGCGCGCCAGCTCGCCCACGACAACGGCGTGACCCAATTGATGCTGCGGACCCAGGTCGAGAACCACACCGCGCAGTCGCGCTACCAGGCCCTCGGCTGGCAGCGCGACGAGGCCTTCTTCACTTATTTGTTGAATACGGACCGTTGAATACGAACTGCGGCATACGAGCGGTTGAATACGCTCTGATGAATACCGACCGCTGAACACCAGCCGTTGAATAACGCCACTCCTGCCGATGGAGAGACCGCCTCATGAACGACATCACGACGCCCCCAGCGACCTCCCGGGTGCTGGAAGTCCCGCCCCCGGAGCCCGCGATCTCCGCCGCGGCCATGCGCGACAAGCTAGGTCTGCACACCGACGCCTGGGATCTGGCCCAGGATCTTGCCAACGCCATCGAGGCGCTGGTGGTGATCGATACCCGCTCGCGGGCGCACTACCTGGCCGGGCATATCCCCGGGGCCATCAGCCTGCCGCATGTCGAGATGAATCCCACCACCCTGGCGGCGCTGGCGCGGGATCGGGTCTACGTCTGCTACTGCGACGGCATCGGCTGCAACGGTTCGACCTGGGGCACGCTCAAGCTGGCCACGGCGGGCTTCACGGTCAAGGAGCTGCTGGGCGGCCTGGACTTCTGGCAACGCGATGGGCACCCCCTCGCCAGCGGCCCCGAGCCGGGCTCCCTGGCCGACGCCGAGCTCACCGCCTGCGGCTGCTGAGGAGAGAGCCCCGATGCCATCATCCTGCACCGAGAACCGTCACGGCCAGCCGATCGGTCTGCCGGTGAACGCCTGGCAACCTGCGCATCGCCCCGACCACCGCGTATTGACGGGGCGCTACTGCCGGCTCGAGCCGCTCGACGTGACCCGCCACGCGGCCTCGCTGTGGCGGGCGTGGCGCCATCCCGATCCGGCCCTCACCGATGACCGTGAGGGCGAGGCGCGCTGGACCTATCTCGGCGGCCGCCCGTTCACCGACGAGCCCGGTTGCCGCGACTGGCTGCAGACGATGAGCGCAGGCCAGGACCCCTGGTGCTACGCAATCATCGATCCCCACGACAGCCACGCCGTGGGCATGGCCACCTATCTCAACATCGTGCCCGACGATGGCCGGATCGAGATCGGCCATCTCAACTTCTCGCCACGCATGGCCCGCAGCCGGCTCTCCAGCGAGGCGCTGATGCTGCTGATGGCGCACGCCTTCGCCCTGGGGTATCGGCGCCTGGAGTGGAAATGCGACGCGCTCAACGCCCCCTCGCGCCGGGCGGCCGAACGGCTCGGCTTCCGCTTCGAAGGCGTCTTCCGCCAGCACCGGGTGGTCCAGGGGCGTAACCGCGACACCGCCTGGTTCTCGGTCATCGATGATGAGTGGCCCGCGCTTCACGCCGCGCACCAGCAGTGGCTCGCCCCGGATAACTTCACCTCGGCGGGAGCCCAGCGCCAGCCATTGACGCATTGCCGAGCGCCACTCGACGCCTCGGAAGGGGCCTGAGCATGCACCGACCGCTGCCCTTTCGACTCGACGACAGTACCGCCCTGGCGGACGCCATGGCATGTGCCCCCTTCGCCACCCTGATCACCCGGGATGCCGACGGCTGGCTGGCCGACCACCTGCCGATGTTGCGGATAGCCGAGCGCGAGGGTGCGCCCCTGGGTGTGCTGCGTGGCCACGTCGCGCGCACCAACCCGCTGGTCGCTGGCGCCACGACACGCCCGGCGCTGGCGATCTTCCACGGCCCCCAGGCCTATATCACCCCCAGTTGGTATCCCGCCAAGCGTGAGCACGGCCGCGTGGTGCCGACCTGGAACTATCAGGTCGTCCACGCCCACGGCACGCTACGCCTGATCGACGACGCGAGCTGGCTGCGCGACACCGTGGCCGCCTTGACCGACCACTTCGAAAGAGATCGCACCCACCCCTGGTCGATCGAGGACGCGCCAGCAGGCTTCATCGACGGCCTGTGCCGCGGCATCGTCGGCGTCGAGCTGGTCATCGAGCGGCTCGACGGTCAACGCAAGGCGAGCCAGCACAAACCCGATGCCGAACGCGCGGCGATCCAGCGTGGCCTGATCGATGAGTGCGGTTTCGACGAAGCCTCGGCACACTGCCTGAGTGGATGGAGAGAGACCGATGAACGCCACTGATCAAAGTCCGAAGCAACCGCCCCATCTACCCTGGGCTGAGATCGTCGCCCGGCTGACCGCCGCAGAGCACCCGTTCGTGGAGGTATTGCCCGCCATGAGCTAGGTGCTGTCTGGAAAGTCGACGAGCGAAGGCAAGGCCGGGGCGCGCAGCTAAGGCAAAAATCGGCGAAAACGGACCGGGCTGGCGCTCCAGTTTACGGGTTGTAAATGAGCATGTTACTCGCTCCGCTCACCCTTCGGGCCGTCCTTCGGACGTTCTGAACGTTGTTCAGTGAGTCGATTTTTAACGCCGCATGGGCGAGCGTAGTACTTCTCAGGCAGTACCGGGTTCTGGAGCTGTTATCTCCGCGCATTATCGACACCCAGACACCCCACGCGCGTGACGAGCTCTACTTGATCGCCAGCGGCAGCGCCGTACTCGACCGCGACGGCGAACGGCTGGCGGCGAGTACCGGCGACGTGCTGTTCGTGCCCAAGGGCATGGCGCATCGCTTCGACACCTTCTCCGCCGACTTCTCGACCTGGGTACTGTTCTTCGGCCCCGAGTGAGCCGCACCGCTGGACCTCGCCGGTCAGCGGCGTAAAATGCGCGGCGTTCGTTACGGTGGCGCGGTTACCCATCATCCGCTCACCACTCTCAAGACCCGGTCCGCCCTTTACGTGGGCGACTACCAGGAGTTATGGCATGTCCTCTACCGATCAACCGATCGTGGTTGCGGCGTTGTATCGCTTCGTCACCCTCGACGACTTCGAAGCCCTGCGCGAACCGCTGCTCGCCGAAATGCAGCGTCTCGACGTCAAGGGCACCCTGCTGCTCGCCGCCGAAGGCATCAACGGCACCGTCTCCGGCAGCCGTGCCGGGATCGATGCGCTGCTCGCCTGGCTCAAGCGCGACCCGCGCCTGACGGCGCTGGAGCACAAGGAGTCCTACTGCGACGAGCAGCCCTTCTACCGCACCAAGGTCAAGCTCAAGCGCGAGATCGTCACCCTGGGCGTGGATGGCGTCGATCCCAACGCACGTGTCGGCACCTACGTCGAACCCGAGGCGTGGAATGACCTGATCGACGATCCCGAGGTGCTGGTGATCGATACGCGCAACGACTACGAAGTGGCGATCGGTAGCTTCGAGGGCGCGGTCGACCCGCAGACCAAGTCGTTTCGTGAGTTTCCCGACTATGTGCGTCAGCACTACGACCCCAGCCGGCACAAGAAGGTCGCGATGTTCTGCACCGGCGGTATCCGCTGCGAGAAGGCGTCGAGCTTCATGCTGGGTGAAGGCTTCGAGGAGGTGTTCCACCTCAAGGGCGGGATACTCAACTATCTGGAGAAGGTGCCGGAAGCCGACACGCGCTGGCGCGGCGACTGCTTCGTGTTCGACAACCGGGTCACGGTGCGCCACGACCTGAGCGAGGGCGAGTACGCCCAGTGCCACGCCTGCCGCATGCCGATTTCTGCCGAGGATCAGGCCTCCGAGCACTATGTGCCGGGTATCAGCTGCCCGCACTGCTGGGATTCGCTGCCCGAGAAGACCCGAGCCGGCGCGCGCGAGCGTCAGCGCCAGATCGAACTGGCCAAGGCGCGCAACGAACCGCACCCGATCGGCCGCGACCCGCGCCAGCCGAGCTGAGCGGCTCCGAACAGCGAAACGCCCTCCTCTCGGAGGGCGTTTTATCGGGAGGCCGATGCCATATCGTCGAGCCTATACGCTGCCCATGGCTGAGATGTCCTGCACGCTGAATCAGGCGTTCAATTGCAGATGCAGTAGCGGATAGGGCTTGCCCTGACCATCCAACGGTGAACGGCCGCCTATGCCGAAGCCCCGAGCGCGATAGAAGCTCAGCGCCGCGTGGTTCTGCTCATTGACGTCTACAGCCGTCGCGCCCTGCTGATCGATCGCATGCTTCAGCAGCAGCGTCCCCACGCCCTGGCCCCGGCAGTCCGGCGCAATGAACAACATCTCGACATTGGCATCAGCCACACCCACAAAACCGACGATGTCATCTTCGTCACGGCAGGCTACCGTCAAGCACACCGCGTCAAAATATTGATTCAAGATCAATGGCTTCAACGCCTGCAAATCCTGCTCGGCCAAGAAGTCATGGGTTGCCCGCACCGACGCCTCCCATACCTCGATAAGGCGCGGATAATCAGCGACATTCGCGGTTCTCAAACGCATCTTCAATATTCCAAAAGACTCGTCGGACCCTAGGATTTGTACGAAAAGTCATCGAGCGAAGGTAAGACAAGGCGAAAATCGGCGAAAACGCGGAGTTTACGGGGTGTAAATGAGCATTTTGAGCCGATTTTAACGCCGTATTGCCGAGCGCAGGTAGTTTTCGTACAAAGCCTAGGGCAGACTCGCCAGCAGCGCATCCCGCTGCGCCCGGGCAATGAAACCGTACTCGTGCAGCCGCTGATAGAAGCGACGGATGCGGCGGTCCACTTTCTGCCGAGCGAACCACGGCCAGATATTGGCCAGCGGCATGAAGTCGGGATTGGAGACACCATCGATCAGCCACAGCCGGATACTGCCGTCGGCGCGCCGCTGGCACACCACGTTACGGTCATTGATGTCGGAGGGTACGATCCAGTTGTCGCGCAGATAGCGGTAGAGTCGTTCGAGCTCGTCGACGAAGGCCTGGGTGGTGAGCCAAGCGGCGTCACCATGCTGCTGGAACTGGCGAATATTGAGCGACAGCGAGCCATCGGCATCGGTGACCAGGCCGAAGACCAGCCCTTCGCCGAGATCGGTAGTGACCGTGCCGAAGTACTCCGGCACATAGCGCCAGTCATGCACGCCGCGCCGCTTGAGTCCCTCGAAGTAGCTCTTCTCGCGCTCGTTCTGCTGGCTGCCGCGGTCGGGAAAGCGCGGCACCTTGATGCAGCGCCCGGCCTCGACGGGATGCCGATAGACGGCCCGATCGTTGCCGTGGGCAAGCTCGGGGGTGAGAGAGAGAGAAACCATGAGGGCCACTCCAGGACGCAGGGCAGTAACAGATGTCATGAACGCTTAATCATAACTTAATCAAACGCTGTTTTCCGTTAGATCGGCAAAAAAACTTAGCCTGCTATCACAATAGCCTGTCACTCACCGCCTGTCTGCTCCGTGACCACGGTTGCCATGGCGATCGCCCGACGCTGCCCCGGCCTGCCTTGCTATCGACACCATGAGACGTCCGACACCATGAGACGCCTGACAACCCGACCTCACCCGCTCGTCGCCTCACCGTCTTCGATCCATGCCGACCATAGCGCCTGGACCCGGGCACGCTCGGTGTCGAAATCGGCGGCCCGCATGTCGCTGCCGCTCTTGGCCAAGGCGGCGCGATGGCTGGCATCGCGGTAGGCCAGGTAGGCAGCCTGCAGCTCACGCACGTCGCGCTCGGGCAGGCGCTCGCTCTCTGCCAGCGCGTCCAGCAGACGCATGTTGTCGGTGACCTCCAGCAACGCCGGGGTGGCGCAGGACCAGGCCAGCACCGCGTACTGGTTCAAGAACTCGATATCGACCAGCCCGCCGGCATCCTGCTTGAGATTGAAGGTGTCCGTCTCGCCGGCCGCGCTGCCCAGATGCTGGCGCATCTTGGCGCGCATCTCGGCCACCGCCCGGCGTAGCTCGGCGGGATCACGCTCACGCCCCAGCACCTCGCGGCGCACCGCCTCGAAGGCCGTTGCCAGCGCCGCGTCTCCGGCCACCGGCCGCGCCCGCACCAGCGCCTGATGCTCCCAGGTCCAGGCCTCGCGCCGCTGGTAGTCGGCGAAGGCATCGAGCGAAGAGACCAGCAGCCCGGCGTTGCCCGAGGGGCGCAGGCGCATGTCGACCTCATAGAGCGTGCCGCTGGGGGTGGTCGCCGTGAGCAGATGGATGATGCGCTGGCCGAGCCGGGTGAAGAAGACCACGTTGTCGATCGGCTTGGCGCCATCCGTGGCGCCCTGGGGGGCGGCGTCGTAGAGGAACACCAGGTCCAGATCCGAGCCGTAGCCCAGCTCGATGCCGCCGAGCTTGCCGTAGCCGACGATCAGGAATTGGGCTTTCTGCGTGCCCGCCCGCGGGCGGGGCTCGCCGTAGCGCGCGGTGAGTGAGCGCCAGGCGCGCTGCAGCACGCTGTCGAGGATCACCTCGGCGATCGCGGTGAGATAGTCGCTGACCTTCATCAATACCCGCGCACCGGCGATGTCCGACGCGGCGACGCGCAGCACCTGGGTCTGCTTGAACACGCGCAGGGCGTCGAGCCAGCTCTCCTCGTCCTCTTCGGGGATCCGCGCCAGGGTCTGGCGCAGCTCGTCGGCCAGGCGTGACTTGTCGGCGGGCGAGTAGAGCGTATCCGGCGTCAGCAGCTCGTCGAGCAGAATCGGGTGACGCGCCAGCTGCTCGGCGATCCAGGGGCTGGCCGCGCATAGCCGGATCAACCCCGGCAGTACCTGCGGGTTCTCGCGCAGCAGCGAGAGATAGGCAGTACGCCTTAGCACCCCTTCGATCAGCGGCAGCACGCGCTCCAGCGCGGTGGTCGGCGTGGCGCTCTCGGCTGCCGCCTCCAGCAGCAGCGGCATCACCGCTTCGAGGCGCTCGAAGCCGATCCGTTGCATCGCCTGCACCCCGCGCGAATCGCGGAACGCCTTGAGCCGACGCCAGGCATCGGGCAGCGTGAAGCCGGCATCCTCCAGCATCTGCTGCGCCTGGGACTCGTCCAGCTCGTGGCTCCATAACTGGCTCCAGCGCTCGAGCCGCGCCTGATCCGGCAGCGACTCGTCGGTGTCCGGCTCCTCCTGGGGGTCGGCCACCACCGCATCGAAGTGGCCGCGCACCCGTTCGCGGCAAGCATCGAGCGCCGCCCTCAGCGCCGCCCAATCCGCCAGGTTCATGGCGATGGCCAATGCCGCACGCGCCTCGGTATCCTCTGGCAGCTTCTGGGTCTGGCGATCGTGGCGTGCCTGCAGCGCATGTTCCAGATCGCGCAGGAAGACGTAGTCATCATGCAGCTCGTCGACCACCGCCGGCGGCAGCAGCTCGAGCTCGACCAGTCGCCTCAGTGCCAGGCGCAGCGAGGTCACCTGCAGCTCGGTATCGCGGCCGCCGCGGATCAGCTGGAACGCCTGGACCACGAACTCCACCTCGCGAATACCGCCGCGCCCCAGCTTGATATTGTCGTCGCGCCCCAGCCGCTTCACCTCGCGGTGGATCATCGCCTTCATCTCGCGCAGCGACTCGATCGCCCCGAAATCGAGATACTTGCGATAGATGAACGGTGCCAGCGACGCCAGCAGCGCCTGCCCCGCCTCGCGGTCGCCGGCGACCGGACGCGCCTTGAGCATGGCGTAGCGCTCCCACTCACGCCCCTGATCCTGATAATAGGCAGTGAGCGCGTTGAAGCTGCCGACCAGCGGCCCGCCGTCGCCCAGCGGGCGCAGGCGCATGTCGACGCGGAAGGCGAAACCGTCGGCGGTGATCACGTCGAGCGCGGCGATCAGCTTCTGCCCCAGCTTGGTGAAGTACTGCTGATGATCGTAGGCGCGCTCGCCGCCCTGGGTGGTGCCCTTCTCGGGAAAGGCGAAGATCAGATCGATGTCCGATGAGAGGTTGAGTTCACCGGCGCCGAGCTTGCCCATGCCCAGCACCACCAGACGCTGCGGCGTGCCGTCAGCGCGCGCCTGCGGCGTTCCCCAGCGCCCCGCGTAGAACGCTTCGAGCCACGTAAGCGCCCCTTCCAGGCAGGCTTCGGCCAGATTCGAGACCGCCTGTGCGGTCTGCCACATCTCGGCCCCGGCGAGGTCGCGCCACACGATCGCCAGCATGCGCGCCTGTCTGAACCGGCGCAGCGCGGCGTGCAGCGTATTCTCGTCCGTCGCCGCCTCGAGCTGCGTGGCGAGCGCCTGGGTCAGTGCCGCCGCTGACAGCGGCGCTTCCAGCTCGCCGCTCTCCTGCCACTCGATCAGGCGCTCGGGATGCGTGCAGAGCCCCTCGCGGAAGAACTCGGAGAGCAGACAAGTACGCACCAGCGTGCGCCGCTGGCCCTCATCGAGGCCCAGCCAGGCCTCGCGGCACGCCGCGTCACCGCGGGCATACGCCGCCTCGAGTGCGCTCAGCACCTCGGCATGGGTGGCGCTCAGCGACTCCGGGATCGGTAGAGCGGGAAACCAGTCGGCGGGCAGGGACATGAAGACACTCCGATGAAAAGCGGGCCCGCCCAGCATAACCGCAGCCGGCGCCCAGCCCAATCGGGGACACGCCCGCCCCTTGCCATAGGCAAATATTATCGACTCCGTTTCAGTATTTAATTTCTGTTATCGAATGGCGCATCGTAATCTCGATGCCAGCCAGAGCCGTGGCGCAGCGGCGGCAAAGATCACGCCGAGCGGTGTGAGGCGACCGATGAGACCAGAGAGGTGAGAGAGACGATGTCACAACAAGCCGAATCCAAGTGCCCGTTTTCCGGCCAGTCCGGCACCACCGTCAGCGACGGCGGCGGTACCACCCAGGTGGCCGGTGGCGGTACCACCAACCGTGACTGGTGGCCGAATCAGCTGCGTGTCGACCTGCTCAACCAGCACTCCGAGCGCTCCAACCCGCTGGACGGCGATTTCGATTATCGCCAAGCGTTCGCCAAGCTCGACTACACCGCGCTCAAGGCCGATATCGAGAAGACCCTGACCGAATCCCAGGCCTGGTGGCCGGCGGACTGGGGCTCCTATATCGGCCTGTTCATCCGCATGGCGTGGCATAGTGCCGGCACCTATCGTCTGGTCGACGGCCGCGGCGGCGCCGGACGCGGCCAACAGCGCTTCGCGCCGCTCAACAGCTGGCCCGACAACGTCAGCCTCGACAAGGCGCGTCGTCTGCTGTGGCCGGTCAAGCGCAAGTATGGTCAGCACATCTCCTGGGCCGATTTGATCGTGCTCGCCGGCAACGTGGCGCTGGAGTCTTCCGGTTTCCGGACCTTCGGTTTCGCCGGCGGCCGCGAGGACGTGTGGGAGCCCGACCTCGACGTCAACTGGGGCGACGAGAAGGCGTGGCTGACCCATCGCGATCCGGCGACCCTGGCCAACAATCCGCTCGCCGCCACCGAGATGGGGCTGATCTACGTCAATCCCGAAGGCCCCAACGCCAGCGGCGACCCGCTCTCGGCGGCGCCGGCCATCCGCGCCACCTTCGGCAACATGGCGATGGACGACGAAGAGATCGTGGCCCTGATCGCCGGCGGCCATACCCTGGGCAAGACCCACGGTGCCGGCCCCTCCGATGCCATCGGCGCCGACCCCGAAGCCGCGCCGCTGGAGTCCCAGGGTTTCGGCTGGCACAACGCCCACGGTAGCGGCGTGGGTGCCGACGCCACTACCTCGGGTATCGAAGTGGTCTGGACCCAGACGCCGACGCGCTGGAGTCACTACTTCTTCGAGAACCTGTTCAACTACGAGTGGGAGCAGACCCGCAGCCCGGCCGGCGCGATCCAGTGGGAAGCCAAGGATGCCGAGGCGTCGATCCCGGACCCGTTCGACCCGGCCAAGAAGCGCAAGCCGACCATGCTCACCACCGACCTGACGCTGCGCTTCGACCCCGAGTTCGAGAAGATCTCGCGACGCTTCCTCGAAGATCCGCAGGCGTTCGCCGACGCCTTCGCCCGCGCCTGGTTCAAGCTGACCCATCGCGACATGGGGCCCAAGGCGCGCTATCTCGGCCCCGAAGTGCCGCAGGAAGAGCTGATCTGGCAGGACCCGCTGCCGGCGCCGAGCCACCAGCCGAGCGCCGCGGACATCGACGCGCTCAAGCAGCAGATCGCCGATGCCGGGCTATCGGTGGCCGAGCTGGTCGGCACCGCCTGGGCCTCGGCCTCGACCTTCCGCGGCGGTGACAAGCGCGGCGGCGCCAATGGCGCACGTCTGGCCCTGGCCCCGCAGAAGGATTGGGCGGTCAACCGTATCGCTGCTGGCGTGCTGCCCAAGCTGCAGGCGATCCAGGCGGCCTCCGGCAAGGCTTCGCTGGCCGACGTGATCGTGCTGGCCGGGAATGTCGGCGTCGAGCAGGCGGCCAAGGCGGCCGGGGTCGAGCTCACCCTGCCGTTCGCCCCGGGCCGGGTCGATGCCAGCCAGGATCAGACCGACATCCACGCCTTCAGCATGATGGAACCGCTGGCCGATGGCTTCCGCAACTACAAGCGCGGCAAGCTCAACGTGCCCACCGAGACGCTGCTGATCGACAAGGCCCAGCAGTTGACCCTGACCGCACCGGAGCTGACCGTGCTGATCGGTGGCCTGCGCGTGCTCGGCACCAATCACGATGGCGCCGACCACGGCGTGTTCACCCAGCGCCCTGGGGTGCTCAGCAACGACTTCTTCGTCAACCTGCTCGACATGGGCACGGAGTGGACAGCGGTCGATGCCGAGGCCGAGCTGTTCGAAGGTCATTCGCGCAGCGACAGGACGCTGACTTACACCGCAACCCGCAACGATCTGATCTTCGGCTCGCACTCGGTGCTGCGCGCACTGGCCGAGGTCTATGCCAGCGAAGATGCCCAGGAGAAGTTCGTCCACGACTTCGCCGCCGCCTGGACCAAGGTGATGAACCTGGATCGCTTCGACCTCACCTGATCGATGCCCATAACGATTTCTGCGTACTTCGCCGCCGGATGACCTCCGGCGGCTTTTTTATGCCCGCCATCCCTGGCGGGCACCCTCCGGGCCGTCGCTACGCGACGTTAAAAACCGCTCCCGACGGTTTTGGTATGCCCGCCATCCCTGGCGTGCACCCTTCGGGCCGTCGCTACGCGACGTTAAAAACCGCTCCCGACGGTTTTGATATGCCCGCCATCCCAGACGGTTACGCTTCGAGTCATCGCCTTGGGGTCGGTGACAACACCGAGTGTCGCTTTCGGTGGGGCGACAGTCATTGCCGACATAGAGGCAACGATGGAGACTGGCCGTTCACCGCCGGGAGCCGTCGATGACCCATACGCTCGATCTGTTCGTCTACCCCGACTGCCAGCTGCTGGATGCCAGTGGCCCATGGCAGGTCTTCGCCAGCGCCAACGAAGCCGCCGGCGAGCCCCGCTATCGGCTGCGCCTGCTCGCCGCCGAGCCCGGGCCCGTGGCCACCAACGGCGGCATGACGCTGGTCGCGACCCACGCCCTCGACGCCACGCCCGCCGGCGACACCCTGTTGATCGCCGGTGGCCACGGCGTGCATCGACTGAGCCCCGCCACGCTGGATACGCTGGCCGCCCGCGCCGCGCACACGCCAAGGGTCGGCTCGATCTGCACCGGCGCCTTCGCCCTGGCCCGGGCGGGCCTGCTCGACGGGCGCCAGGCCACCACCCACTGGCGCCACGCCGCACGTCTGGCTGCCGAGTTCCCGGCCATACAGGTGCGCGCCGAAGCCCTCTATCTTTTCAGCAACGGTATCTACACCAGTGCCGGCATCACCGCGGGGATCGACCTGGCCCTCGCCCTGGTCGCCGCCGATCAGGGTGAGGCGCTGGCCGGCCAGGTGGCGCGTGAGCTGGTAATGTTCCTGCATCGACCCGGCGATCAGGCCCAGTTCAGCGAAGGCCTGCGCTGCCAGCTCGACAGCCACGGGCGCCTGCGCCAGGTGGTCGATGCGGTGATCGGCGACCCGCTGGCGGCATGGGATACCGAGACACTGGCCGCGCGCATGGCGGTCACCCCGCGCCACTTCCAGCGCCTGTTCCGGCGCCAGCTAGGGATGACCCCGGGCGACTTCCTCACCCGCCTGCGGCTGGAGGAGGCGCGGCGCCTGCTGACCGAGAGCGCAGCACCGCTGCCGCGTATCGCCGAGCACTGCCGGCTGGGCGGCAGCGAGCAGCTCAGGCGGCTGTTCCAGCGCCACTACGGCCTGCCGCCGAGCCTCTACCGCGCCCGCTTCGGCCCCGGCGAGCACAGCCAGGCCTCGTAAGGGGCGGTTCCCGCAACAGCTTAGAAGCTGACCTGAACCGTGGTCCCCAACACCCACGCATTGTCGACCGAATCCACTGCTGACGGGTTGGCCACGTACTGCAGGTTGGGGCGTAGCGCCAGGTAAGGCGTCAGGTTGACGCTGTAGTAGAGCTCGGCGTCGTACTCGTGGCCCTGGCGCGGCAGCGGCGTGAGCGAGCCGGCGGGGGTCGCGTTGTAGTAGTCGATGTAGTCGTTGACGTCGTCGTTGACATGCAGGTAGGCCAGCCCGATCCCGGCATCGTCCTGCGGGCGGGCGTCGAATGGCCCCTGGTAGGTCGCACCGATCGAGACATAGCGATCGATCCCCGCGGTGTCACCGTGGTTGGTGTTGCCCATGCTGAACAGCGTCAGACCGCGCTTGGCGTCGCCGCCATGGGTCGTCACCCGCTGCTGGACCACATAGTAGAGCCCGGTGTTGGTGTCGCTGGTGCGCGTCGCGGGGCCGTCGCCATAGGCGCGATTGTCGACGTCGTGGGTGTAGAAGCCGAGCTTGTAGGTTCCAGCCATGCCGCCGAGGGTCGGCGTGTAGCCCAGTTCGATGGGGTACATCGTGCCCTGGGTGCCGCTGTGGTGCAGGTCCAGGCCGTGGTCGTTGTCGAGGTTGCTGTCGTTGAGATTGAACACACCGGCCTGGACGTACCAGTCGGCGGCGAGATTGGCGCGGACCACCGCCGCCCACTGCGAGATCGGCCAGTTGTAGATGTCATTGCCCCAGTTGCCCGGCTGGGCACCGCCGAAGGCCAGGTTCTGGAAATGGCTGTCGATGGTGGCGAAGTCATCGCCGAAGGGAATGCGCCCCAGCTTGACCGACAGCGCATCTTCGAAGAAGCGCTGGCGATACCAGAACTGGGTCAGGCGTGTGACCGGACCCCGGCCCTGGACCTCCTGCACGCTGGAGCCGCCCACCGTGGCATCGGGGTCGCTCAGGCGGTCGTTGGCGCTATGACCGTTGCGGTCGGTGAGGGTCACCTGGAACTCGGCGTCGGGAATGCCCAGCAGGCGCTCGAGATCGAGATTGGCGCCCAGCGCGAACTGGTCGGCGTACTTGGTCACGTGGCTGTCACGGTAGCCGCCATCGAGAATGGTCGCCGCCTCGCCGACATAGTCGAAGTCGAAGCTGACCCCGGCTGCTTCCAGCGCCGTGCGCTGACCGCCCCAATCGCCGAACAGATGCGGCGAGTCCGCGGCGAAGGCCGAGTAGGCCTGGGCCGCCGGTACGCCCGCCACCAGCGTCAGTGCCGCCAGCGGCAGCCGCCAGCGCCGCCCGCGAGCCGGCTGACGCTCTCCGGCGAGCGGTAACCTCAGCGCTGCGCCCTCTGCCTTGCCTGTGATGCCATCCGCTGCCTCGTCCATGCCTTGCCCAGTCTGGTCCATGATCCGCCCTGCCGTTGATTAGCGCGTTATCGATAAGCGCTTTATCATAGTCCGAGGAATAGGCAACGGAAATACCCTTGTCGTCTAGGCTTTAGTACGAAAACTACCTGCGCTCGGCAATACAGCGTTAAAAATCGGCTCAAAATGCTCATTTACACCTCGTAAACTCCGCGTTTTCGCCGATTTTTGTCTGGTCTTACCTTCGCTCGCTGACTTTTCGTACAAACCCTAATTCCGTCATAGGAATGGCTACACCGATGGGGACCGGGCCCGGGGTCGTTTTGGGTGGCATGGCGGTCATTGCCGACCCAACTCGGGCAGCGGACACTGATAGCCTGGACCTTCAGGAGCCGCCCATGCGCCCCACCGCCCTCGCCACCCGATCTGCGCGTCATCCGCGCCTGCCGCCCACCGTGTGGGGGCTGACCCTGTGCCAGGCACTGCTGATCAGTGGCAACGTGCTGCTGATCGCCACCTCGCCGCTGATCGGGGCACGTCTGGCACCCAGCGCCGGCTGGAGCACGTTGCCGGTGGCGCTGCAGCTGCTCGGTCTGACCGCCGCCACCCTGCCCGCCGGCTGGCTGACCGCACGCCTGGGGCGCAAGCGCACCTTCGTGCTGGGCAATCTGGTCGGGCTGGTGGGCATCGCCGCCTGTCTGCTGGCGCTGGTGCAGGCGCACTTCGGCCTGTTCAATCTGGGCACCTTCGCCATCGGCATGAGTATCGGCGTCGGCATGCTCTACCGTTTCGCAGCCCTCGAGGCGGCCCCCGAGCCACTGCGCGACAGCGCGCTGAGCTGGGTCATGGCGGGGGGCGTGGTGGCGGCACTGGCCGGGCCCTGGCTGGCCGAGCACCTGCGGGACGCCCTGGCGACGCCCTTCCTGGGCAGTTTTCTGGGTCTCGGGGGGCTCTATCTCGCAGCATTAGGGCTGCTGGCGATGCTGCGCTTCGCGCCGGTGGCAACGCGGGCCGCGCCCCTGCCGCCGCCACGTCCGCTGGGCCAGCTGCTGCGCCAGCCGCTGCTGCCGGCGGCGGTCGCCTGCGCCGCCCTGGGCTATGCGGTGATGAACCTGGCGATGACCGCGACGCCGCTGGCGATGAGCCACGCCGGGCACGATTTCAGCGCCGTCGCCGGGGTCATTCAGTGGCACATGCTGGCGATGTTCGCGCCCTCCTTCATCACCGGGCGTCTGACCCGGCGCCTGGGCCACGCGCGAATGATCGCCATCGGCGCGCTGTGCCTGCTCGCCAGCCTGCTGTGCGCCTGGCTGACGCCGGCGGTGTGGGCCTTCGCTCTCGGCCTGGGGCTGCTGGGCCTGGGCTGGAACTTCACCTTCCTGCCCGCCAGCGCCTGGCTCACCACCCACTATCGCGCCGGCGAAGCGCCACGAGTCCAGGCGCTCAACGACTGCGCGGTGTTCGCCCTGACCAGTCTTTCGGCCCTGGCCGCCGGCCCGCTGAACGCCTGGCTCGGCTGGCAGCAGCTCAATGTCTGGCTGCTGCCGGCGGTGACGCTGCTGCTGGTGATCGCCCTCCGCGCGGCGCGGGCGACCCGCCGCGACTCATGAGCGCGAACCCTTCGCCGCTGCCAGGAACGCATCGGCGCGTTCGCTCGGCGCGCGGCCGAGCAGGCTCCCCCCGACGAACAGCGCACTCGCCAGCGGCAGCGCCCAGATCCCCGGCGGCAGCCCCAGCGGCTTGGCTCCGCTGAGGTAGAGCGCGATCACCGCCAGGCCGCCGACCAGGATACTGACCAGCGCCCCGGCGGCGGTGCCGCGGCGCCAGTAGAAGGCACCGATGATCGCCGGCACGATCACCACCAGCCCGGTGGAAGCCGCCACCGACAGCACCGCGATCAGGCTCAGCTGCAGCTCGGCGAAGAGAAACGCCAGCACCGCGATGAGCGGCAGCACCCACTTGCCGACCCGCAGCTGGCGCGCTTCGCTGGCGCCCTCGGCGAGGTTGGCATAGACATCCCGCGAGAGCATCGAGGAGAGCGTCAGCATGATCGAATCGATGGTCGACACCGCCGCCGCCAGGATACCCACCATCACCACCACCCCGAGCAGCGGTGGCACATGGGAGGAAGCCAGCAGCGTCGGCGTGGCCAGATCCGACTGGCTCAGCTCGGGGAAGGCGACCAGCGCGGAGAAGCCCCACAGCACCGAGACCAGGGTGTAGATGAAGCCGAACACCAGAAAGCCGATCAGCATCTGGCGCATCGACTTCAGCGAGGCGGGCATGAACAGCCGCTGGCTCACCTGCGGGTTGGAAAGGCTGAAGAAGAACCACGGAATGGTCAGCCCGAGGAAGGTGGTCAGACTGAACAGCCCCGGCCCCGGCCCCGGCCCCGGCACCGTCAGCGCTGCCGGATGCTCGGCCGCCAGGGTGTCGAACAGTGCCCCGAAGCCACCCAGCGAGTGCACCACCAGCAGCGCCACCAGCGTGGAGGCGACGATCATGAACAGCGCCTGCAGGGAGTCGGTCCACATGACCGAACGAATGCCGGCGATGTAGGAGAAGAGTATCGCCAGCAGCGTCGCCACCACCACGCCGGTGGTGAACGGGATCGCCCCGCCGCTGATGCCCGCCAGCAGATAGCCGACCCCGGCGAGCTGCACCGCGGCATAGGGGATCAGGAACAGGCAGCTGGCCACCGCAGTGACCACGGCGACCCGGCGGTCGGCATAGCGATGGCCGAGCATCTCGCTGGGGGTGACATAACCGAAGCGTTTGCCTACCGCCCAGAAGCGCGGGCCGAAGATCGCCACCAGCGAAACGCCGGCGAAGTAGACGATCTCGAAGCCGAAGGCGCCCACCCCACCGGCGTAGGTCAGCCCTGCCAGCCCCACCATCATGAACGCGCTATAGGTGGTGGCGCTGTAGCTGAGCGCCGAGACGAAGCCGTTCATGCGGCGATTGCCGAGGAAGTAGCCGCTCATGTCGACGCCGCTGCCGTTGGTGGCGGCGCTGCGCGACAGCCAGGCGATCGCCAGCCCCGCGACCAGATAGACCGCCACCGCCGTCCAGATCAGTTGCAGACTCATGCTCACGCCTCCGGGCCGTCACGAAAGTCGCGGGTCATCATCACGTTGCAGACGATCACCGCCACGCCCACCAGGGCCCAGAAGAGAAAGCTGCCGTACCACGCCCGCACCCCGCTGAGCAGCCCATAGGGCACCACGTAGCAGGCCAGCACCAGCCCCCAGACCACCCATTTCCAGCCCCGTATACGCATCGCGCCCCCTCGTTGTCATTGGTTATGTCGCGTCAATCAGGCGTGATATTACCCGGAAATCCCGGCCCCGAGTGCGCTACCCTTGGCGACAGCTTTCGATGTGCCGCCGATGTGGCGCACCTGCCTCAAGGAGACACCGCATGACCACGACGCGGGCCGCCCAGCCCCACGGCTGGCAACTCGACCCCCTGCGCTTGGAGACCCAGCTGCGCGCCTTTCTGGCTGAGGATATCGGCCATCTCGACCTGACCGCGACGCTGATGATCGACGCCGATGCCAGCGGCCACTTCGCCATGCGCGCACGCGAGCCGATGCGCCTGGCCGGGGTCACCGCCGCCGCCCGCGCCTTCACCTGCTATGATCCGCGCATCGCGGTCAGCCCGGCCGCGGCCGACGGCGAGGACGTCGAGGCCGGGGCGCCGCTGATGCACGTGAGCGGCCCGGCCCGTAGCATTCTGACGGTGGAGCGCACCGCGCTCAATCTGATCCAGCACCTGGCCGGCATCGCCACCCTCACCGCGCGCTATGTCGAACGTATCCACGGCACCGGCGCCCAGCTGGTCGACACGCGCAAGACCACCCCGGGGCTGCGCATGCTGGAGAAGCACGCGGTCGCCTGCGGCGGTGGCCGCAACCATCGTCTGGGGCTGGATAGCGGGGTGATGCTCAAGGACAACCATATCGCGGTGTGCGGCAGCATCGCCGCCGCGGTCGCCCGCGCCCGGGCACAGCTGCCGATCCTGACGCGCATCGAGGTGGAGTGCGACCGTCTCGATCAGGTCACCCAGGCGCTGGCCGCCGGGGCCGACGTGATCATGCTCGACAACATGCCGCCGGCCGAGATGCGCCAGGCGGTGAGCGAGGTTGCCGGGCGCGCGCTGCTCGAGGCCTCCGGCGGGGTGCGCCTGGAAACCATCCGCGAGATCGCCGAAAGCGGTGTCGACTTCATCTCCGTGGGGCGGCTGACGCAGTCGGCGCCGGCGGTGGACATCGGTCTCGACGACGACAGCGCGCCAGCGGCGTAATCCGGCCGGCCCGGTGCAGCTCGCCCGGGTCGCCAAGCCAGCGAGCCAGACAGGAGGAGTGCATGTCGAGTACCGGCATCAACAATGCCGCCACCGTGGAGGCCTTCGGCCGGCTGATGGACGAGCTGCTGGCGGACGCCAATGGCCCGCGCAAGCCGCCGGTGGTGACCTTCTGGTGCGGCGCCGGCTTCTCCAAGGCGTGGGACCGGCGCTCGCCCACCGACGGCGAGCTGTTCGCCATCGATCTCGACGATATCCGCGACTTCCCCAACCTGCAGCACGTGATGCACGTGATCGGCTGGGAGGACTATCGCCATCTCGACTTCGAGCGTTTCAAGAACCTGCGCTACGTGCTCGACATGCAGGTGCGCTACCCGGATATCCGCAACCGCTACTTCGACGACCAGAACCTGCGCCTGAGCATCCATGAACTGCGCACCCTGGTGATGCGCCGCTTCACCGCCGCCTGCGACATCCACAACGTCGACGACACCACGCTGCGGTTCAGCGCCACCGAGGTCAGCGCCGAACAGCGCGCGATCACCGACTTCTTCGCCGCGCTGGAGGATCGCGCCGATCGCGCCGGGCTGGGCGAGGCGTGGCCGCTCTATCACTTTCTCACCACCAACTACGACTTCACCATCGAGACCATTCTCGAACGTGTCTACCGCCAGCAGGCGCCGGTCTTCGGCCGGCTCTATCGCGGAGTCACGCCGCAGCGCATCTGCGGCGGCACCATCTGGGAACATCTGCCGCGCACGGTCGACCGCAACGTGATCAAGATCAACGGCGGGTTCGAGATCCTGCCCACGCTGGAGGGGTTCGACTTCGAGTATCGCCGGCGCAGCGATGCCGAGATTCGTCAGGAGCCGCCGCTGCTGATCCTGCCCTCGCAGGTGCAGGACTACGACGAGCCCTACTTCCACCAGGTCTTCCCCAAGGCGGTGAGGCTACTGCGCGAGACCGACGTGCTGGTGGTGGTGGGCTACAGCATGCCGCAGGAGGATTCGCTGGTGCGCTTCATCCTGCGCCAGCTGGCGGAGAGCCCGCATGACGCCCGTGGCAAGCATGTCTTCGTCATCGACACCAAGAATCACGCCACCATCAAGTCGCGGCTGGAGGAGATGTTCTTCTATCTGCCGCGTATCGGCTGGCCGCGCGAGCACTACTACAGCGGCCGCTTCGAGGACTTCTGCGCACAGGTCAGCGGCGGCGCCTGAACTCAGCGCTCGGCGTTGATCTTGGTCAACAGATGCAACAGCGCCACCCGCTCGGCTGGGTTGAGGCTACCCATGGTCTCCTCGGAGACCTTGAGCGCGCGCGGGGTCATCGCCGCCAGCAGCTCGCGCCCGGCGGCGGTCAGCTCGACGATCACCTTGCGCTGGTCGCGCGGGTCCGAGGTCAGCGTCACCCAGTCACGCCCCTTCAACCGCTTGATCACGCCACGGATCGTCGCCGGATCGATCCCGGTCAGGCGCACCAGCTCGCTCAACGCGCTGGGCCCGCGTTCGGCGAGCTTGCTCAAGGTCACGAACTGGATCGGCGTCAACTGCTCGTCGCAGCTCTCGCGCTGGAAGATCGCGGTGTGGCGCTGGTAGGCCCGACGCAGCAGATGACCGACCTGCTCGCAGAAGTCGATCTCTTCCTGGGCGCCGTCGGCCTCGTCTCTGGCAATCCCTGTGGCTGCCGAATGGTGATGCAGCATGGCGTCTGGCTCCCCGATTCCCGGTCGTCGCGGCGGGCGCATCTGGCCATCGACGGTAGCGGCAAAACCGCCCACGCGCGCTCGGCTAGACGGCTGCCACGCTGGCGCCTTTCCCTGGCGCTGGCTGCCGCGCGGGCGCCGGCATGGTTCGGCGCCTGGCCGCGACGCCAGGATGATTGTCGAATAAGTGTGCAACTCCCCCGGAATAATAAAAGGTTTTTACCCCTATTTCTGTAAGCCATCAGCCTAGGCCGTGTAGGAAAAGTCGACGAGCGCAGAGAGCATCGTCCCCGCTGCGCGCCTCGACTATTGTGTAAGCTACACGTCCGCAAAACACGTCCCGCACACCCCAGCGGTGAGCGAATACCGCGCAGCGTCCCCAGGAAGCGGCGATCGCCTAGGCGGCGCCAGCGCAGGAAAGGATTCCCAAATTCATGCAACACCTCGATCTACAAGTGCTCGACACCGCGCTGCGCTGGGCCAACGCCGGCGAGACGGTGTGGCTGTGCAGCGTACTCGCCACCTTCGGCTCGTCGCCGCGGGAGCCCGGCTCGCTACTCGTGGCCCGCGCCGACGGCAGCCATGTCGGCTCGCTCTCCGGCGGCTGCGTCGAGGAGGATTTTCTCGCTCGGGTGGCCGCCGGCGAGTTCACCGACCCGCTCGAAGTCGTGCGCTATGGCGAGGGCGCCGACGAGTCCCCCCAGGTGAGCCTGCCCTGCGGGGGGATTCTCGACGTGCTGGTGGAGCGGCTGCCGGCGGATGCCGAGACCCTGACCCAATTGGAAGTGATGCACGCGACGCTGCTCGGTCAGCGCTCGCTGGTGCGGGTGATCGATCTACCCAGCGGCCGGCGGCGCTTTACCGCCGCCACCGAAAACGGCCCGCGGGTGGCGCGTGAGGGCGACGAGGTGCGTCTGCGTCTGGGCTCGGCGCTGCGCCTGATCATCGCCGGCATCTCGCCGGTGTCGCGCTTCTGCGCCGAGTTCGCCCAGGCGCTGGGATTCGAGGTGATCGTGTGTGACCCACGTGAGGAGGCGCGGCGCGACTTCGCCGTCAGCGGGGTCGAGGTGCAGGCGGTGCTGCCCTCGCTGTTCATCGCCAGCGGTGCCTGCCACGCCGCCACCGCGGTGGTCGCGCTGACCCACGACCCGCGGATCGACGATCTGGCGATGATCGAGGCGGTGCGCACCCCGGCGTTCTACATCGGCGTGATGGGCTCGAAGCGCACCTCGCACAAGCGCGCCGAGCGCCTGGCCCGCTCCGGCGGGCTGGATGCCGAAGAGATCGCTAGGCTACACATGCCGATCGGCCTCGACCTGGACAGCAAGACCCCGGCCGAGATCGCCCTTTCGGTGGTCGCCGACGTGCTGCGGGTGCGCCGGGGCAAGGCGCGTGATGCACTCTGACACCAGGCTAACGGGGGAGCTGGTCGGGCTGATCATGGCGGCCGGGGTCGGCCGCCGCTTCGGCAGCGACAAGCGTCGCCAGCCGCTGGCCGACGGCCGTACCCTGCTCGCCACCACGCTGACCACAGCCGCCGCGGTCTACCCGCGCCACTACGTGGTGCTACGCCCCGATGAAACACCTGCCGCCCTGGGCCTGGCCCCGGCGACACCAGTGCTGAGCGCCCCGACGGCCGCCCACGGCCTGGGCGCGAGCCTGGGCGACGCCTTTCGTCAGCTGCTGGCGTGTGCGCCGGATGCCAGCGCCGCCGCGGTGATCCTCGGCGACATGCCGTGGCTGAGCGCGGCGAGCTGTGCGCGTCTCAACGCCCGGGCCAGCGCCGCGGCGATCGTCATCCCCCGCCATGCCGGGAAGCGCGGGCACCCGGTGATCTTCGGCCGCCGCTGGTGGCCAGAGCTGGCGCAGCTGCAAGCCGGAGAAGGCGCGCGCGACGTGGTCACCCGACACCGCCACGCGGTGGTTACACTCGATCTCGAAGACCCCGGCATCTGGCGCGACGTCGACCGGCCCCAGGACCTGACCGACTGACGCCTATTCGACTGAAACCTGACCGACACACGCGCCCGACACGAGCGCGCAGCAGTCGAGCCGGCGCCATCGACCGTCTACCAGGAGAAGCGGACTCAGCCGGCGAACTTGTCCCACGCCAGCAGGCCCCAGGTGGTGGCGGCCATGCCCAGCGCCAGCATCACCGCGGCGGAGCCGATATCCTTGGCGCGCCCGGAAAGCTCATGGTGCTCCGGGCCGATACGGTCGACCACCGTCTCAACGGCGCTGTTGAGCAGCTCGACGATCAGCACGAAGACACAGCTGCCCACTAGCACCAGCCACTCCACCGGGTTCTTGCCGATCCACCAGGCGAACGGCACCAGCACCGCGCACAGCGCCAGCTCCTGGCGGAAGGCGGTCTCGTTACGGAAGGCGGCGACCAACCCCTTGAGCGAGTAACCGGTGGAGTGAACCAGGTGGCGAAAGCCGGTCTTGCGCGAACTTGATTTCATCGGAACCTGTCGCGGTCGCCACGACGACCGCCCTCGATCGAGAACGAAGTGACCATCGACGAGCGAACCGGTGCAGTGGGCTCGGCCGTCGAGAAAAGTAAAAAGTATCGACGATGGTAGCAGAGGCACCTGACGACGGCACCGGACGTCTATCACGGTATCGCGGGTCTCTGGCTCCCGGGGCCGCCCGGCCCTTATGCTGGCACGACACGCATGTCACACCACTCGTACCACGACCTCAAGACAATGCCGCATCACGTCGCCAACAGGATCCCTCATGCCCGCATCCCATTCGCTCTACCCGGCCCTCGAACCCCACGCCAGCGGCCACCTGGATACCGGTGACGGCCACCAGATCTACTGGGAGCGTTGCGGCAACCCGAACGGTAAGCCGGTGGTGTTCCTCCACGGCGGGCCCGGCAGCGGCTGCCAGCCGATCCACCGCCAGCTGTTCGACCCCGCGCGCTACGACATCCTGCTGTTCGACCAGCGCGGCTGTGGTCGTTCGACACCCCATGCCAGCCTCGACCACAACACCACCTGGCATCTGATCGAGGACATGGAGCGCCTGCGCGAGATGATCGCTGCCGAGCGCTGGCAGGTGTTCGGCGGTTCATGGGGGTCGACGCTGGCGCTCGCCTACGCCGAGCGGCATCCGCAGCGCGTCAGTGAGCTGGTACTGCGCGGCATCTGCACCCTGCGCCAGCAGGAGCTGGACTGGTTCTACAAGCACGGGACGCGCCAAATGTTCCCCGAGAAGTGGGAACGGCTGGTGGAGATCCTGCCCGAGGCGGACCGTGACGATATCATTCACGCCTTTCATACACGGCTCATGGGCGACGATCCCGAACGACAGCTCGAAGCCGCCCGGCACTGGAGCGTATGGGAGGGCGAGACATCCCGACTGGTGCCCGTCGATGCCAGCGCGTCCCATGCCGCCGATCACTTCGCCCTGGCCTTCGCCCGGATCGAGAATCACTACTTCGTCAACCGGGGCTTCTTCGAGTACGACGGTCAGCTACTGGCTCAGGCTGACCGGTTGGCGGGGATTCCCGGCGTGATCGTTCACGGCCGCTACGACATGATCTGTCCGCTCCAGAACGCCTGGGATCTGGCCAAGGCGTGGCCGGACGCCAGCCTGGAGATCATCGAGGCGGCAGGTCACGCCTTCAGCGAACCGGAGATCATGGCGGCGTTGGTAAGGGCGACCGATCGATTCGCCGACCGCCACTGAGCCGAGGCCGCGGGTCGTGACCGTTAAACGCGGACAACGGGAGGCCAGCGGCTTCCCGTTGTCCGCGAGCCATGGCGTCTCAGTTCTGGGGCCGCTGCTTGGTCGCGTCGAGCCCGGTCTTCTTCTCGGTGGTGAGCTGGGTGATCTCCGCGGAGCGCTTGATCGCGCGATCGAAGACGTCCTTGAGATCGGCCAGGGCGCCGGTACTGCCGAGTGCGCCGTTGGCCGCATCGGCAAAGTTCCAGTGGCCGGAGAGACCGTCCGCGTTGGGGTTGTCGAGCGTCTCGATGGCGGTGTAGACGTCCGGATGGCTGAGCATGTAACTGGCCGCGGCGGAGACCTGCGGCGGCGTGTCACCGCCGGCATTGCTAGCGAGCGCCTCCAGGTCACGCTTGTATACCGCGCCGCCGTGCGCCTTGACGTAGTCGGCGAGCAGCTGACTGGACTGGCTCGAGGTCAGACGATCCTCGAACGTCGAGAAGGAGGGTGCTGCATTCGAGGGGGTATTGCCGGTAGCGGAGATAGTCGACATCGGAATTTCCCTGGCATGAGATGATTTTTAGAATATCGCCACGTGTACCAAGGCCGTCGCTTCCGTTCGCGAAACGGGCCTACGGCGGGCACACGCTCTGCATCGGGCATCCGCACGCGCGGATACCTCGACGAGTATATCGCCCGATCGATGTCGACCTGGCGTCGCTCATGCCGCCTCAAGCGCCTATTTGGTTCCAATCTGAAACATCACGAATCTTGATGGTAACCCGGCGTTACACCGAGTACCTCGCAGAGACCGCGGGATCAGCCCGGATGGGCGGCCAGATCGAGAATCGTCGCCGCCACGGCCTGAGCCCGGGGCACGCAGGTCTCCAGCCGGCAGTACTCCTCGTCAGTGTGCATCTTGGCCCCGACCGGGCCGGTGCCGCACAGCGTGGGCACGCCCAGGCTGGCGGTGGTGCCGGCATCCGAACAGCCGCCGGTGAACTCGCCCTCGACGGCAAAGCCCAGCCGCGCCGCCTGGGCCTGGTAGCGGGCGAACAGCGCCGCGCTCATTTCCGGCTCCAGCGGCAGGAAGCCGGAGGTCTGGGTGAGCGTAGCCCGGGTGCCGGGAACCTCCTCTTCGGCGACGATCGCCGCGATCGACTGGAACAGCGTCTCGCGCTGGGCGTTGTCGACGAAGCGGGTGTCGAGCTGTGCGCTCGCCGCCGGGGCCACGGTATTGCGCGACACGCCGCCCTCGATCACCCCGACGTTGGTGGTCACGCCGCTGGCGTAGTCGGTCAGCGCGTGCAGCTTGACGATCTTGCGCGCCAGCGCCTCGATCGCACTGGCGCCATCGGCATGGCTCACCCCCGAGTGGGCGGCACGTCCGCTGACCTCGATGCGGAAGGCGGCACCGCCCTTGCGCGCGGTCACCACGTTGCCGCTGACCCGCCCGGGCTCGGCGTTGAACACCGCACGCGCGCCCTCGGCGGCGGCGCGGATGAACGCGGTGCCGTCCGGCGAGCCGATCTCCTCGTCGGCCGTGAACAGCGCGTGCACCGCGAATGGCAGCCCACCGGCACGCTTGAGCGCCCGCAGCACGAACAGATTGAGCACCAGCCCCGCCTTCATGTCGGCGACCCCGGGGCCGAAGGCGAGATCGCCCTGGCGGGTGTAGCCGCGCTCGGCCACCGTACCGCGGGGAAAGACGGTATCGCGATGCCCCATCAGCAGTACGTGCCCGCCGGTACCACCGTCGGCCGCCGGCAGGCGCGCCTGGAGAATGTCGCCGGAAGCTTCACGCGGCGTGCGCTCGACGGCGATGCCATCGGCGTCGCACCAGCCGGCGATGGCGTCGGCGACGGCATCGGTCCCGGCCTTGTCGTAGCTGTTGGAGTCGATGTTCACCAGCGTCTCCAGGCACGCCACCATCGCCTCCTGCTGATCCGCCAGCCAGTCGCAGGCCTGCGCCAGGCGGGCCTCGTGGTCAGTCGCACTCATACGCCTCTCCTCATTGCCTGGCGTGCGGCATGCACGCTCGCGCCCTGTTCGCCCAGATCCCACCACAGCCCGGCCATGATGCCCAGCCCCTCGCGCAGGATGCTGGCCAGGGCATGCTCGTCGGGGGCGTGCTGCGAACACGCGGGATAGGAGTGCGGCACCCACAGGGTGGGCAGCCCGAGCGTCTCGGCGAAGACATCGTTGGGCAACGAGCCGCCCAGATTGGGCAGCAGTGTCGGGGTCTTGCCGCTGGAGGCGTGAATCGAGTCCAGCGCCCAGCCGACCCAGGGGTCTTCGGGATCGAGCCGGGTCGCACGCATCTGCGATACCCGCGCCGCACTCACCTCGACATCGTCGAAGCCGTGGGCATCCAGGTGCAGGCGCAGGTGGCGCAGGAAGTGCTCCTGATCGCTACCCACCACGTAGCGCAGCTGGGCGTGGGCGTAGGCCTCGCCGGGGATGGCATTGGCTGGCGCCTCGGGGTTGCCGGCCTTGAACGCCAACAGCTCCAGGGTATTCCAGGCGAACAGCCGCTCGGCGGGCGTCAGCCCGGGCTCGCCCCAGCCCTCGGCCAGCGCCGGGTCGCCCGGCGTGGTGCCGACTTCCAGCGTCGTCAGCGCCTGCTTCACCGCCGCAGGGATGGCCGGCGGGCGCAGCCCCGCCACCCGAATCCGGCCATCGGCATCGACCAGCGAGGCCCAGGCGTTGGCCAGGCGCGTGGCGGGGTTGGAGAGCACGCCGCCCCAGTTGCCCGAGTGGTGGGCGCCTTCGCGGGCGCGCAGGCGCAGGTCGAAGTTGAACGACCCGCGCGAGCCGAGGAACAGGGTCGGCGCATCCGCCGCCAGCCGCGGGCCATCGGAGGCGATGAACAGGTCCGCGGCCAGACGCTCACGGTAGGCCGCACAGACCGCCTTGAGCCCCGGCGAACCGGTCTCCTCGCCCATCTCCAGCACCAGCTTGACGGTGTAGCCGAGGCGCCCGCCGCGGGCTTCGATGACCGCCGCCAGCGCGGCCAGGTTGATGCTGTGCTGACCCTTGTTGTCGGCGGTGCCCCGGCCGTACCAGCGCTCCCCCTCCACCGTCAGCTGCCAGGGCGAGAGCCCCTCGCGCCACTGGTCATCGTAGCCGCGGACCACATCACCGTGGCCGTAGCTGAGCACGCATAGGGCCGCCTCGGCTTCGCGACGCTCGGCCAGCAGCAGCGGGCCGTAGCCCGGCTCCGGATTGGCGACGATCTCCCAGGTGAAACCGAGCCGCTCGAGCTCGGGAATGATGCACTCGCGCAGATAGCGCTCCAGCTCGGCCTCGCCCTCACCGCTCTGGCTATCGCTGCGCACCGCGATCCGAGCCGCCAGCTGGCGGCGGAACTCGCCCTCGTCGAATCCCTTATAGACGCTGGCGAGCGCTTGTTGACGTGACATGCAGTGTCCTCGAATAGACTGAAAAAGCGCCCCTAACGTCCTGACGTGACCTGCTCAAGCCGAGGCGAAGTGACAGGCGGCGCGGCTGACACCGGTGGTTTCCGCCGTGAGCGCCGGGCGGCTCTCGCGGCACCGCGCCTGGGCCTTGGGGCAGCGCGGATGGAAGGCGCAGCCGCTGGGCGGGTTGCTGGGGTCGGGCATGACGTCGCCCAGGCCTATGTCCGGCACCCCCAGCCCCGGCTCCGGCGTCAGTGCCGAGGCCAGCAGCGCCTGGGTGTAGGGGTGGCGCGGCGCGGCGAAGATCTGCTCGCGGCTGCCCTCCTCGACGATCCGCCCCAGATACATCACCGCGACCCGGTCGACCAGGTGCTCGACTACCGCCAGGTCGTGGCTGATGAATAGATAGGTCAGCCCGAACTCCTGCTTGAGGTCGAGCAGCAGATTGAGAATCTGCGCCTGTACCGAGACATCCAGCGCCGAGGTGGGCTCGTCGCAGATGACGATATCCGGGCGCATGATCAACGCCCGGGCGATCGCCACGCGCTGGCGCTGGCCGCCGGAGAGCTGGCCCGGAAACTGCGCCGCGGCGCGCTGGGGCAGGCCCACCAGATCGAACGTCTCGGCGACCCGCCGGGCCCGCTCGCGCGGGGTGCCGATGCCGTGCACGCGCAGCGGCAGCTCGACGATCGCCGCCACCCGCTTGCGCGGATTGAGCGATGAATAAGGGTCCTGGAAGATCGGTTGGATATGCCGCGCCAGCGCCTTCTGCCCGGCATCCCCCAGCGGGCGACCGTCGACGCGCACCTCGCCGGCGCTGGGCGTCGCCAGCCCCAGCAGCATCTTGGCCAGGGTGCTCTTGCCGCAGCCGGACTCGCCGACCAGACCCATCACTTGGCCGCGCGGGATCGCCAGCGAGACCTCGCTCACCGCCTGCAGCGCACGGCCGCGCTTGAACAGCCCACCACCCAGGGTGTAGCGCTTGGAGAGCGCGCACAGTTCGAGCGCCGGCATGGTATCGATGTCGGTATCGGTGTCGCTGTCTGTCTCGGTGCCTGTATGGGCGCCAGCCTGATCGGCCAGTGCGCCGGGGGACGATAGCGCGTTCATGGGCTCAGCTCCGGTTGGACGACGCGGGTGGCCGCGCGGTGTTCAGCGAAATGGCAGCGCGCCTGATGGGCGCCGGCGAGCTGGCGCAGCTGGGGCGTGCGCTCGCAGCGCGTGGCATCGACTTGGCCCTCGCGCACCAGCGGGCAGCGGTTGCGGAAAGCGCAGCCCTCGACCTCGCCGACCAGGCTCGGCACCACCCCGGGAATCGCCTGCAGGCGGCTGCCGGGCGGGGTCTTTCCGGGTGCCGGAATACAGCTCAAGAGCCCGCGGGTATAGGGATGGCTGGGGTTGGCGTAGAGCGCCTGGGTGGGCGCGGTCTCGATCACTTCACCGGCGTACATCACCGCCACGCGGTCGGCGATCCGCGCCACCACGCCGAGATCGTGAGTGATGAAGATCACCGCGGTGCCCAGCTCCTGCTGCAGCTCGCGCAGCAGCCGCAGGATCTGCGCCTGGATGGTCACATCCAGCGCCGTGGTGGGCTCGTCGGCAATGATCAGGTCGGGATCGCACATCAGCGCCATGGCGATCATCACACGCTGGCGCAGGCCACCGGAGAGCTGGTGCGGATACTGCGCCAGGCGCTCGGCGGCGGCGCTGATACCGACCCGTTCGAGCAGCTCGATGGCACGCTCGCGGGCCTGCCGGCGGTTGCCCAGACGGTGGCGCAGGAACGCCTCGCAGAGCTGATTGCCCAGCGTGTAAGCCGGGTTGAGTGCGGTCATCGGCTCCTGAAAGATCATCGCCATGCGGCGTCCACGCAGCTGGCCGCGTCGCCGCTCGGAGAGCGCCGTCAGTGACTCGCCGTCAAAATCGAGACGCGCGGCGCTGAGCCGGGCGCGCCGCGGCAGCAGCCCCATCAGCGCCAGTGAGGTCATCGACTTGCCGCAGCCGGACTCCCCCACCAGGCACAGCATCTCGCCGCGCTCGACGCTTAAGTCGATACCGCGTACGGCGTGCAGGGTGCCGGCCTCCACCGGCAGGTCGACCCGCAGGTCCTGGACATCGAGCAGTGGCATCAGTGGCGCCCTCCCGGTGCGTTGAGATCGCGCAGTCCGTCACCCAGCAGGTTGATCGCCAGCACCAGCACGAACAGCGCCACGCCGGGAATCGCGATCACCCATGGCTGAAAGAACATGTAGGCCTTGCCCTCGGCGACCATCAGCCCCCAGGAGGGCAGCGGCGGCTGTACGCCCATACCCAGAAACGACAGCGTCGCTTCGAGCAGGATGGCGTGGGCCATCTCCAGGGTGATCACCACGATCAGCGCCCCGGCGATGTTGGGCAGCACCTCGCGCACCAGGATGTAGGGCAGCGAGCAGCCCAGGGTGCGCGCGGCATAGACGTACTCGGCATCGCGCAGCTGCTGGGTCACCGAGCGCGAGACCACCGCGAAGCGGTCCCACAGCAGCAGCCCCAGCAGCACGATCACCGTGGTCAGCGAACCGCCGGTGAGCGAGGCCAGGGCCAGCGCCACCAGCACCACCGGCATCGCCAGTCGGGTGGTGATGATGTAGCTGATGAAGGCATCGACGCGGCCGCCGAAGTAGCCGGCGAGCACACCCAGGGTGGTGCCGATCACGCCCGAGATCAGCGCCGCCACCAACCCGATGATGAGCGAGATGCGGGTGCCGTAGATCAGCCGACTGAGATAGTCGCGCCCCAGCTTGTCGGTGCCCAGCACGTGGTCCCAGCTACCCTTGTCGTGCCAGACCGGCGGCACCATGCGATTGGAGATGTCCTGGAAATAGGGGTCGTGGGGGGCCAGCAGCGGGGCGAACAGCGCGATCAGCACCGCCAGCCCGACGCAGACCAGGCCGATCGCCAGGCCGCGGTGGCCGAACACCTTGCGCGTCACCCGCGACCAGGCCGGGGGCGGCAGCGGTACTTCGCTCAGCGCACGGGCACGGCCGCCGGCGGCGGGTGCCCGCGAGGAGCGCGTCGGGGTCGAAGTCGAAACGGTCATGGCGGGCTCCTCAGCGGGTGCGAATGCGCGGATCGAGCGCCGCGTTGGCGATATCCGCCAGCAGCGTCAGCACGATGTAGAACAGCGCGATGATCAACACCACCGCCTGCACCACCGGGTAGTCATTGCGCGAGATGGCGTCCCAGGCGAGCTGACCCAGCCCGCCGAGGGAGAATACCGACTCGATCACCACCGAGCCGCCGAGCATGAAGCCGAGCTCCACCGCGGCCAGCGCCACCACCGGGATGATGGCGTTGCGCAGGGCGTGCTTGAAGATCACCGCGGTGGTGGAGAGCCCCTTGGCCCGGGCGGTGCGGATATAGTCCGACTCCAGCACCTCGAGCATGCCGGTGCGGGTCAGGCGCATCATCGCCGGGGTGGCGTAGTAGCCGAGCGCGATCGCCGGCAGAATGAAGTGCTCGAGCCCCCCGCTGCCCGCCGCCGGCAGCCACTTGAGGGTGACCGCGAAGACCACGATCAGGGTCAGGCCGAACCAGAAGCTGGGCATCGCCTGCCCCACCACCGCGAACAGCAGCGCCAGGCGGTCGACCCAGCTGTCGCGCTTGAGCGCGGCGACCACCCCGAGCGGGATCGAGATGCACACCGCCAGCCCCAGCGCCAGGCCGCCCAGGGTCAGGGTGATCGGCATGCGCTCGACGATCAGATCGATCACCGTGCTCTGGTAGTAGTAGGAGCGCCCGAAATCGAACTGCAGCGCCCCGCCCAGCCAGTCGAGATACTGGCTCACGATGGGGCGATCGAGCCCGTACTCGGTGCGGATCTGCGCGACCTGTTCGGCGGTCGCCTCCGGCCCGGCGATCGACGTCGCCAGATCCCCCGACAGATGCAGCAGCATGAAGCTGACCACCGAAATGGTCAGTGCCACGCCCAGCGCCACCAGCAGGCGGCGCACGATGAATGTGCCCATAAGCTGAACGCCTCTCCCCGTCTCTCCTGACGCCTGTCGACGCTTGCGTCAACCTGCTCTCGCCACACTTCTCTCGTCACCCGGCGCGTCGCGACAGATGCCGTGCGCCCCGGCAGCGGCCGGGGCGCGGCCTCACGACAGCCGAGTCACTTCCAGCTCGCCTCGGTGAAGCGCGGCAGCTCGTCCGGGTAGGGGGTGAAGTTCAGATCCGAGGTGTAGGCGTAGTAGGTCGAGTAGGAGAACAGCGGCGCCCAGTAGGCCTGCTGGGAGATTCGTGCCAGCGCCTGGCGGTAGTTCTCACGGCGCACCGCGGGGTCCACCGAGGTGTCGGCGGTCTCGAGCCAGGACTCGACTTGCGGGTCCTGCCACAGGTCGTCGGCGCCGCCGCCGAAGTAGACGCTGGTAAAGGCCGAGGCGTCGTTGACCGAGTAGGAGCCCCAGGTCTTGAACGACATGTCGGTGTTGCCACTGCGCTGCTGATCGAGCAGCGCCGCCGAGGTCATGAAGCGCAGATTGGCGCGGATACCCACGTTGCGCAGATCGCCGATCATCGCCTCGGCGTAGTCGCGCTCGCGGTAGGCGTAGAGATCGATCTCGAAGCCGTCCGGATAACCGGCTTCCGCCAGCAGCGCGCGCGCCTTGTCCGGGTCATAGGCGTACTGGACCACGTCCTGGGTCTCGCAGCCGAACTGGGCCGGAAAGCACGGCGCGTAGAGCGGCCGGCTGCCTCCGCGCACGAGATTGTCGGCCATGCCCTGGCGGTTGATGGCGTAGTTGATCGCCTGGCGCACCTTGAGCTTGCTCAGCGGCGAGGCCTCGCGCTTGGCGGCATCGAAGGAAATGTAGCCGACCCGCATGGTCTCGCCGCTGGCCACGGTAATACCCGGCATGCCCTGCATCTGCTCGGCCTGATCCGCGGGCACCCGCCAGATCCAATCCACCTGCCCGGTCATCAGTTGGGCCACGCGGGAGTCCTGATCGGGGATCACCTTGAACTCGATATTGCCGATCTTCGGCTGACCCAGCGGGCTGTCGGCGAAGTAGTCCGGGTTACGCGTGAGCTTGACCCCCTCCCCCGGTTTCACCTCGGTGATGCGATAGGGGCCGGTGCCGATCGGATGCCGGCTGAATTCGGCCAGGCCGACCTTCTGGAAGTACTGATCGGGATAGACCGGCGTCGGCCCGGAGAGATACTCCAGCGCCGCCGGGAACGGCTGCTTGAGATGGAAGCGCACCTGGAAATCACCCAGCTTCTCGACGCTCTCGATCCAGTCGACGTTCTGGCGCGTGACCACCTTGGAGTCGGGCGAGACCACGTAGTTGAAGGTGAACACCACGTCGTCGGCATCGAACGGCTCCCCGTTCTGGAAGGTCACCCCCTGGCGCAGGGTCATGTCCAGGGTGGTGGGGTCGACCCAGTGCCACTCGGTGGCCAGCTGCGGCTGATACTGATTGGTCTGCGGGTCGCGGTAGATCAGGGTATCCCAGGCCAGATGCGAGAGGATCACCCCTTCGCGCACGTTGTTGTGGTAGGGGCTGACGTTCTCCGGTTCGGTATCGGAGGCGTAGACCAGAGTATCGTCGGCCTTGCCGGCCAGAGCGGGCAGCGAGAGGCAGCACAGGGTGGTGCCGACCAGCACGCGATGGAGCACGGTGGTGGAGCGCATATCGACCTCGTCTTGTTGTTACTGTCGTCGTTGATGCTGTCGTCTGTTTATTGGCTGTCGTTTTTAGCTGTCGCCTTGAATGCCTTGATGGGTGCCGTCGGGTGATGAGTCAGAAGCGCCGGCGAGCAAGCCCGCTCGAGATGGCGCTTGAAAATCAAGCTATCGAAGGGAAAAACATGCCACAAGTATCATGTTTCGATGGCATCCTTGCCGTATCGGCAAACCTTAATAAAAACAGGGCAGCAGATCATGGCAAGCTCACATCGCGCGCTGCAGGAGACCGCCCTGCGCTACTTCCTGGCAGTGATCAAGTGGGGTTCCATCAGCGAGGCATCGACCCATCTCAACGTCGCCGCCTCCGCGATCAGCCGTCAGATCACACGGCTCGAGACCGAGCTCGACACCCAGCTGTTCGAGCGCCGCGCCCGCGGCATGATTCCCAGCGCGGCGGGAGAGCTGCTGGCGCTGCATGCGCGGCGCCAGCAGCTGGAGAGCGAGCGTGTGGTGGGCGAGATTCAGGGCCTGCGGGGGCTGCAGCGCGGCACCGTGCGGCTGGCCAGTTCGGAGGGGTTCGCGGTCGATTTTCTGCCCAAGGCGATCGCCGAGTTCCGCCACGCCTACGCCGGCATTCTGTTCCGGCTCAACGTGGCCTCACCCGCCGAGGTGACGCGCCAGGTGCGCGAGGGCGAGGTGGATATCGGGCTCACCTTCAGCCTGGCGCCGCAGCCCGACGTGCGCGTCGAGCATCGCCAGCGCTCACCGATCCTGGCGCTGATGTCTCCGGCGCATCCCCTGGCCGGCAGGCGTCAGCTCAAGCTGGCCCAGTTGCAGCCCCACGCCATGCTGCTACCGCCGCCGGAAACCACCCTGCGCCAGCTGTTCGACATCTGCTGTGGCCAGCAGAATCTGATCTTCACCTCGGTGTTCACCAGCAACTACATCGAGTCGATGCTCAACTGCGCCATCTTCGGCGGCGGCATCGCACTCGCCGGGGAGCTCTCCATCCGCCAGCGGCTGGCGCAGCAGCGGCTGGTGGCGATCCCCATCGTCGACGCCGGCATGGACGCTCGCCATATCGAAGTGCAGACCTTGACCAACCGTACCCTGCCGGCGGCCACGGCGGCCTTCGTAGCGCACCTCAAGCAGGCGATGTCATCACCCGATTGAGGTGGCGCGCTCGAGATTTCAAGCGGCGTGGCACTTCTTGAACTTCCTCCCACTACCGCACGGGCAAGGGTCGTTACGCCCGACATCCTTGAGTGCATTGCGCACCGGCGCCTGGGGCGTGTGGTGGTGATGCTGGCAGTGCGGACCGTGAACGTGGCCATCGGCGGTGTGGTCGTGATCGTGGTCGCAATCGGGACCGTGGACGTGGGGCTGGGTCATGCCGAGTACTCGAGAGAAGGAGGAAGGCGGCGATTATCTCCCATGTCTGCCGCCCCCGCCACGCAGCTGGATTTTTGACGTCTAGGCACTGTCTGAAAAGTACTGCGCTCGCCCATTCAAGCCACCGGCAGTGGCTCGACGGCGAGGCTTCGAAGGCTTCGATATAGGAGACTTCGAGGGTTCGATACAGGAACCTTCGGCCGACACCGAGCGTCCGGATCAGACGATCGCGGACGCTCCGGTGGATGGCTCAGGCGAACAGGAAATCACCGGCATGAAGGTCGCTGGTCGAGGTACCGAGCAGCCGAACGGTGAAATCACCCGCATCGATGACGGTATCGTTGCCCTCTTCATGGCTCGCGGCCAGTACGGCATCCTCATCGGCAAAGATCGAGGGGTCGAACACCAGACTGTCGGTCTCGCCATAGGCCTTGTTGAAATCCTCGACGATTGCCGTCCCGCTGGCGTCGGCGGCGAAAACGAACCGGTCGTCTCCGTGACCGCCGTTCAGCGTGTCGTTGCCCGCCGTGAAGATCAGAACATCGTCGTCGGCCGCGCCGTAGAGGCGATCATCGCCCATACCGCCGGCAAGCACGTCATGGCCATAACCGCCCACCAGCAGGTCATCGCCATCAGTCCCGGAGAGGGTGTCATCACCGCGGCCGCCGAAGACGGCGCTTCCGGACAGCGTGTCATCCGCGTCCGTTCCCTCGACCGCGCTGGTGTAGCGAATATCCTGATCGGACTGGCCGAAGAAGCGCGAGAAGGGGATCGGATCGTAGGTCGTATCTTCCAGATGTGAGGTCTCGACAGCGTAATGACGCGCAGCCTGTCCGGCGCCGAGAATCGTAATCTCCTCGACGTCCGTCAACTGCTTGAGGCCGCTCTCGGCGCTTTCGAGGAACAGCTCGCCCGAGCCGAGCCGATACGCCGTCCAGTCACTCGCGTTACCGTCGAGCCAGACCTCGTCGTGGCCCGCGCCGCCGTCAACGGCGTCGAACCCGGTCGACAGGCGAATCACGTCGTCTCCCCCCATCGTATCGATGAAGTCGTTCGACACCCCGTCGCGGATCTTGTCGTCGAACTCGGTACCGATCAGGAAAGCGGACGCGCCGGCATGACTGGAGACCGGGGTGTCCTTGTCCTCGACCCATACCGACTGGCGCGAGAGTGCCCCCAGATTGGAGACGATGACGACGCTATCGCGATGGGTCAGGTCATAGAAGGCCGAGGTGCCGATACGCGTGGTCGCGTCGGATACCAGCCCTTCGACATGGGCAGCCCAGGAAGCAGGGTTCGTCAGCGAAAATGCCGGGATATAGGTGCTGCCGCTGGCGTAGGCATCATCGAAGAGGATCACATTGTCCGTCGAGCTCGCGAGGTCGTAATCCTGGCCCTCGAGCAGCGGCAGCGTGGGGGCAACGGCATCCTCCAGTGTTGGCTGGTTCCCCGCAGCCCGGTGGACGATGTCATTCTCGGACCCGACATTGATGACCTCGCCACCTTCGTCATAGATCACCGGTGCGGCGTGGCCCACATAGTCGGAATCGGCGAAGAAGCCGTCAGCCAGGCTGTCATTGAAACGCGCCATCACGTTGGTATAGCCGCCGCCCAGGCTATAGCCGGTCACCAGCACGTCATCGCCGCTGAGACCGTTGCCCTGGGCAAAGGACGCCACGGCAGAGAGGAAGGGCTCCATCTGGCTGGCAATCGTGCCGGCGTTGAGCTGCAGATAGTCGGCCACGTCGACGGGAGAATTGGTGCCGACCCAGGAGACGGCGATTCTCGAGAGCTGGCCGTTGTCGTCGTACTCGCCAAACAGATCGACTTCCGGGCCTGTCGGCAGGTCGCCGGTCAAGGGGCTAGTGACCGTGTAGTGGCCGTCGACATTGACAGAATCCGCAGGGAGGCCGAGCTCGTCGGGGGAGATCGCACGCCAGCCATCTGGCAGGCCCCTGTCGACCCGCCCCCCGAGCACGGCGCCGTCAGGGATGATCCGAGTGCTGGTCTCCAGCAGACCGTCCACTGGAATCGTGGCCACCGACGCGATGTTCGAGTAGGCCGCGAGCCGGTGAGTCAAGGTGATGAGCTCGACAGCGTCGGCTCCCGAGTAATCCTTGTAATCGAACATACCCATTGGCAACCTCTCCTGTTTAATTTCGCTTATTTAATATTATCTTTTTGAGAAATTATTGATTTAAAGGAGCACCCTTCTAGCGGCTGTCTGAAAAGTCGACGAGTCAAGACCGGGCCGCGTCGCCAAGGCCACAATCGTCGAAAACTGACCGGTCTCCTGCATGGGCGGGCACAGCGCTTTTCAGGCAGTGTTTAGCGTGCAGCGAGGTGCTGGGTGTCGGAGGCGCAAGCACTATCCCGATTGAAAGCCCTGGTGCTGAAAGGCTCGCGACACCATCCCGAATCATGAAGCGATGCTACCGAGCATTCGAGCTGCCGACGCAACATACGCCGGCGCCCGAATGTAACCAATGGTTAGCGCAATAAAACGGATACTGTCAATCGCAGCCACGGGGCCTTATACCAAAAGACTGGACTTCGGCTATTTATTAGAATACCGACAGATTCAGGCATCACCACGGCGCTATCGGCACGGCGTTATCAACACGAAGTTATCAACACAACGACATCCCGCCCAACGGCGGCACGGTGCAGCCATCCCGACGGCCAGCGATCTTCTCGGCTACTTGAGTTCGATCTCGACGAACACGAACTCCTCGTCGTTGGGGTTGATCACATTGTGCTCGACGCCGCGCTCGCGGTAGTAGGAGACGCCGCTCTCCAGCGTCGAGAAGGTGTGGCCGTCCAGCGTCTCGAGATCGAGCTTGCCGGTGCTCTGGGGTACCACCAGGTAGTCACAGTCGTGCACGTGCCAGCCGGTCTCGGCACCGGGGGCGAAACGCCACTCGGTGACACGCACACGGGCGTTGTCGATCTGGACGCTGGACTGGGCCTGGGGGCGGTCGGTAAACATATGACGAACCTCATGAAAAACGAGTACCGGGCACGGTTGCGTGCCCGGCAAGAGAGTGTAAAGACTGAATGGAAAGACATAGTGTAAAAACTCGGCGCCATCCTACCCGGATAGCGCCTGGGGGTTATGAATCCTAAAACCCCTCGCGGGTCAGAATCGCCCCCTGATCCCCCACCGGGCGGCCGAGGAACTCGAGCAGCGCCGCGGGGCGATTGGTGAAGAAGCCATCGACGCCGTTGTCACGATAGCGGGCAAAATCCGCCGGCTCGTCGACGGTGTAGGCGTGGACCAGCAGGCCGTCGTCATGCGCCAGGCTGACCATCCACGGCGCCGCCAGCTCCATGTAGCTGAACTGACTGCTGAAGGGCCCGTCATGATCGTGCTGCACGGTGGAGGGCCCGACGCCGATGGCACCGTGTGCCTTGGCGACATCGAGCCACGCCTGGTAAGCCGCCGGCGAGGCCACCTGCTGGCGCGCGTAGTAGTCAGCGTCGCTCTCGTCCTCGCCCTGGGGCTCGCTCGGCGCCGCGGCGATACCGCCCTCGCCCAGCCACAGCAGCAGCACCCGCGGCACCTGGGGCATGGTCTCTTCCAGCGCCGCGAGGCTGGCCTTGGAGAAGGTCTGCAGGATGACCCGCGCCTTGCCGTCGGCCACCTTGACCGCGCCATCGCCGGCCGGAGCCCAGGCGCCGGCGCCCTCCCCCAGCCAGCCGCGCGCCGTGAGCTTGTCGCGCAGATCGCGCTCGATCCCGGGGAACTGCTCCGGCACCTTGGTCTCGATGTAGAGCCCGGGATGGTTGGCGCCGCCCTCGGCGATATCGATCACCTCGTCAAGGGTCAGGATCTTGAGCCCGGCATAGGCGTCGCGGGCCCGCTCGGGGTAGCGCGCATTGAACCAGCTACCGGCATCGAGCTGCTTGAGCTCGGCCAGGGTGAAGGCGGAGATTGGCGCATCGGCGCGCTCGGGGAAGACCTCGGCGACGTTGGTGTTGCGCCCCAGGGTGTTGTCGTGGAAGGCCACCAGCTGGCCATCGCGGGTGCGCTGCAGGTCGAGTTCGAGGTAATCCGCGCCCAGATCGCGGGCCAGCAGATAGGCCGGCCGGGTCGACTCGGGGGCCTGATAAGAGGCACCACGATGCGCGATCACCGCATTGCAGGGTACCGGCACCTTGGCGCAAAGCGTCGCCCCCGGCGTGGCGGATTGGGCCACGGCGAGCGGCGCCATGCTCGCGCCCAGACTCAGGCTCAGCGCGCCCAGGGCCAGGGCGGATCTCCAGCGAATCGACATATGATGTTCTCCTTGTTTGATTCCTCGTCACGAGGCACGGCGCGCGTCCGACAGATCCTCTTGTAGACCCTCTAGTGTAGCGCTTCACCACGGCCGCGTTGGCGGCGAAACGAGACCGGGATAGCGGCGGACGCAGACATACGTTAAGCTGCCGGCCATCGCCATGACCTGTCTGGCCGTCGTCACGCGAAGCGGATAACTCTGACGACCCATCTGATCGGCGCCTCACCGGCGCACCTGCCAGCACTGGCTTTTCCCCGGCAGCGCGTAGCCGCTTCGCTACGCCATCCGCCGCGACCTAGAGATTACCGAATGTCTTTTGATTCACTGGGCCTGAGCGCCCCGTTGCTGAAAGCCGTGGCCGAAGAAGGCTACGACACCCCCTCCCCGATTCAGGCCCAGGCCATCCCTGCCGTACTCGACGGCCGTGACGTGATGGCCGCGGCGCAGACCGGCACCGGCAAGACCGCCGGCTTCACCCTGCCGATTCTGCAGCGTCTTTCCCAAGCCCAGCGCCCCAACGGCCGCCCGGTGCGTGCGCTGATCCTGACCCCGACCCGCGAACTGGCGGCCCAGGTCGGCGAAAGCGTCGAGACCTACGGCAAGCATCTGCCGCTAACCAGCGCCGTGGTCTTCGGCGGGGTCAAGATCAACCCGCAGATCGCCAAGCTGAAGTCCGGCGTGGACATTCTTGTGGCCACCCCCGGGCGTCTGCTCGACCTGCACCAGCAGAAGGCAGTGTCGTTCGAAGCGCTGGAAGTCCTGGTGCTCGACGAAGCCGACCGCATGCTCGACATGGGCTTCATCCACGATATCCGCCGCATCCTCAAGGTGCTGCCGGCGAAGCGCCAGAACCTGCTGTTCTCGGCCACCTTCTCCCAGGATATCCGCAACCTGGCCAAGAGCATCGTCAACGACCCGGTGGAGGTCTCGGTGACCCCGCGCAATACCGCGGCGGCCACGGTGACCCAGTGGGTGCACCCGGTGGACAAGAGCCGCAAGCCGGCGCTGCTGTCGCACCTGATCGAGACCCACCAGTGGCAGCAGGTGCTGGTCTTCACCCGTACCAAGCACGGCGCCAACCGCCTGACCAAGTATCTCGAAGGCCAGGGCATCGAAGCCGCGGCGATCCACGGCAACAAGAGCCAGAACGCACGCACCAAGGCGTTGGCCGATTTCAAGAACGGTGATGTCCGCGCGCTGGTAGCGACCGATATCGCCGCCCGCGGTCTGGATATCGACCAGCTGCCGCAGGTGGTCAACTTCGAGCTGCCCAACGTGCCGGAGGATTACGTCCACCGTATCGGGCGTACCGGACGCGCCGGGGCCAGCGGCCAGGCGGTCTCGCTGGTGAGTCTGGACGAGAAGAAGGAGCTGGCCGGCATCGAGCGGCTGATCAGCCAGCGTCTGGAGAGCCAGACGGTGAGCGGCTTCGAGCCGACGCCGGGCGGCGGCCCCAAGGTCGACGAGAACGAAGGTCGCCCGGCGCGTCCGCCGCGCCGCCAGGGCGGTGGCCGTAACGGCTCCGGGCCGCAGCGCAGCGGCGGCGGTCAGCGCAGTGCCAACAGCCAGCGCCAGAACGGCGAACCGCGCGGCAACGACAACCGTAGCAACGACAATCGTAGCGGCGAGAACCGCGGCAACGAGTCGACCGCACCGCGGCGTCGCCGCTCGCGGGGCGGCCGGGGTCGCGGCAGCGGCAATGGCGGCGCGGCTAGCGGTAACCGCTGAGCCCTACGCTAGACGCTAAACCCTAGATGCTAAACCACAGACGCCACCGCACTTGCGGTGGCGTCTGCGTTTCGGGCCCGGTATGGAGGTATGAAAGTAGGGATGAGCGGATCGCGAGCGCCGGGTAACGGCGGCTCGTCCACTCACTCCAGTACGATCAGCCGGTTGGGCAGCTCGTTGCGCTCATGGGTCGCCGGCAGGTGAACCTTGAGACGCTCACCGCAGGCCTCGATACAGTCGAGGAAGCCCGCGAGCGTGCGCCCGCCCTGCACCTGCGCGGTGAAGCGCGCGACGATCTGCCCCCACTCGCTGTCGTCGAGGCGCTGGGAGATGCCGTGGTCAACCAGGATCTCCACGTAACGCTCCGCCTCCGAGACGAAGATCAGCATGCCGGTGCCGGCTTCGGTACGGTGCAGGTTCTGCTCCAGGAACTGCCGCCGGGCCAGATTGGCCGCGCGCCAGAAGCGCACCCGACGCGGGACCAGCCGGGTCATCAGCGGCGGCCAGCGAAACGCCAGCGCCAGTAGGCTGAACAGCACCCACTGCACCAGCAGCAGCGACCAGGCGCCGAAGCCGGCGATCAGCCCCAGCCAGCTGGCCACCACCGCCACGGCCCCCGGCACCAGCAGCGCCGCCAGCCCGGCCCACAGCAGCGGAATATAGGTGTAGTCATCCGCCTGGCGCGCCAGCACGGTGACGATCTCGGCGTCGGTATCGCGTTCGATGCGGGTGATCGCCTCGCCTACCTGCTGCCGCTCGCGTTCATTGAGTAGCGTCATCTGCCATCGCCTCGCTCGTTACCAGCCACCGGAGGCGCCACCGCCCCCGAACCCGCCACCACCACCACTGAAGCCACCGCCGCCGCCGCCAAAGCTGCCGCCGCCGAAGCCACCACCCAGGCCGCCGCCCAGCAGCACGCCGCCCATGGCGCCACGCCGACGCCGCCGGCGACTCCCCCCGCCGCCACCGCCTCCGCCGCCACGCACGATCAGCATGACGATGAAGAACAGCAGTCCGAACCAGATCCCGGCGCCGCCCAGGTGGTGCGACTCGTCACGCTGGGGCTTGGGCGTGCTGGCGCGGGCTCCCGGGTCGCCGCCCAGGGTCTGGATGATCGCCCGGCTGGCGTCGACGATGCCGGCAGCGAACTGGCCCTGCTTGAACGCCGGCAGCAGCACCTGATTGATGATCCGCGAGGACTCGGCATCGGTCAGCCGGCCCTCGAGCCCGTAGCCGACCTCGATCCGCGCCTTGCGCTCGGCCATCGCCACGATCAGCAGCGCGCCGTTGTCCTCGCCCTTCTGGCCGATGCCCCAATGGCGCCCCAGCTGATAGCCGTATTGCTCGATGGTTTCGCCCTGGAGATCGGGCAGCGTGACCACCACCACCTGCTCGCCGGTGGCCTCTTCATGCGCTTTCAGCATCGCGTCGAGCTGGCTCGTGGTGCCGGCATCGAGCAGCTTGGCGTTGTCCACCACGCGCCCGGTGAGTTCGGGGAAATCCGGCGCTGCCACCGCGACCGCGGCGAACAGCGCCAGCCAGACGGCGAGTGTCAGCGAGATCGCGTGTCGCATGGGCGCGCTCCTGTGGCAGTGAGAAAGGCGGGCTCGAACGTCCACCGGCACCTCAGAACTTGACCTGGGGTGCCTGGTCGGCATTCGGGCTGGTCGCCTCGAAGGTCTCGCGGATCGGCATGTCGCTGTAGAGCAAGCTGTGCCAGATCTTGCCCGGGAAGGTGCGAATCTCGGTGTTGTAGGCCTGCACCGCCTGGATGAAGTCGCGCCGCGCCACGGCGATACGATTCTCGGTCCCTTCTAGCTGCGACTGCAGGGCCAGGAAGTTCTGGTTGGACTTGAGTTCGGGATAGCGCTCGGAGACCGCCATCAGCCGGCTCAGCGCCCCGGTCAGCTGGCTCTGGGCCTGCTCGAAGCGCTTGAGCGTCTGCGGGTCGTTGAGGGTATCGGCATCGACCTGGATCGAGGTCGCCTTGGCGCGCGCCTCGGTCACCGCGGTCAGCGTCTCCTTCTCCTGCTGGGCGTAGCCCCTCACCGTCTCGACCAGATTGGGGATCAGATCCGCCCGGCGCTGGTACTGGTTCTCCACCTGGGCCCAGGCCGACTTCACCTTCTCGTCCAGGGTCGGGATGTTATTGACGCCGCAGCCCGACAGGGCCAGCACCAGACACAAAAGTGCCAGCCAGCGCCACGAGTAGGCCACGGCGAAACGACGGGGATCAGCAGGATGGGACATGAGACACGCTCTCGCAGACAGATCAGGAAAGGATCAGGGATAAGGAGGCCCTACCGTACCCGCGGCAGCGGGCGCTGTACATCTCGCCAACTCATTCACGCCGATCCTCTGCGTCGGCCTCACGAATAAACGCAGCAAGCCGGGCCAGTTCAGCATCGTCGGCACGCTGGTAGTCGTGAGAGGAGAGATACCCCTCGTAGCGCTCGAAATACTTGTCCACCCGCGATTCGATCGGCTGAAAGCCCGCATCGGCGCCGGTACCGTGCATGGGAAACAGCTTGGCGTGGAGATGATCGACGCCGTAGCCCTCGAAGAACATGCCGCAGCGGGCCACGCCCGCCAGCGCGCGATCCAGCCGCCTGGCCACCTGTTTGGTCGCCACGATCAGCTCACGCAGCACCGCGTCTTCCTGTTCGAAGGCATAGCTACCGTGATGCGCCTTGGGGATCACCACGCTGAAACCACGGGTATTGGGGAATATGGAGAGAAAAGCGAGATGCCGCTCATCCTCCCAGATCCGATGACAGGGCGCCCGCCCGGCTACCATGTCACAAAAGAGACAGCTCATAAGGGTTTTAGTCCTTTTATCTTGGCGTGAACGCGCCAATCATCTAATGATGAGGGTCCCTACAGCCACCTACAAACCTTGTCTTGCCCTTTCTATTGCAGATTTGACCGCCGACAAAGCTTGAGGACTATTCTTCCAGCAAGTGGTTCCAAGCATTGACGCCACTCTCTCAGCAATTTCTTTTGGCTCATAGCTGGCTAGTTCAGAAAAAGAACCTATACCTATCTCCTCAAAACGTTTCACTATCTTAGGCCCAACACCCTTCACTTCGAGCAGAGCAACTCTTTCTAATTCACTGAAGGCCATTCTGAGATTCCTCAAAACACATGGCGCAAAACTTTGGGGCAATCTTGGAGACACAAAGCGGGAAAAATTGTTCGACAACAGCTTCTGACCATACATTATTCGCAATGGCTACAAAGCCTGAAAACCTTTGTGACCCTCCCCTTGTTTCTACACATCCTACGCGACTAATGCAGGGGCAATTTCAATGACCAAGCGCCCAGCATCCATCCACATCATTGCTCTTGGACGAAAAGCTACTGGCGATACCAGAGGCAAATCTCTTTAGCTCCTTACGTCTTGGCATACAGACGACGTTGCCTTGCGCCTGAATTAGACCTCATGCCGATCCGCCGGATGATTGACGCCGTCGCTGGTCGTAACATTGGGGATGGCAAAAGGGTTAACGCCTTCAAGGCAGCCTACGTTGTAACCATACTCACTAGGGTTGGAGCGGCGCTGATGATGCGTATAGATGCCACAATTAGAGCAAAAATAGTGCTTGGCAGTGAGCGTATTGAATTGGTAGAGCTTCAGATTCTCGGCGCCTTGCAGAACGCGAATGCCGTTTAAAGACACAGATGCAACGATCGCGCCTCTGCGTCGGCACATGGAGCAATCACAGCGACGCGGATTTACCACGCCATCAGGAAGGCTCAACTCCAGTACCACCGAGCCACAGTGACATGACGCTCTGTGCTTGGTTTGTATCTGAACTCCACCGACTTCCTTGAACATCGAAAGCTTCTCCTATGATGTCTAACGCCGTGCTCTGGGGCAGACCGAAATGCAGAGTAAGTTTGTCGCTAGCAGTACCTTGTTATACCTTGCCTACACCAAACCACGATTTAAACTTTGAACCCCATTTTTTCTCATAGAATGGCTTGGTTTGATTTATAAAGTACTGACTGAGACCTGAATCACCTCCATTGACGCTATAGAGATCAACAGGCTCGCCTTCAGGAGCGGTATCGCCAGCTACGTTGCCAGCCTCCCTCATGACCTTTTCAATAGCACCATCTGCCTCAATGCCAACTATTAGATGTGGCTTCTCATCAACAGATGTGTCATGCATGAGTGCCAGATAAGCTTTTTTAACATTGCCATGCTTTGCCAATAGTTGGGTAAGTGAGTCAACCATCTTTGAAGGGTAATTAGAAGGCTGCCCCAGCAGCACCTTAGTTTCTTTCTCTACCACTCTCTGGGATGGAGCCTGACTGATACCAACAGATAACAAATGTGCAATTTCTTCAGGATAAAATTCTTTACCATAGTTTGACTTGGGGTTAAGGAATAGCGTAGCCCCTTGCGTCATTTCGAAAAAAGAACGAACTGGCAAGGCCAAATATGACTCTTCATCGTTGATTGATTTTCGCAATACTTCTAGCGAGGAAAAGAACGGAATTACAGGTGAGCCATCCGCCCTCTCCCAATGCTGTATTTGAACTTTACTACCGGCTTCGAGATTCACCTCTCCGTCTGTACCTGGCGCTCCAGTCGTACCAAGCAAAAACACTTGTGATCTTAGTAGGACTTCACAAAACTGTGGTCGATGGGCTGGTTCGTCAGCAGCCAACCTTAAAATCTCTTCTAGTTCATTTTCTTCGTCTATTTTCACGACTCTTCCTTTATGCATAACGCGAAGCGCACCGGTGGCCTTTACAGAGCCAAGCGGCGTAAAGGACAAGCGCGTGGTGCGTATTATCAAATGGAACCGGGCACTATGGTAGATTGATGATGCAAAATTTGCCAACGCCCATTTCTCTTTGCCCAAATAGAGCTTCTATAGGCTAGCTCCCGAGCTGATTTTACCGACCGATATGTCACTAAAACATGCTCACCTCCCAACGGTTTGAACTCAAAATCACTGAGCTGATAGGTGGCGGTGCTAGAAGTGTTAGTGCTATCTACTACGTCGCGTTTACGGATCACCATTCCTGAGCTACCAAACTCAAGAAAATCATCTGAAAGTAATTCCTGAAGACGAGCAGCATTCTTTTGGGTGCTGGGATCTACCAGCTCCATTTCTAAAGATTCGATTTCTCGGAAAGCGTCCCTTTCTATTTCCATTTAACACCTTAATTTGCGGCGGGCGTTAACGAGTTGAGGTGTGGCGGTATTTACCTGACAGTCGGCCGCTGAAAAGCAAAGTGGCCATGCCCCCCGGGGATTATAGAACGAGTGTCTGACGCTCGGCTGTAACACCATGAGGAAACGACTACGACCACCGAGGAAAAAGTAGCACGGCGCAAGCTCAGCCTCCTAGAGTTGGCCAAAGATCTCCAGAACGTCAGCAAGGCCTGCAAGTTCATGGGCTACTCGCGACAGCAGTTCTATGAAATACGGCGCAACTATCAAACCTTCGGTTCCGATACGCTCGTCGACAAGCTTCCCAGGCCGTGGGGACCACACCCCAACCGCGTTCGAAACGGCCATTCTCGAGCACAGCCTGGCTTTCCCCACCCACGGTCCGGTTCGCGTCGCTCAAGAACTGGCGCTACGTGGCATTCAGGACAGATCTACGGGCGTCAGAGACGTCTGGGGACGCCATGATTTGCTGACCCGTCATAAGCGCCTACTGCGACTCGAGCGCGCCACGCGTGAGCAGAAAATCGAGCTCACCGCAGATCAGGTACGCCACCTCGAACGCTTTAGCCCTGAGTTCCGCGAACGGCATATCGAAGTCCACCACACCGGCGAGTTGGTCGCCGTCGACACCTTCTTCGTCGGAACGCTCAAGGGTGGCGGCAAGGTCTATCTGCAGTCCGTCCTCGACTGCTTCAGCCGCTACGCCTGGGGCCGCCTCTACACCAGCAAACTGCCCATCACGGCGGTATATGTGATCAACAACGACGTACTGCCTTTTTTCGAGGCCCACAACGCAAAAGTCAGCACGGTGCTCAGCGACAACGGCCGAGAGTTCTGCGGTCGGCAGGATCAGCATCCGTATGAGCTGTTCCTCCAGCTCGAAGAGACCGAGCACCGCACCACTAAGGTTCGGCGACCGCAGGGCAACGGCTTCGTCGAGCGGCTGCACCGCACCATGCTGGACGAGCACTTCCGCATCCAAGGGCGCACCAAGTGGTACGAGGCCCTGGAAGAGATGCAGCAGGACTTGGACGATTATCTGGTCATCTACAACACGAAACTGCAGCATAAGGGCCCCAACAACAGGGGCGTTATGGTTTCCCAGGCTCAACGCTATGTTCCAACACCTACTCCAGCAGGCAAGAACTGGCTTCTAGTTGAAGTAGAAACCTCCTGCAAGCTCACCTAAAGCAATAACCTTAGAACCTCTTTAAATTACCATCATTGAGAGTACTCGAAACTCAACTGTATTACACCTGGCCCGGTTGTGCTGGATGGGCCTACCCCTTTCCTAAAACTCCCACCCACCAACTTAAACCCATTTTGCACCGTAGCGTCAGCAACACACCCCGACCGATTAAACCTATTCCCCAACTCTCCCGACTCACTATTATCTGAAAACTTAATATTAACAGAGCAAAGAATGTTTGGAATAAACCTCATCTTCATTCCAACAGGGTAAGCGCCACCCGGAGTTTCAATAATATGAATCTCGCCACCTTCAGAGTTGCCTATAAGATTACCTTTTCTGTCTCCATATACAAACTGCAAGGCATCTATAGTATTATACTCTCTAACTAAAAACTGAGTTACATCTCCATTCAAATCATCAGTATCAGTATTGCAAAAAGAAGGGATTGCAAGCCCTAATGTTGTTGCGCTGTATGGCCCCATAATAAATGACCTCATCCCATCAGGCACAACAGCATTTTCTTTTGCTCGTTCAGGTATATATTTATGAAACAAGAAAGATGGCGCCACAGATATTATCATACTGGCATTCGCTGAATTCCCCCACAATCTTTTTATCGCTTCCACTGATTCCTTATAGTATGTTTCAGAACCATTAAGCTTCTCGCTGCGACTGATCTTTTTGTTTGTCAATGCATCAAGCACCTCCCCATGTGTTTCCCATGAAAAGAATGGAGGTATAGGAATAGGGTATTTTGTCGTGTAGTATTTGCATGTGATTTGATCAAACCTCCACTCCTTCCACTTAGAGTAAGCATCTGACAAAAAGACTGCGTAACACTCGTACATCTCAGTCAGCTCTTTCTCCCATACATCTACATTATCTTCATTATACAAAATCTCGCCGTGATACAATCTTTCACTTAACACTGTTAGATGAATAGAAGCCGATGTGACAATCAACGGGGTTAATTGAACACTATTCTTAGAACCTCTCAGATGAGATGAAAGCGTATTACACTGGGCTAAAACGGCTGAAAGAAGCATTCCTTTTTCATGAGTCTTGGCGTCACAATAATTATGCAAGGTAGTTTTTATTCCATCTATATCACCTTCACGCTCTTGTAACTCAAAGGCCAATATTTTCTGATCAACCATTTCACTTACCTGGTCTCTTATCTGATCCCAAATGCTTGGCCTATTTGATGGCCAGAACGATCTTACCAATGAAGAAACTGCTGTTCCGATATAGGGCAACTTTGATGTAACAGATGTTACTTCCGCTTGAATCAGACTACTCCAAACCTGTTCCATTTTTGGCTTCCTCAAGAGAATTATTTCACTTAGCGACTTGATTTCGAAATCACATCCGACACTACAACCATGCAATCCATACTATTTTCTATGATCAGAAAATCATCCGGACAGCAACGAACTTATGCTTCCTGGCCCTGATGCCATGTTCAGTCATGGCTGATCATCTTGCCGAAAGCAAGGTAAGCTTCACAACAATCCACAGTCAATACCCCTGTGAATCAGAAAATCTGACGATTAAAAATCCAGAGGCTTTCTCCAAAATTCAGCGTCACATTACAGCTATTAACTGGCCGACTCTAACTCTAAGTAACGAGCCGCTTTGGAGCAGAGCCAAAGGCGGTTCGGTTGACCGACTGCTGATGCTTAAATCTGTGCTTTCTGCATGCTATCTTGCTTCTCTTGTTCTTCGTCGGCAGTTGGTGAACCCGCAGCCGCATGCTCCGCCACCTATGCCGAGTTCACGCGCTTGTGCATCTTGCTAGACCCAATAATACTGTATGGAAATACAGTAGCCTGGGCATCAACGTATGGATGCTTAGAGCAGACCACCCAAGCTGATGGATCGTGTGAAAGCCATCATACGGGTAAAACGACACAGCCCGCCTACCGAGAAGACCTCTTGCTACTGGACGCGCTACTTCATTCGTTTCCATGGCTTGCGCCACCCCGCCAGCATGGGAGCCCCTGAAGTGAAAGCTTTGTTGGAACACCTCGCGCTAGATCGCTATGTAATGGCAGCTACGCCGCTTACCTGTCGTCTCGCATCACGAGTAACTAATATGCCTTTTGCGGGATATTCACAAATCCAGAGAGCAAAGACAATACAGCGTTGAAAATTGACTCACTGAAAAACGTTCAGAACATCCGGGGAATGACTCGAACGGCGAGCGGAGTGAGTCATATGCTCATTCCCCCCGTGAACGGGTACGTCAGCGCGCCCTACTCTGGCATTGGTTTACCGACTTTCTTACAAGTTCCAGAAGTATAATTTGCCGCTCTGAGAGTCCGATGACGGAGGAATACACCGCTCAACTGAGCGCAAACGGATTTCAGCGCAGTGAAAGCGCCCCAAAGAGAAAAGCCCCGAGCCAGTGTTCTGGCCCGGGGCTTTTTCTGATGAAGCGAGTTTGCTAGGCAAATCTTACCTTTAGCTACTGACCCACTGACCGCCACGATAGGCCAGAACCTCTCCGCTCCGGTCATCCAGCGCGAACAGATGCAGCCATCCGTTATGCGTCAGCGAGGTCAGCACCTCATGACGCGCGACGATCTCGGCGATGGCTTCCGGGGGCGCGGCGAGGTAGGCGCTCAGGCGCAGCGGTTCGTGACGCCAGCGCTCACCGTCATGCAGTGACTGCAGCGGCAGGCCGATACGCAGATCACCACCGTTGCCTTCGAATACGCCGATATGCCCGCCGACCACGTTATGCAGCACCTTGTTGCCACTGCCGAACTTGCGGTTGTCGGTGACCGAGGCGTTGTACTGCATGTTGATCCAGTGGGCGACCACCAGCGGTGCGGTCATGATCGCTTCCAGCCGGGCGAAGTCGCTATCCGTGCGCCAGTCGTAGTCGTGCAGGAAGCTGCGCCCGGAGAGATCGAGCAGCGCGGTGCAGCGCCGCGGGGCGGCGATGAAGCTGGCGTTGTTGGCCAGCCCCCACTCGGGGCGGGTCTGCGACCAGTCGGCGCCGCGGCGGTCCAGGGTCTGCTCGAGTTCGGGCGTATCGGCCGCGAGGCCGAGCTGCGGGGCGCGCCCGCGCCGGGCCTGTTCGCTGGCCCGTTGGAGCCAGGCGCGCATCTCTTCACCCAGCACCTGGGCGTCCGTCTCGGCCTCCAGCAGCTCGAGCCGGTCGGTAATGGTGTGGTGCAGCGCCGGCACGAAGCGCGTCTCCTGGGGGATGACCAGCCCGTCTTCCGCCAGCGCCTCGCGCAGCACGGGGTCGTTGAGCAGCCGCGCCAGGGCGCGTACCGAGACTTCTCCGGACTGGCCGCCACAGGCGCCACACTCGAGCCCCGCGGCGTGCGGGTTGTTGCTGCTATGGCTGCCGTGCCCCACCAGCAGTACTCGCGAGGCGATATGCTCGGTCAGCCCCATGCCCACCAGCACGCTACGGGCGAGCGCGGCCTTGTCGGCCAGGCTCAGCGCCTCACCGCTGCCGCGCCAGTGCCAGCTCAGCGTATCCATGGCGAGTGGCCGGCGCCGGGCCTTGGCTTCGAGCGAGCGGCGCAGCAGCTTGCCAGCATAGAGCAGCCCGCCCGCCTCCACCGCGGTGAAGCTGGCACTCGCCGTGCGGCTCCACTCCTGCAGGCGCGCCTGCCAGTTCAGCCGTTGCGCCGTGTGTGTCGTTCCCGTGTTCGGTTCGCTCTTGAGCATCACCTGCGGTGCCAGCAGCCCAGGCAGGTGCGGCTGGGCCAGCGCGGTGCCGCCCTGCTGGTGCGCCAGCGGCAGGCCGAAGAAGCCGGCGAAGCCCAGGGTCTGGATCGCCGGGCTCTGGCGCTCCAGCGCCCGGCGCATCGGCTCGGAGCGCACATCGATGCAGAACACCGCCTGTAGCCGCGGCGTCTGCGTATTGTCTGAAGCCACACCCGCGGCCTGCCGCAGCGCATGATGCAGCGGCTGCTGGTAGGCGATTTCGCTGGCGAGCTGCCACACCCATAGCGGCTGCTGCGTACGCTGGTGGCGCTCGATGCGCGTCGGCAGCTCCACCAGCTCGGCGTGCCACAGCCGATTCAGGCGCTCGGCCTGCTCCGGCTGCTCCGCTCCGATATAGCGCCACAGCACCAGCTCCCAGGCCAGGCGGATCGCCAGCAGGCTGCGCATGTCCGAAGGCGGGCGCTCGCAATGCCCCTGGCGCTGATGCGCCTCCTGCGCCTCACCGGCGGAGGCATCCAGCCCCTGCTGCCAATCCTGAGAGGCGACCCAGCTGGCCCAGCCGTTGATATCGAGCAGCAGCGCCTGGGCGTAGCTCTCGAGATGCCCGGTGGCGACGTCCAGCTCGGCAATGGCCGCCTGGAACAGCCCCTCTTCACTCTCCGGCAGGGTCTGGAAGTAGCGCCGCAGCCGCGGTTCGCCCATCAGGATGGCGATGCCGCGATCCTCGAGGGTCATCTCGCGCCAGTGCTGGTAGAGCCGCTTGCCGCGGGGCGCGTGCAAGCGCTCGGCGTTGAGCGGCCCGTCGGCCTGATAGTAGGCGGCGCAGAACTGGCTGATCTGATGGGTGATCTCGTCGCGCCAGGCCATCTGGTGCTGACGGTCACGGCGGGCATCGATCAGATCGCTGATGTTGTGCCAGTGGGGCAGCCGGCTCAGCTCGTCGACCACCGCCAGCAGATTGCGGTAGGCGCCGTGGTAATCGAGCCGTGCGGCGGCCTCACTCAGGTGCGCCTCGGTGATCTCGCCGCGCTGCCAGGCTGCCAGATAGTGGCTCGGCGGCATCAGACCGTGGACATTGCCCAGCGCCGAGAGTCTTGCCGAAACCGTGGCGGCGTCTTCACCGCGCTGGGTCCAGTAGGGGCTCACCGCGATCAGCCGATCCAGCGGCCAGCTCGGGGCGATGCGTGCGCAGGCGCGATCCAGCGCCGCGATCTGGGGCTCGGTGAGCGGCGTGGCGTCGCTCGCGTCGGCCAGCCGTGCGGTTCGAGAGGTATCGAGACTCATCATTGGAAACTCCCGCGAGAGACGGTGTGATGCTGCTTGGCCTGAATCCGGCCGGGCAGCGCGTGGGGCCAGAACTTGAGGGTGTTACGGGTGACCCATTCGTCGAGGTAGAAGCCGGCGTAGCAGTAGCGGTTGAGCGTCTGCGAGGTGCGGTAGTGCAGCCCATGGCGCTGCAGCCAGTAGCCGGCGAAGAGCAGCACGAACAGCACGCTCACCCACAGATCCGCCCAGGGCGAGACACTGTGCCCGGTGGCTGGCAGCAGCGTGACGAACAGCGTCTTGAGGCCGACATAGGCGAGCACCACCAGCACAGCCAGACCGAGGAAGCTGCCGAGGGCGCCCGCGCTACGCTCACTGCGGCGCTCGGCCAGCATCACGCTCAGAGCCAAAGTGACCAGCACCCAGGGGCTGTAGGCGGCGAAGGCCGGCGAATCGCTGAAGCTGCGTGCCAGCACCACCACCGTGCTCACCAGCGCGGCGCTGATCAGAAAGGCGGCGAGCCACTGGCCCGGCGAGGGGCTGCGAGCCGGGGCCTGGCGGCGCAGCAGATCCTCTGCCACCGCCTCGCCGGAGCTGAGGAAGGCGTAGGCCTTGTAGCAGGAGTGGGCGAGCAGGTGCAGCAGCGCCAGTTCGGTCAGCCCGAGGGCGATCTCGACCAGCATCAGGCCCATCTGGGCGCTGGTCGACCAGGCCAGGCGCACCTTGACGCTGACGCGGGTCATCATCACCAGCGCCGCCAGCACGCTGCTGACGCCGGCCACCGCCAGCACCAGCGCCTGGGCGGGCGCCGACTGCAGCAGCAGCGGCGAGAACAGCAGCAGTAGATAGCCACCGAGGTTGATCACCCCGCCGTGCAGCGTCGCCGAGACCGGGGTCGGCGCCTCCACCACCTGGATCAGCCAGCCGTGCAGCGGTAGCTGGGCGCACTTGATCAGCGCTGCCAGCCCGATCAGGCAGGCCGCGGCCTGATCGGCGAGGGTCAGGGCGTGACCGGGTACGGCATAGCCGGCGGTGATGACGCTGATCCGCGCGCTATCGTGCTCCAGATAGAGGATGAGGAAAGCGGCTGCGGCACAGAGCTCGGCGGCGCGGGCGAAGAGGAACTTCTTGTGCGCGGCCAGGGCCGCACGCGGGCGGTCCGGGTAGAACATCAGCAGCTGGTGCATGGCCAGACTGATGCCCAGCCAGGCGAACAGGAACAGCAGCAGATGATCGCTGAGCACCGCCACGCTGACCGCGGCGAAGAGCGCCTGAACGAGAGTGACGAAGCGCCGCTGGCGTGGCTCGCCCTGTAGATAGGTAGCGCTGTAGCGCACCACCACGAAGGCGATGAAGTTGGCCAGCGCCAGCATGCATAGTTGCAGTATGCCGCTCTGCCACCAGCCGGCGCGCGCCGGCAGGCCGTGCACCAACCCCAGCGCCAGCAGCGCTGCCGCCAGCAGCACGCTGACGCTGGTGGTGACCTGGCCGATGCGCCAGGCTCGCGCGGTGGTGCCGCGGGCGCTGACCACGGCCCCCAGCGCCAGGATGAGCGGCACCAGGGTAAGCAGGAAGGTGAAAAATGGCTCGTTGCCGTGCATGGGAAGGCTCCGCTGATCCAGGGAGCGTGCAGTATCCGGCGAGCCGATTTTTAATTAAAATAGATATTAATTGACCAATGGTTCTACAAAAGAGAACGAAATGAGCCGGCTCAACTATCATCACCTTTACTACTTCTGGCGCGTGGCCCGGGAAGGTAAGCTGACCCAGGTGGCGGACTCGCTGCACCTGTCGCAGAGCGCGCTGTCGGCGCAGATCCGCAAGCTGGAAGAACGAATGGACAAGCCGCTGTTCGAACGCCGCAACCGCGCCCTGGTGCTGACCGAGGCGGGCCGCCGGGTGTTCAACTACGCGGAGGCGATCTTTACCAAGGGCGAGGAGCTGGAGTCGTTGATCAGCCGTGGTATCGAGCCCGAATACCAGCGCCTGCGCATCGGCACGCTCTCCACCATGTCGCGTAACTTCATCGAGAGCTTCGTCGCTCCTCTGCTCCATCAGCCCGAGCAGCGGGTGCACTTCAGCCTGCACGCCCGCGGCATGGCCGATCTGCTGGATGGCCTGGCCCGCCACGAACTCGACGTGGTGCTCACCAACACCCAGCTACCCTCATCGCATTCGCAGGCCGCCGCCTGGCAGAGCCAGCTACTGGCGCGCCAGCCGCTCTCGATCATCGGCCCGCCCGGCACCGCCCCGGGCACGCCCTTCCCCACCGGCTTCGAAGACAGCCGCTGGATACTGCCCGGCGAGCACCACGAGATTCGCCGCGCCTTCGACGGCCACTGCAGCCTCTACCAGTACCGGCCGAAGATCCTCGCCGAAGCCGACGACATGGCGATGCTGCGCCTGCTGGCCCGCGACAGCGGCGCGCTGAGCGTGCTGCCGGAAGTGGTGGTCAAGGACGAGCTACAGCAGGGGCGGCTGGCGCGCCTGGAACAGCTCCCCAACGTCTTCGAGAACTTCTACGCCATCACCCTGCCGAGAGAGTTCATGCCGGGTGTGGTCTCGGAGCTGCTGGCTAGGCCCCTGGGGGATGTGGCCTAGCGGTTAGCCAACGTTGAGTGTCTAAACCTACCGCTCATCTTGAAACCATCTCGCATGTTCATGCCCATCAAGACGAGGTTGGTCGCACCGGCAAGCAATTCAGCGCCTTGCACCAGGTAGAAAGCCGTATCAAACGCGCCTGCGGATGCCCAGCGATCAAGCAACACGGCGCAGGGAATGAGTACCAATAACCCATTGATGGCAATAAAGGGCATTCTCATTTTCTTGCGGCGTACGAGCTTCCCACTTCTGGATTTCGCCAAGGCAAAACCGCTACCGCCGGTCAGGGCAATGGAAGGCACCAGCACCCACAAACCTGGCCACACGATGAGGCTTTTGACGGTCACGATGGATGCTGCCGTACCGAGCAGCTCGGCGAGAATCGTCGACGAGAAGAACGTGGCAATGCACAAGATGGCGAGGGTGGCTGCCAGTCGATGGAGCATGAGCATGCTGGTTTCCTCCGGCGGGGCAAGTTGGTAACATGTTGTCATAATGCGAGCGACAGCCGAGGTTGTCAACATGTTGTCAATTCGCCAAAGGAATCGTCGATGAGCGACGCTCAGAAAGGCCCGGTGTTCACCGAGATTGTTCTCGAAGTCTTCAAGCTGGGCGGGCTCCTCGTCAGTGAGGGCGACCGTATGGGGTCGGAATATGGCATCACCAGTGCCCGATGGAAGATCCTGGGTGCCCTTTCCCTGGCGGGTGAACCGCAAACCGTGCCGCAGATCGCCGGAAGCATGGGGCTGACAAGACAAGCCGTACAGCGGCTCGTGGATGCCATGCAGAAGGATAACCTTCTGTTGTTCCATGACAATCCGGGGCATAAGCGCGCAAAACTGATCAGTCTCTCGGACCTTGGAAGAACGGTCTATTCGAAGCTGTATGAAAAGCAGTCAGGCTGGGCCAAGACATGCTCAGCAGGCATCACCCAGGCGGAGCTGGAGACAACACTGTCTGTGCTCGAGCGCATATCTGGCGCGATTGACCGCTGACGAGGCTTTACGCTTTGTCTGAAAAATGCTGCGCTCGCCCATACGGCATTAAAAATTGACTCAAGCCACGAAAACCCAAAAGCCCCGAATCAGAGGTCTGACTCAGGGCTTGTCCTGATACGTATGCCTGTCTCATGTCTATAAATACGTTGATACCTCGATGAGATTGCCATCAGGGTCTCTGAAATAGAATGATGTGATTGCACCCTGTGCACCTGTGCGTCTTACCGGCCCTTCCATGATAGCCACACCTTGGCTCTCTACATGATTCATGGCATCAGACAGCTCACCATCTATAATAAAGCACAGGTCTGCACTCCCCGCCCCGACATGTTGAGCCTTAGGCTCAAACTCATGACCCAGTTGATGGAGGTTGATTTTCTGGCTGCCAAACTCCAGGGCAATCCGCCCCGCACCAAAGCTCACAACTTTCATGCCCAATACTTTTTCATAAAAGCCCGCCGTTGTTGCAATATCTGCTACGGTCAGGACCAAATGATCGAGGTGGCTGATTTTCATAAACGCCCTATATCCGAAAAATATAACGCCGCATTGTAATGCCATCTGCTTTCTGCAAGCCCTACGCGGCTGGGCTTTGTAAGAAAACTGCCCACGCTCATCGAGGTTTCGTACCAAGCCAATGTAGGCTGTGCCCGGCGTGCCATATAGGCCAGAAGGTGATGCGGCCGTTCTATCGCAAGAGATCCATCGGCTGATCACCGCTCTGGCTTGGCCCAGCGACTCGAGCCGGTGCTGTCAGACGCACTCCTCCTTCAAGGGCGCAAGACGCGCTCGACGAGACCGCTCTATTCCGGCGCATATGTCGTCGTGAACGCCTGAATGAGCCCATAGGCCGTCATTGTGCTCGTATCGTGGCGACTACTGAAGACCGAGTCATTGGGACACAGAGCCAACGGCCGATGAATTCGGCTCACGACGCCATCTTCCAACGCGGCCTCGCCATCGGGCATGACCATCAGACAAGCGACGACCGTGCTAGATGCGTCACCGTCGAGCCCCGCGTGGCGATCACATTTGAATCCGCATCTATCTTCCCATCACGGGCGGCTTGCGGCAGGCTGTCAGAGTGGGACGCACGCCGCCCCGCACCGATAACAACCGCATAACTTCAAGGATCTCTTCGTGACACCACGTTTCTTCGCCTCCCGCGGCATGGCCTGTTTAGCGCTCTCCGCCGTGGCGCTATTCACCGCTCCCACCGCCAGCGCCGCCAACCAGACCGAAGCCGGGCAGCATGTTCGTATCGCCGTCGACGTGCCCTATCCGCCGTTCGAGTATCGTAACGCTGCCGGTGAGCTGGAAGGCTTCGAGATCGACCTCGGCAATATCCTGTGCCAGCGTGCCAAGCTCGACTGTGAGTGGGTGGTCCAGGGCTGGGATGGCATCATCCCCGGCCTGCTGGCGCGCAAGTATGATGCCATCATGTCGTCGATGCGCATCACCCCGGCGCGGGAGCGTCAGGTGCGCTTCACTCGCCCCTATGCGATGTCGCCCAAGGTATGGGTGGCGCGCCGCGGCGCGACGATCGATCTCGACGACCCCGCCTCGTTGAAGGGGCTGAGCGTGGGCGTCCAGCGTGGGACCACCCAGGATAGCTACATCACCCAGCGCTACGCCGACGTGCTCACTATCCAGCGCTACGCCACCGCCGCCGATGTGGCGCTGGATCTGGAAGCGCAGCGGCTCGATCTGGCCTTCCTCAACTATCCGGTGGCGCTGGACGCGCTGGAACTCGGCAAGCCGGACAGCCAGTTCGTGCAGGTGGGCCCGCGTATCGATCGGCCGGAGTCGATCTTCGGCCGCGGCAACGCCATCGCGGTACGCCCAAGGGACAAAGCCCTGGCAGCGGCCTTCGACCAGGCGCTGGATAGCGTCTATGCCGACGGCACCTTCGTGAAGCTCATGCATCAGTACTTCGATTACGACCTGCGCCCTCCCTCACGCAAGTGAGGTGAACAGCGCTGAGCACCGGCCCCGCGCCAATACGCGGGGCTGCAACGACAACGCCGCCGGAGGAGCCCTCCGGCGGCGTTGTGTTTGGGTGGCGAACTAGTACCTATCGGGGAACACTCAGAATTCGAGGCAAATCTTGCCGAAGTGCTTGCCCGACTCCTGATGACGGAAGGCATCCGCGATCTCACCAAGGCCGAAGCTGCGGTCGATGATCGGCTTGAGGCCGGTGACCTCGAGGGCGCGGATCATCTCGATCTGATCGCGGCGGCTGCCGACGATCAGCCCCTGCAGCTTGGCCTGCTTGGCCATCAGCTTGGCGGTGGGCACTTCGCCACCGCGCCCGGTGAGCACACCGATCAGCGCAATATGGCCAGCGATCGCCACGGCATCGATCGACTGCGGCAGGGTGCCGGGGCCGCCGACCTCGATCACGTGGTCGACCCCGCGCCCGTCGGTCAGGGCCTGGACCCGCTTGCCCCATTCGGGCTCGTCGCGGTAGTTGATGGTGTGATCGGCGCCCAGCTCGCGCAGCCGTTCGAGCTTGGCATCGGACGACGAGGTGGCGATCACCTGCGCCCCCATCGCCTTGGCCATCTGCAGGGCAAAGATCGAGACGCCGCCACTGCCCAGGGTGAGCACGCTGTCCCCCGGCTTGAGGCCGCCATCGACCACCAGGGCACGCCAGGCGGTGAGCCCGGCGGTGGTCAGGGTAGCGGCTTCGGCGTGGCTGTAGCCGGCCGGGGCCAGGGTGAACCAGTGGGCGGGGCGCACCACCTGCTCGCGGGCGTAGCCGTCGACGCCGTCGCCGGGCACGGTCTTGAAGTCGGCGACCCGCGCCGGCCCTTCCAGCCAGTGGGGGAAGAAGGTCGAGACCACGTGATCGCCGACCGCGAACTCGTCGACACCCTCGCCGACCGCTTCGACCACGCCGGCACCATCGGACATGGGAATACGCCCATCCTCGGCCGGCGAGCCGCCGCTGGCGACGATGTAGTCATGGAAGTTGAGCGAACTGGCGTGGATACGCACGCGGATCTCGCCCGGCCCGGGGGCGCCGGGAGCGTCGCTGGTAGCGATAGAGAGCTTGTCGAGCCCGCCGGGGGCAGCCAGATGAACGACCTGCATACAATCATGCCTCCTGGTTTGGTTGACGTCTGGGAAGGGGCATCGATGAACGTCTTGGCACCAAGGCCAACGGCAAAGCGCCGCCATCCAGGCACCACCGACAATGCCCTCTCTGACGATGTGCCCCCAGTGTAGACACCTCCCCCTGCTCCCGCCTCACCAGTCGTCGGCGTCTTCCTGCTGACGGGCGTCGCGCTCGGCGGCCTCCTCGCGTGCGGCGTCGATCACGCGCATCACGTCGCTGACATCGACCCGCGTGGCGTCCGGCGTGTAGCGCCCGGTCAGCACGCTTTCCGGGTGCAGCTCGCCGGCCTCGTAAGCGGCCCAGATCTCCTTGCCGTAGTCGGTGGCGAGCAGTGCCGGGGCGAAGCGGCCGAAGTAATGGCGCAGGTTGTCGACGTCGCGTACCAGCATCCAGGGCGCGTTGTTGTTGCCGGCAGCATCCACCGCCTGGGGCAGATCGATGATCACCGGCCCCTCGGCGCCGACCAGGATATTGAATTCCGACAGATCGCCGTGGACCAGCCCGGCACAGAGCATGCGCACCACCTCGCCGATCAGGCGCTGGTGATAGTCGAGTGCCTGCTCGGGAGTGAGTTCGACATCATCCAGCCGCGGAGCGACATCGCCGTCGGCATCGGCGATGCGTTCCATCAGCAGCACGCCATCGACGAAGCCGTGGGGTTGGGGCACGCGCACTCCGGCATCGGCCAGGCGGTAGAGCGCCTCGACCTCGGCATTGAGCCACGCCGACTCCTGCTCGCGCTGGCCGTAGCGAGTTTTCTTGGACATCGCCCGGGCGCGGCGGCTGTTGCGCACCTTGCGCCCCTCCTGATAGGTCACCGCCTGCTTGAAGCTGCGGCTCTTGGCCTCCTTGAAGACCTTGGCACAGCGCAGTTCGTCGCCACAGCGCACGACGAACACCTGGGCCTCCTTGCCGCTCATGAGTTGGCTGACGACCTCGTCGATCAGGCCATCCTCCACCAGCGGCTGCAATCGCTTGGGTATCTTCATGCGGCCTCGCTCTCAGCGCTTTCCACTGTGTTGTCGACCCTCATCATCGACCACCGGCATCGACCACCAGACGAGCACGGCAGCGTCGCCCTTTCAACTTGCCGGCGTTCAACACCGCCAGGGCCTGGCGCGCGACCTCCCGCTCCACCGCGACGAAGGCAACGCGATCGGTCACCTTGATCTTGCCGACCCGGCCACCCTCGATACCCTCGGCGTCGCCGCCGCGGGTCAGGGCGCCGAGGATATCGCCGGGGCGAATCTTCTGCTGCTTGCCGGCGTCGATCTCGAGCGTGACCATGGCCGGCTGGAACGGCGTCTCGTCGCCGCCCGCGGGCAGTGGCTCGAATTCGGGCGGCTCGGCGAGCAGCTCCGTCAGCCGCTCCAGACGGTAGGTCTCGCGCTCGCTCACCAGGGTGCAGGCCGTGCCCTGCTCGCCGGCGCGGCCGGTGCGCCCGACCCGATGCACGTGGGATTCGAGCTCCCGCGCCAGCTGGTAGTTGAATACCGCATCGAGGGCTTCGATATCCAGACCACGCGCCGCCACGTCGGTGGCGACCAGGATCGACAGGCTGCCCTGGGCAAAACGGATCAACAGGCGGTCACGCTCACGCTGGTCGCGCTCGCCGTGTAGCGCCTCGGCGCTGAATCCCGCCTGCGCCAACGCCTGCGCCACGCTCTCGGTCTCCTGGCGGGTATTGCAGAAGACGATGCTCGAGCGTGGCCGGTAGTGGCGCAGCAGGCGCATCAGCGCCGGCAGCCGTGCGGCGTCGTCGGCGACCCGGTGGAAGTGCTGGTGGATACTCTCCCGGCCGTGGGTCTCGGGTACGCTCAAGCTGACCGGGTCGCGCAGCATACGCTCGGCGACCGGGCGCACGGCGTCGGCGTAGGTGGCGCTGAACAGCAGCGTCTGGCGTGAACGTGGCGTGGCCGCGACGATCGTCTCCAGCGCCTCCTGAAAGCCCATGTCGAGCATGCGGTCGGCTTCATCGAGCACCAGCACGCGCAGCCCGGCGAGGTCGAGCGTGCCCTTGCGCAGGTGCGCTTCGAGCCGGCCCGGGGTGCCCACCACCACGTGCGCACCGTGGGCCAGCGAGTTGAGCTGCGGGCCCATCGGCGTCCCGCCGCACAGGGTCAGGATCTTGACGTTGGCCAGTTGCCGCGCCAGCCGGCGCAGCTCCTCGGCGACCTGATCGGCCAGCTCGCGGGTCGGGCAGAGCACCAGCGCCTGTACCTCGAAGCACGCGATATCGAGCGCCTGGAGCAGGCCGAGCCCGAAGGCAGCGGTCTTGCCGGAACCGGTGCGCCCCTGGCCGATCACGTCGCGCCCCGCGAGGATCGGCGGCAGCGCCAGCGCCTGGATCGGCGTCATCGTGTGATAGCCCAGCGACGCCAGGTTGTGCTTGAGCGCCGGGGTCAGCGCCAGAGCGCTGAAGTCGGTCGAGGTCGCGGTGTCGGACACGAGCGGAATTCCTGTGAAGGTGGCGAATCGCGGCCTTCCCGCCGCGTGTGGCGCCGCACCATGGCGGTCGTCGAAGGGCGGCAGGATACCAGAGACCCCTGCGGCGCGTCGGCCTCACGCCATGCCGCCGGCACACAAATGTAAATAAACCTGCAACATCCCCGCCAGGTTGAGTAAAATCGCGACCGTCGTAGACAACCTGATCGTAGACAACCTGATAGGTGTGACTGATGGGAAGGGCCTTCCAGAACCGCAAGGAATCCATGGCCAAGACGGCCGCCGCCAAGACCAAGGTGTACAGCAAGTATGGCCGCGAGATTTACGTCTGCGCCAAGTCGGGCGGTACCGACCCCAACGGCAACCTGACCCTGCGCGGCCTGATCGAGAAGGCCAAGAAGGACCAGGTGCCCTCTCACGTCATCGAGAAGGCGCTCGACAAGGCCTCCGGGGCCGGTGGCGAGGACTTCTCCACCGCCCGCTACGAGGGTTTCGGCCCGGGCAACTGCATGGTCATCGTCGACTGCCTGACCGACAACCCCAACCGCACCTACGGTGACGTGCGCGGCTGCTTCACCAAGAACAAGGCCAAGATCGGCACCCAGGGTACGGTCAGCCACATGTTCGACCACTGCGCCATCTTCGCCTTTGCCGGCGATGACGAGGAAGCGGTGCTCGAAGCGCTGATGGAAGCCGACGTCGACGTCACCGACATCGAGAGCGAAGCGGGCCGGATCACCGTGTTCGCCCCGCATACCGAGTATGCCAAGGCCAAGCAGGCGCTGCTCGACGCCTTCGGCGAGATCGACTTCGAGGCCGACGAGATCCAGTTCCTGCCGCAGACGACCACGCCGCTGGAAGGCGATGACGTCGCCCAGTTCGAGCGCTTCGTCGACATGCTCAACGATCTCGACGACGTGCAGAACGTGTATCACAACGCCGAGCTGCCCGAAGACGCCTGAGCCGCACGTCTCTAGGGTTTGTACGAAAAGTCAGCGAGCGAGGGCAAGACAAGGCAAAAATCGTCGAAAAAGCGGAGTTTACGGGGTGTAAATGAGCATTTTGAGCCGATTTTTAACGCCGTATTGCCGAGCGCAGGTAGTTTTCTTACAAAGCCTAGCGCGCTGATGTGAGCCGGCGCCATGACCCGAGCCCCCGCACCGACTAAGCGGCGGGCGTGGGACATGGCGCCGGCTCAGTGCGTTACGGGCGCTCTTTGGAGATCTTGGCACCGTTGAGCGAGACGCCGCCCTGCAGCCCCTGATTGTTCATGACGAAGGCGATCACCTCCTGATTGGCGGTGTTGTTGGTGATCTGGCCATTGGCACCGATATCCGCCACCGCCACCCCGGCGCTGGCACCCACCGACCAGCCATTGTCGCTGCGCACGCGGTTGAGCGCCTTGTCGGTCATCAGCAGATAGACCACCGCCTGGGACTGGGCGCCGGCCTGGAAGCCGATCGAGCCGCTGGTGGTGGTGTAGTAGCCGGCCTTGTCGCCATCGATGAGCAGTTCGCCTTCGCCATGGCTGGCACCGACGATGAAGCTGGCGCCGAGCACGCCGGGGAACACCAGCACGCCCTTGGCCTGGTCCACCAGCGAACGCGACTGCGGCGCCACGCGATAGAGCCGGTCGAGGGTGTTGCGCACGTCCTGGTCGAGCTGGCGACGCTCAGCGCGCTGGCTCTCGCGATCCTGCGGTGTGGTGGTGGTGCACGCCGAGAGCAGCGTGGTGCCGAGCATGGCGGCGAGCAGCAGCACGCTGGTGCGGCTGGTGAGGGTCGAAAGCGACATGAAGCGTGATGTGGAGCGTGGCATGGATAAGCCTCCTGGCTTGATGATGCGAGCGGCTCGCGCATGGGCCGTGCCGAAGGGCGCCGGCGCTTGGGCGTGATGTGACATCGCCATGCATGCACGTGTCGTGCGCGACCGAGGTCTTGTGTGGCGATGTCGTGTATGGCGATGTCGTGCATGACAGTCTTGTTATAGACGACCGCTGCCCATTGCGCCTGTCTGTATCTGCCGGTCGACTCGCATGCACGGGTCCAGCCAGGGCGTGTTTTCGCCTACAATAGTCACCTTTCACGCCACGATGTTGCCACTCATGAGTCACCCCACAGCCACAGAGTCATCCCCGGCCGCGGCCAGCAGCGCACCCGTCGCCGAGCCCGCGCCGGTGATCGAGATCACCGGGCTCTCCAAGCGCTACGACTCCGGTTTCGAAGCGCTCAAGCAGATCGATCTCGAGATCCGACGTGGCGAAATCTTCGCCCTGCTCGGCCCCAACGGCGCCGGCAAGACCACCCTGATCAGCATCATCTGCGGTCTGGTCAACGCCAGTACCGGCCAGGTCAAGGTGGACGGCCACGACAACGTCAGCGCCTATCGCGCCGCCCGCGCCAAGATCGGCCTGGTACCGCAGGAGCTGACCAGCGACGCCTTCGAGACCGTCTGGAACACGGTACGCTTCAGCCGTGGACTGTTTGGGCGCAAGCCCAATGATGCGCATATCGAACGGGTGCTGAAGTCGCTGTCGCTCTGGGACAAGCGCAAGAACAAGCTGATCACGCTCTCCGGCGGCATGAAACGCCGCGTGCTGATCGCCAAGGCGCTGGCCCACGAGCCCGAGATCCTGTTCCTCGACGAGCCCACCGCCGGGGTCGACGTGGCGCTGCGCCGCGACATGTGGGAGGTGGTCCGCGAGCTGCGCGCCAGCGGCGTCACCATCATTCTCACCACCCACTACATCGAGGAAGCCGAGGAGATGGCCGACCGTATCGGCGTCATCAACCGCGGCGAGATCGTGCTGGTACGGGAAAAACAGGCGCTGATGCGCCAGCTCGGCAGCAAGCAGCTCACCCTGCAGCTACAGCAGCCGCTGGCCAGCGTGCCGCCGGCACTGGCGCACTACCCGCTGTCGCTGGACGAAGCGGGCAGCGTGCTGGTCTACACCTACGATGCCAGCGACCCGAAAGCCCAGGGGCAGGTACCGATCAGCACCCTGCTCAACGATATCGAAGCCGCCGGCATTCGCTTCAAGGATCTGCACACCAAGCAGAGTTCGCTGGAAGAGATCTTCGTCAACCTGGTCAGAGAGCGCCAATGAATCTCCAAGCCGTACGCGCCATCTACTGTTTCGAGATGGCCCGGGCCGGCCGTACCCTGCTGCAGAGCCTGGTATCCCCGGTCATCTCCACGTCGCTCTACTTCGTCGTCTTCGGCGCCGCGATCGGTTCGCGTATCCAGGAGGTCGAAGGGGTCAGCTACGGGGCCTTCATCGTGCCCGGGCTGATCATGCTGATGCTGCTCACGCAGAGCGTCTCCAACGCCTCCTTCGGCATCTTCTTCCCCAAGTTCACCGGCACCATCTACGAGGTGATGTCGGCGCCGATCTCGTACTTCGAGATCGTGCTCGGCTATGTCGGCGCCGCCGCCTCGAAGTCGGCGGTATTGGGCCTGGTGATCCTGGGCACGGCGAACTTCTTCGTCGACCTGCACATTCTGCATCCGTTCATGATGCTGCTGTTTCTGGTGCTCACCGCGATCACCTTCAGTCTGCTCGGCTTCATCATCGGCATCTGGGCGGACAGCTTCGAGAAGCTGCAGCTGGTGCCGCTGCTGATCATCACCCCGCTGACCTTCCTCGGTGGCAGCTTCTACTCGATCGACATGCTCCCCGAGGTATGGCAGGCGGTGACCCTGGCCAATCCGGTGGTCTATCTGGTCAGCGGTTTCCGCTGGAGCTTCTACGGCATCAGCGACGTCAGCGTGACGGCGAGCCTGATCATGGTGTTCGTGTTTCTGGCCGTCAGCCTGGCGGTGGTCAACTGGATCTTCCGCACCGGCTACCGGCTGCGTCCGTGAACGCCTGAACCCAACCCGCCCCCGGCGCTGCCACCGCGGCCCCGGGGCGTGTCATCCACCGCGTCGAGGTTCCCATGCCGATACTGCAAGCCTGCGCCCACCGCATCGACAAGCGCGGCGACGACAGCCCCGCGACCCTCACCGCCGGCGAAGCGCTGCCCACCGGCGACGCCGCAGAGTCGCTACTGGCCGCGTTGAATCAGAGCTTTCACGCCAAGCCCAAGGCCTGGGGGCACTTCGTAGAGTCCCAGACGTCGGCCGACACCAGCGACGAGGACGACGCGCCTGGGGCACAAGAGAGTGACGAGGCGCCCCCGTTCACGCCCGACGCCCAGGTCGCCGCCGGGTCTCCCCCTCAGGCCGCCCCGATGCCGCCCTCGCGCTTCGCCGCCGAATTGACACGCTATCGTCGCGGCGAGCTGAACTTCACCGACTTCACCACCCAGGCGGCGCAGGATCTGCTGGCGCTGGTCGACGCCCAGCTCTCCGTCGGCGGCCAGCTCTGGTGCGTGCACAACCGCCAGGGCGAGACGGAGTTTCTGACCGTGGCGCTGCTGCACCAGCGCCACGGCTACGGCTTCGATGCGCAAGGCCAGGTGGTCGAGGTCGACCAGCTCAATCTCGGCCAGCTGATGCTGGCGGCGCGCATCGATCTGACCCAGTGGCAGCGCGGCGAGTCGCGTCAGTACATCGCCCACGTGCAGGACCGCGGCAGCAAGAAGACCAGCGCAGCCTTCCGTGAGTGGCTCGGCTGCCGCGAAGGGGTCGATGCCAGCGCCGAGACCCGCACCCTGCTCAAGGCCTTCAGCGACTACGTCGAGCACGAAGACCTCAGCGAGGAGGCCAGCCGCGAGAAGACCACCACCCTGATCGACTACGCCAACGCCCAGGCCAAGCGCGGCGAGCCGATCACCCTGGACGAGCTCTCCGAGCTGGTCGACGAGAGCCAGCCCAAGGCGTTCTACGACTACATCCGCAATCAGGACTACGGGCTGGCCGCCGAGATTCCGCCGGACAAGCGCACGCTGCAGCAGTTCAAGCGCTTCACCGGCCGTGCCACCGGGGTCTCGATCAGCTTCGACTCGCACCTGCTGGGCAACAGCATCGAGTATGACGAAGAGCGCGAGCGCCTGATCATCAAGCAGATCCCGGGGCAGTTGAAGGATCAGATCAAGCAGCGCGGTCAATAGCGGTACGGGACCCCGAAGCCCCTTAACTGGCCCGGCGACCTGCCGGGCCTCTCTGTTATTCCCGTCTTACGCCGCAACTATCTCCTTCGTGCGCCCTGACTATCCCCCTCATACGTCCCGACTGCCCCCTCGTGCGCCCAGCCCCCTCCCTTGTGCCGAACCCACCGATAGCGCCTACCTCATCCCGTTCATGACGCCCATGCATCTCGGCCGAGGGTTCGCAGCTAAGATCGAAGGCGAAAGGATCGAAGGCGAAAGAATGGAAGGCGCAAGCAATAATTCGCAAACTACTTAATTAAACTTGACTTAAATCAGAATTAAATCCCGCCGATATAAATACTACGCAGCCAGTTCGTGCCGCGTGCGGCCCATCCAGAGGCGTATCCATTCGGGGGAAAAGATATGAGAAGTGCGCTACATAGCGTCAAGGCCAGGCTTTGTCTGGGCCTGGGCTTGATCATTCTGCTGCTGATCGCGATCGGCGGGCAGGGCATCATGACCAACCGTCAGACCCATCAGGCCATGCAGACCATCGTAGAAGACAACACCCAGACGATGATCATCCTCGCGGCAGTCAGAGCCGCGATCGCCGATAACCGCACCATTTTCGGCAAGCTCGGCGGTGCCGAGCCGTCCCCGGCACAGCGCCAGGCGATCACCGAGAACCGCCAGCGCGCCGACGAAGCCTGGAAGCAATACCACCCGGAACTCGCCACCACCGAGGCCGAACAGCAGCTGTCGCGCGAATACCTCGACACCCTGAACAAGCTGCGCCAACTGGTCGACAGTGGCGCCGCAGAAACCGAGATCGACGCGACCTACACCGCTATCTACAAGGTCGTGACCGAGCTCTACCGCCTGGCCCGAGAGGCCACCTTGGCCGAGTATCAGAAGAGTGTCGGAGAGTATCGCACCAGCCTTTACCTGGTCTTCGCGGCCATCGGCGTGAGTCTGCTGCTGGCGATCGCCCTCGGCTGGTGGTTGGCCCGCGGCATCCTGCGCCCGCTGAAGGAGGCCACCGAGTTCTCCACCGCGCTGGCCGGAGGCAACCTGGGCGTGCGTCTCGACACCCGCTATCGCGACGAGTTCGGGCGCCTGCTCGATGCCATGGCAACCATGCGTGACAAACTCACCGGTGTCATCAGCGAGGTAGCGAACAATGCGCGCACCGTGGAGTCAATCTCCGCCGAGCTCGCCGCGAGCAACGAGAACCTGAGCCAGCGCACCCAGGAGCAGGCCGCCAGCCTGCAGGAGACCGCTTCGGCGCTCGAGCAGATCACCAACACCGTCAGCCAGAACGCCGACAACGCCGGCCAGGCCGATACCCTCGCCAGCGAGGTGAGCACCCAGGCCAAGCAGGGCGGCGAAGTGGTCGACGAGGCGATCGGCGCCATGCGCGAGATCGATGCCTCCAGTAAGCAGATCTCCAACATCATCGGCATGATCGACGAGATCGCCTTCCAGACCAACCTGCTCGCCCTCAACGCTTCGGTCGAGGCCGCCCGTGCCGGCGAGCAGGGCCGCGGCTTCGCCGTGGTCGCCCAGGAGGTGCGCCAGCTCGCCAGCCGCAGTGCCGACGCCGCCGGCGAGATCAAGCAGCTGGTCTCCGAGAGCGCCCAGCGCGTGGCGCGTGGCTCCGAGCTGGTCAATCGCTCCGGCGAGACCCTGGCGCAGATCGTCACCAACGTCGAGAAGGTCACCGATCTGGTCTCGGAGATCGCCGTCGCCAGCCGCGAGCAGTCCACCGGCATCCAGCAGATCAATCTGGCGGTGGGCGAGATGGACAGCGTGACCCAGCAGAACGCCACCCTGGTCGAGGAGTCGACCACCGTCACCGGTACCCTGCAGAATCAGGCCGAACTGCTGGCCCAGGAGATCAGTTTCTTCCGCGGCTTCGAAGAGAGCCAAGCGCATCCGCGCAGTGTGCGCCCAAGCCTTGCCTCACCGTCCACCCAGTCCCGTCAGCCACAGCGCCAACCGCAGCGCCGCCAGCCCTCGCAAGAAGTGGAGGAGTGGAGCAGCTTCTGACCCTCACTCTACCCGCTAGCGTATCGCCCAGGGATCGGGCGGTACGCTGGCCATCGCACTTCTCCGTCTGACCGCCGCTCATTGTCATCGACGCCTCTCTTTCTCTCTTTCTCTCTTTCTCTCTTTCTCTCTTTCTCTCTTTCTCCCTCGCTCTCTCCTCGCGTCTTCTCACGCGACATCCGCAACAGCCCCGTCAGCCGCAGCGCCAATCTCAGACTCCACGGCCGACTCAGGAAGCAGATGAGTGGTACAGCTTCCAGGCGCGTCGTGAGATACCCGACGTCCGCGCTACCACAGTGGATCGTTCGATAAACCGAGAGATGGAGTCTAATTAGAATTAGACGATCTAGTAACCGTGAAACCACAGGATCAAGCAAGCTATACGTCTAATTTTCTTGGCTTTTCAGAGTATCGAGCAAACAGAAAACACCATTGAGTTACTAATCGAAACCGATCAATCGCGAAAAAAATCGAATCCTGCGAATTTAGCTCAACCTCTCTGAAGCGACGCCGATAGCGTCGGATGGAGCGTGCCATCTGTCCTAGCCAGGTGGCACCCATGGAAGGCACTACACCAGCGAGGAAGCACAGATGTTAAGAATCGCCAAAAGCGTCAAGGCACGGCTCGTCGTCGCCTTGGGCATATTGATCGCGCTGCTGATCGCGGTCGGCGTGCAGGGCGTGCTCAGCAATGGCCAGACCCAGGAGGCGATGCGCTCGATCGTCGACGAGAACGTCCAAGCGATGATCGAACTCTCCACGGTTCGATCCGCCACCGGCGACAATCGCACGATCTTCGCCAAGGTCGATGGCAACAACTTTTCCGACGCCCAGCGCCAGGAGATCGACAAGAACCGCCAGCGCGCCGACGACGCTTGGGACCGCTACTCCCCCGAACTGATCTCCAACGACACCGAACGTCAACTGGCCGCGACTTATACCCAACAGCGCCAGACGCTGCGCGATCTGCTCGATAGTGGCAGCGCCAGCGATGCCCAGGTCGATACCAGTTACGCGAGCCTCTACGACATCATCACCCAGCTCTATCGCTCGTCGCGCGAGGCGACACTGGCTAGCTACCAGAAGAGTGAGGCGGACTATCAGACCAGCCGGACGATCGTCATCGCCGCCATTCTGGTGGCACTGGTGATCGCCATCGTCATCGGCTGGTGGCTGGCCCGCGGCATCCTGCGCCCGCTGCAGGAGGCCACGGAGTTCTCCACCGCGCTGGCCGAGGGTAATTTGGGCGTGCGCCTGAGTACCCGCTACCGCGACGAGTTCGGGCGCCTGCTCGATGCCATGGCCGCCATGCGTGACAGGCTCACCGGGGTCATCCGCGAGGTAGCACACAACGCCCGCACCGTGGAGTCGATCTCCGGCGAGCTGTCCGCGAGCAACGAGAATCTGAGCCAGCGCACCCAGGAGCAGGCCGCCAGCCTGCAGGAGACCGCTTCGGCACTCGAGCAGATCACCAACACCGTCAGCCAGAACGCCGACAACGCCGGCCAGGCCGACACCCTCGCCAGCGAGGTGAGCACCCAGGCCAAGCAGGGCGGCGAAGTGGTCGATGAGGCGATCGGCGCCATGCGCGAGATCGACGCCTCCAGCAAGGAGATCTCCAACATCATCGGCATGATCGACGAGATCGCCTTCCAGACCAACCTGCTCGCGCTCAATGCTTCGGTCGAGGCCGCGCGTGCCGGCGAACAGGGCCGCGGCTTCGCCGTGGTCGCCCAGGAGGTGCGCCAGCTCGCCAGCCGCAGTGCCGACGCCGCCGGCGAGATCAAGCAGCTGGTCTCCGAGAGCGCCCAGCGCGTGGCCCGCGGCTCCAAGCTGGTCAACCGCTCCGGCGAGACCCTGGCACAGATCGTCAACAGCGTCGAGAAGGTCACCGATCTGGTCTCGGAGATCGCCGTCGCCAGCCGCGAGCAGTCCACCGGCATCCAGCAGATCAACCTGGCGGTGGGCGAGATGGATAGCGTGACCCAGCAGAACGCCACCCTGGTCGAGGAGTCGACCACCGTGACCTCCAGCCTGCAGTCCCAGGCCGAGCTGCTGGCGCAAGAGGTACGCTTCTTCCGCGGCTACGACGATGGCGCGAGCCCCGCCGCACGTACCGTCAGCCTGGCCTCGCCCCAGCCGGCGCCCAGCAAGCGTCAGCCGCCGCGCCAGGCCACCGAGGAAGTCGAGGAGTGGAGCAGCTTCTGACCTCCCGCTGGCATGATAACGACGGCACGACAGACAACGGCCCCGTCCTGATGGACGGGGCCGTTGTCTGTGTCACCCGGGGCTAACCCCGGCGCGGCGAATGCCACGCCCACCGGCGTGGGTTCAGCGCCCGTGGTTGGCCTTCACGCCCGCCTCCACGCGCTCACCGATCTTGGCATCGACATTCTTCCAGTACTCGAATACCCGCGATAGCACCGGCTCTTCGACGCCGCTGGAGACATGGCCGACGATATTGTCGACCAGGCGATCGCGCGCGGCGTCGTCCATCACCTTGTTGACCAGGTCGTTGGCCTGGCTCCAGTCATCGTCGGCCGGGCGCAGCGTATAGGCCGTGCGCACGAATTCACCGTCGGCAGACCACACCGCATCTTCCGGGTAACGCTGCGGATCGGCCTTGGCACCGCCCTTGCTGTTGGGGGCGTAGACCGGGTCGCTGGCGTTGTGCATGCGCATGGCGCCACCCTTGCTGTAGCTGTGCACCGGGCAGCGCGGCGTGTTGACCGGAATGTGCTTGTAGTTGACCCCCAGCCGGGCGCGGTGGGCATCGGCGTAGGAGATCGAGCGCGCCAGTAGCATCTTGTCCGGCGACAGCCCGGTGCCCGGCACCATGTTGTTGGGTTCGAAGGCGGCCTGTTCGATCTCACTGTGGAAATCGGTCGGATTGCGGTCGAGCGTCATCTTGCCGACTTCCATCAGCGGGTAGTCGCTGTGGGGCCAGACCTTGGTCAGGTCGAACGGGTTGATGTGGTAATCCTTGGCCTCCTCGAACGGCATCACCTGCACGTGCAGGGTCCAGGTCGGGTAGTCGCCACGCTTGATCGCCTCGAACAGATCACGGCGGTGGTAGTCGGCATCGCTACCGGCCATCTGATCCGCCTGCTCCTGGGTCATGCACTTGATGCCCTGGTCGGTCTTGAAGTGATACTTGACCCAGAAGCGCTCGCCTTCGGCATTGACCCACATGTAGGTGTGGCTCGAGTAGCCGTTCATGTGGCGCCAGGTCGCGGGCACGCCGCGGTCCCCCATCAGCCAGGTCACCTGGTGGGCCGATTCCGGCGCCAGGGTCCAGAAGTCCCACTGCATGTCGTGATCGCGCAGGCCGTTGTCGGCACGGCGCTTCTGCGAGTGAATGAAGTGCTGGAACTTCATCGGATCGCGCACGAAGAACACGGGGGTATTGTTACCCACCATGTCGAAGTTGCCTTCCTCGGTATAGAACTTCAACGCGAAGCCGCGCGGGTCGCGCCAGGTATCGGGGCTACCGCTCTCCCCTGCCACGGTGGAAAAACGCGCCACCATGTCGGTCTGCTTGCCTAGCTGCAGAAACTTGGCCTTGGTATAGCGGCTGACGTCCTGGGTCACCTCGAAGTGACCGAAGGCACCGCCACCCTTGGCGTGGGGCTGGCGGTCCGGGATCATCTCGCGGTTGAACGCCGCCATCTGCTCCATCAGATAATGATCATGCATGACGATGGGTCCATCCGGGCCCACCGAGAGCGCATTCTCTTCGCTCGCGACGGGGATGCCGGCATCCGTCGTCGTCGGCTTGCGGTTGTCGCTGGTCACGGTGATCTCTCCCTCGTTCGACGCGGCGACGCGACGATCGCATCGCCTCACATCTCCACCACGCGCCATCGGCTCGGCACAAACTCTGGGTCAGGACCAGGAGAATTCGTCATGCCACCGAGACGGTACAACACGGAGTGCAACTTGAAGGTATAGAACCCCGCGCGCCGGACTGTCCAATCCCCGGCGCCGATTTGATCCAGCGCAAGTGCAGATGTCACAAGTGGTGGTGCACTTTCGCTGCTTCCTGCATATCACGCTTGAGAAGGCGGTTCGGACGAATCCGGCTCCAGGCCACTGGCGCGAGCAAAGGTGAGAATGACCTGACGCAGAATCTGGCGCTGCTCGTCGGGCAAGCCGCGGTAGACCCGCAGCACCTCGTCCTCCTCGCCGCCGACCGCGATTTCCCAGGTCGCCCGGGATGGCTGCGAGCCGCTGGCGGCTCGAGCACCATAGCGCAGATAGTGCGGCTCCAACCCGAGCCATCCTGCCAGCACCTGAAGCTTCTCCTGAGCCGGGACCGACTCACCGCGCAGCCAGCGCCTGACGCCCTGGAACGTCATTGGCGCGCCCCAGTAGCGCAGATTGAACTCCCGCTCCAGCACCGAGGGGCGTGGTTCGTAACCGGCGGCAGTCAGCGCCGCTCTCAAGCGCTCGGCAAACAAGGTTTTTTCATCCATGGGATATAACTTGAACCGTTAATTAAAATTCAGCTGCATCTCTGTTTAACCCGCTATTGAAGTGTCGATTAAACGAAGACGCGTCTTTGGACGCGCTACCCGGCACCCGCTGGCGCGCCGAGATCGCGACGCGAACGCGTTCTCACCGCGACGAAGGTATGTCCCATCACCTCGCGAGCCCCGAGACGACGGGTAATCATCCAGCGCCATTCAGTCTCGGCGGCGAGTAGAGGTGAGGCGCGACGCGTTCGTCAGCTTAGAAAGATTTGACGTAGACACCACAAATTCGTGGAATTCGTCGCGACAAGCCCCGGGGAGGCGTGAAGGGTCGGGAGCGCGCTCGCCGACCACCAGGCCGAATAGCCGCCCCCCTTCAGGCTCATCGGCTGCAAGTGCTATCGGCTGCAATGGTCGCGGGCCATCAGATCGACGGCCCGGAGGGAAGTATGGCCGTCAGTGGCCGTGTCGGCGCCGGTGCAGCGCACGTACCTGCTGGTCGAACCCGGCCACTGGCCCCTCGACTTGAAGCCCGGGGACCACCGCGGTGATCGGCAGCGGCGCCACCGGCGGCACCGCCTGGCCCAGCTCGCCGAGCCAGGTCATCAGCTGCGCTGCCGAACTGGCGTAGACGATCCGCCCCAGCCCTACCCAGCCATGCGCCGCGGCGCACATCGGACAGTGCTCGCCGGAGGTGTAGACGGTAGCCGCGGCGCGCGCTTCGGGGGAGAGATGCTCCGCCGCCCAGCGCGCCAGGGCGAACTCCGGATGGCGGGTGGCATCGCCGCCGGAGATACGATTGCGGTCCTCGGCCAGCAACTCGCCGGTGTCACTCACCAGCACGCTGCCGAAGGGCTCGTCGCCGGCCTCCAGCGCAGCCTCGGCCAGGGCCACCGCGCGCGCCAGGAAGCGCGTCTGTTGGCTGTCGCTCATGGGGTCTCCTCACAGCGGATGGGAAAGCGTGCCAGCCCGAAGGCGGCGAGTTCCGGCGCCCGCGTGCCGTGTGATAGCCACTCGCCGAGCACCTCGCCCATCACGCTCGCGAACTTGAAGCCGTGGCCGGAGAAACCGCCAGCGACCACCAGCCCCGGTAGCGGCTCGTCGATCAGGAAGTGCTCGTCGGGAGTCCGGATGTACTGGCATACGGCGCCGTGGCGCAGTGCACCGACGCCGGGCAGATAGCGCGCGATCACCTGCGCCAGCTCGGGTATGTCGTCCGGGTGCTGACCGAACGGCAGCAGCGGCTCCCCCGGTGCCAGCGGCTGGCCGGCGTCATGGCGGCCGAGCTTGAATCCGGCACCATCGATATCGGGAAAGCCGTAGTAGATACCCAGCTCGTCATCGGTGAGACTGAACCCCGGAAAGCGCTCACGCTGATAGCGCGCATCCGCGCTGTACCAGGCGAAAGTCTTGCGCACCCGTGTCAGCGGCAGCCTCACTCCAAGCGGCGCCAGCAGCCCGGCCAGGTGTTGACCGCAGGCCGCCAGCACGCGCCGTGCACCGAAGCAACGGCCATCGGCGCAGCGGGCCAGGTAACCGCCCGCCGGTAGCGCCTCTAGCGCAACCACCCGAGCGCCGGTGGCCAGTGTCACGCCGGTTTGACGCGCCAGGCGCCGGCGCCAGCAAGCGAGGATACGCTCGACCCGCAGCACCCCGGCACGCGCCTCGAAGGCGCCGACATGGGTCTCGCTCAATGCCTCACGACCGCTGCGCCAGCCGGGCCAGCGGCGCGCCACGCCGTGGCCATCGAGCTGCTCCAGCGGCAGCGCGTGGTCCCGCGCGCTGGCCGCGACCTGACGCATGAAGGACGCGGTCGCCGGGCCGAGGTTGAGCACCCCGGTCGGCAACAGCAGCGACTCACCGGTCTCGCGTTCGAGCCGTTGCCAGCCCGCCCAGGCGCGCTGGGCCAGCGCCACGTAGCCGCCGCCTTCACCATAGGCGAGCCGGATCAGTCGCGTCTCACCATGGTGGGCACCCTGATCGTGGGGCGGGTCATGGGCGTCCAGCACCTGTACCGACCCCGCACCGCTCGCGGCCAGATGATCGGCCGCCGCCAGCCCCATACTGCCGCCGCCGATGATCAGCAGCTCCGAGTGTGTCGCCTGTGTCATGCCTTATCTTGTCCTTTCACAACCGGGGGACGGCGTGGGCCTATCCGACGTCAGGCCGCCGGCTCCTGAGCCACCGCCGCGTCACTCGAGCGCGCTTCGCTACGCGCGATGATCGCACTGCCGGTCAAGTCACCGGTGACGTTTAGCGCGGTGCAGCCCATGCCCACCAGCGCATCGATCGAGGTCAGCAGCGCCACCGTCTCGATCGGCAGGCCGACCTGGGCGAACACCGTGGCGATCATCACGATACCCGCCCCCGGCACCCCGGCGGTACCGATCGAGGTCAGGGTGCCGATCAGTACGATCTCGAGCATGTCGGTGAGATCGAGCGGGATACCCGCGACGTTGGCGGCGAACACCGCCGAGATCGCGATGCGGATCGCGGCGCCATCCATGTTGACGGTCGCCCCCAGCGGCAGGCTGAAGGCATAGAGACTGCGCGGCAGCCCCAGGCGCTGCGCCGCGTTGAGCGTCAGCGGCAGCGTGCCGCTGCTGCTCTGGGTGGCGAAGGCGGTCGCCATCGGCGTGCGCGCCTCGCGGAAGAAGGCCCCGAGACGCACCCCGAACCCCTTCATCAGCACGCAGTAGAGCAGCAGATGCACGGCCAGCGCCAGGTAGAGCACCAGCACCATGCTGCCGAGGGAGAGAATCGTGCCCAGCCCCTGCTTGGCTACGGTGCCGGTGACGATGGCGAAGACCCCGATCGGCACGAACTGCAGCACCCCGGCCATCACCTTCATGGTCACCGCGTTGAGCCCTTCGATCACCCCATAGAGCTTCTCCGCCAGCTCGCCCTGGGTCCTGTCATCGGACTGGGCATCGCCTTGCGTTGCCGCCCCGCGCTGGCGCAGCTTGAGCAGCGCGATCCCGAACACGAAGGCGGTGAAGATGATCCCCAGCAGATTGGGCTCCGCCAGCGCAGCGACGATATTGCTGGGCACGATCGACAGCAGCACGCTGACGATGCCGGGATTGTCCGGGACCGCGACGCTGGCACTGTCATCGAGGGTCATGCCACTGCCCGGCGAGAGCAGCGAGGCGACGGCCAGCCCGACCACGATCGCCAGCGCCGAGGTCACCACGTAGTAGACGAACACCTTGCCGCCCATGCGCCCGAGCCGCCCCAGCTCGGCCTGATTGATGCCCACGATCAGCGTGAACAGCACGATGGGGACGATCAGAAACTTGAGCAGGCGCAGCAGCTGATCGCCCAGCGGCGCCACCCAGGCGGCCAGGGTCTCGCCGCCCAGCAAGCCGGCAGCGAGACCCAGCACCAGGGCGATGGTGACACGCAGAATCAGAGAAGCGTCGAGGTAGACGCGAAAGAGTGACGTCATGGGCAGGCCCTATTGATGGGTGAAACGCGATGGGTGAAGCGCGATGAGCGACGAGCGATGGGTGACGAACGCGCCGGCGCGCGACACCAGGCCGCTGGCCGAATGGACATATTATCGACGCATATTCCATTCGTCCGCCAATCCCGGCCGCCAACCTGGACCGGCTTCGGGATCGCGGCCCCGGATACGCAAAACCCGGCCAGGAGGCCGGGTCACAAGAGAGCAGGCGCCGGGTTCAGCCGCCGAGCTTGTCCTGGGTGCGGGTATCGAAATCGCTGGCGTCGTGACGCTCGTGGAGCTGGCTGGACGGTTCGCCGAAGGTACGGTTGACCATCCGCCCGCGCTGCACCGCCGGACGCGCATCGATCTCCTTGGCCCAGCGCTGCACGTGGGTGTAGCTCTCGACCTGCAGGAACTCCGCCGCGTCGTAGAGCCGCCCCAGGGCGAGCTGGCCATACCAGGACCAGTTGGCGATATCGGCGATGGTGTATTCGTCACCGGCCAGATAGCGCGACTCGGCCAGACGCCGGTCGAGCACGTCGAGCTGGCGCTTGGTCTCCATGGTGAAGCGGTCGATCGGATACTCCAGCTTCTCCGGCGCGTAGGCGTAGAAGTGGCCGAAACCGCCACCCAGATAGGGCGCGCTGCCCATCTGCCAGAACAGCCAGTTGAGGGTCTCCACCCGCGTGGCGGTGTCTTGGGGCAGGAAGGCGCCGAACTTCTCCGCCAGATGCAGCAGGATCGAGCCGGACTCGAAGACTCGCAGCGGCTTGTCCCCGCTGTAGTCCATCAGCGCCGGGATCTTGGAGTTGGGGTTGACCTCGACGAAGCCGCTGCCGAACTGATCGCCCTCGCCGATATTGATCAGCCAGGCGTCGTATTCGGCGTCCTTGCCCAGCGCCAGCAGCTCCTCGAACATCACCCCAGCCTTGACCCCGTTGGGGGTGGCCAGCGAGTAGAGCTGGAAAGGATGCTTGCCCACCGGCAGCGCTTTCTCGTGGGTGGGCCCGGCCACCGGCCGGTTGATGCTGGCGAACTTGCCGCCGCTCTCTTTGGGTTCCCAGACCTTGGGAGGGGTATAGTCGCTCATCACAGCTCCTTGACAACAAGGGGTCTCGACGACGCCGTCATCACGGCCTCGCCATCGTGTGATAAAAACATAGCGTGTTAAAGGTTTCTCGGCCAGACGCCTCCCGGCCACGTCCACGTCCACGTCCACGTCCACGTCCACGTCCACGTCCACGTCCACGGATCGGGCAGCAGTCAGCTCTAGCACGCCGTTCACAACCGCTGGACGAAGGGGCCTGTCCGGTGGCAGGCCGTCACGAAGACACTGTAGCCCCTCCCTGGGCGCTACCTTTGCCATCCCTGGCAAAGCAACCTCGCGTTGCCCTACCCCCGGCACCCATCACCGGAGGGGCTGGACATGGGCGCTCAGGGTGCCGCCTCTCCGAGGCAGTGCTCGGACACGGGGTCCGGCACCAGGGTGTCACTCATGCAGACCCAAGTCATGCCGGCGAGCTCATCCTGCTCGTCGAAGCGCGGATAGGGGTTCAAGGTCAGGCTCTGGCCAGCCAGCCGACCGCCGACGAAGGTGTATTCGAGCTCACCTTCGCTGCCGAGTTCGAGCGTGGCCGGCACGGCGGTATCGCTGTGGCGGCTGTCGAGCCCCAACTGATCCAGCGTCGAGGGCCACTCCATCTCGCGCAGCGTGAACGCGGTGAGCGCTTCCCGATCCGAGTCGGTCTGTTCGATGAAGCTCGTCAGCTGCGCCGTGGACTGATACTGCTGAAACGCCTGCACGCCCACCACCGCCGCGACGGCGATGATCACCACGAACACCAGCGCACCGGCGCCACCGAGCCCGGGTACCCGCGGGCAAAACGCCGCGAAACACCAGGCCAGCAGGTGGCGGCGCGGCTGCGAAGGCGTCTCGCCCCGGGCAAGCTGGAGGATCGCGTGGGCCCGTTTGGCGGTCCAGGGGTAGTCGCCGATCAACTCGTTCAGCGAGGCCCAGAACCCCTTGACGTCGTGGCGCTGGGCGGCGAACACCTCGAGATCGAGGCTGGCACGGCGCGAACCGCCAGCCGCCAGCGCCGACATGGCGGCAAAGGCCGCGTCCGGGTCCGGGCAACAGGCCAGCCCGTGTCGGTCGCAGGTGTACTCGCATGCGCGACGGTAGGCGGCTCCCAGCAGCGGCAACCAGGCCGCGATCGCGACCACGAGCCCTTTACTCAGATGCCCGCGCCGAATGTGCCCCAGCTCGTGACCGATATAGAAGCGCAGCGCTTCCGGCCGATCTTCCAGCGCATCGACCACCGAGGAAAACAGCACCACATAGTGGCGACGCAGGAAGCGGGTGGCGAGCGCGTTGAACAGCCCATCGGCATGCAACAGATAGGCTTCGGGCGGCCGCTCTATGCCCACGATCCGGCAGCAGTCTTCGATATCCGCCGCCAGTGCAGGGAACTGCTGCGCGCTGATGCGCACCCCATTGCCACGGATCGTGGAGATGAACGCCGATTGCGCGAACAGAGCGACCACCCAGATGAACAGCAGATAGAGCAACAGCAGGCCCATCGACACGACGAAGAGCACCGCCCATAGCGTGACGGCAATCACCATGAGCACGGCGAAGCGTCGCCGCTCCCCCGGGTAGATCAGAGAAAATGGCATTAATGTTCCCTAGTATTCGTATTTTTCTGGATCGGCGTGCTGGCGGGCAGGCGCAATCAGATTAGGTGTCAGGCCATGGTGGACCACGGCGCAGCAGCAACGAAGCGCGCAGCGCATCGCTGCCGGGCTGAATCGTACCCCGAGTTTTAGGCAAGCTCCATGCAGACTTGACCAAGCCGCGCCGATCACGATCGCCAAGTAGCGACGGACGCTTCGAGCCCGGCCGCCATGCAGGCACGCCTGTTACCGGAGCGCCTCGCGCCGGTTGGGCGGGACGAGCCCATGGCGGCGCATGCGCCGGTAGAGCGTCGGCCGGGATACGCCCAGCTGGCGCGCTACCTGGCTGACGTTCCAGCCCGCCTGGGCCAGAGCACGCGCCAGTGACTCGGCCTCGGCCGGCGCGTCGTCGCTGTCATGCCTTGACTGGGTCGTCGTGGGTGTCGCCGATGTCGGGGAGAGGGGTGGCGCTGCGACCCGATCGGCGCGGCAGCCCTCGGGCAGGTCGTGCACGGTGATCGCATCCCCTTCGCGGGTGGCGAGGGCGAATGCCAGCGCACTCTTGAGCTGGCGCACATTGCCTGGCCAGGGGGCGTCGAGCAGCGCGTTCATGGCATCGCCACGCAGAGGTGCCGAGGCGCCCTGCTCGGCGGCCAGGGCAGCGAGCAGACGCTGGATAAGGTAGCGACGGTCGGCACGCTCGCGCAGGGGCGGCAGCACCAGCTCGGCGCCGTTGAGGCGGTAGTAGAGATCCTCGCGGAAGCGGCCCTCGGCGATCAGCGCAGCGAGGTCGCGATGGGTAGCGGTGACCACGCGCAGCGCCACCTTGACCGGCCGTTCCGCCCCCAACGGCATCACCTCCTGCTCGGCCAGCACTCGTAATAGACGGCTCTGCAGCGCCAGCGGCATGTCACCGATCTCATCGAGGAACAGCGTGCCGCCATCGGCCTGCGGGATCAGACCGCGCATCCCCTTGGGGTTGCCACCGGTGAAGGCCCCGGGCAAATAGCCGAACAGCTCGCTCTCGATCAGCGACTCGGGAATCGCCGCACAGTTGACCGCAACGAAGGGGCCTGCGGCACGGTCGCCGCTGGCGTGCAGCGCGCGCGCCAGCAGCTCCTTGCCGGTGCCGGTCTCGCCTCGAATCAGCACATTGAGCGGCTGCCGGCAGAGCCGCCGGGCCAGACTCAGCAGCCGCTGCATCGCCGGGTCATCCCCCGCCAGGCGATCCAGGGCCGGCGTCGAGGTGGGCGCCACCGGATCGTGGGACGCGGTGGCGGCGTCAGTCGCGATGTCCGTCGCAATATCAGTCGCGATGCCACTTGCCATGTCTCTCGTGGTGCCGGTCATCATCGCGTCACGCTGCCGCGCACGCCCACCGCGCGGCTCGACCAGCGCAGCGAAGCGGATATCACCGCTGGCACGCAAACGCAGGGCGCGCAGCTGGTCCGGCTCGCAGCGTGGCAGCGCCAGCAGATCGTCCAGTTCGGCCTCGAACAGCTGGGTCACCCAGGTCGGTGCCGGCGGCGTGCGCTGGGCGTGGGCGGCGATCAGTGCCCGCCCCTCACCGTTGGCGGCGAGTACCCGCCCTTGCGGGTCGAAGGCGAGCAGACCGCGCCCGTTGAAATGGACGAAAGCGCGGGTGGTATCGAAGCGCAGAATGGTGGTGTCGCGATAGCGATGCAGGAAGTAGGCGTCCTCGATCATTCGCGCGTAGAGCGTGACCAGCGGCAGGGCAAAGCTCTGACTCTCCAGGCCACGCGGTGACTGCAGCGCCGAGATATCGAGCACCGCGATAGGCCGCCCCTGGGGGTCGTGGATCGGCGCCGCGGTACAGGTGAGCGCGATATGGGTGGCATCGAAGTGCTCGCGCTGATGGCAGGTCAGGGCGCGCGCCTCGTGGATACAGGTGCCCACGGCGCAGGTGCCGGCATGGCGCTCGTCCCAGTCGGCGCCGAGATAGAGCCCGGCGCGCCGCAGCGCGGCATCCTGCGCCGGATGACCGCGAAAGTCGACGGTGACCCCGTGCCGGTCGGTCAGCAGCAGGACATAGCCCATCGGCGCGACCTGGGCGAAGAGCTGGTCGACCCCGGCCCGGGCAACATACAGGAGCTCATCGACCGGCTCGCGCGAGTCGACCAGCGCCTCGTGGGTCAGCACCCGTACCGGCTGCGGGCGGCTGGGGTCGAGCCGGTAGTCATCGACGCAGCGCCGCCAGGAGCGCTGGATGATCTCGCGCCCCGCCAGCGCCTCGCGCCCCTCACCCAGACGCGCCACCGCAGCAATGTGCTGGCGCTGTGCTTGTTCGAACCTGCCCGCCTTGGTCAAGCCGAGTTCCATACCGATGCCTCCTGCCGATGGCCCGCTGCCAGCACGCGTGTGGGCGCCAAGCCGGCGCGCGACGGCCACTCTGGTCTTCAGACTACGCTCTCGCGGCTGGCTGACGCCCTTGTCCGTTGGTCGCAGCGGCGCTATCTGGCGTGACAGCTGTCACAGGCGACGTCACAGCTGTTACGCCCCAGCGTTACACCCGCAACATCGGCGCGCTCATGCCGCGCCCTCGGCATGACCGCCCTTCGCGCAAAACGCCTTGTTATCAGCCACTTGAGTCATAAGACCAAAGCACTAGCACGGCCTGGCACGCTCGCTGCACCGCTTGATCGCCACGCCCGATCCGGGCCAGCACGTCGCCACCGGCAGCCTCGGTGGCAGCGCTCGATAGCAACAGCTCAGAGCAACCATCGATAACAACGACAGGAGCAGCCCATGCCAGCATCCACCCCGACCCAGCAGGCCGCACAGTGGCTGGCGGATTTCGACGCCGCCCTGCGCGCCGGCGATATTCCCCGTGCCACCGCGCTGTTTCGTGCCGACGGCTACTGGCGCGATCTGGTCGCCTTCACCTGGAATCTGAAGACCCTGGAGGGCCGCGCCGAGATCGCCGCGATGCTCGAGGCCACCCTGGCGCGTACCGCCCCCAGCCAGTGGCAGCTCGACGGCGAAGCCAGCGAGAGCGATGGTGTGATCGAAGCCTGGTTCACCTTCGCCACCGGGGTCGCCACCGGCAAGGGGCTGCTGCGCCTGAAGGCGGGCCAGTGCTGGACCCTGCTGACCACGATGCAGGCGCTCAAGGCGTACCCCGAACCGCGCGGCCACAACCGCCCCAAGGGCGCCGAGCATGGTGCCAACAAGGCGCGCGAGACCTGGCGCGAGGCGCGTGAACGCGAAGCCGCCGAGCTGGGTATCACCCGCCAGCCCTACTGTCTGATCATCGGCGGCGGCCAGGGTGGCATCGGCCTCGCCGCCCGCCTGCGCCAGATGAACGTGCCGACCTTGGTGGTCGACAAGCACGAACGCCCAGGCGATGCCTGGCGCAAGCGCTACAAGTCGCTGTGCCTGCACGACCCGGTGTGGTACGACCACTTGCCCTATCTGCCCTTCCCGGACAACTGGCCGGTGTTTGCGCCCAAGGACAAGATCGGCGACTGGCTGGAGATGTACACAAGGGTGATGGAGCTCAACTACTGGTCCAGTACCGAGTGCGAGAGCGCCAGCTTCGATGAAGCCAGCGGCGAATGGACGGTGAAGGTGGTCCGCGACGGAGAGCCGTTGACGCTCAAGCCCAAGCAGCTGGTCCTCGCCACCGGCATGTCCGGCGTCCCCAACGTACCGCACTTCCCCGGGGCCGACGACTTCGCCGGCGAGCAGCACCACTCCAGCCGTCACCCCGGCCCCGATGCCTATCGCGGCAAGCGCGTGGTGGTGATCGGCGCCAACAACTCGGCCCACGACATCTGCGCCGCGCTGTGGGAGAACGACGCCGACGTCACCATGGTGCAGCGCTCCTCGACCCATATCGTCAAGTCCGACTCGCTGATGCAGCACGCCCTCGGCCCGCTCTATTCCGAGGAGGCGCTGGCCAGCGGCATCACCACCGACAAGGCGGATCTGATCTTCGCCTCGATCCCTTACCGCCTGCTGCCCGACTTCCAGCGCCCCGCCTTCGACGCCATCCGCGAGCAGGACGCCGACTTCTACCGGCGTCTCGAACGGGCAGGCTTTCTGCTCGACTTCGGCGCCGACGACTCGGGCCTGTTTCTCAAGTACCTGCGCCGGGGCTCCGGCTACTACATCGACGTCGGCGCCAGCGAACTGGTCGCCAGCGGCGAGATCAAGCTGCGCAGCGGGGTCGACGTGGCCCGTATCAACCGCCACTCGGTGAGCCTGAGCGACGGCAGCGAACTGCCCGCCGATCTGATCGTCTACGCCACCGGCTACGGCTCGATGAACGGCTGGGCGGCCAAGATCATCTCGCAGGAGGTCGCCGACAAGGTCGGCAAGTGCTGGGGAATGGGCTCGGACACCCCCAAGGACCCCGGCCCCTGGGAGGGCGAGCTGCGCAACATGTGGAAGCCGACCCAGCAGCCGGCGCTGTGGTTCCACGGCGGCAACCTGCACCAATCACGCCACTACTCGCACTATCTGGCGCTGCAGCTGAAGGCACGTCTCGAAGGCATCGAGACACCGGTCTACGGATTGCAGCCAGTCCATCACCTGGCGTGATCGCCAACCCACAGCAGCAGGAGACGATGAGATGAGTGAACAGCACATGAAGGCGGCCCGCTGGTACCAGGCGCGCGATATTCGCGTCGAGCAGATCGCGGTCCCGGCCCTTAACGACCCGCACCAGGTCAAGGTAAAGGTCGCCGCCTGTGGCATCTGTGGCAGCGACCTGCACGAGTACGCCGCCGGGCCGATCTTCATCCCGGTGGGCTCGCCACACCCGTTGAGCCATGACCAGGCGCCCATCGTCATGGGCCATGAATTCGCCGGCGAGGTGGTCGAGGTGGGCAGCGCAGTGACCCGGGTAGCGGTCGGTGACCGCGTGGCGATCGAGCCGATTCTCTCGCCCCACCGCGACGGCGCCTATCTGATGGAGCGCTATAACTTGAGCCCGCAGCTGGGTTTCCACGGGCTCTCAGGCGGCGGCGGCGGCTTCGCCGAGTACACGGTGGTCGGCGAGCACATGGTGCATCGGCTACCCGATGGGCTCTCCTTCGAGCAGGGCGCGCTGGTCGAGCCCGCCGCGGTCGGCCTGCATGCGGTGCGTCAGAGTTCGCTCAAGGCGGGCGACAGCGCGGTGGTGTTCGGCGCCGGGCCGATCGGGCTGATGGTGATCGAGTCGCTCAAGGCCGCCGGCGCGGCGTCGATTCACGCGGTCGAGGTCTCGGCCGCACGCAAGCAGCGCGCCAGCGACTTGGGCGCGGTCGTGCACGACCCCACAGAGGGCGACATCGTCGAGCGGCTGATCGCGGCCAGTGACGGCGGCTTCGACATCGCCTTCGAGGTCACCGGCCTGCCCGCGGTGCTCAACCAGGCGATCGCCAGCACCCACGCCGGCGGCGAGACGGTAATCGTCAGCATCTGGGAGTCGGAAGCAGCGATCCATCCCAACCAACTGGTGATCCAGGAGCGCACGCTCAAGGGCATCATCGCCTATCGCCATATCTACCCCGCAGTGATCGCGCTGATGCAGCAGGGCTACTACCGCGCCGAGGATCTGGTGACCGCGCGCATCGCCCTGGATGACGTGGTCAGCCAGGGGTTCGAGGCGCTACTCGCCGACAAGGCGCAGGTGAAGATCCTGGTCGACCCCAGCGCGTGAGTCGAGGCACTGACGGGCGTGGCTTTGGCGTATGGAGCGAGGCCACGCTCGCCCATCCTCAGAATTCGCCGCTGCTGCAGGTTTTCTTGCCATCATCGTAGAGACACTCCGTCCACTGGACCTTCATCGCGTCGCTCTTGGCGGAGGTCCATGCGAAGTCGACCGTCCTGTCCAGGCGGCCATCGCGGATGTCGCGCTGGGTATAGGTGCCGGAGCAGTCCGGACGTTCGAGGAATTGAATGGTACCGCCATCGCTGCTTTCGGCCCGGTAATGCTCCGTGCCGTCGGCATCCCGTGTCAGTTCGTGATCGGTGGTCTCGCCGTCCCCGGTCACCGACATCATGACCCTGTTGTAATCGCTGTCTCCGATGGTCATCCGGTATACGCTATCGTCCTTCTGGCTCCGCACGACATAGCTCAGTTGCCCATCGTCCATCGTCACGTCTTCCAGCGTCGCCCTGTCACCGAACGCCATCGACATGCTTTCGCAACCGTCTTGTACATACATGTCGTGATCGCACAGGGCAGTGGCCAACGAGAAGAAGAAACTGTTCATGGGCAGCAGGACGAACATCCCCATCATTCGCGACTCTTCAATCTGCGCCCCGAGCGCCTCCATGGAGGCGGAATCGCCAGGCTCTTCGAGCCTATCCACCTTTTTCTCCATCGCCGGGTAGGTAGGGGAATCCAGCGATACCAAGGGTGCCCCGTCGGCCGGATCGAAGTCCGGCGCAAGGCATGACTTCAACGCACGTTCACCCACCTCAGCCGACGCATTCAGGCTAGCGCCGGCAATGCCCATCAAGCCCACGGACAACAGGTGGCGTATTGTCGGTCTGCGCATGGCGTTCCACCCACTCTGATCGACGTCAAACGATCGGCAACATTTGAAATACGAAACATAATCAATACGAGTAACGCCAGGCAATGGCACTTTCGGGCCATGACCTCGGCGCGCGGCCTCGGTGAGACAGCATCAATGACAGCCTGGCCGGCACCGATCGGCCGAATGAGCGTCTCGAGCGGCATGCGACGCGCTATCGACTAAAGTTTTAGAAACGCCAGCCGAAAACATAGTTAGCAGAGAAATTATACGTAAAACAACTATAAGCCCACCTCTCCCTGCTGCTACCTCCAAAAGCTGAATATCAATAGGGAACATTTCTCATGAGGCATGTCATTCAACACCTCTCGATGAAGGCCAAATTCCTGCTTGTGCTCGCGCTCCCCATCCTGGCGATGCTCTACTTCGCCATCGAAGGAACGATCGAGCGACAGCGGGTCGCCACAGAAATGGATCGGCTCTACACCTCGGCCTCGCTGGCTCAGCAGGCCGGCAATCTGGTTCACGAGCTGCAACGTGAGCGTGGCATGACCGCCGGGTTCCTCGGCAGTCAGGGGAAAATTTTCGGCAAGCGCTTGCAAGCGCAACGCAGCGCGTCCGATCAGCGTGTCACTCGTCTGCTCGACACCCTGACCACGATCGACCGCCAGCAGCTCAGTCAAGCAGCCGACGCCAGCCTCGCCGAAGCGGAGGAGGATCTCAGTGAACTTTCGACCATGCGCCAACGCGTGGACACTTTGCAGATCCCGCTCGCTCAGGCCCTGTCTTACTACACCGGGGTCGACAATGCGCTGATCAGGCTGGCCGGCCAGCTCGGCCACCAGACTGGCAATGCCGACATCGCCAGACGCCTGACCGCCTACTATGAACTACTGAAAGCCAAGGATCTGGCAGGGATCGAGCGCGCCCTGCTGGCCAACACCTTCGCCGCCGACCGGATGACGGACGCCACCTACCGCCGCTTGCTACGCCTGTTGGGCACCGAATCCGCGGCCCTGGACAGTTTCCAGGTACTGGCCCGCCCGGCACTCGTCGAACGCTACCGCCAGGCACTGTCCGGCCCCGAGATCGATCGTCTCGACAAGCTGCGCCAACTCGCCATCGATCGCGCCAGCCAGGGCGGCTTCGGCGTCGACCCGCAGCAGTGGTTCGACTGGCAGACTGTTAAGCTCGACCGTCTGAAGCAGGTCGAGGATGCGGCAGCAGCCGGTATTCTCGAGCAGACCGATCAACTGCGGGCCGCGGCACGCGGCGACCTGTGGGTCTACATCGCCGTGGCCCTGGCCGTTCTGCTGCTCGCCCTGACGCTGGCCCTGCTCGTCGAGCGCAGCATCCTCGGGCCGCTGACGCGTAACCTGCAGGCGATCCGTGCTCGCGGCGGCGACCTGACCCAGCGCCTCGAAGCAACCGGTAGCGACGAACTGGCAGATCTCTATCGGGCCTTCAATCGCGCCACCGCAGATATGGAAGTCCTGGTCGCCGGCATTCACGGCAACGCCCGGTCCATCGGTCTGGCCAGCGGCGAAATCGCCCAGGGCAATCAGAACCTGGCCCAGCGCACCGAAGAGCAGTCGGCATCGCTGGTGGAGACCGCCTCGAGCATGGAACAGATCACCTCGACCGTGCACAACACGGCCCAGCATGCCGCCGAGGCGCGTACCCTGGCCACGCAGGTCGCCGAACAGGCCGTCCAGGCCCAGGCCATCGCGGATCAGGCGCGTGACGCCATGCAGGCCATCCATGCGGCTAACCAGACCGTTACCACCATCGTCGGCGCCATCGACGGCATCGCCTTCCAGACCAACCTGCTGGCCTTGAACGCCTCGGTCGAAGCCGCCCGCGCCGGCGAACACGGCAGGGGCTTCGCCGTGGTGGCCAGCGAAGTACGCCAGCTGGCCGGCCGCAGTGCCGACGAAGCCAAGCGGATCCGTGACCACATTGCCCACAACGTCGCCACCATCGACAGCGGCAACGAGCTGGTCTCGACGACCCACGACACCCTCGCCGAGATCGTCGCGCGCATCGAGAAGGTGTCGTCACTGGTAGCGGATATCTCGCATGCCGCCAAGGAGCAGTCCGGCGGTATCGAGCAGATCAACCAGGCCATGGCGCAGCTCGACGAGGTCACCCAACACAACGCCGCTCTGGTCGAACAAGTCGCCGCCGCCAGCCACTCGCTGAACGAGCAGGCCAGCGACATGGTGGCCAGGGCCGAGCATTTCACCGTCGGCCAAGACGGGGACGCCATACCTGCCGAGCTAGTGCCTGAGATCGCGGAAAGCCACCGACGCCAGGCGCTCGCGCAAGCCTGCTGAGTACGGGCCGGTCAGGCGACGACTGCCTGACCGGCCAGCTGCCCTCCGTCATCACCGCGAGTCTGATAACCTAGAATCATGAAAGCTTCATGGCGCCAGCGTCGATCGGACCGATGCCGGCCACCACACCGGGCACAGTGACGCGCCCAGCCCCGAGACAAGGAGCTCTACGCCATCCCCATGCCGTCCCGTTGTCACGTTATCGCCATTCGCCAACCATGAGCGACAAACGGCTGTTCCGGTCGCTCAGGGTCTACAACTACCGCCTGTGGGCCGCCGGCGCGCTGATCTCCAACACCGGCACCTGGATGCAACGCGTCGCCCAGGACTGGCTGGTGCTCACCGTGCTGACCCAGCACAACGCCAGCGCCGTGGGGATCACCATGGCGCTGCAGTTCGGCCCCCAGCTACTGCTGCTGCCGCTCACCGGCTACGCCGCCGACCGTTGCAACCGGCGCCGCCTGATCCTGCTCACTCAGGCGCTGCTCGGCCTGCTCGCGCTGGGGCTCGGTGTGGTCACCCTCACCGGCGTGGTCACACTGTGGCAGGTCTACGCCTTCGCCCTGGGGCTGGGCTGCGTCAGCGCCTTCGATGCCCCGGCACGCCAGACCTTCGTCAACGATCTGGTCGGCGAGAAGTACCTCTCCAATGCGGTGGCGCTCAACGCCACCTCGTTCAACGCCGCACGCATGGTCGGCCCCGCCGTGGCCGGTTTGCTGATCGCAGCGATCGGCACCGGCTGGGTGTTCATCGTCAACGCCATCTCGTTTGCCGTGGTGCTGGGGTCGCTCGGCCTGCTGCGCGTCAGCGAGCTCTACCCCACTCCGCGTCCGCCGCGCCAGGCCGGCGGCCTGACCGAAGGGTTTCGCTACGTGTGGCGGCGCCGGGACCTGATGGCAATCCTGCTGATGCTGTTCCTGATCGGCACCTTCGGCTTCAACTTCCCGATCTATATCTCGACCATGTCGGTCAGCGTCTTTCACGGCGATGCCGGCCAGTACGGTCTCTTGACCTCCTGCCTGGCGGTCGGCTCGGTGGTGGGCGCGCTGCTCGCCGCCCGGCGTGAGCGCCCACGGGTGCGTCTACTGTGCATCGCCACCCTGAGCTTCGGCCTCTTCTGTGGCGTGGCGGCGTTCGCCCCCAACGTCTATCTGTTCGCCGCGGCGTTGACGCTCATCGGCCTCTCCGCGCTGACCTTCATGACCGCGGCCACCGCGCTGATGCAGCTCGCCACCGAACCGATGATGCGCGGGCGCATCATGGCACTGCGGATCGCGGTGACCATGGGCGGCACGCCGGTCGGCGCCCCCATCGTCGGCGCCATTGCCGATCACGCCGGCCCGCGCTGGGCCCTCGGGGTGGGCGCCGTGTCAGGGCTCGTCGCCGCGGCGATCGGCGCACGCCTGATGCTCGAAACGCGTCGCCGTCGCCAGCGTCAGCCCACCCAAGAGATGACCTGAACCGCACTCACACCATGCCGCCGTTGACGCGCAGGATCTGGCCATGCACCCAGCGCCCCTGGGGCCCGGCGAGGAAGGCCACGACATCGGCGATCTCCTCGGGCTGGCCCAGGCGCTCGAACGGCGAGAGCGCGGCGATGTTAGCGACCTGCTCGTCGCTCTTGCCAGCGAAGAACATCTCGGTGGCCACCGGCCCCGGCGCCACGGCATTGACGCTGATCCCGCGCCCGCGCAGCTCGTTGGCGAGCACCCGCACCAGCCCTTCGACGCCGGCCTTGCTGGCGATATAGGCGCCATAGCCGGGGAAAGACTTGCCCAGCACCGACGACGAGAAGGCGATGATACGCCCGCCTTCGCTGAGGCTTTCGGCGGCCCGGGCCATCACCAGCCAGCTGCCACGCAGATTGGTCGCCAGGGTACGGTCGAGAATCGCCAGGTTGTCGCTGGTCACATGCCCCATCTCCAGCACACCCGCGCTGTGGACCACCACGTCGAGGCGGCCGAAGGCCTCCCGCGCGGTCGTGAACAGCTGTTCCACCGCCACCGGGTCGGCAATATCGGCCTGTACCGCCAGCGCCCGGCCGCCCGCAGCTTCTATTTCTGCGACGGTCTCCTCGGCGCGCCGGATATTGCCGGCATAGTTGACGACCACGGCGAAGCCCTCGGCCGCCAGCTTGCGTGAAACGGCGTAGCCGATGCCGCGGGAACCGCCGGTGACGATGGCCACACGCTGATCGGTGTATGGCGTATTGGCATGACTCATGATCTGGCTCCTTGGATAGCGATGTCAGGGACGTATGCCCGACAGAGGTGTTACCTGCGGAACCAGTATCGAGGTTCATACTTGGCAAATAATCGCCGCCATACTGGCAACACCATTCAACCTGACATAACAATTGCCATGGACCGCTTCGACGCCCTGACGCTGTTCACCCGTATCGTCGAGACCGGCAGCTTCACCCGCGCCGCCAACGGCCTCGGCATCCCCCGAGCTAGCGCCACCCTGGCCATCCAGCAGCTCGAAGCGCGCCTGGGCGCCCGTCTGCTGGCGCGCACCACCCGTCAGGTGCACCCCACGCCGGAGGGCGCGGCCTTCTACGAACGCTGCGTACAGCTGCTCGCCGACCTCGAAGAGGCGGAGGCGGCGCTGGGCCCGGTCGCCGCAAGCCCGGCCGGCACCCTGCGCGTCGAGATGCACGGCGTGCATGCGCGGTACATCGTGCTGCCCCATATCCAGGCGTTTCGCGCACGCTATCCCAAGCTCGATGTGGTGCTGACCAGCGGCGACCGCCGCGTCGACCTGGTGGGTGAAGGCATCGACTGCGCCCTGCGCGCCGGCGAGCCGGCGGACTCCAGCCTGATCGGCCGCCGGCTCGCCGAGCTGCCCCAGGCGATCTGCGCCAGCCCCGCTTATCTGGACCGAGCCGGCCGGCCCCGTCACCCGGAAGAGCTGGTACAGCATCAGGTGGTGCGTTTCTTCTCCGGCAGCAACGCTGCGGACGACACCCTCGATCTGCTCATCGACGGGCGAATACAAGGGTTCGCGGCCGGCGGCTGGCTAACCGTCAACGACGCCGGGAGCTACGTGGAAGCCGCCCGCCAGGGCTGCGGGTTGATCCAGCTACCGCGCTTTCATATCGAGGAGCAGCTGGCCCAGGGTGTGCTCGAAGAGGTACTGGGCGAGTGGGAGAAGCCGCGCCTGACGCTGTGGGCGGTCTACCCGCAGCGGCGCCAGCTCGCCGCTCGGGTGCGGGTGTTCATCGACTGGGTGAGCGAGCTCTACGCGGTGCGCTTTCCCGTCTGAGCGGCCAGCGGCGGCGTGGGCGTGGGCGTGGGCGTGACCAGCAGCTCGAACCGGCGATGGAAATCGGCCATGCGGGCGACCAGCGCCGCGCGCGCGATCAGGTAATCCGTCAGCGTGAGCCGCTTGCCATGCTCGGCCGATCCCGTTTCATCAGGCGCCCTGGCTGTCAGGACCGTGATAGACAAACATCGCGGAAAACCGCTCAAACGCGCAAATCCCACGACTCGGCGACATCGATCAGCCGGTGAACGGCGGGCAGGCTGGCGTCACGTCGCCAGACCAGCATCAGCGGCAGCGCCATGTCGAGATCCTCGAGCGGATGCGAGACCACCCCGGCGGGCGCACCCGCCATGGTCATCTCGGGCAGGATGGTGCAACCCATACCCGCGGCGACCAGACAGAGCATGGTGGCGTTGTCGGTCCCCTCCTGGACCACGTGCGGCGTGAAGCCGGCACGTTGAAACGCGTGAATCAGTCGATCGTGATAGGTCGGGGTCGCGCTGCGGTCGAACCAGATGAAATCCTCGCCGTTCAGCGCCGCCAGGCGACGCGGCGGGTGCTGAGCCAGACGGGAGCCAGCCCGCGCGACCAGTACCAGACGATCTTCATACAGCGGGTGATAGCAGAGGCCAGGATCGTCTTCCGGCGGAAAGAACAGGATACCCGCATCCAGTTGATCACGACGCAGTGCCTCGATCTGCGGGCCCGACAGCAGCGAGACCACCTTCAAGGTGACGGCGGGATACTGGTGACGAAAGTCATTCAGCAACTGGGTGATCCGGGGGACCCAGAGATGCATGACCGTCACCCCTAGCCGCAGTTGCCCCATCTGCCCTTCGGACACCCGACGAGCGTTGCGCTTGGCCTGTTCGAACTGGCTCAGCAGTCGGCCCACATCACGGTGGAAGGCTTCGCCCGCCGCGGTCAGGGTCACCCCCCGGCGGGAGCGATGCAGCAAGGGCGCTCCGACGCTCTCCTCGAGCAGCTGGAGCTGGCGGGTCAGCGCCGGCTGTGCCAGTGGCAGGGAAATCGCCGCCGCGGAGATCGAGCCCTCCTCCACGACGGCCATGAAGTAACGCAGCTGCTTGAAGTCCATGGCGGGCTCCGATTCGGCGAATCACACCGCGGCTATCCTAGACGGACCTGACGACGGCCGCCGGCGATTCTCCCGACCGCCATTGACAGCCTCAGCGGCCACCATCCAAAAAAAGTATGCAAAGGCGAGAATAATACGATTTTAACGATGGTTGCCGATACGCCACGATGAATCGACCCCAACAACAACAGACCACGGCTCATGGATCTCATCGACTCCCCCTTTTTCGAGCGCCATCACGCGCGCCTCACAGATCTGCGTCAGACGCTGCACCGCCATCCCGAGCTGGGTTTCCAGGAGCATGAAACCGCCCGGCTGATCGCTGAAGAGCTGACACGCCTGGAGATTCCTTTCGTCTCGGGCATCGGCCGGACCGGCATCGTCGCCACGCTCACCGGCCAGCGGCCCGACAACGGCCGACGAGTCGGTCTACGCGCCGATATGGATGCCCTGCCCATCCACGAGCTGTCGACGCATGAGCATGTCTCGCAGCGCCCCGGGGTCATGCACGCCTGCGGGCACGACGGCCACACCACCATGCTGCTGGGCGTCGCCGCCTATCTGGCCGAGTGGCGTGATTTCGCCGGCACGGTCTATCTGGTGTTCCAACCCGCCGAGGAGGGGCTCGGTGGCGGCCTGGCGATGGTCGAAGATGGCCTCTTCACGCGTTTCCCCATGGATGCCATCTACGCCCTGCACAACTGGCCCACGCTACCGGCCGGGCAGGTGGCGATTCGCAGCGGCGCGATCATGGCCGCCACCGACCGGCTGGATATCAGCGTACGCGGCCATGGCGGCCACGGTGGTGTCGACCCGCATCTCGCCACCGACCCGGTACGCATGGCCGGCGCCCTGATCCAGGCCCTGCACAGCGTCGTGTCACGTGATATCGACCCGCTGTCGCCGGCGGCGCTGAGCCTGTGCGGCATCCAGGGTGGCGAGCTGGAGGGCTTTGCCATCATTCCCGACGAGGTACGTATCAGCGGCACCGCACGAACCCTCGACGAGACCACGCGACAGCGACTGGAAGAGGCCGTGCGCCGCACCTGCGCCGGTGTCGCCACTACCTACGGCGGCGAGATCAGCCTCGACTACCAGCGTATCTTTCCGGCCACGCTCAATGCCGAATCGGCGGTGCGCCACGTCGAGCGGGTGACCCGTGCCACCCTGGGCGACGCCGCGCTGATCTCGGACGTCGCCCCCAGTCTCGGCGGCGAGGACTTCGCCTTCATGCTCGAGCACTGCCCCGGTGCCTACTGCTTTCTCGGCACCGCCGAAGGTGAGGCGACCGCGCCGCTGCACAACGCGCGCTTCGACTTCAACGATGCCCTGATACCCACCGGCTGCCGGCTACTCACGGCGATCGCGCTCGCCGCACTGGCGTCATCGACTCCCGGCAGCTGACCTCGGCGCGCGTCAGCGCCCGGTTCACACTACCAAGGACGATTACGGTTCACACCCACAGCGACGATTCAGGTTCACACCCACAGCGACGATTCAGGTTCACACCCACAGCGACGATTCAGGTTCACACCAACAACAATGAGGTGATCACGATGTCTCGAAACTCCCTGCCCAGTAAGGGCATGCTGATCTATTTTGGGGTCTGCACGCTGGCCATGGTGTGGCCCGGCGCGCTCATCGCCAACCGCATCGAGCCCATGATTCTGGGGCTGCCCTTCTTCATCTTCTGGTACGTCGCCTGGGTCTTCGTACTGTTCGTCGGTCTGGTGATCGCCTACCGCCAGGAAGCCGGCGAGGAGGTGGACGATGAGTGATTCCGTCATCATCACCGGCCTGACACTGGGCTATCTGCTACTGGTCCTGATCGTCGGGCTGCGCGCCAACGCCGGCCAGAGCTCCTCCCTCGAGGGCTATGTCGCCGGCGGCCGCCACGTCGGGCTGCTGGTGCTGTTCTTCATCCTAGGCGCCGAGATCTTCTCCGCCTTCGCCTTTCTCGGTGCCCCGGGCTGGGCCTACGGCAAAGGCGTACCGGCCCTCTACATCATTGCCTACCTGACCCTCGCGGTGATCGTGTGGTGGCTCATTGCGCCCTATATATCCCGCCTCGGGCGTCGTCACGGCTTCCTGACCCAGGCCGAATTTCTCGCCGCCTGCTACCCCACCCGCGGCAACCTGCTGGGGCTGTTCATCGGCATCATCAGCGTGCTGGCGATGATCCCCTACCTGACCATCCAGATCGCCGGCGCAGGGATGCTCTTCGAAGCCGCCACCTCGGGCATCGTGCCCTTCTGGCTGGGTAGCCTGCTGGCCTGCGGCGTGGTGGCCGCCTATGTCTACGCCAGCGGCCTGCAGGGCATCGGTTGGACCAACCTGCTCCAGGGCGTGATGATGGTCGTGATCGCCTGGTTCCTGGGCCTGGCGACGGCCGATCAGTTCTTCGGCGGCGTCGGCGAGATGTTCCGTCAGATCCAGCAAGAGGCGCCGGAGTATCTGACCATGCCGGGTGCCCAGGGCATGGGCTGGGGCGCCTTCTCCACCGCGATTCTGGTGAGCGCACTGGGCTGCGTGATGTGGCCGCATATCTTCATGAAGTTCTACAGCGCGCGCAGCGAGCGCACGCTCAAGCGGGTCTTCGTGCTCTACCCGCTCTACAGCTATCTGCTGATTCCGCTGTTGTTCGTCGGCTTCGCGGGGGTCGTGGTGCTAGCCGACCAGCCGCTCGACTCGCCCGACGAAGTGCTGCTGACGCTGGTGGTGAAGATGGCCGACTTCCCCGCCTGGCTGATCGGCCTGGCGCTCTCCGGGGCGCTCGCCGCCGCGATGTCGACGGCGGCCAACCTGGCCCACACTTCGGCGACGATCCTGGTTCGCGATATCGGCCAGAACCTGCCCATCGGCCGCAATCTCCCCGAGGCGCGCGTGCTGAAGCTGACCCGTGGCGGCGTGATCGTCATCTCGCTGGCAGCCTACCTGCTGGCGCTGGCCAATCCCGCCTCGCTGGTCTCGCTGCTGCTCGGGGCCTACGGCATCGTGGTGCAGCTCCTGCCCATGCTGCTGGGCGCGCTGTTCTGGCGTCGCGCCTCCCGCGCTGCAGCCTTCATCGGCTTGGGGGTCGGCGCCTTGGTCACGCTGTACTATCAGTTCCTCGGCGGCTCACCGTTCGGCTGGCATCCCGGCTTCTGCGGTCTGATGGTCAACGCGGCGCTGTTCATCGCGGTCAGTTTCGCCTCGAAGCGCCAGGAGACACGCTCACCGGCAGACGCCCTCACTTCAGGCTAGGCCGCACGCCCGTAAACCACGCCGACCCGAGATCAACGACGGGTCGGCGTCGTGAGCGATCGCACCACCTAGCGGGTGGCTAACACTCGCCCCGCGTCTGCACCAGACATGCCTCGAGCTCTTCCAGAAAGCTCTCCAGTACCAGGTTGGGCGGGCGCCCCTTGCGGGTGATGGCATAGTAGCGGGTGGAATATTCGTAACGAGTGGCGTACTCGAAGGTGTCGGGGGCGAGGCGCCGCATGCGCCCCTGGTCGCGCCAGCGCTGAGCGTAGTGGGTGGGCAGGAAGCCGATGTAGCTGCCGGTGAGCACCAGAAAGGCGACCCCCTCGCGATCAGTGGCCGAGGCCATCGGCTTGAGCGCTTCGTGCACGCGCTTGATCTCGGGCGTCTGGGCGTAGGAGGGCACCACCGCGTCGTGGCCGGCGATCTGGTCGACGCTCGGCGCCTGGCACGCGAACAGCGGGTGACGGTCGCTGCAGTAGAGCGCCGACTGCTCTTCGTACAGCGTCAGGTAGTCGAGCCCCGGCACGCGCTTGAGTTCCGGCACCACGCCCGCGTGCAGGCTGCCGCCGAGCACCGCCATCTCGATGTCGTTGGGCGGGGCCATGCGGATATTGATGTGCACGTTATCGCCGCGCGCCTTGAGTGCGCGCAGCGCCTCGGTCACCTGCATGTCGGGCAGCGTGACCAGGTTGTCGGTGATACCGATGTTGAGTTCGCCGGTCAGGCGCGAGTGCAGGCCGTTGACCCGCGTACGGAAGTCTTCCACCGCGGCCAGTAGCTGCACCGTGGCCTCGTACACGTCGTGACCTTCGCTGGTCAGCCGGAAGCCGCTGCGGCCGCGCTGGCACAGGCGCATCGACAGCCGCGTCTCCAGGTCGCTCATCGCCATGCTGATCGCCGCGCGGCTGATATTGAGCTCGACCTCCGCCGACGAGAAGCCGCCGCACTCCACCACCTTGCGAAAGATCCGCAGCAGGCGCAGGTCGACGTCGCCCAGTTGCCCCATCAGCGTGATTCTACGCTGGCTCATGCCTCACTCCTCTCCTTTGTTCTTTTTCCCCAGCCCCTCATCCCGCCGCCGTTGCGTCGGTGCCTACGCGCCGAAGGTTAACCAAATGCTTTAGTGACCTTAAGCATACCGGGATTGCTTGACGCTCTGCTCCTGCCGCAGGCTACTTCGCAGCACACTTTTTCGCCCCGTGCCTGCCACCGCATCCGCTGGCCGCACGCAGATCCATTGACTCACGCTCCGGAGACGCTGCCCCATGTCTGCTCCTATCACGCATTTCATCGATGGCCAGCGCGTCGCGCTGAATTCGACCCGCACCAGCCCGGTGTTCAACCCCTCCACCGGCGCCCAGTCCGGGGAGGTGCTGCTGGCCTCTCGCGATGACGTCGAGTACGCCATCAACGCCGCCAGCCGCGCCTTCGAAAGCTGGTCGACGCTCTCGCCGCTGAAGCGCTCGCGCATCCTGTTCAACTACAAGACGCTGCTGGAGCAGCACAGCGACGAGCTGGCGCGGCTGATCTCCCAGGAGCACGGCAAGGTGTTCTCGGACGCCAAGGGCGAACTGACCCGCGGCCTGGAAGTGGTCGAGTTCGCCTGCGGCATGCCGCATCTGCAGAAGGGCGAGCACTCGCTCAATGTCGGCCCCGGTATCGACTCCTTCTCGCTGATGCAGCCGCTCGGGGTGTGCGCCGGCATCACTCCGTTCAACTTCCCGGCCATGGTACCGCTGTGGATGTTCCCGATCGCCATCGCCGCGGGTAACACCTTCATACTCAAACCGTCGGAGAAGGACCCTTCCTCGACCCTGCGCATCGCCGAGCTGTTCAGCGAAGCGGGGCTGCCCGACGGCGTGCTCAACGTGGTCAACGGCGACAAGGAGGCGGTCGACACCCTGCTCACCGACTCGCGTGTGCAGGCGGTCAGCTTCGTCGGCTCGACCCCGATCGCCGAGTATGTCTACGCCACCGCTTCCGCCCACGGCAAGCGCGTGCAGGCCCTCGGCGGGGCCAAGAACCATATGGTGGTCATGCCCGACGCCGATCTCGATCAGGCCGCGGACGCGCTGATGGGCGCCGCCTACGGCAGTGCCGGTGAGCGCTGCATGGCGATCTCGGTGGCGATGCCGGTGGGCGACGAGACCGCCGAGAAGCTGCGCGAGAAGCTGCTGTCACGCCTGGACGAGCTGCGCGTGGGCGAGAGCCTCACCGACGGCCCGGACCACGACATGGGCCCGCTGGTCTCCCGTGCGCATCTGGAAAAGGTCAGCGGCTATATCGAGCAGGGCGTACAGGAAGGCGCCGAGCTGGTGCGCGACGGCCGCCAGCTCCAGCACGACAGTGACGGCTTCTTCATCGGCGGCACCCTGTTCGACCACGTCAAGCCGGGCATGCGCATCTACGACGAGGAGATCTTCGGCCCGGTGCTGGCGATCGCCCGTGCCGAGAGCTTCGATGCCGCGGTCAAGATGGTCAACGACCACGAGTTCGGCAACGGCACCGCCATCTTCACCCGTGACGGCGACAGCGCGCGGCAGTACTGCGAGCAGATCCAGGTCGGCATGGTCGGGGTCAACGTGCCGATCCCGGTGCCCATGGCGTTCCACAGCTTCGGCGGCTGGAAGCGTTCGCTGTTCGGCGCGCTGCACGTGCACGGTGCCGACGGCGTGCGCTTCTACACGCGCATGAAAACGGTCACCGCGCGCTGGCCCTCCGGTCTGCGGGAAGCGACCAATCAGTACACCATGCCAACGCTGTGAGCAGCGCTCCCCGGACACCATGTGACATGACAGGATTCCCCATGCACTCGATCGACAATCAGCAGGTGAAGGCGCTCGACCGCGCCCATGTGTTCCACTCCTGGTCGGCTCAGGGCGCGCTCGATCCGCTGGTGATCAAGAGCGGCGCAGGCTGCCGGCTGTGGGACTACGACGGCCGCGAGTACCTCGACTTCTCCAGCCAGCTGGTCAACACCAATATCGGCCACCAGCACCCGCGGGTGATCGAGGCGATCAAGGCCCAGGCCGACGAGCTGACCACCATCGCCCCCGCCCACGCCAACTGGATGCGCGGGCGCGCCGCGGAGAAAATCCTCGAACGCGCCCCGGCCGGCTTCGCCAAGGTGTTCTTCACCAACGCCGGCGCCGACGCCAACGAGAACGCCATCCGCATGGCGCGCGCGGTCACCGGCCGCGACAAGATTCTTTCGGCCTACCGCTCCTACCATGGCGGCACCGGCTCGGCGATCGCCGCCACCGGTGATTTCCGCCGTGTGCCCAACGAGTACGCCCGTGGCCACGTGCACTTCTTCAACCCCTGGCTCTATCGCAGCGAGTTCTGGGCCGGCAACGAAGAGGAGGAGTGCCAGCGCGCGCTGCACCACCTGCGCCGGGTGATCGAGTGCGAGGGGCCAGCGAGCATCGCCGGGCTGCTGCTCGAGACCATCCCGGGCACCGCCGGCGTGCTGGTGCCGCCGCCGGGCTATCTGGCCGGCGTACGCGCACTGGCCGACGAGTTCGGCCTGGTGCTGATCTTCGACGAGGTGATGGCCGGCTTCGGCCGCACCGGCGCCTGGCTGGCGCTGGACCACTTCGGCGTGGTGCCGGACCTGATCACCTTCGCCAAGGGGGTCAACTCGGGCTACGTGCCCGCCGGCGGGGTGATCGTCAACCAGCGTATCGCCCACCACTTCGACGACGAGATGTTCTACGGCGGCCTGACCTACTCCGGCCATCCGTTGGCCATGGCGGCGATCTGCGCCACTCTGGAGACGATGCAGGAAGAGGGTATCGTCGACAACGCCCGCCAGATCGGCGAGACGGTACTCAGCCCCGGCCTCGCCCGCCTGGCCCAGCGCCATGCTCACGTCGGCGAGGTGCGCGGCCTGGGCGTGTTCCACGCCATCGAGCTGGTCGAGGATCGCGACAGCCGCACGCCGCTGGCGGCGGCCAAGGTCGGCAAGCTCAAGCAGGCGATGATGGAACGTGGCCTGCTGGCGTTCGTGGTTGCCAACCGCATCCACGTGGTGCCGCCGTGCATCGTCACCGCCGGTGAAGCCGAACAGGGGCTGGCGATCATCGACGAGGCGCTGGGTACACTGGGCTGAGAGGACGCCGGGTCAGACATCGGCCAGTACCGGCGGGCGTGACAGAGACACCGACACGTCCGCCGCCCTTCGTCTCATGCTAAAGGAGTTCCTCATGCAGATCGCCGCCTGGCAGGCGCTGAGCACGCACGGCGATATCGCCACCAATCTGGCGCGGCTGGACGAGAGCGCCCGTCGCGCCGCAGCGGAAGGCGCGGCGCTGTTGATCACCCCGGAGATGTTCCTGACCGGCTATGTCCTCGGCGACGACACCCGGGCGCTGGCGCAGGCGGCACCGCTGGAGCGCGCGCGAGAGATCGCCGCACGCCACGCCATCGGCCTGGTGGTGGGCGGGCCGGAGATCGAAGACGGCGCCTGCTACAACGCCGCGCATCTGATCGGCGACGACGGTCAGGTGCTCGCGCGCTACCACAAGGCGCACCTGTTCGGCGATGTCGACCGCGATCAGTTCACCGCCGGCGACCGCCCCACCTGCGTGGCGGACTATCACGGCGTGCGCATCGCCCTGATGATCTGTTACGACGTGGAGTTCCCGGAGAGCGTACGCGCCGCCGCGCGCCAGGGCGCCGAGCTGATCTGCGTGCCCACCGCCCAGATGCAGCCGTTCGCCCACGTCAACCGGCGGCTCATCCCCACCCGGGCCTGGGAGAGCCAGGTCTATCTGGCCTATACCAACCAGCATGGCCGCGAGGCAGCGTTCGACTACGTCGGCCACAGCCTGATCGTGGCACCGGACGGCGAGCCCCTCGCCGAGGCGCCCAGCGCCGGCGAGGCGCTGATCCACGCCGAGATCGACCCGGCCGCGGTGGCCGCGGGCCGTGCTGCCAACCCCTATCTCGATGATCTGCGCCAGGAGCTTTTCATTAGCTAGACAGCGTCATCGCGACAATCCGTATTTCCAACCCCCGCATTTCCAACCCCGAATTTCCAACCAAAAACAACGAGGAAATCGTCCCATGGACAATACCACCCCTGCGGATCCGACGCGCCTTCACGGCAGTCTGGGTACCGGCAGTATCGTCTTCATGGTCATCGCCGCCGCCGCGCCGCTCACCGTGATCGGCGGCAACGCCCCTATCGCTCTGGCCTCCGGTAACGGTGCCGGCGCGCCGGTGGGCTTTCTCATCGCCTCGCTGGTGATGCTGATCTTCTCGGTCGGTTTCGTGGCGATGACGCCCCACGTCAAGGAGGCCGGCGCCTTCTTCTCCTACGTCACCCTCGGGCTGGGTAAGCGCCTGGGCCTGGGCACCGCGTTCATGGCGTTGGTTGCCTACACCGCCATTCAGGCCGGCGTCTACGGCTACATGGGTTGGGCGGTCGGCGACTTCGTCCGCCACAGCGGCGGCCCCGCCATCCCCTGGTGGATCTACTCGCTGCTCACCGTCGCCATCGTCGCTTATCTCGGCTATCGCCATATCGAACTCAGCGCCAAGGTGCTGGGGGTGGCGCTGGTGCTGGAGATCGCCGTGGTGGTGATCATGAACCTGACCATCTTCGCCGACGGCGGCGCCCACGGCATCGAGTTCTCCTCCTTCACGCCGAGTGCCGCGCTCACCAGCGGCCTCGGCGTGGCGGTGCTGTTCGCGCTCACCGGCTTCATCGGCTTCGAGGCCACTGCGGTGTTTCGTGACGAAGCCCGCCAGCCGGCGCGCACCATCCCGCGGGCGACCTATCTCGCGGTGCTGATCATCGGCGTGTTCTATACCCTCTCGGTGTGGGCTCTGGTGGTCGCCAACGGCGCCGGAGAGGTCGCCGGCATCGCCCAGAAGACCCTGGATGGCGACGCCAACCTGCTGCTCGACACCGCCGAGCACTACACCGGCGGCGTGATGCGCGATCTGATGCAGGTGCTGCTGCTCACCAGCCTCTTCGCCTGCGTGCTGAGCTTTCACAATGTGCTCGCCCGCTATCAGTTCACCCTGGCGCGTCAGGGCACGCTGCCGCGGCGGCTGGCGCGCATCCATCCGCGCCATCGCGCGCCCTCCCACGCCTCGCTGGTGCAGACACTCACCGCGCTGGCGCTGATGCTGCTGTGTCTGGCGCTGGGGCTGGACCCGCTGACGCAGGTCTTCGGCTATATGGCGGGTATCGCCACCGTGGGCATGATCGGTTTGATGCTACTGACCACCCTGGCTTCGCTGACGTTCTTCCGGCGCCACCCTGAACTCGCCGGGCAGCGGCGCTGGCAGACGCGGATCGCGCCGAGTCTCGCCGCCGTGCTGCTGCTCGCCAGCCTGGCCTTGGTGCTCTCCAACTTCACCCTGGTGACCGGCGGCAGCATCGGGATCAGCGCTATGCTGGCACTGATTCCCCTGCTCTCGCTGTTGACGGGGGTGCTGTTCGGCCGTGCGCGTGCGATGGCCGGTGACGCGCCGCTCTCGCCACCCAGCGCCGGGGCTTATTGAGCGGCGGATCGTCTTCGGATCGCCTCGACCCAAGGCACGGACTCTCGCTCAGGTGGTCTCACCGACCCTGAGCGAGAGTGCGAGCTTCTCGCGCTGGCGGTAGAGGATGGGCAGGTGTCAGGCGGCACGCCTGGTCTGGACGACGGTCGATAGCGAGTTCCCATCGGCGGTCAAGTTGGCCCCTGCGAACGCGGCAGCAACCGCCAGGCGACTTCGACGAAACGCGACACGCCCGCATCGCGGAAGCTGAGCGCGGCGTCGAGCACGTCCTTGCGCGACAGCTCCTCGATCTCGTGGGTGTCAGCGTAGTGGCGGGCGACCTCCGCCGGGAGTACTGGAAACGGCGGGCCCTCCTTCTCCGCCGGGTCGTACTCGAAGGTGATCAGCAGCTGCGGCGCGGCACCGCTCAACTCGACGAGCTGTCGGGCGTAGGCGTCGCGCATCGTCGGTGGTAGCGCCACCAGGGCGGCGCGGTCGTAGACCAGATCGACCGCACCCAGCGCCGCTGGGGTCAGCGCGAAGATATCGCCCTGGAATACACTCAGCGCGCCGTGCTGCCAACGCTGGCCGCCCTCCCACTCGCTCATCGTCGGCTCGACCCCGAGCTCGGCGAACAGCTGCGCCACCGCCAGTTCGCTCAGCTCGGCGCCGACCACAGCATACCCCTCGCTCAGCAGCCAGCCGATATCCAGGGTCTTGCCGCACAGCGGCAGGAACACCCGTGTCCCCGGGGCGAGCGCATAGCGCGCGAGATGCCGCTTGAGAATGGGATGGACGAAGCTCAGATGAAAGCCGAGCTGTGACTGCTCCCAGCGCTGTTGCCAGAATCGATGTTCCATCGGTTCTCCCCCACTTGCTGAGTGATCAGCCACCAGGCTGCCACTGTGCCGGTACCTGTCGCCAGCTTACCCCAGTCCAGCCCGGGATCGAGCAGTTAGACCTTGGTGGTATTCGAGCAACCTGCCATTCCTTCAAGAGCGTCGCGTCTGCGCTGCTCCACGTATCGCGTGACTCGCCGGTTTTTCGAGCAGGGATCGCTTGTTAGGAGATACCTCGGCGGGGCTGGCGCAAGCCGCACTGATACGACAGCGCCTTATTATCGATATTCGATAACTTTTAACACTTGCCGATAACTTAACGCTTGGATAGGCTCGAACAGGCAGGTGAATCGCTGAGTCGACATAACAACCCCACAAGACAGGTAGCCTCATGATCGATTACTCACCCACTCCCCGCCCATCTTTGCGTTGGCTCTCTCGCCTCCGCCGCCACTGCCTCGTGGCCGCCGCTGCGCTGGGTCTCGCCACAGCGGGTATCAACGCCGCTCAGGCACAGGAGACCCTGGTCGCCGGCGCCACCCCCAGCGGTATCCCGTTCACCTTTCTGGATGTCTCCAGCGGCAAGATCACCGGCGCCATGGTCGATCTGATCGAGGCGGTGGGCCAGGACATGGGGGCCAAAGTCGAGATCAAGGAGTCGCCGTTCAATGCGCTGATTCCGTCGCTCACCTCGGGCAAGATCGACATCATCTCGGCGGCCATGCTGCGTACCCCCGAGCGCGCCAAGGTCGTCGCCTTCAGTGACGATGTCTATCCCTACGGTGAGGGCGTGATCGTCAAGCGTGATCATCAGGGCGACATTCATACACTCGATGATCTCAAGGGCCAGGTGGTCGGCGCCCAGGTGGGTACGACCTATGTACGCCAGCTGCAGGCGACCGGGCTGTTTCCCGAGATTCGCAACTACGACACCCTTGCCGACATGATGCGCGACGTCTCCCTGGGTCGCATCGTGGCGGGCATTGGCGACGCACCGGTGATGGCTTACCAGCTCAAGCAGGGCCGCTTCGCCGATCTCGAGCTGTCTCCCGACTACCAGCAGCAGATGGTGGGCGAGCTCGCGCTGGCCGTGGCCAAGGACAACACCGCGCTGCTCGAGCGCGTCAACGCCTCCCTGGCCAAGCTCAAGGCAAGCGGCAAGCTCGACGCCATCTTCGCCAAGTGGGGGCTGTAGTACGCCCCACCGTGCCACCACCAACACTCAGCCGCTCTCCCACCCTTCCCCGCTGACCGCCGCACGCCGGACCTCGCTGTCCGGCGCGCCCGGCCTCGGCCCAGGAGGACTCTATGGCGTACGCCGATATCGCCGCATTTTTCCCGATCCTGCTCAAGGGCGCCGTGGTCACGGTGCAGATCACCCTGGGCGCCCTGCTGCTCAGCACCCTGCTGGGGCTGCTGCTGGCGCTGATGAAACGCTCGCCGTTGACGCCGGTCTCGGCGCTGGCCGGCACCTTCATCAACGTGATCCGCGGCCTGCCGATCATCGTGCAGCTTTTTTACATCTACTTCGTCATTCCCGAACTGGGCATCGATCTGAGCGCCTTCCAGGCCAGCATCATCGGCCTGGGGATCGCCTATAGCGCCTATCAGGCGGAGAACTTCCGCGCCGGCATCGAGGCGGTCGACTCGGGCCAGATCGAAGCGGCCAAGTCCATCGGCATGAAGAGCGCCCTGATCATGCGCCGTGTGGTCCTGCCCCAGGCAATACGCATCGCCCTGCCCCCCTACGGCAATACCGCGGTCATGATCCTCAAGGACTCCTCCCTCGCCTCGACCATCACGGTGGCAGAGATGACCCGGGCCGGGCAGCTGATCGCCGCCTCGACGTTCCAGAACACCACCGTCTACACCATGGTGGCGCTGATGTACCTGGCGCTCAGCCTGCCGCTGATCTTCGGCGTCAACCGCCTGGAGCGTTTCTTCGCCAAGTCGCGACAGGGAGCCGACCAATGATCGCCATCGACCATATCCACAAGGCCTTCGGCGCGACCCAGGTGCTCAAGGGCGTCAGTCTCGAGGTCGCCGCCGGCGAAGTGGTCTGTCTCATCGGCCCGTCGGGCTCGGGCAAGTCCACCGTGCTGCGCTGCATCAACGGTCTGGAGAGTTACGACAGCGGCACGATCACCATCCATGGCCAGACAGTGGATGTCCGGCGCAGCGATATCCACTGCCTGCGCACCCGGGTCGGCATGGTGTTCCAGCGCTTCAATCTCTTTCCCCACCGCACGGTGCTCGAGAACGTGATGGAGGGCCCTGTCTTCGTCAAGGGCGAGTCGCGGGCCGAGGCGCGCCAGCACGCCCAGGCGCTGCTCGAGAAGGTCGGCCTGGCCGAGAAGCAGACGGCCTATCCGACCCAGCTCTCCGGCGGCCAGCAGCAGCGGGTGGCGATCGCCCGGGCACTGGCCATGCGTCCGGAGGCGATCCTGTTCGACGAGCCCACCTCCGCGCTCGACCCGGAGCTGGTGGGCGACGTGCTGACGGTGATGCGCGATCTGGCCGCGGAGGGCATGACCATGGTCGTGGTCACCCACGAGATGAGTTTCGCCAAGGAGGTGGCCGACCGGGTCTGCTTCCTCTACGGCGGCCAGATCGTCGAGGAGGGGCCAGCGTCGCGCGTGCTCAGCGAGCCACAGAATGCGCGTACGCAGGATTTTCTGCGCCGCGTGCTCGACCACTGAACAGGAGGCGCGACCATGCCCACTTCACAGCCGATGCTGCGCTCGCTCTGGGCCGACAGCCAGCCGCCGGCGGCGCTGCTTCCCCCCCTCGAGGGCGCCTGCCACAGCGACGTGCTGATCGTCGGCGGCGGCTTCACCGGGGTCGCGGCGGCACTTGCGCTGGCCGAACGCGGCATCTCGACGCGTCTACTGGAGGCCGACACGATCGGCTGGGGTGCCTCGGGGCGCAACGGCGGCCAGGTCATCCCGGGGCTCAAGTACGACCCCGATCAGCTGATCGAACGCTATGGTCAGGAGCGCGGCGAGCGCCTGATCGACACCAGCAGCCGCAATGCCGACGTGGTCTTCGAGCTCATCCAGCGCCACGCCATCGACTGCGACGCGCAGCGCCAAGGCTGGCTGCAACCCGCGGCCACCCGCGCCGGTATCCAGCGGATCGAGAGCCGCGCCGCGCAGTGGGCCGCGCGTGGGGTCGAGGTCGAGTGGCTGGCGCGGGAGGCCTGCGCCGAACGCCTCGGTACCACGGCCTATCTGGCCGGCTGGCGCGATCCCCGGGCGGGCAGCCTCAACCCATTGGCCTTCGTGCGCGGCCTGGCCCGAGCAGCGAGCGCCGCGGGTGCACAGCTCCACGAAGGTTCGGCAGTGACCGGGCTGGCCCGCCATGCCGGGGGCTGGCGGGCGTCCACCGCCCGTGGGGAAGTGACGGCCGAGCGCGTGCTGCTGTGCACCAACGGCTATACCGACACCCTGCAGCCCGGTCTGGCGCGCAGTGTGATCGCCGCCAACAGTTTTCAGATCGCTACCCGGCCGCTGAGCGCGGAGGAAGGCGCGACCATTCTGCCCCGGGGAGAGGTCGCCTCGGATGCGCGCAAGCTGCTGTTCTATTTCCGCCGCGATGCCGCCGGCCGGCTGCTGTTCGGCGGACGTGGGCCTTTCCATGACCCCCGCGCCCCCAGCGATTTCCGCCATCTGATCAGCGGCATGACCAGGCTCTATCCGGCGCTGAAGGGCGTCGAGATCGACTATGCCTGGGGCGGACGGGTGGCGCTGACCCAGGATGCCATGCCGCACGTGCACGAACCCGCCCCCGGCTTGCACGTGGCGTTGGGTTACAACGGCCGTGGCGTGGGAATGGGCACCCATCTAGGCAGCCTGATCGGTCGCCATCTCGGTACCCGGGCACTCGCCGACGCCCTGCCGCTGCCGCTCACCCCTATCGCGCCGATCCCGCTGCACGGCCTGCAGCGGCTCTACGTCGCGGCGGTGATCCAGTACTATCGGACCCAGGATTGGCTGGAGCGATGACAGGAGACCCGATGGCCGACTCAGCAAGCGCCGGTACCCGCTCGGCGCTGTTCAACCAGTCGATCGAGAAGGCATTCGTGGTACTGGGGCTGTTCGATGCGCACCACAGCGAACTCAGCCTGTCGGAGATCGCCAGACTCACCGAGATGAGCATGGGCTCGGTGCAGCGCATCACCCATACCCTGGAGCAGCTCGGTTACCTGGTACGCGTGGCGCAGAGTCGCAAATACCGGATCGGCATCGGGGTGCTCCGCGTGGGGGCACAGTATCTCGAGGCCAACCTGCTGATCGACTGCGCCAACCCGTATCTATCGGATCTCAGCAATCGCTGCCTGGAGACGGTCTCGCTGACCGAGCCCTGCGGGCTCGACATGGTCTATGTGGCGCGCTTCACCAGCCGCCACTACATCCCGATCCACATGCCGATCGGCAGCCGCGTGCCGATGTTCTGCACCGCCTCTGGACGTGCCTACCTCTCGGCACTCGACGACACCGCCCTGCGCGATCACCTGACACGCAGCGAGCGCATCGCCCACACCGCCAACACCATTACCGAGATCGAGGACCTGGTGGCGATCGTGCAGCAGTGCCGCCGGCGCGGCCTGGCCTGGAACAACGCCGAATACTTCCGCGGCGACATCAATATCGCCGCGCCCGTGATCAACGCTTCGGGGCAGCCGGTGGCGGCGGTACACGTCACCGCCCCGGCCAGCCGCTGGCAGCTGGAGAACGCCATCGATACTCTCGGACCGCCGCTGCTGGAGTGTGCGCGGGCGATCACCCAGGCGGCGCGCACCCGGCGCTAGGCGCCACCCGTTTAGCCCTCCAGCGGTGGCAGCCGCCGCCGGCGCAGATTGAGTGTCACCAGCGAGACGCCGACGATCACCACCAGCGCACCGATCACCTGATTGAGCGTGATCGGCGCGCCGAGCATCAGATAGCCGAGCCCCATGGTCACCACCGGCAGCAGGTTGAGCGAGGTCGCAGTGTGGCTGGGTCCGACCAGCAGCAGCGCCCGGTTGTAGCAGATCAGCGCGACCAGCGAGGGGCCGAGCCCCAGATAGAGAATGGCGGCGAGGGCATGACCGTCGAGCTGCCAGGCCTCGGCGAAGAAGGCGTTTTCCACCACCACCAGCGGCGTGAGGAACAGCACCGCGATGCCGGTCATCGGTACCAGCGAGGCGTAGAACGGCACCCGGCTCAGCCAGTGGCGCGCTGCCACCGAATAGATCACCCAGGCCAGCACCGCCGCCGCTACCAGCGCATCACCGCTCTGCAGTCGCGCCAGCGTGCGCACCAGAGCCCCATCCGAGACCACCCAGGCCGCACCGCCGGCGGAGAGCAGAATACCGAGCCAGCGTATGCGCCCCAGTCGTTCGCGGAAGAACAGCGCCATCAGCATGGCGGTGGCTGCCGGGGTCAGACTCTCCAGCACCGCCACCGTGGTCGCATCGCTGACCCGCAGCGCCGAGTAGAGCAGCGCGGAGAACAGCGCCATGCCGTTGATCGACATGATCGTCAGCGCCTTGAGCTCGCGCCCCAGTACCTCGCGCTGGCGCCAGGCGGCGGCACCGAAGATCAGCGTCACCGCCAGGAACACCACCAGCATGCGCGACCACGCCAGGGTCAGCGGCGGCACGCTGACGGTGGCGAACTTGCCGACCACCAGATTGCCGGAGAAGAGCAGCACGACGACCGCGAGATAGAACACGGCGATAAAAGGCACACGGCACCTGTCGATGACGATGAGAGTGAGGCGGACAGCCGCCGACGCCGGAGCACGATAGCAATGCCGGCGCGCCGATGACATGCGCCTTCGGTACAACATGACGGCGCTCACCGGGGGCACGAGTACCACGCCACGACAAGTCGGGTATGTCGGCTACACTTCAATCGACAGCGCTAATCAATGAGCCGCCTCAACACGGCGTTCAGCGCCTCGCTGGCCACCGCAAAAGGACCTTGCCATGACCGCCACTGCCGAATCGACCCGCGTCCGCGTGGTCCGTCGCGGAATCAATCCGCTGCACGGGCTGCTGCTGGCGGGCACCTTCCCGCTCTATCTGACCGCCGCGTTGAGCGACTACGCCTACGCCACCAGCTATCACATTCAGTGGTCGACCTTTGCCTCCTGGGCTATCGCCGGCGGCCTGGTGTTCAACGGCCTTGCCTGGCTGTTCGCGCTGGGCGGCATCGTGATGGCCAGCGGCCAGCGCGGCCGCGCCGGGCTGGAGTGCCTGCTGCTGCTGGTCACCTTCGTGCTCGGCTTCATCAATGCCCTGGTCCACGCCCGCGATGCCTGGGCGATGATGCCCACCGGCTTCGTACTCTCGATCGTGATTGCCCTGCTCGCCCTGGTGGCGGCCCTGATCGGGCTTTCGCGCAACCGCGCTATCGCACAAGAGATGACGGGAGGCCGCGCCTGATGACCACTCGCCCGCGTCACACCGCCCCGCTCGCGTGTCTGCCTCGCCTGACCCTGCTGCCACTGCTGCTGGTCGCCACTGGTGCCCTGGCCGCCGAGGCCCAGTATGGCGCCGACCCTCAGCTACCCGATCCGCAGCGCGGCCTGCTGCCCAATATGGGTGTGCCCGAGCAGACACCCTGGAACGAGCGCAAGCCCGAGGTACCCGAGGGCTACACCATCACCGCCATCGCCACCGATCTACAGGTGCCGCGTCAGACCCTGGTGCTGCCCAACGGCGATATCCTGGTCGCCGAAGGCAAGGGTGGCGGCAACGCGCCCAAGGTCCGGCCCAAGGACTTCATTGCCGGGCTGATCCAGTCCAAGGGCACCACCGCGGTCAAGGGCGGTGATCGCCTCACCCTGCTGCGCGACGCCGATGGTGATGGCACCTACGAGCAGCAGACGGTGTTCGCCGACGGGCTGAACGCCCCCTACGGCCTGGCACTGGTGGGCGGCGACCTCTATGTCGCCAATCAGGATGCGCTGGTGCGCTTCGACTATCAGCCGGGCCAGACCGCCGCCCGCGGCGCCCCCGAGACGCTGACCCCGCTGCCGGCACAGATCAACCACCACTGGACCAAGGCGCTGACCGCGAGCCCCGATGGTGACTACCTTTACGTGGGGATCGGCTCCAACAGCAATATCACCGAGCGCGGCATGGCCGCCGAGGTCGACCGCGCCGAGATCTGGCAGATCGATACCGAGACCGGTGCCCATCGCACCTACGCCGGCGGCCTGCGCAATCCCACCGCGCTGACCTTCCAGCCCGGCACCGATACGCTGTGGGCGGTGGTCAACGAGCGTGACGAGCTGGGCCCCAATCTGGTGCCGGACTATCTCACCAGCGTGCAGGAAGGCGGCTTCTACGGCTGGCCCTACAGCTACTGGGGCCAGCACGTCGACCCGCGGGTGCGCCCGCAGGACCCGGCCAAGGTCGAGTCCGCCATCGCTCCCGACTACAGCCTCGGCTCCCACCGCGCGCCGCTCGGCGTCGCCTTCTCCAATGCCGCGGTCGGTGGCGAGTTCAGCGATGGGGTCTTCGTCAGCGAGCACGGCAGCTGGAACCGCGCCGATCCGGTCGGCTACAAGGTGGTGTTCATTCCGTTCGAGAATGGCCAACCCGCCGGCGACCCGGTCGACTTCGTCTCCGGCTTCCTGGCCAGCGATGACACTACCCGCGGCCGCCCGGTGGGGGTCAGCGTGGCACCCGACGGCGCGGTGATCATCGCCGACGACCTCACCAATGCGGTCTGGCGGGTGACCCGCGATGTGCCGGCGGTCGACGCCAGTGGCGATCCAGATACCCGTGGCGATACCCGCACCAGTGACAATACGGATAATGATGACGACACCGGTGCAACCGGCGAGGCGTCACAAGCACCGATCATGGACACTGCACCCGCCAGGGAGGGTAACGACACCAAAAACGTCTGACACCCCGTCTGCAGGGCACGACGCCCCGGTGGCATATGCCATCGGGGCGTCCTTGTATTCGGCGTCGGCTACTGGCTGTGGGTGGATGGCGAGCAAGCCTGCCGGTAATGCCCAACCAGGCGCATGGCCAAGCAACGACACGGCGAGCCCGGGCGCCTCATGGCGCCGGCTCGCCAGCCTCGCCCGAGGTGTGCCCGCGGGCGATGTCACGATGACTGAGCACCACCACGTCCCGGGGCCACCACTCGGGATGCTCGTCGCGAATGAACGCCAGCAGCTTCTCGCGGATGCTGACCTCGGCGGTCCATCCGGATAGCGGGTCGACCGTCATCAGATAGCAGGTCACGGTCTGTGCCGGGCCGGTCTGATCGGTCACGCAGCACAGCAGCTTGTGATGCTCGATCACGTTCTCCTCGGCCTTGGCGAACTCGAGGAACTTGTCGCGCAGGATCGCGATGTCGGCGCTCAGATGCAGCGTCAGCACGAGGCTGCGGTACTCCTTCGTGCTCTTGGACGAGAGGTTCTCGAACGCCTTCGAGGCGAAGTAGGTGACCGGCACGATCAGGCGTCGCTCGTTCCATAACCGCAGCCGGATATGCGTGTAGAAGATCCCTTCGACGTAGGCCCACTGCCCTTCGAACATCACCAGATCACCGACCCGTATCGGCTTGGCCAGCGACAGCTGAAACGATGACAGGATGTTGCCGAGCACCGCCTGCCCCGCCACGCCCACCAGCACCGCCAGTACGCTGGCCGAGGCCAGAAGCGAGAGCCCCAGGGTTTCGAACAGCTGAACCTGCCCGAGGACATAGATCGATACCGCCGTCACCAGAATGAGGATGATGATGCGCCGCACCGCGTAGAGCGTGGTGAGCAGCTTGCGCTCGTCCCTGGGCTTGGAGTCATCGATCTGCCCGGCGAGACGCCGCGTCATCTTCAGCATCATGGTATCGACCAGGCGCAGCCCGACAGCCCCGATTCCCCAGGCCAGGATGGCGATCAGCACCACGCGTAGGGTGGTCGTCGCCACCGCCGAGAAGGAGACGACGTAATCGAGCAGCGCCTGGGTCAGCAACGACATCACGATAAGCGCTACCGGGCCGCGAATCTGCTTGGCGAAGATGCTCGGCGCACCGGTGGGCAGCCAGCGCGTCACCACCTCGATCAGGCGGTAGACACCCTTGCCGATCAGCGCGACCGCCAGCAGCACCAGCGGGATCGCAATCCACTCCCAGATCCGCAGCGGCCCGAACGAGGTCTTGAGACGCTCGGGAATGTGGCGCTCGAACGCTGCCGGGCCATATTCGTGATAGAGCGCAGGGATCGCCGCCACGCTCTCCGGCGTGATCAGCCAGACCGGATCTGCGTTGCCGACGCGATAACGCCCCAGCCGGATGTCATAGGTGTCACCGTCGGCCTCGAGCGAAGCCAGTTCGATATCGCGACGTGGCTCGCCGGCGTAAGGGCTCTTGCCCGTAGGGTCCTCGGTGGCGGCATCCTGACGCCCGGAGAGGCCGGAAAGACGGATCGACTTGCCACGCTGGAAGATGGCGGCGAGTTCTCGCGCCAGCGCCGCGCCCCGCTCGCGCTGTTCCGCCGGAGAGAGGTCGGCGAGGTTGAGGATATGCGCCGCCGCCGCGAAATCATCCTGGTCGGCCAGATTGCGGAAGGTGCGCATCGCCTCCCGCGGCGTTCTCAGCTTGACGGCGTCCGGCACCGGCCCCAGGCCACGATTCAGCGAATCGGCCGCGTACCACTCCTGGGCACCGCCGGCGTCCGGCGTCTGTGCCAGGCACAGGCTGGAGACCAGCCATATCGATAGCGCCAGCCACCAGCGCAGCCATGAGCCCGTCCGTATCATCCCTGAGTCTCGCTTGCGTGAATCGTTCGCCGGATCATCCCGCCTTCCCTGGGGCGAGTCCATCACATGGGTCAATCCTGCCGACGGGGCCGTGTCATCCCTACCTGCCGCGACAGCCGTGACGCCCCGAGACGCCGCCCCGGGCTCAGAACTTGGCGGCTTCCGGCGGCGCCACCGCGGGGCGGTGCTCGCTCTCCAACGACTTCACCATCGATTCCAGATGGCTGGCATTGATATCGGCAGGCGATTGGGCACCGATCAGCGTCATGGTCACGCGCAGGTCCGCCGCGATCAGTTCCAGCAGATGCGAGACGCCGCGCTCGCCGGCCGCTGCCAGCGCATAGGCGTAGGCGCGGCCGAGCAGCACGCCCTTCGCCCCCAGCGCCAGCATCCTGACCACATCCAGCCCGGAGCGCACGCCGGAGTCCGCCAGCACCGTCAGCTCGTCGCCCACGGCCTCGGCGATATGCGGCAACGCCCGCGCGGTGGGGATGGCGCCATCGAGCTGCCGCCCGCCGTGGTTGGAGACGATGATGCCATCGGCGCCCATGCGCACCGCATCACGAGCGTCCTCCTTGTCCAGCAGCCCCTTGATGATCAGGTTGCCCTTCCAGCTCTCGCGGATCCACTCCAGCTCGCTCCAGCTGATGGAGGGATCGAAGTTCTTGGCCAGAAACCCCATGTAATCGTCCATGCTCATCTGGCGTCCGGTATACGCCTCGATGTTGCCGAACGATAATGGCTTGCCCTTGAGCGCGACGTCGAACGCCCACCAGGGGTGGGTCAGCGCCTGAGTCACCTGGCGCAGCTTGGCATGCGGCCCGGACATGCCGGAGTGGCGGTCGCGATAACGCGACCCCGGCAGCGGCATGTCGACGGTGAAGACCAGCGTCTTCATGCCTGCCGCCCAGGCGCGCTCCAGCGCGTTCTGCATGAAGCCGCGGTCCTTGAGCACATAGAGCTGCGACCACAGCTCGCCACTGGCGCCCGCGGCCACCTCCTCGATGGAGCAGACCGACACCGTCGACAGCGTATAGGGGATACCGGCCTTCTCGGCGGCCCTGGCGGCCTGCACCTCACCACGCCGCGCGTACATGCCGGTCGCCCCGACCGGCGCCAGCGCCACCGGCAGCTTCCAGCGGCTGCCGAGCACCTCGGTCTCGAGCAACGGATCACCGCCACCCTGGAGCACCCGCTGGCGCAGTGGAATGGCCTGCAGCGCCTCGACGTTGCCGCGCAACGTGCTTTCGGTCACCGCCCCGCCATCGAGATAATCGAACAGAAAGCGAGGAATACGCCGCTTGGCAGCTCGGCGGTAATCGGTAGGGCCTGAGATGATCATGGAGTCGCCTTAATGCTCGCTTCGCAAGCGGTGAAAGGGAAAACACAAGCAGCGCCTAGCGTATCAACTCCCCTCGCCGAAAAGCGTTCCAGGGAATCAGGACTTTAGTCGTATACGCTGATCGCTATCGCAGCTCTCGTCTCACGCCGCCGGACCGAAGGTCTCGAAGGCGATGCGCCCGGCAGGCACCCCGCCCGCTTCCAGGCCGGCGCTGATGTCGGCGAGAAACCCGGCGGGCCCGCAGAGCAGATAGTGCGCATCGTCCCCGGCGTCTAGTGCCAGTAGATCCTTGGCCGTCATGCGACCTTCGGCATCATAGTCCCTGCCACGGATATCGCTGGCCAGTGGCGCGCTATAAAAGACACGCCGCTCGGCCCGGTGGCCGGCCGAGCGTGCGCCGGCCTGAATTGCGGCATCGACCTCCGCCCAAAAGGCATGGGAGTCACCGTTGCGGGTGGCGTGCACGAACCAGACATCGCGCGCGGCGCCGCACGCGCCCTCAGCGACCGCCGCGTACAGCATCGCCAGCATCGGCGTGATGCCCACACCGGCACTGATCAGCACCAGCGGCCCCTGCCCAGCGGGCAGCACGAAGTCACCAGCGGGGGCGTGAGCAGTAAGGCAGTCGCCGACCGCGACTCGATCGTGCAGAAAGCGTGACGCGATCCCATGCGCCTCGCGCTTGACGCTGATGCGGTAAGTCTCATCCCCTGGCGACCCCGAGAGCGAATAGCTGCGCCGAACCCGACCCGATTGCCCCGGCACACTGAGTTCGAGTGGCAGGTGCTGCCCGGCCCGGAACGGGGGCAGCGCGCCGCCGTCGGCGCTGGCCAGCCGAAAGGACGTGACCAGGTCGCTCTCCCGGCGCTTGTCGACCACTTCGAGTTGTAGCGCCGGCGTCTCTCGCTGCCAGCGCAGGTCCAGCGCTTCGGGGCGCTCGACCACTCGCTCGATGCTGACCTCGACCCAGCGCTGGGCGCTCGGATCCTCGCTATGCGCCGGCTGCCACTCGATGCGGGCACGCCCGCTGATCTGCAGCAGGCCGCCGGTCTCGAAATCGACGAACAGCAGGCCCACGCGCGGGTTCTGAATCAGGTTGCCGAGGGTGTTGAAGAAGTTGTTGCCCGGATAGTCCGGGAAGCGCAGCGTGCCAGCCCCGGTGACCTGGACGAACCCGGGCTCGCCGCCGCGGTGGGAGGCGTCGTAACCGCGCTTCGTACTCTGCTCCCTGCCTGAATCGTGGGCGGAATCGGTAGCGGCGGCAACGGAACCGCAAGCGGAGCCGATAAAGAAGGTGTCCGCGGCAGTGATTCGCGCGCGCTGGCCGGCATCCAGCCGCGACGAAACGATGGCAGCGGGCGCTGGCGCGGGCTCGACGCGATGCCACGCCCGCTCGCGGATATACTGCGGGCAGTTGCCGAAGCTCTGCTGCACCGCAACGACCAGACGCCCCTGGGCCGCGCGGACCACCCCGTTGAGCCGGTTGCGACGCCGCGTGGTCAGCTCGATCCCCAGCAGGCCGACCTCGGCGCCCTCCTCCAGCGCCGTCGCCAGTGGATCCCCGCGCCCCGGCGCTGCCGCCACGCTCAGCGTTCGTGCATTTGGCGTGTCGATGAAACCCGGCTCTCCCGCCAGCAGCGTGACCCAGGGCCGGCCCTGGGCATCGCCGGCGGCGAGGACAATGAACGGCAGCTCGGCAAAGAAGTCGCGATGCTGCTCAGGCATGTGATCGCGGATGAAGCGACCGGATGGCGCCACGCCGGCGCGGCGCTGCGCCTCGCGCTCGCCGGCGTGGAAGGGCGTCGTCTCGGGTGTCATGACCAACCTCCGTACGCAATTCTCCGGTTCAGGCCAACCGCGGCGAGGACGCCATGGCGACGAAACGCGGCAGTGCCTCGATGCGCCCCAGCCAAGCGCGCACCTGCGGATAAGGATCGAGACTCACACCGCCCTCCGGCGCATGGGCGATGTAGCTGTAGCCGGCGATGTCGGCCAGCGTCGGATGATCGCTCGCCAGCCACGCGCGGCCATCGAGATGGGCGTTCATCATCTTGAGCAGGGTGTGCGAACTTGCCTTGGCGGCGTCATGGTCCAGCGGCGCGCCGAACACCGTGACCAGCCGCGCAGCGCAAGGGCCGTGGGCGATCTCGCCAGCGGCGATGGAGAGCCAGCGCTGCACGCGGGCCTTCTCCAGCGGTTCGCTGCCGATCCAGCGGGCAGGATCACCGTAGCGTTCGACCAGATAGACGAGGATCGCATTGGAGTCCGCCAGGGTGAGGCCGTTGTCATCGATCGCCGGCACCTGCCCCAGCGAGCTGATCTTCAGATAGCCGGGCTCACGGTGGGCACCGTTGGCCATATCGAGATCGATGGTCGTATAGGGCACTTCCAGCAGCGCCAGCATCAGTTCGACACGGTGGCAGTGGCCCGACTTGGGGTTGCGGTAGAGCTTGATGGGGACGTCGCTAAGGGCGTTGGCATTCGACATGATCAGACTCCTTCAGTGTTGGCATGGATCGGCGTGGTAAGACTCATGGACGGCACGACTCATGGACGTCATGAGTCAGTGACGGCCGCGCGGCGCGTCCTGATGACCACACTATTCGCCATCGTTTACTGAAAGAATGGACCTATCCTGAAAGGAACTGTTTTGGATTTTGAAATTCCAAGATGAATGCTGAAACGCCATCGACACCGGGAGCCCCGCCACCGTCATGGATCGTCTACAGGCCCTGAGCGTTTTCGTCGCCGTCGCCGAGGCGGAAAGTTTCGCCCAGGGAGCACGCGCCAGCGGACTCAGCGCGCCCTCCGCGACCCGCGCCATCAATACCCTGGAAACCCATCTGGGCGCCCGCCTGTTCACCCGCTCGACCCGCCGTGTGCGCTTGACCGAGGCGGGTCGAGCCTACCTCGGAGAAGTCCGCGAGATCCTCGCCCAGTTGCAGGCTGCCGACGATGCCGCCTCGGGGGCAGCCAACACCCCGGTGGGCCGGCTGCGGATCACCTGCCCGCAGGAGTTCGGCCGCCTCCACGTCACCCCGCTGCTCACGGGTTTCCTCGACCACTACCCGCAGGTCGAGGCGGAAGCGATGATGCTCGATCGCATCGTCAATCTGGTCGAGGAGGGCTTCGATATCGCCGTGCGCATCGGTCACCTGCCCGACTCCGAACTCACCGCCGTGCGCATCGGTCAGGTGCGTCGCGTCATCTGCGCCTCGCCGGACTATCTCGCCCGCTTGGGGCATCCGCGCACGCCGGACGATCTCGCCCGACATCGCCTCGTCGCCCTGGCGGGCGGCGCCGCAGCGCGGGAGTGGCAGCTCGGCGCGAATGCCCCGCAGCGTGTCAGCGTGAACGCGCGACTCACGGTGAGCAGCGTGGCGGCTGCCATCGATGTCGCCAGGCAGGGCTGGGGGCTGTGCCGGGTACTCTCTTATCAAGTGGGGCCGGACCTCGACTCAGGGCAACTGGTGCGCGTGCTGCAAGACCATGAACCCGCTCCGCTGCCGGTGCATCTGGTCCACGTCGAGGGACGTCGGGCCGCGGCCAAGGTGCGTGCCTTTCTCGACTTCGCGGTGCCGCGACTACGGGCACTGCCGGTGCTTCGGGGCGAGGACGACACCGAGCGCGACTAGCGAGGGCCTGGCCTGGTTGGCATCTGGAGGCCGTCTGGTGAGCGTCTGGAGACTGTATGGAGAGTCTCTGGTGAGCCTCTGGAGAGCAGGCCGAGTCACCGGCCCAGCCCGCTCATCAGCACATACTTCACGTCGACGTACTCCTCGATACCGTAGTAGCTGCCCTCACGACCATAGCCGGACTGCTTGACGCCACCGAACGGAACCGACGCCGTCCCCACCGAACCGCTGTTGAGGATGACCATCCCCGCCTCGAGCGCGCGGGACAGGCGGAACGCACGCCCCAGATCCCGCGTATAGCCATAGGCCACCAGGCCATACTCGGTGGCATTGGCGCGTGCGATGACCTCCTCTTCGGTCTCGAAGCGATAGATCGGAAATACTGGCCCGAATATCTCGGTCTGCGCCATCTCGGCACCGTCATCGAGGTGGGTGACGATAGTCGGCTCGTAGAACAGCCCACCCTCCGCATGCGCCTGGCCACCGAGCACGATACGAGCGCCATGCGCGCGAGCTGCATCCACGAGTGACGTCACCTTGTCGAAGCCGGCCCGGTTGATCATCGGCCCGACCGCAAAATCGTCGCGCATGCCATCGCCCACCGCCACACGCGAGACCCGCTCGGCGAGTCTCTCGACGAAGGCATCGTGAATCGACGCGTGCACATAGAAGCGATTGGGCGAGATGCAGACCTGGCCCGAGTTGCGCAACTTGGCACCCATCGCGCCCTCCACGGCGGCCTCGAGGTCGGCATCGCCGAAGACGATGAACGGGGCGTTACCCCCTAGTTCCAGTGTCATGCGGGTCAGCGTCTGCCCGCTGGCGCCAGCGAGTAGACGCCCTACCGCCGTCGATCCGGTGAACGAGAGCTTGCGGATGCGGGTGTCGCCGGTGAAGCATTCGCCGATCGCCTTCGGATCTCCGGTGACCATCTCGAACACGCCTTCCGGAATACCGACTTCCCGCGCCGTCTCCAGCAGCTTGTAAGCGGTCAGCGGCGTTTCCTCGGAGGGCTTGATGATCATGGTGCAGCCCGCCGCCAGCGCGGTGGCGATCTTGCGCGTGATCATCATGAAGGGGAAATTCCAGGGCGTAATGGCCGCCGTCGGGCCCAGCGGCTCCTTGACGACCGTGATGGCCGAATCCAGCGCATGGCGGGGGATGGTGTCACCGTAGACGCGCTTGGCTTCCTCCGCGTACCACTCGATGAAACCGAGCCCATAGTCGATCTCACCGTAGGCTTCGGCGAGACACTTTCCATTCTCCTTGACGATGAGCTCGGCGAAAGCCGCCTTGTCGTCGCGGATGCGTTCGAACCAGCGACGCAGCAGATCGCTGCGCTCCTTCGCCAGCTTGCGCGACCAGGCAGGAAAGGCGGCGCAGGTACGATCGATGGCAGCGTTCACTTCATTCAGCGACATGGCCGGCGCCTCGCCGACTTTTTGACCATTGGCAGGATTCAGGACGTCGATCACAGCAGCACTCCTCACAAGTCATTCGAGAACAACACAGCACTCGCGAAACGACTTGCATGATAGAAATGCTCAGACCGGCCGACGATGGCTCAATGTCTCACATCATTGCCTAAATCTATGACCAGCTGCCATGTCTCCCGCCAGCTTCATGCGGCCAGAATATGGCAGACTCTAGCGAGCGCCGCACCGCGCAGTGCGTCGTGACCGTCCGTTGAAAAAGGCTGCCATCATGCTCCCAGCAAACCAGCGGCATCACCCCGAGTCGGACGCCCAACAGCAGGCAATCATCGCCCTGCTGGAAAGGTTCGCGCCCGATGAGGGCTACAACCTGACCACCCTGTCGGACGTGAGGTTCCTACGTTCGAACCGCCCGCTCGCGTCCACTCCGGTGCTCTACGACCCCGGTATCGTGATCGTCTGCCAGGGCCAGAAGCGCGGCTTCTTCGGCGGGCAGGTCTATCGCTACGACGCTCGGCACTATCTGGCGGTCTCCGTGCCGGTCCCCTTCACCATGGAAACCGACGCCAGCGAGCGAGAGCCGCTGCTGGCGATCTACATGCATCTGGACTTCGAGCTCGCCGCCGAGGTGATGCTGCAGATAGACACGTTCGGCGATGTACCCACGACCACCCCACGCGGCATGATCTCCACCCCCATGGAAGCGCATCTGCAAACCTCGGTGTGGCGTTTCCTGGATGCCATGAGCCGCCCGCTGGACGCTGCGATTCTTGGTCCGGCACTGGTGCGCGAGATCTATTTCCACGTTCTGACCGGGGCTCAAGGCCCCTCGATGCGGGCGGCACTGGCGATGCAGGGCCAGTTCGGCAAGGTGGCGCGGGCACTACGCTGCATTCACGCCGCTTACCAGGAAGATCTCGATGTCGGCCAGCTCGCGCAGCGCGCCGGCATGAGCATCGCGACCTTTCATACCCACTTCAAGGCCGTGACCGGCACCTCTCCGATGCAATACCTGAAATCCACCCGCCTGCATCAGGCCCGGCTACTGATGGTGAGAAACGGCATGACCGCCGCCGCCGCGAGCGCTCGGGTCGGCTACGAAAGCCCCTCGCAATTCAGTCGCGAGTTCAAACGCTTGTTCGGCCGCACACCGGTCGCGGAAGTCAGGCGAATGAAGGCGGGATTCGCGATCCCGCCGGCACAGGCTGCGGCTACCTTCGTCTCTTCGCACTGAGGCCACGCCAGCGCTACATGAGACGCTCAGAAACCCATCAAACCAGACCCTCTGCGGCACGCTTTTCCGTCTCAATCTCGGCGCAGGCCACGACCTGGTTCCTGCCCTCTCGCTTGCCCGCATAAAGCGCCTGATCCGCTCGCGCGATCACGCTCTGCAGCGATAGCTCATCGCCCCGCGCGACCGCGATACCGATGGTGATACTCAGCTGCAGCTCGCGCATCGCTTCCTCGAGGGGCAGCGCAGCCACCTTTCTCCGCAAGCGCTCGGCAACGATCACGGCCTGCTCGGCGTCGGTATCGGGCAACGCCACCACGAACTCTTCCCCCCCGAAACGACCGATCACATCGGTGGGGCGCAGCGCCTGCGTGCAAATCTCGGCGACCTGGGTCAGCACCCAATCGCCCTGACTGTGGCCACAGGTATCGTTGATACGCTTGAAGTGATCCACGTCGATCATGAACAGACTGAATGGCGTCTGATCTTCGTGCGACACCTGTAACAGCGCCTCGGCCAACTTCATGAAATGACGCCGGCTGTTCAGGCCCGTCAGCGCATCCCGTTCGGCAACCCGGCGCAACTGTTCTTCCAGCAACTCCCGGTGCGCGATCTCCTTGAGCAGTTGACGATTTTGATCACGCTCCTCATGCAGCAGAGCGAACTGTGTGCGCTGCAACTTCTCCAGTCTCAGCAAGGCACAGAACCCCACGCCGTTGGTCATGATCAGCAGCAGCGCGAGGCGTAGGAGCGCCCCCGGCGACGCCTCTGCAAACAGCGCAGCGGCAGCGAGAAATCCGATGCTCAAGTAGAGACTGGCAAACGCCACTACCGTCAGCAGATTGGGGATCAGGAGATAGAAGCCGATGGTGGCCACGATCACCGCCATGATCTGAGTGGAGAGGCTGTCCGGGCGCAAGGGAACGATCAGAATGATCCCCGTCGCGAGTACCCACAGCGGCAGGGCGTGCAGCCACATCCGATGAGAGCTATCACCTCGAATCACCATGATCAATGCCAGGAAAAGACAGATACCGACCACCACGGCACGCATGGCGATCAACAGATAGTACTCTCGGATCGGCCCTAGTATTTGGTAGTCGGCAATCGCGAACATGCCGAATATCAGCGCCGCTACCACTAATGAGATAGGGGCCTCGAAATGCATCCGAACCCCGTCCGACTGCCGATACAGTGACTCTCTATCGCCATCGCGGAACTGCCCCGTCAGCCAATGCAGGCCGTACTTATTATGTATTGACGACAAATGCCTACTACCCCCGCTCAAGGTGCCGTGCAACCGCCACACCGGCCCGGAAGCCCTTCGGCGCCGCCTCTTCGGCACCTGTGCCAGATGCTATCTCCATTTCATTATGTAGTGAACTGTTATTATACGTAATGCGACATCTCGACGCTTTCAGTCATGGCAACTCCCTGTCGACGCACATGCTGTCTATCAGGTGCGCAAAGCCTGCGAGCGCATCGATAACAAGGCAGTCACTACCTGCCGCACTGCCTCGAATGACGCAATCGCACAGCCCCCGCGCCGACCGGCGACGAAGGGCTCAGGATCTTGGCTTCGACGGAGACTGGCATGTCGCGAACACCTCCACCGCCGTAGCGATAAAAACGTCGGTGCCGGGCGCCGGGGTATCGCCGCTGGCCAGTTCGAGCCCGAGCAGGCGCCGGCAGGGGGTCTCCAGCGCCAGCGCGCGCCAGCCCTGGCGCTGCCGGGGCAGATGCAGCGACGGCACCAGCGCGGCCACACTCTACGAGAAGCGCTTCGGCAGCCCGCTGCACCCGGTTACCGCCAATGCCATTCAGTACGCCACCGGGCTGGTCACCACGCTGCCGCTGGTGCTGCTGTTCGGCCAGTATCAGCTGGTCTGGTCCGTCGAGATGGTCGCCTCGCTGGGCTACCTGGTGGTGGGCAACTCGCTGATCGCGCTGACGCTGCTGCTGGCGATGATCCGCCGCGGCGCGGCGACGCAGGTCTCCGCACTGTTCTATCTGATTCCGCCGACGGCGGCACTACTGGCGTGGCTGCTGATCGACGAGCCGATGCCCATGCTGGGCTGGGTCGGCATGGCCGTCGCGGCGCTGGGCGTTATCCTGGCGGGCCGTGGCCAGACCAACCGCTGAGCGGCGTGATTCCGAGCTGTGCATCTCGCCGCTCATGCCTCCGGCAACGCCTGGCGCCCGGCCCGACGGCAGCGCTCGGAGCAGTAGATGACGCTGTCCCAGTCGCGTGCCCACTTCTTGCGCCAGGTGAAAGGGCGCTGGCAAACCGGGCAGGTCTTGGTCGGCAGGTGAGGTTTGCGATGCGCCATTGGGTGGCTCCGTCAGCGGCCAGCGGGGTGATTACGAGCTGCGGGTAAAGAGAAAAGACAACGCACCGGCCGGCAAGCGCGATGCGCCGGTATCGTCCATGCTGAGCATAGCAAGCCATAGCCGACGCCGATCAACCGCCAGGGAGCCGACCATGACCACCCCACCCGACGCCACCCGCAAGACGCTCTACGCCGAGGCCCAGCAGCGCGGCATCGAGGGGCGCTCGACGATGACCAAGGCGCAACTGGCGCAGGCGTTGGCGCAGCACGGCGACGCTGCCGCAGAGGCGCCCCAGGTCGCCACCCGCTATGCCACCTTCAAGCGCCTGGCCGAAGCGGTCGCCGCGGGCGAATTCGTGCTGCGCCCGCGCGCGCTCAGCGGCCACGAACGCCGCCGCCACGTGCGCCAGACGCTGCGCGAAGACCACCAGACGCGTATCGCCGATGGCTCCGAAGAGGCCAGTGCCAAGTTCGACAAGCTCGCCGATTCGCTCTTCTCGTTCTTCCGGGGTACCGCCCTGCTGTTCTATCGCGACATGGCCGGCGACGACGCCTGGATGCCCACGGTGCTTGCGCTGGGTGACGTTCATCCCAGCAATTTCGGCGTCATGCCCAACGCCGATAACGTGCCGATCTTCTCGGTCAACGATTTCGACGAGGCCTACTACGCCCCCTTCACCTGGGACCTCAAGCGCGGCGCGGTGGGCTTTCTGATCGCCGCCGAGACCGAGGGCGATCTCAAGCGCAAGCAGGCGCTCAAGGTCGTGCGCCACTTCGTCGAGGGCTATATCGACGCGATGCAGCGGCTGGCGCGGGAGGGCACCGAGCAGGATGAGGAGATGCGCCACGACAACGCGCCCAAGTTGATCAAGAAGCTGTTCGAGGATGCCGACGAGCCCCGCGACGAATGGCTGGCGGAGGACTATCTCGACGAGGGCCGCCGCGGCTTCCGCCCGACCCAGAAGCTGGTGCCGATCTCCTCGCGGCGCGACGAGTTCCAGACGATCATGGATCGCCTGATCGCCGACAACGACATCGAGATACCGGCCCGTGCCCGCGCGCAGGATGGCAAGGGCGTGCACGTGAAGGACGTGGCGATCCGGCTCGGCCAGGGTACCGCCTCGCTCGGGCTGAACCGCTACTACGTGCTGCTCGAAGGCCCCGGCGGCGAGGGCAAGGACGACCTGATCATCGAACTCAAACAGGCCCGGCGCTCCGCCCTATCCGGGCTGGTGCCACCCTCAGCCTATACCCTGGACAGCCGCGCCGAGCGCATCAGCCACGCCCAGGCGGTCCATCTGGTGCGCGGCGACATCTTCTACGGCCACGTCGAGTTCGAAGGCCACAGCTATCTCTCCCGCGAGCGTGCGCCCTTCCGCGACGATATCGACCTCGACGACCTCTCCAAGAGCGAGTGGAAGACCTACGCCCGCCTATGCGGCCAGGTGCTGGCCGGCGTGCACGCCCTCTCCGACGACTCCGGCCGGATCGACTACGACATCGAACCCGCGATCGTGAAGGCGGTGACACCCGCCGAGCTATTCACCTGCGACATGGTGGAGTTCGCCGCCGAAGCCGCCGATCGCCTGCGTCGCGATCACGAGATGTTCCGCGAGGACCACGCTCATGGCGCCTTCGAGCATCTGGACTGGGTACATCGGTGAGTGGAGAGCAGGTGCATCGGCACCGCTTCGGTCGAAAGACAAATCAGGAGGCAGACAATGGATCAGGTCACTGGAGGCTGTCTGTGCGGTAACGTCCGCGTCACGGCACATGGCGAGCCACTTCGGGTCGGCATCTGCCACTGCATGGACTGCCGCAAGCATCACGGCGCACTCTTCTATGCAGCCGCCGACTATCCCACGGAGGCGGTCACTATCGAAGGCGAGCCACGTGAGTACCAGGGACGCCACTTCTGCCCGGTCTGTGGTTCGTCGGTCTTTGCGGTGAGCGACGGCGAAATCGAGCTGCATCTGGGCGCGCTCGACAACCCCGACCAATTCACGCCGGCGTATGAGCTATGGACGATCCGACGCGAAAGCTGGCTGCCGCCCTTTCCCGCCATGGCGCGCTTCGACCGAGATCGCAAGGAGTAGTTAGCTGCCCCCCTCGATGCCGGGCCGTCGACACACTGGAGCTCGCTTCAACCGAACGGCCGGCTCTCCTCCCTGTCTCGCGCCTCCCGCACGGCAGGTCTCTCGCCGATTCGCTCACGGTAGCCATTCAGCGCCGGCCAATGTGCAAGCTCGATCTCGAAGAAACGGCACCAACCGAGCAGCGTATAGAGATAGGCATCCGCGACGCCGAAGCGCTCTCCCATCAAGTAATCCTGCCTCGCCAGCACGCCCTCGAGGTAGTCGAAACGCTTGTGTATCTTGGCGCGGAAGCGCTCGCCGGCCGCAGCGGGCAGTGAGGCATCGAACAGCGGCGCCAGACCGGCATGGATCTCGCTGTTGATGAACGCCAGCCATTCCTGCAGCCGGTAGCGTTCCCAGCTCGCTGCCGGCGGCGCCAGATCCGTGCGCGGAGAGATATCGATCAGATACAGCAGTATTGCCGGGCCTTCCGTCAATATCTTGCCATCGTCCAGTTCCAGCGCCGCGACGTATCCCTTCGGATTGATGGTCATGAAGTCCCGACCATCCTGGGTCATTTTCTTACGGTTATCGACGCGCACCAGCTCGAATGACAGACCTAGCTCACGCAAAACGATGTGCGGCGAAAGCGAGCAGGTCGCAGGCGCGTAATAGAGCTTCATCGAAACGTCTCCCAGAGTAGCGACATGCCGTTATTGGCCATCGGGTTATCAGGATGCGTCTCGCTCTTGTATCCGTAAAATGGATATTTGATCGTTCAGATATTAGCTAAACTACTACCATGATGAATCTCACCCATTGGCGCTTGATCGTGGCCGTAGCGGATACCGGCACGATTTCGCAAGGTGCCGAACGCGTCGGCATGACCCAGTCCGCCGCCAGCCAGGCAATCGCCCAGTTGGAGAAAACCCTGGGCGCCCCGCTGTTCACTCGCCTGCGTCGTGAGGTGATCCTGACGGCCTTTGGCGCGTCGGTCGTCGAGCACGCACGCGCCATGCTCACCAGTCTGAATGCCATTCGTGCGCTCGCCGATGAACGCAAGGGTCTTGGTAACGGTCGACTTCGCCTGGGCAGCTTCCCCTCGATCCTCTCGCGTTGGCTCCCCACTCTGCTTTCGACCTTCCGCCAGCGCCACCCGGGGATCGAGATCGTGCTGCTGGAAGGCAGCGACGAGGAAGTCGAAACCTGGCTGGCCGGGCGCAACATCGATCTGGGCGTGGTATTGAACCCCACACCGGATCGTCACCCGCTGATACTCGGCCGCGATGCCTGGGTCGCCTTGCTACCCTCGTCACATCCGCTTGCCCGGCGCGCCAGCACGCAGGGTGTCGAGCTGGATGAACTCGTCACACAGCCGTACATCCATGCCAGCGGCGGTTGCCGCGTCAACGGTCAGAGTCTGGCTGAAGCCAGAGGTCTGACGTTCGGTGAGGTTCGCGTGAGCGTACGAGATTGGGCCAGCGCTTGCGCCCTGGTACGTGAAGACATGGGCATCGCCATCGTGCCTGAATCGGTGCTGCCGGAAGACAGAAAGGGCCTGCGCGTACAGCCCTTGCGGCCGAGAATAGAGCGCTGTTTCGGGCTGGTCGCGGCCGCCCCGGTGGAAAATGCCCCTGTGTTGAACACGTTCTGGCAGCACGTCGAAAACGCGAAGCACAAGAAGTAAGCAACAGCGCGTGAGCCATCAAAAGACTTGGTACCAGCGCTAAGCCTCTACTAACCAACTTGCGAAGGCGTCGGCCTTTGGCTCCCCTTCGCGTACCGCATAGATCACCAGGCGCAGATGACGGCTCTCGTCGACGACCAGACTGGTGTGCTCGAAATCGATCTCGCCGAGATCGGGGAGATCGAGAGCACGCACGCCCTGACACGGGGCATCCACCTCGTGCCGGCGCCACCACTGGCGAAATTCGGGTGAGTGCGGGCGAGTTCGCTGACCAGTTGGCCAATGGCGGGATAGTTCCCCGCCTGCGCATGGTCGCGGCGAAAACTGGAGAGCATGCGCGGCGCCTCGCTCGGCGGGCTTGCCCTGGCACTGCACATGCCCGTCGACACGCTATCCTTTGCCGCCGGCCTGGTCGCTCTGCTGGGTCTGGGACTCAGCCTGTGGCTGCGGCGGCGGGCCCCAGCGCAAGACACAGGGTGCCCAGAGGCTCGCTAGGCACTGTCTGAAAAGTACTGCGCTCGCCCATGCGGCGTTAAAAATCGACTGGAGCGCCAGCCCGGTCAAAAATGCTCATTTACACCCCGTAAACTGGAGCGCCAGCCCGGTCCGTTTTCGCCGATTTTTGCCTTAGCTGCGCGCCCCGGCCTTGCCTTCGCTCGTCGACTTTTCAGACAGCACCTAGGCGGTCGCAGATGAGTGCGGTGGCGACAGACGACAGCAGGCCATGGAGGCCAGGCCATCAGGGGAATCACCCCAGCAGCAGATCGCCCTCGATGGGGATGAACTGACTCGCTGCGTTGATGAGCGAGTGCGCGGTGAGCTTGGGCACACCGTAGACCTCGACCCGCTTGCCGTGGACCTCGCGGATCTTGCGCGCCAGCAGGTCGAAATCACCGTCACCGGAGACCAGCACCACCACGTCCGCCCGGGCCGCGTACTCGATGGCATCGAGGGTGATGCCCACGTCCCAGTCGCCCTTGGCGGAGCCGTCCGCGCGCTGAATGAACGGCTTCAGCTTCACTTCGAAGCCGATGCTGCGCAGGGTGTTCTGAAAGCCGCGCTGCTTGGGATCGCCGCGGTCGGTGGCGTAGCAGCGCGCGGTCAGCACCTCGCGGCCCGCCGTCGCCCGCGCCCAGAAGCGGCGATAGTCGAACTGCTTGGCGTAGGCGTCGCGGGTGGTGTAGTAGACGTTCTGGGTGTCGACGAAGATCGCGACCGTGGTCATGGGGCGGCATTTCCAGAGGTGGCCGAGCGCCGGCGCCTTTTCTTACACCCTCCAGCGAACCAAGACGCGTCGGTGAGCCGTTAATGGCTCACCGACGTCGAACTCGCTGTAGCGGCCGAAGCTAGCGGGCGAGTTCCTGGCGCACGATCGCCGCACCAGCGCTCAAAGCCTTCAGCTTGCCCTGCGCGACCTGGCGAGACAAGGGCGTCATGCCGCAGTTGGTGCAGGGGTAGAGCTTGTCGGCATCGACGAACTGCAGCGCCTTGCGCAGGGTCGCGGCGACCTCTTCCGGTGTCTCGATGGTGTTGGTGGCCACGTCGATAGCCCCGACCATCACCTTCTTGCCCCGGATCAGCTCGATCAGCTCCATCGGCACGTGGGAGTTCTGGCACTCCAGCGAGACGATATCGATATTCGACGCCTGCAGCTTGGGGAAGATCTCTTCGTACTGGCGCCACTCCGACCCCAGGGTCTTCTTCCAATCGGTGTTGGCCTTGATGCCGTAGCCGTAGCAGATATGCACGCCGGTCTCGCACTCGACCCCTTCGATGGCTTTCTCCAGAGCGGCGATGCCCCAGTCGTTCACCTCGTCGAAGAAGACGTTGAAGGCGGGCTCATCGAACTGAATGATATCCACGCCGGCCGCCGCCAGGTCGCGGGCTTCCTGGTTGAGGATCTTGGCGAACTCCCAGGCCAGCTTTTCGCGACTCTTGTAGTGGCCATCATAGAGCGTATCGACCATGGTCATAGGCCCGGGCAGCGCCCATTTGATCGGCTGGTCGGTCTGCTGGCGCAGGAACTTGGCATCCTCGACGAAGACCGGCTTCTCACGCGCCACGGGGCCGACCACCGAAGGCACGCTGGCGTCGTAGCGGTCGCGGATCTTGACGATCTCGCGCTGCTCGAAATCGACGCCGCTCAAGTGCTCGATGAAGGTGGTGACGAAGTGCTGGCGAGTCTGCTCGCCGTCACTGACGATATCGATACCCGCCCGCTGCTGGTCGTGCAGGGAGACCCGCAGTGCGTCCCGCTTGCCCTCGGCCAGCTCCTCGTCCTGCAGTTTCCACGGCGACCAGAGCGTCTCGGGCTGGGCCAGCCAGGCGGGCTTGGGCAGGCTACCGGCGGTCGATGTGGGCAACAGAGTCTTCATGCAAAAATGACCTTCATAACGGGTTGAGCAAAGAATGTGGTTGTAACGGGCTGATCAAAAAACGTCGCTGAAACGGATCGACCCATTGGCACGGGTCGGTCAAAAAGAGTAGCTGGCCGACCACTGCTCGAGCACCTGGCGGTAGGGCTTGATGAAGTGCCGCTCGGTGAACTTGCCCTGCTCGACGGCGAGCTGGCTGCGCTCTTCACGGTCGTAGACGATGCGCGTCAGCGAGTAGTCCTGATGCTCCAGGCTCGGCTGGTAGATCTTGCCGGCGACCGAGTTGGCGTTGTAGATCTCGGGGCGGTAGATCTTCTGGAACGTCTCCATGGTGCTGATGGCGCTGATCAGTTCGAGATCGCTGTAGTCGGCCAGCAGATCACCGGAAAAGTAGAACGCCAGCGGCGCGACGGCCTGCGGCGGCATGAAGTAGCGCACCTCGAGCCCCATCTTGCCGAAGTAGAAGTCCGTCAGCGAGGAGTCGTCGTTTTCATACTCCACGCCCAGCACCGGGTGGCGATTGTCGGTCTGGCGATAGACCTTGCTGCTGGAGACGCTGAGGCAGATGACCGGCGCCTTGCTGAAGGAAGCCCGGTAGGCGTCGGAGTCGACGAAGCGCTTGAACAGCTTGCCGTGCAGATCACCGAAGCCCTCGGGGATGCCGAACTCGGAACGATCGCGGTTGTGCTCCGACAGCCACACGCTGAAGTCGTAGTCGCGCACATAGGAGGAGAAGTTGTTCCCCACCATGCCCGGAATACGCTTGCCGGTGTGCTTGTCGATGATCGTCGTCTTGAGCATTTCGATCGCCGGGAAGGTGTCGTCCTCGTTCTCGGCCCCCACGCTCAGCTCACCGGTAATGATGTCGAGCTCGACGGCGTAGCGATCCGCCCTGGGGTTGTCCCAATGCGCCAGGGCATTGAAGCGGTTGTCGATCATCGTCAGCGCATTGCGCAGATTCTCCTCGCGCCGCTCCCCTCGCGCCAGGTTGGCGAAGTTGGTGGTGGTGCGCGTGTTCTCGGCCGGGCGATAGTTTTCGTCGAACCGCACGCTCTTGATATCGAATGTGAAATCGTGACTCATCGCGAAAGCACCCTGTTGGTCGAGATGTTGGTCGAGAGAGCCGCTGGCGCCCTGAGAAGGCCCAGCGTCCATCAACGCAGTTGGCCAGCACGTGGTTCTCAGTACGGGTTGCCAATACGGATTGGCGAATACCCTGTCTGGCGTATCGGCGACAGGCACCTGGGCGACTGCCGTCGAAGCGGATGTGCTATTTATGCCAGAGCGGCTGGATGCATGAAAAGCGATAAGAATTCAGCTCAAGATGAATCACACTCATGAAGGGCACGAGATCTGGCCGGGCGACCAAGGTGCCCCCTGTGCGAGCCCCCGATGAGCCAAAAGCCAGCAGGCCTGTCGCCAGCTCCCCGCCGATGTGGGACCTCCCCCCGCTGCTCGCATCGAATAACCCACCTTCGGAAATCAGCCATCACGGCGTCAAATTCAGCCGTCACGACACCAAGGGCTAAAGCTACCCGCGCCATTTTCGTAGACGAACCTAGCGACAGCTCCCTTCACAATGACAGTCATGGCCCACATGCATCCCCGAAATATCCGGAAAAATTCCTGGATCCACCCCACACCCATCGCAAAGATTCGAGCACCAAAGTCAGTAGAACAATCGAGAATGTTTCGGTTTCAATCGATGCATTAAAAGACCAATAACGCATCTGACCAATCAACAATATAGCGAGAATCGAGCCTACATTTTTCTACCAAATGCAGAGATCATGCACCGGAATTCATGTAGTCAGTTATCCATCACTGATCGTCCAAGGCTCGCCCTGGACAGGCGTCGACAGCCTTCCCCCTTGTTGTACTGGGAATCGAAAACTGAAAATACATCAGAAGATTTTCGTCAATAACCCGATGGTCTTATACGCCTTCCGCGAACGCGCTTGACAACAAAAAAAGTGTGCCATAGGCTTCAGAAACTCGGTATTCCCGGCCGGGAATAGAGATGTGGGGAGATAGCCATGAGCAACGCGATGACACGACTATCCGGGGTTATACGCGTCATGCCGCGGCGGGCGAGACTACCTGGCACCCGCTGGCTCGGATCACTAAAGCAGGCATCCACCATTCGCCATGGTGAATCACACTTTAGTCCAACCCCTCGTCCGCACTCCTGTCTACCCCAGCCGCCCCCATCGCTCACGCGACAATATTAGTGATGTACGAACCGGAGATGAGACACCGGCAAGCACGGTTCATCATTCGAGAGTGACCGACGCCAGCAGGTGCTCCACTCGATGTCACGACATCGTCCGCCACATAGCGTAGACAGCCGTATCAGCGAGACCTTGGGTAACCGCGAAATACAGAATCATCAACGACTGAAAGACGTGGGCAGAGGTGTCCTACCACGATCAGAAAAAGGCACCACACATAATAGCAAGCACAATACGAAGCCCCGGAGGGCTAACAATTAAAATGAGCCGCCACGCCAAGCTTGAAAAGCGCCTCACGGGCGCCCAGAACGACCGTAAATATTGCCAGCGCAGCGATGCCCACGGCACACGCAATACCGTATCGGCCCATGCCTGCCGACATGTCTCGATAGGCATTGCCATCACCGCCGCGCTGGCACTCCAAAGTTTCTACAATCCTGCCAGCGCGGCCGGGAATGACTACGAGAATGGGCAACAGGGCACGAAAACCAATGTTTTCGCACCTTTATCGGGGCCCAGTTTCGACAAGTTCGACGAGTACATGGAGCAGGGTCTCCTCGTCAAAATGCCGACGTCCAGAGACACGATCCTGCAAGACGCGGGGGGCGTGCGCAGTCAACTCGCCGAGCATAACATCGGTCTCCAGCTCCTCAGCCTGAACAGCCTCACCTACAATCTGCGCTCCCCCAGCTTTCATGGCAAACAGACCTACAATGGTGAAAAGCTGACGGGCATGTCGACCGAACAGGCTCTGGTGACTTACAACTTCGATCAGGAAGGCGTGGATCAAAAGCAGCTCATTTTCGCCGTCGTCAACACCTCGACGAACTGGCAGCCCCAGGGGCCGCGTGCGACGGCCAGCTTGAGTCGACTCGCCTACTACCAGTCATTCAATCAGAAACAATGGGAAATGAAGGCGGGTTACCTGAGTAATGCGCTCGAGTACATTGGCATTTACACCGGCGGCTCATTAGCAGGGGGAACGCAGGGCATCAATTCCGTGATCCCCTTCCAGGTCGGTCTCAGCCGACTGCCGTTTTCCTCACCCGGCATCAATCTCACATTCAACGCCGACAATGGCTTCTACAACAAACTGGGTGTCCAACGGAGCATGTCACCGGAGGGCCCGGAAGTGGAAGCCGACAACAATTCGCATGGGTTCCGCTGGCGCACACCCAGCGCCGGAACATTGTTCATCGATGAGATCGGCCTAAAGAGAAAGCCTTCGGCCGCTACACGCTACATGTGGCTGCGCGCCGGCGCGATTCATAACTCTTCCGATTACGCTGAAATGGATGGCGACGGCAAGAGTAATGGCAATTACGCCTACTATGTCGCCGCAGACGTACAGCTGACATCGCCCGGCGATACCCAGACGCACGGTCAGGGGTGGATTCTTGGCGGCAGTTACAACTATGCGCCTTCCGACAGGAACCTTTTCACCGAGTATCTGGAAGCTCGCCTGTACAAGCGCGGCATCATACCTTCGCGCCCATACGACATGTTGTCCTTCAATATCAACCGGACCAAGTTCAGTCCGGAAGCGAGGGACGCTTATGCCGCCATGTCGATCGACACCGCGCACCATTCGGATGCTGCCACAGTGTCTTATATGACACGAATTTACTCGGGGGCTTACTTGAGCACGGCGCTTAGTCACGTTTCGAACCCCAGCTTCGCCCCGACGAAAGACGATGCGCTGAACCTCAGTTTCGGCCTCAACCTATTCTTCTAATAGCGCCAGGGCCATTCACCCAAGCTTGGACAACACCCAGGAGGCACCCGGAATGAACAGAGTCTGGAGATGTACCGTATGCGGATTCGAGTATTCCGAGGCGGCAGGACTCCCTGAGGAGGGAATTGCACCAGGTACCGCCTGGGATGAGATTCCGGAAGATTGGGTATGCCCTGATTGTGGCATGGCCAAATCCGAATTTGAAATGGTGGAGGTGTAAATAGCACGGCATTCATGGCCGCGCTCCGCTGACGATCCATCTGTTTTCTATCGCTGAAATACTTTCAGCAAGGCACGAGGTAAATGCAATGAGCTACGACCGTCATGAACTGCAACGGGTGCTGGACCTGCAGCGCGCAGACTTCCTTCACTATGGAGGCGGGAGTGTCGCACAGCGACGCTCCCGCGTCAGCCGGATGGCGCTAGCGCTGCTGGAGAACATGGACGCCCTGGCAGACGCCCTCTCCTCCGACTTCGGATCGCGCCCGCCGGTAGTCTCCAAAGCCTTCGATGGGCTAAACTGGGTCGAAGATATCGAGCAGGCACTGACCAATTTGCCGCAGTGGATGGAACCCCGCGAAGTGCCTGGTGGTTTCGTACAAGCCAAACCCAAGGGCGTTGTCGGTATCATGGGGGCTTGGAACTTTCCGCTGACACTGACCTTCCAGCCAGCGATGCTGGCGCTGGCAGCGGGTAACCGGGTCATGCTGAACTTTCCCGAACACCACCAGCGGACCGGAAAGCTGTTGCGAGAGATATTCAGCGAACGGTTCGATGAAAGCGAAGTCTGTGTCTTCAATGGCGATCTCGGCACTGCCCAGGCCTTCTCGACGCTAGCGCTGGATCATCTGTTTTTCACGGGATCGCCAGCTATCGGCGAACTGGTCGCTCAAAGCGCTGGTAAGAATCTGGTTCCTGTCACCCTGGAGCTCGGCGGCAAGAACCCGGTCGTCATTGCCGACGATGCCGACATCGACCTTGCCGCCAAGAGAGTTGCCTCGAGCCGCCTCTTGAATGGCGGGCAGGTATGTCTATGCCCGGACTACGTTTTCGTGCCGGAGAAAAGGTTTGATGCCTTCGTGGACGCCCTGAAGGCAGTGCTGCAAAACCTGAGTGGCGACCTTCTGAACAACCCCGCCATCATCCCCATCATCAACGACAAGAATGTCGAGCGCATTACCTCACTGATCGATGACGCCGTTTCAAAGGGCGCCCAGAAGGTCGTCGCATTGGAAGCGGAGCAACTCGCGTCCTTGGCCGATAGCGCCACACGCAGAATTCCGCCGACCCTACTCATCGATACGCCCGAAACGGCCCAGATCAACAGCGAGGAGATTTTTGGCCCTGTCCTGGTGTTGAAGCGCTACGAGGGCCTGTCAGAGGTGATCAGTTATATCAATGCCCGCCCGGCACCGCTGGCGGCCTATTGGTATGGTGAGGACAGCAGGGATTTTCGCCGCTTCCTCGATGCGACGACCAGTGGCGGCGTCACTCGTAACGATGGCTTCGTCCACGCCTCACTGCCGGGTGCTCCCTTTGGCGGTGTGGGCCGATCCGGATCCGGCGCCTATCACGGTCGTGCCGGATTCGATACCTTCACTCACTATCGCACCGTCGCCAATAGCACGGGCGAACAGGGAACTGCCGACGCCTTCGTCGATGGCACCATGCTCGACAGCAACGCCCAAGCCAGTATCGATGGTGCCGTTGCCGCGGCCGTCTCGGCATTCAAGAAAAGCATCACTCACTGACACACGCAATCTGACCTGACGACTGCCGCTCTATCTATCGGTGATAGGTAGAGCGGCATTGTTTTGCATGGGAAGTCGGCGAGCGAATCAATAGATACATCGAGTGGCATAGCGGTGTGCGCCTCTTTCATTCGATGACGCAAGAGAAAGCGGAAACGGAACCAGCCGGCACCAGGAAAGCAAGAAACCGCTGACATCAGCGGTTTCCTGGAGATTCTTGATAGCGCTTCTTGCAGGAGAGAGGCCAGGCTTATCAGGCGCCTTTCCTTTTGGCTTCGGCGTGACGCTTGCGCGCTTGTGCTACCAGTTCTACCGCGTCGGGGCCCCACATCATACGCATGAAGTAACGCTCGACCGGTCGCGTCTGAAGCAACCAGGCCAGAGGAAGCAGCAGCACCCGAGCCGCCAGTACCTTTTTCTCCTGTCGTGGCGTCAGGCCGCTGTTTTTACGCGCTTTACCCGAGACGGCCCCCATGGCGAGCAGCTTGAACAGTCCTTCCTGGAAGAAAAGCTGGAACTTCACCTTGCGCTGCGACGGGTGGTAGTTCTTCTTGATCGACTCCTGCCAGAGCTGATGGAAGTTCTGCCCTGTTTCCGGAATGATCGACAATGTCTTGGTGACACCGAACAGATCATCATACTTCCGATAGAGCTTTTGCAGGTCATCCATCGATTGCGGCAGCTCGTCTTCGTCATGCGGGAAAAGCCGGGAGTACTCGCTGACCTGTTTGATATAGAGATCGCGCTGTTCCGGCTTCAGCCGCCGCGGCAGCCTGAGGCCGTGAAAACCCAGACGCTCGTAGACCCAAAGCATCGAATGCATTTCGGTCAACGTCGCCCACATGGAGTCTCGCGGCGAGTTGGCATCGTAACCGCCGAGTTCGGGCGTGCCGACATCGATCACATCACCCGCGACCTTCCCATGCACGCGGATCAGGTGCTCCGCGACACGGGCCGCCGTGTCCTTGTCTCCCAGCCACATGGGAGCGTGGATGCCGGAGTTTCTCTGGCCTCGATCGAAGACGTCGAACAGCGTCAGCTCGCCACGATGCGCCTTCTTCGAAATCGGGTCCCAGTCCCTGACACCCGCGACCACGGGCTTGTACGTGAGCTGCAGAATGAACTGTGCCGGTGATTGAAAGACGATGACCGCGGGGTGAAGAAGCACATCCCAAGCCAGAGAGCCTGGGCCGAATACGCCGCGCTGTGCCGCATCCTCGTCGCTGGCGACGGTAGGCACCCCATGGCGTCTCCACCGGGTCGCCTTTCCCCGTAGCCGGTCCCGGCTAACGATGACATTGGGATGAGACGCGGCCTGTGTGTCTCGTGTTGCCATGACTATGCTCCATATTCCCGAGTGGGAATATGATTTAAGACCCTGCCCATAGCAGTGTCAACTTAGCCTTTGGGAGGGGGCGGCTGGGCATTGCAAAGGGCGTCAGTGAAGGGTGCCTGTGCCCGCGGTGCGGCGCCTGGATCGCAGGGGCACGGGTGCCTTCGGAGCCTGGCCGGGTTGACCCAGGCCACCCGAGGCAAGCCAATTCGGTGCCGGTATTCAGTTCACGCCGCCGGCAGCACCCAACGCTGCGTCAGTGCTGTCGCCGTCGCCTTGCCAAGCTGGAATGGCAAAGGCGATGATAGGCCTTTAACACGACCGGTCAGACAGCACATGGAAGCAACAGGGCGCGAGGAAACAGAGGCGAGTGGGGCACGACGCCCGGGCAAGCGAGCAGGGCTGGATGTCGACCAGATCATTGCCGCAGCAAGAACGCTGCCGTTGGAAAAACTTTCCATGCAGTCGCTCGCCGATACCCTGAACGTGGACCGCAAGGCACTGCATTATCACGTCAAAGGCCGCCAATCGCTCTTCGAACTGCTGGCGCATGACGCATTTTCCAAGCAGATCTCACAGAGCCGGGTATCAGAGGCCGAGGGCTGGAGAGAGGCATGCCGGATTTATGCGCATGATCTGGCAGAAAGTGCAGCGGCGCTCGCCGAGCTGGTGGATTATCTCTGGTTCAATGACGTCACGAATGATTTGACGTTGCAACCTGTCGAGAGCCTGTTCCAGCAGCTGGATATGGCTGGCTTCACTGACGAAGAGGCCATACGTCTGGTAACGGCGCTGGCAACGCTTTGTCTGGGGCATGCGCGCGACCTGGCGCAGGCTCACAAGGAAGCGACCCGAACGCGCAAACAGCTCCTGAAATCCGCACTCGGGGCGGTGGAAAGCCACGATTTTCCCAATCTCGAGCGGATCGCGTCTCTTGATATCGATACCTACAGTGCCGAGCAGCTCGACTTCAGCATCGAGCTCATCCTCGAAGGCGCAGAGAAGATACTGGCACGCCATCGGACATAGCACCGGCATACCCCGGCATGTCAGGCCAACGTGCCTGGGCACAAAAACGCGCCTAAGCAAAAGGCGTGTCTGCGCAAAAAGACGTCCCCACGAAAAAGGGCGTGCCTTGGCACGCCCCGAGCAGCCGTTCGCTGACGCATTCAACTCGTCATGTCGAGCACTACCCGCCCTTCGATCTTCCCGGCGATCATGCGATCGAAGACGGCGTTGATGTTCTCCAGCTTGTCGGCATGCACCGTGGCCTTCACCTTGCCCTCGCCGGCGAAGTCCAGCGCCTCCTGCAGGTCGAGCCGGGTGCCGACGATCGACCCGCGCACCGTGGTGCCGTTGAGCACCATGTCGAAGATCGACAGCGGAAAGTCCCCCGGCGGCAGGCCGTTGAGCGCCACCGTGCCACCCCGGCGGACCATGCCCAGCGCCTGCTCGAAGGCCTTGGGCGAGACCGCCGTGACCAGCGCGCCGTGGGCACCGCCGATCGCCTGCTTGAGATAGGCGGCGGGGTCATGCTGCTTGGCGTTGACGGTGACCGTGGCGCCGAGCCGCTCGGCCAGCGCCAGTTTGGTGTCGTCGATATCCACTGCGGCCACGTTGAGGCCCATCGCCTTGGCGTACTGCACCGCCATGTGGCCGAGGCCGCCGATGCCCGATATCGCCACCCACTGCCCCGGGCGGGTATCGGTCATCTTCAACCCCTTGTAGACCGTCACGCCGGCACACAGTACCGGGGCGATTTCCAGGAAATCGACGTTATCGGGAATGCGACCGACATAGTCGGCCTGGGCCAGCGTATAGCCGGCGAAGCCGCCATTGACCGAGTAGCCGGTATTCTGCTGGGACTCGCACAATGTCTCCCAGCCGCCGAGACAGTGCTCGCAGTGGCCGCAGGCGGAATAGAGCCAGGGGATGCCGACCCGGTCGCCCTCCTTGACGTGCGTGACCCCAGCGCCCACCGCCACCACGTGGCCAACACCTTCATGGCCGGGAATGAACGGTGGTTCGGGCTTCACCGGCCAGTCGCCGTGGGCGGCGTGCAGGTCGGTATGACAGACGCCGGAAGCGGCGATCTTGACCAGCAGTTCACCGGGGCCCGGACGCGGCACCGGCGCTTCTTCGATGACCAGAGGTTCGCCGAAGGCACGAACCACGGCGGCTTGCATCGTGGAATCCATGGCATGCTCCTTGGGTTTTCTTGTTGGAAAGGTTTTCTTGTTGAAGAACAGCGCCGGCGGGGAGCCGGCGCCGTGCCAAGGGTGAGCGGATCGCGACAGGCGGCCTAGAAGAAGCCCATCGGGTTGATGTCATAGCTCACCAACAGATTCTTGGTCTGCTGGTAATGCTCCAGCGCCATCTTGTGGGTCTCGCGGCCGATGCCGGACTTCTTGTAGCCACCGAAGGCGGCATGCGCCGGGTACTGGTGGTAGCAGTTGGTCCAGACGCGCCCGGCCTGAATGCCCCGGCCCATGCGGAAGGCGACGTTCATGTCGCGGGTCCACACCCCGGCACCGAGACCGAATTCGGTGTCGTTGGCGATCGCCAGCGCCTCGGCTTCGTCCTTGAAGGTGGTCACGCCGACCACCGGGCCGAAGATCTCCTCCTGGAAGACGCGCATCTTGTTGTTGCCCTTGAGCAGGGTCGGCTGGATGTAGTAACCCCGGCCGAAGGCGCCCTCCAGGCTCTCCTTGCCACCGCCGGTGAGGAACTCGGCGCCCTCCTCGCGGGCCACGTCCATGTAGGAGAGGATCTTGTCGTACTGCTCCTGGCTGGCCTGGGCGCCCACCTGGACGTCGGTGTCCAGCGGGTTGCCGCGCTTGATCGCCTTGGTGCGCTCGATCACCTTGGCCATGAAGGCGTCGTACATCGACTCCTGGATCAGCGCCCGTGACGGACAGGTGCACACCTCACCCTGGTTGAGGAAGGCCAGCACCAGCCCTTCGACCGCCTTGTCGATGAACTCCGGCTCGGCGTTCATGATGTCGGCGAAGTAGACGTTGGGCGACTTGCCGCCGAGTTCGACGGTGGAGGGGATGATGTTCTCGGCGGCGCACTTGAGGATGTGCGAGCCGACCGGGGTCGAGCCGGTGAAGGCGATCTTGGCGATACGCTTGCTGGTGGCCAGCGCCTGGCCGACCTCTTCGCCGTAGCCGTTGACGATGTTGACCACGCCGGGCGGCAGCAGATCGCCGATCAGCTCCATCACCTTGAGGATCGAGACCGGGGTCTGCTCGGCGGGCTTGAGCACCACGCAGTTGCCCGCTGCCAGCGCCGGGGCGAGCTTCCACACCGCCATCAGGATGGGGAAGTTCCAGGGGATGATCTGCCCTACCACGCCCAGCGGCTCGTGGAAGTGATAGGCCACGGTGTTGGCGTCGATATCGGCCGCGGTGCCCTCCTGAGAACGGATGCAGCCGGCGAAGTAGCGGAAGTGATCCACCGCCAGCGGCAGGTCGGCGTTGAGCGTCTCGCGCACCGCCTTGCCGTTGTCCCAGGTCTCGGCGACGGCGAGCATCTCCAGATTCTGCTCGATACGGTCGGCGATCTTGAGCAGCAGGTTGCTGCGCTCGGCGACCGAGGTCTTGCCCCAGGCCGGGGCGGCGGCGTGGGCGGCGTCCAGCGCCTTCTCGATATCCTCCGCGGTGGAGCGCGGGATCTCGCAGAACACCTCGCCGGTGACGGGGCTGATATTCTCGAAGTACTGGCCCTTCACCGGCGCGACGAACTCACCGCCGATGTAGTTACCGTAACGCTTGTCGAAGCTGACGAGGGCGCCGTCGCTTCCGGGGTTGGCGTAAATCATGGCTGTGCTCCTGGCGTTATCGTTATGCGTGACACAGATCGATTCTTGGTCACGACGCCAGGCTGCGACATACTCCTCAAGCAGGAAATCGTCTCCTCCCTTGGGAGGAGACGCCACCCCGGAGCCGACGCCATGTACACCTTGCTGGTTGCCGACGATCACCCGATGTTCCGTGAGGCCATGGTCGGTGCGATCGCCGCCGCCCTCCCCGACAGCCGCGTGCTGGAAGCCGCGAGCCTGGCCCAGGCGATCGCCCAGGCCGAGGCGCAGGAGGAGCTCGACCTGTTGCTGCTCGATCTGGCACTGCCCGACAGCGAGGGCCTGGCCGGCCTACGCCGGCTGCGCGAGGCGCTGCCGTGGCTGCCGGTGGCGATCCTCTCCGCCGAGCAGAGCCGCGATATCGTGCTCGAAGCGCTGGGGCTGGGTGCGGTGGGCTATCTGCCCAAGTCGACCCCGCGCGACGACCTGCTGGCGGCGCTGCGCCAGATTCTCGCAGGCCAGGTCTACCTGCCGGCGGATATCCTGCGCCGCCCCACCGCCCGCCACGTGCCGACTGACGCCACGACGTCCGCCGCGCCCACCACACCTTCAACGAGGGCCGCGCACTCACTCAGAGCTACAGCGTCAACGGCGGCCGCCCACGGCGACCCCCTCAGCGAGGGTATCTCCCAGCTCACCGCCAAGCAGTTGCAGGTGCTGGCGTGTCTCAGCCGGGGGGAATCCAACAAGGCGATCGCTCGCGACCTGGCGATCGCCGAGACCACGGTCAAGAGCCATGTCTCGGCGATCCTGCGCAAGCTGGGGGTGAACAGCCGGGTGCAGGCGATTATCACCGCCCAGACGCTGGATCTCGACGATCCTCGGTTTCCGCCGCGCTAAGCGGAGAGGCTAAGAAGCGACACCAGCAGCATCTTCAGGCGCAACGGCTTGACCGGCTTCAACAGGTAGGCGTAGCCGCGCTCGCGAATCCGCGCCTTGAGCGCCGCATCGTGATTGGCGGTGACCATCAGCACCGGCAGGCCGGGCCGTTCGCGCTGGAGCTGTTCGGCCACCGCCAGGCCGTCGTCGTCCGCCGCGTCGAGGTGGTAGTCGACCACCAGCAGGTCGGGCCTGGGCAGGTCCGCGGCAGCCTCGCGCAGTGCGGCCAGCGATAGCCCGCCCGCGATGCGACAGCCCCACCCCGAGAGCAGCGCGCGCATGCCTTCGAGCACCGCCGGGTCATCGTCGACGATCCACACCTTCGCCCCGGCGAGCTGGTCATTGCCCGGCATGACCTCCGCCGGGGTCGCGGGGCGTGGCGCACGGCAGGCGTAGGGCACGCGAACCGAGAAGGCCGAGCCCTGCCCCGGCCGCGAGCGCAGGGTGATCGGGTGGCCCAGCATCGCGGCGATACGATCGACGATCGCCAGCCCCAGCCCCAGGCCGCGCTGTTCGCGGTCGAGCCCCGCCGCCGCACGCCGGAATTCGAGGAAGATCGCCTCGCGCTGATCGTCGGCGATCCCCGGCCCGGTGTCGCCGACCACGATCTCCAGGCCGTCGTGGCGCCGCCGGCAGCCCAGCAGGACATGCCCGGTGGCGGTGTAGCGGATGGCGTTGGTGAGAAAGTTGCGCACCACCCGCGCCAGCAGCTGCAGGTCGGAGTCGACCACCGCGGTGCTACGCACATAGTGCAGAGTCAGCCCCTGGGATTGCGCCACCTGGCGGTACTCCTCGGCCAGGGTATCGAGCAGCTCATCGGCACCGAAGGCGGCGATATCCGGCTTGAGCACGCCGGCATCGAGCCGTGAGATATCGACCAGCGTGCCCAGCAGCGCCTCGACATCCTTGAGCGAGCGACCGATCTGGCCGACCAGCGGCTTGGACGCCGCCGGCACCTCGTGCTCGTCGAGCGCGCTGGTGAACAGCCGCGCGGCGTTCAGCGGCTGCAACAGGTCGTGGCTGACCGCGGCCAGAAAGCGAGTCTTCGACAGGTTGGCCGCCTCGGCCTCGCGCTTGGCCTCGCGCAGGCGCGCTTCGGCGGCCACGCGGGTGGCGATCTCGTCGCGCAGCTGATCGTTGACCTGGCCCAGCTCGTCGAGGGTGCGGTGCAGCGCCTCGGTACGCTCGCGCACCTGCTCGGCCAGCAGCACGGCGTGCTCGAAGGCGGCATAGGGCGCACCACCGGCAACCCCGCTCGACTCCACGCGCTCGATCAGCGCCGCGCAGGTCCGTCGCAGGCGGGCGTTCTCCTCGGCCAGCGCGCGCTCACGCTCGCTCGCCGGTTCCGCCGTCTCGGCACTCGGGGCATCCAGTAGCCACCCCGGTGAGGGTCCGGTCGATGTGCTTCCCATGGTGCGGCTCTCCATAGTCTGCTCAGCGGAAGTGTCGGCTGTGCTCGATCAGGGCGCGTAGCTTGGGCGTGACCGAGCGACGGCTGGGATAGTAGAGAAAGAAGCCGGAGAACGGCGGCAGCCACTCATCGAGCAGCGAGACCAGCTCGCCACGGTCGAGATAGGGCTTGAAGGTCTCTTCCATGCCGAAGGTGATGCCGCCGCCCGCCAGCGCGGTACGCAGCATCAACTGCATGTCGTTGGTGGTGATCTGCGGTTCGACCGCGACGTCGAACGCCTGCCCGTCGCGTTCGAACTCCCAACGATACGCTGCGGTCTCCGGCAGTGGCCGCCAGCCGATGCAACGATGGCGGGTCAGCTCCCGCGGGTGGCGCGGCGGGCCGTGGCGGGCCAGATAGCCGGGCGTGGCCACCGCCACCTGGCGCTGATCACCGGTCAGCGCCACCGCGACCATATCCTTTTCGATCACTTCCCCCAGCCGTACGCCCGCATCGTAGCCGGCGGCGACGATATCGAACTCCTCGTCGCTCACCGTCACGTCCAGGGTGATGTCCGGATAGGCCTCGGCGAAGCTGGCGATCAGCGGGCCGGAGAGAAAGCGCTCGGCGATCGAGGTCGCAGTGATACGCAGCTGGCCGCGGGGCGACGCTTCCCGGTCGCGTGCCGATTCGATGGCCGCGCCGAGCTCATCGAACGGCGCCGAGACCGCCGCCAGGAACTGCTCGCCCTCCTGGGTCAGGCGCACGCTGCGCGTGGTGCGCAGGAACAGCGGCCGGCCGAGGTGGCGTTCGAGCCGCTGCACGCCTTGGCTCACCGCCGAGCGGGTCACCCCCAGACGATCGGCGGCGGCACGGAAGTTACCCGTCTGGGCGACGGTGACGAAAAGCGTCAAGAGATTGAGGTCCATGACTATTGATAAATCATGCTAACCACCAGGTCCAGTCCAGAGCCAGTTCTCTTTGACGATGCCGCCGCTTACCGTGTGCAGCAGGCAAGAAGCACTGGGCTTCTTCTTCATCCAAAGAGCACACATCATGCAAACCCTCGACAAGGTCATCCTCATCACCGGCGCGAGTGGCGGTATCGGCGAGAGTATCGCCCGCGAGCTGGCCGCCGCCGGTGCCAAGGTCATGCTCGGTGCGCGCCGTCTCGACGCGCTGGAGCGTATCGCCACCGAGATCCGCGCCGACGGTGGCAGCGTCGAGATTCATGCCCTGGACGTCACCGACCGCGACGCCATGGCCGCCTTCGCCCAGGCCGCGCTGACGCGCTGGGGGCGTATCGATGTGCTGGTGAACAATGCCGGCATCATGCCGCTTTCCCCGCTCGCCGCCTGCAAGCTGGACGAGTGGGAGCGCATGGTCGACGTCAACATCAAGGGCGTGCTGTGGGGCATCGGCGCGGTGCTGCCGACCATGGAGCGCCAGCAGGCTGGGCAGATCATCAACATCGCCTCCATCGGCGCCCTGCAGGTGATGCCCACCTCGGCGGTGTACTCCGCCACCAAGTTCGCGGTGCGCGCGATATCCGACGGGCTGCGCCAGGAGAGCCCCCACCTGCGGGTAACCTGCGTCAACCCTGGCGTGGTCGAGAGCGATCTGGCCTCGACCATCACCCACGAAGACACCGCAGACCTCGTTGCGCACTATCGTGAAGTCGCGCTCAAGCCTGTCGATATCGCACGAGCGGTGCGCCAGGTGATCGAGGCCCCGGAGAGCGTCGATACCACGGAAATCACCATCCGCCCTACCGCCTCGGCCAACTAAGCCCAGCCCGGAGCGCACTCGCCGTGACGCTCTGGGAACCCGGCGAGCATGACGCCATAGCGATTCGGCGAGTGGGCGCTCACGCTCGCTCGCCGGTTCCGCCGTCTCTGCCCTCGGGGCGTCCAATAGCCACGCCGGTGAAGGTCTGGTTGATGTGCATCCCATGGTGCTGCTCTCCATAGGTGTTGAAGCCGACCGTGCGATGGCGCCGCAACACGTCTTCCGCCGCCGCGACCCTCTCCAGCGCCTCGATCTCCAGGCGGCGCAGGAAGCAGTCGCAGCCGATCACCAGCGCCGGCGGCCCCAGGCGCGCTTCCAGCCCGGCGAACACTGTCTCGAGGTCGTCGAGAATCGGCGCCGGGGTCATCGCGGTGAGCACGATGCCGTTCTCCACCGCGCAGTAGAAGGTCAGGCTGCCATCGGGATTGACGCGCTGGATCGAACGCACGTAGTGCGCCTCGCCGATACGCACCGCCAGCGGATGGCGGGCGAAGTCGGTCTCGTCGAGTGCCTCGACCGGGCGCCCCACCAGCCGCGCATACTCCTCGGCGGCGGGCGCGGCGTTGAGTTCGAACACGGTGCGCCGCTGGCGGTCGGCGGCGGTGACCACCAGCTTCTCGCCCCGCGGCCGCAGATGGTGGGTGCTGAACACCTCGAACGGCAGCGGCGTATTGACCATCACCACCACCGCCGCCTGATCGTGAAAGCGCCCCTGGTGGAAGACGTGGGTATGCGCCAGACGATTGTCGTCGCCGGCCGAACCGCCGAAGCTGGGGATGCTGCCCAGCGCCGCATCCAACGTGGCCAGCACCTGCTCTTCACTGCTCGACAAACCATCGAGCAGGGTCAGCGCGAAGCTGTGCCCGGCGATTGGCGCTAGCGCCTGATGGCGGCACTCATTGAGCAAGGTATCGGTGAGGCGCTGAGCGCGGATCAGATCGAAGTGCGCCAGATCGTCGATCAGCGCGGTCGACACGGCAAAATGCGCCCGGGGAAAGCCGATCGCCACGATGCCGCCGCGGGCGTAACCGTTCGGCGTGATCTCCCCGGCGGTGGTGCAGCCACTGACCGGCACCCCCTCGAAAGCGGCGGTCAGCGCCTCGCCGAGGGCCGCCAGCGGGTACTCGGCGCTGCAGAAGAACAGCACCGCGCCCAGGTGCGCCCCTGCCAGCGGTTCCGCCAACGCCTGCGCCAGTTCACGCGCGGCGCGCGCCGGGTCCGGCTCATGGCTACAGGCGGTGGGCAGCACCGCGGCGGGCGAAGAGGCGCCTGCCGGGCGGGTCACCGAAGGCGGCGTCGGCGCATCGAGCATGACGGCGAACCTGCACAAGGAGTGATGCTGGCAGTGTAGGCCGCGCAGGCGCGGGCCCACAATGGGGCGCCTTGTCAGCGACCAGTCGCCATGGCCACGAACTCGGCGACGCACGGCGCATTCGCCGCCACCGCCAGCGCCAGCGTGAAGGCCGCATCGGGTGCGTCGATGGCACGATATATGATGTGATCCTGCCTGAAGGTCTGCATGCTCTCGGGCACGATCGCCACTCCCGCCCCCACGGCGACCAGCGAGAGCACCGCATGCATGCCGTGCGCTTCCTGTACCACCTGGGGCACGAAGCCGGCGTTGGCGCAGAGCCGAACCACCTGGAGGTGAAACCCGCGCCCCTCGTGCATCGGCCACATGATGAAGGCGTCATCGGCGAGATCGGCGACGGTGAGTTCCCGCTTCGCGGCCAGGGCATGATCCCGGGCGAGCGCAATGCACAGCCGATCCTGATCGAAGGGGTACAACGCAAGGTCGGTATGTTCGCCGAGTGGCGGGATGACCACGCCGACATCGAGCCGCCCTTCGCGCAGCGCGGCCAGCTGTGCGGCGGTCGTCGCCTCCCGCAGTTCGAGATCCACCCTCGGCTTCGCGGTTCGAAAATCGCGGATCGTATCGGGCAGGCGGCCGTAGAGCGCGCTGCCGACATAACCCAGACGCACATGGCCAAGGCAGCCCGCGGCGGTATCACGTGCGGCCTGAACCGATAGATCAGCCTGACGCAGGGTCTCCCGGGCCTCGCGCAGAAAGACCCCCCCTGCTGCCGTCAGCCCCAGCACGCGTTTACCGCCCCGCTCCAGAAGCTGAACGCCAAGCTCCTCCTCGAGCCTGCGCATCGCCACGGTCAGAGGCGGTTGGGACATGCCGAGCCGCTCGGCGGCTCGATGAAAATGCTGCTCCTCGGCCACGGCGACGAACTGCGCCATCTTGCGCAGGTCGACCATGCCCCGCCCCGACGCCACCGCATTTGATACGAAAGCCATATCAAAACCGCTCTACAAAGATATTGGCACTATTATAACGCCCCTCTCATGCTTCCCTCTCTCGTTCTCATATCTCTAGTACTCATGTCTCTAGGGTTCATGCCCACAGGAGGAAGCCATGGCTCAGACACCTGTTTTTCAAGATCAGGTCGTGCTCATCACCGGGGCCGGGCGCGGCCTGGGGCTGGCCTATGCCCGCCTGATCGGCACGCTCGGCGCGACGATTCTGCTGCATGACGTGGGCGCCGATGACAGCGGCAACGGGCTCGACCCTGACGTCGCCCGCGCCGCGGCGCAGCGCCTGCGCGATGAAGGCATCGAAGCGCATCCTTTTGACGCCCCCATCGAGACCCGCGAGCAGTGTCATGCGCTGGTGACTGCATGCCTCGGGGTACGTGGCCGCCTGGATGCTCTCATCCACAACGCCGGCTGGGTGGCCTACGAACGGATCGAGGCGATCCAAGCGTCATCGTTCGAGCACGCCATGGCGGTGATGGCCGGCGCGCCGCTATGGCTGGCCCAGGCCGCCTGGCCCAGCCTGCGTGCAGCGGGCCACGGGCGTATCGTCCTGACCACCTCTGACCGCGCGCTTTTTCCGCAGTACGTCCACCGGGGGCTCGCCGCCTACGCTGCGGCGAAGATGGCCGCAGTCGGCATCGTGAACGTGCTGGCCGCCGAGGGCGCGGATCACGGCATCGTGGTCAATGCGGTCTCGCCGATCGCCAAGACGCGCATGTGGGGCGTCGAGGAGGAGCCGCAAGAGCTGAAGCCCGCCGCCGTGGCGCCGGGGGTCGCCTTTCTCGCCTCTTCCCGCTGTCACTCAGGCGGGTGGATTCTGCGGGCGGCCAACGGCCAGTTTCACGCCACCCGCGCCACCGAGGCCAACGGAGTCGACTATCCGCGTGACCTACGTGGCGTGCCGGCGACCACCCTGGACGAGGTCGCCGAGGCCTGGGCGCGAATCGCCTGCGTGACGCCCGAAGCTCGCTAGCCCCTACTCGGGCGAGCATTCAGACAATGAGCATGCATCGCCCATTTCCTCCACGCTGCCCTCCGCCGATCAGCTGACGCGCAGTGCGGCGCTGTTAAAGGCGCTGGGTGATCCCGCCAGGCTGGATCTGCTCTATCGCTTGAAGGATGGCGAGCGTTGCGTCGGCGAGCTGGTGGGTGATGATGCCAAGCTCTCGACGGTTTCCGCCCGGTTGCAGACACTGCTGAACGCTCAACTGGTCAAGCGGCGCCGCGATGCGCGGCACCTCTACTACAGCCTGGCCGACCAGCATGTCGTTCAACTGATGGACAACGCGCTCGCGCATGCCGATGAGGACGCCCAGTCGTCGTAGACACGGGGATGCCTCGCTCGGGCTGAAGCGCCACCCACTGCCCTTCTCATGCAAGCCCTCTAACGCAAGCTGACACAGGAGTCGACGATGAGCTGCAACACGCACGACAACCACCCGCATGAACACGGCCCGAACTGCGGTCACACCCAGGTCGAGCACAACGGCCATGTGGACTATCTACACGATGGTCACCTGCATCATCCGCACGGTGATCACATCGACGAGCACGTGATCGAAGTCTCCGATCAGAACCCGGAAGCCTGCACCCCGAATCATCATTGCAGCGACCATGCCGCCGACCACGTGCACGGCCCGGACTGCGGCCATGAAGCCGTGCCGCATGGCGACCATGTCGACTATCTGGTCAATGGCCACCTGCACCACCCGCATGGCAACCACTGCGACGACCACGGCCCGGTCAGCATCGTACGCTGATCTCGCCCTGCATCGCTCGTAATGCAAAACGGCCAGGCATCGATATGCCTGGCCGTTTTCGTTGGTATGCCTTGCGCCTGATCATCAGCGGCGCCTGCTCACGGATAATCTGTGCGTGGCCCGCTCGGCCCCTGCATCGGGGCAAGACTCACCCCACCAGATGGCGCGCGAAGAAGTCGAGCAGTTGGGTGTGGTGGGTATTTTCCGCCTCACTACTCAGGACATGGTCCTCCCCTGCGTAGTAATACACCTCCGGGGTGCGGCCATCGAACGCGCCGCAGATACAGTCCGGCGTGCTGTGCTCGGACACGGCATCGGCGATGCCTAGTACGCCGTCTCTCGCAATTAAAAACGTCAGCAGCAGAGTCTGTTCAGGACCTTCTCACTTGTATTTCTTATTCACTTTGATCGGTGATTCTTGATCATCATACTTTCCAACGATGCCTTCCAGTTTGAGGCGCTCAAGCAGCGCACGGTCGAAAGGTGTATTGGGGATGCGAGGTTTATCGTGCCCAACCTCAGTGAGCTTTGGATAGTCTCCACTCAATGCCTGCAAGACTATAAAAAGCTGGTCACTGCTGATCGACCCTATGTGACAACTGAGTAGTTTTACAACATACTGCGATGCAACGCCTTTCTCCGCCATCCGCTGCACAATATTTGATGGAATTTCGTGCTCATTTTGAGCAGCATATCGAGCTAGTTCCTCAAGCCCTTTCGGCCCGGCCACTTCAGCATACTCTACCGACTGTTCGACAACCGTGACTTTGACTGCCGAGCTAATTTCACTGCTGCTGAGAAGAAATTCCAAATCACCCTTCACTAGCTCTGGCGTCATATAACTCAAGAAATCCTTCGATTCGCGGATGAATCCCTTGCGTGTCGGCCAATCAGTCGCTGCCAGATGTTCGTAGGACTTTGCTTCGTCCGCAATGATGTCGTGCTTCAGCAGTAATGCAAAAAGATCACCTTTCTCAACCTTAACATTCTCGACATCGAGGTGTTTATTTAGCTTCAAACTCGCCACCAGCCCCGCACGTAGCGCTGCGGATGGAAGATAAATAGTCGCCGCCAAAATAGCAATTGCCAAGTCAGGCTTTAACTCCTCATCAGCGACACCGGTCTCTGAAATTTTTCCGGCAGCGGATAGTAGCCTCCCTAGTGGAGCATCCACCGACTCAAGAGCCACGAAGTAGCGGCTTACGTTGTTGAAAGTTGCTGGAACTCGCTTGTGTTTGAGCAATGCCGGCCATACCCCTTCAGGCGCCTCAGCGATGTCTGCAAGCTCACAAGCTGGAGACGCGCGTTCAACAACATCATCGAGACAGGATGATGCTTGCTCGAGCACATCCTCTATTACAGCAATAAAGTTTTCGCTTGCATCGATCGTCGCAGAAGCATTCTCGACGGCATCCAAGTACGTTTGCAAATGGCTAAGCACATAAGCGTAAACCGTCTTATTGGCTGCACGAATGACGTCGAGCGCCACCGTTACTTTATTATCAATGACAATAGAGAGATTCTTGTGCGTAATCTTGTACAAGTTGCGCGATACGAATGACGGCCGAACATATCGACCAAGCACCTCCAAACTAGGCAGAATGACACTTGCATCTGCAAAGAGCGCGCCGATAGGTTCTGCCAGGGTCGATGTAGTCGCATCAGACGTAAGTACAGAGAACTCAGCGTAGTGCGCCGCCAGGTATTCAGACACCGCGACATCGGTTCGTCGCTTCGACTCTGGAAGATGCGCAAGGGCAACGTCTAACAATTCTATTCTCGAAGATTCATCTAACTCAGCTTGGCTCACAAGATAGATGAGAACTTGCGTGGAAGCTCCCGTAAATCGCTCCAAGAATCTCCGGCGCTGCTCCCCTGCAGTCAGATACGCCTGCAGAAACCTTTTCTGACTCAGCCCGAGGCCGACCAAGGAGCGAGTCATTATATCGGCCGCATTAACATCAGTCACTAAAAGACGGTCAAGAATGGCAATATTGTATAGCGCTGGTTCCTTTAACCCATTTTTGCCTCGTTCACGAACAACGGCATCCACGTCATCCGGAGCAAGTTCAAAATATTCATCCATCAAGTCTCTTTCAACGTGATGAATGATGAAATTTGTCGCAGCCGGACTCACACGATTGCCATGGAACGTGGACGTATACAGTGTAAAATTACGATTGAGGTATCCGGCACGGACAAGCTGACAAGCCAAACCCAAAGTCAAGAGCGCCTCTGCGATTGACTCCAAAGACTGCTTTTCCTCCTTATACACCACAAGGAACTCCGGTCGCTTTACGAGATCATCGAGATCGGCACTCCGCAGGAATCTGATATTTTCAGTTCGCTCATCAATCTGCTCATTCAGCGCTTTACGATCAGCTTCATCCCATCTCTCGGCGTCCAACGTATCGTCAAGAGCTGCTGCAAGGTTCTTCCGACTGAACGTCAAAGAGACCCGACCGTAGTTAGTAGCAGCGTTCCACTTCAACACAGCCTCATCTTCCTTTGCCTTAGCAAAGTCTGCCCAGAAGCTTGCTCCTTTAAGGTCCTCCGTTGACCGGCTAGCCCGGTCGAAAGAGAACGTTGCGTTATGCGTCGAGTAGCCTACTGCCTCTGCCGTTCGCTGCACGTGTGCAATCAAGCGTTCACCTAAAATTGCACTTCGTGTAGTCTCTCTATCGATCAGTGTAGCTCGCTGACGAAGCACGCGCAGCTCGCTCTCGATTCGTTTGATGTTTTCGGCCACAAGCGCACGACTGACCTTGTAAAGTATATCTAATTTACTCGTGCCGAGCCGGATGGTTTCGAAGTCTGTTAGGTGCGTGCTCTTGTAGAGCATCATCGCGAATAGCTCAGTCTCACTGAGATTGAGCTGCTTCCCGTCACCAGAGAATATTCGATCCCGAAAAACAACAAACTCATTACAAACATTCTTCAAGAGTCGCATATCTGGCACATATTGCGCAGACAAATCTAGCAACTCTGGCTCTACCTTGTGGTCGATCTTGCCAAGCAACTGAACTGCTATATTACGAGCACTCCGATGCGTGACAAAAGGAACCACCGGAATAATCAGATCAAAAAATTTTGTGCGATTAGCACGCATACTCTCGGATTGTGCCGGGTCATTGACTTTGAACACACTCGACTCAAACTTTCGCCCCTCTAACCTTAGACCCATATTATCGAAAATACTGTCTTTTATAGCATATATAAAACGAATAGGCTTATTGATCTGCGGCGAGGCATTAAGCAACGTATTCAGTGCACGAAGTGTTTCAAAAATATGAGAATCATCGAACCTGTCAATATCCTCGAAGATCACGACATCCCGGCCTGAAACCTCAAAAAAGTAGACAATTTCATCAAGATATTGATCGAAATACGATACGGAATTGTCATCAAGAGTGACAGTTGCCGAGCCCGCCGAAAGCTGTTTGATATGAAGCCGCCCATGATACAACCAGCGAGCCAGCAGCAAAACTATCGCCGCAACGCCGGCTGCCATAAAATGAGTCCAGACGCCTATATCACTCTGAGCAGTTAACGCAGTGGCGATCTCTACGGTCCATCCTGTTAACAAGAAAATAATAGCTATAACGCCCCCTAGCAGCAACGCACTTACCGTCTCATGTTTCAAACGAAAGCGTTCGATCCGTCGAAAACGAGAGGCCGGCATCCTATTAGGATCTTCCCTGTATAGTAATTGCTTGACGATTTCCTGCTGGATGCGGTTGGTCGGTGTCGTCGCTTGAATAGGTACCGAATCATCAATCTTGGATTCTTCGATCGGCGCGAGCGTCGACAACGAAAGTTCAACAATACGCCCCTTCTGGCGTCTCGCGACCTCCCCTAATATACTGCTCTTGCCGACACCATAGTTCCCAGATAATGCTATGTTCCGTATATGGCTTTTTCCAAGAGCAGCCTCTATAGTCTCAACATATCCCTCATGCTCAGATTCAAGATACTCGGGAGTCAAAGCATCAAGCTTCCAAGATTTTTTATAAACAGAGCCAAACAATTCTTCGCCAGAAAACTCTCTATTCCCATACAACCTAAAAAAACCAACATTAAGCGGTTTTTTCAAAACACTCAAAAACCCCTGCAGCTTAAACACAAAAAAACATCCGCCGCCTTTTAAAAATCGCATCTGGCTCACCGCCTTTTATTAACAGCACCCCTGCATGCTTACGGGACGCAGCCACGCCATTAGAAAAAGCAATTTAATAATTGTTACCAGACTTCGTCTCATTGAGCAAGAAAGCAAGCAAAAAGCCCGCTCGATGGCGGGCTTTTTAACGCATAACGACAGTGAGCCTTGAACCTTTAGAAAATCACTCCCACTCGATCGTCGCCGGCGGCTTGCTGCTGACATCGTAGGTCACGCGGGAGACGCCGCTGATCTCGTTGATGATGCGGTTAGAGACCTTTTCGAGCAACTCGTACGGCAGGTGAGCCCAGCGGGCGGTCATGAAGTCGATGGTTTCCACGGCGCGCAGGGCGATGACCCACTCGTAGCGGCGGCCGTCGCCGACCACGCCGACCGATTTCACCGGCAGGAAGACGGCAAAGGCCTGGCTGGTCTTGTGGTACCAGTCGGCGTTGTGCAGCTCTTCGATGAAGATGGCGTCGGCTTCGCGCAGGATGTCGGCGTACTCTTTTTTGACCTCGCCGAGAATACGCACGCCCAGGCCCGGCCCCGGGAAGGGGTGGCGGTAGACCATGTCGTAGGGCAGGCCGAGTTCGAGGCCGAGCTTGCGCACTTCGTCCTTGAACAGTTCGCGCAGCGGTTCGACCAGCTTGAGCTTCATGGTCTCGGGCAGGCCGCCGACGTTGTGGTGCGACTTGATCACGTGGGCCTTGCCGGTCTTGCTGGCGGCGGATTCGATCACGTCCGGGTAGATGGTGCCCTGGGCGAGGAAGTCGACACCGTCGATCTTGGCCGCTTCGCGGTCGAAGACGTCGATGAAGGTGTTACCGATGATCTTGCGCTTGGCTTCGGGGTCGTTTTCACCGCCGAGCTTGGTCAGGAACTCGTCTTCAGCGTCGACCCGGATCACCTTGACCCCCATGTGCTGGGAGAAGGTCTCCATCACCTGGTCGCCTTCGTTCTTGCGCAGCAGGCCGTTGTCGACGAACACGCAGGTGAGCTGCTCGCCGATCGCCTTGTGCAGGAGTGCGGCGACCACGGAGGAGTCCACCCCGCCGGAGAGGCCGAGCAGCACGTGGCGGTCGCCGACCTGGGCGCGGACGCGCTCGGTCAGATCTTCGATGATCTGCGCCGGGGTCCACAGCCGCTCGGCCTGGCAGATCTCGAGCACGAAGCGTTCGAGGATGCGCTGGCCCTGCAGGGTGTGGGTCACTTCCGGGTGGAACTGTACGCCGTAGAGGCGCTTCTCGGCCCAGCTCATGGCAGCGATCGGGCAGCTCGGGGTCGAGGCGGTCACGGTGAACTCGGCCGGGGCGCGGGCGACCTTGTCGCCGTGGCTCATCCAGACGTCGAGCAGCGCGCCGCCGTCGTGGCCGACGTGATCCTTGATGCCGCCGAGCAGGTCGTCTTCGCTGGAGACGTTGATCTGGGCGTAGCCGAACTCACGCTTGTCGGAGCCTTCGGTGGCGCCGCCGAGCTGTTCCGCCATGGTCTGCATGCCGTAGCAGATGCCGAACACCGGCAGGCCCAGCTCGAACACGCACTCGGGGGCACGCGGCGAGCCCAGCTCGGAGACCGACTCCGGCCCGCCGGAGAGGATGATGCCGTTGGGGTTGTATTCGCGGATCTCTTCTTCGGTGATATCGAAGGCGCGGATCTCCGAGTAGACCCCGATCTCGCGCACGCGGCGGGCGATCAGCTGGGTGTACTGGGAGCCGAAGTCGAGAATCAGGATCTTGTGCGAATGGATATCGGTCATCGAATGAGCCCTGGGTGTGAGTCTTAAACGAGCAGCGGCGCTGTTAGGCGCCGCTGACAAAGCCGGGAGTGGCTGGAAACTGTGTCGCTGGCCGAGCCCCTGCAGGAGGCACTCGGCCATGACGGGAAACCTTTCGAGCGATGCACAGGAGGTTTCCCGAATCACCAACGATCAGGCGCCCCGGTAGTTCGGCGCTTCCTTGGTGATCTGCACGTCGTGCACATGGGACTCGACCACGCCGGCGCCGGTGATCTTGACGAACTCCGGCAGCGTGCGCATCTCGTCGATGTTGTGGCAGCCGGTGTAGCCCATGGAGGCGCGCAGGCCGCCCATCATCTGGTGCACGATAGCGCTCATCTGGCCCTTGTAGGGCACGCGGCCTTCGATCCCTTCCGGCACCAGCTTCTCGACGCCTTCGTCCTTGCTCTGGAAGTAGCGATCGGAAGAGCCCTGGCTCTGGGACATGGCGCCCATCGAGCCCATGCCGCGGTAGGCCTTGTAGGTACGGCCCTGGAACAGCTCGACCTCGCCCGGGGACTCTTCGGTGCCGGCGAGCATGCTGCCGAGCATCACGGTGCTGGCGCCGGCGACGATAGCCTTGGCGATATCACCGGAGTAGCGCACGCCACCGTCGGCGATCAGCGGGATGTCGTAGGGAGCGAGCGCCTCGGCGACGTTGGCCACCGCGGTGATCTGCAGTACGCCGACACCGGTGACGACGCGGGTGGTGCAGATGGAGCCGGGGCCGATGCCCACCTTGACCGCATCCGCGCCGGCTTCGGCCAACGCCACGGCGGCTTCACCGGTGGCGATGTTGCCGCCGATCACCTGCAGCTCCGGGTAGTGCTCCTTGACCCAGCGCACGCGGTCGATCACGCCCTTGGAGTGGCCGTGGGCGGTGTCGACCACCAGCGCGTCGACGCCGGCTTCGACCAGCGCCGCGACCCGCTCCGGGGTCTCCGGGCCGGTGCCCACGGCGGCACCCACCAGCAGGCGGCCGTCGGCGTCCTTGGCGGCGTTGGGGTAGGTGCGCGCTTTTTCGATGTCGCGCACGGTGACCAAGCCGCGCAGGTGGAAGTCCTTGTCGACGACCAGGATCTTCTCGATGCGGTTTTCCTGCAGCTTCGACTTGATGGTGTCGAGATCGGTGCCTTCGAGCACGGTGACCAGCTTGTCGCGCGGGGTCATGATCGCTTCGACGGTGTCGCTGTGGTCCGGCTGGAAGCGCATATCACGCCCGGTGACGATGCCCACCAGGGTCTCGCCCTCGACCACCGGGAAGCCCGAGTAGCCGTACTCGTCGGCCATCGAGAGCAGGTCCTGAAGCTTGGCGTTCGGACCCACGGTGACCGGGTCCTTGACGATGACGCTTTCGTGCTTCTTGACCTTGCGCACTTCCGACGCCTGCTGGGCGATGGTCATGTTCTTGTGGATGATGCCGATGCCACCTTCCTGGGCCATGGCGATGGCCAGGCGCGCTTCGGTGACGGTGTCCATGGCGGAAGAGAGCAGCGGGATGTTGAGGGTCAGCTTGCGGGTCAGGCGGGATCTGAGGTCGACGTCTCTGGGCAGGACATCCGAGTAGCGGGGTACGAGTAATACGTCATCGAACGTAAGAGCTTCTTGCGCCATACGTAGCATAGTCGGAAACCCAATTTGGCAGGTGGTGGGGGCCGGTGGCAACGCCCGTCCGGCGCCGGGTCTGGGGACTGACGACTCGGCGGGTGCTGCGAAAAGTTAATCGCGCATTATAGTCATTTGGTCGATGAGCCTCAATGCCCGGTCGCCCTGACATTCCTCTCGCCGGGAGATCGGCGTATGGTGCCAACGCTGGCTCATGGTCACCCCGCGCCACCTCGGGAGGACATCCCTCATGGCGAGTTTACTGTCTCCATCGATGCTCGACTCGACGCTCACCCTGGCCGACTATCTCGGCGTCGCCGCCACCGCTTTCCTCGCCTCGCTCATTGGCGGTATCAGCGGCTACGGCACCGGGCTGCTGCTACCGCCCATCCTGATACCCATGATCGGGCCGGAAGCGGTGGTACCGGTGGTCAGTCTCTCGGCGCTGATCACCAACGCCAGCCGCGTCGCCGCCTTTCGTCACCAGTTCGACCGTAACCGGGCGCTGTGGGTGGTGACCTTCGCCCTGCCCTTCTGCTTGTTCGGCGCCTACGGCTATACCCGCCTCTCCGGGCCCATGATCAGCGTGGTGCTGGGGCTATTTCTGATAGCGGTCGTGCCGCTGCGGCCACTGCTGGTACGACGCCACGGCCACTTGGGCAAGCCGGGGCTGGCGCTGGGCGCCGGCGGCTACGGGCTGCTGATGGGCGGCACCTCGGGCTCCGGCGTGGTGCTGATCTCGCTGCTGCTCTCGGCGGGGTTGAGCGGCGCCAGCGTGATCGCTACCGACGCCGGTATCTCCTTCGTGCTGGGCATCGCCAAGGTGTCGCTGTTCCAGGCTGCCGGTGCGCTACCGCCCGCGCTATGGCTGATGGCGCTGCTGATCGGCGCCTGCGCCGTTCCCGGTACGTTTCTCGCCAAGCGACTGTCGCGGCGGCTCTCGCTGCGCTCGCACTCGCTGATACTGGATAGCGTGGTCGTGCTCGGCGGAATTCTGCTGGTGATCGAGGGTGGCAGCGCCCTGCTGTAACGCCTCGCTGCCGCCCGTGGCGGCCTTCATGTTACGCTGCCGGGCCATCCCCGAGCGCTGGAAACCCGCATGCCCGCCCCGACGCCCCAGGCCCTCTCCGTCAGCGATCTCAACCGCCAGGCCCGCCAGATGCTGGAGCGCGGCTTCGGCGACTGCTGGGTCGAGGGCGAGATCTCGGGGCTGGCGCGCCCCGCTTCCGGCCATCTCTATTTCACCCTCAAGGATGCCCGGGCGCAGCTGCGCTGTGCCTTCTTCCGCAACCGCGCCAGCCTCTCCCGCGTGGCGCTGAAGGATGGCGATCGCATCAAGGTGCGCGGGCGGGTGTCGATCTTCGAGCCGCGCGGCGACTATCAGTTGATCGTCGATGCGGTGCAGGCGAGCGGCGAAGGCGAGCTGATGGCGGCCTATGAGCGGCTCAAGCGTCAGCTGGAGGCCGAGGGCGTGTTCGCCAATGCGCGTGCCCTGCCCTACCCGCCGCGCCATCTGGCGCTGATCACCTCGCCAAGCGGCGCGGCGATCCGCGATGTGCTGGCGGTGCTCGCGGCGCGCTGGCCGCTGACCCGGGTGAGCCTGTTCCCGACGCCGGTGCAGGGGCGCGAGGCGCCGCCGGCGCTGATCCGTGCACTCGCACTGGTCAACCGCCAGGCGCGGCGGGACGCCGAGACGCCGGTCGCGGAGCGGACGCCGGGCGCCCCCGAGCCGTTCGATGCCGTGCTGATCACCCGCGGCGGCGGCAGCCTGGAGGATCTATGGGCGTTCAATGACGAGCATCTGGCACGGGCGATCTTTCATTCGCGCCTGCCAGTGCTGGCCGCCATCGGCCACGAGGTGGACTTCACCCTGGCCGAGTTCGCCGCCGACCTGCGCGCGCCGACCCCCTCGGCGGCAGCGGAGCGGCTGGTGCCGGACCGCCGCGAGCTGAGCGCAGGGCTGGCCCAGCAGCGCGCCCGGCTGGTGCGCGCCTGGCAGCGGCGTGCGGATGCCGAGTCGCAGCGTCTGGACCATCTGCGCGCGCGGCTGCGCCACCCCGGCGAGCGGCTGGCTCAGCAGCGTCAGCATCTGGACGGGCTGGAGCGGCGCCTGCGGCTGGCGATGCGCCAGCGCCTGCAGCAGGAGCGCCAGCGCTACGACGCCACCCAGCGCCGCTTTACCCTGCTCGACCCCAGCCGCACCCTGGGCCAGGCCCGTGAGCGGGTCGAGCATCTGCAGGCCCGCCTCGAAGCTGCCCAGCAGATGCGGCTGCGCCAGGAGCGCCAGCGGCTCGAAGGGGTCGCGCGGGAGCTCAACGCGGTCAGCCCGCTGGCGGTGTTGGGGCGCGGCTACGCCATCCTGCAGGATGACAGCGGCCAGGTGATCCGCGCCGCCAGCCAGACCCAGCCAGGCCAGACGCTCACCGCCCGCCTCGGCGAAGGGCGTCTGAAGCTGGAAGTGAAGCGGCGCCTGAAGCGCTGAAGGGCCGCCTCTTCAGCGGCTCCCGCCTCGCCCCCAACCCACACTCACGCTGACGTGTCAGACACGCGCCGGGCGCTGCGCCGGATCACCCGGCTGCACGAGATGGATACGCGTACCCCCTTCCCCCGCGCCGAGCCCCGGCTTGAGCCGCTGCTCGCCGTCGTAGTGGCCGCCGTTCTGGCGCCGGTAGGCAATCGGCGCATCGCTGAACAGCCCCGCCAGACGCCGCTCGAGGTCCAACGCGACCTGCTGCCAGCCGGCTTCGTCCAGGCGGTCGCTCGAATAGACCGGAAACGGCGGCATGACCGTCAGACCGGGATAGAACAGCGTGCCGTGGTGAATCGGCCACAGAATCTCCTCCAGGCTGCCGTTGACCCCGCGCTCGCTGTAGTGCGGTGCGCGCCCGCCGATCGGTACCATCAGCATGGCGCGGCGCCCGGCCAGCATGCCCTCACCGTAGCGGTCACCCCAGCGCTCGCCACCATGCTCACCCACGCCATAGGCAAAGCCGAAGGCGAAGACCCGGTCGACCCAGCCCTTGAGGATCGCCGGCATGCCGAACCACCACAGCGGAAAACTGAACAGCACCGCATCGGCCCACAGCAGCTTCTGCTGCTCGGCGGCGATATCGGTCGTCTGCGTATCGCTGGCGTAGGCGTGGCGGGACTCGGCGATATAGCGCAGCCGCTCGGCATCGAACGTCTCGGTGAAATCCTCGCGGTCGGCGAGTGTCTTCCAGCGCATGGCGTAGAGGTCGGAGACCTGCACCTCGTGCCCCTGCGCTTCGAGAGTGGCAACCGCCAGGTCTTTAAGCGCGCTGGTCAGTGACTGCGGTTCGGGGTGGGCGTGGATGATCAGAATATGGGACATGGTCAATACCTTATGAGTGGCGCCCCGCTAGCGAGGGGTTCGACCACGATCTTGCCGCCGGCTCTGGTATCTTTGAAATCGGATATTTTATGACCAGGTATAAACCGAATGGATATCGAGCGACTGGATCTCAATCTGCTGGTGACCCTGGATACCCTGCTGGCGGAGCGTAACGTCAGCCGCGCCGCCCAGCGCCTGCATCTCAGCCAGCCGGCGATCTCCACCCGCCTGACCCGGCTGCGTGAACTGCTGGGCGACCCGCTGCTGCTGCCCGCCCCGCGCGGCATGATCCCGACCCAGCGCGCGCTGGAGCTGCAGGCGCCGCTGCACGCCGCGCTCGAGAGCGTGCGCCAGGTGGTGGCCAGCACCAGCCCCTTCGACCCTGCCACCGCCCGCGCCACGGTGACCCTCGCCGCCAGCGACTACGTGCAGTACGCGGTGCTGCTGCCGCTGGCCCTGGCGCTGAGCCAAGAGGCCCCTGGGCTGACGATCGCCTGGCGCACGCTGGACCATACCGCGCTGGCGGCGCAGATGGCCCGCGGCGAGGTCGACCTGGCGCTGACGATGCCAGAGATGGCCCCGGAGACCCTGCGCATGCGCAGGCTCTACCACGAGCACTACGTGGCCATCGCCCGCGCCGGGCACCCCGAGGTGAGCGGTCCGCTCGATCTCGACACCTTCTGCGCGCTAGAGCACGTCATCGTCTCGCCCCAGGGTGGTGGCTTCCGCGGGCCGGTGGACGACACCCTGGCGGCGATCGGCCGGCAGCGCCGTGTGGCGCTCTCGGCGCCGGGGTTTCTGGTCGTTCCGGAGATCGTGGCGCGCAGCGAGCTGCTCGCCCTGGTGCCCTCGCGGGTTACAGTCGGGCGAGCCGAACAACTGCAGCGGCTGGCGCCACCGCTGATCGTGCCCGGCTTCGACATGGCCCTGCTGTGGCATGAGCGCACCACCACCCACCCGCTACAGCGCTGGCTGCGTCAGCGCCTCGCGGATCTGGTTCAGGCTGCCTCGGGGCAGCCGGCTGGGCCGGAAAGCGGTGTTTAGCGTGAGAGGGTCGTAGAACGAGAGGCGTAGAGCAGGAGGCGTAAAGAGAGATATGGCGTGAAGCATCAAGAGACGCCGGCGGCCAACACCGCCGGCGCCGGATGCGCTCAGCTCGTGGTGTCAGGCATCGCGGTGGGCTTGAAGGCGCCGGGGTCGAGTTCGTGGCGGGCCAGCAGCTTGTAGAAGTCGGTGCGGTTGCGCCCGGCGATACGCGCCGCCTGGGTGACATTGCCCTCGGTGATCTTGAGCACCTTGATCAGATAGCTGCGTTCGAACCCGGCACGCGCTTCGCTGAACGAGGGCAGCGCGTTCTCCTCCGCCGCCAGCGCCTGGGAGACCAGCGCTTCGGGGATCATCGGCGTGCTGGTCAGCGCCACGCACTGCTCGACCACGTTGACCAGCTGGCGCACGTTGCCGGGCCAGGCACTGGAGGCGAGCAGGTTGAGCGCCTCCGGCGAGAAGCCCTTGACGAACGATTTATGCCGGGCGGCGACCTGGGCCACCATGTGCTTGGCCAGCAACGGGATGTCCTCGGCGCGCTCCTTGAGCGGCGGCAGCTTGAGATTGACCACGTTGAGGCGGTAGTAGAGATCCTCGCGGAAGTCGCCTTCGTGCATGGCGCGGTCGAGATCGCGGTGGGTCGCCGAGATGATGCGCACGTCGATCGGCACCGACTTGGTGCTGCCCAGCGGGCGGATCTGGCGCTCCTGCAGCGCCCGCAGCAGCTTGACCTGCAGGGTCAGCGGCATGTCGCCGATCTCGTCGAGGAACAGGGTGCCGCCGTCGGCGGCCAGGAACAGCCCCTCGTGCTGGCTGACCGCACCGGTGAAGGCGCCGCGGGCATGGCCGAACAGCTCACTCTCGAGCAGCTGCTCCGGCAGCGCGCCGCAGTTGATCGCCACGAACGGCTTGTCGGCGCGCGGGCTGGCCTGGTGCATGGCATTGGCCAGCAACTCTTTGCCGGTCCCGCTGGGGCCGGTCACCAGCACGCTGACATCGGAGGCGGCGACCATGTAGGCCTGCTCCAGAATGCGCTCCATCTGCGGGCTGCGGGTGATGATCTGGGAGCGCCACATCTCGCCGCCCTCGCCACGCGTGGTCGGCGTCTGCGCCAGCGCTTCGTCGATGGCGGCGAACAGCTCGTCACGGTCGACCGGCTTGGTCAGGAAGCTGAACACCCCCTGCTGGGTGGCGCTGACCGCATCGGGGATCGAGCCATGGGCGGTGAGGATGATCACTGGCATGCCCGGCACGCGGCGCTGCAGTTCATGGAACAGCGCCAGCCCATCCATCTCGTCCATGCGCAGATCGGAGAGCACCAGATCCGGGGTGTCGTCGGCCAGGTGGCTGAGCGCGGCGCGGCCGCTCTCGGCGGTGGTGACTCGAAAGCCACGGCTCTCCAGGCGCATGCCCAACAGCTTGAGCAGGCTGGGGTCGTCGTCGACCAGCAGGATGTGCGCGGTGCTGGTAGACCGCCCCGGCTGCATCGCGGGCGTGCGCGTCGGGCGGCGCTTGGTGACGTCGGTTTGCAAAGACATGAATGGACTCCTCCTGCCATCGCGCGGCCTGTCATCAGGACAGACCGGTCACGTTCGGTGTGACGGGACCGCGCGGGGTCTGAGCCGCCGCGCGAGCCGATGGCTCAGTCGCGTGAGTTGATCGTTCTTTCGATGTCGGTGAGCGCGTCGAGCTTGTCCGACATCTCCTTGAGCTGCTGTTTCAGCGCTTCGTTCTCGCGCTGGAGCGCCTGGTTGGCGCTGCCGCCCCCGCTGCTGCCGGCGCGCTGGGCATAGAGCTGGCGGCGCTTTTCCAGGTCGTTGAGCCACTGCTGCAAGAGCGGCTGCAGGCGCGTCGGTGCACTGCTGATACTCGCCTTGTAGAGGTCGGAGGCCCGGCGCCAGTCCTGGGGGGCATCCCATGCCAGCACCACCGCGCGTGCGGCCTTCTGATCCGCACGCGAGCCGTCCAGCCGCTCGAGCATCATCTCGCGCCACTCGGCGTCGCCGCGCTGGGCATCGAGCCCGAAGGCGACCCAGGAGTCGAGCAGGCAGACGTTGTCGGCAAAGGTGGGCAGCTCGCCGCAGCCCGGGGGCGGCGCGTCGGTTTCGGCCAGCGACTGGCAGCCGCTGAGCAGGGCCAGTGCGGCCAGTGCCAGCACACCCTTCATTCGCATGGTCATGTCGTCGTCCTTGCGTCATGGGTCAGCGTGCCCGTGGAGCCGCTGACCTCGTTATCGTCGGCTGCCGGCTCGACCCAGGGCAGGGTCAGCCGGAAGCAGACCGGTAGTTCGGTATCCGCCACCAGGGCCAGATCGCCCTGCTGCAGGCGCGCGCAGTCGGCGGCGATCGAAAGCCCGATCCCCGAGCCCTTGAGCGGCCCCTTGCGCCGCGCGCTGCCCTGGTAGAACGCCTTGAACAGATGCTCGCGGTCGGCCTCGGCGATCGGCTCGCCGCTGTTGGCCACGTCGAGTGTCAGCCAGTCACGCTGCTGCGCCAGGCGGATGGTCAGGCGGCCGCCATCCTCGCCATAGGCGATGGCGTTGGAGATCAGGTTGTCGAGGACCCGCGCGGTGCGCTCGCGGTCGGCCTGCCAGATCAGCGGGTGGTGCGGGCTGGTCACCTGCATCCCCTTGCTGTCCAGCGCCAGACGATGCTTGGCCAGCACCTCCTGGATCACCGTGGCGAGATCGAAGCGGGTTACCGTCACGCAGCGACTGTTCTGCAGCAGGTTGTAGTCGAGCAGTTGCTCGATCAGGCGCTGCAGCTCCTGGCCGTTGTCGTCGATCAGCCCGACGATCTCGTCCTGGCGCTCGTTGAGCTCGCCGGCGACCCCGTCGGAGAGCAGCGCGGTGCCCTCGCGGATACTCGCCAGCGGGGTCTTGAGTTCGTGCGACATGTGACGCAGGAACTGCTGCTTCTGGGCCTCCAGCTCGGAGAGCCGCTGGGCCAGCCAGGTCAGGCGCTCGCCCAGCTGGACCAGCTCCGCCGGGCCCTGGATACGCACCGGCGTGGTCTCCGGTTCACCGCTGCCCAGCCCGAAGATACGCTGTTCGAGCTGGCGGATGGGGCGCGTGATCAGCCAGGTGAAGAACAGCATCAGCATCAGGCTGGCGGAGACCAGCGCCGCCGACTGCATCCACAGCCGTGCCTTCACCGCATTGGCCTGCTGGCGGATGTTGGCGATGCGCTCATCGATCAGGGTGTTGGTCGCCTCGCGCACGGCGTCGGATTCGCTGGCGAAGCCGGAGAAGCGATCGAGGAAGGTGTCCATGTCGTCGCTGGGCATGTGCGGCAGCACCGCGAGCTGGGCGTAGCGCGCGGACAGCGACTGGAAATCGGGATTGTCAGCCATCAGCGCACGGTGCTGAGCCAGCAGTTCGCCGAACTGGCGCGACTTCTCGTTGTAGATGTCGCGCAGCCCCTCCTCCTCGATCACCGCGTACTGGCGCGCGCTGCGCTCCATCTGCAGCGCCAGCGAGCTGAGCATGCGCGCACGGCGGGTCTCTTCCACCGCCTGTCGCGCGCTCTGGTCGGCCAGCGAGGAGAGTTGGGACAGCGCCTGGCCGGCCTGGAACATGAGGATGGCGATCGGCAGCATGACGAAGAGAAACGCCAGCAGTACCAGTTGCATCAGTGAGCGCGGGCGCCAGCGCCGGGAGAGCTCGGAAGTCATAAGCGTGGCTCTGTGCAGGAGGCCCATTCGAGTCATGGATCGTTCCGCAAGGATAACATTTTTATTGAATGCCCATGCGGCGACACGGGCGACCCGCCTCGGCCGTACCGGCCGTAAAATTCGGTAGCCGCAGAAAACCCGACAGCCGCAAAAATCCAGCAACCGCAGAGAACCCGGCGGCCACAAAAAAAGAGGGCCGGCAGAGCCGGCCCAAGGTACGCAGGGAACTGAAGGGTTACTGGAACGCCCTTGAAAAACTGCCTGAATCAGCTGTTCGAAGGCGTTCCGCGGGCCGTGAGGCCCCTGGAACCGCAATCACGACATTGGCCAATCAGGGGCTGTCGTGATGCGTGGCGGCGAACCGCCTGTCCCAGTCCTGAACCGGTCGCCACAGCGGCCGGTCATCATGGGTCCCCTCGCAGGAGGGGGAAGGCATCCTTGCCGGGGCATCCTTGCCCTAATGGTGCGTCTCCTTGCCCGCAGGCCGCACCCGTCTCATCGCAACCTAAGTCACACATCGCGTGGAGCGGACGCTCTCAAGCTCACCGGGCCCGGCACAGGGTGATGATGGGCCGCGGCGAGACTCGATGAGACAAGCTCGGAAGACTCGTCTCGTCGCTCTCGGTAAATGATATAGCCAGGGGCGTGCCAGTTTTTTATTTTTCATTTAAAATCATAAACTTATGATTGGCACGAAAGACCAGGGTACGGCCCGGGAACGGCCGACGGCGAAAATCATGCAGATCAACACGGAAAAACGTCGCCGATAGCCGACGATTTTTTGAAGGATTCCCGAAAGATCAATAATATCAACAGGATATAAAGTCTCAAAAAAGAGACGGCCCCGGCCGGAACCGGGGCTGAAAGGTGTCTCTTTCCCGCGACTTCAACTACATCTATAGCGACTTCAACCACCTCTATAGCAACTTCAACCACATCTACAGCGACTTCAACAGCACCTTGGAGCGTCGCGCCTGATTGTAGGCCTCGCGCTTGAGGCTCGGCAGCGACTCGGTGGTGGAGAGCTCGAAACCACGCTCGAAGAACCAGTGCGTGGTGTGGGTGGTCAGGGCGAAGAGCTGGGTGAAGCCGTGGCGCCGGGCGCGGCGCTCGACCTCGCTGAGCAGGGTGTCGCCGCGGCTGCCGCGGCGGTAGTCGGTGTGCACGGCGAGACACGCAAGCTCCCCCATCGCCGCGTCGGGAAAGCGATGCAGCGCGGCGCAGCCGATGATCATGCCGTCACGCTCGATCACCACGTAGTCGTCGATCTCGTGCTCGAGCCGTTCGCGGGTCCGCGCCACCAGCATGCCCCGCGCCTCCAACGGCTTGAGCAGTGCCAACAGCCCGCCGACGTCGTCGAGCACCGCCTGGCGCAGCTGCTCGTAGCGGTTCTGGGTGATCATCGTGCCCACGCCGTCACGGGTGAAGAGCTCACCCAGCAGGGCGTCGTGGTCGTGCCAGGAGAGCAGGTGGGTACGCGCCACGCCGTGGCGGGCCGCCTCGCAGGCGGCGCCGAGATGCCGCCACAGCTCGCTGCCGGGGTCGGCCTGCTGGCGCAGGCTCTCGCCCTGGGCAGGGCCGAGCTGGCGCTGCAGCCGGCCGTCGTCGTCATGCAGCCCCGCCGACTCGCCGAGCAGAATCAGCTTGTCGGCCTTCAGCGCCACGGCCACGTGCTGGGCGATATCGGCGGCGTCGAGATCGAACACCTCGCCGGTGCGCGAGTATCCCAGCGGCGGCAGGATCACCAGATTCCCGCCGGCGAGCAGGCTCTCGATCGCCTGGCTGCGCACCCGCCGCACCTCGCCGCTGTGGTCGAAATCGATGCCACCGCGCACACCCAAGGGCTTGGCGGTGACCAGATTACCCGAGACCGCGGTGAGCTCGACCCCGTGCAGCGGCGTGTTGGGCAGCCCCAGCGAGAGATGCGCTTCGATATCCAGACGCTGGCGCGCCGCGATGCGCTCGACATGGTCCATGATGCCGCGGTGCGCCACCCAGCGCCCCTCGACCCGCTCCACCTCGATGCCTTCGGCCTCCAGCGCCGCGCTCACCTGCGGGCGGATGCCGTAGACCAGCACCAGGCGCACGCCGAGGGTGTGCAACAGCGCCAGATCCTGCAGCAGCTGGTCCCAGCGCGACGACGCCATCGCCGCGCCTTCGATCAGGATGACGAACGTCTTGCCGCGGTGGGCATTGATATAGGGGGACGAGTTACGGAACCAGTCGACGAAGGGGAAACGCGAATCCAATGGAGAGACGCTCCGGCAAGTGGGTTGGCTCGGGGGATCGAGCCATCACTATACCAGAGCGTCAGGCCCGCGCGTCGGCGCGGGTAAAGCCAGTTTTCGTACCAGCGCTAGCCGAACATGCCCTTGAACATGAAAAAGAACATGATCGACAGCAGCGCCCCGGCGGGCAGCGTGATCAGCCACGAGAGCACGATCGAGCCGAGCACGCGCAGGTTGAGCGCCGCCATGCCACGGGCCAGGCCGACCCCGAGCACCGCACCGACCAGCGTGTGCGTGGTCGAGATCGGCAGCCCGGTACCCGAGGCCAGCACCACGGTGGACGCGGCGGAGAGCGTGGCGGCAAAGCCCCGGCTCGGGGTGAGTTCGGTGATCCCGGTACCCACCGTGGCGATCACCTTGTGGCCATAGGTGACCAGGCCGACCACGATACCGCCGCCGCCCAGCACCAGGACCCACCACGGCATCGCCGACGACCCACCGACGCTGCCGGCGCTCTCGACCACGCTGATCACCGCGGCCAGCGGGCCGACCGCGTTGGCGACGTCGTTGGAGCCGTGGGCGAAAGCCATGGCGCAGGCGGTGAACATCATCAGCACGCCGAAGATACGCTCGACGCTGGAGAAGTCGTACTGCCCGCGCGAGCGCCGCTCGCCACGGTTGATGCGGTTCTCGAGCAGCAGCCCGAACATCATGATCACCACGCCGAAGGCGGTCGCCAGCAGCAGGCTCTCGCCGAAGCTCAGTTCGAGCCCGACATGCGAGAGCCCCTTGACCAGGGTCACCATCGAGACGATGAAACCGACCAAGAAGATATAGCCGGGCACGTAGCGCTTGGCCGCGGCGAACGGGTCGGGGTTGTCGAAGATCAGCACCTGCACCGAGCGGAACAGCACGTAGGCGAACACCCCGGCGATCAGCGGTGAGGTGACCCAGCTCAGGGCGATGGTGCCGACCGCGTTCCAGTGCACCGAATCCACGCCCAGACCGGCGATGGCGAAGCCGACGATAGCGCCGACGATCGAGTGGGTGGTGGAAACCGGCCAGCCCTTGAGTGAGGCGATCATCAACCAAGACCCCGCCGCCAGCAGCGAGGCGAGCATGCCGTAGACCAGCATCTGCGGCTCCTGCTGCAGCAGGCTGGCGTCGATGATGCCCTTGCGGATGGTCTCGGTGACCTGACCACCGGCGAGCCAGGCGCCCAGGAACTCGAAGATCACCGCAATGACGATGGCCTGCCGAATCGTGATCGCCTTGGAACCGACCGAGGTCCCCATGGCATTGGCGACGTCGTTGGCGCCGACCCCCCAGGCCATGAAGAAGCCGAAGACACAGGCGAGAATGATGAAGACATCACCGTATTGCGCAATGATGGACATAGGCTCAGTTCGCTATGAGTGGCGTGACGAAGGCGTAAAAAGAAGACCCGCGATCAGCGGGCCGTCAGAATCTGCAGGCGGCTACCCACGCGCTCGGCGCGGTCGGACAGCTCGCCGATCCATTCGATGATCTTGTAGAGGAAGATGACGTCCACCGGCGGCAGCTCGGCTTCGAGCTGGAACAGCTGGCGACGGATCGCGATCTGCTGGTCGTCGGCCTGGTGCTCGAGCTCGTGCAGTTCACGGATGAGGGTCTGCATCACGTCGGAGACGTTGCGGCCGAACCCGGACTCGAGCAGGTCCTCGAGCTCCTCCAGCGCCTTACGCGCCTGGTCCACCGTGGCCACCGCCGTGCGCAGGTAGTCGCGCATCGGCTCGGCCAGCAGGTCGGGGATGTTCATGTTGCGGCCGAGCATGATGCCGGTGATATCGCGCGCCTTGTTGGCGATCTTGTCCTGCACGCTGATCAGTTCGAGCAGGTCGGAACGCGACACCGGCAGGAACATGGTGTTGGGCAGGTTGAGCCGCAGCTGGGTCTTGAGCTCGTCCGCCTCGTGCTCGAGCTGGGTGATCGCCTCGCGGTAACCGCGCGCCGCTTCCCAATCGCCGCTGAGCGCCGCGTCGAAGAACGGCAGGAGCTGACCGGCACATTCGCTGGTCTTGACGATGTGGGCCAACAGCGGTTGGAACGGCGAACGTCCAAACAGCGCCGAGAACGGATTGGTACTCACCATAGCGTGGCCTGGATGCGTTGGAAGTGGCGGCGCCAGTATAATGATTGCGTCTCGGGGCGTCATGAAAAATTCATGAACGCGACACGAAGGCTTACGTTTTTCCCTTCAGACCCATGCGGGAGCGCACATGAGCGACGAAATCGAACTCAAACTGGCGCTCGCCGAGTCCGCCCCGGCAGCGCTGGCGGCGCATCCGCTGCTCTCGACGCTGGCCACGGCCACCCACACGCTCGGCAACTGCTACTACGACACCCCGGACGGCGCCCTGGAAGCCGCCCGGGTCGCCCTGCGCGTACGCCGGATCGGCGATAAGCGCGTGCAGACGCTCAAGAGCGCCGCGGCGAGTCACGGCGGCCTGTCGAGCCGTGGCGAATGGGAGTGGTCGCTCGACGAGCGCGTCTGCAACGCCGTGGGGCTCGACGAGACCGGGCTGCGCGAGCTTGAGCATCCGGCCCTGGCCGGGGTCGATCTGACGCAGCTGCGCCCGGCCTTCACCACCGACTTCGAGCGCCGCACCTGGTGCTACCGTGAGGGTGAGGCGGAGATCGAGATCGCCCTCGATCAGGGCGAGATCCGCGCCGATGGCGCGACCCTGGCGATCCGCGAGCTGGAGCTGGAACTGAAAGCCGGGGCACCCGAGGCGCTGTGGCGGCTGGCAGAAACGCTGTGCCAGCCGGTCGGCGCCGGTGGCACGCCGCTCGCTGCACGCCCCGCCAACCACAGCAAGGCGAGCCGCGCCGGGGCGCTGCGCCACGGCTGGCCGCGGCCGCCGGCACACGCGCCCGAGGCGAGCCTGGATGCGCTGATCGAAGCGCTGGACGTGTGGCAGGACAGCGGCGACCCGGCCTGGCTGCGCTGCGCCCAGACGCGCCTGGCGGCCCTCGCCACGCAGGGCTCGCACCCAGCGCTGGCGACCCTGTCGGCACCGCTGAGCGGCGGCGAGATGCCGTGGGCGAGCAGCGCCTGGCTGGCGCTGCGGCGGCTCGGCTGAGGGCTGGGGACGAGACTGGAGACGAGAGCGCGGGAGCTTAGAGGGCGTTTACAAATTCGGCGAGCGAAGGCAAGACAAGGCAAAATCGGCGAAAACGCGGAGTTTACGGGTTGTAAATGAGCATTTTGAACGGGCTCGCGTACGAGGCCGATTTTAACGCCGTATTGCCGAGCGCAGGCATTTTGTAAACACCCTCTTAGCCGGCGGCGTCATTGGCTGACGCCCCCGCCGGCGACAGCGGTAACGGCAGCTCGAACTGCTTGACCAGTTGGGCCATCGGCATCGGCCGGGCGTAGAAGAACCCCTGGATATCGCGCACGCCCCACTGGCGCAGCAGCGTCACCGTCTCCCAGTCCTCGACCCCTTCCACCACCACGCCGTGTTCGAGGCGCTGACACAGCGCCACCACGGCCGCCAGCACATGCTGCTTGCGTGGCAGCGTGTTCACGTTCAGCACCAGACTGCGGTCGATCTTGACCGTATCCAGCGGCAGCGAGGTGAGCTGCGCCAGCGACGAATAACCGCTGCCGAAGTCGTCCATCGCCACCTGGATACCCGCCTCGCGCATGCGTTCGAGCATACGCGAGGCGCGCACCGGATCACTCAGCACCGCACTCTCGGTCACCTCGATCTGTAGCCGCGACTGCGCCACACCATGGCGCGCGCAGGCCGCCAGCATCAGCTCGAGCAGACGCGAATCCATCAACTGGCGCGACGAGAGATTGACGCTGACCAGGAAGGTCTCGCCGAAGCGTTCGCGCATGCCCGGGTCCTTGAGCACCGGCAGCGCCTGATCCATCAGCATCTCCCACAGCGGAGCGATCAGCCCGGTGCGCTCCGCCACCTCGACGAAAGCGCCCGGACTGACCAACCCCTCGACCGGGTCCTCCAGGCGCATCAGCGCCTCGAAGCCGCGCGCCGTGCCGGCGACGATATCGACGATCGGCTGCAGAAAGCAGCACACCCCGCGATTGGCCAGCGCGCCGCGAATCATCTGCTCCGCGCGCCCCTGATGCCGCTCCCACTGACGCAGCGACTCACTGTAATAGCAGCGCGTGCCGACATCCGACTGGCGCGCGCTGGCCAGGGCCAAGCGCGCCTGGCGGCGCCACTCGTCGGCACTGATGGCCTCGTGCAGGCTGACGATCGCCACTCCACTGACATGCGACAGCCATACCAGCCGGCCCGCTATCTCCACCGGCTCGGCGAGCAGTGCCTCGACCGGCTCGAGCACGCGGTCGAGCTCGGCCACGGCGTCGAGCTCCAGCACCATGGCAAAGGTGTGCTCGGGCAGCGCCATCAGCGTGACCCGGGCGGGCAAACGCTGGCGCAGCGCCTGCACGCGCTTGCGCAACGCCGCAATGGCGTGTTCGACCGCAACCCCATCGAACAGCTGGGCCACATTGAGCAGCTGGAACTTGACCAGTGACAGCGGCGGGCGCGGCAGACTGCCCAGTTTTTCCTGCATCAGCAGGTCGAGATAGGCGCCGTTGGGCAGGCCGGTGAGCGGATCGCTCAGGCGCTGTTCGGTGGTATCGCTCAGGGTGCCGGCCATGCGCAGCGCGCGGCCCCGCTCGTCGCGCTGGCACAGCCCGCGGCACAGCATCATGCGCCAGGCGCCGCGCGCATTGCGCACACGATACTCGATATCGACCACATCGCTGAGCCCGTCGAGATGACGATAGAACGCGTGCTCCACCGCATCACGATCGGTGGGATGAATCAGCTCCAGCCACGCCTCGAAGGATTGGCGAATCTCGGCGGAGTCCTGGCCCAGCATGCTGGCCCAGCGCGGCGACAGGGTGACCTGGCCCGCGTCGATCTCCCACTCCCAGACTCCGTCATTGGTGGCACTCAGGATCAGATCGAGGCGCTGGGTACGCTCCTCGACCCGCCCCTCGAGCTCACGCCGGGTCTGCTCCAGCTCGCCGATGGTGCGGCGCACCGCATCGAGGGTGACGTTGTTGAGCTGGGCCAGCTTCTGAATCGCGAGTTCGTCGCTGTCGGTGTGGACGTAGAAATCGAAGGTGCCGTCGACGGCCTGGCACAGCTGGTTGCCGATCGCATCGATCTGAGCAAGCAGATGCGCTTCGCGACCCTCGGGCGAGGCTTTCGAGGAGACACTCATCCCAGCGACTCCTCGCCGGGTCCCATGTCACGGCGGCGCAGATCGCGGTGCACTGCCGCCTCACCCAGCGTGAATTCGCTAGGGTCGATCAATATCCGTTTAATCAATCCCATCATGAACGAGGCTGCCTGAAATAGGGGACACGGTTACACTGATCCAGAGGGTGACGGGCAGCCGCGGCGGCCCGTGCCCGGCGCAGTGACATCGCCAGTCGGCGCAAGCCGTGATATCCCGGGTTATCGGCCACGCTTCACCGAAGTTTAACGCCAGCCCGCGCGCGCATTCTCGGCGTTTTGGCGACCATTTCATCCACGCACAGGGCATGCCCATCATGCAGTCTGGGGAATCCAGTTTCCGCAAGCAGCTGTTTCAGATCATCTTCGAATCGGATACCCGTGCGGGCAAGGCCTTCGATATTGCACTGATCACGCTGATCCTGCTCAGCGTGGTGGTGGTCTTTCTGGATAGCGTACCCCACCTGCATCAACACTATGGTGAGTGGTTCCTGCTGGTCGAGTGGATCTTCACCCTGATCTTCACCCTCGAACTGGTGCTGCGGCTCTACTGCCTGGAGCGGCCGCTGCGCTATCTGAAGAGCTTCTACGGCGTGCTCGACCTGCTCGCCATTCTGCCCACCTGGCTGAGCTTGTTCCTGCCCGGGGCGCAGTCGCTGCTGGTGCTGCGCATCCTGCGCGTGCTGCGGGTGTTCCGGGTGCTGCGTCTGATGGAGTTCGTCGGCGAGGGGCGCATGCTGGTGCAGGCGCTGCGCCGCAGCCAGCGCAAGATCCTGCTGTTCCTGATCACGGTACTGCTGATCATCACCATCTTCGGCGCCCTGATCTACATGATCGAACCGCCGGAAGCCGGCTTCACCAGCATGCCGCGCTCGATGTACTGGGCCATCGTCACGCTGACCACCGTGGGCTACGGCGACATCGCCCCGGTCACCCCGGTCGGTCAGTTCATCTCCGCCTTCATGATGGTGCTGGGCTACTCGATCCTGGCGGTGCCCACCGGCGTCTTCTCGGCCGAGGTGATCCGCTCGATTCGCGAGGAGCGCTACTCCGACGAGGCCTGTCCCGGCTGCGGTCACGAGGGCCACGAACGCGACTCACGCTACTGCCGCCTTTGCGGCACCTGGCTCGACGAGGAGAGTGAAGATCCCAACGCCCCTGCAGAAGAGACCGCGGGCTGAACGCTCTCCCGACGTGGCTCACCTGAACGGGAACTGTAACGCTTTGTCATCTTAGTGTGACACTCACCCGGCAAGCTCTCCCGGTATTGACGTTTGTCCTCAGGGAGCCTGCCATGAAACCGTTTCGCCTCACCCTCCGCAGCGGGCTGATCGCCCTGCTCGCCACCTTTGCCCTGCTGATCGGGCTGATCGGCGGCGGCAGCTATCTCGCCATGAAACAGGCGCAGGCGGCTTTCGCCTCCGTCTACCATCTCAACGTCGAGCGCCTGGGCACGGCGCGCGCCGTCTACGCCGACCTGATGCAGACCCGGGTGCTGCTCGACAGCTACCAGACCGACTACAACCGGCTCAAGGTCAAGGCGGCCAAGGCGACCTGGGCCAAGGCCGAGGAGACGCTGGCCCGCGCCCGCGAGACTCTCGATACCCTGGCCGCCAGCGAAGCCCGGGATGTAGCGCTCAAGGCGCGCTTCCAGGCGCTGATCGAAGACGGCATCGAGCCTGGCTTCGCGGCGCTCAAGAGCTGGAACCTGGCCGCCTACCAGCAGAGCGTCAAGCATACCAACGCACTCACCGCCGACCTCGACCAGGCGCTGGATACGCTGACCGAAGCCGGTGCCAGCAATGCCGCCAATGGCGTCTCAGCCATGCAGCGCAACGTCGACCTCATGCAGCTGGGTCTGATCATCGCGGGCGGTGTCACCCTGCTGCTGCTGGCGCTGGCCTTCCATAGCGTCAATCGCCATCTGCTGAGCCCGCTGAGTCGGGTGCGCTCGCACCTGACCGGCATCGCCTCCGGCGATCTGGCCCAGCAGCTGACCACCCGCGGCATGCGCGAGATGCGCCAGCTCAAACAGGGGGTGGCAACCATGCAGGCGTCATTGGCGACGCTGGTCTCCCAGCTGCAGCAGGAGAGCAACGCCTTGAGCGATGACGCGAGCCGCCTGTCGCAGGCCAGCCAAGAGCTCAACCACGGGAGCCAGCAGCAGGCGCAGGCGCTGCAGGAGACCTCGGCGAGCATGGAGCAGATCACCGCCTCGGTCGGGCATACCGCCGAGCACACCGAGCGCGGCCGCCATCTGGCCGAGGAGAGCCGCCAGCAGCTTGAGCACAGCGGCCAGCAGATGGCCTCCGCGGTGAGCGAGATGAAAGCCGCCCAGACGCGCTCCCAGGCATCGCTGGAGGTGATCGCGTTGATCGACTCGCTCGCCTACCAGACCAGCATGCTGGCGCTCAACGCCTCGGTGGAGGCCGCGCGCGCCGGCCAACACGGCCGCGGCTTTGCGGTCGTCGCCGCCGAGGTCAAGAATCTCGCCTCGCGCTCCGCGGAGGCGGCGCAGACCATCCGCGAGCAGATCGAAGGCACCCATCAGCAGGTCCAGCAGGGCGCCGAGGTGCTCACCCAGGCCGGTCAGGCGCTGGAGACCGCGGTCGACTCCAGCCGCCAGATGAGTCAACTGCTCGACAGCATCACCACCGCCTGCCAGCAGCAGCATGAGGGCATCGCCCAGATCGACCAGGCCATCGCCGAGATCGATTCGGCGACCCAGCGCAACGTCGAGCTGGCAGCGCAGACCCTGGACGCCACCCGCGATATCGAAGCCCGCGCCCAGCGTCAGCGCGACAGCGTCGACACCTTCCAGCTCGGCGCCGCCGAGGCCCCGGACACAGTACCCGAACGGGAGATCGGCACCGAAGGCGATAGCGAGATGGTGACCTGGACACCGGCCAACGACCCCAGCGCCGGTGAGCGCCCGGCGGCACGTCGTGCGGGCGGACGCCACCTGGAAGCGCTCTCGGTATAGCGTCCCGGGAGTCGTGACCCGCCGTCGCAACCGACACAGTCGTCGCCGACGGCCATGACCAAAAACGCGTGCCATGCCGGAATGCCGCGCATGGCGCGGTTTGAAGCCTCGCCGAGGCTTCTCTAAGGTAGCTAGGTCGCCCGCCCTGCGCGGGCATCGCCGATGTCAGGAGAACCCAAGATGACAATCACCTCCCCTATCAGTCGCGGCATCGCCGGCGCCCTGCTGCTCGGCGGCCTGCTGTGTGCCACCAGCGCAACCGCGCAGACAGCGCCCGCTGCGAGCGCTGGCGAGTGCGCGCCCAAAGAGTACGCCATGGCGCTGCGCTACCAGCAGCAGTCGGCGGAGGTCCAGGCGCTGCAGCGCCAGAACTATGCCCTGGCCACGATGCGCCTGGCGCAGAAGATCGCTGCCCACCCCGACGCCACCAATCTGGCGATCATGACCGACCTCGATGAGACGGTGATCGACAACAGCGCGCTGCTGGTGCGCGACATGCAGGCGTGTCACGACTTCACCAGCTGGGATACCTGGAAGGTGTGGGAGCGCCAGGGGCATCCGCGCCTGATTCCCGGCGCCCGGGCCTTCCTCGACTATGCCGACGCCCACGGCGTAACGATCTTCTACGTCTCCGACCGCTACGACGAGAACAAGGCCGCCACGCTGGCGACGCTGAAAGCGCTGCGTCTGCCCCAGGTCGACGACGCCCAGGTGCGCCTGCTGGGGCCCTCCAAGGCCGAGCGCCGTGCCGCCATCGAGCGCGACTATCGGCTGGTGCTGCAACTCGGCGACTCGCTGGCCGACTTCTCCGGCGACTTTCATCACGCCGATCTGGCCTCCCAGAAGCGCCTGGTGGCCGAGCAGGCGGCGCACTTCGGCGACGACTGGATCATGTTCCCCAATGCCAGCTATGGCAGCTGGAGCGACGCGACGCTGGAAGCGTGGGCGGCACCGCTCAAGACGGATTGATCACGCGGGCGGCCAGGCTCAGGCCAGCCGCCAGGTGATGTGCCCGAAACACAGCGCCCCCGCCGGGTGGTACCGGCGGGGGCGCTGTATCGACATCGGCCGATTTTCGCTCGAGGGCTGCCGCCGCGTGCTATCGCGGCACGCGCCTCAGCGGAACGGCGCGGGGTCGCCGCGCCCTTCGCGCACCAGGGTCGGCGGGATCTCGCGCAGATCGACCACCGTGGTTGGCTCCAGGTGGCAGGCACCGCCATCGATGATCAGGTCGATATGCGCGCCGTAGCGTTCGCGGATCTCCTCGGCATCTGTCATCGGCAGCTCTTCATCCACCGGGATCAGGGTCACGCTCATCAGCGGCTCACCCAGGGTCTCGAGCAGCGCATGGGTAATACGGTGGTCGGGCACGCGCACGCCGATCGAACGCCGCTTGGGGTGCAGCAGCAGGCGCGGCACTTCGCTGGTGGCGTTGAGAATGAAGGTGTAGGGCCCGGGGGTGTGCGACTTGAGCAGGCGGAAGACGCTGTTGTCGACCTTGGCGTAGGTGCCGATCTCGGAAAGATCGGAGCACACCAGGGTGAAGTTGTGACGGTCATCGAGCTGGCGCAGCCACTTGATCTTCTCGATCGCCTTCTTCTCGCCCAGGCAGCAGCCCAGTGCATAACCGGAGTCGGTCGGATAGGCGACCACGCCACCCTGGCGCAGGATACCGATCGCCTGATCGATCAGGCGCTTCTGCGGGTTCTGCGCATGGATCTGGAAAAACTGGGTCATGTCGTGCCCTCCTTGGGGTCTGATCCCGCCACGGCGGCCACGCGCTGGCGACACGCCGGTATGACGCAAGGCACCGCGCACGGCGCCATTCACCGTCAGCGTAACAGATGCCGCGCCCGGCGCCTGCCGCCAAGGCTCAGCGCGAGGCGGGCCAAGGTGGGCGATGGCTCGGTAGGAGCCGCTCAGCAGGGGGCGACGACATCGGCCAGGGCGGGATGCGCCCACACCGGGCGCACGTGGGAGCGCGGCGCCGGACTGAGCGTGCCCGGCGCCAGCGCACCGCCGGGGAAATGGAAGTCGCTGCCGAGCGAGCCGTAGAGTTCGTGGTGGGCGAGCTGACGCGCCAGATCGAAGGTGGTATCGCGGTTCTGGTAACCACTCACCAACTCCGCAGCCTGCCCGCCAGCGCCGATGAAGGCCTCGAACAGCAGATCACGCTTGCGCCGGGTCATGCCATAGCGCAGCGGATGCGCGACCACGGCGACGCCGCCGGCATCGACGATCCAGCCGACCACCGTCTCCAGCGCCGGCCAGTGGGTCTTGACGTCACCGCGCTTGCCGGCCCCCAGATAGCGCTTGAACGCCGCCTGACGGTCCGCAGCCATCCCGGCATCGACCAGTGCCTGAGCGAAATCGGGCCGCCCCAGTGGGCGCTCACTACCGGCGATCGCCCGCGCCCGAGCCAGGGCGTCGTCGAGCCCCAGCTTCTCCAGCCGTCGGGCAATCTCCTCGGCACGCCGCACCCGCGCCTCGGCCAGCCCTTCGAGATTGGCCGTGAAATCAGCGTTCGGCCCCTGGGGCAGCAGCGCCACGATATGAATCGCCATGCCGCGCCACTGGCACGACAGCTCGCTGGCACACAGCAGACGCATACCGTGATGCGCGCAGCGCTGGCGCGCCTCCTCGACCCCGGCCAGGGTGTCGTGGTCGGTCAGCGCGATATGCGAAAGCCCCTTGGCATGGCACAGATCGACCAGCTCGGTGGGCGTGAGCCGGCCATCGGAGGCACTGGAGTGCAGGTGCAGATCGACACCGCGGGCCTCGTCCAGCGGGGTGGCGGCGGTCAGGGGCGCGCGCGCAAGCGGCGCGGCGGTACTCTCGGAATCACTGGCGGCAAGGGACATGGGCATGACGCCGCGGGGCGTCTTTGTCAGAATAGGCCGCACATGGTGAGGGCCGCCGCCGTCGCGGTCAATCCGCGCCCCGCCCTCTCGGAGCCCTGCGCATGAAACTGCTGTTCGACTTTCTCCCCATCGCGATCTTCTTTGCCGTCTATCATCTGACCGGCGATATCATCACGGCCACCGCCATCCTGATCCCCGCCACCGTGATTCAGCTCGGCGTGGTGTGGTGGCGCCAGCGGCGCATCGAGAAGATGCTGCTGATCACCTCGATCATCGTGATCGCCTCCGCCGGCGCCACCATCGCCTTCCGCGATCCGGCGTTCATCCAGTGGAAGCCGACCGTCATCAACGCCCTGTTCGGCATCGCCTTCCTGTTCTCGCCGCTGTTCGGCGGGCAGACCCTGGCCCAGCGCATGATGGGCAAGGCGGTATCGCTGCCGGCGGCGGTCTGGCGACGGCTCAATCTCGCCTGGGTGCTGTTCTTCTTCGCCATGGCGATTCTCAACGTCTTCGTCTTCACCCACTACGACGAAGCGACCTGGGTCGACTTCAAGCTGTTCGGCATGCTCGGACTGACGCTGCTGTTCGTGATCGGACAGGCGCTCTTCCTGGCACGTCACATGTCCCGCTCAACCCCTGAGGAGCCCTCCTGATGCGCTACGCCATCATCGGTCATGACAACGATTCGAGCCTTTCGCTGCGGCGCGAGGCGCGCCCGGCCCATCTGGCACGCCTGGAAGCGCTGCGCGACGACGGCCGCCTGATCCTGGCCGGCCCCTTCCCCGCCATCGACGGCGAAGATCCGGGCGAGGCCGGCTTCAGCGGCAGCCTGATCGTCGCCGAGTTCGAGTCGCTGGAAGCCGCCCGGGCCTGGGCCGACGCCGACCCTTACGTCGCCGCCGGGGTCTACGCCAAGGTCGAGGTCAAGCCGTTCAAGCACGTCCTGCCCTGAACGATCAGGCGTTATCCACAAGTCCCCGATGTGAGCTTTTTCACAGCTGCTGTGGATAACGTTGTGAAGATCCCGCGGACGCCTTTCGCTGTCCCCGAAACGACGTCCGCTGGCGTGAGTCGATCACTTTTTGATCACCCTGGTGTGGAAACGCGAGACCTTCTATCACATGACCGACGACCGACTCGCCGCCTTCGGCGAGCGCCTGGAGCCCGCGGAACTCGACTGGCGCCAGGATGACGCGCAGCAGGAAGCGCCCTTCTCGACCCGCTACGACGACGTCTACTTCTCGCGTGACAACGGCCGCGAGGAGACACGCTTCGTGTTCCTCGACAACAACGACCTGCCGAGCCGCTTCCGCGCCTGGGACGCCACGCGCGCCTTCGTGATCGGCGAGACCGGCTGCGGCACCGGGCTCAACCTGCTGTGCGCCTGGGAGTGCTTCGAACAGCATGCGCCGGCCACGGCGCGGCTGCACCTGGTCTCCACCGAGAAGCACCCGCTGTCGCGCGAGGCACTCGAGCGGGTGTGGCAGAGCTGGCCGGACTTCGCTTCCCGCGCCCAGGCGCTGATCGCACAGTGGCCACAGCCGGTACCCGGCGTGCACCGCCTGCGCCTGGCGCCGCGGGTGACCCTGGATCTGCACTTCGGCGATGCCGCCACCTGCCTGGCACAGCTCGACGGCCAGGTGGATGCCTGGTTCCTGGATGGCTTCGCCCCGGCCAAGAATCCGGATATGTGGCAGCCGGCGCTGTTCGCCGCGCTGGCCTCGGCCAGCCGCCCGGGGGCCACCTTTGCCACCTTCACCTGCGCCGGTCTGGTACGGCGCGGCCTCGCCGCCGAGGGTTTTCAGTGGCGCAAGGTCCCGGGGTTCGGGCGCAAGCGCGAGATGCTGCGCGGCGAATGGCAGCCGGATCAGCGCCCGATTCCGCACGCCGACTCGCGCGCCGCCACGCCCTGGTTCACGCCGCCACCGCCGCGTCGCGCCGGCCACGTGGCGGTGATCGGTGCCGGGATCGCCGGCACCAGCGTGGCCGAGGCGCTGGCGCGCCGCGGCAGCCGGGTCAGCCTGATCGACCGCGAAGGCATCGCCAGCGGCGCCTCGGGCAACCCCCAGGCGGCGCTCTACGTCAAGCTGGCCGCGGAGAGCAACCGCCAGAGCCGCTTCTACCTGGCCGCCCTGCTCTACGTCCAGCGCTGGCTGGCCACCCTCGACCCCGAGCGCAGCCTGTGGTGCGACAGCGGCCTGCTCGCGCTCGCCAGCGGTGAGCGCGAGCAGCGCCGCCAGCAGCGTTTCCTGGCCAACCACGCCCTGCCCGAGTGCGTGGTCAGCGGCTGCGATGCGGACCGCGCCAGCGCGCTGGCGGGGACGCCGCTGGCGCACGCGGCGCTGGCCTATCCGCTGGCGGGCTGGGTCGACCCGGTGGCGCTCTGCCAACGTCTGGCGGCAACGCCGGGGGTCGAGTTCCAGCGCGCTGCGCTCGACTCACTCGCGCAATGCGACGGGGGCTGGCAGCTCACGCTATCCACCGGGCACCTGCAGGTGGATCAGGTGGTGTTCGCCAGCGGCCACGCCAGCGCAGCCTGGCTCGACGGCCTGCCGCTGCAGCAGGTCCGCGGCCAGATCTCGAGCCTGCAGTGGGCAGCGCCGGGCACGCCGACACAGGTGCTGTGCGGCGAAGGCTATGTGCTGCCGCCCTATGCCGGCAGGCTCACCTTCGGCGCCACCTTCACCCCCAACGACGGCGATACACAGCTGCGCGAGGCCGACCAGCGGCGCAACCTGGAGGAGCTTTCGCGCACCGCCCCGGCGCTGCACGCTACGCTTTGCGCCGATGGCGAGGCGGCGGCCCTGGCCGCACTCGACGGCCGTGCCAGCGTGCGCGCCGCCAGCCCCGACAAGACGCCCTACGCCGGGCCACTGCCGGATAGCGCCGCCTGGCGAGAAACGTACGCCGCACTGGCCAAGGACGCGCGGCAGCGCTTTACCGCCCCCGGGCGTCACCGTCCGGGTCTCTGGGTGAGCACCGCCCATGGCTCGCGCGGGCTGGTCAGCGCGCCGCTGTGCGCCGAGCTGATCGCCTCACGCCTGCATGACGAGCCGCTGCCGCTGGCACGGGAGCTGGTCGATCACCTGCACCCAGGGCGGCGGCTGATCGCCGAGCTGATCCGCCAGGCGTGAGCAGAGACCCGCTCGTGCGAGCACCGTTGTCTATCAACTGGCACGGCCGTTCAGCTGAAACAGCCGGTCATCTGAAGCGGGTATCTGTGGTGATAAAGCAGCCGCTCAGGAGGTCGGCGTACCGCCCAGCCGCCCCAGCGCCTCGGCGTCGAGACAGCGGTAGGTGAAGGAGGGGCGGCCGATATGGCCGTAGTGGAAGGACTCTTCGAGCACGCCCTGATCCACCAGGTGCTTGAGGTATTTGCGCACCGAGACCCGCGACATCCCGGTATCCTCGCTCAGCGCCTCGGTGGTGAAGGTCGCCTCTTGGTGCTCGGCGGCGGCGCGCGCCACCTGCGACAGCGAGTTGAGGGTGAGTCCCTTGGGCAGGTCGCCGGGGCGCTGGGGCGGCGCCACGGCAGCGCCATCGCGGCGGAACAGCGCATCGACGTCGCGCTGATGGGCACGCGCCGGCAGCCCGGCCAGCCGCCGATGGGTATCCAGACAGTGGCTCAGCGCCTCCTGGAAGCGCTGGAACTCGAACGGCTTGACCAGATAGTCGTCGACCCCCAGATGCTTGGCCTCACGCACCGTCTCCATCTCCGAGGCCGCGGTGATCAGGATGATCTGGATATCGCGGGCCTGGCGGCGCAGCTCGCGCACCAGCGCCAGGCCGTTGTGCTCGCGCAGAAAGACATCCAGCAGCAGCAGATCCACCGACTCACGCTGCAGCACGTCCCGCGCAGCGGGCAGATCCTCGCACTGGGCGACCAGGCTGATCCCCTCGATGCGATTGAGAAACTCGACGTTGAGCCGCATGACCATCGGGTCGTCTTCTACCACCAGTACACGCATGCTCATGTCACTCCGTCGGTAATCCAGGATGGGGCCACCGCGTAGGGTAATGTCACCTCGACCAGGGTGCCACGTCCGGGGGTGGAATAGATCGCCAGATGGCCACCGCGGGAATCGATGTGGGCGCGGACCATAGCCAGGCCATAGCCACGCCCCTCGCCCTTGGTCGACACCCCCTGCTCGAGCACCTCGTCGCGCTGGGCCGCGTCCATGCCGCAGCCGCTGTCGGCGACGTGCAGCGACAGCGCCTCGGCATCCAGCCCCAGCGTCAGGGTGACCTGGCGCTCGTCGCGTCCGGCGACCGCTTCGAAGGCGTTCTCCAGCAGATTGCCGATGATCGTCACCAGCAGATGGCACACCTCCTCCTCGGCCGCCGCCGGGATATCGCTCTCCAGCTCCACCTCGAGCTCGATGCGGCGCTCCCGCGCCTCGCTGCCCTTGGCCAGCAGAAAGCCCGCCAGCACCGGATCCTTGACCCCGGAGACGCGCGCCGCAGCGGGGGCGATCAGGGTATCGTCGAGTTCGTGCAGATAGCGCTCCAGACGCCCCAGGTCACGCAGCTGGACCAGCCCCAGGATCACATGCAGGCGGTTCTTGAATTCGTGGGTGGAGGCGCGCAGCGCCTGGGCGTAGCGGCTGACCCCGGTCAGCTCCTCGGCCAGGCGGTTGACCTCGCTACGATCGCGCAGGGTCACCACGCTGCCGCCGCTGCGGGTCTCGTCGATGCGCTCCGCGCCGTTGTCAGCGGCGACCTCGCGCCCGCGGCGGCGAGGCCGAGCCCGCTCCCGGATCTGCACCCGATTGACGATCAGCGCGCGGCCGTTGAGGGTCAGCCGCTGGTTGATCGCCGGGGTGCCGTCGCCGAACAGTTGGGCCAGGGTAGCGGCGGGCACGCCGGTGGCGGGTGCCGCCCCCACCGGGGCCAGCAGCTCACGCGCCGCGGGGTTGATCAGGCTCAGTTCACCGCCGGCGTCGATCGCCAGCACCCCTTCGTGAAGCGACGCCAACAGCGCCTGGCGCTCCTGCACCCACTGCGAGATCTGGTGCGGCTCGAAGCCGAGCAGAATGCGCTTGATGTAGCGCGCCAGCCACCAGGCGCCGAGACCGCCGACGAGCATCAGCAGCAGCGTGCCCAGCAGCACCACCTGACGCTTCTCGGCCAGCAGCAGCCCGACCCGGGAGAGGGTCACGCCGGTGGCCACCGCGCCGATCACCTGGCCGTCGGCGGCGCGCACCGGGGCGAAGCCGCGGATGCTCACCCCGAGCGTACCCTCGGAGCGCGACACATAGGACTCCCCCGCCAGCGCCGGCCCCTCGTCGCCGCCGCGGAAGTGGCGCCCGACCTCGTTGGGGTCGGGGTGGGTGAGACGCAGGTGGTCGCGATCCATCACGGTGATGAAGTCGACCCCCAGGCGCTCGCGCAGGGCTTCGACGTGCCGACGCAGCGCCGAGTCGGCATCGTGGACGATCGGCGTGGCCTCGAGCGCATGGCGGATGTCGCTGCGGTCGGCGAGTGCCGCCGCCAGCCCCATCACCCGCTCACCCTGGGCGCGTTCGAGGTTCTCCTTGAGCTGATAGTCGAACAGCAGAAAAGCCACCCCCAGGGTCAGCACGATCATGCTGGCCACGAGGATGAAGATCTGGGCACTGAGACGCAGTCGTTTCACGAGGGGTATCCGAGGGCGGCACGGGTATGTCGGGGAGCGTGATCCGGCGTCACGGCTCGAGGCTGAAGTTTCAGATCCTGTAGTTTCAGACCCTGTAGCTTTAGACCAAGGGGGTATTCCCCAGTCCGGCACTTTGTGCCAGCACCGCGCCGCTCCCTTTCAATATTTTATTAAGGCTTAGTTAACTTCAGAAAGTTTGGCCGCCGCGGCCTAGCTTCTTATCCTGCCGCCTACCCGCCCGGCAGGGCGCGCAATCCTGGGAGTGAACCATGACCGCAACCGTGACGCAAAACGCTCACGCCGAGTCGGCCCGACCGCGCCACTGGCTGTCGACGCCGATCTTCGGCCTTCCGCTACCGCTGTTCGCCATCGCCGCGCTGGTAATGATCGCCGCCATCGCCACCGATACGATCCCCACCGGCATGATCGGCGCCCTGCTGGTGATGATGATCTTCGGCGAGCTGCTCGGGTTCCTCGGTGACCGCCTGCCGATCATCAAAAGCTATCTCGGCGGTGGCGCGATTCTCGCCATCTTCGGCGCCGCGGCGCTGGTCTACGTCAACTGGCTGCCCGCCGATGTCACCGACAACGTCACCCAGTTCATGAAGAGCGGCGGCTTTCTCAACTTCTACATCGCCGCGCTGATCACCGGCAGCATCCTGGGCATGGACTCCAAGGTGCTGGTCAAAGTCGGTTCGCGCTATGCCCTACCGCTGGTCTGCGCGGTGCTGTTCGCGGCGCTGTTCGCGGTGGCGGTGGGCTGGCTGCTGGGCTTCTCGCCCCAGGACGCGGTGGTGGTGATCACGCTGCCGATCATGGGTGGTGGCATGGGCGCCGGCGCGGTGCCGATGAGCCAGATCTACGAGCAGCTGCTGGGCCAGCCGGCGAGCTACTACATCTCGATCCTGGTGCCGGCGCTGGCGCTGGGCAATGTCTTCGCCATCATCATCGCCGGCCTGCTCAACGGTCTGGCCAACCGGATGCCGAGCCTGACCGGCAACGGCCAGATGATGCCGGGCGTGGAGATCGAAGAGCGCGAGAGCAAGCCCGATCTCTCCAAGCTGGGCATCGGTCTGGTCGCGGCACTGACCTTCTTCGTCGCTGGCGAGATCCTGGGCGACTTCATCCCGCTGCACCCCTACGCGCTGATGATCATCCTGGTCGCCGTGCTCAAGATCGCCAACCTGGTGCCGGAGTCGGTCAACGAAGCCGCCTCGCAGTGGTTCAAGTTCGTCGCCAAGAACTGGACCTTCGCCCTGCTGTTCGGTATCGGCATCGCCTACACCGATCTCGGCCAGGTCATCGACGCGATCTCGGTCACCTATGTGCTGATCGTCTTCGCGGTGGTCGCCGGTGCGGCCTTCGGCGCTGGGCTGGTGGGCAAGCTGGTCGGCTTCTACCCGATCGAGTCGGCCATCACCGCCGGCCTGTGCATGGCCAACATGGGCGGCACCGGCGACGTTGCCGTGCTCTCCGCGGCCAAGCGCATGCAGCTGATGCCGTTCGCGCAGATCTCTTCGCGCCTCGGCGGGGCGCTGATTCTGCTGATCTCGAGCATCGTGGTGCCGCTGTTCTTCACCTGACTCGTTGAACAGCCCGCCCAACGACAACGGCGCCTGCGGGCGCCGTTGTCGTTTGTGGCTTTCATTCACGCGCCGGGCGGCTACCAGTCGCCCTCCTCCTCGTCATCGGCCACCGCGCGGCCGAAGCTCTGCCACTGGGCCAGCGTCATCACCTCGGTCGACTCGGTCTGCAGATCGTGAACAATCAGCAGCTCGCCGCGTTCGAGCTGGCGCCGGAGTTCGCGCACCCAGTCGTGCATGTCGCTGGCGACATCGGTGGTGTCGTAGCCCTGACGGGTAACGAAGGTCTCGAGCAGCGCGTCCAGCGTCTCCGCCGGCAGCATGCGGTGGGGGACTTCGACAAAGCGGCTCATTCGCCCCCCTCCCACTCGGTCAGGCGCTGGATGAAGGTGGTCTCGTCGATCACCTCGACGCCGAGCTGCATGGCCTTCTCCAGCTTGCTGCCGGCCGCTTCGCCGGCGACCACCGCGGTGGTCTTCTTGGAGACGGAGCCTGCGACCTTGGCCCCCAGCGCCTGCAGGCGCGCCTTGCCGTCATCGCGGGTCATGCTCTCCAGACTGCCGGTGAGCACCCAGGTCTGCCCCGCCAGCGGCTGTGGACGCTCGCCGATCTCTTCTTCGTCCCAGGTCACGCCGACGGCGATCAGATCGTCCAGCGTCTGCTGGTTATGGGGCTGACGGAAGAAGGTGTGCACGTGGTGGGCCACCACCGGGCCGACGTCGGCGACCGCTTCGAGGGCTTCCAGCTCGGCGTGGCGCAGCGCCTCCAGACTGCCGAAATGGCGCGCCAGATTGGCCGCCGTGGTCTCGCCCACCTCGCGGATGCCGATGGCATAGATGAAGCGCGCAAGCGTCGTCTGCTTGGCCGTCTCCAGGGCGTTGACCAAGTTGTTGGCGGACTTCTCCGCCAGCCGCGGCAGCTCGGCGAGACGCGCGGCTTCGAGTCGAAACAGATCGGCGGGGGTCTCGACCCACTCACGCTCGACCAGCAGGTCGATCAGCTTCTCGCCCAGACCGTCGATATCCAGCGCGCGGCGGCTGGCGAAGTGCTTGAGCGCCTCCTTGCGCTGGGCCGGGCAGTAGAGCCCACCGGCGCAGCGCGCATCGACCTCGCCGTCGAGCTTCTCGACCCTCGAGCCGCACACCGGGCAGTTCTCCGGCAGCACGATCTCGCGACCATCCGTCGGACGCCGCTCACGCACCACTTCGACCACCTTGGGGATCACATCGCCGGCGCGATAGATCCTCACGCTATCGCCGATACGCAGATCCAGCCGCGCGATCTGATCCATGTTGTGCAGGGTGGCGTTGGAGACGGTGACCCCGGCCACCTGCACCGGTTCGAGCTTGGCCACCGGGGTCAGCTTGCCGGTGCGCCCGACCTGGAACTCGACGTCGAGCAGCCGCGTCACCTGCTCCTGGGCGGGGTACTTGAAGGCGATCGCCCAGCGCGGTGCGCGCGAGACGAAGCCCAGCACGTTGTGATCGCTCAGCGCATCGAGCTTGATCACCGCGCCGTCGATATCGTAGTCGAGCGACTCGCGCTTCTCGCCCAGCCGGCGGCAGAAGTCGACCACGCCATCGATCCCCTCCACCACCGCCAGTTCGGGGTTGGTCGGCAGCCCCCAGTCGCGCAGCAGCGCCATGCGCCCGGAGTGGGTGACGGCCAGTTCGGCCTCACTCTCGATCCGCGCCACCTGATAGGCGCAGAACTCCAGCGGGCGCTGGTCGGTGATCGCGGGATCGAGCTGGCGCAGGCTGCCGGCGGCGGCGTTGCGCGGGTTGGCGAAGACCTTGTCACCGTTCTCCAGGGCGCGGGCGTTGAGCGCCTCGAACCCGGAGTGGCGCATGTAGACTTCGCCACGCACCTCGAGCAGTGAAGGCCAATGCTTGCCGCGTAGCTTGAGCGGGATCGAGCGCAGGGTACGCAGGTTGTTGGTGATCTCCTCGCCGGTGCGCCCATCGCCACGGGTCGCGCCGTAGCGCAGGTAGCCATTTTCATAGACCAGCGATACCGCCAGGCCGTCGAGCTTGGGCTCGCAGCAGAACACCAGTGACGAGGCGTCGCGCTCCAACCCCTTGGCCACTCGCTTGCCGAACGCCAGCAGCTCCTCTTCGTCGAGGGCATTGTCGAGCGACAGCATCGGCACCACGTGCTCGATTTCGGGAAAGCCGCTGTCGGGCTTGACGCCGACTCGCTGGGTCGGCGAATCGGGGGTGGCAAGTTCGGGGTACTCGGCTTCCAGCGCCTGCAGCTCGCGCAGGCGCTGGTCGTACTCGGCATCGGTGAGCTGCGGCGCGTCTTCGACGTAGTAGTGGTAGTTGGCGTCTTCGAGCTGCTGACGCAGGGTCGCGGCGCGCTCCTGCGCCGCTTGGGGGGTCTGGCTCATGGCGTCCGGTTCGATCGCTGACAGGGTGGGAGCATTGTAGCGGAAGGCGGCGGACAGGCCGAACGCCGCGCGATGCCAACGCAGCACGCAGCGGCCAAACGACGACGGGGCCCGAAGGCCCCGTCATCGATACCGATACCGCGTTCGGCGTCAGGCCATGTCAGTTGGCCTGATAGCGGTGCAGCCGGTGGCGACGTTCGAACTCCTGCACCCGCTGGCGGGCGAATTCGATCGTCTGCGCGGTCATCACGCTGTGGTTCTCGTCCTTGAGCTCGCCGCCCAGATGGCGCACCAGCACCATCGCGGTCTCGAGCATCGCCTCGAACGCCGCGGCGGTGTCGTTGGCGCCGGGCAGCGGCATCAGGAAGGTGACCCCCGGGGTGACGATCTCGTCCATCTTGTCGAGATCGAACACGCCCGGCTTGAGCACGTTGACCATCGAGAACTGCAGCTCGCTGTCGCTCGCCTCGGTCTCGTAGCGGTGGAAGATGCCCATCTCGCTGAAACGCAGGCCGCAGGCCAGCATCAGGTTGAGCAGCGTGGTGCCGTCGAAGCCCTCTTCGGTGCGCGCCAGCACACTGATGACGATGACTTCCTCGGCATTCGACAGCGTTTCACGGGCCCGCGCAGCGCTGACGTGATGGCGCTTAGCGCGCTCCACCGCAGGATGCGTGGTGACCACATCACGCCGCGGCGCGTCATCCTGGGTGGCTCGATCGAACGCTGCCTGGTCGAAGGTCGACGCATCGGCCGCACCACGCATCTCGGCTTCCTCGGCGACGCTAGCCGGCGCTTCAGTCACCGCCGGCATCTCGCCGGCCGGCGTCAGCGCGGTGATCTGCAGACGCGACTCTTCCAACCGCGACGCGTCGGCGGTGACGCGGGCTTCGGCGGTTTCGGCGCGCGCGTCGACCCCAGCCTCGGCGGCGGACAGGCGCGGCTCTTCGTGCGCCCGCTCCTGCGTCCGAGCGGCGGCGGCCTCGTCGCGTTTCTGACCCAGGCGATGGGCGGAGTCGCTGACCCGCTTGGCGCCGGCCTTCATCGCGCTCTTGACGTTCTCCTGCATATCGGCGAACGACGTACGCGACTTGTAGCGGCCGAACACGCCGCCCTTGATCTGGTCGTCGGGAATCCGCTCCTGACGCTTGGGTTCGGCCGGGCGGATGGGTTCGGCGCCATCACTGCTGCGCTCGAACGTCGCCGGCCGGACGACACGTGCCCCTCCATTGGGCAATTCCCAGTTGATCTCGGCCGCACGGGCCTCCTCTTCCGGATCCACGCTGGATCCGGCGTCGCTTCCGCTGGATTCCATCGCCTGGTCAAGGCGCGGAACACGACGTTGGCGCTGTAGACGACGGAAGCCATCGATCACGATGGTCGCCACCAAAACCAGCCCCAGGATGATCAGCCACTCTCTTAGTTCCATGGGTCGTCTTGCCTGTTCGCGGTGCCACTATGCGGGTAGAGGACAACATGCCTGCGGCATGTGGGTCCTAGCATAGCGTGATTTTCCTAAAATGGGCGACTTTTTTTCATTGTCAAGTAAAGTTTTTGCCCGCCAGCAACCGCCCTTCAATTCTCCCTAATGCTCGACATCCTATTACGCCGATAGCCGCTTTGGCTATTTCGGGCAAGCTCAGGACGCCTCTGCCATCGACGCCGCCTCGTCGACCCCGACAGCGACCAGGCGTGAGACACCTGGCTCCTGCATGGTCACCCCCATCAATCGTTCGGCGGCCTCCATGGCAATCTTGTTGTGGGTGATGAAGATGAACTGCACGCTCTCTGACATCTCCTTCACCAGTTTCGCATAGCGCCCCACATTGGCATCGTCCAGCGGCGCGTCGACTTCGTCGAGCATGCAAAAAGGCGCCGGATTGAGCTGGAAGATGGCAAACACCAGCGACAGTGCGGTCAGCGCCTTTTCGCCGCCGGAGAGCAGATGAATGGTGCTGTTTTTCTTGCCCGGGGGGCGCGCCATGATAGCCACCCCGGTCTCCAGCAAATCCTCCCCGGTCAGGGTCAACCATGCGGCCCCGCCGCCGAAGACTCGGGGGAAAAGCGCCATCAGGCCCTGATTGACTTGCTCGAAAGTCTGCTTGAAACGGGTTCGGGTCTCCTGATCGATACGCCGGATCGCCCGCTCCAGGGTCTCGATCGCCTCGCTGAGTTCGGCGTGCTGGGCCTCGAGGTAGTCGCGGCGCTCGGCCTGCTGGTCGTACTCCTCGATCGCCGCCAGGTTGATCGCGCCCAGGCGGCGGATGCGCTCGCCGGTCTCCTCGAGCCGGGTCTGCCACGCCGACTCGGTGGCGTTGGGGTCCAGCGCGGCGCCCAGGGCGTCGACGTCGTGCTGCTGCTCGGCGAGCTGCTCGGCCTGGGCATCGGCCTTCAGCGCCAGCGCCTGGAGCTGCATGCGACCCTCCTGCAGGCGCGTGCGCAGCCCTTCCAGATCGCGCTCGTGCTGCTGACGCTCGAGCTCGCTCTGGCGCAGCATCTCGCCGAGCTGGTTGGCGCGGTCACGACACTGGTTGAGGGCACTCTCCTGCTGGCTGCGCTGCTCTAGCAGCTCGGCCAGGCGCATCTGCTGGTCGTCATCGGGCTGGTTGAGGCGCTCACGCTCGGCCGCCAGCCCCGCACAGCGCTCTTCCAGCGCGGCCAGTTGGGTGCGGCTGCGCTGCGCCTGCTGCGCCAGTTCACCGCGCTGGGTCTCGAGACGCTGGCGCTCCAGCGCCAGTTGCTGCTGGCGCTGCCCCGCCTGCTGCTGCTGGCGACGCAGCTCGGCCAGGCGCTCCCGCGCCTGCTGGCGGGTGGCGTCGATGGCGGCACGCTGCCCGGACCCCGCCTCGACCTCGGCCAGTGCCTGCTGCCAGCGCTCGCGGGTCTCTTCCAGCATCTCGCGGGTCTCTTCCAGACGCGCCTGACGCGCTTCGCTCTCGGCGGCGAGTTCGGCGGCCCGCGCGCTACTGTGCTCGAGCCGGCTCTCCAGCGTGGCCAGACGCGTGGCCTGCTGCTGGCGCTCACGGGAGAGGTCGAGCTCCGCCTGGCGCAGCGCTTCCAGCCCGCGCTCGCTCTCCTCGATCGCCGCCTCGCCCGCCTCGAGGCTCTCCGCCAGCGCCACCAGGCGCTGGTCGATCTCCGCCACCTGCAGTGCCAGCGCCTCGCGCCGCTGACGCTGCAGCAGCACGCTGTCGCCCTGGGCGTCCTGCTCGCCCAGCCGGCGCACCCAGCCATGGCCGAGCCACAGCCCGTCGGCTGTGATCACGCTCTCGCCGGGGGTGAGCGCGGCCTGTGCGGCCCAGGCGCTGGCGTGATCGTCGACGCAGCGCACGGCCCCGAGCAGGGCGCCCAACGCCGCGCTGCCGCGGGCCTTGGCGGCGAGCGAATCCGCCGGCGCCGGCGCGGCCGCCCCCTCCGGGGCGACCAGCGGCAGCTCGCCGCTGGCCAACTGCTCCAGCACTTCTCGCGCCGGGGTCAGATCGGTGACCCGCGCCTTGAGCCAGGGCGCCAGCACCCAGCTCACGCAGCGCTCCCAGCCCGGCTCCACCTCGAGGCACTCGGCAAGCCGGGGGGCAGTGTCCAGCGCGTGCGCTGCCAGCTGCTCGGTCAGAGCGCTGTCGTCATCCGCCAGCGCGGCTTCGATCAGCGCCTCCAGCGAGGCGATCTCGCCCTGGGCGCGGTGGTGGCGCTCGCGCAGGGCATCGCGCTCGCGCTGGGCCGCGGCGAGCGTCTCACGCGCCTGCTCACGCTCCTCCTGGCGCGCTTCACGCCGGATCGTCAGGGTCTCCTGGCGCTCGTCGAGGATCGCCAGCGCCGCCTGCAGTTCGTCCCGCTGGGCCTCCAGCGCGCTGACATCGGGCAGCGCCGCACGCTGCTGCTGGCGGCGCTCGATCTCCGCCACCAGCTCCTCGCTCTGGCGTTCCAGGCGCTGGATCGCCTCCTGCTCGCGCTCGGCGCGGTGGCGGCTGTCGCCGGCCTGCTGCTCGATGCGCTCCCACTCGGTCTGGTGCGCCTCGGCCTCGGCTTCGGCCTCTTCCAGGCTCTGCGCCAGCGTCAGCAGCGTCTCGTCGGCCAGTTCCGCCTCCGGTGCCAGCGCTTCGAGTCGTTCGGCCAGGGCCTCGCCGCGGGCGTCGTCCTCGCCCGCCAGCGCCGCCAGCGATTCGCGCTCGCGGCGGGCGGCGTCGAGATCGGCGGCGAGCTGCTGGTCGCGCTGACGCACGTGTTCGAGCGACTGCTCCAGCCGCGCGATGTCGGCCCCGGTCTGGTAGAAGGCAGCCTGGTGCTGCTCCAGCTCGGCGGCGATCTCGTCATGCTGCTCACGCCCCTCGACCAGACGGGTCTCGCACTGGCGCAGGCCGAGCACCTCGCGCTCCACCTGGGTCTCGTACTCGGCGACCCGCGCCGCCTCCTCGCGCTGCTGGCTGCGCAGCGCGCGCTCGCGCAGCAGCGCCAGCTCGCCGCGCAGGCGATGCTCTTCTTCTTTCAGGGTGCGGTAGCGGCGCGCGGCATCGGCCTGACGCTTGAGCCGTTCGAGCTGCTTGTCGAGCTCCTCGCGAATGTCGTCGAGACGCTCGATGTTCTCCTGGGTCCGCCGCAGGCGGTTCTCGGTTTCGCGTCGGCGCTCCTTGTACTTGGAGATACCGGCCGCTTCTTCGAGAGTGGTGCGCAGCTCTTCCGGACGCGCCTCGACCAGGCGCGAGATCATGCCCTGGCCGATGATGGCGTAGGAGCGCGGACCCAGGCCGGTGCCCAGGAAGATATCGGCGATATCGCGGCGGCGGCACTTCTGGCCGTTGAGGAAGTAGCTCGACTGGGCGTCGCGGGTGACCTGGCGCTTGACCGCGATCTCGGCGTAGTCGGCATAGGCGCCGCCGAGGCTGCCGTCGCGGTTGTCGAAGAGCAGTTCGATGGAGGCCTGGCCCACCGGCGAACGGCCGCTGGAGCCGTTGAAGATGACGTCGGTCATCGACTCACCGCGCAGGGTCTTGGCCGAGGACTCCCCCATGACCCAGCGCACCGCATCGATGACATTGGACTTGCCGCAGCCGTTGGGGCCGACGATCGCGGTCATGTTGCCGTCGAACGGTACCGTGACCGGATCGACGAACGATTTGAAACCCGCCAGTTTGATCGACTTGAGGCGCATGCCGACTGCACGACTCCTTGAATAAGCGCACCGCGAAACGAATCGGCAGAGCCTAAGCCACCGCGGGGGCGATATCCAGCCCGGCCGCCGTCGGCGCGCCTTGCCGCCCACCGCCGGCTTGCTATGATGAAGCCGTTTCCTCGGGAGAAGACGATGACAAATTCCGCACCGAGCTTTCTGCAGCGTCAGCCACACCTGCCCCTGATCGACGGCCACTGGGAACCGGTGGACGCCACCGAGCTGGTCGAGATCCCCCTGCTGGGTCAGGTCGCCGCCGGCCTGCCGATGGAGGCGTGCCTGGACGACGCCACCGTCCACGTGCCCGCCCAACTGGTGCGGCGCAACACCTATGCCCTGCGCGTGCGCGGCGACTCGATGATCGACTGCAATATCTTCGATGGCGACATCATCATCATCGAGCGCTACGAATCCGCCGAGAACGGCGAAACCGCCGTGGTCCTGATCAACAACCAGGAAGTGACCTTGAAGAAGCTGTTCATCGAGAAATCCGGCGTGCGCCTGCAGCCGGCCAACGACACCATGGCGCCGATCTTTCTCAAGAACGAGGACGTGCAGGTGCTCGGACTGGTGATGGGTGTCATGCGCAATCCGCCCCAGGCGGCCTGATGCGCTATGCGATTCCCGCGCTGGCGCCGGGGGCGATCCACACCCACAGCCTCGAAATCGACAAGAGTCGCTTCATCACCTGGGTCGCCCACGCCCCGGACGCGGCTGCCTTCGACCACCTGTTGAACGAGGCGCGCGCCACCTACCCCGATGCCAGCCACCACTGCTCCGCCTTCATCGCCGGCGCCCCCGGCGAGCAGGTGGCGATCGGTTTCTCCGATGACGGCGAGCCCGGTGGTACCGCTGGCCGGCCGATGTTCCAGGCCCTGGAGGGCAGCGGCCTGGGCCAGGTCGCGGTGGTCGTCACGCGCTACTTCGGCGGCATCAAGCTGGGCACCGGCGGCCTGGTGCGCGCCTACACCCAGGCGGTGACCCAGGCGCTTGAGAGCCTGCCACGGCGTGAGTTCACCGAGCGCCACGCGCGGCGAGTGCGTGTCGGTTTCGCTCTCGAAGCCCAGGCGCGCCACTGGCTGCAGGCCCACGAGGTACCGGTGGAAGCGGCCGACTACGATGGCCAGGGCGTCACCCTGACGCTGGCCTGGCCCGCCGACAACAGTCTCGATCTGGGGCTGCTGGCGCAGCGTCTGCGGGGCGAGCTGGAGTGCCTCGACGAGTAGACAGCGCTCGCCGACTCACTGCAGGCGCCCGTTCATTCGCTGCAGGCGTTCGTTCATTCGCTGCAGGCGCTTTTGGCCACATCGTAGGAGAGCTGGATATGCGCGTGGATCAGCTCGCGCGCCGCGGCGATCCCCCGCGCCAGCGCCAGCTCCACCAGCTCGGCGTGCTGTACATCGAGCTGGGCGCGAATGTCCTGATGCGCCGGTGCCATGCGCCGGTAGCGATCGAACTGGTCGTGGAGCTGCTCGATGAAGCGCAAAAGCCACACCGAGCCACAGGGTTCGAGCAGGCGCCGATGAAACTGCAGGTGCATCTGCTCCCAGTGCTCGAGCGCATCGGGCTGCTCGTCGGCGCGCTTGAGCCGGTGAAAGGCCGCCAGCAGCTCCGCCTCCCACAGGGCATCGCCATGGTGCAGCGCTGCCTCCAGCGCCTGGACCTCGAACTGCTGGCGCAGCCCGGCGATATCGTCGAGCTCGCGGCGTTTCAGCGCCGGCACGCGGAAGCCGCGCTGATTCTCCTGCGCCAGCAGCCCGTAGGCGGCGAGGCGGTTGAGCGCTTCACGCAGCGGGCTCAAACCCACCGCATAGGTCTCCCGGAGATGGCTGATCGCGAGCTTCTCGCCGGCGGCGAAGCGCCCGCGGATCAGATCGCGCTTGAGCGCAGCGTAGACCTGACTCGCCGCGGTGGTGGCATCCAGCGCCTTGGCCGGCGCCTGTCTCATGCTCATGCCGTGCCCTGCTGTCGATCCATGGCGTACTCCTCGGTCCGGTAGCGCTTGACCCTCGTATAAAATCGACGTCATAGTAAAAATCGATTTTTTCAGCATAACCGATCGTACCCCGTGACGACCATGTGCTCGCGCCACCGCAGCACCCCGCGGTGCCAACGTCAGGGAGACGAACCTCAACGACAAGAACCTTCGGGATCGCCGCCATGAGCCTCGCCTTCGACCACAACAACCCCTACCCCTCGCGCCGCAGCGCGACCTACTCCCAGCGCGGCATGGTCGCCGCCTCGCAGCCCCAGGCCAGTCAGGCGGGGCGCGACATGCTGGCCCAGGGCGGCAACGCGGTGGATGCCGCGATCGCCACCGCCGCGGTGCTGAGCGTGGTCGAGCCCAGCGGCAACGGCATCGGCGGTGACGCCTTCGCCCTGGTGTGGATCGCAAGCGAAGGCGGCCGCGGCCAGCTCCACGGCCTCAACGCCAGCGGCCATGCCCCCGCCGCCCTGACCCCGGAGGCGGTCCGCGCCGCGGGCCACAGCGAGATGCCGCTGCACGGCTGGACGCCGGTCACGGTGCCGGGCACGCCGGCGGCCTGGGCAACCCTGTCGCAGCGCTTCGGCAAGCTCGACTTCGCCACTCTGCTGGCGCCGGCGATCCGCATCGCCCGCGAGGGCTTTCCGGTATCGCCGGTGATCAGCGTCCTGTGGCAGCGTGCCGAAGGCGAGTTCCGCGCCCGCGCCGACGACCCCGCGGTGGCGCCGTGGCTCGATGCCTTCGCGCCCCTAGGCCGCGCCCCACACCCCGGCGAGCTGCATCGCAACGAGGCCCAGGCGCGCACACTGGAAGCGCTGGCCGAGAGCCACTGCGAGAGCTTCTACCGCGGCGCCCTGGCGCAGACCATCGACGCCTTTTCGCGCCGGACCGGCGGCTACCTGCGCGCCGAGGATCTGGCCGGCTACACCCCGGAGTGGGTCGAGCCGATCGCCGCCGACTACCGCGGCTACCAGGTGTGGGAGATTCCGCCCAACGGCCAGGGCATGGTGGCACTGATGGCGCTGCGCCTGATGGAGGGCTTCGATCCCAGCGTGCGCGATGACCCCGAGCTGCTGCACCGCCAGATCGAGGCGATGAAGCTCGCCTATACCGACGGCCACCATCACATCACCGACAGCGGCCACATGCGCACCAGCGTGGCGGCGCTGCTCAGCGACGCCTACGCCGACACCCGCCGGCGCCTGATCGGCGCCACCGCCATCGACCCCGAGCCGGGCCAGCCCCAGGCCGGCGGCACGGTCTATCTGGCCACCGCGGACGCCGACGGCAACATGGTCTCCTACATCCAGAGCAACTATCACGGCTTCGGCTCCGGCGTGGTAGTGCCGGACACCGGCATCTCGCTGCAGAACCGCGGCCACGGCTTCAGCCTCGATGCCGACCACGTCAACGTGCTCGCCCCCGGCAAGCGCACCTTCCACACCATCATCCCGGGCTTTCTCAGCCGTGACGGTATCGGCCTGGGGCCGTTCGGGGTGATGGGCGGCTTCATGCAGCCACAGGGACATATGCAGGTGGTGATGAATCTGATCGATTACGGACTCAACCCGCAGGCGGCGCTGGACGCCCCGCGCTGGCAGTGGATGGGCGAGCGTCAGGTGGGTATCGAGCCCGGCTATCCGCTGCATCTGGTGCGCGACATGGCCGCGCGCGGCCATCAGGTCTCACTGGCGATCGACAGCACCAGCTACGGCCGCGGCCAGATCATCCTGCGCCACCCCGACACCGGGGTCTACTGCGGCGGCACCGAGCCGCGCACCGACTCCAGCATCGCGGTGCTGTGACCATGCGGACTCAGGGCATGCGCACCCAGTGGCAACTGTTTCTCGCCTTCCTGCGCGTCGGCCTGCTCGGCTTCGGCGGTGGTCCTTCGATGATCCCGCTGGTGCGGGCCGAAGTGGTCACCCGCTACGCGTGGATGGATGACGCCGAATTCGGCGACGTGCTGGCCATCGGCAATACCCTGCCGGGGCCGATCGCGACCAAGATGGCCGGCTATATCGGTTACCGGGTCGGCGGCCTCGGCGGCTGCGTGATCGCCGTGCTGGCCCAGATCCTGCCCTGCATCGTGGCCATGGTGGCGCTGCTCGGGCTGTTCACCCGCTACCGCGATCAGCGCTGGATCGAGGGCATGAGCCAAGGCGTGGTGCCGGTGGTGATGGTGATGATGGCGCAGCTGACCTGGGACTTCTGGCAGAAGTCGCGGGCCGCGCTGGGCTGGATCGCCAGCCTGATCATGGGCGCGGTCGCCGGCGGGCTGATCTACGGGCTCGATATCCACCCGGGCCTGGTGATCGGCGCCATCCTGGTCGCGGCGCTGCTGCGCCCTGAGCGCAACCGGCGGCGCAAGGAGGCCAGCTCATGATCTACTGGGAGCTATTCCTGGCGTTCTTCATTCCCAACATCGTCGGCTACGGCGGCGGCCCGGCGATCATCCCGCTGATCGAGAACGAGGTGGTCGGCCGCTACGGCTGGATGACCTCGCAGCAGTTCGCCGAGACCCTGGCCCTGGGCAACACCCTGCCCAGCCCGATCGCCACCAAGATGGCCGGCTACATCGGCTATGACGTCGCCGGTATCGGCGGCAGCGCGATCGCCACCTTCGCCACCGTGGCACCGTCGCTGCTGCTGATGCTGGTGGCGCTGGGCACCCTCTACCGCTACCGCGATTCGATCAAGGTGAAGTCGATGAGCCAGTGGGTGCGCCCGGTGATCATGGTGCTGATGGCCTATCTGACCTGGTCGTTCGCCGCCGAAGGCGTGGACAACGCCGGCTGGCTGCACGTGGCGATCATCGGCGCCGCGGCCACGCTGCTGCTGTGGCGCTTCAAGCTTCACCCGATCTGGGCGGTGCTGCTCGGACTCATCTATGGAGGACTACTGCTCGGCTGAGCTGGCCGACTCCCGGTGATCGCGGCATGCGCACCGGGCCACAACGACAATCTGCGACAGACGACATCCGACGCCATTCCAATGCCAATAAAGGACGATTCGATGTTTCCTCGACCGATCAAGACCTCCGCTAGCGCGCGCCGCCGGTTCGGCGCCGCCCTCGCCTCCCTCGCCGCCGGGCTGAGCCTGGGCTCGCTGGGGCTGGGCGTGCTCGGCGCCAGCCCCGCCGCCCAGGCCGACGACTACCCCGACCACGCCATCGAATTCATCGTGCCGTGGTCACCCGGCGGCGGCAGCGATTCCCTGATGCGGGTGATCTCCAACGCCGCCGAGCAGTACCTAGGCCAGCCGCTGCCGGTGATCAACATGCCCGGGGTCAGCGGCACCCTGGGGCTGAAGGCGCTGGCCCAGAAAAAGCCAGACGGCTACACCCTGGGCCAGGTCCACGAGGGGCTGATGGCGGCCCACGCCACCGGGCTCACCCCGCTCGACTGGGATGACTTCCAGCCGATCGCCTCGCTGGCCTCGTCGCCGCAGTATCTGGTGGTCAACGCCGACAGCGGCTGGGAGACCTTTGCCGATTTCGCCGCCTACGCCAAGGAAAACCCCGGCAAGGTGCGCTTCGGTGCCACCCTCGGCGGCATTCCCCACGTCCACGGCGCGATGATCGAGGACGCCATCGGCACCTCCTTCCGCTATGTGGGCTACGAGGGCACCGGGGCGCGCATCCGCGGTCTGGTGGGCGGGCACATCGACGCCGCGATCGGTGACATCTCCTCCTCGCTGGGCTTCGTCGACAACGGCGACCTGCGCTTCCTCGCCGTGGGCACCCCCCAGCGGCCGGCACAGACCCCGGACGTGCCCACCTTCAAGGAGCTCGGCTATCCCGGACTCAAGCTGAGCATCAACCGCGGTATCGTCGCCCCCAAGGGGATCGACCCGGCCAAGGTGGAGACACTGGCGGCGGACTTCGAGGCGATGTCGAAAGACCCCGCGTTCGTCGACAAGATGCGCGCGCTCGGCGCCGAGGTCGACTTCATGGGCCCCACGGCCTATGCCGACTATCTGGCCGAGGTCGACGACACCGTCCAGCGTCTCTCCGGCAAGCTGGCCCGATGAGCGCCGACAGCGTCACGGCCGCCGCCCCCTCGGGGCCGGCGGTCGACGGCAGCCGTGGCGCAGTGCTGGCCAATCTGCTGTTCAATCTCGCCCTGGCGGCGCTGTTCACGGCACTGTTCGTGGCTGCCGGCGAGCTGCCCTCTTCGATGTGGGAGCCGCTGGGCGCCGGCGCCTTCCCGCGCCTGGTGCTGGGCGCGCTGATCCTGTTCAACCTGGCCCTGGCACTGCAGGCGGCGCTGGCCCTGGGCCACGCCCCACGCGGCGCGGGTACCTGCGCCTGGCTTTACCAGCGGCGGTTGGCCTTCGCCACCCTGGCGGCGTTCGCGCTGTATGCGCTGGCAATGCCGTGGCTCGGCTTCGCACCTGCCTCGCTGGCCTTCCTGCTCGCGGTGCAGTGGCTGCTCGGCGCGCGTCGCGGGCGACGTCTGCTGGTGGCAACGGGGGTCGCGGTGGCGTTCGGCGTGGGCCTCTATCTGCTGTTCGGCCAGGTGTTCCAGATTCCGCTACCCGCCGGGCGACTGTGGTAGCCCGACAACGAGAGACCCGCGCATGCCAATGACCGATGCTCTGCTGTCGAGCGTGGAACAGCTGTTTTCGCTGGCGACCCTGATCAGCATGCTGATCGGCGTCGTCGCCGGGGTGATCGCCGCCGCCATCCCCGGCTTCACCGTGACCATGGCGATCGTGCTGACGCTGCCAGTGACCTTCAGCATGCCGCCGCTGCAGGGCGTGGCGACGATGCTGGCGGTGTATGTCGGCGGCTGCTCCGGCGGGTTGATCAGTGCCGCCCTGCTGGGTATCCCCGGCACCCCATCCTCGGTGGCGACCACCTTCGATGCCTACCCCATGGCCCGCGGCGGCGAGCCCGGCCGCGCCCTGGGCCTGGGCATCTGGGCCTCGTTCTTCGGCGCGCTGATCAGCGCCCTGGTGCTGATCGTGGCGGCCCCGCCGCTGGCGCTGATCGCGGTCAAGCTGGGGCCCTGGGAGTACTTCTCGCTGATCCTGTTCGCCATTACCGTGGTCGCCAGCCTGGTCGGTCGCTCGATCCTCAAGGGGCTGATGATGAGCCTGCTGGGACTGTTCGTGGCGACCGTGGGGCCCGATCCGATGATGGGCGTGCCGCGCTTCACCTTCGATCTCGACCTGCTCGCCGCGGGCCTGCCCTTCCTGGTGGTGCTGATCGGGATCTTCGCGGTCAGCCAGCTCGCCGGCGAGGTGGAAAACCCGGACGAGCTGCGCCAGGGCCAGGCGCTGATCCAGGGGCGCCTCACGGTCAAGCCACTGGTGGTGATGCGCGAGGTGCTGTCGCGCCCGCTCAACCTGCTGCGCTCGTCGCTGGTGGGGGTGGTGATCGGCGCGGTACCCGGCGCCGGGGGCAGCATCGCCAATCTGATCGCCTATGATCAGGCCAAGCGCGCCTCCAAGACTCCGGAACGCTTCGGCACCGGGATCGCCGACGGCGTGGTCGCCTCGGAGTCGGGCAACTCCGCTACCGCCGGCGGTGGGCTGATCCCGATGATCGCACTGGGCATCCCCGGCAGCGCGGTGGATGCGGTGCTGATGGCGGCGCTGATGGTGCAGGGGATCAGCGTCGGGCCACGGCTGATCATGGACAATCCCGACCTGGTCTATGGCATGTTCTTGGCGATGTTCCTCGCCGCCGGCATGGTGCTGGTGTTCTGCTTGCTCAGCCTGCGCTGGTTCTTGCGCATCACCGACATTCCCAAGTCGATCATCGTACCGGTGGTGCTGGTGTGCTGCGCGGTGGGCGCGCTGGCGCTCAACAACCGCTTGACCGACCTCTATCTGCTGATCGGGGTGGGGCTGTTCGGTTATCTGCTGGCCAAGCTCGACTATCCGCTGGCGCCGCTGGTGCTGGGGGTGATCCTGGGGCCGATCGCCGAAACCAACCTGCGCCGCGCGCTGATGGCCGACGAGAGCTGGACGCTGTTCTTCACCCGCCCTATCTCGCTGGCACTACTGGTGCTGGCAGCACTATCGGTGGCGTTCAGCGTGCGCCGAGTACTGCGCGACAGACACCGCGCTGGCATCCGCTGAGCGGCGCGCCCCTGGCCAGACCCGCCCGCCGGGGGCGCTTCATCGGGGCATGGCATACCGCCACGGTTGTGCTAGTTTAGCGGCCGCCAGATCCTTGGAGGCCGCATGGCACGACACCCCTTTTCCGCCCCCACTCACGCCGCTACCTACGTGCCCACCGATGCCGCCCCGCGCGGGCGTCTCGGTCTGGCGCCCATGGAGGGCGTGATCGACGCCGATACCCGGGCACTGCTCAGCGCCGATGGCGCGCTGGACTGGTGCGTCACCGAGTTCGTGCGCGTGGTCGATGCGCGTCTGCCACCGCGGGTCTTCCTGCGTCACTGCCCGGAGCTGGCCGAGGCCGATGCGGCGGGGCCACAGACCCCGACCGCGACCCCGGTGACGCTGCAGCTGCTCGGCTCCGACCCGGCCGCCCTGGCCGCTAACGCCGAGCAGGCGATCGCCCTGGGCGCCATCCGGCTCGACCTCAACTTCGGCTGCCCGGCCAAGACGGTCAATCGCCACGATGGCGGCGCCTCGCTGCTGCGTACGCCGGCGCGCGTGGCGCGCGCGGTGGCGGCGGTCGCCGCGGTGGCTGCCGCCCGTGGCGCCACGGTGAGCGCCAAGCTGCGCCTGGGCTTCGACGACCGTCGGGTGGCACTGGCCTGCGCGCTGGCCGCCGAGGACGGCGGCGCCCATGAGCTGGTGGTGCATGCGCGCACCCGGCGCGAGGGTTACCGCCCGCCGGCGCACTGGGAGTGGGTTGCCAGGATTCGCGCCGCCGTCGACGTACCGGTGGTGGTCAATGGCGATATCTGGACGCTCGAGGCGTACTGGCAGGCACGGACGCTCTCCGGTTGCGACGACGTCATGCTCGGCCGTGGCATGCTCGCCGACCCCTGGCTGGCGCGCCGCATCCGCCACTGGCAGGCGAGCGGCGGCGAGCGCCTGGCGACGACGCCCTGGGCGGCCCGCGCCGAGGTGCTGTGCCGCTACGCCGCGCGCAAGCAGGCAGCGGGCATGGCGGAGAAGTTCATCGTCGCGCTGCTCAAGCAGTGGCTCAACATCATGCGCGGGCGCGACGCCGAGGCCGCAGCGCGCTTCACCGCGCTGCGCCGGGAGACCGCGCTGGCACCGCTGCTGGCCGGGCTGGCCCAGCCGGCGCTGAGCGAACCTGCACCGGCCACGGAGCCGACCACAGCGCTGGTATAAGACGCTGGCGGGCGTCCGCCACTTTGGCCGCCCGCCTTGCCGGCGCGACCTTCCCGGCGTAACCCGCCCTGCGCTTGCAGGCGCTGCGCGACGCGCAAACGAAAACACCCGCATGCCGAAGCATGCGGGTGTCATCTGTATGGCGCGCCCGGGAGGATTCGAACCTCCGACCACCTGATTCGTAGTCAGGTACTCTATCCAGCTGAGCTACGGGCGCTTGAAATCGGTCGAGACATGTCAGTCTCTTGTGCGACGTTGCTGCAAGGTCTTCGCGTTTTGTCGCGGTTGCAGCGATCGAGTGAGTGGCGCGCCCGGGAGGATTCGAACCTCCGACCACCTGATTCGTAGTCAGGTACTCTATCCAGCTGAGCTACGGGCGCTTGTCACTGACTCTGTCGCGAGTCGCAGGCGATGCTTGAGCTATCGCTGCGTTTGTCGATCCTTGCCGTGACTCTCGGGTCGAACCCAAAGGTCAATGGCGGAGAGGGAGGGATTCGAACCCTCGATGAGGCTATAAACCCCATACTCCCTTAGCAGGGGAGCGCCTTCAGCCACTCGGCCACCTCTCCCTGATCGACGGCGCGTAGGTTACCCATTTCGCCGGGGCTTGTCCAGTCGAAGCCCAAACTTTTTTCCAAAAAAACCTCAAAGGATGAACGGGTTACCGCGAGAGGCGAGGCGTAGCGTAGGATAGAGAGCGTAGATGAGGGTTCCGAGACGAGCCCGAGCCGATAAAGGGGACGACTTCACCAGCCCAGACGGTTCCAGTATGCGCACTGCGCTATACGCCGGGACCGCCATCTTCGTCTTCGGATTTCTCACGCTGGATGCGCTGATAGATCTCTTCGCGATGGACGGCCACATCCTTGGGCGCATTGACGCCGATGCGCACCTGATTCCCTTTCACTCCCAGGACGGTGACGGTGATATCGTCGCCGATCATGAGAGTCTCTCCCACTCGACGGGTCAGGATGAGCATTGTCTGATCTCCTTCTCAGGGCCTTCTTCCATTCTCGGGTCACGCTCTCGGGCCGCTTGCGGCGGTCGCTCACCGCCCGAGGAGCGATTATGCGCCATAAGGCCAACCAGGCCAATGACGCAGTTCCATGACCACCCTCGGCTACGTTGAAGAAGCGCTCGCTTCCTTTCACTTCGTCCAACTCACCCTAAGCGTAGAACGCCTGAGACATTCTTGAAGGTTTATTCGGTTATTCGCTTTGGATGCTGTCTTTGTCGAGGCCGAAGGCGGTGTGGAGCGCGCGTACGGCGAGTTCCATCGTCTTCTCGTCAATGACCACGGAGATCTTGATTTCGGAGGTCGAGACCATGCGGATATTGATGTTCTCCTCGGCCAGCACGCGGAACATCTTGGACGCCACACCGGCGTGCGAACGCATGCCCACGCCGACCAGCGAGACCTTGGCGATGTTGTCGTCGCCGCGCAGCTCACCGCCGCCCAATGCCGGGATGACGTCATCCTGCAGGATGCGCATGGTCTGCTTGTAGTCACCCTTGCCCACGGTGAAGGTGAAGTCGGTGTAGTCGCCGGTCGGCGCCACGTTCTGCACGATCATGTCGACTTCGATGTTGGCATCGGCGATCGGGCCGAGAATGCGCGACGCGACCCCGGGAACGTCGGGGGTGTTGAGCAGCGTCAGCTTGGCTTCGTTGGCGGTGAAGGCGATACCGGAGATCAGCGGTTCTTCCATCGATTCGATTTCCTCGTCTGCCACGATCAGCGTGCCGGGCCCTTCCTCGAAGCTAGACAGCACGCGAAGCGGTACATTGTATTTGCCGGCGAACTCCACCGAGCGGATCTGCAGGACCTTGGAGCCGAGACTGGCCAGCTCGATCATCTCCTCGACGGTGATGCGCTCCAGGCGCTGCGCCTTGGAACAGACCCGCGGGTCGGTGGTGTAGACCCCGTCGACGTCGGTGTAGATCTGGCACTCGTCGGCGCCCAGGGCCGCGGCCAGCGCCACGCCGGTGGTGTCCGACCCGCCGCGACCGAGGGTGGTGATATTGCCCTCTTCGTCGACCCCCTGGAAACCGGCGACCACGACGACCTGACCCTCGGCCAGATCTTCCTTGAGGTCGTCGGTCTCGATGCGCTGAATACGCGCCTTGGTGTGCGCGCTGTCGGTACGGATACCCACCTGCGCCCCGGTGTAGGAAGTGGCCGGCACGCCCAGCTGATGCAGGGCCATGGCCAGCAGCGAGATGGTGACCTGCTCGCCGGTGGAGACCAGCATGTCCATTTCGCGCGGGGTGGGATCCTCGTTGATCTGGCTGGCGAGGTCGATCAGGCGATTGGTTTCGCCGCTCATCGCGGAGACCACCACCACGATCTGGTGACCGTCGTCACGGAAGCGTTTGACCTTCTCCGCGACCGCCTTGATCCGCTCGACGGTGCCCACCGAGGTCCCACCAAACTTTTGTACGTATAGCGCCATGAGTCTGTTCGTCACTCCCTAGCGTTGTGGGCCGCCCTGGGATGGCGGCCACATGTATGTCGGTTCCACCCAAATGAGTATGTCGGTTCGGCCCAACTGAGTATGTCGGTTCAGCCCAGCTGTTCGGCCACCCACGCATGCACGCTGTCGAGCGCCTGCGGCAGCTGGCTCGGGTCGCTGCCGCCGGCCTGAGCCATGTCGGCACGCCCGCCGCCCTTGCCGCCGACCTGGGCCGCCACGTGGTTGACCAGTTCCCCCGCCTTCAGCCGTCCGGTGAGGTCATCGGTGACCCCAGCGATGAGACTGACCTTGCCTTCCTGCGCGGCGCCGAGTACCAGCACACCGGAGCCCAGCTTCTGCTTGAGCTGGTCGTGCAGGCCGCGCAGCTCCTTGCCACCCACCCCTTCGATGCGGGTGGCGAGTACGCGCACCCCGGCGACCTCGCGCACGGCGTCGAGCAGCTCGTTGCCGGCCGCGCTGGCCACTTTGGCCTTGAGCCGCTCGAGCTCTTTCTCCAGCGTGCGCTGGCGCTCGAGCACGCTGTCCAGACGCTCGACCACCTGCTCCGGGCGCGCCTTGAGACGTTCGCCCACCGCGTTGAGCTGGCGCTCCTGGGCATCGAACCAGGCCAGGGCGCCCTCCCCCGTGACCGCTTCGATGCGCCGCACCCCGGCGGCGGTGCCGGATTCCGCCACGATATGGAACGGCCCGATATCGCCGGTACGCGCCACGTGGGTGCCGCCACACAGTTCGATCGAGAAGCCGTCGCTACCGATGGTGAGCACGCGCACGGCGTCGGCGTACTTGGCCTCGAACAGCGCCCGCGCGCCCTTGGCCTTGGCCTGATCGAGGGTCATCTGCTCGGTCTGGGTAGGGGCGTTGGCCAGAATCTCAGCGTTGACGATGCGGGTGATTTCCGCCAGCTGATTCGGCGTCACCGGCTCGAAGTGGCTGAAGTCGAAGCGCAGACGCTCGGCGCTCACCAGCGACCCCTTCTGCTGCACGTGGTCGCCCAGGGTACGGCGCAGCGCTTCGTGCAGCAGGTGGGTGGCGGAGTGGTTGCGCATGGTGGCCTGGCGCAGCGAGGCGTCGACCTGCGGCGCGAGCGTCTGCCCCACGCTCAGTTCGCCCTCGAGCAGCACGCCCTCGTGCAGGTGGTGGCCCGCCTGCTTGCGCGTGTCGGTGACCTGGAAGCGGGCGCCGTCGCCGTGCAGATAGCCAGTGTCGCCGACCTGGCCGCCGGACTCGGCGTAGAACGGCGTGCGGTCGAGCACCACCACCCCTTTCTGGCCCGCTTCGAGGCGCTCGCGCTCGTTGCCCTCGGCGTCGACGAGCGCGGTCACCCGGGCCTGATCCTCGAGCCGGTCATAGCCGGTGAACTCGGTGCTGCCCTCGAGGTTCAGCGCGGCCTCGTAGTCGCCGCCGAACTGACTGGCGGCGCGGGCGCGCTGGCGCTGCGCTTCCAGCTCGCGCTCGAAGCCGGCCTCGTCGAGGGTCACGCCACGCTCGCGGCAGACATCGGCGGTGAGGTCATAGGGGAAGCCGTAAGTGTCGTAGAGCTTGAATACTGTTGCACCATCAAGCTCAAGGCCTTCCATTGACTGCACAGTCACACCTGGCTCGTTAGCAACCAAGCCTTTGATAAAATTGGATTTTTCAGGCGCAACGAGAAGCAAGTATTCATACTCAGATCCCATATATTTTAGGATCGTCCAGTCCCTCTCGTCGCCGACGATTGCAGCATAAATATGCTGATACGCACCTAATTCTTTCTGGTATGTCCTACAAACTCTAGATGGATCAACGCTATCCACCTTAGAGGAGAGGTAAGGCTTCCCTTTCTTGCTCAGGAATTCTTTGAGAGCTAAATCAATTATCTCTACGTCCAAGAGCCTCATGCCGTGGTCCAGCGTCCGCGCGAACTGCTCTTCTTCCTTGAGCAGCACGCGTTCGATCTGCTCGCGCGCCTGACGCAGCTCGGGGTAGGCTTCCCCCATCTCGGCGTCGAGCGCCGCCACCAGCTTGTGGAAGAAGGTGCCGCTGGCGCCGAGCTTGTGCCCGTGGCGGATGGCACGGCGGATGATCCGCCGCAGCACGTAGCCGCGCCCCTCGTTGGAGGGCAGTACGCCATCGACGATCAAGAAGGCACAGGAGCGGATGTGGTCGGCGATCACGCGCAGCGACGGCGTGGTGGTATCGGCATGGCCGGTGACCTCGGCGGCGGCCGCCAGCAGCGCCTGGAACAGGTCGATCTCGTAGTTGGAGTGCACGCCCTGCATCACCGCCGCCATGCGCTCCAGGCCCATGCCGGTATCGATCGACGGCTTGGGCAGCGGGTGCAGCTCGCCGCTGGCATCGCGGTCGAACTGCATGAAGACCAGGTTCCACACCTCGATGTAGCGGTCGCCATCCTCTTCCGGGCTTCCCGGCGGGCCGCCCCACACTTCAGGGCCGTGGTCGTAGAAGATCTCCGAGCACGGGCCGCACGGGCCGGTGTCGCCCATCTGCCAGAAGTTGTCCTCGTCGAGCCGCGACAGCCGCGCCGGGTCGACCCCGATCTCGTCGACCCAGATGGTCGCCGCCTCGTCGTCGCTGTGGTGTACGGTGACCCACAGACGCTCCTTGGGCAGCCCCAGCACCTCGGTAATGAAGGTCCAGGCAAAGCGAATGGCATCGGCCTTGAAGTAGTCGCCGAAGCTGAAGTTGCCCATCATCTCGAAGAAGGTGTGGTGACGCGCGGTATAGCCGACGTTGTCGAGGTCGTTGTGCTTGCCGCCGGCGCGCACGCAGCGCTGGGCCGAGGTCGCCCGCACATAGGGCCGCGGGTCGCGCCCCAGGAAGACATCCTTGAACGGCACCATGCCGGCGTTGGTGAAGAGCAGGGTCGGGTCGTTTTCCGGCACCAGAGAGGCAGAAGGCACGATGGTGTGTCCGCGCTCCTCGAAGTAGTTCAGGAAAGCCTGTCTGATAGCTGCGCTTTTCATAAACAATCCGTAGCGAGAGTCCGTGGCAAAAATCCGTGACGACGGATCTTGGCGAAAGTCCGTGACGATAGGCGTGCCCACGGCGGCAAACGGACCACGTGGCGACGCGCAGACGGCCGTCTCGGCAGCGAGGCGCTGCTCCTGCGGCCATCGCAAGGCGCGTTAGTATAACGTGGTCGACTGTGAGTCTGTCGAGTGCGACACCCATGTCGCCGACATTCGCCGCCCTCGGGCGGATCGGATCGCCAGCAACGGCAACGGCACCGGCAACGTCTTGTCGGGCCTGCCCGGGTCTCGTGTCATGGGTGTAACCGGGGATGGGGAGAAACGAGAGGCTGGGAAAGAGGAACGCGGAGAGCGAAACGGGAAAGAGAAGCGCGAGCCGCTGGCACGGCGAGGGAGCGGGAGTGCAAGGCGCCAGGGTGAGAGATATCGCGGTCCGGCGCGTTGCCATGACAGCGTGGCGCACCAGGGGGCGCCGCCAGACCCGACAAGGTCGGGGATAAAGCCCGGGACTCAGAGCTCCCAGGCGTGGCGCATGGCGTGGCGCACCTGGTCGAAGCCGAACCCGCGCCCGGCCAGGAAGCGCTCGCGCTTGGCCCGTTCGCGGGGCGTGCTACCGGGTCCGGCGAAGCGCTTGGCCAGGGCCTGACACGCCAGCGCCTGCCAGTCCGGCGCCTCCGCCTCGAGCGCCAGCGCGGCCAGGGCATCGTCGATGCCACGCTGGGCCAGATCGCCGCGAATCCGTACCGGGCCGTGACCGAGCTGCACCCGGGAACGCACGAAGATCTCGGCAAAGCGGGTATCGGACTGCAGCCCCTCCGCCGCCAGCGCGTCCAGCGTGACGGCGATCTCCTCCGACTCGACGCCCTTGGCAGCCAAGCGCTGCTCGAGCTCGGCGCGGCTGTACTCGCGACGTGCCAGCAGGGCGATCGCCCGCTCCCGGGGCGGGATCTCCGCAGCCTCAGCCATGGCGTGCTCTCCTCCTCGGCGCCGACCTGAAAATCGCCCGTGTCATCAACCCAACCGCCTGCCCGCGCCTCGCGCTACAGCAGCGAGTCGTTGGCGTCGTCGGTGGCCGCGGCTTCCGCTTCCTTCTCCTTGTCCTTCTCCTTGGGCGCGGCGACGGCCAGCAGCTGGGCGCGAATCTGATCCTCGATCTCGGTCATGATCGCCGGATTCTCTTCCAGGTACTGGGCCGCATTGGCCTTGCCCTGGCCGATCTTGCTGCCCTTGTAGCTGTACCAGGCACCGGCCTTGTCGACCAGACTGCACTGCACGCCCAGGTCGATCACCTCGCCGGCATGGTAGATGCCCTTGCCGTAGAGAATCTGGAACTCGGACTGGCGGAACGGCGGCGCCACCTTGTTCTTGACCACCTTGACCCGGGTCTCGTTACCGGTGACCTCGTCACCCTGCTTGACCGAGCCGATGCGGCGAATGTCGAGACGCACGCTGGAGTAGAACTTCAGCGCGTTACCGCCGGTGGTGGTCTCGGGGCTGCCGAACATCACCCCGATCTTCATGCGGATCTGGTTGATGAACACCACCATGCAGTTGGCGTTCTTGATGTTGCCGGTGATCTTGCGCAGTGCCTGCGACATCAGACGCGCCTGCAGGCCGACGTGGGAGTCGCCCATCTCGCCCTCGATCTCGGCGCGCGGGGTGAGCGCCGCCACCGAGTCGATGATGATGACGTCGACACCGCCGGAGCGCACCAGCATGTCGCAGATCTCCAGCGCCTGTTCGCCGGTGTCCGGCTGCGACACCAGCAGCTGGTCGAGGTCGACCCCCAGCTTCTCGGCGTAGCTAGGATCGAGCGCGTGCTCGGCGTCGATGAAGGCGCAGGTCTTGCCCTGCTTCTGCGCCTGGGCGATCACCGACAGGGTCAGGGTGGTCTTGCCCGAGGATTCGGGACCGAAGATCTCGACCACACGGCCGTAGGGCAGACCGCCCACCCCGAGAGCGATATCCAGCCCCAGCGAGCCGGTCGAGACCACCGGGATGGCGGTGCGCGGCGTATCGCCCAGACGCATCACGGTGCCTTTGCCGAATTGGCGGTCGATCTGCGACAAAGCCGCGCTGAGTGCCTTGCTGCGATTTTCGTCCTGTGCCATGAAAGTCTCCTGTGAGTGCGTCGAAGACGAGCCTTGGAAAGCTGGCGTCGTGGGGTGGCGGCCGGAAAAGTGAGCCCGCCGCATAGGGCCACCCCGTGGGCGAGGCGTCCTTGGCGACGGGCGAGACGGCCAGGCCGCCCGATCACTGTATGATTAGCCAGTAGTATGGCGAAAAAAATCGCTCGCGCCTATATCCTCGCGTCGATTTTCCGCATGCGTCGCTGCATTTTCCGGGATAGCGCCCGGCGAGGCCAGTACCAAGTACCGCTCAGCTCGCGGCGGAGAAGGATTCGAGCAGCCCCGCCAGGGCGATCGCCACCGCCTGGGCGCGCACCGCGGCGCGCTCCCCCGGCAGCCGAAAGCACGCCACCCGCTGGGCCTCGGCATCGCCCCAGGCGAACCACACCGTCCCCACCGGCTTCTCGGCACTGCCGCCGCCAGGGCCGGCCACGCCGCTGATCGCCACGCCGAGCTCAGCGCCGCTGTCGCGGCAAGCGCCGGCGACCATCTCGCGCACGGTGGCCGCGCTGACCGCCCCATGCGCCTCTAACGTCCGCGCCGACACCCCCAGCATGCGCTGCTTGGCGGCGTTGGCGTAGGTGACATAGCCGCTGGCGAAGTAGCCCGAGCTACCGGCGATCGCGGTGATCGCCTCGGCCACGCCACCGCCGGTGCACGACTCGGCGGTGGTGACGAAACAGCCGGCGGCCAGGCACGCCTCGCCCAGGCGCCGGGCGAGCACCTGCGGGTCCTGGTCACTGCCGGGGGGCAGCGGATGATCGGTTGGAAAGTTCATGAGGACTCCTGCGGCTTCTGCGCCGTACCGGCACCCTCTGCGGACGGGCGCGTCTTGTCAGGCCGCTGCTGGCATATGCGTATCGGCCTGCGATTGATGGCATAGCGAGGCATCATATGCGAGGTGGCATATGGCCGGTGCCAGATACTTAGTATGCGAGCTTTGCGCGCCGACGCAACGCGTCTGGCCGGCGCGGGCGCCCACGCGGGCGACTATTCGGCGTCGCGCGGGTAGGTGGGCGGCAGCGGCTGCGCGTGCCCCCCGGCACACAGATCGGCGACCGCGATCTCGAGCAGGATGACCGCCAGTTCGCTGACGTTGACGTTGCGCCGGTTGGCCTCGATCGAGAGCAGCCTGAACGTGGAGTCACTGAGGTGATTGAGCACCAGCCGGGCCATGAGGGGGTCCTCGGATGCCGATTTCACCCACTGTAACGATTCGCCCGCCGCGGGCGAGACTGAAAACACTACACCTCGGGCATGAACCGGCGTCACCCCGGCGCGGGCGATCGGCGATGCAGCGACGCTGACCCACGTGGTAACCTTCGGCCTTTCTCCATGTTTCATACTTCATGCTTCGCCGGCCCCGGCGAGGCGCGTGCCGCAATGATGCCCCACGATACCCAGAGAGCCTCGTAACGCCATGCAGGATACGGCCGCCAGCAAAGCCCAGCAGCATACGCCGATGATGGCGCAGTACCTCAAGATCAAGCGTGAGCATCCCGAGGTGCTGCTGTTCTACCGCATGGGCGATTTCTACGAACTGTTCTACGACGACGCCAAGCGCGCCGCCAAGCTGCTCGACATCACCCTGACCGCGCGCGGCCAGTCAGCCGGTTCGCCGATTCCCATGGCCGGCGTACCCTATCACAGCGCCGAGTCCTACCTGGCGCGACTGGTGCGCTCGGGCGAGTCGGTGGCGATCTGCGAGCAGATCGGCGACCCCGCCACCAGCAAGGGACCGGTGGAGCGTCGGGTGGTGCGGATCGTCACCCCGGGCACGCTGCACGACGAGGCGCTTCTGGACGAGCGCCGCGACAATCTGCTGGTGGCCCTGCACCGCCACGGCGAACGCTGGGGCATCGCCTGGCTGGAGCTCTCCAGCGGCCGCTTCGCCGTAGTCGAGGTCGACGGCGAGGCCGACATGCAGGCCGAGATCCATCGCCTGCAGCCGGCCGAGCTGCTCGCCGCCGAGACCCAGGACCTGCCCCCGGCGCTGGCCGAGCGCACCGGACTGCGTCGCCAGAACGACTGGCACTTCGACCTGGAGACCGCTAACCGCCTGCTGTGCGACCAGTTCCAGGTGGCCGATCTGCGCGGCTTCGGCTGCACCCACCTGGAGGTCGCGCTGGTCGCCGCCGGGGTGCTGATCGACTACGCCCGCGACACCCAGCGCTCGCGCCTGCCACACGTCAACGCCCTCGGCATCGAGAGCCGCGACGACGCGGTGGTGATCGACGCCGCCAGCCGCCGCAATCTGGAGATCGACATCAACCTCGGCGGCAGCGGCGACAACACCCTGGCCAGCGTGCTCGACACCACCACCACGCCGATGGGGTCACGCCTGCTCAAGCGCTGGCTCAACCGCCCGCTGCGCGATCGCGCTCAGGTCAGCGCGCGCCAGGCGGCGGTACAACTGCTGCTGGAACAGGACGACCACCTGGCGCTGCGCGAGATCCTGGGCGAGGTCGGCGACGTCGAGCGCATTCTCGCCCGGGTCGCCCTGCGCAGCGCCCGCCCGCGGGATCTGGCCCGCCTGCGCGACGCGCTCAATGCGCTGCCCCAGCTGCAGAGCGCGCTGGGGACGATCGAGGGAGAGAGCGCCCTCGACGATCTGGCCCGGCACATTCGCCCCTACCCCGAGACGGCGGCGACCCTCAGCCAGGCGCTGATCGACAACCCGCCAGTGGTGATCCGCGACGGCGGTGTGATCCGCGAGGGCTTCGACGCCGAGCTCGACGAGTACCGCGGCCTGGCCGAGCACGCCGGCGACTATCTGGTGAAGCTCGAACTGCGCGAGCGCGAGCGCACCGGCCTGGCCGGGCTCAAGGTCGGCTACAACCGGGTCCACGGCTACTATATCGAGATCCCCCGGGCCCAGGCCCGCGAGGTGCCGGTGGACTACATCCGGCGCCAGACGCTGAAGAATGCCGAGCGCTTCATCATCCCCGAGCTCAAGGAGTTCGAGGACAAGGCGCTGTCGGCCAAGTCGCGCGCCCTGGCCCGCGAGAAGCTGCTCTACGAAGGGCTGATCGAGACCCTCAACGCCGAGCTCGACGCGCTGCAGGCCACCGCCCGCGCCCTGGCCGCGCTGGACGTACTGTGCACCTTCTCCGAGCGCGCGCGGAATCTCGACTTCGTGCGCCCGCAGCTCGGCGAGACGCCCGGATTCGAGATCATCGGCGGCCGTCACCCGGTGGTCGAGCACGTCAGCCAGCACCCCTTCGTGCCCAACGACCTGCGCCTGGACGATGCCCGCCGCATGCTGGTAATCACCGGCCCCAACATGGGCGGCAAGTCGACCTACATGCGCCAGGCCGCGCTGATCGCCCTGCTCGCCCATACCGGCAGCTTCGTGCCCGCCGAGCGCGCCGAGATCGGCCCGGTGGATCGCATCTTCACGCGTATCGGCTCCAGCGACGATCTCGCCGGTGGCCGCTCGACCTTCATGGTGGAGATGACCGAGACCGCCAGCATCCTGCACAACGCCACCGCCGAGAGCCTGGTGCTGATGGACGAGATCGGCCGCGGCACCAGCACCTTCGACGGCCTCTCGCTGGCCTGGGCCAGCGCCGAGCATCTGGCCCGCGCACGCGCCTTCACCCTGTTCGCCACCCACTACTTCGAGATGACCGCGCTGGCCGAGCAGCAGGAGACGGTGGCCAACGTCCACCTCACCGCCGCCGAGCACAAGGATGGCATCGTCTTCATGCACCGGGTCGAGGAGGGGCCGGCGAGCCAGAGCTACGGCCTCCAGGTGGCCCAGCTCGCCGGCGTACCGCAGCCGGTGATCGCGCGTGCCCGCGAGAAGCTGGCCAGCCTCGAACAGCCTCCGGTCGCCGCCGAGCGCGGTGCGGCCGCCCCTACCGCCGCGCCGCAGCAGGCGGACCTGTTCGCGGCCCCGGTGCATCCGCTGGTCGAGGCGCTGGAGTCGCTCGACGTCGACGCGCTCACCCCGCGCGCCGCGCTGGAGCTGCTCTATGAGTGGAAGGCCCAGCGGTAGCCCCGCGGCGGGCCGACCCGGCCCGCCGCGGTATAACACCATTCCCAGACGTTCCCAGCCTCAACTTGCCGGTTCCGCCGGGCGACGCCTAGAATATGGCGCCATTCCAGCGTGGCATCCGCGCGCGCATGGCGGATACCCGGGCACGACCAGAAGGGGTCGTCGTGAGCGGGTAGCAGACGCAAGAACAGCGGCCGGCAGAGGCCGCGACCCAGGGACCGTGACCGAGAAAAAGAGGGGCCAGCCGCGTATCCGCCCCGGCAATAGGAGAGATCACCCATGACGTTCGTCGTCACCGAGAACTGCATCAAGTGCAAATACACCGACTGCGTCGAAGTCTGCCCGGTGGACTGCTTCTATGAGGGGCCGAACTTCCTCGTCATCCACCCGGACGAGTGCATCGACTGCGCCCTGTGCGAGCCGGAGTGCCCCGCCGAGGCGATCTTCTCGGAGGACGAGCTGCCGGCGGGCCAGGAGAAGTTCATCGAGTTGAACGCCGAGCTTTCCGAGGTGTGGCCCAATATCACCGAGCAGAAGGCGCCGCCGGAGGATGCCAAGGAGTGGGATGGCAAGCCCAACAAGATCGAGCTGCTCGAACGCTGATTTGCTATTACGCCAATCGGACGCTCGCTGCCGAAGAACGCAAGAAGGCCGCTCGATGAGCGGCCTTCTTGGTTTATCGGTCGACAGCGATTTTACTGGCCCTTGATCGCCTTCAGCCCCGGATAGGCCACCTTGCCTTCGAGCTCCTGCTCGATCACCAGCAGGCGGTTGTACTTGGCCACACGATCGGAGCGGCACAGCGAGCCGGTCTTGATCTGGCCGGCGGCAGTGCCCACGGCGAGGTCGGCGATGGTGGTGTCCTCGGTCTCGCCGGAGCGGTGCGAGATCACCGCGGTAAAGCCGGCGTCCTGGGCCATCTTGATCGCATCCAGCGTCTCGGAGAGCGAGCCGATCTGGTTGAACTTGATCAGGATCGAGTTGCCGATCTGCTCGTCGATGCCGCGCTTGAGGATGCGTGTGTTGGTGACGAAGAGATCGTCGCCGACCAGTTGCACGCGGTCGCCGAGTTTCTCGGTGAGAGCCTTCCAGCCATCCCAGTCGGACTCGTCCATGCCATCCTCGACCGAGACGATCGGGTAGGCGTCGCACAGCTCGGCCAGGTAGTCGGCGAAACCGGCGGCGTCATAGGACTTGCCTTCGCCGGAGAGGTCGTAGGTGCCGTCCTTGTAGAACTCGCTGGAAGCGCAGTCGAGCGCCAGGGTGACGTCCTTGCCCAGGGTGTAGCCGGCGTCGGAGACCGCCTGCTTGATCACCGCCAGCGCCTCGGCGTTGGAGGCCAGGTTGGGGGCGAAACCGCCCTCGTCACCCACCGAGGTGGAGAGCTCCTTGGCCGAGAGCACCTTCTTCAGCGCGTGGAAGATCTCCGCACCCATGCGCAGCGCCTCGCGGAAATTGGGCGCGCCCACCGGCTGGACCATGAACTCCTGGATGTCGACGTTGTTGTCGGCATGCTCGCCGCCGTTGAGGATGTTCATCATCGGCACCGGCATCAGGTAGTGGCCCGGCTGGCCGTAGAGCTCGGCGATATGCGCGTAGAGCGGCACACCCTTGGCGATCGCCGCAGCCTTGGCCGCCGCCAGCGACACCGCGAGGATGGCATTGGCGCCCAGGTTGGCCTTGTTGTCGCTGCCGTCGAGATCGAGCATGGCCTGGTCCAGCGCACGCTGGTCGCTGGCATCCATCCCCACCAGGCGCTCGCGGATCTGACCGTTGACGGCCTCCACCGCCTTGAGCACGCCCTTGCCCAGGTAACGGCCCTTGTCACCGTCACGCAGCTCGAGCGCTTCCCGCGAGCCGGTGGAGGCACCGCTCGGCGCGCAGGCGCTGGCGCTGATGCCACCGCTCAGCACGACCTGAGCCTGAACGGTCGGGTTACCTCGGGAATCGAGCACTTCGAGGGCGCGGATATCAACGATCTCAGCCATGTTACGTCGTCCTGTCGGTTGAAAAACTCAAGCAGTGAGCGTGAAGCGTCCGGCACGGCGTGCGCCGGATGCGGAAAAGCGGATTCATGTTACCAGCTTTCGCCGGCGCGACGAGACGCCGCGTGGCGTTTCACGGCCAGCACGAGTACCCAAAAGCGCATGAGTACCGAAAAGTGAGTACCGAAAAGAGAGTATGAGCCCTGCACAAAGAGAGCGGGGGATGAATCGCTTCATCCCCCGCCATGGTCACTCCTGGTGGCTCGCGCCCTGTTGCCGCTGGCGGCTCGCCTTGTGCTCCAGCGCCGCATTGACGAAGCCGGTGAACAGCGGGTGGCCATCGCGCGGCGTGGAGGTGAACTCCGGGTGGAACTGACACGCCACGAACCAGGGATGATCGGGAAGCTCGATCATCTCCACCAGCGACTGGTCGCCGCTCTTGCCGGAGATCACCAGGCCAGCCTTCTCCAGCTCGCCGATGAACTGGTTGTTGACCTCGAAGCGGTGGCGATGGCGCTCGGTGATCGTCTCCAGGCCGTAGATCGCCTGGGCCCGCGAACCGGACGCGAGCTGGCACTCCTGACCGCCCAGACGCATGGTACCGCCCAGGTCGGAGGCTTCGTCACGCAGTTCGATCTGGCCCTCGGCGTTGATCCACTCGGTGATCAGGCCGACCACCGGATGCTGGGTATCGCGGGTGAACTCGGTGGAGTTGGCATCGGCCCAGCCGGCCACGTGGCGGGCGAACTCGATCACCGCCACCTGCATGCCGAGACAGATGCCCAGGTACGGGATGCCGTTCTCGCGGGCAAAGCGGGCGGTGGCGATCTTGCCCTCGACGCCGCGCTCGCCGAAGCCGCCGGGCACCAGAATGGCGTCCTTGCCGGCCAGGCGCTCGGTGCCGTGGCGCTCGATCAGCTCGGAGTCGATGTACTCGACGTTGACCTTGACCCGGGTCTGGATACCGGCGTGGGTCAGCGCTTCATTGAGCGACTTGTAGGCGTCGAGCAGCTCCATGTACTTGCCGACCATGGCGATGTTGATCGACTTGAGCGGGTTGAGCTTGGCATCGAGCACGTGGACCCACTCGGCCAGGTCGGCGGCCGGCGCATCCAGGCGCAGCTTGTCGCAGACGATGTCGTCGAGACCGTGCTCGTGCAGCATCAGCGGAATGCGATAGATAGTGTCGGCATCCTGCAGCGGGATGACCGCGCGCTCCTCGACGTTGGTGAACAGCGCGATCTTGCGCCGCTCGCTCTCCTCCAGCTCGACTTCGCTGCGGCAGATCAGGATGTCCGGCTGGATACCGATCGAACGCAGCTCCTTGACGCTGTGCTGGGTCGGCTTGGTCTTGGTCTCGCCGGCGGTCTTGATGTAGGGCACCAGGGTCAGGTGCATGAACAGCGCACGGCTGGCCCCGACTTCGCTGCGCAGCTGGCGGATCGACTCCAAAAACGGCAGCGACTCGATGTCACCGACGGTGCCGCCGATCTCCACCAGCGCCACGTCGTACCCCTCTCCCCCCTTGATCACACGGTGCTTGATCTCGTCGGTGATGTGCGGGATCACCTGCACCGTACCGCCGAGATAGTCGCCGCGGCGCTCCTTGCGCAGCACGTGTTCGTAGACGCGGCCGGTGGTGAAGTTGTTGCCCTGGGTCATCTTGGTGCGGATGAAGCGCTCGTAGTGGCCCAGGTCGAGGTCGGTTTCCGCGCCATCCTCGGTGACGAACACCTCGCCATGCTGGAACGGACTCATGGTGCCCGGATCGACGTTGATGTACGGATCCAGCTTGAGAATGGTCACCTTGAGGCCGCGGGCCTCGAGAATGGCCGCCAGCGAGGCCGCCGCAATGCCCTTGCCCAAGGAGGACACAACGCCGCCGGTCACGAAGATATATCGTGTCATGGAAAACCTGTCGAATCGTGGTCGTAAAGCCGTGAGAAAGACCCGGGGGAGAAAGTCGGGCCAGGATGGGACGCCAGACTACCAGAGAGCGGCCGCCGGCTCAATTTACTCCGCAACGCGACAGCGCCGCCGGCGCCCTTCTCAGCCGTGCACCGCCCGCTGCAGCCGCTCCAGACGATGATCGCGAATACCCAGAGCGTGGAGATCGCCGACCGTGTTGTCGAGATACTCGCGGCACGAGCCGAGCACGCCACGGCCAGTGCGCAGGAGCTGGATCACCGCCTCGTCGGGCTGACGCCCGATGTAGCGGTCGTGGGCCGGATTGATCACGAAGGCGATGCCCCATAGCGGGCCGATGTCGCTGCTCAGGCGTACCCAGCGCGGCTGGTAGGCCCCGGTGAGCATCTCGCGGCGCCACACCAGGGTCAGCTCACGCTCGAGATTGGCCGCCGGTACCCGCAGCGCCACCCCTCGGCACGAGCCGCCCGGCGCCAGCGCCAGCATCAGCCCCGGGGACTCGGGCGTACCGCGTCCGTGCTCGAGCTTGAGGCAGAAGTCGCGGTGGTAACCGTAGAGCCGGCAGGTATGGCGCTCGGCGACTTCGACGCAGGGGTTCCAGATCAGCGAGCCGTAGGCGAACAGATAGACGCCATCGAGGTCGCGGGCGGGTTCGGGCACGCTCGCCAGCATCTCGCGCACGGAGGCGTCGAGCGCCGCCGGCGAGGTCAGCGGCACCTCGGGATAGGTGCGCTCGAAGTAGCGCCGCAGGCGGTCCTGTTCGAGCACCTCGCGGGTCATCGCGAGCGACTGTTCGCCGGACTGCGGGGCGCTGGCTTGGGAATCTCTCATGCGGGTCACCCCTGGCAGTGATCGAGCGGCCGCCGACAGGGCGGCCGCAGCGGGCCGGCTTGGCGTACCAACTCTAGGACTGGGCGTCGGGCTGGCGTCTGCCCACGCCATAGCGCAACAGCGCGTGCAGGGCGATGGCGCCGAAGGTGGCGGTCCCGATGCCGTCCAGGGTAAAGCCCCCCAGGGCCAGCGAGAAGTTGCCCGCGCCCAGCACCAGCGTCACCGCCACCACGATCAGATTGGTGGTATCGCCCAGATCGACCGCGTTCTGCACCCAGATGCGCGCGCCGGCCACCGCAATCAGCCCGAACACCACGATCGAGGCCCCGGCCAGCACCGGCCCCGGAATGGTCTGGATCAGCGCACCGAAGCGCGGCGAGAAACCGAGCAGGATGGCGAAGCCGGCGGCGGCGACGAAGATCAGCGTCGAGTAGACCTTGGTCACCGCCATCACCCCGATGTTCTCGGCATAGGTGGTGACGCCGGTGCCCCCGGCGCTGCCCGAAACCACGGTAGCCACGCCGTCGGCGAAGAAGGCGCGCCCGATGTAGGGGTCGAGATCGCGCCCGGTCATCGCGCCCACCGCCTTGATATGACCCAGGTTCTCGGCCACCAGGATCACCGCCACCGGGGCGATCAGGACCATGGCGTGGGGGTCGAACTGCGGCGCGCTGAAGGTCGGCAGCCCCAGCCAGGGGGCGGCGCCGATCACCGAGAAGTCGATCGACGTGCCCCAGCCGAAACCGTTGGTGAACAGTGCATAGATCGCATAGGCGGCGATCAGCCCGATCAGGATCAGCAGCCGCTGCAGCATGCCCCGGGTGAGCACCGCCGCCAGGCCGATGCACAGCACGGTCATCAGCGCCATGAGCGAATCGAAGGTGGAACCGGCGACGCCGGACACCGCCACCGGGGCCAGGTTGAGGCCGATGGTCATGACGATGGCGCCGGTCACCACCGGCGGCAGCAGCACGTCGATCCAGCGCGTGCCCAGCGCCATCACCACCAGCCCGACCAGCGCATAGAGCACCCCGCAGGCAATGATGCCGCCCAGCGCCACGCCGATATTGGGATTGGCGCCACTGCCGGCATAGCCGGTGGCCGCGATCACCACACCGATGAAGGCGAAACTCGAGCCCAGGTAGCTGGGCACCCGGCCGCCGACGACGAGGAAGAACAGCAGCGTGCCGATCCCCGACATCAGGATCGCCAGATTGGGGTCGAAGCCCATCAGCAGCGGCGCCAGCACGGTGGAGCCGAACATGGCCACGGCGTGCTGGATCCCCATCAGCAGGGTCTGGGGGGCGGCTAGGGTCTCGTCGGGGGCGACCAGGGCGACGCGCTTGGCGTCGACGCGGCGCCAGTGCGGAAACCAGGATGACATCGGGGGCGTTCTCCAGGGCGTCAGGGGCTATCGTGTGGACTAGGCAAGGGCGCGTGCGGCACCAGGCGCCGCGCATTCTAGCGCAGTCGTGGGCCGCTGCCTCTCCCTTGTGGCGTCATACCACGCCGGCGCAGGTGAACTACGCTGAGGCTATCGGTGCCGTCATGCGGCCCGAGCGCGAGTTCCCGGCGTCGCCATCGGGGAAGGATGGGACGCCCGCCACCAGCCAACCAGGGAGTGGATATGCAACGCTACGACTATCTCATCGTCGGCGCCGGCATGGTCGCCGCCAACGCCGTCGACGGCATCCGCGAACGCGACAGCGAGGGCAGCATCGGCATTCTGGGCGCCGAGCCGCGCGGCCCGGTGACCCGTCCGGCGCTCTCCAAGAAGCTCTGGACCGACCCCGAATTCAGCTACGACAAGATCTGGATGCAGCCGGAGCAGGACCCCGGCACCACGCTCCATGTCGACACTCGGGTCAGCGCCATCGACCGTCAGGCGCGAAAGGTCACCACCAGTGCCGGCGAGACCTTCGGCTACGGCCAGCTGCTGCTCGCCACCGGCTGCGAGCCGATTCGTCTGGATCTGGCCGAGAGCGAGCGGGTGCGCTATTTCCGCAGCGTCGACGACTACGACCATCTGCGCCGGCTGGCGGGCGAGAATCGCCACATCGCGGTGGTCGGCGGCAGCTATATCGGTAGCGAGCTGGCCGCGGCGCTGATCCAGAACGACTGTCGCGTCACCCTGATCTGCCCCGAGCCGGTGCTGGGCGGCGGCATGCTGCCGCCCGAGGTCGCCGACCGCCTGCACCAGACCTACCTCGACCACGGCGTGGCGCTGCTCAGCGGGCGCAAGGTGAAAGCAGGACGCGAGGCCGACGGCACGGTCACGCTCGAACTCGACGATGGCAGCGAGCTGGCCGCCGACGGCGTGATGTTCGGACTCGGGGTCGAGCCCTGCACCGCGCTGGCGAAGGACGCCGGACTCGAGATCGACGGCGGTATCCTGGTCGACGAGCGGCTGCGCACCGCCGACGCCGCGATCTACGCCGCCGGCGACGTCGCCACCTACCCGGATCGCATCCTCGGGCGCTGGCACGCCGAGCACGTCGACAACGCCAACTGTCAGGGCGCTGCGGTCGGGCGCATCATGGCCGGCAGTGACGAGGCCTACACCCACACGCCCTACTCCTACTCCAACGTCTTCGATATCGCCTGGAAGGCGCTGGGGCGTCTCGATGCCACGCTCGACATCGTCGCCGACAGCCACGCTGACAAGGGGGTCTACTACTATCTAGAGTCGGACCGTCTAGACTCGGGCCAACTAGAGTCAGGCCGCGTGGTGGGGGTACTACTGCTCGGTTTCGACGAGGCCCCGCTCGACGCCGCACGCGAAGTGCTCGCCGAGCCCGGGCCGCAGGATGCCACCACGCTCAGCGGACGCATCCCGCTGGGCTGAGCGGTGTCTTGGGCGCGCGCCGCGACCTGCCGACGGCTCAGGCCGTCGGCAGGCGGGCGGCCATCACCCGGGAACGGCGCTCGATCTCTTCGAGCATGCCGGCGCACTCGTCGGACATGCCGCTGTCGCGGGTCTTGCCCAGCGCCAGCAGCGCTTCCAGCTGGCGGCACACCGCGCTCGCCTGCTCGGCGTCGGCGACGTCGCTGTCGAGCACGTGATCTTCCAGCGTGCGCATCAGCGTGTTGGCCTGGTCGAGAATATTGCGTTCGAGTCGGATCATGCGGTCACCTCTGGCGTTTGCGATGCAGGGAAAGCGCGCCACTCTAGCGATTCGGCGCCGCCGACACCACCCCGTGGGGCTATCTGCCGCGCCGCCAGCGTCCGGCGACGTACGCCCTCACACCGCCGCCGGATCACGCGCTCTCGCCATCATACCTTGAGATAGTCGAGAATCCCCTCGGCGGCCTGACGCCCTTCGTAGATGGCGGTGACCACCAGGTCGGAGCCGCGCACCATGTCGCCACCGGCGAACACCTTTTCATTGCTGGTCTGATAGGCGAAGCGCTCCATCTGCGCCGGAATCTCCGGCGCCAGCACCCGGCCGCGCTCGTCGACTTCGATCTGGTGGGTATCGAACCACTCGATCTCGCTGGGCTGGAAACCGAAGGCGATGATCACCGCGTCACACGCCAGGATCTCCTCGGAGCCCGGTACCACCTCGGCGCTGCGACGGCCGTTGGCGTCGGGTTCGCCCATGCGCGTGCGCACCAGCTTGACCCCTTCGACCTTGCCTTCGCCGACCACTGCCACCGGCTGGCGGTTGAACAGGAAGTCGACTCCCTCTTCGCGGGCGTTGGCCACCTCGCGCTTGGAGCCAGGCATGTTCTCCTCGTCACGCCGATAGGCACAGGTGACGCTCGCCGCGCCCTGGCGGATCGAGGTGCGGTTGCAGTCCATGGCAGTGTCGCCACCACCCAGCACGACCACCCGCTTGCCGGCCATGGAGACATGGTCCGCAGGATCCTTCTCGAAACCGAGATAGTGGTTGGCGTTGGCGATCAGGAAGTCGAGCGCCTTGTAGACACCCTCCATCTCCTCGCCGGGGAAGCCGCCGACCATGTACTTGTAGGTGCCCATGCCGAGGAACACCGCATCGTACTCGTCGTGGAGCTGCTCGAAGGTGACGTCACGGCCGATCTCGGTGCCGAGCCGGAACTCCACGCCCATCTCCTCGAACACCGCGCGGCGACGCTCCATCACGTGCTTCTCGAGCTTGAACTCGGGGATACCGAAGGTCAAAAGGCCGCCGATCTCCGGGTAGCGGTCATAGACCACCGCCTTGACCCCGTTACGCACCAGGATATCGGCGCAGCCGAGACCCGCCGGCCCGGCACCAACGATGGCGACGCGCTTGTCGGTCCAGCTCACCTTGGACATGTCCGGGCGCCAGCCCATGGCGAAGGCGGTATCGGTGATGTACTTCTCCACCGAACCGATGGTGACCGCACCAAAGCCGTCGTTGAGGGTACAGTCACCCTCGCACAGGCGATCCTGGGGGCACACCCGACCGCACACCTCGGGCAGCGAGTTGGTGCGATGGGAGAGCTCCGCCGCCTCCAGAATGTTGCCCTCGCTGACCAGCTTGAGCCAGTTGGGGATGTAGTTGTGGACCGGACACTTCCACTCGCAGTAGGGGTTGCCGCAGTGCAGGCAACGGTGTGCCTGGCTGGCCGCTTCGCTGGGGCGGAACGGCTCGTAGATCTCCGCGAACTCCTTGGCGCGGCTGCGGGCATCCTTCTTCTGCGGGTCGCGCCGGCCGACGTCGATGAACTGAAAATCGTTGCTCAAACGGTTTGCCATGATCTCTCTCCTCACTCCCGCTGCCGATAGGGCGGGATCGGGCGCCGCCGCGTCAGGCTGGCGGCGCCGGGGGCTTGTTCGGGCTTGCGCCGGCTCACATTCTGGCTGACGCCGCTGCTTATTCTGGCTGGCGCCTGGATTGGGCCAGCAGGCCATTGAGGCTCGCGGCCTTGGGCTTGACCAGCCAGAAGTGGCGGATGAAGTCGGAGAAATCCTCGAGGATCTCGCGCCCGCGCCGGGAGCCGGTCTCTGCCACGTACTCGGTGATCACCTCGCGCAGATGGCGGCGATAGGCCTCCATCGACTCGGTGTTGATGCGATGGATCTCCACCAGCTCGTGGTTGTAGCGATCGACGAAGCCGCGATCCTCGTCGAGCACATAGGCGAAGCCGCCGGTCATGCCCGCACCGAAGTTGATCCCGGTCTTGCCCAGCACGCAGACCAGACCACCGGTCATGTACTCGCAGCAGTGATCGCCGGCGCCCTCGATCACCGCATGGGTGCCGGAGTTGCGCACCGCGAAGCGCTCACCGGCGGTACCCGCGGCGAACAGCTTGCCGCCGGTGGCACCGTAGAGACAGGTGTTGCCGATGATCGCCGTCTCGTGGCTGTTGAAGCGGCTGGCCCGCGGCGGCGTGATCACCACCTTGCCGCCGTTCATGCCCTTGCCGACGTAGTCGTTGGCGTCGCCTTCCAGGTAGAGATGCAGGCCGCGGGCGTTCCACACCCCGAAGCTCTGCCCCGCCACGCCGGTGAAGCGCGCCGTGATCGGCGCATCCTCGAGCCCCGCCTCGCCGTAACGCTTGGCGATCTCGCCGGAGACCCGAGCGGCCACCGACCGGTCACAGTTGGTGATCGTAAAGCTGAACTCGCCGCCGGACTTGGCCTCGATCGCGTCGATCAGGGCGTCGTAGAGCTCCTGGTTCTTGGCGCCGGGGTCATGGGGCACGTTGCGGCTGACCTGGCAGAACTGCGGCGCGTCGGCAGGGACGAAGTCATTGGCCAGCAGCGGTGTCAGGTCGAGCTTGCGCTGTGCCGCGGTCTCGCCCTCGAGGCACTCGAGCAGATCGGTACGCCCGATCAGATCGGTGAGCTTGCGCACCCCGAGCAGCGCCATCAGCTCGCGCACTTCCTCGGCGATGAAGCGGAAGTAGTGCTTGACCATGTCGACGGTGCCGCGGAAGTGCTCGTCGCGCAGCTCCTGGTGCTGGGTAGCGACCCCGGTGGCGCAGTTGTTGAGGTGGCAGATCTTGAGGTACTTGCAGCCCAGCGCGACCATCGGCGCGGTGCCGAAGCCGAAGCTCTCGGCGCCGAGGATCGCCGCCTTGATCACGTCGAGACCGGTCTTGAGGCCGCCGTCGGTCTGCAGCCGGATCTTGTCGCGCAGGCCATTGATGCGCAGCGCCTGATGCACCTCGGGCAGACCCAGCTCCCACGGACTGCCGGCGTGACGGATCGAGGTGATCGGGCTCGCCGCGGTACCGCCGTCGTAGCCGGAGACGGTGATCAGGTCGGCATAGGCCTTGGCCACCCCGGTGGCGATGGTGCCGATGCCCGGCTCGGAGACCAGCTTGACCGAGACCTGAGCCGCCGGGTTGACCTGCTTGAGGTCGAAGATCAGCTGCGCCAGATCCTCGATTGAGTAGATGTCGTGGTGCGGCGGCGGCGAGATCAGGGTCACGCCGGGGACCGCGTAGCGCAGCCGCGCGATCATCTCGTTGACCTTGCCGCCGGGTAGCTGGCCGCCCTCGCCGGGCTTGGCGCCCTGGGCGACCTTGATCTGCAGCACCTCGGCGTTGACCAGATAGGCCGGGGTGACGCCGAAGCGCCCGGAGGCGATCTGCTTGATCTTGGAGGAGCGAATGGTGCCGTAACGCGCCGGATCCTCGCCGCCCTCACCGGAGTTGGAGCGCCCGCCGGTCTCGTTCATCGCCTGGGCCAGCGCCTCGTGGGCTTCCGGCGACAGTGCGCCGAGCGACATGCCGGCGCTGTCGAAGCGCGGCAGCAGCGCCTCGACCGGCTCGACCTCGTCGAGCGGCAACGGCTCGGGGGCCGGCTTCAAGCGCAGCAGATCGCGCACCGTGGCCACCGGCCGCTCGTTGACCAGACGTGCGAACGCCTTCCACTGGGTGTAGTCGCCCTGCTGCACCGCCTGCTGCAGCTTCATCACCACGTCCGGGTTATAGGCGTGGTACTCGTGGCCGTGCACGAACTTGACCAGCCCGCCCTGCTTGAGTCCCTTGCGTGGAATCCAGGCGTCGCGGGCGGAGAGCTCCTGCTGCATCTGCAGCTCGCTGAAGCCGGTCCCCTCGATCCGCGACATCATCCCGGTGAAACAGAGCTGCATCACCTCGCTGCCGAGCCCCACCGCCTCGAACAGCTGCGAGCCGCGGTAGGAGGAGATCTGCGAGATCCCCATCTTCGACAGAATCTTGTAGAGGCCTTTCTGCATCCCCTTGCGATAGTTCTCGCGGGTATCCGCCGGATTGCCCACCAGCTCGCCGGTGCGATGCATGTCCGCCATCACCTGATAGGCCAGGTAGGGGTAGATCGCGGTGGCGCCGACGCCGAAGAACACCGCCATCTGATGGGCGTCACGGGCGTAGCCGGTCTCGACCACCAGGTTGACCCGCGGGCGCAGCGCCAGTCGGGCCAGATGGTGGTGCACCGCACCGGTGGCGAGCAGCGCCTGGATCGGCAGCTTGCCCTGCTCCAGCTCGGCATCCGACAGCACCAGTAGCACCTTGCCGTCGAGGGCGGCCTGCTCGGCACGCTGGCACAGCGCGTGCAGCGCCTGACGCAGCGTGGTGGTCTCGGGGTCGTAGTGCAGCGGCAGACGCACCGAGGCGAATGCCGGGTCATCCTGCTCGACGAGCGCGGTGAACTTGCGCGGCGACAGGATCGGCGTGGTCAGGATCAGCCGATTGGCGTGCTCCGGGGTCGCCTCGAAGACGTTGAGCTCGGCCCCGCAGCAGGTCTCCAGCGACATCACGATCGCCTCGCGCAGCGGGTCGATCGGCGGGTTGGTGACCTGGGCGAACTTCTGGCGGAAGAAGTCGGTGAGCAGGCGGTTGTGACGCGACAGCACCGCCATTGGCGTATCGTCGCCCATCGAGCCCACCGCCTCCTGGCCGCTCTCGGCCAGCGGACGCAGCAGCTGGTCGCGCTCCTCGAAGGTCACCGAGAACATCTTCTGATAGACGTTGAGCTCGTCGAGGGACATCGGCTGGAAGCGCGCCAGCTCGGTCAGCGCCGACTCGAGATAGTGGGCGTGCTCCTTGAGCCAGCGCTTGTAGGGATAGGCCGACTTGAGCCGCTGGTCGATATCGTCGGTGTGCAGCACCTCGCCGGTCTCGGTATCGACCGCCAGGATCTGCCCCGGCCCCACGCGGCCCTTGGCCACCACCGATTCGGGAGCGTAGTTCCACACCCCGATCTCGGAGGAGAGGGTGATATAGCCGTTGTCGGTGATCACCCAGCGCGCCGGACGCAGGCCGTTGCGGTCGAGCATGCACACCGCATGACGCCCCTCGGTCATGACGATGCCGGCGGGGCCGTCCCACGCCTCCATGTGCATGGAGTTGTACTCGTAGAAGGCGCGCAGGTCGCCGTCCATGGTCTCCACGTTCTGCCACGCCGGCGGCACCATCATGCGCACCGCGTTATAGAGATCCATGCCGCCGGTGAGCAGCACCTCGAGCATGTTGTCCATGCTCGACGAGTCGGAGCCGGTGGTATTGACGATCTCGTCGAGACCCTCGATATCGGGCAGCAGCGAGCTGACGAAGTTGGCCTTGCGCGCATTGGCCCAGCTGCGGTTGGCCTCGATGGTGTTGATCTCGCCGTTGTGCGCCATGAAGCGAAACGGCTGCGCCAGCGGCCAGCGCGGCGCGGTATTGGTGGAGAAGCGCTGGTGGAAGACGCAGATCGCGGTCTCCAGTCGCGGATCGCCCAGGTCCTGGAAGAAGGTGGGCAGATCGGCGGGCATCATCAAGCCCTTGTAGGAGACCACCTTGGATGACAGCGAACAGACATAGAACTCCTCGTCGCCGCGCAGCGCCTGCTCGGCCAGACGCCGCGCCATGAACAGCTCGACGTTGAAGGCCGCGTCCGACTGCGAAGGGTCGCCCTCGACGAACACCTGGCGGATGCGCGGCAGGCAGTCGAGCGCCATCGGGCCGCACACGCTGGGGTCGGTGGGCACGTCGCGCCAGCCCTTGACCGCCAGGCCGCGAGCCTCGAGTTCACGCTCCAGTACCTGGCGCGCCTCGGTTTCACGCGCATCGTCATCGGCGAAGAACACACAGCCGACGGCGAAACGCTCACCCAGCGCCACGCCCAGCGCTTCCTGGGCCACCTCGCGCATGAAGCCGACCGGCATCTTGAGCAGCAGCCCGCAGCCGTCGCCGGTCTTGCCATCGGCGGCGATACCGCCACGGTGGGTCATGCACGTCAACGACTCGATCGCCGTCTCGAGCAGATCGTGACTGGCCTGCCCCTCCATGTGCGCAATCAGTCCGAAGCCGCAGTTGTCGCGGAATTCGCCGGGCTGGTGAAGACCTCTCATCATGGGCGTGCCTCACAGAACAGGGGAACTTGCGTTCGGTAAAATCCAGGGAGATAATGCAAGGTTTTTTATTATTCTGAACCGGGCTGGAGACCGGTTTTCAGCGTCACCCCGCGCCGACGCTGGCGCCACGAAACGGCGTCAAAAGGCCGCCCAGAATAGCCACTCCCCCGCCCCAACGCAATCGCGCCCTGGCCTGACCCTGGCGACAAAACCATTGAAAATCTGGCACTTATATTTATAACTAAAAAAATACCCTGACAGCTCAACGGCTTAGCGAGACGGTTTAGACCAAAGTCTAAAGCAAGAACCTGTTACACATTGACACGCCAAAACCGCCCCATCGCCCATGCCGATACGACATAGTACATGCCAATTACAGGCATACCCCACCCCGGCACCGAGACCCCAGCGCCGCCAGCCCCCTCGCCGCACAGGTGCGAACGTGACCCATGGCGCGGCGGCACAGGCCGTCACGGCGGCAACGCAAGCGCCGTGAGAGGTTTACGCGACGGAGACGACAGCGCGATGAACGTGCGCGCTGGCGGGGCCAGCATCAGAACGAGCGGGGGCGGAACCAGGACGCGCGGGCAACGCCTCGCGCGAGGCAGATGCGCCGCCTCGGGGAGACGCCCGCCCCGTCGGACGGGCGCGTGATGCCAGCGCCAGATGGCAGGTATGCGGCGTGGCGCGCTCAGCCGCGGGGGAAGTGCTCGATCAGGCGTTCGAGCATGGCCGGGTCGGTATCGTCGTGGATCGCGGCACGCCCCAGCGCTTCGAGCAGGATCAGCCGCAGGCGGCTGTCGAGATTCTTCTTGTCCAGACGCATGCGCTCGAGGAAATCGGCGACGCTCATGGCAGCGGGCGCCGTCTGCGGCAGCCCCGCCGCCGTCAGTAGCGCAGCGATGCGCTCGACCTCGGCCGCGCTGAGCCAGCCACGCTCGGCCGAGAGTGCCGCAGCCATCGCCATGCCGGCCCCCACCGCCTCGCCGTGCAGCCAGTTGCCGTAACCCTGGTGCGCCTCGATGGCGTGGCCAAAGGTGTGGCCGAGATTGAGCAGCGCACGCACACCCTGCTCGGTCTCGTCCTCGGCGACGATCTCCGCCTTGATCTCGCAACTGCGGCGAATGGCATGGCGAATCGCCGCAGCGTCCAGTGCGCGCAGCGCCGGCATTTCGCGTTCGAGCCAGTCGAGGAAGTCCGCATCCCAGATCAGGCCGTACTTGATCACCTCGGCCAGCCCCGCCGAGAGCTCGCGCTCGGGCAGTGTCTCCAGCGTCTGGGTATCGATCAGCACCGCGCGCGGCTGCCAGAAGGCGCCGATCATGTTCTTGCCGCGCGGGTGGTTGACCCCGGTCTTGCCGCCCACCGAGGAGTCGACCTGGGCCAGCAGCGTGGTCGGCACCTGGATGAAGGCGACCCCGCGCTGGTAGCTCGCCGCGGCGTAGCCAGCCATGTCGCCGATGACGCCGCCACCCAGGGCGATCAGGGTGCAGCGGCGATTGAAGCCGGCCGCCAGCAGCGCATCCCAGATGCGCTCCACCGAGGCCAGGGTCTTGGTCGCCTCGCCGTCGGGCAGGATCACCTCGCAGACCTCGAGATCGGCTCCGCTCAGGGTGTGGCGGAGCCGGTCGAGATAGTAAGGGGCCACGGTGTCGTTGGTGACGATCATCACCTGACGCCCGGCCAGATAGGGCAGCAGGCAGCCCGGTTCGTCGAGCAGCCCGGCACCGATATGGATGGGATAGGCGCGCTCGCCGAGCGCGACGTCGAGCGACTCCATGGCGGCGGAAGGAGACTGCGTCATGACGGGTGACCCTTTTACCAGTGAACGAAGTGGCACGACGGTTATAGCGGCACGCCTAGCGCGGCGGCGAGACCTCGGCCTGGAGCGGCTGACTGAGCCGCGTGACCCGGCGCACGATGTCCGCCACCACGCTCTTGGGGCTGCGGCGGTCGGTACGCACGATGAGGTCGGCGGTGGCACGATAGAGCGGATCGCGCAGCGCGAACAGATCGCGCAGCACCTGCTCGGGGTTGGCATTGCGCAGCAGCGGGCGGTTGCGGTCGCGGGCGGTACGCCGAATCTGCTGCTCGACCGTGGTCGCCAGGTAGATGACGGTGCCGCGCTCGCGCAGATACTGGCGGTTGAGCTCGCGCATCACTGCGCCGCCGCCGGTGGCCATCACCACCTCGCTGCGCTGGGTCAGCTCGTCGATCATCGCCGTCTCGCGGTCACGGAAACCCTGCTCGCCTTCGACGTCGAAAATCCACGGGATATTCGCCCCGCATCGCGCCTCGATCTGATGGTCGCTATCCAGGAATTCGCGCTGCAATTCGGCCGCCAGAAGGCGGCCGATCGTGCTTTTGCCGGCACCCATGGGGCCGATGAGAAAAAGATTGGGAAGCGACCGCATCAGCGAATGGCCAGTCTGTCCTCGATGATCTTGGGCGTAATGAAGATCAGCAATTCTACCTTTTCATTGCTCTCCTGGGTATAGCGGAACAGCTGCCCGATCAGCGGGATGTCACCCAGGAAGGGCGTCTTGAACAGCGTGTGCAGCTGCTCCGAGGTGAGGATCCCCCCCAGCACCACGGTTTCGCCGTTGTCGACCAGCACCTGGGTCTGGATCTCGTTGGTGTCGATCGCCGGCGCGCCCTCGAAGCGGGTGTCCGAGATATCGTCGTTGTTGACCCGCAGATCCATGATGATGCGGTCGTCCGGGGTGATCTGCGGGGTCACCTCCAGCGACAGCACCGCCTCCTTGAACTCGGTGGTGGTGGCACCGCTGGAGGACGCCTCCTGGTAAGGCACCTCCTGCCCCTGCTTGATCACCGCGGTGCGCTGGTTGGCGGTGATCACCTTGGGCTGGGAGATGGTCTGGCTCTTGCCCTCGCTCTCCAGCGCGCGCAGCTCCAGGTCGATCAGCACATCACCGGAGAGATAGCCGAAGCTGAAGGCGCTGGCGGGCTGGGTGGCATTGCCCAGATCGACCGCCAGACCGCCGCCGTAGGACTGGGGATCGTCGCTGGTGGTAGGCACGCTGGACGGGTCGCCATCGGCGGCACCGCTCAGGTTGAAGCGCCCCCCGGCCGGCGATGACATGCCCCAGTTGACGCCCAGTTCGCGGGTGGCGCTGTCACGCGCGATGACGATACGCGCCTCGATCTGGACCTGGCGCACCGGCACGTCGAGCTGCTCGATGGTGCGCCGGATCGCCTCCAACTGGTCGCGAGTGTCCTGCAGGATCAGCGTATTGGTGCGCACATCGACGGTGACCCGGCCGCGCTCGGACATCAGCCCCACTCCCTCGCCGCCGCGCAGCAGCCCGGCCAGGGTGTCCGCCTTGGCGTAGCGGATCGGTATGAACTCGGTGACCAGCGGCGCCAGCTGCTGAGACTGCTCGCGGCTCTCCAGGGTCTGACGCTGCAGGCTGGCCAGCTCGCCGGCTGGTGCCACCACCATCACGTCGCCGGTACGCCGCGCCGCCAGGCCACGGCTCTGCAGCACCAGATCGAGCGCCTGATCCCAGGGCACGTCGACCAGATTGAGGGTGACGTTGCCCTGGACGCTATCGCTGGCGACCACATTGAGCCCCGAGACCTGGGCGATGATCGAGAGCACGTCACGCACCGGAATGTCCTGGAAGTCGAGGGTCACCGGCTTGCCCGTGTAGCTCGGCGCCGCGGCGGCGGTACCGACGCTGACCGCGGCGCGCCCACCTTCGTCCTGGGGGGCGAGCTCCAGGCGCAGCTCGCGCCCGTTCTGGGTCACCAGCGGCTCCACCGCCTGCGTCGCGCCGATCTCGAAGCGAATCCCTTCGGCATCGCGCTGCGGCACGATGCGCGTTACCGCGGTGCCGAAGTCGCTCACATCGAGGGTCTGGTACTGAGCATCCGGTAGTTCCACGCCGGGCAGCGTCAGGGTGATCCGGCGCCCGCTACCGGAGACCGACGCCGCCACCCCGGGTCGATCGAGGGTCAGCAGCAGCTCACCGTGGTTGGTGTCGCTGCGGCGAAAGTCGAGCGCCGTGACCCGTGACCGGCTGGAGGCAGCGGCGCGACTCACACCGGGCGCTTCGCGCCCGGCTTCGGCGACGAACCCCGACGCCGGCGTCGCGGCTTCAGTGCTGGCCGCCGGCGCGGCGCCCAGATGCACCACCAGACGATCCGCACGCCGCTCCAGCCGGTAGTCGTGGGCCTCGTCGAGGGCAAATACCAGCCGTGTACGCCCCTCGGCGGCCAGCACCCGCAGCGACTCGACCCCACCACTGCCGAGTGCGAAGCGGCTCTGCGCCAGTGCGCTGGTGGTGGCGAGCAGATCCAGCGCCAGTCGCGGTGGCGCAGCGGTACGGTAGCCGCGCACCTCCGGCACCCCACCACTGAAGCGCAATTCGACATCGAGGCGCCCGGGGCCGCGCTCGGTGAAGTCCAGCGCGGTCAGACTCGGCCCCGCCCAGGCCGGCATGGCCAGCCCCAGCAGCAGCCAGGCCAGCAGCCCGCTCCCCCATCTGAATCGACATGCCATGTTCGCTCTCCTGCTGATCTGCTTGGGGCCATCGCCGCGGCGGCTGGCACTCGTCGGCTTTTCAGACAGCACCCAGGCCCTCATCCCGGATCCCGCGGCGACTCGGCGTCCCGGTCACCGCTCGCGGTCAGACTCAACTGCCGGGTACGCTCGCGCCACGCCCCCTGGGTGTCGCGCACCCGCTCCACCAGGCTCAGGCTGCGCCGCGTGATCTGCGTGACGCACCCCTGATCGCGCCCCAGATAGTCGCCAATAAAGACCCGGTAGAGACGCCCGTCCGGGGCCCGAATCAAACCCGAGGGCGTGTCGCCCACGCTCAGCGTGCCCACCAGGGCGAGGCTCTCCAGCGCAAACGCCTCGAGCGGCTGACGCTCGCGCTTCACGCGGGGCTCGGCCGGCGCCACCGGCACCTCGAGCGTTTGCCCGGCGGGGGCAAAGGGGCTGCGCAGGGCACTGCCGTGATAGCTCGCCACCGCGTAGCTGGGCATCTCCGGCAGCGCCGCGATCTTGCCCTCCGGCTTCTGACGCAGCGTCTGCAGCTGCTGCTCCAGCGCGTCCAGATGCGCATCGCCGCAGCCGGCCAGCAGGGCGGCACACGCCAGCACCAGCCACGGACGCCCTCGCCAAATCATGACCCGCCCTCCGTGTCGCCGGCGTCATCCGTCTCACGGTAGCGGTAGGTCTTGGCCAGCATCTTCAGGCGCAGCGTGGGCGAGCCCTCCACCGGCGCCAGGGTGAAGTCGTGCAGGGTGACGATGCGCGGCATGGCGGCGACCTGGGCCAGGAAGGCGGCGATCTGGTGATAGCCGCCGCGCACCTGGATATCGAACGGCTGCTCGAACACGAACTCGCGCGCCACCGCCGGCTCGAGCTTGATGCTGTCGATACTCAACTGCTGCTCGCGGGCGGCGTCGCTGATCGCATCCAGCAGCGCGGGCACCTCGGCATCACTCGGCAACTGTTCGAGCACGCGCTGCATGCGCGTCTTCAGCTCGCCCATCTGCTGGCGCATCATCGGCAGATTGATCGCCTGATAGGAGAGCGTCTCGAAGCGCGAGAGCGCCTGCGTCTCCTGCGCTTCGAGACGCGCGTGCTCGGCCCGCGGCGATGACGCCAGCAGCCACTGCATGGCCAGCAGGGCCAGCGTGAACACCGCCAGCGCGATCAATCCCTGCAGGCTGGTGGGCCAGGTGCCCGACTCCTTGAGGTCGAGCTCGCGCCAGGGCAGTTCGCGCAGCTGACGCGCCTGATCCTGCCCCCAGCCGCGCAGCCGCTGCCGGCACCGCCGCAGCGCCCTCATGGTGCCGACGCCGCGGGTGCGTGGGTGGCGTCCGTCGCCGGCTGCTCCTCGACGCTCATCTGGAAACGTCGCGGCGCATCGGCGCCGTCACCGGCGCTGACATCGGAGAGCAACGGCACCCCCAGCACCGGGCTGGCGGCGAGACGCCGCATCTGCTCGGAGACCTGACGATTGGAAGCGGCGATGCCGTCGAGCTCGAGGGTGTGATCGTCACGCACCAGCTTGGTGTAGTGGACGCCATCGACCAGCGTGGCGGTGAGCTGGTCGAACACCTCGACGGTGAGCGGCCGGCTCGCCTGCAGCGTGCCGATCAGGTCGATCTGCTCGAGCATGCGCTGGCGCAGGCGGCGAAAGTCGCGCACCGATTCGATGTCCCGGGTCAATTGCTGAGTATGGCGCTCGATCATCCCCAGGCGGGCCTGCTCCGCGCGCACCAGCGCCTGCTGGTGCAGGGCGATCAGCCCGCCGGCGACCAGCCCCAGCAGCAGTGCCAGCAGCACGCCTCGCTGGAAGCGCCGGGTACGCTGCTCGCGCTCACGCTCGCGCCACGGCAGCAGGTTGATCTCGATGCTCATGCGCGTACCCGCATGGCCAGCCCACAGGCGGTGAGCATCGCCGGCGCGTCGGCGGCCAGGGCATCGACATCCAGGCGCGGATGCACGCGCATCCCGCCGAACGGATTGGCCAACGTCGCCTCCAACCCGCTCTGGGCGCGCAGCCGATCGACGAAGCCCGGCAGCACGCAGGAGCCGCCGGCGAGCACCAGTTGACGGATCTCCTGCTGACCCGCGGCGGTATAGTAGAGCTGCAGCGAACGCCCGATGTGCTGGATCAAGGTATCGATGAAGGGGGTCAGCACCTGCTGACGATAGTCATCGGGCAGGCCGCCACGCTTCTTGGCCCGCCCCGCCTCCTCGAAGCTGATACGGTAGCGACGACTGATGGCGTCGGTGAGCTGGCGCCCGCCGCACAGATTGTCTCGGCTATAGACGATGCGGCCGCCCTTGAGCACGTGAAAGGCGCACAGGTTGGCGCCGATATCGACCAGCGCCACGGCATCGGCGTCGGGGCTGTCGAACTGGCTCGCCATATCGCGCCACATGCGCTCCAGCGCGAACCCCTCTACATCCACCGCCACCGCCTCGAGACCGGCCTCTGACAGGGTCGCGGTGAGCAACTCGATATCCTGCACCCGGCAGGCCACCAGCATCACCTCCTGCTGGTCCTCGTAGCGCCGATGGCGGCCCAGACGCTGGAAGTCGAAGGCGACCTCGTTGAGCGGAAACGGCACGTACTTCTCCGATTCCATCTGGATACGCGCCTCGATATCCTCGTCGCTGAGCGAGGCGGGCAGCGTCAGCTTGCGCGTGATCGCGGCAGAGTTGGGCACCGCCACCACCGCCCGACGCGACTTGAGCCGGCCGTGCTCGACCGCCCGCTTGAGGGTATCGACGACCTCGCGCTGATCGCGGATACGCCGCTCCACCACCGCCCCCTCGCGCAGCGGGCGTACGGCATAGCTATCGATTCGCAGACGCCCGGCGTGGCGCTCCAGCTCGAGCAGCTTGACCGTGGCGGAGGTGATATCGACCCCGACCAGGCCTCTCTGGGATCGTTTCAGGCGTAGCACTTCAGGGACCTTTTCGGGGGCAGCACTGTCTTACCTCGCCAGGCAACCCAATGGAAACGCTGCATAAATGCCTGCGCGAGCGAATCGCTTCGTTGCGTGGTACTCGAAAACTCGCCTAACTTCATGTTATGTCTCGTTTTCTGCGCTCCATGCGCCTCGCGCTTCATCTCGCTCGTCGATTTATTCAGCATTTCCCTAGCGGGCAGCGAAAGTAGGGGACGCGATCATCCCAATCCCATTTAACGGCGGGTCGGCGGCCGACTTGAGACATTTCGTTACACAGAATGCGCGCTGCTTGCAGGAACCGAGGGGGTGGAAACTGGCCCCAATTCGGTCGCGTCCATATAATGCCCGCTGGTTCGACATCCTCAAGGCCAGGGATGGCTGACGCGCGACCGGCCGCACCGACCTCCGTCAAGGAATTGCACTCTGCCCATGAAGCTCTTTACCCGCCTACTGTCCACCGCCTTCTGGCTGCTGCTCTCGCTAGGCGCCGGCGCCCTGCTGGCGGTGGTCGGTGCCGCGCTCTACTTCGCCCCGGGGCTGCCGGATGTCCACCAGCTGCAGAACTACGAACTGCAGACGCCGCTGCGCATCTATACCGAGGATGGCAAGCTGATCGGCGAGTACGGCGAGGAGCGCCGCATGCCGGTGAGCTTCGATCAGATTCCCAAGCCGCTGATCGACGCCCTGCTGGCGGCCGAGGATGCCAGCTTCTTCACCCACCCCGGGGTCGACCCCAAGGGGCTGGCGCGCGCCGCCGTCGAGCTCGCCTCCAGCGGCGACATCCAGTCCGGGGGCAGCACCATCACCATGCAGGTGGCGCGTAACTATCTGCTGACGCTCGATCAGACCTTCACCCGCAAGATTCGCGAGATCCTGCTGGCGCTGCAGATGGAGCAGATCCTGAGCAAGGACGAGATCCTCGAGCTCTACGTCAACAAGATCTATCTGGGCAACCGCTCCTACGGTGTCGCTGCCGCCGCCAACACCTACTACGGCAAGCCTCTGAACGAGCTGACCCTGCCGCAGTACGCGATGATCGCCGGCCTGCCCAAGGCGCCCTCCAGCTTCAACCCGCTGGCCAACCCCGAGCGCGCGCTGATCCGGCGTAACTGGATCCTCTATCGCATGCGCGATCTCGGTTTCATCGACCAGGCCGCCTACGACAAGGCGGTCAAGGCGCCGATCACCGCCAGCCGGCATATCGCCCAGACCGAGGTCGATGCCCCCTACGTCGCCGAGATGGCGCGTAGCTACGCGGTCGAGCGCTTCGGCGACAAGGCCTATACCGACAATATCCGCATCACCACCACCCTCGACAGCCGGCTGCAGACCGAGGCCCGTAATGCCCTGGTGCAAGGGCTGATCGACTACGACACCCGCCACGGCTGGCGCGGACCGGAAGAGAAGGACGTCCCGCCGAGTCTGGTCGAGGCCCAGGACCGCACCGAGCGCAAGGGCCTGGAGGAGGAGCTGTCGGAGTCCCCCGAGGTGATCCAGACCGCACGCCAGGCGGCCCAGAGCAGCCAGGCGACGATCCAGGGCGTCGAAGGTGACGTCAGCAACTGGCTCAAGGTACTCGAGCGTACGCCCGCCTACGGCCCGCTGCAGCCGGCCATCGTGGTCTCCACCGAGGGCAAGCAGATGCGCGTGCTCGATGCCGACGGCAAGGTGATCACCCTCGACTGGGACGGCCTCAAGTGGGCGCGGGAGTATCACAGCGCCAAGTGGCGTGGCGGCGTGCCGGCCAACGCCGCGGCCATCGCCAGCCGTGGCGATCTGGTACGCATCCTGCGCGATGGCGACCACTGGCGTCTGGGCCAGCGCCCCGGCGCCGAGGGCGCGATCGTGGTGCTCGATCCCAAGACCGGTGCGATCGAGGCGCTGCAGGGCGGCTTCAGCTTCTCCGCCAGCAAGTTCAACCGCGCCATCCAGGCCCAGCGCCAGGTCGGCTCCAACTTCAAGCCGTTCGTCTATCTGGCCGCGCTGGAAGAGGGCGGCATGACTGCGGCGACCATCATCAACGATGCGCCCATCGTGATGGAGCAGTTCGGCGCCGACGACTGGCGTCCGGAGAATGCCGAGCAGCGCTTCCTCGGCCCCACTCGGCTGCGCGTGGGTCTCTACACTTCGCGCAACCTGGTGACGATCCGCGTGCTGCAGTCGCTGGGGCTCGACAACGCGCTCAACTTCCTCGAGCGTTTCGGCTTCTCCCGCGACCGCCTGCCCCACGGCCTGTCGCTGGCGCTGGGCAGCGCCTCGTTGACCCCCCTGGAGATCGCCAACGCCTACGCGGTGCTGGCCAACGGTGGCTTCCAGGTATCGCCCTGGTACATCGACAAGATCACCCAGGGCAGCCAGAACACCGTGGTCGAGGAGGCCAACCCGCTGGTCGCCTGCCGTGACTGCGCCGCCGACGCCACCCAGACCGAGGTCGACGGCGAACCACGCCGCATCGCCCCCCGGGTGGTCGAGCCGGATGCGCTCTATATCCTGCGCAGCATCCTGCGCGACGTGATCGAGAAAGGCACCGGACGCGGCGCACTGTCGCTCAACCGCGCCGACATCGTAGGCAAGACCGGCACCACCAACGACCAGCGCGACGCCTGGTTCTCCGGCTTCAACAACTCGCTGGTGACTACCGTCTGGGTGGGCAAGGACGACAACTCGACCACCGCCGAGTATGGCGCCCAGGCCGCCCTGCCGATCTGGAAGGCGTTCATGGGGCCGGCGCTCAAGGGCACACCGCAGGTGATTCCGGAAGCGCCGGCAGATATCGTCAGCGTGCGTATCGACCCCGATACCGGCAAGCGTCTGCACGACGATCAGCCCGGTGGCATCAACGAGATCTTCCGCAAGCAGAACGTGCCGGACTACCAGCCGCGCGGCATCAAGCCGGAGCTGGAGGACCAGAGCGGCTCCCAAGGCACCGGCACCTACGAGGCGATCTTCTGAAGCGCCTCGGGTGGCGTGACTGCCGCCCCGCCGTAGACCCCGCCACGCCCGTCGTGGCGGCCCTCGGGCCGGGCCCGAGGGCCGGTTTCAGTACCACCGTTCGTCGCCCCCATGCCGGGAGAGATGTCATGCCCCTGCCCCGCTGCCGCTGGCTGCTGCTCGCCACCTGCCTGCTGGCCTCGAGCGCGTCCGCCGATCTGTTCTACGCGCCACCGGCGCCCGATGACGAAACGCCCAACTTCAGCGGTAGCGCGGAACTCGGCTACACCCGCCTGACCGGCAACAGCAATACCCAGACGCTGCTGGCCAAGGGGCGCCTGACCTGGCTGACCGGGCGCTTCACCCACACGTTTCGCGCCGAGACGCGCAGCGTGCAGGACAACGAGAACACCACCAGCGAGCAGTATCTGGTCGCCGGACGCGAGCGCTACGAGCTGAGTGACGACAACTATCTATTCGGCTTCGCCCGCTGGGAGCGCGACCGCTTCAGCGGCTACGCCTGGCAGTTCACCACCATCGGCGGTTACGGCCGTCAGTTGCTCAACGGCCCCACCCATACCCTCTCCGCCGAGGTCGGCCCGGGTTATCGCCACGACGACTATGCCGACGACAACAAGGGCAGCGACGATCTGCCGCTGGCCTACTCGGCACTCGACTACACCTACAACTTCAGCGAGGACATCTCCTTCGACCAGGAGATGTCGGTGGAAGCGACCCATATCAGTGTGACCACGCGCTCGCTCTCGACCATCACCTCGCAGCTCAACTCGCATCTGGCGCTGCGTGTCGCCTACGACGTCAAGAGCAACACCCACCCGCCGCCGGACGCCGACGCCCGCACCGACACCACCACCTCGGTGTCGCTGTTGTATAGCTGGTGAGTGTATAGCTGGTGAGTGTATAGCTGGTGAGTGTACAGCTGGTGAGCCCGGCGGGCGCCGCAACCACACCACGCAGACACACCCGGCGAGCGCCGGTTCTCACAGATGTCCCAAACGACACTGCCGCCCCGAGGGGCGGCAGTGATGTCATCTAGAACGCCACGGCGGTCGTACTAGCCGTAGATATCCTTGACGCTTTTCAGCGGATAGTGCGCCGGATAAGGCTTGCATGCCACGCCGCTGTCGATCGCGGCCTGGGCCACGGCGGCCGGGATGCGTTCGAGCAGGCGCGAATCCACCGGCGTGGGGATGATGTAACCCCGGCCGAAGGAGAGCGCGTCGAGCTCGTAGGCGTCGAGCACCTCCTGGGTCACCGGCTCCCGCGCCAGATCCTTGAGCGCATGCACCGCGGCGATCTTCATCGCTTCGTTGATCGTGGTGGCGCGCACGTCGAGTGCACCACGGAAGATGAACGGGAAGCCGAGGACGTTGTTGACCTGGTTGGGGTAGTCGGAGCGCCCTGTCCCCATGATCACGTCGCTGCGGGTCTGGCGCGCCAGGTCCGGATGAATCTCCGGGTCCGGGTTGGAGCAGGCGAACACCACCGGGTCGGCGGCCATCCGGCTGAGCTGCTCGGCATTGAGCAGGTTGGGGCCGGAGAGACCGACGAAGACGTCTGCCCCCTCGATGGCATCGTCCAGGGTGCGGCGATCGGTCGGGGTGGCGAACTGCGCCTTGTAGGCGTTGAGATCGTCACGCCCGGCATGAATCACGCCCTTGCGGTCGAGCATGTAGATGTTCTCGGCGCGGGCGCCGCACTCCAGCAGCAGCTTCATGCAGGCGATCGCCGCCGAGCCGGCGCCGAGACAGACGATGCGTGCCGCATCCAGGGTCTTGCCAGCGATGTCGAGGGCATTGAGCAGCCCCGCCGCGGTGACGATGGCGGTGCCGTGCTGGTCGTCGTGGAACACCGGAATGTTGCAGCGCGCCTTGAGCGCGGCTTCGATCTCGAAGCACTCCGGGGCCTTGATGTCCTCGAGATTGATCCCGCCCCAGCTCAGCGCGATGTTGGCGACGGTATCGATGAACTCCTGGGGGGAATCCGCCTCGACCTCGATATCCACCGAGTTGATGCCGGCAAAGCGCTTGAACAGCACGCCCTTGCCCTCCATCACCGGCTTGCTCGCCAGCGGGCCCAGATTGCCCAACCCCAGAATGGCGCTGCCGTCGGACACCACTGCGACCAGGTTGCCCTTGCCGGTGTAGAGATAGGCATCCTCGGGGTTGGCAGCGATCTCGCGACACGGCTCGGCGACGCCCGGGCTATAGGCCAGCGCCAGATGCTTGGCGGTCTGCGTCGGCTTGGTCAGCTCGACCGAGAGCTTTCCCGGAAAAGGCTTGGCGTGGTAGTCGAGCGCAGCCTGGCGCTTGTCGTCACTCATGAGCTTTTTCTCGTATCCAGGTCATTGGGTGGCGCCAGCCTAACGGAAAACCCCGCCCCGGACAACGCGAACACATTGTTGGAGCTTGGCGACCATTGAATACCTTTTTGACTCATATCGCAGCCATTTGCTGCAACTTATATCTGACCGACCAGCCATAGAGCATCCCTTATTGCAACGCCCACGCGCCTTGCGTACTGCTGCTCGCCGGGGAGCCGACACCGGCACCGGCACCGGACGCTGCTCGGAAGAGAAAGAAGAAGGGAGACGAGAGGATCAAAGACAAGAAGAGAACAGCGCTCGAAGAGGCGTGGATCGAGCCAGGCACGCGTAGAGCCAGGCAAGACAGGAGGGCCAGAACGACAATGCCCCGGCCAGGGCCGGGGCATTGTTGTCGGTCAGCGACGTTTCGGTCAGCGACCGGGCCGAGCGCGAGCGCTCGGCGTGACGTCGTTCAGCCGCGACGCACGGCAGCACCGAAGCGCTTGTTGAAGCGCTCGACGCGACCACCGGTGGTCGCCTGCTTCTGCTTGCCGGTGTAGAACGGGTGGCACTGGGAGCAGACGTCGATATGGAAATCTTCGCTCGCCGTGGTACCGACGCTGTGAGTCGCACCGCAGGAGCAAGTCGCGGTGACCTTCTTGTATTCGGGGTGAATAGCCTGTTTCATCGTGAAGCCTCGCTGGCAGTGTACCGCCACCTGATCGTTTGCCAGGCACCGTACACGGATAGGGATTAGCGGTTGACTCCCGCGCGACCGGAACGCCTGGAATCCCGAAGTTTCGCGGCACCGGACTTGCCCGGCGGCGCCACCTCGGATAAAAGACGCACCCTACGTCGGAAGGCGCAGCATTCTAGCACTGTTCTGGATGGAGGCCAATTGGCAGATTTCAAGCCCGACGCCGCAGCGCCGGCCACGCAGGCGCGCGTGCTGCGGGTCGCCGTACCCACCCCGCTGCGCCGGCTGTTCGACTACCGCCCCGCAGGCGCCCCGCCTGCGGGCGGCTGGCGCGCCGGCATCCGGGTCAAGGTCCCCTTCGGACGCCGCGAGCTGGTGGGCATCGTCATCGCCTGCGCCGCCGAGAGCGACCTGCCACTGGCCCAGCTCAAGCCGATCGTCGCCTGCCTCGATGCCGAACCGCTGCCGGCGGACTGGCTGTGGCTGTGCGAATTCACCGCGCGCTACTACCAGCATGCGCTGGGCGACACCCTGCACAACGCCCTGCCGGGACCACTACGCCAGGGCCGCCCGCTGGAAGCGCGCACCCGCGAACGCTGGCGCCTGGAGACCCCGGAGGCGACAGCGCTTGAACAGCTCGCCCGCGCGCCGCGTCAACGCGAGCTGGTCACGCTGCTCGCCCAGCATCGCCACGGCCTGGTCACCAGCGCGGTCAGCGCCCAGGGTTTCACCCGGGCCCAGCTGCAGGGCCTGGCTCGGCGCGGCCTGGTCAATTGCCACGAAGAGCCGCTGACCGCATCGGCGGCGCCATCCGGGCCACTGCTGGCGACCCCGGCGCTGACCCTCAACCGCGAGCAGGCGGCGGCGCTGGCGGCACTGCACGAAGGGCTCGATCGCTATCACCCCTGCCTGCTCCACGGCGTCACCGGCAGCGGCAAGACCGAGGTCTATCTACAGCTGATCGAAGCCGTGCTCGGCCAAGGCAGGCAGGCGCTGGTGCTGGTGCCGGAGATCGGCCTGACCCCGCAGACCCTGGCGCGCTTTCGCAAGCGTTTCCGGGTGCCGGTGGTGTCGCTGCACTCCGGGCTCACCGACCTCGAGCGCCTGGACGCCTGGGAGGCCGCGCGCAGCGGTCGCGCGCCGGTGATCATCGGCACCCGCTCGGCGATCTTCACCCCGCTGGCGCGGCCCGGTGCGATCATCGTCGACGAGGAGCACGACGGCTCGTTCAAGCAGCAGGATGGCCTGCGCTACCACGCCCGCGATCTCGCCATCGCCCGCGCCCACCGCGAGGGCATCCCGATCCTGCTGGGCAGCGCCACGCCGTCACTGGAGAGCCTGGCCCAGGCGCGCAGCGGGCGCTACCGACATCTGCGCCTGACCACCCGCGCCAGCCGCCACGCCCCGGCGCGGCTGGAGCTGACCGACCTGCGCGGCCGCGTACGCCAGGGCGGGCTGATCCCGCCGGTGATCGAGGCGATCCGCCAGGCCCTCGCAGCGGAGGGGCAGGTGCTGGTATTCATCAATCGGCGCGGCTTCTCGCCCTCGCTGGCCTGTCATCAATGCGGCTGGATCGCCGAATGCCGCCACTGCGACTCGCGCCTCACGCTGCATCGCCAACCGCCGCGCCTGGTGTGCCACCACTGCGAGCACCAGCAGCCGCAGCCGGATGCCTGCCCCAGCTGCGGCAGCGCCGACCTGCGCCCCCTGGGCGCCGGTACCGAGCGCACCGAGGAGACGCTGACGACACTCTTCCCCAAGACGCCGATCTATCGCATCGATCGCGACAGCACCCGGCGCAAGGAGGCACTCGATCAGGTGCTCGGCGAGATCCGCCGCGGCGAGCCGAGTCTGCTGGTCGGCACCCAGATGTTGGCCAAGGGCCACCATCTGCCCCACGTCACATTGGTGGTGGTGGTCAACGCCGACGCCGGACTCTACGCCAGCGATTTCCGCGCCCTGGAACAGAGCGCCCAGCTGCTGATCCAGGTCGCCGGCCGCGCCGGCCGCGCCGAGCGCCCCGGCCGCGTGCTGGTACAGACGCTGCACCCGGACGACCCCAATCTGCGCCTGCTGGCAGACAGCGGCTACGACGCCCTCGCCTACCAGCTGCTGGAAGAGCGTCGCCTGGCCGCGCTGCCGCCCTATCGCCACCTGGCGCTGGCACGCTTCGAGGCGGTCAAGGAGGCCGACGCCCAGGCCACCGCCGAGGCCGCCGGCGAGGCGCTGCGCGAGTGGCTAGCCACACACGGCTCGCCGGTGCACGCCCTGGGGCCGGTGCCGGCACCCATGGAGCGGCGCCAGAACCGCTACCATGTCCAGCTGATGCTGAGCGCCGAGCGCCGCAGCGCGCTGCACGAGGCCGCCGCCTGGCTGGTCGCGCGACTGGAGCAGGAGAGCTCGCGCCGGGTGCGCTGGTCACTGGATGTCGACCCGATGAGCCTGAGCTGAGCGGCCCCGTATTCGCTCGACATCTCGCCGGTGGCCGGCGCATCAGGGTTTAAAGCCCGTGCGCAATCATCGATAATGGCGGCCTTTTACCCGCGCCAAGCTCGGGTGACCATGCCCCGGGCGACAGGCCCCACGACTACGAAGCAGGCCATGAAAGAGACGATCATCCAACTGCTCGACGACGCCGTCGCGGCACTCAAACAGCGCGGCGAGCTGCCGGCCGACGTCACGCCGGCGATCAAGGTCGACCCGGCCCGCGACAAGGCCCACGGCGACTACGCCACCAACCTCGCCCTGGTGCTGGCAAAGCCGGCCGGCCTCAAGCCGCGCGAGCTGGCCGACAAGCTGGTCGCGGCGCTGCCGGCGAGCGACGCCGTGCGTCAGGTGGAGATCGCCGGGCCCGGGTTCATCAACTTCTTCGCCGCCACCGACGCCATCGCCGGCGTGGTCAGCGCCATCCTCGACGCCGGCGACACCTTCGGTCGCAGCCTCAAGGGTGCCGGCGAGAAGGTGCAGGTGGAGTTCGTCTCGGCCAACCCCACCGGCCCGCTGCACGTCGGCCACGGCCGCGGCGCGGCGATCGGCGACTGCTTGAGCCGTCTGCTCGAGGCCACCGGTTACGATGTCACCTCGGAGTTCTACTACAACGATGCCGGGGCCCAGATCGACAACCTGATGCGCTCGGTCAAGGCCCGCGTCCACGGCCTCACCCCGGAGGATGCCGAGTGGCCGGCGGACGGCTATCGCGGTGACTACATCGCCGACGTGGCCAAGGCCTACCTGGCCGGCGAGACGGTGACCGCCGACGACCGCGAGGTGACCGCTGCCGCCGACCCCGAGGACGAGGCGGCGATCCGCGCCTTCGCCGTGGCCTACCTGCGCCGCGAGCAGGATCTCGACCTCAAGGCGTTCGAGGTCGAGTTCGACGTCTACTTCCTCGAGTCCTCGCTCTACGCCGAGGGCCGGGTGGAGGAGACGGTCGAGCAACTGATCGCCAACGGCCACACCTATGAAGCCGACGGCGCCCTTTGGCTGCGCACTACCGCATTCGGTGACGACAAGGACCGGGTGATGCGCAAGTCCGACGGCAGCTACACCTACTTCGTGCCGGATGTCGCCTACCACCACAACAAGTGGCAGCGTGGCTTCACCCGGGTGATCGACGAGCAGGGCGCCGATCACCACTCCACGGTGACCCGGGTACGCGCCGGGCTGCAGGCGCTCGAGGTCGGCATCCCCCAGGGCTGGCCCGACTACGTGCTGCACCAGATGGTGCTGGTGACACGCTCCGGGGTCGAGGTCAAACTCTCCAAGCGCGCCGGCAGCTATGTCACCCTGCGCGATCTGATCGACGAGGTCGGGCGCGATGCCACGCGCTATTTCCTCGCCGCGCGCCGCGCCGACTCGCAGCTCACCTTCGATATCGATCTGGCCCGTTCGCAGACCAACGACAACCCGGTCTACTACATCCAGTATGCCCATGCCCGGGTCTGCAGCGTGCTGCGCAAGGCGGAGCGCGACGGTCTGGCATTCGACCACGCCACCGCCATGGCCAATCTGGAGCGTCTCGACGCCGAGCAGGAGAAGGCGCTGATGAACCGCCTGGCGCGCTACCCCGACACCGTGGAGCGCGCCGCCGAGGCCTGCGAGCCGCACCAGATCGCCCAGTACCTGATCGATCTGGCGAGCGATTTCCACACCTGCTACAACGCCCAGAAAGTCATGGTCGACGATGCCGGACTGCGCAACGCGCGCCTGGCCCTGGGTCTGGCCGCGCGCCAGGTGATCAGCAATGGATTGGCGCTGCTCGGCGTCAGTGCCCCCGAGGAGATGTAGAGGATGGCCAGACGCCCCGCGCAGAACTCACGTGCCGCGCCCAAGGGCGCGACTACCCGCGCCCGCGCGCGCAGTTCAGGCAATAGCCAGGGGGTCAGCGGTATCCCCGGCTGGCTGTGGGCGATCGCCGGCCTGATCGGCGGTTTCGCGCTGTCGCAGTATCTCGATCACACCTCGCCGGAGCCGGTGGCCGCAGTGGTACCCAAGCCGGCCAGCCAGTCGAGCAGCAGCGCGTCCAGCGGCGGCGGCAGCGAGAGCGGCAAGGCAGGCACCAGCAGCGCCCAGCCGGCCACGCCCACCTTCGAGTTCTACACCCTGCTGCCGGAAACCGAGGTGATCGCGCCGAACAGCAGCAGTAGCAGCAGCCCCGAGGCCACCGCCAAGGCCAACCAGGAGGCAGCGGCCGACGATGCCGCCAACCAGACCAAGCAGCCCGCCGCGACCGGCAGCTACATGCTGCAGGCGGCATCGTTCCGCGATATCGCCGATGCCGAACGGCTCGCCAACCGGCTCAAGGATTTCGGTCTGCTGGCCAAGATCACCGACGTGCGCGCCAACGGCAATCAGATCTGGCACCGGGTCCAGGTCGGCCCCTATCGCGATACCCGCGAGCTCAATCGGGCCCAGGATCTGATGGTGACACAGGGTATCGAGCCGCTGATGATCCGGCTGCAGAACTAGGCTCTGTACGAAAACTGCCTGCGCTCGCCGACTTTTCGTACAAACCTTACGGGCTCTCTCCTCTGGGATCTTGTCTGCCCCGGGCCTAGTTGGCCCGGAAGTCTTTCCGCCCTGCCCGCCTTGGATCGCTCAAGCCGATCGATCCGGGGCGGAGAGGCGCTGCCCACGCATCTTCCCACGCTCCTACCCAACCAGCTCTTTTCCCGTCTTCGACCTATCTATCCAGATTAGAGCCCATTTCCAACCCCATCCGACGATGGGCGCCGGGGGTAGGGCAAAGCGAGGGTCCTTTGCCAGGGATGGCAAAGGTAGCGCCCAGGGAAGGGTTTACAGCGCCCTCGCGACGCCCTGCCGCCGGATAAGCCCACGTCGTCTAGCGGTTGTGAAAGGCGCTCATAGATCGGCCGCCCCGCCACCTTCGATAACCCGCTTAGCTTGATTTCCGTCCCGACTGCCCGCACCTCTGCCAGCACGGCGCATCGCGATCTCGCGATGCCGCGCGTCTTTTTCGGCGCCGTCGGGTGGTTGCCGGCCGCCCGACCCACAGCGGTCGCGGCGGATCGTTTCAGATCGGCTCCCGACGGCGCGCCATAAGGAGTAGCTTGATGACCACAATCGTATCCGTGCGCCGTGGCGACCAGGTCGCGCTGGCGGGAGATGGCCAGGTATCGCTGGGCAACACGGTGATGAAGGGCAATGCCAGCAAGGTCCGCCGGCTCTATCGTGGCCAGGTTCTGGCCGGTTTCGCCGGCGGCACCGCCGACGCCTTCACCCTGTTCGAACGCTTCGAGGCCCAGCTCGAGAAGTACCAGGGCCACCTGACCAAGGCCGCGGTGGAGCTGGCCAAGGAGTGGCGTACCGACCGTGCCCTGCGCCGCCTCGAAGCGATGCTGGCGGTGGCCGACAAGAGCGCTTCGCTGATCATCACCGGCAACGGTGACGTGGTCGAACCGGAGCGCGGCATCATCGCCATCGGCTCCGGCGGGCACTTCGCCCAGGCCTCGGCCCGCGCACTGCTCGAGAACACCGAGCTCGGCGCCCGCGACATCACCGAGAAGTCGCTCAACATCGCCGCCGACATCTGCGTCTTCACCAATCACCACATCACGCTCGAAGAGCTGTGACGAGAGCGAGTGCCATGACCCAGGATACCCAGAACGCCCTCCCGGCACCGACCGACACGCAGTCGGCGATGACCCCACGCGAGATCGTCCATTCGCTGGACCAGTACATCATCGGCCAGCACGACGCCAAGCGCGCGGTGGCGATCGCCCTGCGCAACCGCTGGCGCCGCATGCGCCTGGACGCCGACATGCGCGGCGAGATCGTGCCCAAGAACATTCTGATGATCGGCCCCACCGGCGTGGGCAAGACCGAGATCGCGCGGCGTCTGGCCAAGCTCGCCGGCGCCCCCTTCCTCAAGGTCGAGGCGACCAAGTTCACCGAGGTCGGCTACGTCGGCCGCGACGTCGAGTCGATCGTGCGCGACCTGATGGAAATGTCGATCAAGATGGTGCGCGAGCAGGCCAAGACCGAGGTCCGCAACAAGGCCGAGGATGCCGCGGAGGAGCGCATTCTCGATGCCCTGCTGCCGCGCCCGCGGGGCAGCGAGTACGACAGCGGTCGCGACGACTCCGGCACGCGCCAGGTGTTCCGCAAGAAACTGCGCGAAGGCCAGCTCGACGACAAGGAGATCGATATCGAGGTCACGCCGGCGAGCCAGGGCATCGACATCATGACCCCGCCGGGCATGGAGGAGATGACCAACCAGCTGCAGAGCCTGTTCGCCAACATGGGCAAGCAGAAGACGGAGAGCCGCCGGGTCACGGTCAAGGAGGCGTGGAAGCTGCTGCAGGACGAGGAAGCCGCCAAGCTGGTCAACGAGGAGGAGATCAAGCAGCGCGCGCTGGAAGCGGTGGAGCAGAACGGCATCGTGTTCCTCGACGAGATCGACAAGGTCGCCAAGCGCGGCGAGTCCGGCGGCAGCGGCGGCGACGTCTCCCGCGAGGGCGTGCAGCGTGATCTGCTGCCGCTGATCGAGGGCTCCACCGTCTCCACCAAGCACGGCATGGTGCGCACCGACCATATCCTGTTCATCGCCTCCGGCGCCTTCCACCTCTCCAAGCCCTCGGACCTGATCCCCGAGCTGCAGGGGCGCCTGCCGATACGGGTCGAGCTCACCGCCCTGACCCCGGACGACTTCAAGCGCATCCTGACCGAGCCCTCGGCGGCGCTGACCAAGCAGTATCAAGCGCTGCTCGGCACCGAAGGGCTGGAGGTGCAGTTCACCGAAGACGGCATCGCGCGGATCGCCGAGATCGCCTGGCAGGTCAACGACGGCACCGAGAACATCGGCGCGCGCCGCCTGCACACGGTGATGGAGCGGCTGCTCGAGGAGGCCTCTTACCAGGGCGGCGACTTCACGAGCCCCTTGGTGGTGGATGGCGCCTACGTCGACGCCCAGCTCGGCGAGCTGGCGGTGGACGAGGATCTGTCGCGCTATATTCTGTAATTCCGAGCGCCGCGGGCATGCCAAGCGCGTGCCCGCAGCCATATCGCCACGCGGCCTCGACGCCCGCAGGACTCGATACACATAGCGCCTATTTCCAGCCCCTCTGACGATGGGCGCCGGGGGCAGGGCAAAGCGAGGGTCCTTTGCCAGGGATGGCAAAGGTAGCGCCCAGGGAGGGGTTCACAGCGCCCTCGCGACGCCCTGCCACCGGATGAGCCCACGTCTTCTAGCGGTTGTGAAAGGCGTTCTAAGGCCTGATGGCCTGCGACGTCTCGGGGCTTGCGGGCGTCGTCCGTCGCGCCGCTCGTCTTCTTCACATGGGCGCCTGCACCGCGCCAGGAGGTTTCGCCATGTCCGCCCCCGTCCCCACCCGCGTGCACTACCACAAGCGTGACCGTGAGCTCGAACTCGGCTATGCCGACGGCAGCAGCTACCGCCTGGCGATCGAGCTGCTGCGGGTCTACTCGCCCTCGGCCGAGGTGCAGGGACATCACCCCAGCGAAGCGGTACTACAGACCGGCAAGCGCCATGTCGGGCTGCTCGACGTCACTCAGGCCGGGCGCTATGCGCTCAAGCTGCACTTCGACGACGGCCACGACAGCGGTCTCTACACCTGGGACTACCTTTACGAGCTGGCGACCGAACAGGAGGCACGCTGGACCGACTACCTGGCGCGGCTGGCACAGGCCGGGGCCTCGCGCGAGCCGAGCACGATCCAGATCCATCAGGTGTGAGGACGCGGCGCCGCGGCGCAAAGACAAGGCCCGGGCCAGACGCTACAATGCACCATCGACCGAGTCAGCGAAGACTCGTCCCGCCTGCCCTCGCCGCGGCCGCCGTTGACGGCGTTCGCGCGGCGATCTACAGCGTCTTTTCGGGGAGAAGCACATGGACAAGCGCACGACCGACTTCGGCTACGAGCAGGTCGCAGTCGAGGAGAAGGCCGCCCGGGTGGCGGACGTCTTCCATTCGGTGGCCGCGCGCTACGACGTGATGAACGACCTGATGTCGTTGGGTATCCATCGGCTATGGAAACATCTCACCCTGGAGCGCAGCGGGGTCCGCGCCGGCCATCGGGTGCTCGATATCGCCGGCGGTACCGGCGATCTGACGCGCCAGTTCGCCAAGCGCGTCGGCCCCAGCGGCCGGGTGGTGCTGGCCGATATCAACGCCTCGATGCTGCGGGTCGGGCGTGACAAGCTGATCGACAGCGGCGTCGGTGACAACGTCGAGTACGTGCAGGCCAACGCCGAGAGTCTGCCGTTCCCCGACAACAGTTTCCACTGCATCACCATCGCCTTCGGCCTGCGCAACGTCACCGACAAGGATGCCGCGCTGCGCTCGATGACCCGCGTACTCAAGCCCGGCGGGCGTCTGCTGGTGCTGGAGTTCTCCAAACCGGTCAATGGCCTGCTCTCCAAGGCCTACGACCAGTACTCGTTCCGGGTACTGCCGCAGGTCGGGCGGCTGGTCGCCAACGACGCCGACAGCTACCGCTATCTGGCCGAGTCGATCCGCATGCATCCGGACCAGGAGACGCTCAAGGGCATGATGCAGGCCGCCGGACTCGAACGCGTCGAGTACACCAACATGACCGGGGGCATCGTCGCCCTGCACCGCGGCATCAAGCTCTGAGCATGGCTGGCGTGGTCGACAACTTCACGCTGGTGGCCGCGGAGCGGGCCATCGCGCGTCTGCTGGCGCGGGACCCCGCGACCCCCGCACGCCTGCGCCCCCTCGCCGGCCGCAGCCTGCGCCTGGTGAGCGCCACCCCGCCACTGGCGCTGCGGATGGGCTTCACCGACACCGGCATACGCCTCTCCCGGATCAGCGACTGGCAGCAGCACGACGACCTGGTGATCGGCGTCGACCGCCACGTGCTCGAGCGCTGGGTCGCCGGCGATTCGCTGGAGCGTCTGCTGTTCAACGGCGATCTCGACGTCAGTGGCGATACCGGCATGCTGGCGCCGCTGCAGACGCTGCTGCTCGACCTCGACCTCGACTGGGAGGGCGCGCTGGCCCAGACCCTCGGCGCCACGCCGGCCCACGGCCTGGCCCGCGGGCTCGGCTATCTGACCCGCCAGGCGCGAGCCAGCGCCGGCGAGTGGCAGCAGGACTGGCGCGAGTATCTGTTCGAGGAAGCGCGGCTGGTGCCCGGACAGGATCAGCTCGAGGTCGCGCGTGATGCCCTGAGCGCGCTACGCCTGCGCATCGACCGTATCTCGGCGCGGGTCACCCGTCTCGAGCGCGAACACACGGCCAGTGCCGCACAGGAGCCGCGCCCATGAGTCTGCGGCTGATGCGTATCGCCTGGACCGTCTCACGCTACCGGCTCGACACCCTGGTGCCCCAGGAGCGTCTGCCGCCGGTGCTGCGCTGGCTGTGGCGCTTCGCCCCGGCCCGGCTCATCCCCACCGGCAGCCACACCCGCGGCGAGCGGCTGCGGCTGGCACTGGAGTCGCTGGGGCCAATCTTCGTCAAGTTCGGCCAGATGCTCTCGACCCGACGCGATCTGCTGCCGCCGGACATCGCCGACGAGCTCAAGCGGCTGCAGGACCAGGTGCCGCCATTCCCCGGCGAAACCGCCCGCGCCATGGTCGAGAAGGAGCTGGGCAAGCCGGTCACCGAAGCCTTCGCCAGCTTCGAGACCGAGCCCATGGCCTCGGCCTCGATCGCCCAGGTGCATGCCGCCGAGCTGCATAGCGGCGAGCGCGTGGTGGTCAAGATCATCCGCCCCGGCATCGAGCGCACCATGCGCGAAGACATCGGCCTGCTCTATACCGTGGCACGGCTACTGCGCCGGGTGCCGGAGGCGCGCCGCCTGCGCCCGGTCGAGGTGGTCCAGGACTACGAAGCGACGCTGTTCGACGAGCTCGATCTCAACAAGGAAGCGGCCAACACCTCGCAGCTCAAGCGCAACTTCCAGAGCTCGCCACTGCTCTACGTGCCCAGCATCTACTGGTCGCTGACCCATCGCCAGGTGATGGTACAGGAGCGCATCGAGGGCATTCCGGTGGCCGACGTGGAAGCGCTCAAGGCCCAGGGCACCGACCTCAAGAAGCTCGCCGAGCGCGGCGTGGAGATCTTCTTCACCCAGGTGTTCCGCGACAACTTCTTCCACGCCGACATGCACCCCGGCAACATCTTCGTTTCCCGCGAGAATCCCACCGAGCCGCGCTATATCGCCATCGACTGCGGCATCGTCGGCAGTCTCACGCGGGAAGACCAGGACTACCTGGCGCGTAACCTGCTCGCCTTCTTCCGCCAGGACTACTACGAGGTGGCGGTGTTGCACATCGAGTCCGGCTGGGTCGGCGAAGGCACCCGGGCCAACGAGTTCGCCTCGGCGATCCGTGCGGTGTGCGAGCCGATCCTGGAGAAGCCGCTCAAGGACATCTCCTTCGGCCAGGTGCTGCTGGGCCTGTTCCAGACCGCACGCCGTTTCCACATGGAAGTGCAGCCGCAGCTGGTGCTGCTGCAGAAGACTCTGCTCAATATCGAAGGGCTGGGGCGCCAGCTCTATCCGGATCTCGATCTGTGGAGCACCGCGCGGCCCTATCTCGAGCGCTGGATGCGCGAACGCGCCGGCCCCAAGGGCTTCTGGCAGACGCTCAAGAAACACGCCCCGGAGCTGGCACATCAGTTGCCGGAGCTGCCGGTGCTGGCCCACCAGGCGCTCTCCGAGCGCGAGGAGCAGCGCCGCCAGCGGCGCCAGCAGACCGCCGCGCTGAGTGGCCTGCAGCTGCGCTTCGAACGTGCCAGCGCGCGCGCCCGACGGCTACGCCTGGGGCTCTTGCTGCTGGCGCTGGCGCTGGGCTGGCAGCCGATGCTCGGCTGGGCCGAACAGCAGCCGTGGCCGGTGGTGGTCGCCGCCGTACTGGGAGTGGCGCTGCTCGCCTGGCGCTGAGCGCGGGCCGTCCACCGCGGCCCGCGCCTGCGAACCGCTTATTTAGGGTTTGCACGAAAAGTCGGGGAGCGAAGGCAAGACAAGGAAAAAATTGGCGAAAAAGCGGAGTTTACGAGCTGTAAATGAGCACATTGAGCTGATTTTTGACGCCGTATTGTCGAGCGCAGACAGTTTTCGTACAAAGCCTAGACTCAGGATTGTCATCTCATGAGTGATACTCTCGAACAATTGGCCGCCGTGCTCGCCGAGCGCCGCGACGCCGACCCGCAAAGCTCCTACGTCGCACAGCTTCATCACCGGGGTCTCAACAAGATCCTGGAGAAGGTGGGCGAAGAGGCGACCGAGACGCTGCTTGCCGCCAAGGACGTCAAGGCCGATGATGAGCAGAGTCGGCAGGCGCTCGTCGGCGAAGTCGCCGATCTGTGGTTCCACAGTCTGGTCATGCTCTCGCATCTGGAGGTCGACCATCGTGCCGTGCTCGACGAGCTGGCCCGACGCTTCGGCGTCTCCGGCCTGGACGAGAAGGCGGCGCGGCAGCCAAGCCGGTAAGCTCTATCAAGCATCAATCGTGTAAGCGCCTCGGCGCACGCCTCAAGGAGTAAGGTTATGTTGGGTGGTATCAGTATCTGGCAGCTGCTGATCGTGCTCGGGATCATCATCTTGATCTTCGGCACCAAGAAACTGCGCAACGTCGGCAGCGATCTGGGCGGCGCGGTGAAAGGGTTCAAGAAGGCGATGCACGACGAGGACGAGAAAGAGAAGTCCGAGAGTACCGCCCAGCAGCGTATCGACCACTCCCAGCAGGCGTCCCAGGACAGCCGCTTCGATAGCGACGAGATCAAGTCGGGCGCCGACGACAAGGCCGAGCGCAAGTAAGCGGCGATGTTCGATATCGGCTTTTTCGAACTGCTGCTGATCGGCATCGTAGGCCTGCTGGTGCTGGGGCCGGAGCGCTTGCCGATTGCCGCCCGCACCGCCGGGCTGTGGATCGGCCGCATTCGCCGCAGCGTCGCCAACATGCAGCGCGAGATCACCTCCCAGCTGGAGGCGGAAGAGCTGCGCCAGAAGCTCGCCGAGCAGCAGCGCAAGCTCGACGAGGGCGTCGGCCGGGTCAGGCAGGAGGTCGAGCAGGGTCAGCGCCAGCTCGACGAGGGCGTGGGTCGTGCTCGGCACGAGGTCGAGAAGACCCTCGGTACCGACGAAGCTCGCCGCGGCAGCGATGAAGCCCGCCCCGGCACGGCACGCGCCACATCGGCCGATTCGACAGCGGCCGACGCCGCGACGCCCCCAGCCGACCCGCTGCCACGCGCCACGGATGACCTGCCGGCGCCGACGAGCAGTACCGAGGACAAGGATTCGAGTACCCGATGAGTGACGCCTCACGCCCACCGGAGGAAGAGCAGCCGCAGGCCCCGCTGATCGAGCACCTCATCGAACTGCGCTCGCGCCTGATGAAGGCGGTGATCGTGGTGATCGCCATCTTCGCCGTGCTCTACGCCTTCTCCAACGATATCTACCGTTTTGTCGCCGAGCCGTTGATCGCGCTGCTGCCAGCGGGCTCGCGCATGATCGCCACCGAGGTGACCTCGCCGTTCCTGGCGCCGTTCAAGCTCACCATGGTGGTCTCGATCTTCGCCGCCGTACCGGTGATCCTGTATCAAGCCTGGGCCTTTATCGCCCCGGGGCTCTACCGCCACGAGAAGGCCATCGCCTTTCCGCTGCTGGCATCGAGCATCGTGCTGTTCTACTGCGGTGCGGCCTTTGCCTACTATGTGGTGTTTCCGCTGCTGTTCAGCTTCTTCGTCCACACCGGCCCGCAGGACGTGCAGGTGATGACGGACATCAACGCCTATCTCAATTTCGTGCTGAAGATGTTCTTCGCCTTCGGCGTGGCGTTCGAGATCCCCATCGCCACCTTCCTGCTGATCTGGACCGGCATCACCGACGTCAGGAGCCTGACCAAGAAGCGCCCCTACGTGATCCTGATCTGCTTCGTCGTCGGCATGCTGCTGACCCCGCCGGACGTCATCTCGCAGAGCCTGCTGGCGGTGCCGATGTGGCTGCTGTTCGAAGTCGGCATTATGTTCGCACGCCTGGTACGCCGGCGCCGCGCCCACGTCGACGCAGACGCAGACGCAGACGCCTAGCGCCGACCTGGCGGTCCGATCACCGCCCGGGACTCGATGGCCGTGGCCGATGAGCCCCGCGCGGCCGCTCTCTCCGTTTCCTTCTCTCCGCCCGGTTCTCTCCGCCCTGTCCGGCACAGGGTTGTTATACTGGGCAAACCCCATGATGCTCATGTCATCGTTTTGTCATTCGACGCTGATAGCGTTGCCTTCGGCGTCGCGGGGCGGTGTCACACCCGTCTCGTCGCTTCTGTGGAGATCCCCATGCGTCATTCCCTGTCCCGTCAGTACCCCGCCACCCGGATGCGTCGACTGCGCAAGCGTGAGTTCTCCCGCCGCCTGGCGCGGGAGTCGGCCCTGACCACGGACGATCTGATCCTGCCGGTATTCGTGCTCGACGGCGAGAATCGCCGCGAGGCGGTCCCCTCGATGCCCGGCGTCGAGCGGCTGTCGATCGACGAGCTGCTGCGCGAAACCGAAGAGCTGATGGCGCTGGGGATTCCGGCGATCGATCTGTTTCCGTTCACCCCGCCGGAGAAGAAGAGCGCCGACGGTGCCGAGGCGTGGAATCCGGACGGGGTCATCCAGCGCGCCATCCGCGCGCTGCGCGAGCGCTTCCCGGAGCTCGGCATCATCACCGACGTGGCGCTCGACCCCTACACCACCCACGGCCAGGACGGCATTCCAGACGAGCACGGCTACCTGCAGAACGATCGCACCATCGAGGCGCTGATCAAGCAGGCGCTGTCGCACGCCGAGGCCGGCGCCGACGTGATCTCGCCGTCCGACATGATGGATGGCCGCATCGGCGAGATTCGCGCCACCTTCGAGCGTGAAGGACTCCACGAGACCCAGATCATGGCCTACTCGGCCAAGTACGCCTCGAAGTACTACGGCCCCTTCCGCGACGCCATCGGCTCCAGCGGCAATCTGGGTAAGGCCGACAAGTTCAGCTACCAGATGGACCCGGCCAACACCAACGAGGCGCTCCACGAGACCGCCCTCGACATCCAGGAGGGTGCCGACATGGTGATGGTCAAGCCGGGCATGCCCTATCTGGACGTGGTCCAGCGGGTCAAGGAATCGTTCGGCGTGCCGACATTCGTGTATCAGGTCAGCGGTGAATACGCGATGCACATGGCCGCCTTCGAGAAGGGCTGGCTCGACGCCGACAGCGTGATCCTGGAGTCGCTCACCTGCTTCAAGCGGGCCGGTGCCGACGGCATTCTCACCTACTTCGCCAAGCGCGCAGCGCAACTACTCAACGCCTGACCACCGCGGGCGCGTCCGCCCGGGTGCGGGACATCATCATTGTGGAGAACAGACGATGACGGACACCCAGGACACGCCCAGCCCAGGCCGAGAACTCGCCAGCCCCAGCGGGCTGGTCGACGACGGCAGCTCGCCGCCCCTGCGGGTCAACCGCACCCGCAAGGGCATCCACGCCAAGGCGACCCCCTCGCCGCAGGCGGACCTGAGCGATCCCACGCTCTATTTCAACCGCGAGCTGTCGCACCTGCAGTTCAACATCCGCGTGCTCGAGCAGTCGCTGGACCCCTCGCATCCGCTGCTCAATCGGCTGATGTTCCTGCTGATCTTCTCCTCCAACCTGGACGAGTTCTTCGAGATCCGGGTCGCCGGCCTCAAGCACCAGCTGGCCCTGGCCAACGAAGAGGTGGGCGCCGACGGTCTGCCCCCGGCGCGCACCCTGGAAGAGATCTCGCGCATTGCGCATGAGCAGGTCGACCGCCAGTACCATATTCTCAACGACGCCCTGGTGCCGGCGCTGGAGGAGCAGAACATCCGCTTCCGACGCCGTTCGCAGTGGACGCCGGCCCAGGCGGCCTGGGTCGCCGACTACTTCGAGGAGGAGATCGCGCCGGTGATCAGCCCGATCGGGCTGGACCCCTCGCACCCCTTCCCGCGGCTGGTCAACAAGAGTCTCAACTTCATCGTCGAGCTCGACGGCACCGACGCCTTCGGCCGCGAGGGGGGGCTTGCGATCCTGCCCGCGCCGCGCTCGCTGCCGCGCCTGATCCGTCTGCCCGAAGCGCTGTGCGAGGCGGGCTTCACCGACTATGTGTTCCTGTCGTCGATGATCCACGCCCATGCGCATGAGGTGTTCCCGGGCATGGAGGTGGAGGGCTGCTACCAGTTCCGCCTGACCCGCAACGCCGACCTCTCGGTCGACCCGGAAGAGGTCTCGGACCTGGCCTCGGCGCTGCGCGGCGAGCTGCTGGCTCGGCGCTACGGCAGCGGCGTGCGCCTGGAAGTGGCCGACAACTGCCCGGACAACCTGATCGACTTCCTGCTCAGGCAGTTCGAGCTCGGCGAGGCGGATCTCTATCGAGTCAACGGGCCGGTCAACCTGACCCGGCTGATGTCGGTGCTGGATGACGTCCAGCGCCCCGACCTGCGCTACCGCTCCTTCACCCCGGGGCTGCCCAAGCAGGTGCGCGGCGACGTCAACCTGTTCTCGATGATCAGCCAGGGCGATATCCTGCTGCACCATCCGTTCCAGTCGTTCACCCCGGTCGAGGAGCTGCTGCGCCAGGCCGCCCGCGACAGCGACGTGATGGCGATCAAGCAGACGCTCTATCGCACCGGCGCCGACTCCTCGATCGTCAGCGCGCTGGTGGAAGCGGCGCGTGGCGGCAAGGAGGTGACCGTGGTGATCGAGCTGCGGGCACGCTTCGACGAAGCCGACAACCTGGCACTGGCCTCGCGCCTGCAGGAGGCCGGCGCCATCGTCATCTACGGGGTGATGGCCTACAAGACCCACGCCAAGATGATGCACATCGTGCGCCGCGAGAAGGGTGAGCTGCGCCACTATGCGCACCTCGGCACCGGCAACTACCACGCCAAGACCGCCAAGCTCTACACCGACTACAGCCTGATGACTGCCAACGAGGCGCTCTGCGAGGACGTCCACCGCGTCTTCCAGCAGCTCTCCGGCATGGGCAAACCGCGCAAGATCAACACTCTGCTGCACGCCCCCTTCACCCTCCACGACACCCTGATCGCGATGATCGAGCGCGAGGCCAAGCTGGCCGAGAGCGGCAAGAAGGCGCGTCTGGTGATCAAGTGCAACGCGATCACCGAGCCCAAGTTGATCCGCGCGCTCTACCGCGCCTCACAGGCCGGCGTACGCTGCGATCTGATCATCCGCGGTATGTGCTGTCTGCGCCCCGGCGTGCCGGGTATCTCCGAGAACATCAACGTGCGCTCGATCATCGGCCGCTTCCTCGAGCATACCCGGGTCTACTACTTCAGCAACGACGGTGCCCACGAGGTGTGGTGCTCCAGCGCCGACGCCATGGAACGCAACATGTTCCACCGCGTCGAGACCTGTTTTCCGCTGCTCGACAAGAAGGTCGCCCAGCAGGTGCGCAAGGACCTCGATACCTACCTGCTCGATAACTGCCAGAGCTGGGTGCTCGACAGCGAGGGACAGTACCACCTGCAGGAGAGCGGTGACGCCGAGCCGATCAGCGCCCAGGAAACCCTGCTCTACGCCTACGCCAGCCAGGCTTGAAGTGCCGTTCGCCGTGCCCTCGGGCGCGGCGATCGCCCTGCCGCAACGTGTCCGCCAGCCAGACACTCGGCAAGCCTGTCACAGCCGATAGCCGAAGTGGGCTTATCCGGCGGCAGGGAATGGGGGTGGAAAAGGACGCTTAGCCCTCGCCCTATCCAGCACCATCGATATCGCCATCTCAACCGCTCGTCAGATCGACATACCTGTGTTCTCAAGCCTCTGTTCTGCCCCCTCGGCTGCCCGCGTCGCGAGCACTCAGATCCCGCCTACCCGGACCATCGGGTCACGCTGAATGCGCGCCCTGAACGAAAAAGGGCCGCGCAGTGCGCGGCCCGAGGCTCGAATGACGAGCGCGTTGCGTGACGGTATCGCCGTGGATCAGACCGCGATCTCGCCGCCATCACGCTTGCGGATCACCACGGTGGCGGCACGCGCGCGCACGCTGCCCGACTCCGGGATGGCGACCGTGGCATCCTGCACGTTGGCGTCCGGGTCGGCCGGCCAGTTGCCCGGATGCTGGATGTTGATGAACAGCGAGGTCTTGTCCGGCGTGGCGAAGATACCGGTCACCTCGCAGCCGTTGGGGCCGACGGCGAAGCGCTTGAGCTGGGCCTGGTCGGCGGCATCGATCACCGCCTTGTCCCCAGGGCCGCGGCTGACGTTGCCCGGCACCACCGCCAGCACCTGGTCGTTGGTGTAGTCGGTGACGTTGTCGTAGCCGTTGTCGGTCTCGATCCACAGGATGCCGCGGCCATCGCCGCGATCGTCGTACCACAGGCCATCGGGGCTGGCGAACTGGTTGAGCTCGGTTAGCCCCGAGAAGTTGTCGGGATCATTTTCGGCGGCGCCGAACACGAACACCTCCCACTCGAAGTTGGTGCCAGCCGGCGACGGCTCGCGCCAGCGAATGACCTGACCGCCCTCGTTGTCGGGCCGCGGGTTGGGGCCGTTGACCGGGGCCGTGGCGTAGCCCACGCCCAGCGCCTCGATGTCGCCGCCCCCGTTGGTGTAGGTGGCGGCGGTGCCCTCGGCGGTACGCTTGGAGTTGTTGGTCAAGGTCATGTAGACCTCGCCCGAGGAGGGGTCGACGGTGCCCCACTCAGGGCGGTCCATCGGCGTCGCGCCCATGAAGTCGGCGGCGTCGCAGGTGTTGATGATGACCCCGGCGAGATCGCGCTCGTTGGCCAGATTGAGCGCCTGCCACAGCGGCCGGCCGTCCTGGGTGGTGGCGTCCGGGGTCAGCGGCAGCCAGTCGCCGCTGCCATCGGCGTTGAAGCGCGCCACGTAGAGGGTGCCCTCATCGAGGTACTTGGAGCCGATCGCCAGGCGGTCGTAGTCCTGGCCCGGGCGATTGGCGTCCTGGGGGTCCCACTTGGCCTTGGAGACGAACTTGTAGATGTACTCGTTGCGCGAATCGTGGCCGGAGTAGAACACCACCGGCTCGCCCTCGATCACCTTGCCCGGCCAGCAGCCCTCGTGGCGGAAGCGGCCGATATGGGTGCGCTTGAGCGCGGCAGCCTCGGTGCCCACGCTGGCGGTGTTGCCGTAGGGGTCGATCTCCACCACGTAGCCGAAGGTGCGCGGCTCGTTGCGGTAGTCGCCGGCGGCGGAAGCCGCGCTCGGCGTGGCGTTGAAGCGCGCGAACTCCCCGTTGGTGCCACCCTGGGCGGTCTCCCAGCCGTAGCGGGCGCGGCCCTCGGGCAGGCCCAGGCGATCGTCGTCAGGGTAACGGTCGCTCGCCTTGGTGAAGACATTGGGCCAGTTCTCCTCACAGGTGAGGTAGGTGCCCCAGGGGGTGAAGCCGTTGGCGCAGTTGTTGTTGGTGCCGCGGGTGCGGGTGCCATTGGTGGAGTAGGCGGTGACCACGTAGTCGCTACCGCGTACCGGGCCGGCGAGCTCGATCGGCGTGGCCGAAGTGATACGACGGTTGTAGCGCGAGCCGCGCTCTTCACGCCACTGGCCGTTGGCATCGAGCATCAGCTTGACCAGGGTCACGCCGTGGGCGTTGATCTCGGTGCGCACTTCATCGGCCGGGCGCGCGCCGCTGTCAGCATTGGTCGGGCCGCCCTGGGGCGCCCACAGCGCGCCCTGATCGATGTACTCGTTGTTGAGCGCCATGATGAATTCACGCGAGGCGCTCTCTTCGCTCAGCGCGAAGTTGTGCATGCCGTCGTGGTTCATGCCCACGCTGGCCGCCTGGTAGTCGGGCGTCACGCTGCGGTCCGCGGACCAGGCGCCAACGCTGTTGTCGAGCGGCGTCCCCCAGGGGATCACCACCTGGGCGACATAGCCTTCGGGCACCACCACCCCATTGGTGCGCGAACCGCGAATCGAGGCGAACGCCAGCGCCAGCGGCGTGGCTTCTGAAGAGCCGCCGCCGGCGCTGCCGTTGTCGTTGCTATCGTCGCTGCTGCAACCGGCCAGACCGAACCCGCCGAGCAGGCCCATGGCCGCCAGCCCGGCCCCGCCCTGCATGATGCCGCGACGCGAGACACGGCGGGAGAGTACCGACGTGAACGGCTCGTTGCCGCTCTGGTTGAGAACGCGATGATCCTCGATTTCCTTGCTCATGGGGTGTCCCCTCTCTGTGAGTGATCCACTAATGACGGTCGACTGATGCCATGGCGCCCGAGCCGGCGATGCGCGCCGCCGGCCACTTGGCGTCCCGGTGACTGCGGTCACCGGGCTGCGTTACCCGGAGGCAACTTAGAGCAGCAACGTGACAACGCCATGACGACTTGGCGGCAGCGCCGCGCCCGCTGCGCGGTCACGAAACCGTCATCTCCCAGTCATTAGGATGCCGAGTCCGGCGGCGGCGAAGACCGCACGCCGCGTTGGATCATTCGCGGGAGCCCCATGATCGACCCCCTTTCTATCAACGCTCCGGCCACCAGCGGTCGACGCTGCGACCCGACCCGCCGCCGCCTCATCGGCGCCCTGCTGGGCGCGGGGCTCGGCGCCGGCATGGGTGGCGTGCTGAGCGGCTGCGCCACGCCGATGACAGGCGCCGCACGCGCCTCGGCACCCGGACGCCAGGTCGAGCTGCTCTATGTCGCCGATACCCTGGAGTGTCTCGGCCCCACGCGGATCGTCGCCCCCGCCACCTATCTCGGCCCGGCGGAGCTGCTCGGTGCCGCGCCCTGGGCCACCGCGGACGGCGTGACCACGCTGGCCGGCAGCGCTGGCGCCGAATGGGCCGACCTCTATACCCCACGACGCGCCGCGCGGCGCCATACCGCCGGCTATGGCGGCCTGGCCGCCCAGCTCGCGCAGCTGCGCCGTGAACTCGGCGCCGAGCGCACCCTGACGCTGGAGAACGGCCAGTGCTGGAGCGGCAGCGGCCTGGGGCATCTCGCCAACGGCAGCGTCGGCGTCGCCGCCAGCCGTCTGCTCGCCAGTGATGCCCGGGTCAGCAGCGACGAGCGCGTGCTCTGGCCGCAGCGGGCCGCAGCGCTCTACCGCGACTACGCACGCCCGGTGCTGGGCAATCTGGCCGCGCCGCCCGCCGGCGTCAGCACGGCGACCCGCTTCGAGCGCGACGGCGTGCGGGTGGCGGTGGTCGGCGCCAGCGATCCCAACGCTCTGGATGAAACTCGCCCCCTCGACCAGTGGTACCAGGCCCTGGCCGAGAGCGTGGCCAAGGCCGCCGAGGACGCCGAGCTGGTGGTGCTATTGGCCGATACCGGCAGCGCCACTGCGCGCTGGCTGGCCGGACGCCTGCCGCGGGTCGACCTGGTGCTGGGCGCCCGCGGCCAGGATTTCTGGCCCACGCTGATCGCGGTGGACAACCCCCACGGCGCCCCGGTGCCGCTGTGTCTGCCCGGCAGCCACGCCAGCGGCTTCTTCCATCTCAGCTGCCGCAGCACCCGGAGCGGCTGGCAGATCCACGCCGAGTTCCAGCGCAACGACGTCACGCCGGACGCCGCGGCTGGCGAGCTGCAGGCGCGCTTCGACGCCCTGCGCGCGCCCTACGCCGGCTGGCTCGACCGCCCGCTGGGCCGTGCCCCCGGCTGGCTGTGGCGGCGCGACAGTGTCGGCGGCAGCTGGGATGGCCTGATCGCCGCCGCCCTCAGCGCCAATAGCGACGTCACCCGCGCGCTGCTCCCGGGGCTGCGCCACGACACCCTGCTGGCCCCCGGCGAAACGATCACCCGCGACCATCTGTGGCGCCTGAGCGGCGGCCATCCGGCGCGGGTCGTCGACCTCACGCCGGACCCCGACGCGCTGAAGCGCCTGCTCGAACGGGCACTGGACAGCAGTCTTGGCCTGCCGCTGATTCTCAATGACAGCCGCGACCTGCCGCGCCTCTCGGCGACCCGCTGGACGCTCGACTACGGCGCCGCCGCGGGGGCACGTGCCCATCTCGAAACGCTGCCGGCAGGGCTCACCTGGCGCAGCTTCAGCGCCCGCCCCCAGGCCGGCGGCGAGCCGCTGTGGCAACGCCTGGAGCGCTATCTCGGCGACCACGGCGGCACCCCGCCGGCTCCCACGCCGCCGAGCGTCGAGGCGCGCTACGTCGAGGGCCATCCCGGCTGGCATCCACAGGCGCGCCTGAGCGTATGACGCCCCCGGCCTGGCTGAACGCCCCGGCACGGTGGCTGGCGCTGTGTCTGCTGGCGTGGCTGGCGGCCCAGGCGCTGAGCGGCACGGCGCGTCTGCTGGCCCCCGCGGCCCCCGGCGCGGCACCGACACCTTTCATCCTCGACCCCGCCGCGCTGCCACCGCTGCCCGCCGCCTGGCAGCCGCAGGCCACCATGGCGGACCGGCGCATCCCGCTCACCGACCTGCCCTACCGGGTGATCGGCCGGGCGCTGAGCCGGGGCGCGAACTCGCTGGTGGTGCTGGCAACCCCCGACGGCCAGCGCGCGCTGATGCCGGGGGATCGCATCGCCCCGGGCATCACCCTGGCACGTATCGATGGCGAGGGCGTGGTGCTCTCGCGCGGCGGACGTCTGGAGCGCCTGGCCTGGCCGGAGCCTGACGCCGCGCCCCGCGGGGCCATCGTCCGCGTCGAGCCGAGCATACCTGCCGCCGCTTCATCCACGCTTTCGGAGTCATCCCCATGAGGCCCCTGCCGTATCGACTGGTGGTCACACTGCTACTGGCCCTGCTGCTCCCGACCCCGGCCCTGGCCCAGTCACAGACCCAGCCCCCCGCGGATGACACCAGCGCCACGGCGGCGGACGCCACCCCGCGCTACGACGTCGACTTCCAGCAGACCAGCCTGCGCGAATTCATCGACAGCGTGGGGCGAATCACCGGCCACGCCTTCATCGTCGACCCGCGGGTCCAGGGCAACATCTCGTTGACCAGCCAGCGTCGGCTGAGCGCCGACGAGCTCTATCGCCTGTTCCAGAACGAACTGCAGATCAACGGCTACGCCACGGTACCGCTCGCCGACGGCCAGGTGCGCATCGTGCCGGCCCAGGCCTCGCGCACCCAGCCGCTGCCGCTCGGCGACGCCGCCCAGGGGGCCAACGTCGCCACCAGCGTGATCGCCACACGCAACCTCGACGCCGCTACCCTGGCCGGCGTGCTGCAGCCGCTGGTCGACAGCCAGGTGGGGACGGTCACGCCGTGGCCGGAGAGTCATCTGGTGGTGGTCACCGACTGGCGCGACAACCTCCGGCGGCTGACCCAGCTGGCCGAACGCCTGGACCGCCAGCGCGATCTCCAGGCCGCGGTACTCCCGCTCGAGCACGCCACCGCCGACGAGCTCGCCGGTACCCTGGATACACTGATGCAGCGCGAGGGTGGCGGTCAGGTGAAGGTGGTGGCCAACCCCCGCGCCAACGCCCTGGTGGCCTACGGCGACCCCGCCGGGCTGGCGCGGGTGCGCCAGCTCGCCGCCTCGCTGGACAAGCCCCAGGCCGAGGCGCAGCAGCGCAACACCCGGGTGATCTATCTCGACAACGTCAGCGCCGAATCGGTGGTCTCGGTGCTCGGCGGGCTGACCGGCGAACGCCCGCAGAACGCGGGCAGCGCCAATCCCCAGGGTCAGGTGCAGCAGCTACTGCAGCGCGCCAGCGGCGGCGATAGCGCGCTGCAGGGCGGCAGCCTCGCCAGCGCAAGCAGCGGCATGGGTAGCCGCGTCGGGCTGCCTGCGCTACCGGACGCCACCAGCCGCAATGCCGCGCTCGCCGGCACCCTCGGCAGCGGCGACGACGCGGTCGGCTTCGCCGTCCACCCCTCGACCAACGCCCTGGTGCTGATCGGCCCTCCGGCACGGCTCGACGCCTACGCCAGCATCATCAAGAAGCTCGACATCCGCCGCGCCCAGGTAGCGGTAGAGGCGATCATCGCCGAGATCACCGAGTCGCGCGCCAAGCGCCTGGGCGTGCAGTGGCTGTTCGGCGATCTCTCCGGCAGCGGCACGGTGCCGGTGGGCGGCTTCAACTACGCCGCCGACGGCCAGCCGGGGATCAATGCCATCGCCGGCGCCGCCGCGCGCAACGACACCAGCCAGCTGGCGCGGCTGCTCGGCAGCATCACCGGGGCCAGCGCCGGGGTGGGCCGGATCAGCGACAGCGGGGTGAGCTTCGCCGCCCTGCTCGGCGCGCTGCAGAGCGACAGCGAGACCAATCTGCTGTCGACGCCCTCGCTGACCACCCTCGACAACGCCCAGGCCTACATCCTGGTGGGCCAGGAGGTGCCTTTCGTCACCGGTTCCACCACCTTCAACGAGAACCCCTACCAGATCATCCAGCGCGAGGACATCGGGGTCAGCCTGCGCATCCGCCCCTCGATCAGCTCCGACAACACCATTCGCATGGACATCGTTCAGGAGGTGTCGTCGATCGACCCCAACGTCCAGGCCTCCGACGTGGTAACCAACAAGCGCGAGATCGAAACCTCGGTGATCACCCGCGACGGCGGCATCGTGGTGCTCGGCGGGCTGATCAGCAACGCCGGCAACTCGACCTCGGCGCAGGTGCCGCTGCTGGGCGACATTCCGCTGCTCGGCAAGCTGTTCCAGTACAACCGCGACGAGCAGGAGAAGCGCAACCTGATGGTGTTCATCCGCGCCCGGGTGCTGCGCGACGCCGCTCAGATGGACAGCGCCACCGCCGACAAGTACCGCTACATGCGCGCCCAGCAGCTGCTCGCCGGCTTCGACGACGACCAGGCGCTGGCGCCCTGGGAGACGGCCACCACCGTAGCCGGCGGCACGGCGGCTTCTGGATCAGGGATGGCGAGTGCGGCGCCGAGCGCGCCGGGGCAGCCGCGCTGGAGCACGCTCTTCCCCGACCAGCGCAGCCGCCTGGGGAGCCTGGCGCCATGACCGCGACCGCGGCCTTCAGCGCCGGCGACGATCTCGCGCCGCTGCCCTACCGGCTGGCCAAGCGCGCCGGGGTGGCGTTGGCGCCGGGCAAGCATGGCTACCGCCTGCTGTGTCGCGACACACCGTCGCCGCTGCAGCTCGAGGTACTCCAGGACATCCAGCGCCGCCTGGGCCGCGCCGAGGGCTGCGAGTGGCTCGACGGCGATACCTTCGAGGCGCGTCTGGCCGCGCTGCACGACGGCGAGCGTGCCGACAACGCGGCGCTGCTGGAGGGGCTGGCCGAGCACGTCGACCTCGACAGCCTGATGCAGGAGCTGCCACGGGCCGAGGATCTGCTCGAAAGCGAGAACGAAGCGCCGGTGATCCGACTGATCAACGGCGTCTTCTCCGAGGCCCTGCGCCTGGCCGCGTCGGACATCCACGTCGAACCCTTCGAGCGCGAGCTGGTGATCCGCCTGCGGGTGGATGGCGCCATGCGCGAGGCGCTGCGGCCGCCACGGGTGCTGGCGCCGGTGCTGATCTCGCGGATCAAGGTGATGGCGCGGCTCGACATCGCCGAGAAGCGCCAGCCCCAGGATGGCCGCATCACGGTGCGCGCCGCCGGGCGTGACGTCGATATCCGTGTCTCCACCCTGCCCGGCATCCACGGCGAGCGGGTGGTGATGCGTCTGCTCGACAAGCATGCCGCGCTGCTCGACCTCGACCGCCTGGGCATGCCGCCGGCGGTGCTCGAACGCTATCGCCGGGTGCTCCAGCAGCCCAACGGTATCCTGCTCAACACCGGGCCCACCGGTTCGGGCAAGACCACCACGCTCTACGCCAGCCTCAATGCGCTCAACGACCGCAGCCGCAATATCCTAACCGTCGAGGACCCGGTGGAGTACGCCATCCCGGGTATCGGCCAGACCCCGGTCAACCCCCACGCCGGGCTCACCTTCGCCCGTGGCCTGCGCGCCATCCTGCGCCAGGACCCGGACGTGATCATGATCGGCGAGATCCGCGACCTGGAGACCGCCGCCACCGCGGTGCAGTCGAGCCTGACCGGCCACCTGGTGCTCTCGACGTTACACACCAACAGCGCGCTGGGGGCGATCGCGCGGCTGCGCGACATGGGCATCGAGCCGTTCCTGCTGGCGACCAGCCTCAAGGGGGTGATGGCCCAGCGCCTGGTACGCCGGCTATGTCCGGCGTGCAGTGAGTGGCGCCCGCGCCGTGCCGACGACGCCCAGTGGCTGCCCGGCATCGACACCCTGGCGCGGCTGGCCGAGCCCCAGGGCTGCGAAAGCTGCGACCACAGCGGCTATCGCGGGCGCCTGGGCCTTTACGAGTTCATCCCTATCGATGCCCACCTGGCCAGCCTGATCCACGAACGCGCCCCCGAGGCGGCGCTGGCCGAGTACGCCTTCTGCCAGGCCGGCGCCCAGAGTCTGGCGCAGGCGGCACTGGCGCGACTGGCGGCGGGCGAGACCGCCCTCGACGAGGTACTGCGTGCGATCCACCGCTGAGCTTGCCCCCGCACTGACCTCAAACTGCCATCGAGCGTCAGTCAGACTACGGCGCCACACGTCCATCCCCTCTTTCTTGAGGCCGTGTCTGAAAAGTCCGACGAGCGAAGCCCAGACAAGGCAAAAATCGGCGAGAGGGCGGAGTTTACGGGGGTGTAAATGAGCATCTCGAGACGATTTTTAACGCCGTATGGGCGAGCGCAGTCCTTTTCAGACATGGCCGGGGAGGGCCCATGCCTACCTATCGCTATGTGGCCCTGAGCCCCGACGGCCGCCGTCAGCGCGACGTGCTGCAGGCCGAGAGCGAGCGTCAGGCGCGTCAGCTGCTGCACGAACGGGGTCTGTTCCCGCGCCGCCTGGCGCTGGTACGTGGCGCCGATTCCCCGGGTCGCAGCGCGGGCCGCGGGCGCCTCGATACCACCAGCCTGGCGCTGCTCACGCGCCAGCTGGCGACCCTGATCGACGCCGGCATCCCGCTCAGCGACGCCCTCGACGCCCTTACCCGCCAGGCAGAGCGCCAGCGCGAACGCGCGCTGCTGCTGGCGGTGGGCAACCGGGTGCGCGAGGGCCACTCGCTGGCCGACAGCCTGAAGCCCCACGCGAGCTTCGATCTGCTCTACCGCTCGCTGGTCGCCGCCGGCGAGCGCGCCGGGCGCCTGGCGCTGGTACTCGAACGCTTGGCCGATCACCTCGAGCGGGTCCAGGCGCAGCGCCAGAAGGCGCGCACCGCGCTGGTCTATCCGCTGGTGCTGGCGGGGGTCTCGCTGGCGGTAGTGAGCGGGCTGATGACCTGGGTGGTGCCACGCCTGGCACAGCAGTTCGAGCGCTCCGACATGGCGCTGCCGTGGCTGACCCGGCTGATGATCGGCCTCTCCCACCTGATGCTGAGCCTGGGTCCGTGGCTGCTCGCGCTGTTGCTGCTGGGCGTGCCGCTGGCGGCGCGGGTACTGCGCCGCCCGGCGCCGCGGGCGCGGCTCGATGCCCTGCTGCTCGGCCTGCCGCGCCTGGGCGAGCTGATCCGGCTGCTCGATACCGGACGCCTGACCCGCACCCTGGCGATCCTCACGCGCAGCGGCATCGCCCTGCTGGAAGCACTGCGGGTGAGCCGCGACACCCTGGGCAACCACGGCATGCGCGAGGCGGTGGCGCTGATCGAGCAGCGCGTCGAGAGCGGGATCAGCCTGCACCGGGCGATGCAGGAGTCGGGGCGCTTCTCGCCCTCGCTGCTGCACATGGTCGCCAGCGGCGAGGCCAGCGGCACCCTGGACCGCATGCTCGAACGCATCGCCGACGCCCAGGAGAGCACCTTCAACCGCCGCGTCGACATGGCCCTGGCGCTGTTCGAACCGCTGATGATCCTGGTCATGGGCGCGGTGGTGCTGACCGTGGTGCTCGCCATCCTGCTGCCGATCATGCAGCTCAACAGCAGCGTGGCGCTGTAGCGCCATGGCAGACACGCAAGCCATGACGCAAACGACTGATATGACAACGACGAGAGAGGAAACGGCATGACACGCGCTCCCCGCCCCGGCCACCAGTCCGGTTTCACCCTGCTCGAGATCATGGTGGTGATCTTCATCATCGGTCTATTGGTGGCGATCGTCGCCCCCAACGTGCTGAGCAACCAGGACGACGCCATGCAGCAGAAGGCGCGCGCCGATCTCTCGACCCTCGAGCAGGCGCTCGACATGTACCGTCTCGACAACTACCGCTACCCCACCACCCAGCAGGGCCTGGCGGCACTGGTCAGTCCCCCCAGCAGCGACCCGCAGCCGGACAACTACCGCGAAGGCGGCTATATCCGGCGCCTGCCCGAGGACCCCTGGGGCCACTCCTACCACTACGCCAGCCCCGGCCAGCACGGCCGGGTCGATCTCTACAGCCTGGGCGCCGACGACCAGCCCGGCGGCGAGGGCATCGATGCCGACATCGGCAACTGGATGCTGTGAGCGCGCGCGCTACCCGGGGCTTCTCGCTGATCGAACTGCTGGTGGTGATCGTGATCATCGCCCTCGGCGCGAGCCTCGCCGTGGCCTGGCTGGTGGGTACGCGCCCCGGCGAGCGGCTCGACCGCGAGGCGCGCGACCTGGCCGGCGCCTTCCGCCTGGCCGCGGACGTCGCCCGCGCGCGCCAGCGGGTGATCGGCTGGCAGCCGCAGGGCGACGGCTATCGCTTCGTCAGCTGGCAGCCCGGCCACGGCTGGCAGGTCTTCGGCGAGCGCCTGGGGCTGGCCGCGCAGCGCTGGGACCCGCCGCTGCAGCCCAGCCGTCAGCCGCCGGCCGCCGACACCACTACCCCCTGGCTGGTGTGGCTGCCCGATGGCGAAGTGGTGGGTGCGCATATCCAGCTGGCCAGCGACGGCGCCCGCCGTACCCTGGCGGTGGACGCACTCGGGGTCAGCGTGACAGGCCGTGGGCGATGAGTGCCAGGCCCGGCTACCACGAGGCCCCATGCCAGCGCGGTTTCACCCTGCTCGAGGTGATGGTGGCGCTGTTCATCCTGGCGCTGATCGCGGCGATCGTCGCCCAGGGGGTGCAGCAGCGCGTGCGTATCGCCGAGAGTGCGGCGCGCCGCGCGCCCATGCTGCTGTGCGCGCGGGAGTTCGAAAGCCGTGCGGCGCTCGACCACTACTGGCCGCGCCTGGGTACCCAGCAGGGCGAGCTGAGCCAGGCGGGGCACACCTGCTGGTGGCGGCTGACGGTGAGCGCCACGCCGATCCAGCGGCTGCGTCAGGGCCGCCTGGCGCTCTACGACACCCCGGCCCGGGCACATCCGGTGCTCACCTTCACGCTCTATCTGGCACCGCCATGAGAGCGCCGGCCGCAACGACGCCGCACCAGCGCGGCTTCACTCTGCTCGAGGTGATGATCGCCATCGCCCTGACCGCACTGGTCGGCATCGGCGTGGCGGCGCTGGTCGAGCAGCTGGTGAGTGCGCGCGAGCGCTTCGCCGAACCGGCGCCGCTGGATGCGGAGATCGATGTCAGCCGCCTGCTCACACGGCGTCTGGAGGCGCTGGTGCAGCGCCCGATACACGAAGAGGGTCGTCGGCTGTTCAACCTGCCGCTGACCTATCGTGCCGACCTGGCACGGCTGGAGTGGGTCTCGCTGGGCGCGGTGGCGCTGCCGGTGGGCGATTTCTACACCCGCCTGCGCCGCCAGCGCCTGCAGTGGGATCGCGACAGCGCCACCCTGACGCTCGATTCCAGCGGGCTGCTCGATGCCGCCGGTGAGCCCGAGTGGCAGCGGGTGGCGGCACTCGATGACGTCACTGCGCTGACGCTGGAATTCTTCGCCGCCGGGCGCTGGCTCGCCGCGCCGCCGCCGAGCGGCATCGCCCAGGGCGTACGCGTGCAGTGGCAGCGCCATGGGCGCCCGGTGACGCTGACCGTGGTCCTGCCGGAGCTGCTGCCATGAGCGTGTCGCCGCCAGCCCAGCGTGAGCCCGCGGGGGCGCCGCGCCAGCGCGGGGCGGCGCTGCTGATGGTGCTGCTGGCGCTGACGCTGGTGAGCGTCACGCTGAGCGCGCTTACGCTACAGGGGCGGCGCGAGCTGACCCGTCTCGAACTGCTGCAGCAGGAGACCCAGGCCGAGTTCTACGCCCGCGGCGCGGAGATCATCGCCCGCCGTGCGCTGACCGATGCTGCGGTGCGCCACGCCGACCTGTGGTGGCAGACCCTGGCCGGGCGGCCGCTGCGCTACCCCACCGACGCCGGCGAGCTGCGCCTGGTGGTGCACGACCTGCGCACCTGCTTCAACCTCAACGCCCTGGGCGGCAGCCAGGCGGCGCTGGCCCAGCAGCAGCTGCGCTACTGGGTGGCGACCTATGCCAGCGAGCGCCTCGTCGGCATGACCCCGGATACCTTCGTCGCCCGCCTCGCTGACTGGATCGACCCCGACAATATCGCCCGGGTCGGCGGCATGGATGGCGCCGACTATGCGCGCCTCGACCCGCCCCGGACGAGCGCCGACACCTGGCTGCGCGATCCCAGCGAGATCAACTGGCTGGCGCCGCTGGACAGCCGCCGCGCCGGGCGTTTCGGTGAACTCTGCACGCTGCCCGACGACGGCCCCTGGCGGCTCGATCTCAACGCCCTGGGCCCCGGCGACCTGCCGCTGCTGGATGCGCTGTTCGTCGGCCAGGTCGACCGTGGCGCTCTGGCCACGCTGCTGCGCGCGCGCCCGCCGGGGGGCTACACGGACCTCGACGCGGTGCGCCAGGCGCTGGGCGGCGATGCCCCCTGGCTCGAACGCTACGGCAACCGCCTGCGCCTGACCCCGGACTATGTGGCGCTGGATATCCGCATCCGCCTGGCGGATCGCCACTACGACTTCCAGCGTCTGCTGCTGGCCGAGGGCACCAGCGCCTTCTATCCCCGCCAGCCGGCGGCGCGCGTACGGGTGCTGAGCCGCCGCAGCGGCTATCCCAGCGCCCGGCTCGACGCTATCTCGACCCACGCTATCTCGACCGACGCCGCCGAGCCGGCGGCGGACAACGTCTTCACCCAGGAGTCACCCTGATGCGCCGATCCGCACGCCCGGCGCGCGCCGCTACCCGCCTGCTGGTCGCCCCGCGCCAGCGCCTCGCGCCGCTCATCGATGCCAGCGCCGACACAGAGACGGACGCCGACACCCGGCTCCGTGTCGACTGGTGCCTGGAGGGTGCCACGCCGCACACCCTGAGCGACACCAGCCCTCCTGAGGCGTGGCAGGCGCTGACGCGGCTGGCCGCCAGCCACCCGGTCACCCTACTGCTGGCGGCGGATGCGGTCAGCCATTTCCATCTCGCCGCACCGCGCGGGCTCAAGCGCCGCGAGTGGCCGCTGCTGCTGGAAACGGTGACCAGTGAGGCGGTCGACCAACTCCACCTGCATCCGCTGCAGCGCGGTCGCGGCCACCTGGAGCTGATCGCCCTGCCGCGGGCCGAACTCGCCGCCTGGCGCGCCTGGGCGCAGCGCCTCGGCCTGGCACCGACGGGCTGGAGCTGCGCCTTCCTGGCGCTGCCACGGCCGGCGACGCCGGATCAGATCACCACGCTCGACGACGGCAGCCATCGGCTGTGCCTGGGGCTGGCCGCGCCCGTGGCGCCGGGCGCGCCGGAGACTCGCCAGTGGCTGGCGTGGCCGCGCGACTGGCCGCTGCCGCCGGCCTGGCGCGAGCGTGAGTGTCAGGTGGTCGATGGCGATGGCGATGGCGATGGCGAAAGAGACGATGACGAACGGCATGATGGCGGCGAAGCGGCCGCCGAACAGGCCCGACGCCGCAGTCTCACCTGGCTGGCGGCTCAGCCCCCCGCCGCGCTGCCGTTCGCCGATGACAGCGGCGCGCGCTGGCAAGGGATCGCCTGGCGGCCTCGGCGACGTACGCGCTGGCTGGCGGGGGCCATTGCCCTGCTGGCGCTGCTCGACGCCTCGCTGTGGCTGGCCACGAGCTGGCGCGAAGACGCCGCGACGAGCCAGCGTCAAGCGGCGGCGCTGGCCGCGCGCTTCGTCGGCCCGCCGCCGGCCGACGCCCGGGCGGCGCTGGACAGCCGCGCCGATGCCATCGACGCCCTGGCCCGGCGCAATCACCAGCTCAGCGAAGCCCTGGCAACGGCCACGGCACAGCTCGCCGCGACGCCCTGGCAGCTGTCACGGCTGGCGGTCAGCGGCAACCGGGCGACCCTGGCCTGGCGCTACCCCGAGCCGCCGGCACCGGTGGTGCTGAACCGGGCCCGTCAGGCCCTCGCCACGCTGGGCGAGGCGCAGTGGCAGGCGCTACCGGGCGAGCTGAGCCTGAACCTCCACCTCGCCGCCGACACCCCGGAGCCCAAGCCATGAGCCGATTCGCCCCCCCTCTGCCCGCTCGCCTGGCGCCGCTGTGGACGGCGCGCTCGGGGCGGGAGAAAGGACTCCTGGTGCTGGCACTGGTCGGCGTGCTGGCCTACGCCGGCCACGCCGCGCTCTCGTATCTGCCCGCGGGTGGCGAACCGTTCGCCGCGGCGAGGCCGGCGCCGAACCTGCAGCGGCTGCCGCCGATCACCCCGGTGGACGCCGCGACCTGGCGCAGCGCCGCGGTGGAACAGGGTCTGGCGCTGACCCGCATCGAGGTGACGGCGCGCGGCGTCACGACCCATGGCGAGGCGGCCTCGCCCAAGGCGTTCAGCGACTTCGCGCGCTGGGCGGCGCAGCACGGCTGGTGGGCGGTGGCCTGGCAACTCGAACGCCGCGAGGGGCAGAGCCTGGCGCTGGCAGCGCACTGGCGCAGTCAGCTCGAAAGGCCAGCGTCACAGCCGGCGTCGGGGGCGGAGTCGAACTCAGGGCCGGGGTCGGTGCCGCTGGATACCACCGCGACTGCGACGGAGAGCCGCTGATGCGACGCGGAATCGGTGTGCTGGGGACAATCGGCGCGGGGCTGACGGTGGCCCTCGTCTTCGTCTCGACGTTGGCCCTGACCTGGCCACTGACGACCCTCGGCCCGCGGGCGCCGGTGGCCCGGGACGTCACCCTGGCCGCCCCCTCGGGGACGCTGGCGGCGGGCCGCGTGGCGCGCATCGCCTGGCGCGCCGCTGGCTGGCCACTGGCCCTGGGCCCCCTCGACTGGCAGCTGGCCTGGCCCGGGCGGCTGACGCTCACCCTCGGTGAAGGCAGCGGCGCCTGGCATGCCCGCGGCGTCTGGCACGGCCTCGACACCCACTGGACGCTCAGCGGCGGCGACCTCGACGCGCTCGATCTCTCACGCCTGCCGCTGGCGCTGGCAGGGCGCTGGGAGGGGCAGCTCGAGGTCACCCTGCGCGGCACCCGCTGTCTCGCCAGCCATGGCGCGCTGACGGCCTCCAGCGTGACCTTGCTCGCCCCGACCCGGGTCGAACTGGGTCACGCCAAGCTTCAGCTCACATGCCGTGGCGGCATCCCCGAGCTACGGCTGAATCTGGAACAGGGTCAGGCCCTGGCGCTCGCGCTGACGCTCGACCCCGACAGCGGCCAGGGCGAGCTGCGCGGGCGCATCGCCGATAGCCATCCGCTGGCCGAGTGGCGCCGGCGTCTCGACCCCGACGCCCGCGGCGAGCGCATCGAGCAGCGCTTCCGCTGGTAGCGGGTCAGCCGCGCAGACGCTCGGCGGCGCGGATGAGCTGCTGCGCGGTCGTCTCCCAGCCCAGGCAGGCATCGGTGATCGAGACGCCGTAGCGCAGCGCGGCTGGGTTGAGCGGCTGCTTGCCCTCGAAGAGGTGGCTCTCGAGCATCACGCCCATCAACGCGCGCTCACCGGCCAGGCGCTGGTCGACCACGCTGTGCAGCACCTCGGTCTGGCGGCGGTGATCCTTGCGCGAATTGGCGTGGCTGCAGTCGACCATCAGCCGCGGCGTCAGCCCGGCGACCTCCAGCGCGCGGCGGCTGGCGGCGATGCTGGCGGCATCGTGGTTGGGTCCGTCCTGGCCCCCGCGCAGCACCAGATGGGTGAAGGGGTTGCCCGGGGTCTCGATCATCGCCGGCGTGCCCGCGGCAGTGACCCCGAAGTGGCGATGCGAGTGCGCCGCCGACTGCATCGCCGCCACCGCCACGTCGACATTGCCCTGGGTGCCGTTCTTGAAGCCGACACAGGCATCGAGCCCGCTGGCCAGCTCACGGTGGATCTGCGACTCGGTGGTGCGCGCGCCGATCGCCACCCAGCTCAAGAGATCGTCGAAATAGGCCGCGGCCATCGGCTGCAGGAGCTCGGTGGCCACCGGCAGGCCCAGCGCGGCGACGTCGCGCATCAGCCGCCGGGCGCTGGCCAGCCCCGCCGCCATGTCATCGCTGCCGTCCAGGTGCGGATCGTAGGCCAGCCCCTTCCAGCCCACGGTGGTGCGCGGCTTCTCGACGTAGACCCGCATCACCAGCAGTAGGCGATCGGCCACGCTGGCCTGCAGCGCGGCCAGGCGTTCGGCGTACTCCAGCGCGGCGTCGGGGTCGTGGATCGAGCACGGGCCGACCACCACCAGCAGGCGCTCGTCGCGCCCGGCGAGGACATCGCGAATGGCTTCGCGCTGACGCTCGACACGCGCGGCGAGCACGGGCTCCAGGGGGATCGCCGCGCGCAGTTCGGCGGCACTCGGCAGGGTCAGTTCACGCCGGCACGGGGCGCTCTCGGTGGCGGGCTTCAGGGCAGATGTCACGGCGTTCATCATCATCTCATTCCAGGGTTGGGGCCTGAAACGCGAGAACCCCCGGAGGGCTGCTCCGGGGGTTCTCGATACGCGGAAGGCAGCCCTGGTGGGGCGTGCCTCGCGGGTTCAGGTCATGTCGACCGACCGACGGGCACGCCAGTCCTAAACCAGTAGCCATAACCGAAACCAAAACCCGCATACGCGACGGCACCGCCGAAGAGATCGGCAGCAGCGGTAGCGTGAATGGCGGGGTTGGAGGTCATGGGCTCTCTCGCGTAGATCGTGCCTCTATCCTAACGCCTCGCCGGCATTTGACAAGCACCGCGTTAACACGCGTCTCGCCCGGCACCGCCGAGCCGCCCCGGGCGGCGCGCGAGACAGCATGCGTGAATCTGTGGTAAACCCCGGGCAGGGATCGCACGAGCCAGAAAAATCAAAGGATAACGATGACCTACCCGCCCCCCGACACCCTGGCCAGCCAGCTTGCGGCGTGCGCCCGCGGCGACGACCGCGCCTTCGCCAAGCTCTATCGCGCCACCAGCCCGCATCTCTATGCGCAGCTGCTGCGTATCGTGCGTCAGGAGGCAGCCGCGCAGGACTGCCTGCAGCAGGTCTATCTGCGCGTGTGGCAGGCCGCCGGCCGTTATGACGCCAGCCGCGCCCAGCCGATGACCTGGCTGTCGACGCTGGCACGCAACGCCGGCATCGACTGGCTGCGCCGCCAGCGCCCCAACGCGCCGGACAGCGAAGCCCTGATCGAGGCGCTGCCCAGCGAGGATGACATCGAGCACGCCAGCGACATGGCGGGCCAGGCGGAGTCACTGAACGCCTGCCTCGACGAGCTCACATCGCAGCAGCGCCAGGCACTGGAGCTGGCCTATTTCGAAGGCATGACACATCACGAGCTCGCCCAGCAGCTGACGGCACCGCTGGGCACGGTCAAGAGCTGGGTCCGCCGCGGGCTGGAGAGGTTGAAGGCATGCATGACACGCTTCGCTTGAGCGATCCCGAAGCCCGCGAGCTGGCCGCCGGCGAGTACGTGCTGGGGACCCTGACCCGACGCCAGCAGGCCGAGTTCGAGGCGCTGCTGGCGGTCAGCCCCGAGCTGCAGCAGAGCGTCGACGCCTGGCGCGAGCATCTGCAGGCATTGAATGCGCGGCTGGCGCCGGTCGATCCGCCCGCGGCGCTGTGGCCGCAGATCGCCGCCCGGGCCGGGCTGGAACGCCGCTGGTGGCGGCGGCTGGGGCTGTGGCAGGGGATCAGCGCCCTCTCCACCCTGGCGGCGCTGGTGCTGGCGGCACTGCTGATCGCCGCGCCCACGCCGCCGATGATGGACGGCGACTACGTGTTCGTCGCCAACGCCGAGGGTGGCCGCCCGGGCTGGCTGGTCAGCGCGTCCGACAGCGGCGAGATGCGCATCCAGACCCTGGCCCCGGGCCCGATGCCGGCGGGCAAGGCGTGCGAGCTGTGGATGATGGACAACGGCAAGCCGGTCTCGCTCGGCATGCTGCCGAGCAGCGGGCAGAAAAGCATGCGCCTGCCCGAGCCGATGCGCGCCCAGTTGCGCAGCGCCGACCTCGCGGTGAGTCTGGAGCCGCGCAGCGGCGCCCCGGCGGGCAAGCCCAGCGGCACCATGCTCGATCATGGGAAGCTGGTGCCAATGCGCAGCGAGCCGTTCTCGCTCTAGGCTGTGTACGTTTCGTACAGAACCTGGACACTGCCGGAGTCAGCCCGCGCCTAGGGATTCGCCACCATCCACCGCGATCACGGTGCCGGTGACATAGTCGTTGTCGAGCAGATAGCGCAGGGTCTGGTAGACCACCCCGGGGCCCGGCACCCGACGGTTGGTGTGGGTGGCCTCGCCGAGCATCACCAGCCCCGGCGCGATGGCGTTGACCTGGATAGCGGGCGCGAAGCGCGCGGCGAACGACAGCGTCAGACTCTCCAGCCCGGCCTTGCTGGCGGCGTAGGCGGCCTGCTCGGCGGCGCCGCGGCGCACCACGCTGTCGGTGATATGGACGATGTCGCGCTGCGGCTCCTGACACGCCTCGAGCAGCTCGCGCGCCGCCAGATTGATCAGGTACGGCGCCTGCATGTGGACCTGGAACAGCCGTTCGAAGGTCTCCCCTGCGGCCTCGGGTGCCGGGTCCGCCAGCCATTCGCTGGCATTGTGCACCACCGCACGCAGGCTGCGCGTCTGGGCCTTGAGCCGGTCGATGAACGCCTCGATACCGCCACGGGTGGCGAAATCCGCCTGCAGGGTGAGCGCACCGCGGGCGCGTAGCGCCGCCACCGCCTCGCGTTCGCGACGGTAGGTGACGATCACCGGATGGCCGTCGTCGAGCAGCCGCTCGGCGCAGTGCAGGCCCAGGCGCTGGGCGCCACCGGTGATCAGGATCGGCGACTGGCTCACGGGCGCTCGTTCTCCTCGCCGGGGCTGAGCGGCGCCGTCTCGGGGTCGGCTTCCGGCAGCGGCAGGAAGGGTACCCGGGGGGCGTAGCTGAAGACGTCGGAGTGGACCTGTTCGGCCACCAGCCCTAGCGGCGCCAGGGTGTCGACGCAGGCGTACACCATGCCGGGGGAGCCGGCCAGATAGATCTCGACGCCGTCGAGCGTCTGGATCTCGGCGGCCAGCACCGCATCGATGCGCCCGGCATGCCAGATCACCCCGGGGAGCGCCTCGGTCTGGTCATCGAGGTTCTCCACCACGGCGTGGAAACTGACGTTGGGATGCTCGCTGGCCCAGGCGCGGGCAAGGCTCTCGGCGTAGAGGTCGCGGCGCTCGCGCACCGCCCACCATAGTGCCAGCTCGCGCGCGGGATTCTCCGCCAGCGCGGCCTCGGCGATCGCCTTCAGCTGGGCGAAGCCGGTACCGGCACCGATCAGCAGTAGCGGCGCACTGCTCTCTGCCGGCAGCGTGCACTCGCCGTGGGGCATGCGCACCGAGAGCCGCGCACGGTGGGTCAGCATCTCGCGCAGGCGCGTGGAGTGCGTACGCTCTGGCCAGTGCTGGATATGCAGCTCCAGGCGCCCTTCACCGTTCTCGGCACAGGCGATCGAGAACGGCACCCAGGTGTCGTCGTCCACCGCCAGCTCCAGATACTGGCCGGGGGCGTGGGCGATCGCCTCGGCCCGCCCCTCGAGCATCACCCGGAACACGTCGGGAGTCAGATCCTCGACCGATTCCACCTGGCAGGTCAGGGTTCTGACCGTCATGTTCACCTCTCTAGTTCGACTGCCCACTATTTTGTATGCCGCTTGTTCGACTACCTATCGCTCGACTACCTATCGCTCGACTGCCGATTGTTCGATGCCCACTGTCTGCCTGGGCGCCGAACCGTAACCTCAGTCGGACACCTTGCCCGAGCGCGCCGCGGGTGGCGCGATATCGATGCCGTACTCGTCCCAGCGCGCCTCGACCCGTGCCTTGACCGCCGGGTCCATGACGATCGGCTCGCCCCACTCGCGGGTGGTCTCGCCGGGCCACTTGTTGGTGGCGTCGAGCCCCATCTTGGATCCCAGCCCCGCGGTGGGCGAGGCGAAGTCGAGATAGTCGATCGGGGTGTTCTCCACCATCACCGTATCGCGTGCCGGGTCCATGCGCGTGGTGATGGCCCAGATCACGTCCTCCCAGTTGCGCGCGTCGACGTCGTCGTCGAGCACGATCACGAACTTGGTGTACATGAACTGACGCAGGAAACTCCAGACCCCCATCATCACCCGCTTGGCGTGCCCCGGATACTGCTTCTTCATGGTCACCACCGCCATGCGGTAGGAGCACCCCTCCGGCGGCAGATAGAAGTCGACGATCTCCGGGAACTGCTTGCGCAGGATCGGCACGAACACCTCGTTGAGCGCCAGCCCCAGTATCGCCGGCTCGTCCGGCGGACGTCCGGTGTAGGTCGAATGATAGATCGGATCGCGGCGGTGGGTCAGGCGTTCGACGGTGAACACCGGGAACTGCTCGACCTCGTTGTAGTAGCCGGTATGGTCACCGTAGGGTCCCTCCGGCGCCATGTCGTCGGGGTAGATGTAGCCCTCGAGTACGATCTCGCTGGAGGCCGGCACCTCCAGATCGGCATGGCCGCACTTGACCAGCTCGGTACGCGAGCCTCTGAGCAGCCCGGCGAAGGCGTACTCGGAGAGGGTGTCGGGCACCGGGGTCACTGCGCCGAGGATGGTCGCCGGATCGGCGCCCAGCGCCACCGCCACCGGGAACGGCTCGCCGGGGTGCGCCTGCTGCCATTCGCGGAAATCGAGCGCCCCGCCGCGGTGCGACAGCCAGCGCATGATCAACCGGTTGCGCCCCAGCTTCTGCTGGCGGTAGATCCCCAGATTCTGGCGCGTCTTGTGCGGGCCCTTGGTCACTACCAGCGCCCAGGTCACCAGCGGCGCCACGTCGCCCGGCCAGCAATGCTGGATCGGCAGCTGGTCGAGATCCACCGCATCGCCCTCGAGCACCACCTCCTGGCAAGGCGCCGAGCGTCGCGTCTTCGGCCCCATGCTCATGACCTGCTTGAAGATCGGCAGCTTGTCCCAGGCGTCGCGCAGGCCCTTGGGCGGGTCAGGCTCCTTGAGGAAGGCGAGCAGCTTGCCCACCTCGCGCAGCGCCTCGACGCTCTCCTCGCCCATGCCGAAGGCGACCCTGCGCGGGGTGCCGAACAGATTGCCCAGCACCGGCATGCGGCTACCCTTGACGTTCTCGAACAAGAGCGCCGGTCCGCCGGCGCGCAGGGTGCGGTCGCAGATCTCGGTGATCTCGAGATAGGGGTCGACCTCGACGCTGACGCGTTGCAACTCGCCGCGCGCTTCCAGCGCCGCGATGAAATCGCGCAAATCGTGATATTTCATGCCGTTGCCTGCATCCTGCGGGTCAAGAACGCAAAAAGGGCAGCATAACATGCTGCCCTTTCATTGCATCTCCGCTCAATGTCCCAATACCGACCCCTCGCGGCCTGGCATCGGATCGAGCGATGACAGAGCGCGATTATCTGCGCTTCATGGCCTCGAAGAACTCCAGGTTTGTCTTGGTGTCCTTCAAGCGGTCGATCAGGAACTCGGTAGCCGCCACGTCGTCCATCGGGTTGAGCAGCTTGCGCAGGATCCACATGCGCTGCATCTCGTCCTCGGACGCGATCAGGTCCTCGCGCCGGGTGCCGGAGCGGCGAATGTTGAGGGCCGGGTAGACGCGGCGCTCGGCCAGCTTGCGGTCGAGGTGCGCCTCCATGTTGCCGGTACCCTTGAACTCCTCGAAGATCACCTCGTCCATCTTCGAGCCGGTGTCGACCAGCGCGGTGGCGATGATGGTCAGGCTGCCGCCCTCTTCGATGTTACGCGCGGCCCCGAAGAAGCGCTTGGGCTTCTCCAGCGCGTGGGCGTCGACACCACCAGTGAGCACCTTGCCGGAGGAGGGCACCACGGTGTTGTAGGCGCGCGCCAGACGGGTGATGGAGTCGAGCAGGATGACCACGTCCTTCTTGTGCTCGACCAGGCGCTTGGCCTTCTCGATCACCATCTCGGCGACCTGCACGTGACGTGCCGGCGGCTCGTCGAAGGTCGACGCCACCACCTCGCCGCGCACCGTGCGCGACATCTCGGTCACTTCCTCCGGGCGCTCGTCGATCAGCAGCACGATCATGTGGCACTCGGGATTGTTGCGCGTGATCGAGGTGGCGATGTTCTGCAGCATCAGCGTCTTACCCGCCTTGGGCGGAGACACGATCAGGCCGCGCTGGCCCTTGCCGATCGGCGCGGTGAGGTCGATCACGCGGGCGGTGATGTCCTCGGTGGAGCCGTTGCCGATCTCCATCACCAGACGCTCCTGCGGGAACAGCGGCGTCAGGTTCTCGAACAGGATCTTGTGCTTGGCGTTTTCCGGCTTGTCGAAATTGATCTCGTTGACCTTGAGCAGCGCGAAATAGCGCTCGCCCTCTTTCGGCGGCCGGATCTTGCCGGAGATGGAGTCGCCCTTGCGCAGGTTGAAGCGCCGGATCTGCGACGGCGAGACGTAGATATCGTCCGGGCCGGCGAGATAGGAAGAGTCGGCGCTGCGCAGGAAACCGAAACCGTCCTGGAGAATCTCCAGAACTCCATCCCCGTAGATGTCTTCACCGCTCTTGGCGTGCTTCTTCAGGATCGCGAAGATGATGTCCTGCTTGCGCGAACGGGCAAGATTATCGATGCCCATTTCCCGGGCGATATCCAGCAGCTCAGGAACGGATTTTTGCTTGAGTTCGGTTAGATTCATGAGTTCGGTCAGAAATGGCTCGTGTCGCAGGCAATGGCGGTTGCCGGATGAAGAAAGAAAGGACAAGAGGCGGTCAGTGCATACGCCGCGCGGCGCGTTCAGTCGTCCCAGAAGCCGGGCTATTCGTCTGGATGGCCGGTCACCGTGACGTTGAGAAACCGGTTGGCCAAAGATGCCGGGAGAGCGGTTCGATTCGCCTGTGATCTTTCGGACGGTCGTCCGATAGACGCAATGTCGATCCGGTGATCGGAACTGGGGTGACTGACGACTTGGGGGACCGCGAGGCGGTCGAGAAGCATTCGGAACAGGCGAACGTCCCGATGGTAGACAAGCCGCCCGACGAACGCAAGTCATTCGATGGTGACGAGGAATCGCGGCAGAGCGCGCTCGGCATTCAGTTCCGCGTGGCCTCGTCACAAAGCTGCGAGAGCTGGCTCGGCGAGAGCGCGCCCACCCGCGAGGTGCGCGCCTCACCGTTGACGAACAGCGTCAGCGTGGGCGTGCCGCGGACGCCGTAGCGCTCGGACAGGGCCGGCTCGCGGTCGACGTCGATCACCCCCACCGGCTGGTCGAGCGCCAATCCGTCGCCGCTCGTCGCAAGCGTTGCCAACAGGCTCTCGCAGGGCTGGCACCAGGTGGCCACGAACACCGCCAGCCGGGCCCCGCCGGGGCGCTCGCGCCAGGCGTCGAAGGTGTCACCGTCGAGCTTGAGTCTCTGCACCATGGCTGCCTGCCTGAAGGGGTCTCTGGGGGCAGCATGCAGAGCGGCGAGCCAATTGACAAGCCCGGGAGGGCAACGCAACCTTGCACTCACCTTTTACCGCCGCGGGACGTCGGCGGCCGGCTCCCGAGGGCGCCGGCAGCGACGTCCCGCGCCTTGTTCAGATCGCCGTCGAGGACGCCACCCCATGAGCGGGAAGCCGACCGCCACCGAGACCACCCGTCGCCTGGCAGCCATCGATCTCGGCTCCAACAGTTTCCACCTGCTGGTCGCCAACTATCAGGATGGCCGCCTGCAGGTGGTCGCCAAGATGGGCGAGAAGGTCCAGCTCGCCGCCGGCCTGGATGCCGACGAGAACTTCACCCCGGCGGCGATGGAGCGCGCCCTGGGCTGTCTCGAGCGCTTTGCGCCCTTTCTTGCCGAAGTCGCGCCGGGTGACCTGCGCATCGTGGGGACCAACGCGCTGCGCGCCGCCCACAACGCCCACGCCCTGATCACACGTGCCGAGGCGCTGATCGGCCACCCGATCGAGATCATCGGCGGCCGCGAAGAGGCGCGTCTGATCTATCTGGGCGCCGCCCATGCGCTGGCCGAAGTGCACGGCCGGCGGCTGATCGTCGATATCGGCGGCGGCTCCACCGAGTTCATCATCGGCGAGGATTTCGAACCCCAGGCACTGGAGAGCCTGCACATGGGCTGCGTCGCCTATACCGGCGCCTTCTTCGCCAACGGCGACATCAGCGAGAAACGCTTCCGCCGCGCCGAGATGGCGGCACTCTCCGAACTCGCCAACATCCAGAATACCTATCGCCGCCTGGGCTGGCAGGACCCGATCGGCTCCAGCGGCACGATCAAGGCCGCAGCCGCGGTCATCGCCGCCCATGGCGAGGGCGATGCCGGGGTCATCGAGCGCGAGGCACTGCTGGCGCTGCGCAAGCGGCTGATCAACTGCGGCCACCTGGACAAGGTCGCCATGGAGGGGCTCAAGGAGGATCGGGCGCGCGTGTTCCCGGCCGGGATAGCGATTCTCTGCGCGGTATTCGAGGCCTTCGAGCTGGAGCGCATGCGCTACTCCGACGGCGCTCTGCGCGAGGGGGTGCTCTACGATCTCATCGGGCGCAACACCCCGGAGGATTCGCGCCGTCACAGTGTCGAGCAGATGATGCGCCGCTACAGCGTCGATCTGGCCCATGCCGACAACGTCGAGCGCAGCGCACTGCACGCCTTCGATCAGGTGCGCAAGGCCTGGGGACTCAACCCCGAGCAGCGGCTATTCCTGGCCTGGGCGGCACGCCTGTGCGAGATCGGCCTGGCCATTTCGCACAGCCAGTTCCATCGCCACGGCGCCTATCTGCTGGAGTACTCCGACATGCCCGGCTTCTCACGCCCGGAGCAGCAGGCGCTGGCGTTCCTGGTGCGCGCTCACCGGCGCAAGTTTCCGCACAAGGAGCTCGAGGCGCTGCCCGAGGCATCACGCTCGGCCTACGCCCGGCTGGCACGGCTGCTGCGCCTGGCGGTGCTGCTCAACCATTCGCGCCCGGAGCAGGCGATCGACGACTTCCAGCTCGATGCCGAGGGCGAGACCCTGAATCTGACGCTGCCGGCGGCGCGTCTACACCCGCTGGTGCTCAACGATCTCGAAGAGGAAGCCGGCTACCAGCGCAGCGTCGGGCTGGCACTCAACTACAACGAGTAGCGCCGCGGGATGGCGACTCCCCGCACTCGGTCACTCCGCCGCGGGCAGCGCCAGCTGCCGCCAGCCCGCGGCGGTTGCCACCCCCAGCACCGCTACCAGCGTATCGTCGTGCCACACCAGCGGCACGCGCTCACGCTCCCACGGCGGCAGGCCGGCCTCCTGCAGCAGCCGCTTGACGTCGCGGCTGCCGCGGCCGGCCAGACGCAGGCGCTCGCCCCCGCGCCGCAGGGTCACCCGCAGTGTCAGCGCCTCGCTAACGCTCTCTTCGTTAATACCCTCTTCGCTATCCCTCTCTTCGAGAGCCCCCTTCTGGGTAGCGCTCTCCTCGGCAGCGCGATCGTCGGGGTCGGGCTCGCGGATCATGCGATAGCGGTAGGTTCCCCAGGGCGTGACCAGCCCCTCGCGGCCATCCCAACTCACACACCACTGCGGGTCCAACGGCGCCGGCGTCGGCAGCAGATAGAGTGACCCGCGCCATACCCGCGCCTGCGCCCCGGGCCAGACCACTCTGACCGTGCGATCGTGGCCCGCCTGCCACTGGCGGCGCAGCTCGGCCAGGCGCGCCGCTGGCGGTGCCGGCAGGCCCAGGCGAGCCAGGGCGTGGCGCACCAGCAGGCGCTGGCGTGCGGCGCTCAACGGCGTCAGCAGCGCCAGCGGCAGACACTCGGGGTCCCCGCCGGCGCGGGCGAGATCGCTCTCAGCCAGCTCGGCGAGCAGTTCATCCGCTTCCGCCAGCCAGGCCGCACTGCGCCCCACCGCCGCGGCCGCCCCGGGCCAGCGTTCGCTCAGCGGCGGCACGACCCGGTGGCGCAGGAAGTTGCGGTCGTGCTCGAGCGCGTGATTGGAGGGGTCTTCGCACCAGGCGAGCTCACACTGTTCGGCGGCGGCGCGCAGCGTCGATCGTGACACCCCGAGCCAGGGCCGGACGATTTCGAGGCCACGCCAGTGCCGCCGTTCGGGCATGCCGGCAAGCCCGGTCACGCCGCTGCCGCGCAGCGCAGCGAGCAGGAAGGTCTCGAGCTGGTCGTCGGCGTGCTGCGCCAGCCACAGCAGGTCGCCTGGCGCCAGAGTGGCGGCGAAGGCGGCGTAGCGCGCCTCCCGCGCTGCCGCCTCGAGCCCCTGCCCGGTCGGCGTTACCGCCACCGGCACCACGCTCAGCGGCACCGCAAGCGCGGCGCACAGCGCCCGGCAGTGGTCGACGAAGGTCGTCGCCGCGGGCTGCAGGCCGTGGTCGATATGCACCGCCCTCAGCGCAATCCCGCGCGCGCGGGCCGCCGGCGCCGCCCGGCTCAGCAGCAGCGAAGAATCGAGACCGCCGGAGAGCGCCACCCACAGCCGTCGCCCCGGGGCCAGTGGCGCCAGGGCTTCAGTGATGAGGGCGTCGAGCGCATCGACAGGGGAGAGAGAGTCGGCCACCGGGGGAACTCCTGAGCACGCCACGACGAGGAAGAGCGTGGCGCGTCACGTGACACGACGAGGAGGCCAGCCCCGCGCGCGTTCAACATCACACGCGCAGGCCCGGCATGCTCTTACTGCGGGGCGCCGTAGGACATCAATCGCTCGTAGCGGCGCGCCAGCAGCGCGTCGGTGTCCATTCCCTGCAACCGGTCGAGACTGCCGAGCAGCGCCTGGCGCACGCTCTCCGCGGTCTTCCGGGGCTGACGATGGGCGCCGCCCAGCGGCTCGTCGATCAGGGTGTCGACGAAGCCCAGCTCCTTCAGCCGCTCGGCGGTGATCCCCATCGCATGGGCCGCTTCGGAGGCCTTCTCGGCGCTCTTCCACAGGATCGAGGCGCAGCCTTCGGGCGAGATCACCGAGTAGGTAGAGTACTGCAGCATCTGCAGCTCGTCGCAGACGCCGATGGCCAGCGCCCCGCCGGAGCCGCCCTCGCCGATCACGGTGGCGATGATCGGCGTCTTGAGCCGCGACATCACCGCCAGGTTGTAGGCGATCGCTTCCGACTGACCGCGCTCCTCGGCGTCGATCCCCGGATAGGCGCCCGGGGTGTCGATGAAGGTGAGCACCGGCATCTTGAAGCGCTCGGCCATCTCCATCAGACGGCACGCCTTGCGGTAGCCCTCGGGACGCGGCATGCCGAAGTTGCGGCGCACCTTCTCCTTGACGTCGCGCCCCTTCTGATGACCGATCACCATCACCGGCTTGCCGTCGAGTCGCGCCACGCCGCCGACCAGGGCGGCGTCGTCGGCGAAGTTGCGGTCACCGTGCAGCTCGTCGAACTCGGTGAAGATGCTGTCGAGATAGTCCAGCGTGTAGGGACGCTGCGGATGCCGCGACAGCTGCGTCACCTGCCAGGCGGTCAGGTCACGGAAGATCTGCTCGGTGAGCTTGCGGCTCTTCTCTTCGAGCTTGCCGATCTCGTCGCTCAGGCTGATGCGGCTGTCGTTCCCGACCAGGCGCAGTTCTTCGATCTTGGCCTGAAGTTCGGCAATCGGCTGTTCAAAGTCCAGATAGTTGGGATTCATAGGGCGTCTACTGTGATGTCCTGGCAACCTGAAGCGTGCGGCGTACGCTGCGGCGAAAACGCGTCATTATCGCACCCTCACGAGTGTTAGCAACCGCCGTCAACCGCCGCGGTAGCGCAGGGCGACCGATTCGTGCCCCTCGACGTCGCGCAGCGCGGTGATCAGCTCGTCGCTGGGCGACACCCGCCACGCCTCGGCGAGCTCGAAGCAGCCGCTGGCACTGGCGTTGCGATAGCGTACCCGCACCGGCAGCCCGCGCTCGCTCAGCCACGGCGTCAGGCTGTCGTGGAGCGAGCGCGAGAAGCGCCCGTTGAGGCGGGCGCCGTCGACCGAGAGCTCGATCGCCTCGCCGAAACGGGCACGCGCGTCCGCCATCAACGTCACCTCCTTGCTGCGCAGGCGCAGACCGCCGGAGTAGTCGTCGCTTGAGACCTCGCCTTCGATGATCAGCACCTGGTCGGCATTGAGCTGGCCGCGCACCTGGTCGAAAAGCTCGCCGAACAGCGACGCCTCGATGCGCCCGGTGCGGTCGTCGAGGGTGACGAAGGCCATGGTGTCGCCGCGCTTGGACTTCATGGTACGCATCGCCACCACCAGCCCGGCCACCCGCTGCGGTTCGCGCGACGGCTTGAGATCGACGATTCGGGTGGCCACGAAACGCTTGAGCTCGTGCTCGTACTCGTCGATCGGGTGGCCGGTGAGATAGAGCCCGAGGGTATCCTTCTCGCCGGCCAGGCGCTCCTTGTCGCTCCAGTCGCGGGCGTGACGATAGTCGGCGTAGACGTCGCCATCGGCGGTATCGACGAAGGCCTCGCCGAACATGTCGATCATGCCCAGGTTCTGGTTGGTCTGATTCTGCGAGGCGGCCTTGAGCGCGGCGTCCAGCGAGGCCGCCATCACCGCCCGCGACGGCCCCAGATTGTCGAGCGCGCCGGAGCGGATCAGCGCCTCGAGGGTGCGCTTGTTCATGCGCTTGCCGTCGATGCGGCGGCAGAAGTCGAACAGATCGGTGAACGGCCCATCGGCCTGGCGCGCCTCGACGATCGCCGCGATCGGGCCTTCGCCCACGCCACGGATCGCCCCCAGGCCGTAGACCACCCGGGCGTTGTCATCGACGGTGAACTTGTAGGCGCCGACGTTGACGTCCGGCGGGGTCACCGTCAGCCCGATATGGCGGCACTCCTCGATCAGCGGCACTACCTTGTCGAGGTTGTCCATCTCGGTGGAGAGCACCGCGGCCATGAACGGCCCCGGATAGTGCGCCTTGAGCCAGGCGGTCTGATAGGAGACCAGCCCGTAGGCCGCCGAGTGCGACTTGTTGAAGCCGTAGCCGGCGAACTTCTCCACCAGGTCGAACAGGTTGCCGGCCAGGTCCTTGTCGATGCCGTTGTTGGCACACCCCTCCATGAAGCCGGCGCGCTGCTTGGCCATCTCCTCCGGCTTCTTCTTGCCCATGGCACGGCGCAGCATATCCGCCTGGCCCAGGGTGTAGCCGGCCAGGACCTGGGCGATCTGCATCACCTGCTCCTGGTAGAGGATGATGCCGTAGGTGGGTTCGAGCACCGGCTTCAACAGCTCGTGCTGGTAGTCCGGGTGGGGATAGGCCAGCTCGGCGCGGCCGTGCTTACGGTTGATGAAGTCATCCACCATGCCCGACTGCAGCGGCCCCGGACGGAACAGCGCGACGAGGGCGATCATGTCCTCCAGCGAGTCGGGCTGCAGGCGCTTGATCAGCTCCTTCATGCCGCGGGATTCGAGCTGGAACACCGCCGTGGTCTCGGCCTTCTTGAGCATGTCGAAGGTCGGCTTGTCGTCGAGCGGGATGGTGCTGATATCCAGCGGCTCCTGCCCCTCACGCCCGCGCACCACATCGACCATCTCCAGCGCCCAGTCGATGATGGTGAGCGTGCGCAGGCCGAGGAAGTCGAACTTGACCAGCCCGGCGTCCTCGACGTCGTTCTTGTCGAACTGCACCACCAGCCCGGAGCCGTCCGGCTCGCACAGCAGCGGCGAGAAGTCGGTGAGCTTGGTCGGTGCGATCACCACCCCGCCGGCGTGCTTGCCGGTACCGCGGGTGATGCCCTCGAGCTTGAGCGCCATCTCCCAGATCTCGGCGGCCTCCTCGTCGGCCTCGAGATACTCCTTGAGCTGCGGCTCCTGCTCGATCGCCTTGGCCAGGGTCATGCCGACCTCGAACGGGATCAGCTTGGAGAGCTTGTCACCCATCGAGTAGGGCTTGCCCTGGGCGCGCGCCACGTCGCGCACCACCGCCTTGGCCGCCATGGTGCCGAAGGTGACGATCTGCGATACCGCGTTGCGGCCGTAGCGGTCGGCCACGTAGTCGATCACCCGGTCGCGCTTCTCCATGCAGAAGTCGACGTCGAAATCGGGCATCGAGACGCGCTCGGGGTTGAGGAAGCGCTCGAACAGCAGGTCGTACTCCAGCGGATCGAGGTCGGTGATCTTGAGCGCATAGGCGACCAGCGAGCCGGCCCCGGAACCGCGCCCCGGCCCCACCGGGATGTCGTTGTCCTTGGCCCACTGGATGAAGTCCATCACGATCAGGAAGTAGCCGGGGAAGCCCATCTTGAGAATGATGTCGAGCTCGAAGTCGAGGCGCTTGCGGTACTCGGGCTCGTAGTCGGCGAGCACGCGCCCGGGATAGATCGGGTTGTCGCCCGCGAACAGCTGGTTCAGGCGCTCGCTGAGCCCATCGTGGGAGATCTTGCGAAAGAAGCTGTCCTGGGTCATGCCCTCGGGGATCGGATACTCCGGCAGGAAGATCTCGCCCAGACGTACCGTGGCGTTGCAGCGCGCCGCGATCAGCACGCTGTTCTCCAGCGCCTCGGGGATGTCGGCGAACAGCGTCGCCATCTCTTCGGGGCTCTTGAGATACTGCTCCTCGGTGTACTTGCGCTCGCGCCGCGGGTCCTCCAGCGCCTTGCCCTCGCCGATCGAGACCCGGGTCTCGTGGGCCCAGAAGTCCTCGCGGGCGAGGAAGCGCACGTCGTTGGTGGCCACCACCGGGGTGCCGGTCTCGCTGGCCAGGCGCACGGAGTGGTAGACGCACTCCTCGTCGTACTGGCGCCCGGTGCGCTGCAGTTCGAGATAGAAGCGCCCGGGGAAGTACTGGTTCCACTCCGCCAGCAGCGTGCGCGCGGTGTCGACGTGCTCGGCGATCAGAAAGCGCCCGATCTCACCCTCGCGCGCCCCGGAGAGGGCGATCAGCCCTTCGCTCTGCTCGAACACCCACTGCTTGTCGAGGATCGCCTGGTTCTGGCGCTGGCCGTCGGTCCAGGCGCGCGAGATCAGCTCGGTCAGGTTGCGGTAGCCGGTTTCGTTCATCGCCAGCAGCGTGAGCCGATAGGGATGGCTCTCGTCGTGGGCGTTGTGGAGCCAGAAGTCGGCGCCGATCACCGGCTTCAGACCGGCCCCCTGGGCCGCCTTGTAGACCTTCACCAGGCCGAACAGATTGGTGTCGTCGGTGACCGCCAGGGCCGGCATGCCGGCCTCCACGCTGGCATTGATCAGCGGCTTGAGGCGCACCAGGCCGTCGACCAGGGAGTACTCGCTGTGAACACGGAGATGAACGAAAGGTGTAGTCATGACGAACTCGAGATCGGGCGGCGAATGAGTGACCGCGACAGGATAACAGCTTGGCCCCGGGCAAGCAGACACTCCGGGAATGGGACAGGGTGCCGCTCAGGAGAACAGCGCCAGCTGCTCGCGTACCGGGGCGAACGAGCGCCGGTGGGCCGCCAGCGGCCCCCAGCGGACGAGCGCATCGAGGTGCTCGCGGGTGGGGTAACCCTTGTGGCGGCCAAAGCCATACTCGGGATGGCGCGCATCCAGCTCGGCCATCTGGGCGTCGCGCGCCACCTTGGCCAGAATCGACGCGGCGCTGATCGCCGGGTGGCGCAGATCGCCCTTGACCACTGCCTGCCCCGGACAGGCGTGGCCCGGCAGGCGGTTGCCGTCGACCAGCAGATACTCCGCGGCCAGCGGCAGCGCATCGATGGCGCGGCGCATCGCCAAGTGCGTGGCGTGATAGATATTGAGCCGGTCGATCTCCTCCGGCGTGGCCTCGGCCACCGCAAAGGCCAGCGCCTGCTCGCGGATGCGCCGATCCAGCGCCTCGCGGCGGGCCGCACTCAGCCGCTTGGAATCGGTCAGCCCGTCGATGGGGCGCGCCGGGTCGAGGATCACCGCGGCCGCCACCACCGCGCCCACCAGCGGGCCGCGTCCGACTTCGTCGACACCGGCGAGACGCTCGCCGGCATAGTCGATCAGCAGTTCGGGAAACGTCTGGGGGGCACGCTTGGCGGGCATGGCTGGCCTCTCAGGCGGGGGTGGCGGTGGCGCTGAGCGTACCGTGCTCGACCAGTTCGAGCACGGCACTGGCGGCGCGCTCGCTGGCACTGCGCTGGAGTCCGGCGTGCAACTCGGCGAAGCGCCTCTCCAGCGCCTCGCGCCGAGTGCTCTCCGCAAACCAGGGCACCAGCGTCTCGACCAGGCGCTCGGCATCCACCGCGTCCTGGATCAGCTCCGGCACCAGCTCTTCCTGAGCGATCAGATTGGGCAGCGAGATCCAGCGTGTCTTGACCAGCCGCTGGGCCAGCCAGTAGGTGGCCGGCGCCATGCGATAGGCGACCACCATGGCGCGGTGGCAGAGCATGGTCTCCAGCGCTGCGGTGCCCGACGTCAGCAGCACCGCATCGGCGGCGGTCATCGCCTCGCGCGAGCGGCCATCGCAGAGCGTGACCCGCTCGGCCAGCCGCGGAGAGCGTTCGAGCAGTGCCTCGATCTCCTCCCGACGCTGCGGCGAGGCCGCGGGGATGACCACCTGGAGTTCGCCCAGCCGCTCGCGCAGCGCGGCGGCGGCGCGCAGGAAGATCTCGCCCTGGAAGCGCACCTCGTTGCTGCGCGAGCCGGGCAGCAACGCCAGGGTCGGCGTGGCGGGGTCGAGGCCCAGCGCCTCGCGCGCGGCGCCGCGGTCGTTGACCAGCGGCAGCTCGTCGGCCAGCGGATGGCCCACATAGGCCACCGGTACCCGGTGCTCGGCGTAGAACGCGGCCTCGAACGGCAGGAAGGTGAGCATGGCGTCGACCGCGCGGGCGATCTTCTTGACCCGGCCCTGGCGCCAGGCCCAGACCGACGGGCTGACGTAGTGGGCGGTGCGAATGCCGCGCTGGCGCAGCTGCAGCTCGAGGCCGAGATTGAAGTCCGGGGCGTCGATGCCGATCATCACGTCGGGCTGCCAGGCAAGCGCGTCGCGCTTCAAATGACGGCGCACCTTGATCAGCCCGGGCAGATGCTTGAGCACCTCGACCAGCCCCATCACCGACAGCGTCTCCAGCGGGTAGAGCGACTCGAGCCCCTGGGCCTGCATGCGCGGGCCACCGATACCGCGGAACTCGATGTCGGGACGACGCCGGCGCAGCGCTTGCATCAGCCCGGCGCCGAGGATGTCGCCGGAGAGTTCGCCGGCTACCAGATAGACGCGCATGCTGACCTCGCTCCGGCTAGCGGATGATGCCGCGCTGGGAGACCTTGAGCGAATCGACGAAGCGCCGGGTCTCCTCGAGCGAGAAGCGGCGCTCGATCTCGGCGATCGCCTGCTCCAGGGTCAGGCCCTTGCGGTAGACCAGACGGTACCCTTCGCCGAGTGCCTTGATCGCCTCGGCGGAGAAACCACGGCGCTTGAGCCCGATCGAATTGAGCCCGTGGGGCGCCGCCGGGTTGCCGTTGACCATGATGAACGCCGGGATGTCCTTGGTGATCGCCGAACAGCCGCCGACCATGGCGTGCTCGCCCATGTGGCAGAACTGGTGGATCGCCGACAGCCCGCCGAGGATGGAGAAGTTGCCCAGGGTCACGTGGCCAGCCAGGGTCGCCTGGTTGGCCAGGATGCAGTCGTCGCCGATCAGGCAATCGTGGCCGACGTGGGAGTAGGCCATGAACAGGTTGCGACTGCCGATGGTGGTGACGCCGCGATCCTGCATCGTGCCGCGGTGGATGGTCACGCTCTCGCGCACGACGTTGTCGTCACCCATCTCCAGGCGGGTGGGTTCGCCAGCGTACTTCTTGTCCTGACACTCCTCACCCACGGAGGCGAACTGGAAGATGCGATTGCGCTGGCCCAGGCGTGTCGGCCCCTTGATCACCACGTGCGGGCCGATCACGCAGCCCGCATCGATCTCGACATCGGGACCGATCACACTGTACGGGCCGACCTCGACGTCAGCGGCCAGACGCGCAGTGGGATCGACGATGGCGGTGGGATGAATCAAGCGATTTTCCTCTCGGCACAGATGATTTCGCCCTCGCAGGCCAGCTCGCCGCCGACGCTGGCACGGCAGGCGAATTTCCAGATGCCGCGCTTGCCCTTGATCACGTCGGCTTCGAGCTTGAGCTGGTCGCCCGGCATCACCGGACGCTTGAAGCGCATGTTGTCACTGCCCACGAGATAATAGACGTAGCCGTCGGCGGGCAGCTTGTTGACGGTCTTGAAGCCGAGGATACCGCAGGCCTGGGCCAGTGCCTCGATGATCAGCACGCCCGGCATGATCGGATGATGGGGGAAGTGGCCGTTGAAGAAGGGTTCGTTGATGCTGACGTTCTTGTACGCCACGATCGATTCGCCCAGCGTGATCTCCGTCACGCGATCTACCAGCAGAAAAGGATAACGATGCGGTAGATACTCACGAATCTGGTTGATGTCCATTATCATCAATACGACCTCTGAAATAACGAAATGCCCGCCGTAAAGGCAGGCACACGGAGGTAAAGCGGCGTTCACCCATGTGGGCGGGCATTATACAGGCGCACTACATGGCTGCCAGCCTTTCGCCCCCCCGTCGATTGCCGTGCCCCTCCGTTCACGCATCGCGTCGGCCACGCTCGAGTCGCGTCAGACGCTTGGCGATCTCGTCCAACTGCTTGAAGCGTACCGCGTTCTTGCGCCACTGACTATTCGACATCGAGCCCGTGCCGGAGGAGTAGACCCCCGGTTCGAGAATCGAATTGGTGACCAGGCTCATGCCGGTCACCTGGACCCCGTCGGCCAGGGTCAGATGGCCCGAGAGCCCCACCCCACCGCCGAGCAGACAGTGACGGCCGACCTTGGTCGAACCGGCGATGCCGACGCAGCCGGCCAGCGCGCTGTGATCGCCGATCTGCACGTTATGGGCGATCTGCACCTGGGAGTCGATCTTGACCCCGTTGCCGATCAGGGTGTCACCCAGCGCGCCGCGGTCGATGCTCGAGCAGCTGCCCACCTCGACATCGTCACCCAGACGCACACCGCCGAGCTGAGCAATCTTCTCCCAGTGCGCGCCGTCATGGGCGAAGCCGAAGCCATCGCCGCCGATCACGCAGCCGCTGTGGAGTATCGCCCGCTGGCCCACGCTGACGCCGTGATAGAGCGTGACGTTGGCGTGCAGGCGCGAGCCCTGACCCAGGGTAGTGTCGGCGCCGATGAAGCTGCCGGCACCGATCACGCAGTCATCGGCGATCTCGACCCCGGCCTCGATCACGCAGTGCGCGCCGATCTCGACCCGCGCCCCGATCACCGCATCGGGGGAGACCACCGCACTGGGATGGACGCCCTGCGAGTCGCGGGTGGTCAACGGGTCGAACAGCCGCGACAGCCGCGCGTAACCCAGATAGGGGTTGTCGAGCTCAAGCCGCGGGCACGGGCAGGTCTCGCCGTGGGCCGGGTGCACCAGTACCGCGCTGGCCCGGGTATCGGCCAGATACTTGAGATAGGCACGATTGGCGAGAAACGCCAGATCGCCCGGACCGGCATCGGTCAGGGTCGCCAGGCCGCTGACGCGGAGATCGGGATCACCGACCAGGCGGGCATCGATACGCTCGGCGAGTTCGCCGAGCGTGTAGGAAGCGGGGGCAGCACTCTTCATGAACGGGGGCCGTTCTCGATCGTCAGTTGAGTGAGTTGAAGATCTTGGTCACTTCGTTGGTGATGTCCAGGCTGTCGCCGGAGTAGACCACCGCGTCGCGATCCACGACCATATCGAGCCCACGCTGCTTGACCACACGCTGGATCGCCTGGTCGAGCTTGGGCTTGGCGCTCTTCAGATACTGCTGTTCGGCCTGCTGCTGGGCCTGAGCGATCTGGCCGCGCAGCTGCTGGAACTGGCCGCCCTTCTGGCGCAGCTGCTGGGTCACAGAGTTGCGCTCGGACTCAGACATCACGTCACCGTTCTTCTGCAGTTTCTCCTGCAGCTGCTGCAGCTGCTGACCGAGCGCCTCGGCCTGCTTCTGCTGCGGCCCGATGCGGTTCTTCAGCTGGTTCATCGACGCCTGCGCCGACTGCGAGGACATCAGCGCCTGACGCCAGTCGAGCACGCCAACGTCGGTGGCCATCGCCGGCAGGGAAACCAGCGTCATGAGTCCTAGCCCGAGGGCACCTATTACCTTGCGCATCCGCGCCTCCTTGAGCATATGCTCTCGATGAATGGAGCTTGATGAGTAGAGCTTGGTGAATCTCACCCCGGCAGATACCACCGTGGCGCTTCACGGGAGTCGCCCTGCCCCCGGCGACACCCGCTGCGGGGGCCACCGGGGGTGACGATCGGCGAAAGCCTCCCGTCAGAAGGTCTGACCCAGCGAGAACTGGAACACCTGCGGGTCGTCGCCATCCTTCTCGTTGAGCGGCTTGGCTACGCTGAAGGTCAGCGGCCCCACCGGGGTCAGCCAGGAGAGCCCCAGGCCGACGCTGTAGCGCAGATCGCCCAGATCGACGCCGCTCTTGCAGCTGGAGGTCATGCCCTCGGGCACATCGTAGCAGTCGGTCAGGAAGGTGTTGCCGCCATCCAGGAAGATGCTGGTCTGCAGCGAACGGCGATCCTCGACCCACGGGAACGGGTAGATCAGCTCCGCCGAGCCCTCGACCAGCACGTTGCCGCCCAGGGTGTCGTCGTCACCGTTGTTACGCTTGGTGGTCTTCGGCCCCAGGGTATTGCCGGTGTAACCGCGCACCGAGCCCAGGCCACCGGCGTAGAAGTTCTCGTAGAACGGATAGGGATCGTTGGAACCCAGGGTGTCGGCGTAGCCCAGGTTACTGCTGAACTTGAGCGACCAGTCCGGGTTGAGCTCGAACAGTTTCTGGCCACGATAGCGCAGCTTGTAGTACTCGGCGTCGGAGCCGGGCACCGCAGTCTCCAGCGAGACGCGCTGGTAGCTGCCCGCGGTGGGCATGATGCCGCGGTTCAGGTTGTTGCGGGTCCAGCTCGCGGTGAGCTTGTAGTTGAGGAAATCCTCACCCTGGTCATCGACGTACTGCACGATCTCGGCGGGCGTGTCGTCGTAGGTGTCGATCGACAGGCTTTCGAGGCCGACGCCGAAGTTCAACCGCGACAGATCGTTGATCGGATAGCCGAAGTTGATGTTGCCGCCGTAGGAGTCGGTGGAATACGTCGAGATGTCGGAGTCTTCGTAGTTGGTCTCGCGGTAGAAGACGTTGTAACCACGCGAGATACCATCCAGCGTCCAGTATGGATCGGTGTAGCCGAAGTTGACGTTGGTGAAGGTGTCACTGCGCTGGGCACCGATGTTGACGCGGTTGCCGGTACCCAGGAAGTTGTTCTGGGCCAGCGCTGCCCCATAGATCACCCCGGCGCTCTGCGAGAAGCCGACGCTGGCCGAGATCGAGCCGGAGGGCTGCTCCTGGACGTTGTAGGTGACATCGAGCTGGTCCGGCTCGCCGGCCACCGGGCGCGTGTCGACGTCGACCTGCTTGAAGAAGCCGAGCCGTTCGAGCCGCTGACGCGACTGCGATATCTGGTCGGTAGAGGCCGGCGCGCCCTCCATCTGCACCATCTCGCGGCGCAGCACCTCGTCCTGGGTGGTGGTATTGCCTTCGAAGTTGATCCGACGCACGTAGGCGCGGCGACCCGGGTCGACGCGGAAGGTCACGTCGACGGTATCGCTGCCGTCGTGAACCGTGGGCACTGCCTTGATGTCGGCGAAGGCGAAACCCTCGGCGCCGAGCTTCTGGCGCAGCGCCTCGGAGGAGGCGGTGAGCTTGCTCTGGGAGAAATACTCGCCGGACTTAGCGGTCACCAGCGAGCGCGCTACCGACTCGTCCATCTTGAGATCGCCGTCGAAACGGATCTGATCGAGCTTGTAGCGCTTGCCCTCGTCGACGTTGATGGTGACGAAGATGCGCGACTTGTCGGGGCTGATCGAGACCTGGGTCGAGGTGATGCGGAAGTTGACGTAGCCGCGGTCGAGATACCACGAGCGCAGCGTTTCCAGGTCACCCGAGAGCGCCTCGCGGGAGTACTTGTCGTCTGAGAACCAGCCGAAGAACCAGCCGGGCTTGTCCTCCAGCTTGAACAGATCGCGCAGGGTATCGTCGTCGTAGGCCTGATTGCCGACCACGTTGATCTGACGAATCTTGGCGACCTCGCCCTCGTTGATATCGATATTGACACGCACGCGGTTGCGTTCGAGCTGCTCGACCGAGGTCTCGATGTTGGAGCTGTAGCGGCCCTGGGACTGATAGAGGCGCTCGAGCTCGCGCTGCATCTCCTCAAGGGTGGAGCGCTGCAGCACCTGCCCCTCGGCGATGCCGGCGTCACGCAGCCCCTTGCGCAGGTCGTCGTCGGAGATCTGCGAGTTGCCCTCGATGTTGATCTCGGCGATCGAGGGACGCTCGACCACGTTGATGATCAGGACGTCGCCGTCGCGCGATAGGCGGATGTCGTCGAAGAGCCCGGTCTGGAACAGTTTCTGCGCGGCGTCGCCCAGTTGCTGATCGTCGACCCGCTGGTCGGCGCTGACGGGAAAGGCGTTGAAGACCGATGCCGCCGAAACGCGCTGCAGCCCCTCCACGCGAATATCCGAAATCTCGAAAGGTGCAGCCAGCGCCACAGGCGAGCTGGCCAGCAACAGTCCTGCCAATCCGATGGTCTTGAGTTTCATGCAATCAGTCGCTTCTCTGGGGTCCGCCCGCGTATCGAACAGGCACCTTATACATTTCCCTCAGTGACTGACAAGGCCAGGCCCGCCGATCACCGAGGTCTTCCTTTCGCCGCCCGTCGCCATCCCTCGGCGGGCGCAGTCCTTTTCGGCCAGTGCCGAGGATCCGTACTAAAAGTCGGCGAGCGACGGCAAGACAAGGCAAAAATCGGCGAAAGAGCGGAGTTTACGCGGTGTAAATGAGCATCTTAAGCCGATTTTTAACGCCGTATTGCCGAGCGCAGGCAGTTTTCGTACAGAGCCTAGAGACGCATCAGATCGAAATAGAGCGCCATCACCATCAAGCAGCCGACCAGCGCCACGCCGATCTTGAGCCCCATGGCCTGGGCATTCTCCGACACCGGCCGCCCGCGCACCAGCTCGATCAGGTAGTAGACCAGATGCCCGCCGTCGAGTACCGGAATCGGCAGCAGGTTGAGCACCCCCAGGCTGATCGACAGATAGGCGAGAAAACCGATGAAGGTCTCGACCCCACTGCGTGCCGAATCGCCGGCGATCCGCGCGATGGTGATCGGCCCTGAAAGGTTGGAGGGCGAAATCCAGCCCACCACCATCTTGCGGATCGAATCGGCGGTGAGCCAGGTCATCTCGCCGGTCTTGTCGAGCGCCTGGCCCACCGCGGCCAGCGGCCCGTAACGAATCTCGCGACGATACTCCGCCGGCCACTCGACCCGCTCGGAAGCCGCGCCGACATAGCCGATACGTGCGCCGTCCTCCGCCTCGCGGCTGTCCGGCGTGAGGGTCTGTGTGCGCGTCTCGCCGTCCCGCGACAGGGTCACCTGCAGCGGCTGGTCTGGATGCGCGCGCACCGCATCGACAAAGCCCGCCCAGTCGTCGAGTTCACGCCCGTCGACGCGCAGCAGACGGTCGCCGGGCTGGAGCCCGGCCTTGGCCGCCGGGCCGCCCTCGAGCACCTGCCCCAGCACCGCTGGCGCCGTCGGCCGGAACGGCACCACGCCGAGCGTGGCCAGCGGCTGCGGCGGATCCTGGCGCACCAGCCAGCCGCTGACCGGCACGCGATGTTCGGTGGTCGGGCCTTCGGCGCGCTCGCGGGTGGTCACGCTCAGCGCGCCGTCGGCGCCGATCGCCACGATCAGCTGCAGATTGACGTCGTTCCAGGAGGGCGTCGGCTCGCCCTGCACACTGACGATCTCCTGGCCCTGACGCAGCCCGCCCTCGGCCGCCGGCGACCCCGGCACCACCGCCCCCACCACCGGTGCCACCGTCGTGGTGCCGTAGACGAACAGCGCCCAGTAGGCGACCACCGCCAGCAGCAGATTGGCGATCGGGCCGGCAGCGACGATGGCGATGCGCGCCCACACGCTCTTGCGATTGAAGGCGTGTTCGCGCTCGCCCGGTGCCACCGGCCCCTCGCGCTCGTCGAGCATCTTGACGTAGCCGCCGAGCGGAATCGCGGCCAGCGCGAACTCGGTGCCGTGACGGTCGCGGCGCGACCACAGCGGCTTGCCGAAACCGACCGAGAAGCGCAGCACCTTGACCCCGCAGCGACGCGCGACCCAGAAGTGGCCGAACTCGTGAAAAGTGATCAACAGGCCGAGCACGACGATGACGGCCAGCACATTCTGGAGCGCATCCATCACGCCCGTCCCCTCTAGCAGGATCCGGCCAGCCGGATCATTGTGGCAGCAGCGACTCGGCGGTACGCCGGGCGCGTGCATCCTCGCACATTATCACGTCGAGCGAATCGGCCGCGCGCACCTCGAGCGCCTCGAGCGTCGCTGCCACGACCCTGGCGATGCCCGGAAACGACAGCCGGCCGGCCAGAAACGCCTGCACCGCGACCTCGTTGGCGGCGTTGAGCACCGCCGGCGCGGTGCCGCCCGCCACCATCGCCTGGCGCGCCAGGCGTAGGCAGGGAAAGCGCTGCTCGTCGGGCGGCTCGAAGTCGAGCCGCCCGACCGCGAACAGGTCGAGCGCCGCGACCCCGGCATCGATACGCTCGGGCCAAGCCAGACCATAGGCGATCGGCGTGCGCATGTCGGGATTGCCCAGCTGTGCCAGCACCGAACCATCGCTGTAGCCCACCATCGAGTGAACGATGCTCTGGGGGTGTACCACCACCTCGACCTGAGCCGGGCCGGCATCGAACAGCCAGCACGCCTCGATCAGCTCCAGTCCCTTGTTCATCAGGGTGGCGCTGTCGACCGAAATCTTCTGCCCCATCGACCAGTTGGGATGCGCGCAGGCCTGGGCCGGCGTCACCCTGTCCAGGTCGGCGCTGGCCCATTCACGGAACGGGCCGCCGGAGGCGGTCAGCAGCAGGCGCGAGACGCCGAGGCGCTCGAGCCCGCCGCGATGCTGCATAGGAAGACACTGATAGATCGCATTATGTTCCGAATCGATCGGTAAAAGTGTCGCCCCGGCGCGCGCTACCGCCTGCATGAACAGGCTGCCGGACATCACCAGCGCTTCCTTGTTGGCGAGCAGCACACGCTTGCCCGCCTCCACCGCCGCCAGCGTTGGCAGCAGCCCGGCGGCACCGACGATCGCCGCCATCACCACGTCGGCGTCGGGATCTCCGGCGACCTCGATCAGCGCCTGCTCGCCGCTGCTCACCTCGGTGGCGACATGGCCGGCGGCGCCCAGCTCGGCACGAAGCCAGGCGGCGTCCGCGGCACTACCGATCACCGCACGTGCCGGCGCCCACGCCAGACACAGCTCGAGCAGCGCCTCGCGCGAGCGCTGGGCGGTCACCGCATGCAGCCGGTAGCGCTCGGGGTGACGCGCCAGTACGTCGAGGGTGCTGCGTCCGATGGAGCCGGTCGCGCCGAGCACGCTGACCTTCAGAGGGGGAGATGCACTCATCCGGGGTTATCCCAGCCAGGGGCTGATCAGCGCGAACAGCGGCACTGCCGCGGTCAGGCTGTCGATGCGATCGAGAATGCCGCCATGCCCGGGAAGCAGACGGCTGGAGTCCTTGAGGCCGCAGAAACGCTTGAGCATGCTCTCGAACAGATCCCCCACCACCGACACCAGCGCCACCAGCAGCGCCAGCAGCAACAGTCCCAGGGCCTGGCCGGCGTCGAGCGGCAGCCACAGCGAGTAGGCCAGCGCCAGCAGCGCCACCGCTACCCAGCCGCCGTAGACGCCCTCCCAGGACTTGCCGGGGCTGACATGCCGGGCCAGCTTGCGCCGGCCGAAGCGGCGCCCGGAGAAGTAGGCACCGATGTCCGCCAGCCACACCAGCAGCAGCACGAACAGCAGCCACTCGCTGCCCTCCTGACGCAACTGATAGAAACCGACCCAGCACGGGAACAACACCCATACCCCCATGGCCAGGCGTACGCCGGGGCGCTGCCACTCGTGAGTGGCATCCGGGTAGCGGATGACCCAGCGGGCATTGGCCAGCCAGCCGAGTACGCCCAGCCACAGTGGCCAGTGGGCGGACGCCCAGCCGGCGAACCACGCCACCAGCAGCGCCACACCCAGCGCCGCGGTATAGGCCAGACGCGGCGCGGTGGCGGCGAAGCCGGCCAGACGCGCCCACTCCCAGGCACCGAGCAGCAGCACCAGGGCGGTGAACAGCGCAAAGGCGCCGCCGTCGAGCCCGAACAGGCCGGCCAGCGCCAGCGGCGCCAGTATCAGTGCGGTCAGAATCCGTTGCCTAAGCACCATGCGCCTCGACTTGCTGTTGACTCATGCCGAAACGGCGCTGCCGCTGCTGGAAATCACCCAGCGCGGCATCGAACGCGGCGGCGTCGAAATCGGGCCATAGCTGCGGCGAAAACACCAGTTCGGCGTAGGCCAGCTGCCACAGCAGGAAGTTGGAGATACGCTGCTCGCCGCTGGTGCGGATACACAGATCCACCGCTGGCTCGCCGGCCAGGCAGATCTCGCTATCGAGCAGCGTCTCGTCGATCTCTTCCGGGGCCAGCTCGCCGTCGGCCACCCGCCGGGCCAGCCGGCGCGAGGCCTGGGCGATGTCCCAGCGGCCGCCGTAGTTGGCCGCCACCACCAGATGCAGCCCCGGATTGTCACGGGTCTGCGCCTCGGCACGCGCCATCTGCTTCTGCAGCGAACTGGAGAAGCGCCGACGATCGCCGATGATCGACAGCCGGATGCCGTTGTCGTCGAGTTTCTTGACCTCGCGCTTGAGCACGAGCATGAAGAGCTCCATCAAGGCACTGACTTCGGCCGAGGGCCGGCGCCAGTTCTCGCTGGAGAAGGCGAACAGGGTGAGGGTGCCGATGCCGAGCTCCGCCGCCCGGCGGATCACACTGCGCAACGACTCGACCCCAGCGCGATGTCCCTGCGCACTGGAGAGCCCCCGGGCGCGCGCCCAACGATTGTTGCCGTCCATGATGATCGCCACATGGCGAGGCACCGACGACGTCGCCAGAGCGTCACGCGACTGCATGTCTGTCATGATATCTCGCAAGCCGGATGGGCGGCGGCGGAGCGGGCCTCATGCCCGCTCCCTCGTCGAACCTCACACCTGCATCAGGTCGTGTTCCTTGGATTCCAGAAGCTTGTCGATCTCGCTGACATACTTGTCGGTCAGCTTCTGGACCTCTTCTTCACCGCGACGCTCGTCGTCCTCGGTGATCTCCTTGTCCTTGAGCAGGGACTTGAGGTCGCTGTTGGCATCGCGCCGCACGTTACGCACCGCCACGCGGGCGTTCTCGGCCTCGGCACGGGCCTGCTTGATGTAGTTGCGGCGCGTCTCTTCGGTCAGCGGCGGCATCGGCACACGGATGACCGTCCCCGCGGTGGCGGGGTTCAGGCCCAGATCGGAGGTCATGATCGCCTTCTCGATCTTCTGCACCATGGTCCGCTCCCACGGCGTGACGGCGAGCGTGCGCGCGTCCTCGACGTTGACGTTGGCGACCTGGTTGAGCGGCACGTCGCTGCCGTAGTACTCGACCATCACCGCATCCAGAATGCTGGGGTGGGCGCGGCCGGTACGAATCTTGTGGAAGTTGGTCTGGAGCGACTCCAGGCTCTTCTTCATACGCCCTTCGGCGTCTTTCTTGATGTCGTCGATCATGTCCTAAACCTCAATCAATCAGCGTGCCTTCTCGCCCACCGACCACCAGATTCAACAGCGCGCCGGGCTTGGTCATGTCGAATACGCGCACCGGCATGTCATGGTCACGTACCAGACAGATGGCGGTCAAATCCATCACCCCGAGCTTCTGGTCGAGGACGTCATCATACCCCAGGCGCTCGTACTTGACGGCGTCGGGGTGCTTGACCGGGTCCTTGTCGTAGACACCGTCGACCTTGGTGGCCTTGACCACCACGTTGGCATCGATCTCGATACCGCGCAGGCAGGCGGCGGAGTCGGTGGTGAAGAAGGGATTACCGGTACCCGCGGAGAAGATCACCACGTCGCCGGAGGTGAGATAGCGAATCGCGGTGCGGCGGTCGTAGTGCTCGACCACCCCGCTCATGGGGATCGCCGACATCACCCGCGAACGGATGTTGGAACGCTCCAGCGCATCGCGCATCGCCAGGGCGTTCATCACCGTCGCCAGCATGCCCATGTGGTCGCCGGTGACCCGCTCCATGCCGGCGGCATGCAGTGCCGCGCCGCGGAACAGGTTGCCGCCGCCGATCACGATACCCACCTGCACGCCGATGCCTACCAGCTGGCCGATCTCCAGCGCCATGCGGTCGAGCACCTTGGGATCGATGCCGAACTCCTGCTCGCCGGTCAGTGCCTCACCGGACAGCTTGAGCAGAATGCGCTTGTACTTCGACTTCTCGGCGGGCTTGTTCGAACGGTCGACGACGTCGGACATGGGGATCTCTCCTGGTAATTGCGGGGCGTGTCGGCAGGACCGGCTGGCGGAATGCGATTCTCATCCAGCGGATACGCGATGGCGTGCGCTTTCGCGCACGCCATCACTGGGAGCAGTCGCGGACGCCTGGCGACCACCGCTCCCGACGGACATCACGGGGCTCAGCGGCGAGCCTGTTCCATGACTTCCTTGGCGAAATCGACCTCTTCCTTCTCGATGCCCTCGCCGACCTCGAAACGCGTGAAGCCGATGACTTCGCCGCCAGCGCTCTTGGCGTACTCGGCCACGGACTGGTTCGGGTCCTTGACGAACGGCTGCTCGGTCAGGCTGTTCTCGGCCAGGTACTTCTTCAGACGGCCCTGGACCATCTTCTCGGCGATTTCGCTCGGCTTGCCGGCCATGTCCGGCTGGGCCAGGATGATCGCCTTCTCCTGATCGAGCTGCTCCTGCGGCATCTCTTCCGGACGCGCGACGACCGGGTTGATCGCGGCCACGTGCATGGCGACGTCCTTGGCCACTTCGGCGTTGCCGCCCTTGAGCACGGTCAGCACGCCGATACGGTCACCGTGGACGTAGGCACCGACCACGCCACCTTCCGGCGCATCGACGACCACCGCGCGGCGCACGGAGATGTTCTCGCCGATCTTCTGCACCAGCTGGTTGCGCGCGTCTTCCAGTTCACCGTCCATGATCGCGGCGATGTCTTCGGACTTGGCCTCGAACACCTTGGCCATGACCTTGTCAGCGAAGCTCTTGAAGTTATCGTCACGCGATACGAAGTCGGTCTCGGAGTTGACTTCGAGCATCGCGCCGTAGCTGCCGTCGGCGGCCACGCGGGTGACGATGGCGCCTTCGGCGGCGGTACGGCCGGCCTTCTTGGCTGCCTTGAGGCCAGAGTTCTTGCGCAGATCTTCGATCGCACGCTCGATGTCGCCATCGGCTTCGGTGAGTGCCTTCTTGCACTCCATCATGCCGAGACCGGTACGCTCACGCAGTTCCTTGACTAGAGAAGCGCTGATAGCTGCCATGTGAGTCCCTCTGCAAATCGCTGTTTCGTCTGACGAACGGCGCCCGCGGGGCACCGCTGCGGGTGTAAAAAGGGGGCTCGATAGCCCCCTCTGTCTGCGCTGATGTCGGCGATCCGGTGACCGCCCTGCGGGAGCACGCCCAACGCAGACACGATGCCTGCGGCGTTACTCGGCCGCGGCGTCGCTGGTCTCGCTGACTTCGACGAACTCGTCCGGACGGCCTTCCTTCGCCTTGGCGCAAGCATCGGCGATCGCCTGCACGTAGATCTGGATCGCGCGGATGGAGTCGTCGTTACCCGGGATGACGTAGTCGACGCCGTCCGGGTTGGAGTTGGTGTCGACCACGCCGATGACCGGAATGCCAAGCTTGTTGGCTTCGTTGATCGCGATGCGCTCGTGGTCGACGTCGATCACGAACAGCGCGTCGGGCAGGCCACCCATCTCCTTGATACCGCCGATGGAACGCTCGAGCTTCTCTTGCTCGCGGGTCGCCATCAGGACTTCTTTCTTGGTCAGCTTCTCGAAGGTGCCATCTTCACGCATGGTCTCGAGTTCACGCAGACGCTTGATCGACTGACGAATGGTCTTGTAGTTCGTCAGCATGCCGCCCAGCCAGCGGTGGTTGACGAACGGCTGACCGACGCGATTCGCCTCTTCCTTGATGATCTTGCTGGCGGAACGCTTGGTGCCGACGAACAGGATCTTGTTGTTGGAAGCGGCCATCTTCTCGACCACGCCAGTGGCTTCGAGCAGCGCCGGCAGGGTATGTTCGAGGTTGATGATGTGAATCTTGTTACGCGCGCCAAAGATGTACTGACCCATCTTCGGGTTCCAGTAACGGGTCTGGTGACCGAAGTGTGCACCTGCTTTGAGCAGGTCGCGCATGTTGACTTGTGCCATGGTGACTCCTGAAGAATCGGGTTGGGCCTCCACACACCCCATGGATCCGACCGCTCGGCGTTGCCGTCACGGCACCCGGGACCATGTGTCGGTGCGTGTGTGTTTTTTCCGGTGGTACCTCGAGACGAGTGCACTCACCGCCACTGTCGCGTCGACCGCACGCCGCATCCGCTAGCGCGGCGGGCTCGCTTCACCCCTGATGGCATGAGACATCGCTGTCTCGCGCCGCTTCAGGACGGGAATTGCAGTCGAGCGCGCGGCTTTATACCATATAACCCACGCAAGATGAAGTCGCCGGTCGTCGAAGCCAACGCCTCGACGCCGTCTCTGTCGTCTCTTCACCACGGCCTGCGACACCCACCGAACTCCGCTGCGAGAGCGCATGAACATTCCACGCAAGACACCCGACGAAATCGAAAAAATGCGCGAAGCCGGCCGTCAGGCCGCCGCCGTGTTCGACATGATCACCCCCCACGTCGTCGCCGGCGTCTCCACCGGCGAGCTCGACCGCCTGTGCCACGACTTCATCGTCAAAGAGCTCGGCTCGACCCCGGCACCGCTCAACTACCACGGCTTCCCCAAGTCGATCTGCACCTCTCTCAACCACGTCGTCTGCCACGGTATCCCCGACTTCGACAAGAAGCTCAAGCACGGCGACATCATGAACATCGACATCACCGTGAAGACCGCCGACGGCTATCACGGCGACAGCAGCATGATGTTCGTGATCGGCGAGACGATCCAGGGCGAGCGCCTCTGCCGCGTGACCCAGGAGTGCCTCTACAAGGCCATGGCCGAGGTGCGCCCGGGCGTGCGGCTCTCCACCATCGCGCGAGTGATCCAGGGCCACGCCGAAGGCTTCGGCTACTCGGTGGTGCGCGACTTCTGCGGCCACGGTATCGGCGCCGGCTTCCACGAGGAGCCCCAGGTGCTGCACTATGACGGCTATGCGCCCGAGGCCGACGCCGAGCTCGCATCCGGCATGTGCCTGACCATCGAACCGATGCTCAATGCCGGCGGCTATCGCACCAAGGTACTGCGCGACGGCTGGACCGCGGTGACCAAGGACAAGAGCCTGTCGGCCCAGTGGGAGCACACCCTGCTGGTCACCGACACCGGCGTCGAGGTGCTCACTGCCCGCGCCGACGAAGACCTGAGCTTTCTTTCCGCCTGACCGTCCCCTGCCCGCCCGGGGTCGCCTGGCGACCCCCTTCATCGATCGGGAGCGCTCGCGTTCATGCTGCTGCATCACTATCGGTTCCAGCCCGACGAATCGCTGTTCGACGTCGCCGCGTTCCGTGCCGAGCTCGCCCGTGAACGCCAGCCCATTCCGGCGTTCAAGCAGGCCCTGGCGACCCTCCACGAGCGTCTCGATGCACGCTTCCGTCAGGGCAGCGATATCCGCGACCTGGTCCACGGCCGCGCCTGGTGCCTGGACCGCCTGCTCGAAGTCGCCTGGGAGCGCTTCGACTGGCACGACGACGGCATCGCCCTGCTCGCGGTGGGCGGCTACGGGCGCGGCGAGCTGCACCCCTACTCCGACATCGATCTGCTGCTGCTGCTCGAGCACGACGACGACACCCCCTACCGCGAGGCGCTGACCGGCTTCATCACCTTTTTGTGGGACATCGGCCTGGAGATCGGCCAGAGCGTGCGTTCGCTCAACGACTGCGAGCGCGAGGCGCGCGCCGACATCACGGTGATCACCAACCTGCTCGAGACGCGCACCCTGGCCGGCCCCGAGCGCCTGCGCGGGGCCATGCGCGAGCGCCTGTCGGCGCGCCACATGTGGTCGTCGGCGGCCTTCTTCGAGGGCAAGTGGCAGGAACAGATCACTCGCCACTACAAGCACAACAACTCCGAGTATCACCTCGAGCCCAATCTCAAGAGCGCTCCGGGCGGGCTGCGCGACATCCAGATGATCGGCTGGGTGGCCAAGCGCCACTTCGGCCCGCTGCGCTACGAGGACGTGGTCGCCCAGGGCTTCATGAACGACGCCGAGCTGCGCATCCTGAGCCAGGGTCAGGCGTTCCTGTGGCAGGTACGCTACGCCCTGCACATGCTCACCGGGCGCGCCGAGGATCGCCTGCTGTTCGACCATCAGCGCGCCCTGGCGGCACTGTTCGGCTATGTCGACACCCGCGAACGGCTGGCGGTGGAGCAGTTCATGAAGGCCTACTACCGCCACGTCACCGCGCTGGCCGGCCTCAACGACATGCTGCTGCAGCACTTCGACGAAGTCATCCTGCGCGCCGGCGAAGCGCTGGAGGTGAAACCGATCAATTCGCGTTTCGAGACCAAGGGCGGCTATATCCAGCTGCGCCACCCCAACGTCTTCGTGCGCCGCCCGGGGGCGCTGCTCGAACTGTTCCTGGTGATGGCCCAGCACCCCGAGATCGAGGGCGTGCGCGCCGACACCATCCGCCAGATCCGCGACCACCGCCACCTGATCGATGACGCCTTCCGTCAGGATCTGCGCCACCAGAGCCTGTTCATGGAGCTGCTGCGCAGCGGCGGCGACGTGCCCACCCAGCTGACACGGATGAACCGTTATGGCGTGCTGGGCAAGTATCTGCCCGAGTTCGGCGAGGCGGTGGGGCTGATGCAGCACGATCTATTCCACATCTATACCGTCGACGCCCACACCCTGCGCCTGCTGAGCTTTCTGCAGCGCTTCCGCGAGGCCCGCGACAGTGACGAGTACAGCGTCGCCATCGAAGTGATCCAGAAGCTGCCCAAGCTCGAACTGCTATGGATAGCCGGGCTCTATCACGATATCGGCAAGGGCCGCGGCGGCGACCACTCGCAGCTGGGCGCGGTGGATGCCGCCGACTTCGCCACCCGCCACGACCTGTCACCCTGGGATACGCGCCTGGTGGCGTGGCTGGTGGAGCACCATCTACTGATGTCGAAGACCGCGCAGAAGCGCGACATCTCCGACCCCGACGTGATCCACGCCTTCGCCCGCACCGTGCGCGACGAGGTCCACCTCGACTATCTCTACGTGCTCACCGTGGCCGACATCAGCGCTACCAATCCGTCGCTATGGAACGGCTGGCGCGCCTCGCTGATGCGCCAGCTCTATACCGAGACCCGGCGTGTGCTGCGGCGCGGGCTCGACAACACGATCGACCGCCAGGGCTGGGTCAGCGAGACCCGCGAGGAGGCGCTCGGCCTGCTGCGCGCCATCGGCGCCGACAGCGAGCGGGTCGAGGCGCTGTGGCAGACCTTCGGCGAGGACTATTTCCTGCAGTACACCGCCAGCGAGATCGCCTGGCAGACCCAGGGCATCCTCGCCCACCAGACGCCGCTGCCGCTGATCCTGGTCAGCGCCCCCAGCGCCGACATGACCGAGGGCGGCACCAAGATCTTCATCCATACCCGCTCGGTGGACGACCTGTTCGCCGCCACCGCCGCGGCGATGGAGCAGCTGGGGCTGTCGATCCACGACGCGCGCATCGCCACCTCCAGCGACGACTGGACGCTCAACACCTTCATCCTGCTCGACGACGACGGCGATGCGATCCGCGATCCGGCACGCCTCGAGGAGGTGCGCCGCTATCTGGTCGAGGAGCTCGACGACCCCGACGACTATCCGCAGATCGTCAGTCGCCACACGCCGCGCCAGCTCAAGCACTTCAAGGTGCCGATCGAAGTGATCATCGAGCAGGATCCGGCCAACGAGCGCACTTCACTGGAGCTGATCGCCCCCGACCGCCCGGGCCTGCTGGCGCGCGTGGGGCGCATCTTCATGGAGCAGAACATCGCGCTGTCGGCGGCCAAGATCGCCACCCTAGGCGAACGCGTCGAGGACGTCTTCTTCATCACCGACAAGCAGGGCCGCCCGCTGACCGACCCCGAAGCGCAGCGGCGCCTGCGTGAACGCCTGTGCGAGGCGCTCGACGTCTGACCCGGGTTCCCGACGCCCCGGTTTGAGCCGGGGTGCCGGGACGCCTATAATCGGCGGCTTTGCGACACTGCGAGCAGCCGGCGACCATGACCACCACCCTGTATGGCATCAAGACCTGCGATACCTGCCGCAAGGCGCGGCGCCAGCTGGCCGACCAGGGCGTGGAGTATCGCTATCACGATCTGCGTGCGGACGGCCTGGACGCCGCACTGCTCGATCGTCTGCTCGCCGCGGCCGACTGGCAGACGCTGCTCAACACCCGCAGCACCACCTGGCGCGGGCTCGACGATCACGCCAAGCAGGACGTCGATGCGACGCGGGCGCGCGAGCTGATGCTGGAGCACCCGACGCTGCTCAAACGTCCGCTGCTGGCCCGGGGCGAGACGCTGATCGTCGGTTTCGACCCGGCCCGCTACGCCACCCTGGGAGCCTGATCGGCGCCGCCCACGATACCGCCACACCCAAGGCCCCATTCACCGCCTTCATGATCAAGAGGATTTCGCGATGCTGAGCTTCGCACTAGGAACCGGCACCCAGAACGCCCAGGGCGACTGGCTCGAGGTCTACTATCCGGCACCGCTCTACCAGCCCGACGAGGCTTTGGTCAGCGCCGCCCGTCAGGCGCTGAAGGGCGCCGAGGATGAAGTGGTGAGCTTCCTTCCCGAGCACTGCGCCGACCTGGCCCAGGCGCTGCGGGATGCCGGGGCGCCCGAGCAGGCGGAGATCGCCGAGGCGTTCGCCACCGCTCAGCGGCCGCTGGTCGCGGTATTTCTGGCAGAGGACCATGCGCCGGAGAGCGTGCCCGAGGTCTATCTCAAGCTGCATCTGCTCTCGCACCGCCTGGTCAAGCCGCACGGGCTCAAGCTCGACGGCATGTTCGGCCTGCTCAAGAACGTCGCCTGGACCAGCGAAGGCGCCATCGACGTCGAGGAGCTACCCGCGCGTCGGCTCCAGGCGCGCCTGGCCGGTCGCCCGCTCTCGGTGGACTGCGTCGACAAGTTCCCCAAGATGACCGACTACGTGGTGCCCAAGGGTATCCGCATCGGCGACACCGCGCGGGTACGTCTGGGCGCCTATCTGGGCGAAGGGGTCACGGTGATGCACGAGGGCTTCTGCAATTTCAACGCCGGGGCCGAAGGGCCGGGCATGATCGAAGGCCGCATCTCCGCCGGCGTGTTCGTCGGCAAGGGCTCCGACCTGGGCGCCGGCTGCTCCACCATGGGCACCCTCTCCGGCGGCGGCAACGTGGTCATCAGCATCGGCGAGAACTGCCTGATCGGCGCCAATGCCGGCCTCGGCATTCCGCTCGGCGACCGCTGCACCATCGAGGCCGGGCTCTACGTCACCGCCGGCGCCAAGGTGACGGTGCTCGACGATCAGGGCCAGGCGGTGGAGACCGTGGCCGCGCGCGAACTCGCCGGCCAGAGCGACCTGCTGTTCGTGCGCCACTCGGTGAGCGGGCGCCTGGAGTGCCGCACCAACAAGAGCGCCGTGGCGCTCAACGAAGCCCTGCACGCCCACAACTGATCCGGCCGGAGCCACCATGTCTGACGCGTCATCGACGACCGCGCACTCTGCCACCCAGGCCCTGGCCCTCGAACTGCTCGCGCGGCCGTCGGTCACGCCGGACGACCACGGCTGCCAGGCGCTGATGATCGAGCGCCTGGCGCGGCTCGGTTTCGACGTCGAACGCATGACCATCGGCGGTATCGACAACTTCTGGGCCACCCGCGGCCAGCACGGCCCGGTGCTGGCCTTCGCCGGCCACACCGACGTGGTGCCCAGCGGCCCGGAGAGCGCCTGGCAATACCCGCCGTTCGACCCTCGCATCGACGCCGAAGGGTTCCTGTGCGGGCGTGGCGCCGCCGACATGAAGGGCAGTCTGGCGGCGATGGTCACCGCGGTGGAGCGCTTCGTTGCCGCCCACCCCGACCACGCCGGTCGCATCGCCTTTCTGATCACCGCCGACGAAGAGGGCCCGGCGATCCACGGCACACGGGCGGTGGTCGAACGTCTGCGCGAACGCGCCGAGGCGCTCGACTACTGCATCGTCGGCGAGCCTTCCTCGACCCGCACCCTGGGTGACGTGATCAAGAACGGCCGGCGCGGCTCCCTCGGCGGCGTGCTCAAGGTGCGCGGCATCCAGGGCCACGTGGCCTATCCGCATCTGGCACGCAACCCGATCCATCAGGCGCTGGCGGCGCTGCAGGCGCTGGTCGACGAGTACTGGGACGCCGGCAACGAGTTCTTCCCCGCCACCAGCTTCCAGATTTCCAACCTGCATGCCGGCACTGGCGCGACCAATGTGGTGCCAGGGGAGCTGGAGGTGACCTTCAACTTCCGCTACTCCACCGAGGTGACCCATGAGACGCTACGCGAGCGCGTCGCCGCCCTGCTCGACGCCCATGGCCTCGACTACCAGCTGGAGTGGACGCTCAACGGCGAACCCTTCCTGACGCCCGGCGGCCTCCTGCTCGAAGCCGCGCGGGCGGCCTGCGAGCAGGAGGCCGGTATCACCCCGACGCTCTCGACCTCCGGAGGCACCTCCGACGGGCGCTTCATCGCCACGCTCGGCACCCAGGTGATCGAGCTGGGCCCGATCAACGCCACCATCCACCAGGTCGACGAACGCATCCGTGCCGAAGACCTCGATATCCTGAGCCGCGTCTACGAAGCGACACTGGTGCGGCTGTTCACCTGAGGAAGCCATGCAGCGTTTTCCCGACATCGAGATCTATCTGGCCCAGGCCGACGTCGACGCCATCACCGCCTGGCTGCGCGAGGCGCTGGCCGACGACGCGCTGACGCTGGCGCGTAGCGGCAAGGGCATCTGGCGCGGCAAGGCGACGTGCGAGGCGCGCCCGATCAACATCATGCTGGTGGAGCGTGCCGCCGATCACTTCGCCAGCCTGTGGTTCGACTGTGACGCCACGCCCTGGCCCCGCGACACCGACTGCGCGCGTGACGCCGCGGTCCGGCTGGGCTGCGAGGCGCGCTGCTCCCTCGGCGGCTGGCAACCGGGGGACGACCCGGACCGTTTCTGGCAGGTGCGCCCCGACGGTCAGGAAGGCACCATCGACTGGCCCGACCCCGGCCAGTGAGCCCAAGGCCCCGCCCGGGGCCGCCGGCATCCTCTATACTCGCACACAGCGCTGTCGCCACAGCGCCGCACGGCCCCGTCCGTGACGGTGCCCGAGGCGCAAGCGCCCTCTTCGCGCGCCGGCCCCAGCGGGCAGCGCCAGACCAGGACAAGGAGGTCCGCATGGCAGAATCCAAACCGGTCATTTTCGCGGCCATGGGCGGCAACCTCGCCATTGCCGTGACCAAGTTCTTCGCCGCTGCCATGACCGGCAGCTCGGCGATGCTCTCCGAAGGCATCCACTCGGTGGTCGACACCGGCAACCAGGTTCTGCTGCTGCTCGGCATGCAGCGGGCCAAGCGGCCACCCAGCGAGCAGTTCCCGTTCGGCCACGGCAAGGAGATCTATTTCTGGAGCTTCGTCGTCGCGCTGCTGATCTTCGCCGTCGGCTCCGGGGTCTCGCTCTACGAGGGCGTGGTGCACATACTGCATCCCGAGCCGATCGAATCACCGCTGATCAACTACATCGTGCTCGGGCTCGGCATCCTCTTCGAGGGCGCCTCCTGGGCCTTTGCGCTCAATGAATTTCGCAAGACCAAGGGCAAGTGGAGCTACCTCGAGGCGGTCCACCGCGGCAAGGACCCGTCGATGTTCGTGGTGGTGTTCGAGGACTCCGCCGCCCTGCTGGGCCTGATGGTGGCATTGGCCGGGGTCGGCCTCAGCCAGTGGACGGGACTGGCCATCTTCGACGGCATCGCGTCGGTGATCATCGGGCTGATTCTCGGCGGCACCGCAATCTGGCTGGCGATGGAGACCAAGGGGCTGCTGATCGGCGAGGCGGCCAACCGCCACGTGGTCGACGACATCCGCCAGCTCGCCTACGACGCCGAAGGCATCGAACAGGTCAACGAGGTACTGACCATGCACATGGGCCCGGACTTCGTGCTGGTCAATCTCAGCGTACGCTTCGCGCGTGACGCCAGGGCCGAACGCATCGAACGCACCATCGTCGAGCTCGACCGCCAGATCAAGCAACGCCACGCCACGGTCAAGCGCATCTTCGTCGAGGCCGAAGCGCGCGCCGGCGTGGACAACCGGGAAGACCCGAGCGGCAGCGGTGACGAGATGCCCGCCCCCGCCAATTGACGCACCGGCGTCACACCGGGCCATGGCCCACTGCCAGACATAAAAAAACCGCCCCCGGCGTCAGACGCCGGAGGCGGTTGGGATGGTGGCTGATGCTCAGGTGATGACGGTGACGTCGTCGGCCTGCAACCCCCGATCGTTCTCGATCACGTGATAGCGCACTTTCTGCCCCTCGGCGAGGGTACGGTGCCCCTTGCCACGAATGGCGCGAAAATGGACGAAGACATCCTCGCCGCTGGCGCGAGTGATGAAGCCGTAACCCTTGTTGACGTTGAACCACTTCACTTCACCCAGCTCGCGGTCGTCGTTCTCGACCTCCGCCAGCATGGCGGCGGTCACCGCCTTGGGCGTCGCCGGCGACAGCAGCGAGACCGTCAGCGTCGCCAGCAGCAGGACGATAAAGACCGCCAGCACCGTGGCCGCATACATCGCCGAGACACCTTCGACGTTCAGGAACCAGGTGAGATCGGTGGCCAGGACGCTACTGATCAGGGTGATCAGCAGACCGATCAGCAGTGGCGAGGGAATGGAGAGGAGTAGACTGATCAACGTACAGCGTAGAAAGACCTTGCTATTCATGGATTCTCATATCTCTAGACGTCGGGATAGCGGAACGCGCGCCGCCCGGGGGCGGGCAGGTAAGGGAAGCGCTGAATAAATCGCCGAGCGAGATGAAAGGCAAGGCGCACGGAGCACAGAAGGCGAGACATAACGTGGGGTTAGGCGAGCCTTCGAGTACCGCGCAACGCAGCCATTCGCTCGTGCAGGCATTTATGCAGTGGTTCCTAAGGTTGTGATACTGACTACTTGTATTACCAATGACCGGCCTCATATAGCGCCGGCTGACGATCCTCGAACAGACATGCCAAAGGTGCCGTGAATGAATAATGAGACACAGCCTTCGAAGTCTAACACGGCAAATCCTGCGTCGCTCAGCTCCGCCGAGGCACGCCTGGAGGCGCTGGAGAGCCGCCTGACCTATCAGGAGGATTGGCTGGAAACCCTGGATGCACGGGTGCGTGAGCAGTCCGCCGAGATCGAGCGGCTGACCCGCATCAACACCCTGATGCAGCAACGCCTGCGCGAACAGCGCAGTGCCCTGGATGCCCTCGACGGAGGCAGCGAGAGCGCCCACGAGCGCCCGCCGCACTACTGAGTGCAGCCGCTTTCCGGGCGCTGTGTTGCGGTCGCGGGATGAGCCCCGAGCCCCACCCAACGCAAGCGGCCCGGCAGATGCCGGGCCGCTGGTCGCCTACCGCCGCGCCGTGCGCGGGGTGGACATCACTCCAGACCGTCGAGATAGCGCTCGGCGTCGAGCGCGGCCATGCAGCCGCTGCCGGCGGAGGTGATCGCCTGACGATAGACGTGGTCCATGACATCGCCGGCGGCGAACACGCCCGGGACGCTGGTGGCGGTGGCATTGCCCTCGAGCCCGGAGTGGACCCGGATATAGCCATTGGCCATCTCGAGCTGGCCCTCGAAGATGCCGGTGTTGGGGGTATGGCCGATGGCGATGAACACGCCCATGACATCGAGCTGCTTGGTCGTGCCATCCAGCGTCGAGCGCAGGCGCACGCCGGTGACGCCGCTGCCATCACCCAGCACCTCGTCGAGGGTGTGGTTCCACTCGACGGCCATGTTGCCGTTCTCGACCTTGTCGAACAGCCGATCCTGGAGGATCTTCTCGCCGCGCAGGCCGTCACGGCGATGCACCAGGGTCACCTTGGAGGCGATATTGGAGAGGTAGAGCGCCTCCTCCATCGCGGTGTTGCCACCGCCCACGACCACCACTTCCTGGTTGCGATAGAAGAAGCCGTCGCAGGTGGCGCAAGCCGAGACGCCCTGGCCCATGAACTGCTGTTCGGAGGGTAGACCCAGATAGCGCGCACTGGCCCCGGTGGCGATGATCAGCGCATCGCAGGTATAGGTGCCGTTGTCACCCTTGAGCGTGAACGGGCGCTGGCGCAGCTCGACCTCATGGATATGGTCGAACAGCACCTCGGTCTGGAAACGCTCGGCGTGCTTGCGCATGCGCTCCATCAGCTCCGGCCCCTGCACGCCGGCATCGTCGCCGGGCCAGTTGTCGACGTCGGTGGTGGTGGTCAGCTGACCGCCCGCCTGCATGCCGGTGATCAGCAGCGGCTTGAGATTGGCGCGAGCCGCATAGACGGCCGCGGTGTAGCCCGCCGGGCCGGATCCCAGGATGATCAGACGTTCGTGACGCGCGTCGCTCATGGCTACCTCGGTTGGATGAAACGGTTGAACGGTGGGTACGCCGACCATCGGCGTGATAAGGCAAAACGCCCTGTGGGATGATCCGCTGACCGAATCATGCCACAGGACGCCGGTTGCAGGCTCGCCGCGGCGAGCCCGGACGTCGGAGGCGACCCGCTGGGTCGCCTCCGACGTAATGCTGCTTACAGGTTGTCGGCGTGGGCGCCGAGGTACTTGGCCACGCCTTCGGCGGTGTCCTTCATACCTTCCTGGCCCTCTTCCCAACCCGCCGGGCAGACTTCGCCGTGGGTCTGGTGATACTTGAGCGCCTTGACCATGCGCAGCATCTCGTCGACGTTGCGGCCCAGCGGCAGGTTGTTGACGGTCTGGTGCTGAACCACGCCATCTTCGTCGATCAGGAAGGAAGCGCGCAGGGCCACGCCGGCTTCCGGATGCTCGATGCCGTAGGCCTGGCAGATCTCGTGCTTGACATCGGCCACCACCGGGAAGCCGACTTCGCCGATGCCGCCGGCATCCGGAGAGGTCTTGCGCCAGGCGTAGTGGGTGAACTGGGAGTCGATCGAGGCACCGATCACTTCCACGCCGAGCTCCTTGAACTGCGCCAGACGGTTGTCATGGGCAATGATCTCGGACGGGCAGACAAAGGTGAAGTCCAGCGGCCAGAAGAACAGCACGCGCAGCTTGCCATTGGTGTCGGACAGCCGGAAATCATCTTTGATGGCACCGTCGGGCATGACCGCAGCGGCTTCGAAATCCGGGGCTTGACGTCCTACGAGTACACTCATGGGCTTCTCCTGTCGTAGCGTGGGTTGAGCGTCGAGAAATGTAAGCCGATTAGACTAACGACTTACTCTTTCATGCTCCAATTTAATTGCCGCAATCAGGGATATAGGCAATCACTATCGGGTGGCTGGCATCGACGGATCACGTCGGCGCGTCACCCTCGTCTACAGCACGTCATCGTCGGTGGCCAGCGTCACCGTATCCAGCTCGCCTTCGGCGTCCACGTCGACGCGCAGTTGAATCGGCTGGCAGCACACCGCGCAATCTTCCCAGGTCACATGGCTGCCGGCGCTGACGTCGAGCAGCAGGGTAAAGGGCGCATCGCAGTAGGGACAGTGTACCGGCCATTCGCGTAGCGCTTCATATGCCATCACGCCTCCCCGCTTTCGACACTGAGGTTGTCGTCACTGGCTGCATCGTCGCTGAGCTGAGCTAAGCTTGAAGTGGTGTCGGCAAGCGCGACTTTCAAGGCCCCCGCTGTCATTACCGCGCACACGATCAACAGGCGCGCGGGATTGAAAAGAGATGTTATGGTGCCCATGCTTATTGTCGACAACTTTGTTTCGGCCGCGTCATGTCGCGGCAACGGCCCTTGGGCTTGTACGAAAAGTCAGCGAGCGAAGGCAAGACAAGGCAAAAATCGGCGAAAACGCGGAGTTTACGCGGTGTAAATGAGCATTTTGAGCCGATTTTTAACGCCGTATTGCCGAGCGCAGATAGTTTTCGTACTGAGCCTAGGACAAGATCGGAAAGCGTATACAGAGCGCGCCGCCAAGACGGCCGCCAGCCAGGAGCCCCCGACGGCCGCGTTGCCGTCGGACCGTCGCTAAGGAACCGGACCGGCAGCCACGGAAAGACCCATGGCCGCGCCGCCCAATGAGGAGGATGATCCATGTCTAACGCCCCCGGCCAGACGCTGACGTCGCTCGACGTCAACGGCAAGACCTTCCACTACTACAGCCTGCCCAAGGCGGCGGAGAGCCTCGGCAATATCGACAAGCTGCCGATGACGCTCAAGGTGCTGCTCGAGAACCAGCTGCGTTATGCCGACGACGAGAGCGTCGCCGATGAGGACATCGTCGCCCTCGCCGAGTGGCTGAAAACGGGCAAGTCGACCCGCGAGATCGGCTACCGCCCCGCCCGCGTGCTGATGCAGGACTTCACCGGCGTGCCCGGCGTGGTCGATCTCGCCGCGATGCGCGACGCGGTCAAGAAGCTCGGCGCCAAGGCCGAGCGCATCAATCCGCTGTCGCCGGTGGATCTGGTCATCGACCACTCGGTGATGGTCGATCACTTCGGCGATCAGTCGGCGTTCAAGGACAACGTCGCCATCGAGATGGAGCGTAACCAGGAGCGCTACGAGTTCCTGCGCTGGGGCCAGAACGCCTTCGACAACTTCCGCGTGGTACCGCCGGGCACCGGCATCTGCCACCAGGTCAACCTGGAGTACCTGGGCAAGACGGTGTGGACCAAGGAGGTCGACGGCAAGACCTACGCCTTCCCCGACACTCTGGTGGGTACCGACTCCCACACCACCATGATCAACGGCCTGGGCATCCTCGGCTGGGGCGTGGGCGGCATCGAGGCCGAAGCGGCGATGCTCGGCCAGCCGGTGTCGATGCTGATTCCCGAGGTGGTCGGCTTCAAGCTGACCGGCAAGCTCAAGGAGGGCATCACCGCCACCGATCTGGTGCTGACGGTGACCCAGATGCTGCGCAAGAAGGGCGTGGTGGGCAAGTTCGTCGAGTTCTATGGCGACGGTCTCAAGGACCTGCCGCTGGCCGATCGCGCCACCATCGCCAACATGGCCCCCGAGTACGGCGCCACCTGCGGCTTCTTCCCGGTCGACGACGAGACGCTCAACTACCTGCGCCTGACCGGCCGCGACGAAGATCAGATCGCGCTGGTGAAGGCCTACACCCAGGCCCAGGGACTGTGGCGCGAAGCCGGTGCCGAGCCCACCTTCACCGATACCCTGCACCTGGACATGGGCGAGGTCGAAGCCTCGCTGGCCGGGCCCAAGCGCCCGCAGGACCGGGTCGCGCTCTCCGACATGAAGGCGACCTTCGAATCCCTGATGGGCGGCGAGCAGCCGGATGCCTCCCACGAGGAGAAGGCCAAGTGGACCGGTGAAGGCGGTGATACCGCCATCGGCGCCCCGCCCGCCGACGGCGAGGCCTATAACAACGGCGCCGATTACCGCACCGGCGACAGCCAGGACGTGACCTACGACGACGAGACCTTCTCGCTCAACCATGGCGCCGTGGTGATCGCCGCCATCACCTCCTGCACCAACACCTCCAACCCCAGCGTGATGATGGCTGCCGGTCTGCTGGCGCGGAAGGCCAAGGCGAAGGGGCTGACCACCAAGCCGTGGGTCAAGACCTCACTGGCACCGGGCTCCAAGGTGGTCACCGACTACCTGGCCGCAGGCGGTGTACAGGACGACCTCAACGCCCTCGGCTTCAATCTGGTGGGCTACGGCTGCACCACCTGTATCGGCAACTCCGGGCCGCTGCCCGAGCCGATCGAGAAGGCGGTCAACGAAGGCGATCTCACCGTGGCGTCGGTGCTCTCGGGCAACCGCAACTTCGAGGGCCGCGTGCACCCGCTGGTCAAGACCAACTGGCTCGCCTCGCCGCCCCTGGTGGTCGCCTATGCGCTGGCCGGCAACGTGCGCAAGGATCTGTCGAAGGAGCCCCTGGGCCAGGATCAGGACGGCAACGACGTCTACCTCAAGGATATCTGGCCCTCCCAGGCCGAGATCGCCGAGGCGGTAGAGAAGGTCAAGACCGAGATGTACCGCAAGGAGTACGCCGAGGTGTTCGACGGCGACGAGACCTGGCAGTCGATCGAGGTGCCGGAGAGCGAGGTCTACGCCTGGTCCAAGGACTCCACCTACATCCAGCATCCGCCGTTCTTCGAGGACATGGACAAGGAGCCCAAGCCGGTCGAGGACATCCAGGAGGCCCGCATCCTGGCCAAGCTGGGCGACTCGGTGACCACCGACCATATCTCGCCCGCCGGCTCGATCAAGCCCGACAGCCCCGCCGGCAAGTACCTGCAGGAGCACGGGGTGGCGGTGAAGGACTTCAACTCCTACGGCTCGCGCCGGGGTAACCACGAAGTGATGATGCGCGGCACCTTCGCCAACGTGCGCATCCGCAACGAGATGCTCGACGACGTCGAGGGTGGCTATACCCGCCACGTGCCCAGCGGCGAACAGATGTCGATCTACGACGCGGCGATGAAGTACGCCGAGGACGACACCCCGCTGGTGGTGATCGCTGGCAAGGAGTACGGCACCGGCTCGTCGCGGGACTGGGCCGCCAAGGGCACGCGTCTGCTCGGCGTGCGCGCGGTCATCACCGAGTCCTACGAGCGTATCCACCGCTCCAACCTGATCGGCATGGGTGTACTGCCGCTGCAGTTCCCCGAGGGCGAGAGCCGCGAATCGCTGGGCCTGACCGGTGACGAGATCGTCTCCGTCGAGGGTCTCGCGGACCTGACCCCGGGCGGCAGCGTCAAGGTGACCATCAAGAGCGACAAGGGCGAGAAGAAGCTCGACGCTCTGTGCCGTATCGACACCGCCAACGAGCTGGAGTACTACCGCCACGGCGGCATTCTCCACTACGTGCTGCGTAGCATGCTGTAAGACGCTGGCAACCCGCTACAGAGCCTCACCGCCCCCCTGGGTCGGCGGGGCTTTTTCATGGGCAGGCCGCGCGGCCAGCCAGCACTCGAGATCGTGCTGGGCGGTCTCCAGCATCTCCAGATTGAGCGTGCGCGTGGAGATCGCCCGCGACAGCGCGCGCACGCGCTTGTTGAGTCCCGGCAGCACCTGCTCCTCGCCGTTGACCCCGAGCTTGTCGTAGAGCGTCAGCAGACGGTTCTGCACCGTGCGCAGCGACAGCCCCTGACGCTCGGCGATCAGCCGGTCCTGCAGCCCCAGGGCGAGATCCAGCAGCACCGCATACTCGCTGTGGCTGAGCGAGTGGCGTGGCGAGACGCTGCGCCGGCGCAGACGCTGGATCTCGCGATCCATCATCACCTGCCCCTCCAGCAGCACCGCCCGCAGCACCAGCTTGAGACGTTCGCGGCTGGCGGTCTTGAGCACGTAGCCATAGGCGCTGTGGGTCGGCACGATATCGGCGACCCCGCGCAGGTAGGCCTCGTCGGAGTAGTTGGACCAGAACAGGATGCGGGTGTGCGGGCGCTCGTGCCAGATGGTCCGTGCGGCCTCGATGCCATTACGCCGGGCCATCTGCAGATCCATCACCACCGCCTCGAAGCGCCCGGCGCGCGCCGCCGCCTCACCCTGCAGCCCGTCCTGCACATGCAGCGTCTCGGTCACCTCCGGCAGCGCCTCAGCGATCACCCCCTGCAGGAAAGAGGCGTGGAACTGGTCATCCTCCACCACCAGGATCTTCACGCCGCGGCCTCCGTTGGCGGCAGCGCCAGCCGCACCGCGACCCGGGTGCCGACGTGCTCGAAGATATCCAGGGTGGCGCCGATCAGCCGCGCCCGGGTGCGCATGTGGATCATCCCGGACTGGCGCGTACCGGCATTGACGAGTCCCTGGCCATCGTCGTCCACGCTGACACACAGAGTGTTGTCCGGGGCCTGCGTCATGCGCACCTCGATACGCTCGGCGCGCGCATGTCTCGCGGCGTTGTTGATCGCCTCCTGGACGATCCGGTAGAGCGCGGTACGGGTCTCCCCGGGCAGCCGGTCCGGCGCCCCCGCGGTGAGATCCTCGACCAGAATCTGGATACGCTCGCCCTCGGTGGCCCGCTCGAGGTGATCGCGCACCGCATGGTGGAAGCCGAACAGATCGAGCAGCTTGGGCGCGGTGCGGTCGATGATGCAGCGCAGGTCGTCGATGCTCTGGGCCAGCGCCTGCGCCAGTGTCTCGCGACTGGGCGGCGGCCCCGCGCCCTCCAGCTCGCGCAGCAGCCGGGTCAGGTCGGCCAGGGTCTGGTCGTGCAGATCCATGCCGATACGCTGACGCGCCTGCTCCAGCGCCTGGGTCAACTGCAGCGAGCCCTGGCGCAGCCACTCCTCGCTGGCCTGGGTCTGGCTGCGGCCGTGGGCCTGCTGGCGCAGCTCGGCGGCGCCGTGCAGGGCGTGGAACACCGGTGCCAGCGGCGCCGCCAGACGCTGGATCAGGGCGACGTCTTCGGCATCGAAGTGGTCGGCCTCGCGGTGCGAGACGCTCAGCGCGCCGATCACCTGACCGCCGCTGCGCAGCGCCACGTGAACCCGGCTGCGCAGCTGGTGGGCGAAGATCGGCTCGCAGCAGGCGCCGGCGAAGATCTGGCGCGGATCGAGCAGCGCATTGGCGCTGACCATCAGCGGCAGCGAGCCGTCGAGCACCGCTCGAATCGGCGAGCAGTCGAGCCGGGTGCGCCGCGCCGACCAGTGGGTACTGATCCCCACTTCATAGCTCACCGACCACTCGGGCCCGTCGTGAAGGCAGACATCGGCATGGGTGAACGGCAGCAGCGGCGTCAGCGCCTCGGCGACCCGATCGAGTGCAGCCTGGATATCACTCGCCTCGCCCAGCAGTGCGGGAAGCCGCAGCAGCAGCGCAGTGACCTCGGCCTCGCGCGCCGCCGCGGTCTCGCCGGGCAGCCTCTCCGCCAGGGGCTGAGGACTCATCGTCTCGCTCACACCGGACTCCTCTGGTGTCTGGCCTGCTGGGCTAGAACGCGCTTCATGGCCCGCACGGCCTGGATAATCATGGCACGGGCGCGGACTCGCGCGCCCGTGTCAGGCGCCCATCAGGCGCCAGGTGGACCAGCATAGCGGCATCGCCGGCGCCTTCCCCTCATCCTTAAGTTGAGGGTGAAACTGCGGGAACCCGCAGCATTTGTGCGGGGCGCCGCCTTTACACCCCAGACCGCCACGCCCAACCATGTTCATCCCTGGACACGCGTCCGATACCACGCCCCGCCAGAGGGCGACGTCCGCACCGCCAGCGCGACCCGATCGCGACGGCGGGCGGCAGAAGAGATGGGAGCCGAGCATGACCCCTGATAACGACAACCGGCGCTGGCGTGCGGGCCTGCTGGGGCTGGCCCTGAGTGCCGCGGCCCTCGCCGCGCACGCCGATACCGGCGACGAGGCAGCGGCAACGCCCCGGGACCCGGCCCAGACTCAGGTCGCAAGCCAGAGCCAAGCCCAGCCTCGGAAGAGTGCGACCACGGACAAGCGCATCGCGCTCTCCAACAACTACGCCGGCAACGCTTGGCGCCAACAGATGCTCGCGGCATGGCAGTCGCAGACCGCACCGGCGGTCAAGACCGGCGTGGTCGCCGCCGCCGACGCCTTCACCATCGGCGAGAACCAGCCCACCGATCAGGCCGCCCAGATCCAGAACCTGATCCTGCAGGGCTACGACGCCATCGTGATCGACGCCGCCTCGACCACCGCCCTCAACGGCGCGGTGCAGGAGGCCTGCGACGCCGGCGTGGTGGTGGTCTCGTTCGACGGCATAGTCACCGCCCCCTGCGCCTGGAAGATCGTCAACGACTTCCGCGAGTGGGGCCGCGAGCAGGTCGACTACATGGCCAAGCGCTTCCCCGATGGCGCCAACCTGCTCGAGGTGCGTGGGCTGCCGGGAACCTTCGTCGATGACGACCTGCACCAGGGCATCGTCGACGAGCTCGAGCACTACCCCAAGCTGCACATCGTCTCCTCGGTGGAGGGCGACTGGGCCCAGGACGTGACCCAGCAGGCGGTGGCCGGGGTACTGCCCTCGCTGCCGCACATCGACGGCGTGCTCAACCAGGGCGGCGAGGCCTACGGCGTAGCCCAGGCGTTTCGCGCCTCGCAGCGCGAGATGCCGGTGATCATCTTCTCCAACGCCCAGGACGAACTGGCCTGGTGGGCCGAACAGCACCGCAAAAACGGCTACCAGAGCATCGCCATCTCCAACGCCCCCGGCATCGCCGTGGTCGCCTTCTGGGTGGCCCAGCGCATTCTCGCCGGCGAAGACGTGCCCAAACAGCTGACGGTACCGCTCTACCACATTCGCCAGGACGAGCTCTCCGAGGTGCTGGCGCATACGCCCAAGGGCTCGGTGGCCGACCAGATCTTCACCCGCGCCGACGTCGAACGGCTGATCCAGCAGGCCCGAGCCACGCAAACCTCGACGACTGAACCCAGCCCCGCCACGGCCCAAGACCAGGACCAGGCCAAGAACCCGCCCGCCGCCGAGGAGACCCAGCCATGAACACGTCTCAACCGGTCGCAGCCGTGGTCGCCCTGCGCGGCGTGCACAAGCAGTTCGGCGCGGTCAGGGCGATCGATGGCATCGACCTCACCCTGGCCCCCGGCGAGTGCGTGGGGCTGGTGGGCCACAACGGCGCCGGCAAGTCGACCCTGGTCAATCTGATCAACGGCACGCTCAAGCCGAGCCGCGGCGAGATCGACAGCCACGTGACCCGCGGCGGTCGCGGCAGCGCCATCCGCTCGGTGTTCCAGGAGCTCTCGCTGTGCCCCAATCTGAGCGCGGCCGAGAACCTGCGCATCGCCCACCCTACGCTCAAGGGGCTGGGCTGGCGCCGTCGCGCCGGCGCCGAGATCCGCACCAGCCTGGACCAGGTGTTTCCCGGCCACGGCATCGACACCGACGCCCGGGTCGACACGCTGTCCATCGCCCAGCGTCAGATGATCGAGATCGCCATCGGCTTCGCCCCGCGCGGCGGCCAGGCGCGGCTGGTGATCCTCGACGAGCCCACCTCGTCGCTGGATGCGGGCATCGCCGAACAGCTGCTGGCCTACGTCGAGCGTTTCTGCGCCGAGGGCGGCACGGTGGTGTTCATCTCGCACATGCTGGGCGAGATCTTCCGCGTCGCTACCCGCATCGTGGTGATGCAGGACGGCCGCGTGGTGGCCGAGCGTGCGAGCCAGGACTTCGACCGCGACTCGCTGGTCGACGCCATGGGCCATGTGGCCCAGCACGCCCCGAGCGCCGACCAGCGTCGGTATGCCGAGGGCGCCAGCGCGGCCGGAGCCGCGGGCGAGATGGTGATCGAGGATAGCGCCGGGCTCAGCGCACGGCGCGGCGAGATCGTCGGCCTCGCCGGGCTCGCCGGCCACGGCCAGGCCGAAGCCCTGGCCAAGCTCTATTTCGCCAGTACCTCCGGCTGGCGCGCACCGCGCCAGCCCCGGATGGCCTTCGTCGCCGGCGACCGCGGCCGCGACGGCGTGCTGCCGCTGTGGTCGATCCTGCGCAACCTGAGCCTCTCGGTGTTGCCGGCCGGGGCCCGCAGCGGCGCGGTGGATCGCCGCGCCGAGGCGACGCTGGGCCGCGAGTGGCAGCAGCGCATCGGCATCCGCAGCGACGATCTGGGCAACCCCATCACCTCGCTCTCCGGCGGCAACCAGCAGAAGGTGCTGTTCGCCCGGGCGCTGGCGTCGAGCGCCCCCATCGTGGTGATGGACGACCCCATGCGCGGGGTCGATGTCGGCACCAAGCAGGAGGTCTATGCGCTGATTCGTGCCGAGGCCGACGCCGGCCGGACTTTCCTGTGGTACTCCACCGAAACCGAGGAGGTATGCCAGTGCGATCGCGTCTTCGTCTTCCGCGACGGCAAGATCTCGGCCGAACTGAGCGGCGCCGAGATCAACGAAGAGCGCATCCTGGCCGCCTCGTTCGAGATGCAGGAGAACTGAGATGACCCGTCATTCGATCTCGCCGCGCAAGCTGCTGCCGCTCATCTCGTTCAGCGTGCTGCTGATCGCGACCTTCGCCCTGCAGGAGCGGGCGATGAGCTATCTGGGGTTGAACCTGCTGTTCAACCTGACCATCCCCATCGCGCTGGCGACCATCGGCCAGCTGCTGATCATCATGGTCAACGACATCGACCTCTCGGTGGGCGCCTTCGTCAGTCTGGTGGCGTGCATCGTCTCCACCCTGCTGGTGCAGCACCCCTGGCTCGGCTGGCTGGCGCTGGCCGGCCTGGTGCTCGCCTACGCCGCCTTGGGGGCACTGATCCACCGCTTCGAGCTACCGGCGATCGTGGTCACCCTGGGCATGTCGTTCATCTGGGGCGGGCTGGCGCTGGTGATCATGCCCGCCCCCGGCGGCACCTCGCCGGAGTGGCTGCGTGCGCTGATGACGGTCAAGCCGCCGCTGGCCCCCATGGCGGTAGTGGCGGCGCTTTTGATCGCCGCCGCAGCGCATCTGCTGATCATGCGTTCGGGGATAGGCACTGTACTGCGCGGCCTGGGTGGCAACTCACGCTCGGTGGCCCGCGCCGGCTGGCGCCTGAGCGGGCTCTACGCGCTGACCTACGGCCTCGCCGGGATCTTCGGCGTGCTCGCCGGGCTCACGCTGGTGGGGCTCTACACCTCGTCCGGGGCCAGCGTCGCCTCCAGTTACACCCTGCTCAGCATCGCCGGGGTGATTCTCGGCGGCGGCGAGTTCATCGGTGGACGGGTATCGCCGATCGGCGCGGTGCTGGGGGCGCTGACGCTGTCGCTGGCGGGGTCGCTGCTGGCCTTCATGCACATCTCGCCGGACTGGCAGATCGGCGCTCAAGGGGCGGTGCTGATCCTGGTACTCGCCGCACGCCTGCTGTTCACGCGCCGCGAAGCGCTGCTCTGAGACTTCTCTCCACGAGCCCCCTCTCCACTGCAAGGATCGACGCCATGCAAAGCCTGATCTCGCGGCCCTGGCTCTGGGCCTGGCTCGCCGCCATCGCGGTCTTCGCTCTCTCCATCGCGCTCTCCGGCGCCTCCCAGGCCGGTGGGCTGCTCTACGCCGCGCTCTCGTTCGGCGCCTTCGCCGCGATCGTCGGCATCGGCCAGATGCTGGTGATCACCCTGGGGCCGGGCAATATCGACCTCTCGATCCCCGCAGTCATGACCCTGGCCGGCACCCTGGCACTCAAGGCCATGGGCGGCGCCCCCGGTACCGCGCTGCTGGGGCTGGGCGTCGCCCTGCTGGTGGGCCTGGGCTGCGGCGCGGCCAACTTCACGCTGATCCGGCTGCTGCGTCTGCCGCCGATCATCGCCACCCTCGCCGCCTCGCTGCTCTATCAGTCGCTGGCGATCTGGTCCAACCGCGGCCTGCGTATCAAGCCGCCGGCGGCGCTGGCCGACTTCGCCACCGGGCGCACCCTCGGCGTGCCCAACGTGGCGCTGATCGGCGTGCTCCTGGCGCTGGTCGTGTGGTGGCTGCTGGAGCGCGGGCTGTGGGGGCGCTGGCTGCTCGCCACCGGCCAGAATCCGCGCGCGGCAAGACTCGCCGGGGTGCCGGTGGAACGCGTGCGTGCCAGTGCCTATCTCAGCGTGGCCCTGCTGGCCGGGCTCACCGGCTATCTGCTGGCGAGCTTCTCCGGCGGCGCTGCGCTAAACATGGGGCAGCAGTATCTGCTGCTGTCGATCGCCGTGGTGGTGATCGGCGGCACCTCGATCGCCGGCGGCTTCTCCAACGTGCCCGGGGTGTGGGGCGCGGCCCTGTTCATGTTCCTGGTGGTGTCGATGCTCAACGCCTACGGCTTCGACGCCGGCGCGCGCATGATGCTGACCGGCATGATCATCATCGGTATCGTGATCGCCGCCAACGCCCGGAGACGCCGCACATGATCCCCACCCCTGAGCATCTCGACAGCCACGACCCGCGCTTCGCGCGGCTGGTTCACCCCATGGCACCGTTGACCCGGCTAGCCACAGGCTTCACCTGGACCGAGGGGCCGGTATGGTTCGGTGACCATCAGTGCCTGCTGTTCTCGGATATCCCCAGCCAGCGCCTGCTGCGCTGGTCGGCACGCGACGGTATCACCACCTTCCGCGAGCGCACCGGCTTCAACAACGGCAATACCCGCGACAACTTGGGGCGCCTGGTGAGCTGCCGCCACGGTAGCCGCGACCTGGTGCGCACCGAGCCCGACGGGCGTATTCAGGTGCTCGCCTCGCACTACGCCGGCGGGCGGCTCAACTCGCCCAACGACGTGGTGGTGAGCCGCGACGGGGCGATCTGGTTCACCGACCCCACCTACGGGCTGATCTCCAACTTCGAGGGCTACCGCGCCGACCCCGAGCAGCCCGCGCGCCACGTCTTCCGGCTCGACCCCGAGGATGGCAGCCTGAGCGCGGTGGCCAGCGACTTCGCCCAGCCCAATGGGCTCTGTTTCTCCCCCGACGAGCGCCTGCTCTACGTGGCCGAGAGCGGCGCCACCCATGATTCGACGGTCGCCCCGGTGATCCGTCGCTTCCGGGTGAACGGCAAGACGCTCGAAGACGACGGCATCTTCGCCGAGATCGGCGCCGGAGTGCCCGATGGCATGCGCGTGGACCGCGAGGGCAACCTGTGGTCGTCGGCGGCCGACGGGGTCCACTGTTTCGCCCCCGACGGCACCCTGCTGGGGCGTATCCTGGTTCCCGAGACGGTCTCCAACCTGTGCTTCGGCGGCAGCGACGGTCAGCGTCTCTACATCACCGCGACCACCTCGCTCTACAGCCTGTTCGTCGACGTCCAGGGCGCCGAGTGGTGGACCCGGTGCCAGCGCGAGGCGTGACCCGCGAGACGCGACGCCCCCGCGGCGGCGAGGCGCTGTCGGGCCCGCCGCCGATCCCTTAGACTTGGCGACCGGACATCGCGGCCAAGACCGCGCCGGCTCAGGAAACGCTGCATAAATGCCTGCGCGAGCGAATCGCTGCGTTGCGTGGTACTCGAACACTCACCTAACCCCATGTTATGTCTCGTGTTCTGTGTTCCATGCGCCTTGCGCTTCATCTCGCTCGTCGATTTATTCAGCGTTTCCCTCAAGTTCATCCATAGGGAACATCAATAGGAAACCCCGCATGACCCAAGACGTCGACACCCGGCCACAGCCGCTCTCCGCCGGCATGATCTACTGCCACGGCTGTGGCAAACCGATCCACGAGAGCGCCCGGAGCTGCCCTAACTGCGGCGCCGTCGCGCGCGGCGCCAGGAGCGGGCGCAGCAAGTGGAGCGCGGCGATCCTCGCCTTCTTCCTCGGCGGTTTCGGCGTGCATCGCTTCTACCTGGGTCAGCCGATCGTCGGCCTGATCTATCTGCTGTTCTGCTGGACCCTGGTGCCGGCGCTGATCGCCTTCTTCGAGTTCATCTACTTTCTGGTGATCAGCGAAGAGAAGTTCGACCAGCAGTACAACCGCTGACGACGGCAACAGACCGGCAAGAAGCCGCGGGGACGGGGCTTGGAGCCCATCCCCCCTCTGATGGTGGGCGCCGGGGGCAGGGCAAAGCGAGGGTCCTTTGCCAGGGATGGCAAAGGTAGCGCCCAGGGAGGGGTTCACAGCGCCCTCGCAACGGTCCGACGCTTCGGGCCCTGCCGCCGGACAAGCCCAACCATCCTGCGGTTGTGAAAGGCGTTCTTGGAGGGATGAAAAACAAACGGCGCGCCCCCGATGGGACGCGCCGAAGATCGCTTTCGAAGACGCGCCGAAGATCGCTTCGACGAGCCCCCGTATCGCCGGGCTCAGATCGAGCGGCGACGGTACTGACGGTAGCGCGGATACCAGAAGTGGCCGTGGATCGCTTCCCACAGCACCTCGTCGCTGGAGCTGAGCGCGACGCCATCCTGCTGCGCCTGCTTGCCCACGGCGAAGGCGATCTGCTGGCTGATCTCGCGGATATCGCCGAGCGCCGGCAGCAGCGCCCCTTCGCCGGTCTTGACGATCGGCGCGCTCTCGGCCAGCGCATTGGAGGCGGCCATCAGCATGTTGTCGGTGACGCGATTGGCGTTGGCCGCGATCACACCCAGTCCGATCCCCGGGAAGATATAGGAGTTGTTGCACTGGGCGATGGGAATCTGGCGCCCGTCGATCTCCACCGGGGCGAACGGGCTGCCGGTTGCGACCATGGCCTGACCGCGGGTCCAGGTGAGCACGTCCTGCGGCGTCGCCTCGACCTTGGAGGTCGGGTTGGAGAGCGGCATCACTAGCGGGTTCTCGCAGTGGCTGTTGAGCGTGGTGATCACCTCTTCGGTGAATAGTCCGCGCTGCCCCGAGACGCCGATCAGGATGGTCGGCTTGGCGTTGCGCACCACGTCGATCAGCGCGCGCGCATCGCCGTCGAAATCGAGCGACTCGGGGGCGTGGGCCAGGCGCCGCTGGAAGTCGTGCAGGCCATCCATGTCGGTGGTCAGCAGGCCGTTCTTGTCGACCATGAAGATACGCTTGCGCGCCTCGGCCTCGGAAAGTCCCTCGCGGGTCATCGCCACCACGATCTGCTCGGCGATGCCGCAGCCGGCGGAACCGGCACCGGCGAAGGTGATCACCTGATCGCTGAGCTTGGCGTTCTTGGCCTTGCACGACGCCAACAGGGTCGCCACACACACCGACGCGGTGCCCTGGATATCGTCGTTGAAGCAGCACAGCTCGTCGCGGTAGCGCGCCAGCAGCGGCATGGCGTTGGTCAGCGCGAAGTCCTCGAACTGCAGCAACACGTTGGGCCAGCGGCGCTTGAGCGCTTGCATGAACAGGGTGATGAACTCGGCGTACTCTTCCGCCGAGACGCGCTCGTGGCGCCAGCCCATGTACATCGGGTCGTCGAGCAGCTTCTGGTTGTTGGTACCCACGTCGAGGGTGATCGGCAGAGTATAGGCCGGGCTGATACCGCCGCAGGCGGTGTAGAGCGAGAGCTTGCCGATGGGGATACCCATGCCGCCGATGCCCTGGTCGCCGAGACCGAGGATGCGCTCGCCGTCGGTGACCACGATCACCCGCACCTTGTCCTTGGTCGCACTGCGCAGGATATCGTCCATGCGATGGCGGTCAGGATAGGAGATGAACAGCCCGCGGTGGTTGCGGTAGATCTTGGAGAACTCCTCGCACGCCTCACCCACCGTCGGGGTGTAGATGATTGGCATCATCTCCTCGAGGTGCTCCTCGAGCAGGCGGAAGAACAGCGTCTCGTTGTCGTCCTGGATACCGCGCAGATAGATGTGCTTGTCGAGGTTGTTCTGGCACAGCGAGTACTGACGGTAGGCGCGCTCGACCTGCTCCTCGATGCTTTCGACGTTCTGCGGCAAGAGCCCCAGCAGATTGAACTCGACCCGCTCTTCGCTGGTGAAGGCGCTTCCCTTGTTGAGCAGCGGCATCTCCAGGAGCGTCGGGCCGGCATAGGGAATGTAGAGGGGGCGCTTGGCGTGATCGGACATGAATCGGCTCTCGCGATGACCTACGGATGAAAAGCGCTGGCCGGGCCGAACTCGCCCCCCGCAACGGGGCCAGACCGGGAGTGGCGCGCTGTCGTTATTGCCCCACCGGCGGCGCCTGGCGGGCGGGCAACCGGCCGTGGCCGGTCGAGGGTCGCCCAGTATGCCACTTGGCGGCGCCAAAGGCATGTATCGGCGCGGCCAGGCGCCCGGAGAGCGCGCCAGCAGGCACGCAAAAGCCCCGCCGTGGCGGGGCTTGGTGGTGCTCAGCGAGCGTGCTCAGCAGCTGGCAGCGACCGGCCTGGCCTGGCCAGGGAAGAACAGCGGACGCAGGCGCACGCCGAGCATGTTGCCGGCGAAGGCGGCCACCAGCCATAGCCAGCCGTGCAGGCTGCCGGAGGCGATGCCGCTGAAGTAGGCGCCGATGTTGCAGCCGAAGGCGAGCCGCGCGCCGTAGCCCAGCAGCAGCCCGCCAATGATGGCGGCAGCAACCGAGCGCAGCGGAATACGCAGGCTCGGAGCGAAGCGCCCGGCCAGCGTCGCCGCCAGGCCGGCTCCGAGGATGATGCCGAGGTTCATCACCGTGGTGATGTCGCTGAAGACGCTGCTGTCGAGCGAGGCTGCGCGCGCGGGATTCTGCCAGTAGCCCCAAGCGGTGACATCGCCGCCCACGGCCTGGAACGCCTTGGCGCCCCACAGCGCGAACGCCGAGGTGATCCCCCAGGGGCGCCCGGCCAGCGCCAGGGTCAGATAGTTGAGCAGCGCCAGGCCGATGGCGCCGGCCAGGATCGGCCATGGCCCGGTGAGCCAGCGCGCGCCGCCGTGGGGCACCCGCGGCGCCTGCTCGAGCTGACCGTGGCGGCGTTTCTCCATCACCACGGTCAGGCCTGCGATCGCCGCGAACAGAGCGAGACTCACGCCGATGCCGCCGCCGGTGCCGAACAGATCGATCATCGAGGTGGGCTGGAATGCCGGCAGGCTCTGCCACCAGGCGAAATGCGCCGTGCCGATCACCGAGCCGACGATGAAGAAGGCGAGCGTGATCAGCATGCGCGCGTTGCCACCGCCGACGGTGAACAGCGTGCCCGAGGCGCAGCCGCCGCCGAGCTGCATGCCGACGCCGAAGAGAAAGGCGCCGACGATCACCGAGATCCCGATCGGCGAGACGAAGCCCCGCACCGGCTCGCCGAAGAGCGTGCCCGCCCCCAGCGCCGGGAGGAACAGCACCACCGCCAGTGCCAGCATGACCATCTGGGCGCGCAGACCGCGGCCGCGGCGCTCGGTGATGAACACCCGCCACGCCGAGGTGAAGCCGAAGGAGGCATGGTAGAGCACGATACCCAGGGCGCCGCCGATCAGCATCAGCCAGCCCTGGCGGCCGCCGACGAAGAGCCCCACGGCGAGCGCGCCGAGCACCAGTAACAGGGCGGCGAGCCACGCCCTGGGCGAGAGCCGCCCCAGGCCGGGCGGCGCGGTTTGTGTCAAGGTAGTCATAAGCGATATCCCTCTTAGACCGGAATCGAATGGGCGATACCTTAGTCTTTTGGTCAGGAATTCGAAAACGACTAAATATTATTTATATAGACGAAAGTGTTATATAGCGTTCCGAGCCAGCGCCAGGCGGCTCCGGCCCAGATAGCCGCGAGCCGGCGCAGGGCCGGCTCGTCGGGGTGGAGTAGCGGGTGCGGACGGACGCCTATTGAAAGCGCCCCAGCCCCACCGCCACTCGCAGCCGCTCCATCAGCGCATTGGCCTCGGCGCGGGCGCGCTCGGCGCCCTGCTGCAGCACCTGCTCGATGTGCCCGGGGTCGTTCATCAGCGCCTCATAGCGCTCGCGCGGCTCACGCAGGTGCGCATCGAGGTATTCGAACACCTCGTTCTTGGCCTCGCCCCAGCCGATCCCCTCGGCGTAGCGGCGGCGCATGTCGGCACTCTCCTCCGCGGTGGCGAAGGCGCTGTAGATCTGGAACAGGGTGCAGGTGTCCGGGTCCTTGGGCTCGCCCGGCTCCAGCGAGTTGGTCTTGATCTTGCGCACCAGCTTCTGCAGCTTCTTGGCCGAGACGAACAGCGGAATGGTGTTGTCGTAGCTCTTGGACATCTTGCGCCCGTCGAGCCCGCGCAGCACCTCGACCTTCTCGTCGACGATCGCCTCGGGCAGGGTGAAGTAGTCACCCTTGTAGATATGGTTGAAGCGCCCGGCCATGTCGCGGGCCATCTCGATATGCTGGATCTGGTCGCGCCCCACCGGCACCTTGTGGGCGTTGAACATCAGGATGTCGGCGGCCATCAGCACCGGATAGCCGAACAGCCCCATGGTGACACCCCGATCTGGGTCGGGAATACCGCCCTCTTCGTTCTCCGCCACCGCCGCCTTGTAGGCGTGGGAGCGGTTCATCAGCCCCTTGGCGCAGACGCAGGAGAGCAGCCAGGCGAGCTCCGGGATCTCGTGGATGTCGGACTGGCGATAGAAGATCGCGTTATCGGTATCCAGCCCCAGCGCCAGCCAGGTGGCGGCGATCTCGAGCCGCGACTGCTGCACCCGCTGCGGGTCCTGCGCCTTGATCAGCGCATGCAGGTCGGCGAGGAAATAGTAGGACTGGACATCGGGATTCTGGCTCTCGGCGATCGCCGGCTTGATCGCGCCGACATAGTTGCCCAGATGCGGCGTACCCGTGGTGGTGATGCCGGTAAGAACGCGTCGCTGGCTCATGAACTCTTCGATCGATGGGAGAGTGGACGGGAAATGGCGAATGGCGGCAGTTTACCTTGCCGCCCGTGCCTTAGCGAACCCGCCTCGCCGTGCCCCCGCCGAGGCGCGGGCAGGCCAGGACTCAACCGATATCGACCAGGGTCACGCCCACCAGCAGATAGATCGCCAGCGATACCAGCGCCACCGCCAGCGCATAAGGAATCTGGGTGCGCACATGGTCCATGTGGTCGCAGGCGGAGCCGGTCGAAGCGAGCACCGTGGTGTCCGACAGCGGCGAGCAGTGGTCGCCGAACACCCCGCCGCCGGCCACCGCGGCGATGGTGGCGTAGACCAGCGGCGTCAGCGTATCGCCGGTGAAGACGAAGGCCACCGGCACCGAGATCGGCATCATGATCGCGAAGGTGCCCCAGGAAGAGCCGGTGGCGAAGGCGATCAGCGCCGCCAGCAGGAAGGTGATCGCCGGCAGCAGCGTCGGCGAGAGCCAGTCGCGGCTGATCTCGACGATATATCCGGCGGTCCCCATCTCCTTGGAGAGCTGATTGAGCGAGTAGGCCAGGGCCAGGATCAGAATCGCCGGCATCACCCCTTTCATGCCGGCGGTGGCGGTCTTCATGATGTCGTTGAGCGGGATCCCCTGCAGCCGCATGATCACGCCCAGCACTACCGCTGCGGCGAGGAACGCCTCCATCGTCTTGGCCGAGCCCATGATCACGAAGGTGCTCACGGCGACGCCGATCACGATCAGTACCGGTAGCACGAAGTTGAGAAACAGATTGGTGCGCACGCCCTCGAACGGCTGCAGGTCGGTCAGCTCCTCGCCGAGCAGCGGGTCGGCGCCGTCGCGGAACACCTTGCCCTCGTTCTGGGCACGGGCTTCGGCGCGCTTGAGCGGGCCGAACAGCGGCACCACGCCGACGATCACCAGCCCCACCACCAGCACCGAGAGCCAGGCGTAGAGATTGAACGGCACCGCGTAGACGAACGCCTGCATGGCCTCCCCTGCGGTATCGATCGGGCCCATGCCGATCAAGAGCCCGGAGATGAATACCGCCCAGCCGGTGATCGGCACCAGCACGCTGACCGGCGCCGAGGTGGAGTCGGCGATATAGGCCAGCTTCTCGCGCGAGACGCGGTAGCGGTCGGTGAGCCCGCGCAGGGTGGAGCCGACGAACAGCGGGCTGAAATAGTCGCTGAAGAACACGAACATGCCCATGAACCAGCCCACCAGCTGGACCCGCACCCGCGACAGCGCGCGCGCCTCGACCCAGGCGGTGAAGTTGCGGATCGCCCCGGTGCGCTGGAAGAAGGCGATCACGGTACCGATGAACAGCTCCAGCAGCAGGATCCACGAGAAGTCCGTGGTCCCCAGCGAGGTCTTCAGCAGGGTGGGAAAGCCCATTGGCCCCTGCCCCATGATCGACACGCCGACCACGCAGGCCACCGCCAGCGAGAACACGGTGTTACGGGTGGCGAAGGCCAGGACGATGGCAAGACAAGCGGGCAGCAGCGAGAGCAGCCCATAGTGCATTTGCGGATCCATGCTGACTCCTTGGTGTTGTTGATGTTGTTATCGAATCGGGGTCGGGTTAGACGATTTAGGCGATTCGGGATCGTCGTCCTGCGCCTGTCGGACTCTGTCGAACGGCCTCTGTTAGTCGGGCTCTGTTGGTTGCCTTTGTTGGTCGAACGCGGGGGCACCATCACTCGTGGCGCCTATGCCTCGTCGCGGCCGCGGCGCTGCTCCACGCGGCGGATCGCTTCGAATGCCAGACGCCGGATCGGCGCCGGTGGCATCCAGCTGGCGCGGCCGAACAGCGCCGGGATGTCCTCCGCCGGCCGCCCCAGCGCCAGCCGCGCCAGCGCCTCGCCCAGCACGCTGCCCTTGACGATGCCGCCACCGTTGCAGCCCGCCGAGACGTATAGCCCCGGGCCGATCTCGCCCCATAGCGGCGCGCCGTTGTAAGTCAGCCCGGTGGTGCCGCCCCAGACCCGCTCGAAGCCGACATCGGCCAGCGCCGGATAGCGCGCCGTCAGGCTCGTGGCCAGCGCGGCGGCCACCGTGGCGGGGTCGCGTTCGCGCTCGTAGTCGTACTGGGCACGGATCATCAGGCGCCGGTCGGCGGTGGTGCGCAGGGTGCAGCCGAGCCGATGCGCCGGCAGCAGCCCCCAGGGCGCGCCGGCCACCGCAGCGACCCGCTCGGGGGCCAGCGGTGCGGTCAGCGCGGCATAGGTATAGATGGCGGTAAGGCGCGAACGGTCGGCCCCCAGGGCGCGCGCGAAGGCATTGTTGGCCAGCATCACCTGGCGCGTGCGAATCTCGCCCTCGGGGGTGCTCACGCGCCAGCCGTCGCCGTCGCGGGTCAGTGACAGCGCCGGGCTCTGCTCGTAGCAGGTGACCGCCGGCGGCAGCGCCGCCACCAGCCCGCGAATCAGCGCCGCCGGCTGCACCAGATAGCAGTCCGGCGAGTAGAGCCCCTCGGCGTAGTAGTCGGTACCCAGCCGCTCGGCCAGGGCCGCGCGATCGAGGTGGCGGTAATCGAGCCCCGCCGCGTGCAGAAACTCGGCGTAACTGGCCAGAGCCGCGCGCCCGGCAGCGCCCCGGGCGGCGCGGTAGGTGCCGCTGCGGGTCAGCTGGCAGTCGATAGCGTGGGTATCGACCTGCGCCTTGAGCGATGCCATCGCCTCGCGACTGAGGCGGTTGAGGGTCGCCATGCGCGACAGCGCTCCGCTGCTGGCATCGTTGGCCAGCGCGATCTCCAGCATGAAACCCGAGTTGCGCCCCGGGCTGCCGTCGCCCACCCGCTCCGCCTCGAGCATCACCACGCGCCGCTCGGGGGCCAGCGCCTGATAGGCCCGCGCGGCGGCGACGCCGGTATAGCCGGCGCCGACCACCACCAGGTCGGCGCGCTCGTCGCCGCGCTGGCTAGGCCCGGGCGGGCGTGCCGGCAGCAGTGCCTGCCAGCCGCAGGCGCTGCGATGAGCGGGATGGGTGACAAGATGCGGCGCCAGGTGAGGGGCTAACGTCATGTTCAGGACTCCGGCTGCAGCAGGCCGTGGAGATCGGCCTTCAGCCCGGCGACCTCGCTGGCCATGGCGGTGATCAGCGTGGCGCGGTGCGCCTCGCTCAGGCGCGACTTGAGCAGCGAACAGCTGAAGGCGCCGAGACAGCGCTCGCCCGGGCCGAGCAGCGGCATCGCCAGTCCGGTGAACTCGGGCAGGCTAGAGCCCTCCACCCCGCGGGCGTGTCCGTGGGCATGGCAGTAGTCGATCTCGCGGCGCACCGCGTCAACGCCGATGGCGTAGTCGCGCGACAGGCACTCGCGATTGGTCTCCAGAATCCACGCCCGCTCGCGCGCCTCCAGCGATGCCAGCAGTGCGATCGAGGCCTGGCCCACGCCCAGCGGCACGCGTCCACCGATGGACGCCACGAAGCCCCCCACCGGGTAGGCCCCGTTCTGAATTTCCAGGCAAACCGCGTGCAGGCCATCGTGGGCGAACAGATAGAAGCTGCCGCCCAGGCGCTGGGCCAGCGCCAGCAGCCGCGGCCGGGCCAGGTCACGCAGCTGGGCGCCATTGCCCGCCTCGGCCCCCAGCACCAGCAGCTCGTAGCCGAGCAGATAGCGGTGGCGCAGCGGCGAGGGGCGCAGAAAGCCCTCCTCGCGTAGCCCCTTGAGCAGGCGATAGATGGTCGGCCGGCTCAGCTCGGTGGCGTCGAGATAGTCATCGATACCCGCGCCACGAGCGCCGCAGGCGGCGGTCACGCGCAGCAGCGCCATCACGTGGCGCAGGGTCGAAGGCGTCTGGGAGGCATCACGGCTAGCAGGCACGGTCATGGCTCGGCGGCGAATGTCGTCCGAGCATAACCGAGACACACAGAGGAATTCGTCTCGCTATACGAGACACGACGACCGCAATCAGCGGCGCTGGCGAGCCCAGGGCTCAGCCGCTATCGGCGCGGTCAGAGGCAAGCCGCGCCGGCGACACCGACTACGCCGCCACAGCGGGCGGCGCAGTCAGCGGCCAGGGTTGCGCTCAGCGCAAGCAGCTCTCGGCGTCGACCGCCTCGATGTCGAACGCCTCACCCACCGCAGCGTAGGTCAACTGCCCGGCGTGGACGTTGAGCCCGGCAAGGAAGTGGCTATCGTCGGTCAGCGCCTGCTGCCAGCCCTTGTCGGCCAGGGCGATGACGAACGGCAGGGTGGCGTTGGTCAGCGCCTGGGTGGAGGTGCGCGCCACTGCGCCCGGCATATTGGCCACGCAGTAGTGGACGATGCCGTCGACAATGTAGCTAGGCTCGGCATGGGTGGTGGGACGGCTGGTCTCGAAGCAGCCGCCCTGATCGATCGCCACGTCGACCAGCACGCTGCCGGGCTTCATCTCGGCGAGCATGGCGCGGGTGATCAGCTTGGGCGCGGCGGCGCCGGGCACCAGCACCGCGCCGACGATCAGGTCCGATTCGCGAATCGCCTGTTCCAGGGTCTCGGCAGTGGAATAGACGGTACGGATGGCCCCCTGGTAGCGGTGATCGAGCACCTCGAGGCGCGCCAGCGACTTGTCGAGGATGGTCACCTCGGCGCCCAGGCCGAGCGCCATGCGCGCAGCGTTCTCGCCGACCACGCCGCCGCCGATCACGCTGACCTTGGCCGGCGCCACCCCGGGTACCCCCGGCAGCAGGATGCCGGCTCCGCCCTGGGCCTTCTCCAGGCTGTGCGCACCGGCCTGGATCGCCATGCGCCCGGCGACCCGGCTCATCGGCGCCAGCAGCGGCAGCCCGCCCTGGGCGTCGGTGATGGTCTCGTAGGCGATGCAGGTGGCGCCGCTGTCGAGCAGCCCCCGGGTGAGCGTCTCCTCCGCGGCCAGATGCAGATAGGTGAACAGGATCTGGCCCGGACGCAGCCGCGCCACCTCCACCGCCTGGGGCTCCTTGACCTTGAGGATCGCCTCGGCCTCGCGCCACAGCGCCTCGACGTCCTCGACGATCGCCGCGCCGGCCTCGCGGTAGGCATCGTCGGGGTAACCGGCGCCGCCACCGGCGCTCGTCTCGACCGACACCCGATGGCCACGGGCGACGAGTTCACGCGCGCCGCCCGGGGTCAGGGCGACGCGATACTCATGGTTCTTGATTTCCTTGGGGACACCGATATGCATGGCTGACTCCGCGATCGTGACTTGTCATTGGGGGATCGAGCGGATTACAGCACAGCCATTCAGACGACGGGACATCTGAAGAAAAAAGACGAAAAAATCGCGCATAGCCCAACTATCGCCACGAAACTTCTCGTCAATAGGGAAAAAACAGTAGAAAAGCCTAGCCGATGACAGGAGATGTCACCGCCTCACCGTAGACCTCGACGAAGCGTGCCGGCATGCGTCGCGCCCGACCGCTGGAGAGTTCGATACAGGCAAAGCGAGTCTGGGCTCGCAGCAAGGTGGCGCCGGTCGCGTCATTGCGCAGCTGGAAGCGCCGTGTCAGCGTCAGGCGGCCATCGCAGGCGACGATCCAGGTGGCGATCTTGAGCCCATCGCCTTCGAACGCCGGGGCGAGATAGTCGAGTTCGTGGCGATGCACCACCATGCCGCGATCGAGCGCGCGGTAGTCGTCGAGGCTTAGCCCCAGCGCCCGCGAGTGAGCCCAGCTGGCCTGCTCCACCCAGCGCAGGTACTCGGCGTTGTTGACGTGGCCGTAGTGGTCGATATGGCTCGCCTCGACCGCGATGTCGAGGAGGAAGGGTCGGGGCAGATCCCAGCTCATGGCGTTCTCCTGCAAGGGCTGTCAGGCCGACGCCGCACCGGCTGCCGGACGCGGCGTCGCGCACTGCCAGCAGGTATCGAAGGCGCCACCGAGGCGCTCGCCGCAGCCGGGACAGACCCAGTCGGCGGGCACGTCGGCCGGCCCCTCCAGCGCCTCGCGCAGCAGCCCCCGGGCACGCTCGCAGTCGGCCCGGGCCACCCACACCTGCGGCTCGCACTGATCCATGGGCAGCTCGCCGGCGGCGCCGGCCAGGGTCATGTTACGCAACTCGACGCCGATACCCGCACTGTCGATGACGTTGCGAACATGACACACCAGCAAGACATTGGGATGACGAAAGAGACAGACAAGCGCCGTCATCACCCCACTCCCCTGTTAGTTGCGGAAGACACGCACGCCGAGCGCCTTGAGATAGGCGGTCTCGGGGATTGCCGGGTGGATCGGATGGTCGCCGGCCTGGCCGCCGCGATAGAGGATCTGGCCATGGCGGTCCTGGTGGCGCACGGCCCCGCGCACGCACTCGACCAGACGCTCCTCGGCCAGGTGCATCGAGCACGACGCCGACAGCAGCAGGCCATCGCGGCCGAGCAGGCGCATCGCCTCGCGGTTCAGACGCGCGTAGGCGCGCTCGCCGTTGGTGATGTCCTTGCGCTTCTTGATGAAGGCCGGCGGGTCGAGCACCACCACGTCGAAGCGCTCACCCTCGGCGCGCAGCGCGGTCAGCGCCTCGAACACGTCGCCGTGGCCCACCGCCACCTGCTCGTGCAGGCCGTTGAGCGCAGCGTTCTCGGCGACCCGCTCGAGCGCCGCCTCGGAGGCGTCGACGCAGAGCACCTCGCTGGCGCCGTGGGCCGCCGCCTGCACGCCCCAACCACCGACGTAGCTGAACAGGTCGAGCACCCGCTTGCCGGCGACCAGGCCGTTGAGCCAGGCACGGTTGGCGCGGTGATCATAGAACCAGCCGGTCTTCTGGCCATCCAGCACCGGGGCGACGAAGCGCACCCCGTTCTCCTCGAGCAGCACCTGCTCGGGCAGTTCACCGTGGACCACCGCCACTTCCGACTTGAGCTGTTCGAGACGGCGGCCGCTGGAGTCGTTCTTGAACACGATCGCCCGCGGCGACAGCACCTTGTCCAGCGCCGCGATCACCTCGTCGCGCACCCGCTCCATGCCCAGGGTATTGAGCTGCACCACCAGCACATCGTCGAAACGATCGACGATCAGCCCCGGCAGCAGGTCACCCTCGCCGTGGACCAGACGGTAGAACGGCTTGGCGAAGAGCCGCTCGCGCAGGCCGAGCGCCTGATTGAAACGGTGCACCAGCAGCGAACGGTCCAGGCGCACGTCGGCATCCCGCGAGACCACACGGGCGCAGATCAGCGAGTGCGGGTTGACGTAGGCCACCCCCAGCGGCTTGCCGTTGGCGGCCTCGATCACCGCCTGGGCACCGGGCTCGAGCCCCTTCAGCGGCGTCGCCTGAATGTCGATCTCGTTGGAGTAGAGCCACAGATGGCCCGCCTTCAGGCGGCGGTCGGCGTTCTTCTTGAGGCGCAGGGTCTGGGGCACGGAGGACTCCATGGGCAAAGGATTATCGGGGCGCATTCTAACAGTATCGGAGCCAGGCGCTCAGCGCTGGCAGATCGGACAGTAGACGCTGGCACGCTGCCCCAGCGTCACCTGGCGCAGCAGATGGCCGCACTCGCGGCACGGCTCGCCGCCACGGCCGTAGACGTTGAGGCGCTGGGCGAAGTAGCCGGGCTCGCCGCTGCCGCTGACGAAATCGCGCAGGGTCGTGCCGCCCTGGGTGATCGCCGCCGCCAGCACCGTCTTGATCGCCTCGGCCAGGCGCGCATAGCGCTCGCGCGAGACGCGTCCGGCGGCGCGGCGCGGGTCGATCCCGGCCATGAACAGCGCCTCGCTGGCGTAGATGTTGCCCACCCCCACCACCACGGCATTGTCCATGATGAACGGCTTGATCGCCGCCCGGCGCCCCCGCGAGAGGGTGTAGAGACGCGCGCCATCGAAATCGGGCGACAGCGGCTCCGGCCCCAGCCGCGCGAGCCTGGGGTCGCTGGCGACGTCAGGTGCCAGCCAGTCGACGAAGCCGAAGCGGCGCGGATCGTGGTAGCGCAGGATGGCACCGCCCTCGACCACCACGTCGACATGATCGTGCTTCTTGGGCAGATCGCCCACCCGCGCCAGACGCAGGCTGCCGGACATGCCCAGGTGCCACAGCAGCGAGCGATCACCCACCGGCAACAGCAGATACTTGGCGCGCCGCGCGAGCTCTCCGAAGCGCGCACCGATCAGCGCCGCTTCCAGATCTACCGGCACTGGTACACGCAGGCTGCGGCTGCGTACGATCACCTCGACGATCTCACGACCCTCGACGTGGGGCGCGATACCGCGACGGGTGGTCTCGACTTCAGGAAGCTCGGGCATGCATCTGTTCTCGCGGCTCTGTCATCACCAACCGGCTCATCACCAACGAGAAAACCCGGTCGAGGACCGGGTTTTCCGTACTGTCATTCTGCGCTGGCACTTTGGCACCAGCGGAAAGCTAGATCACTTGATCTTGGCTTCCTTGTAGATGACGTGCTTGCGAACGACCGGATCGTACTTCTTGAATTCAAGCTTGTCCGGGGTGTTACGCTTGTTCTTGGCGGCGGTGTAGAAGTGACCGGTACCGGCACTGGACACCAACTTGATCTTGTCACGCATCTCTCAGACTCCTTAAATGCTGGCGTCGCGCTTGCGGATGTCGCTGAGCACCGCGTCGATGCCTTTCTTGTCGATGATGCGCATGCCCTTGGAAGAGATACGCAGCTTGACGAAACGCTTCTCGGACTCGACCCAGAAACGATGGGTGTGCAGGTTCGGCACGAAACGACGACGCGTCTTGCGCTGTGAGTGCGAGACGTTATTACCAGTCACCGGACGCTTACCGGTAACCTGACAAACTTGGGACATGGAAGCCTCCGACCACTGGCGGGTTATGCAGAGTTAGCTCGGGCAAACCACGATAAATGGCTGGCGTCCGCCTTCTGCCCTGTTTCAAAGGGCGTACTTTATACCAGACCCCCTACCCCCCCGCAAGCGCGCGGGCGCTTTTTCCCTTTGATCGGCGCGCGTAATTTCCCCGCCATCCCGCTCACAGCCAGCCCCTTTCGACGAACGAGATCACCTCACCGTCGCCCACCACGAAGTGATCGAGCACGCGAATATCGAACAGCCCCAGCGCCTCGCTCAGGCGCTCGGTGACCCGGCGATCCGACTGGCTCGGTTCGGCCACGCCGGAGGGATGGTTGTGAGCGAAGATCAGCGCGCCGGCGTTGTGGGCCAGCGCCCGACGCGCCACCTCCCGCGGGTAGATCGAGGCCCCATCCAGCGTGCCTTCGGCGAGAATCTCGAAGCGGATCACCCGATGCTGGTTATCCAGGAACAGCGCCGCGAACGCCTCGTGGGGGAGATGACGCAGCTGAGCACTGAGAAAGCGTCGAACCAGGGTCGGCGAGGTGAGCGCGGCGTCGCGCTCGAGCAGGCTGCCGAGATGGCGCCGCGACAGCTCCAGCGTCGCCTGCAGCTGCACGTACTTGGCCTCGCCCAGCCCATGCTCGGCACAGAAGCGCTGGCGATCCGCCTCCAGCAGCGCCCGCAACCCACCGAAGCTGGCGAGCAGATCCCGCGCCAGGTCGACCGCCGAGCGCCCCTTGACCCCGACGCGCAGGAAGATCGCCAGCAGCTCGGCATCGGAGAGCGCCGAAGCGCCCAGCGTCAGCAGCTTCTCTCGCGGGCGCTCCCCCGCCGGCCAGTCGTTGATCCCCATCGCGTCATCTCCTCCTCTTTTCACTGCTGCCTTTTCAGCACTTTCTTTTCAGCACGTCTCTCTGCTGCCTATTGGCTACCCGCTATTCGCTAACCCGCTATCCCTGGCCGGCCTTTTCACTGTCCGCTCGCCAGCCGGCCATCAGCCTCCCGGCCCGCTCTGCCCCCTGACCGACTCTCTGCCCAGCATGCGGGCGCCGCGGGATGCGACCACTCCAGAGAGATCGGCCACCGCGGCCAAAACTGTGGCCCACCGCGGGGTATGGGCGGACGTGGAGTGACGTGGCATGGCGTGATGTGTCCTGGCGCGGGGCCTCCGAAAGTCGAATCGCCATGCTCTACCGGCAACTACCATACTAGTTAGACAAGATGGTCTGACGGTGCCGACACGGCGCCTGCCAGGGCCTTCGAGACGAGCCACCCAGACGAGGATCGCCGTGAGCCAATCGCTCTACAGCCTGTGGGAAGACGCCGCCACCGGCCCGGTCCGCCAGCGCCTCTACGCCACCCTGCGCCAGGCGATCATCCGCTTGACGCTGGCCCCCGGCCAGGCGCTGTCGGAGAAGGAGATCGCCGATACCTTCGCGGTCAGCCGCCAGCCGGTGCGCGAGGCGTTCATCCGCCTCTCCGAGGCGGGACTGGTCGAGGTGCGCCCCCAGCGCGGCACCTTCGTGGTCAAGATCTCGCCGCGGGCGGTCTACAGCGCGCGCTTCGTGCGCGAAGCGATCGAGGTCGCGGTGGCCAAGTCGGCGGCGGAGTCGGGGCTTTCGCGACGCGGCCTGGACGAGCTCTACGAGCTGGTCGAGCGTCAGCGGCGCACCCTCGGCAGCGACGAATACGAGCGCTTCTATCTGCTCGACGAAGCCTTCCACCAGACGCTGTCGCGGGAGGCGGGCCACGCCTCGGCGTGGCGTTTCACCGAAGAGGTCAAGGCGCACTTCGACCGCGTGCGCTACATCAGCATGCCCGACGGCACGCCGCTGGAGACCCTGGTGGCCCAGCATGAGCGCATCGTCGGCGCCATCGCCGAGCGCGACCCGGCCGCCGCCGAGCGCGCGGTGCAGGCGCACCTGCGCGAGCTCCTGACCTCGCTGCCACGTCTTATCGAACGTCATCCCGAGCTGTTCGCCGAGTGCTGAACAGCCCGCCACCGCCGCCGGAGAGCGCATGAAAATCATCGATGCCCGCGTCATCGTCACCTGCCCGGGACGCAACTTCGTCACCCTCAAGCTCATCACCGACTGCGGCATCCACGGCATCGGCGACGCCACCTTGAACGGCCGCGAGATGGCCGTGGCCGCCTATCTGCAGGAGCACGTGGTACCGGCGCTGATCGGCCGCGACGCCAGCCGTATCGAGGACACCTGGCAGTACCTCTATCGCGGCGCCTACTGGCGTCGCGGCCCGGTCACCATGAGCGCGATCAGTGCAGTGGACATGGCGCTGTGGGACATCCAGGGCAAGGCCGCCGGCATGCCGCTCTACCAGCTTCTGGGCGGCAAGAGCCGCGAGCGGGTGATGACCTATGCCCACTGCACCGGCAAGGATATCGACAGCTGCCTCGCGGAGGTCGCCCGCCACGTCGAACTGGGCTACAAGGCCGTGCGCGTACAGGCCGGCGTGCCGGGCATCGAGACGATCTACGGCGTGGCCAAGCGCGACGGCGAGCGCTACGAGCCGGCGGATGCCGAACTGCCCGCCGAGCACGTCTGGAGCACGGAGAAGTACCTCAACCACGTGCCCAAGCTGTTCGCCGCCGTGCGCGAGCAGTTCGGCCACGAGCTGCACCTGCTCCACGACGTCCACCACCGGCTGACTCCGATCGAAGCGGCACGGCTGGGCAAGGCGGTAGAGCCCTACCACCTGTTCTGGCTGGAGGATTGCGTGCCCGCCGAGAACCAGGAGAGCCTGCGTCTGATCCGCGAGCACACCACCACGCCGCTGGCCATCGGTGAGGTGTTCAACTCGATCCACGACTGCCGCGAGATGATCCAGAACCAGTGGATCGACTATATCCGCACGCCGCTGACCCACGGTGGCGGCATCACCCACGTGCGCCGGATCGCCGACTTCGCCTCGCTCTATCACGTGCGCACCGGCTTCCACGGGCCGACGGATCTGTCGCCGGTGTGCCTCGGCGCGGCGGTTCACTTCGACACCTGGGTGCCCAACTTCGGCATTCAGGAGCACATGCCCCATGACCCGCTGACCGATAGCGTCTTCCCCCACGACTATCGCTTCGAGGCGGGGCACTTCGTGGTCGGCGAGTCGCCGGGCCACGGCGTCGACATCGACGAGGAAGCCGCCGCCCGCTATCCGTACAAACCCGCCAGCCTGCCGGTCAACCGGCTCGAGGACGGCACCCTGTGGCACTGGTGATGCGATACGCGAGAGGCGCCGCGGTTGAAGCGCACGGTGCCATCCACGGCGCGTGGCGGATCACACCGGCGCAGCCCGCGCCAGTTTGAGGAGAGATCGATGCAAGCCTTTCGTGTCAGCGCCCCGCACGCCTTCGCGGTCACCGAGCAGCCCGCTCCCGCCGCCGCCGCGGGCGAGGTGATCGTCGACGTCGCCTACGCCGGCATCTGCGGCTCGGACATGCACATCATCCACGGTGACAACGCCTTCGTGCAGTTCCCACGGATCACCGGCCACGAGTTCGCCGGGGTGATCAGCGCGGTGGGCGCAGGTGTGGATGCCGCGCGTATCGGCGAACGGGTCTGCGTCGACCCGGTGGTCGCCTGCGGCAGCTGCTATCCCTGCCGCATCGGCCGGCCCAACGTCTGCAGCGCCATGCAGGTGATCGGCGTGCATCGCAGCGGCGGCTTTGCCGAGCAGGTCAATGTCCCCGCCGCCAACGCCCACCGGGTTCCCGACGCGCTGGACCTCGATGCCGCGGCCCTGGTCGAGCCCTACTCCATCGCCGCCAACGTGCTCGCCCGCATGGAGCCGCAGCCGGGCGATCGCCTGCTGGTGATCGGCGCCGGGGTCATCGGACTGACCGTGCTGCAGATGGCCCGCGCCCTGGGCATCGAGGAGGTGATCGTCACCGATATTCTCGACGCCCGCCTGGCAAGCGCTCGTGAGCTCGGTGCCAGCCACGTGATCAACGGCCGCGAGAGCGACCTCGAGACCGCCGTGCGGGACGTGACCGCCGGCGAGGGCATCCCGCTGATCGCCGATGCCGCCTGCATCCCGGCGATGCTGCCGGCCATGCTGCGCATGGCCTGCCCGGCCGGACGCATCGGCCTGCTCGGTTTCAGCCCGGCGCCGAGCGACCTGATCCAGCTGGAGGTGATCAAGAAGGAGCTGACGCTGGTCGGCTCGCGGCTCAACAACCGCCGGTTTCCGTCGGTGATCGCGCAGATAGCCGCCGGGCGTCTCGATCCCAAGGCGCTGATCAGCCACCGCGTGGCGCTGGCGGAGATGCCGTCCGCGATCGACCTGCTCGACAACCACCCGGAACGCGCGCGCAAGGTGCTGGTACGCATCGCACCCTGACGCCCTGCCAGTCGGGTCGCGGCGTCACTCGCCGCGGCTCGTCGTCTCCGCGGCACCATCGTCTCCGTAGCCACAACGTCTCTGCGGCACAACAGCGACAACGCCGCGCTACCTCACCCAAGGAGTTTCACGCCATGTTCTCCACCTCGACTCTCAAGCAGCTGCTCGCCGGCGTCGCCCTCGGCGCTACCCTCGTCGCCAGCCAGGCCACCTTCGCCGCCGACTACACGCTCAAGTTCGGCCACCTGGCCAACGCCGAGAACATCTGGAACAAGGCCGCGCTCAAGTTCAAGGAACTGGTAGAGGCCAATTCCGATGGTCGGATCGAGGTTCAGGTCTTTCCCAACGAGCAGCTCGGCAACGAGATGGATGTGATCAACAGCATCCAGCTCGGCACCGCTGACATGACCATCACCGGCGAGAGCCTGCAGAACTGGGCACCCAAGGCAGCGATGATGGCGGTGCCCTACCTGTTCAAGGACGCCGACCAGCTGCGCCGTGCCGTGGAAGGTGACGTCGGCAAGCAGATCGAGGCACAGATCACCGAACGCACCGGCCTGGTGCCGCTGGCCTGGTTCGAGCGCGGCCCGCGCGAGCTGACCTCCAACCGCCCGATCAAGACCCCTGACGATCTCGACGGCCTGCGCATTCGCGTACCCAACGTGCCGCTGTTCGTCGACACCTGGAAGGCACTCGGCGCGCGACCGACACCGATGGCATTCAGCGAGGTCTTCACCGCGCTGCAGCAGAACACCATCGAGGCCCAGGAGAACCCGCTCAGCCTGATCGAGAGCGCCAGCTTCAACGAGGTGCAGAAGTACGTCGACATGACCGACCACGTGCGCAGCTGGATCTACGTGGTGATCGGCAAGCAGAAGCTCGAATCGATGCCCGCCGACCTGCAGCAGGTGGTGCGCGATGCCGCCAGCCAGATGCAGAGCTATGAAGAGACGCTGTTCGCCGCCGACCAGAAGCGGCTCGAACAGGCGCTCAAGGACAAGGGCATGACCTTCGTCGAGGTGGACCAGGCGGCCTTCGCCAAGAAGGCCAAGCCGGCAGTGCTCGACGCCCTGAACGACGAGCAGCGCGCGCTCTATGAAGAGATCCAGGCGCTCTGAACTAGGCACTGCCTGAAAAGTACTGCGCTCGTCGACTTTTCAGACAGCACCTAGGCGTTCTGAACCAGGCGGCGCCTCGCCGGTGACGGCCAGCACCACCGGCAGGCGTCCGAGCGTGCCCCTTCTTCTCATGCGGAGACTCCCATGACGCACCCCAACCCGGAACACCCTTCGGTCGACATCCAGGAGGGCCTCGAGGTGCTCAACCGTGTGCCTCGCCTGGGCGGGCCACTGGGCAAGTTCGCGGCGCTGCTCGACCGCGTGCTGCTGACACTGGCGGTGATCGCACTGGTCGGCCTGTCGCTGACCGTGCTGCTGCAGGTGGCCTCGCGCCTGTTCCTGCCGATCACCCTGGCCTGGACCGAGGAGCTCACCCGCTACCTCTTCATCTACATGGTCTCGCTCGGCGCCGGGGTGGTGCTGCATCGCCACCGTAACGTCAACGTCGAGCTGTTCCACGGGCGCCTCTCGCCACGCGGGCGCGCCCTCTATCTCAGCGTGATCTCACTGATCACCCTCGGCTTCGTGGTCATGGTGCTGCCGGGCGCCTGGCAGTTCGCCCAGATCGGCGCCTTCCAGACTTCGCCCACGCTGCGCATCCCGATGATCTACATCTTCTTCTCTTCGGTGCTGCTGTTCGTCTCGCTCGCGTTCTACGCCGCGATCTGCACCCTCGAGGGAGTCATGGCCCTGATCCGCCCGGTTCCCGACGCCCGGAGTGAGCGCTAATGGATATCGCCGTTCTCTTCATCACCTTTCTGGCCCTGCTGCTGCTCGGCCTGCCGATCGCCTTCTGTCTGGGCGTCTCTTCGGTCGCCTATCTGCTGCTCGGCGGCATCTCGCTGACCATCGTGCCCCAGCGTCTGTTCTCGGGGATCGACGCCTTCGTGCTGCTGTGTATTCCCGGCTTCGTCATGGCCGGCAACCTGATGAACGTGGGCAATATCACCCAGCACATCGTGCGCTTCTCCAACGCCCTGGTCGGCCATGTCCGCGGCGGCCTGGGACTGGCCAACGTCGGTGGCTCGATGATCTTCAGCGGTATTTCCGGCACCGCGGTGGCCGATGCCGCCAGCATCGGCTCGGTGATGATTCCGGGGATGGCCAAGAGCGGCTACGACAAGCCGTTCGCCGCCGCGGTCACCGCCGCCTCCTCGACCATCGGCCCGATCATCCCGCCCAGCGTGCCGATGATCATCGTCGGCTCGCTCTCGGGCATTTCGGTCGGGCGCATGTTCCTGGCCGGCGCCGTACCCGGGCTGCTGCTCGGCGTGGCGATGATGATCACCGTCTACTGGCTGGCGGTGAAACGCGGCTATCCCAAGGAGCCGCGCGCCTCCTTCATCACGCTGCTCAAGGAGGGGCGCAGCGCGTTCTGGGCGCTGCTGATGACCTTCATCATCCTCTACGGGATCATCGGCGGGCTGTTCACCCCGACCGAAGCGTCGATCGTCGCCAGTCTCTATGCGCTGCTGGTGGGCACCTTCGTCTACAAGGGCATCAACTGGCGCAACCTCGGCGGCATCCTGACGGATACCGTGATCACCTCGGCCTCGCTGATGCTGCTGGTGGGGTTGGCCAATCTGTTCGGCTGGATCCTCACCAGCCAGCAGATTCCGCAACTGATCGCCGGCGCGATCCTGGGCTTCAGCGACAACCCCGTCGTGGTGATCCTGATCCTCAACCTGATCCTGCTCTTCGTCGGCGCCTTCATGGAGACCATCGCCGCGCTGATCATCCTGTTCCCGGCGCTGCTCGGTGTCGCCACCGGGATCGGCATGGATCCGATCCACTTCGGCGTGATGGCAGTGCTCAACCTGATGATCGGGCTGACCACGCCGCCGGTGGGGGTCTGCCTGTTCGTGGTCTCGAGCATCGGCAAGCTGCCGATGCTGCGCGTGGCGCGGGCGATCGTGCCGTTTCTGATCTGCAATCTTCTGGTACTGCTGCTGGTCTCCTTCGTGCCAGCACTGTCGCTGTGGTTGCCCAACCTGCTGATGGGAGCCTCCTGAGATGTCATCCAGCGAGATCCATGTCGAACGTCATCCGGCCACGCGCGTGCCACGCCAGATCGGTATCGTCCATCTGGGCCTGGGCGCCTTCCACCGCGCCCACCAGGCGGTCTATCTGCAGCGGTATCTGGCGCGCAGCGGCGACGAAGCCTGGGGCGTCTGCAGTGCCAACATCCGCGCCAACCGCACCCTGGTCGAGCAGCTGCGCGCCAACGACCTGCGCTACCACGTGGCTGAATACCGCGACAGCGAGCACCTCGACCTGCGTGAGATCGGGGTCATGCGTGAGGCGCTCTACGCCGGCCCCGACGGGCCGGATCGCGAAGCGCTGCTGGCGCGGATGAGTGATCCCGCCGTGCGCATCGTTACGCTGACGGTCACCGAAAAGGGCTATTTTCTCAATCCGGCGAGCGGCGAGCTGCTCACCCGGGCCGAGCCGATCGCCCACGACATCGCCAATCCGACGACACCCCACACCGCACCCGGCCTGCTGGTGGCGGCGCTGACCCGGCGCCGCGCTGCCGGCACCCCGCCCTTCACGGTGCTCTGCTGCGACAACATGCCGGCCAACGGCCAGCGCACACGGCATGCGGTGGTGGCACTGGCGCGCCAACAGGACACCGCGCTGGCCGACTGGATCGAGGCCCAGGTCGCCTTCCCCTCGAGCATGGTCGATCGCATCGTACCGGCCATGGGCGCGGCCGATCGGGCACGCCTGGTCGCGCTGGGTGTCGACGATCCGGCAGCGGTAGTCTGCGAGACCTTCAGCCAGTGGGTGGTCGAGGATGACTTCCCGCTGGGCCGGCCGGACTGGGAGGCCGAAGGCGTCGAGATGGTCGCCGATGTCACCCCCTTCGAGACCATGAAGCTGCGTCTGCTCAACGGCGCCCATTCGCTGCTCGCCTATCTGGGTGCGCTGGCCGGCATCGAGACGGTCGATGCCGCTGTCGCGAACCCGGTGCTCCGCGGGCTGCTGCGGCACTACTGGCAGCGCGAGGCGGCACCCACGCTCGAGCTGCCGGCGGGCAGCGATGTCGCGGCCTACACCGAGCGGCTACTGGTGCGCTTCGCCAACGACAGCCTGCATCATCGGCTACAGCAGATCGCCATGGATGGCTCGCAGAAGCTGCCCCAGCGCTGGCTGGCCGGCGCCGTCGACCGCCTGACGGCGAACGACGCTACGGATCTGCGCGCCACCGCGCTCGGCATCGCAGCCTGGATTCGCTACACCGCCGGCACCGACCTCCAAGGTCAGCCGCATGCGGTGGACGACCCGCTGGCGGAGACCTTCGCCGCGCTCCACCGTCGCCACGGCGACGACCCCGCGGCGCTGATCGACGCCTTCCTCGCACTCGATGAGGTCTTCCCCGCGGCGCTGCGCGACGCTCGCCCCGTCACCCGGCAGCTCCTCGACGCGCTGATGCGGCTGGAACGCGACGGCGTGGCATCGGCCATTGCCGCCTCGATACACGACGCTTCTGATCAGGAGGCTTGATCATGCAACACACCTGGCGCTGGTTCGGCCCCAGTGACCCCATCGGCCTCGACGAGATTCGTCAGGCCGGGGCGACCGGCATCGTCACCGCTCTGCACGAAATCCCCATCGGTGAGACCTGGCCACGCGCGGCCATCCGTGAACGCCAGCAGCAGATCGAGGCGGCGGGGCTGAGCTGGTCGGTGGTCGAGAGCGTACCGGTCCACGAGGCGATCAAGCTGGGGCTGCCAGCAGCCGAACACTATCTCGACAACTATCGTCGAACGCTTGCCAACCTCGGCGCCTGCGGCATCGACACGGTCTGCTACAACTTCATGCCAGTGCTCGACTGGACCCGCACCGATCTCGCCTGGCCGCTGCCCGAGGGCGGTACCGCGCTGCGTTTCGAACAGGCCGCCTTCGCCGCCTTCGACCTCTACCTGCTCGAACGCCCCGGCGCCGCGGCCGACTATACCGCCGCCGAGCGCGACGCCGCCCGCGCCCACGTCGAACGGCTCGACGACGATGCCCGCCAGCGGCTGATCGAGACCATCATCGCCGGGCTGCCGGGGAGCGATGCCCACTACGGCCTGGCCGAGCTGCGCCAGGCCCTGGCCGCCTACCGCGATGTCGATGCCGAGCGTCTGCGCGCCAATCTGGCCGCGTTCCTGCGCGCCGTGGTGCCCGCGGCAGAGGAAGCCGGGGTACGCCTGGCGATCCACCCCGACGACCCGCCGCGTCCGCTGCTGGGCCTACCCCGAGTGGTCTCCACCGCCGACGATGCCGCCTACGTGCTCGACAGCGTGCCCAGTCCGGCCAACGGCCTCACCTTCTGCACCGGTTCCTACGGCGTGCGCGCCGACAACGATCTGGTGGCGATGGCCGAGCGCTTCGCCCCGCGTATCCATTTCGCGCACCTGCGCGCGACCCGCCGCGAGACGGACGGATCGAGCTTCCACGAAGCCGGCCATCTGACAGGGGACGTCGACATGGTCGGGGTGATCGCCGCGCTGGTGCGTGAAGAGCGAAGGCGCCAGCGTGACGGCGGTGCACGCCTGCCGCTGCGCCCCGATCACGGCCACCACCTGCTCGACGACCTCGAGCGCGACACCCGCCCCGGCTACCCCTTGATCGGCCGCCTCAAGGGGCTCGCCGAACTGCGCGGAGTGGAGGCAGCGGTACAGCACTGGATCCCGTAGCGGCTGCCTCTGCATCAGACCGAGGCGAGCGCTACCCAACCTGCGGCCGACGCCGACAGCGCCCGACCGCCAGACCCTGGAGTCATCGAGATGACAGTCAAAGAGCAACAACAACGGCCCTCGAGTGTTTCCTCAGTCACCACTGGCCTCTCCCGACGCACTTTTCTGCAAGCGGTGGGCGCCGGCACGGCCTGGGCGGTCAGCGCGCCGGGCGTCTTCGCCCAGAACACCGCATCGCAGGCCGAGCCGAACGCACCGGCAGCGCCACGCTATGTGTATGTCGGCACCTATTCAGCACCGAACACGGCTCCGGGTGGTGTCGCCCCGAGCCGCGCCGAGGGCCTCTACGTCTACCAACTGAACCACGCTACCGGCGATCTGAGCCACGTCCAGACGGTCACCGCCGACAATCCCTCGTTTCTTGCCGTGGCGCCGTCACAGCGCCATCTCTACTGCGTCAACGAACTCGGCGCAGACGACTCCGGCAAGCCGCTGGGTCGGGTCAGCGCCTACGCTATCGACCCCGACACCGGCAAGCTGACGCTGATCAACGCCCGCTCGACCCGCGGTACCTGGCCCTGTCACTGCGCCGTTCACCCCTCGGGCGGGCACCTGCTCGCGGCCAACTACGGCACCGGCACCTTCGTCGTCTTCCCGCTGGGCGAGGATGGCCGAATCGAGCCGATGAGTGACCTGTTCCAGGCGCCGGGCAATGGCGGCGGGCCCGACCCGGTACGCCAGGAGGGGCCGCACGCGCACATGATGCTCGCCAACCCCGGCGCCCAGCACGTCTTCGGGGTGGATCTGGGCGGCGATACGTTGCTGGCGTGGGAACTCGACCCGGCGACGGGGAAACTGACACCCGGCCCGGTGCCGCGGGCCAACGTGCCCTCCGGCAGCGGCTGTCGCCACTTGGCATTCCATCCCGATGGGCGCCGGGCATACGTTATCAACGAGCTCTCTTCGACCATCGACGTGTTCGACTTCGAGCCCGGCCGGGGCGCCTTCATCTGGCGCCAGTCGATCTCCACCCTGCCCCAGAACACTCCCTTCACCCGTCCCGCCTTCAATCCCGACAACCCGGGCGAAGTGCCGACAGGGACGAACACCACCGCCGAAATCCGGGTTCATCCCAGCGGCCGCTGGATCTATGCCACCAACCGCGGGATGGACAGCATCGCCATGTTCGCGGTCGACGCGAACTCGGGGCGTCTGGAGTCCACGGGCTGGGTCCAGAGCCGGGGGCAGATCCCCCGGGGCATGAACATCGAACCGTCCGGTCGCTGGCTCTACGTGGGCAATCAGAACTCGGACACCATCGCGGTGTTCCGCATCGGCGCAGATGACGGCCAGCTCGAAGGCCCGATCCATCTGATCGATAGTCCGGTGCCGGTCGATTTCGCCTTCGGCCCCGCGGTGCGCTAAGGAAGCGGTGGAAGCGGTGCGGTTGGCGTCCATGCATGGCGAGGGACGCCGACTGAGCTATGGTGAAGTCACACCCTCGTCTCTTCGGGAGTACCACCATGCAACGATCCCTCGTGTTCGCCTCCAGCCAGCGCCTGGCTACCCTGGCCATCGCTGCCATCCTCGCCGCTACCGTCGGCGGCGGTGTCTCCAGCGTTTTCGCCGCCGAGACCGGTGCCGCGCAGGCACAGCCGGAGAGCGAGCGGGTACTCAGCGGCGACGAGATCCAGCAGCGGGTGTGGGGGCATCGCGTTCACGGCGCCATGGCAAACGGCCAGTCCTACGACGAGACCTATGCCACCGACGGCAAGATTCAGGGCGACGGCTACACCGGCCAGGCCAGGATCGTCGATGACCGCATGTGCTTCGACTACGGCAGCGACAGCGTCGAGTGCTACGGCGTGCGTGCCGCGGGCGACGATCGCATCGAGTGGCTCCAGCAGGGCGAGATCGCCGGTGAAGGGGTGATCGAGGCGCCGGCCCAGTAGGGCGCCGAGCCTGCCGGGGCGGGAGCGCGCGTTCCGCCCCGGCGCCCTGCGGTGGTAAGGTAGCGCCAATGATTCAGGACACGCATCCCATGTCGCTACCCCTCGGGCCGGGACTCGCCGGCCCCCGCATCCTGCTCGGCATCAGCGCCGGCATCGCCGCTTACAAGAGCGCCCATCTCGCGCGTCTGCTCAAGAAGAGCGGGGCCGAGGTGCGCGTGGTGATGACCGACGGCGCCCAGGCTTTCATCACTCCACTGACGCTGCAAGCGCTCACCGGCGAGCCGGTGCGCACCTCACTGCTCGATCCCGAGGCCGAAGCCGGCATGGGGCATATCGAGTTGGCCAAGTGGGCGGACGTGATCCTGATCGCCCCGACCACCGCCGATCTGATGGCGCGCCTGGCCCATGGCCACGCCGACGATCTGCTGACCACACTGTGCCTGGCCAGCGAGGCGCGCTGCCTGATGGCCCCGGCGATGAACCAGGCGATGTGGCGCCACCCGGCGACTCTGGCCAATGCCGAGCGTCTCGAGGCCCTCGGCTGGACCCTGCTGGGGCCGGATGCCGGCGATCAGGCCTGCGGCGACGTCGGCCTCGGGCGCATGCTCGAACCGGAGACGATCTTCACCCGGTTACAGCAGATGCTCGACCCCGCGGCCGCCCGCTCGACGCAAGATCTCGCCGGGCGCCGGGTGGTGATCACCGCCGGACCGACCCGCGAGGCGCTCGATCCGGTGCGCTACCTCTCCAACCACAGCTCCGGCAAGATGGGCTATGCCCTGGCCGCCGCCTGCGCCGCGCGTGGCGCCGAGGTGACCCTGGTGAGCGGCCCGGTGGCGCTGGCGACACCGCCCGGCGTGGCGCGCGTCGACGTGCTCTCGGCGTGTGAGATGCTTGCGGCGGTGGAGGCCGCACTGCCCTGCGAGCTGTTCATCGGCTGCGCCGCAGTGGCCGACTACCGCGCCGCCAGCGTCGCCGAGCACAAGCTGAAGAAGAGCGACGACACCAGCGGCATGACGCTCGAACTGGTGCGCAACCCGGATATCGTGGCCACGGTGGCGGCACGTGCCGAGCGCCCCTTCTGCGTCGGCTTCGCCGCCGAGACCCAGGCGCTGGAGACCCATGCCGGCGACAAGCTCGCACGCAAGCGTCTCGATCTGATCGTGGCCAACGATGTCTCCCAGGCGGGGCTGGGCTTCGGCAGCGACGACAACGCCGCCACCCTGCTGTGGCGGGAAGCGGATGAGCTGCATCGCCAGGCGCTGCCGCCCCAGCCCAAGACGGCGCTGGCCACGGCGATTCTCGACCATCTGGTGCCACGCCTGCCCTGACGTCCCTCCGTGCCGGCACACACGCATCAATGGACGCCGCCCTGCACGGCGGCGTTCGCCGACCACCAAGCGATGGTAAGCTAGTGCCAGATTCGCTGCCGCCCGCCGCGGCGGTAGCGATACTCTATTCATCACGTTTTTGCAGGAATCAGGTTTCATCATGACCAGCCCCGCCTCGCCCGCGCCCAAGCTCGCGGTCAAGATTCTCGACCCGCGCGTGCACGACTATCCGCTGCCCCACTACGCCACCGAGGGCAGTGCCGGCATGGACCTGCGCGCCCTGCTCGACGCCCCGTTGACGCTGGCCCCCGGCGACAGCGCGCTGGTGCGTACCGGCCTGGCGATCCATATCGGCAATCCCCAGCTCGCCGGCGTGGTGCTGCCGCGTTCCGGGCTGGGCCACAAGCACGGCATCGTGCTGGGCAATCTGGTCGGCCTGATCGACTCCGACTACCAGGGCGAGCTGATGATCTCGGTCTGGAACCGCGGTCGCGACACCTTCACGCTGGAGCCCGGCGAGCGCCTGGCCCAGTACGTGCTGGTTCCGGTCGTGCAGGCCGAACTCGAGATCGTCGAAGACTTCGTCGCCACCGAGCGTGCCGCCGGCGGTTTCGGCCACTCCGGCCGGCAGTGAGCAGCGCTCGCGGTGACAGCCTTGAGGCGACCACCGTGACACGACAAAGGTGAAGCGATTCGCTCGCGCAGGCATTTATGCAGTGTTTTCCAAGGAGAGTCGCGTGGCGCTAGGCGCAACCATCTACAAGGCCCGGCTCAATGTGAGCGACCTGGACCACCACTACTACGCCACCCACGCTCTGACCGTGGCGTGCCACCCCTCCGAGACCGCCACCCGCCTGATGGTGCGGCTGCTCGCGTTCATCGACAACGCCCACACGCTCAACGCGCCGACCCATGAGGCGCCGGGCGAACTGCGCATGACCCGGGGCCTGAGCAGCGACGACGAACCGGATCTGTGGCTCACCGCCGCGGACGGGCGCATTCTGGCCTGGATCGAGCTGGGCGAGCCGTCACTCAAGCGCATCAAGCAAGGGCTGTCGCGCGCCGAGACGGTCATCGTCTACCCCTACTCACCGCGCAGCGCCGAGCAGTGGTGGAAGAAGCTCGGCGACGACATTCGCGCCCTGCCCCGGGTGCGCGTGATGAGCGTGCCGGCGGCGCCGCTGGAGACGCTGACCGGCTGGGTCGCACGCAGCATGAGCGTGGACGCCACGTGCATGGAGGGTCAGTGGCTGCTGACCGACGGCCAGACCACGCTAACGCTGGCGTTCGATCGCTGGAGCGGCCCCGCCGAGGAGACCCCATGAGCCAAGCCCCGCAGACACCCGCCAACTCGGTGCCCGCCTCGATCTTTCGCGCCTACGACATCCGCGGCGTCGTCGGCGAGACCCTCACCGAAGACGGGGTCGAATGGATCGGCCGCGCCATCGGCAGCGAGGCCGCGGCCCGCGGCCAGCAGTGCGTGATCGTCGCCCGCGACGGCCGCCACTCCGGCCCCACGCTGGCGGCGGCGCTGATCCGTGGCCTGCGCGCCGCCGGCCGCGATGTGATCGACATCGGCCGGGTGCCGACCCCGGTGCTCTACTTTGCCACCGCTACCCTGACCGAGAGCGCTAGCGGCGTCATGGTCACCGGTAGTCACAACCCGCCCGATTACAACGGCCTGAAGATCGTGCTCGATGGCGTGGCGCTCTCCAACGAGGCGATCACCGCGCTGCACACGCGTCTGCGCCAGAATGACCTGAGCCACGGTGAGGGCCGCCTGGAACGCCGCGACCTGGGTCAACGCTATCTCGACCGCATCCTCGGCGACGTGCGCCTGGCGCGGCCGCTCAAGGCGGTGGTGGACTGCGGCAACGGCGTCGCCGGCGAGCTCGGCCCCAGGCTGATCGCGGCGCTGGGGGCGGAAAGCGTACCGCTCTACGCCGAGATCGACGGCGACTTTCCCAACCACCATCCGGACCCCGGCAAGCCCGAGAATCTAACCGATCTGATCGCCGCGGTAGCCGCCCACGAAGCCGACATCGGGCTGGCGTTCGACGGCGACGGCGACCGCCTGGGCGTGGTCACGCCGTCGGGGGAGATCATTTATCCCGACCGCCTGCTGATGGCCTTCGCCGAGGACATGCTCGAACGCAACCCGGGCGCCAAGGTGGTCTTCGACATCAAGTGCACCGGCCATCTGGCCCAGCGCATCGAGCGCGCCGGGGGCGAGCCGGAAATGTGGTACACCGGCCACTCGCTGATCAAGGCACGCATGCGCGAGACCGGGGCCCAGCTCGGCGGCGAGATGAGCGGACACATCTTCATCAAAGAGCGCTGGTACGGTTTCGACGACGGCATCTACGCCGCCGCCCGGCTGCTCGAGATCCTGGCGAATCAGCCGCGCAGTGCCGACGCCTTCTTCGCCGACTACCCGCAGGATCCGAGCACACCGGAGCTCAACGTCGCGGTCAGCGACGAGACCAAGTTCGCCATCGTTGCGCGCCTGGCGGAGAATGGCGATTTCGGCGCCGACGGGGTCAGGACCTCGCTGGACGGCATTCGCGTCGACTATCCCGACGGCTGGGGGCTGTGCCGCGCCTCCAACACCACGCCGATGCTGGTGCTGCGCTTCGAAGGTCGGGATCAGGCCGCGCTCGAACGCATTCAGGGATATTTCCGCCGCGCCCTCGAGGCCGAGGTGCCCGACGCGACGCTGCCCTTCTGAGCACGTCGGGCGTCGACAGACACATGCACAAGGGACATTCATTCCAACCTGGGAGCAGTGACGACTCATGAGCGTTAGCCCACGCGACCCGCGCCACGTGGTCGAGATCCTTTCCGAGGCGCTGCCTTACATCCAGCGCTACTCGGGCAAGACGATCGTGGTCAAGTATGGCGGCAATGCCATGACCGAGGACACGCTGATCGACTCCTTCGCCCGCGACATGGTGCTGATGAAGGAAGTCGGCATCAATCCGGTGGTGGTGCACGGCGGCGGCCCGCAGATCGGCCAGCTGCTGGCGCGGCTCAACATCGAGTCGCGCTTCGTCGACGGCATGCGCGTCACCGATGCCGAGACCATGGACGTGGTCGAGATGGTGCTCGGCGGTCTGGTCAACAAGAGCATCGTCAACCAGATCAACCAGTGCGGCGGCAAGGCGATCGGCCTGACCGGCAAGGACAGCGCCCAGATCCGCGCGCGCCAGCTCAAGGTGGAGCGGCGCACCCCGGAGATGACCGCCTCGGAGATCATCGACATCGGCCACGTGGGCGAGGTCGAACACGTCTCCACCGATCTGATCGAGATGCTGTCGAAGGCCGACTACATTCCGGTGATCGCCCCGATCGGGGTCGACGCCGAGGGCCACAGTTACAACATCAATGCCGACCTGGTGGCGGGCAAGGTGGCCGAGGCGCTGAAGGCGGAGAAGCTGATGCTGCTGACCAACGTCGCCGGCCTGCAGGACGCCGACGGCAACGTCATGACCGGGCTCTCCACCGAGCAGGTCGACGCGCTGATCGCTGACGGCACCATCTACGGCGGCATGCTGCCCAAGATCCGCTGCGCCCTGGAGGCGGTCAAGGGCGGCGTAGGCAGTGCGGTGATCGTCGATGGCCGGGTGGTCCACTCCACCCTGCTGGAGATCTTCACCGACGCCGGCGTCGGTACTCAGATCGTCGCGCGCTAGCGCACTTTCGACGCGGGCCAGGACGGCCCGCTCCGCCGTGCATCGCCCGGGTCGTCATCGCCCCGGACACGTGCGGCGGAGCCACTCCAGGCAGGAGCCAAGACACCACCACCGACAAGAACGCTCATGACGCAGGCAACTTCAACGCTCTCCCGCCGCGAACAGATCCTCCAGGCACTCGCACTGATGCTGGAAGAGGACAGCGGCAAACGGATCACCACCGCCGCCCTGGCGCGTCAGGTCGGCGTCAGCGAAGCGGCGCTCTATCGCCACTTCCCCAGCAAGGCGCGCATGTTCGAGGGGCTGATCGAGTTCATCGAGACCAGCCTGTTCGAACGCATTCGGCGGATTCTCGAGGAGACCCCGGATGCCCTCGGCCGCTGCGAGACGATCGTGCAGCTGGTGCTGATGTTCGCCGAGAAGAACCCCGGGCTCAGCCGGCTCATGGATGGCGACGTGCTCACCGGCGAGACGGCCAGGCTGCGCACGCGGATGTCGCAGCTGTTCGAGCGCCTGGAGACCCAGTTCAAGCAGATCCTGCGCGAAGCCGAACTGCGCGAGGGGCTGCGCCCGCGGGTCGCCGTCTCGGCCAGCGCCAACCTGCTCGCCGCCTTCGTCGAGGGTCGCATCAGTCAGTACGTGCGCAGCGACTTCCGCCATCTGCCGAGCGCTCACTGGGAGGATCAGTGGACTCTGCTCGGCGCGCAGCTGCTGGTAGGGCAACCGACCACCAGCGTCTGAGCCGGCGATCCTGACTCAGGCCCTGTAACGCAAAAAGCCCGACATGCTGAGCATGCCGGGCTTTCGTGCTGCGAGTGTGCTGATCCTCGATCAGGCAGCGAGGGCGTCGCCCAGCTGCTGCTTGATCTTCTTCATGGCGTTCTTCTCCAGCTGACGGATACGCTCCGCGGAGACACCGTAGACATCGGCGAGCTCGTGCAGCGTCGACTTCTCCTCGGAGAGCCAGCGCCGCTGCAGAATGTCCCGCGAGCGGTCATCGAGCAGCGCCAGCGCATCACGCAGTCGGCGGGTGTAGTCCGCCTCCCAGTCGTCGGCCTCGAGCTGCGCCGCCGGGTCGAAGCTGCTGTCCTCGAGATACTGGGCCGGCGCCTGATAGCTCTGCTCGTCGTCCTCGCCGGGGCTGGCATCGAAGCCGGCGTCGTAGGCCGAGAGCCGCCCTTCCATCTCGCGGACCACCTTGGGCTTGACGTCGAGATCCTTGGCGATGGCATCGACTTCGTCGTTGTTCAACCACGCCAGGCGCTTCTTGGCGCTGCGCAGGTTGAAGAACAGCTTGCGCTGGGCCTTGGTGGTGGCGATCTTGACGATACGCCAGTTGCGCAGCACGTATTCATGAATCTCGGCCTTGATCCAGTGCACCGCGAAGGAGACCAGACGCACGCCCTGGTAGGGGTCGAAGCGCTTGACCGCCTTCATCAGGCCGACGTTGCCTTCCTGGATCAGGTCGGCCTGGGGCAGACCGTAGCCCGAGTAGCTGCGCGCGATGTGCACCACGAAACGCAGGTGCGACATGATCAGCCGGCGCGCCGACTCCAGGTCGTCCTCTTCGTGCAGGCGCACCGCCAGAGCGTGCTCCTCTTCGGCCGTCAGCACGGCGATGCCGTTGACCGCCTGGATATAGCCGTTGAGGTCGTGGCCCGGCGAAAGGTTGCCGATGGTTTGAAGACTGGTGCTCATATGCCGTGTCTCCATGCTAGGCGGTGCCCGCGGTGCCGAACGTGGTATCGCTCAGGCGTCGCATCGCACCGCCGCAGGTTGTTAGGCCTGTCTATGCTCTAGGGATGCCTTTATGACCCCGAGTGTAGACAAAAGTTCAATCGTTGGGCCAGCGCGACCCGGTGTTCGAGCGGCTATCGACGTCATGCCTCGAGACTATGACCGCCCCGAGGGGGGGCGATGACCGTGCCAGCCGCCACTGCCATGCCAGGCTGGCGTGAAGATGACGCAGACGTCGCGTGCCGTCTCGATCGGCGGCTTATTCAGCACTTCCCTAGCGCGGCTTGGTCTCGGCCAGATGACGACCGACGGCGAGCCACGCGCCCAACCAGCCCAATAGTGTACTAAAGAGCAGCAGAAAAACCGAGTTGGACACGCCTAAAGTCGGTAGCGCGAAGTGCGCACCGTAGCTCTGGGCCAGCGCGTTCACCGGCGCGGCCAGCCAGTTGCCGCCCAGGGCTAGAATGCCCAGCGCCAGCAGCCCACCGCCGAGCCCGTACCAGGCCCCGCTGTAGAGGAACGGCCGCCGGACGAAGGCGTGGGTGGCACCGATCAGGGTCACCACCTCGATCTCCTGACGCCGACTCTCCACCGCCAGGCGGATGGTATTGCCCACCACCAGCAGAACGCCGAGCCCGAACAGCAACCCCAGCGCCAGCGCCACCCGCTGGCCCAGCGCCGCCAGCTGCTGCAGACGGTCGAGCCAGGCCAGATCGAGGCGCACTTCGTCCACCCCCGGCAGTTGGCCAAGACGCTGGCTCAATGCCTGCACCGCGGCCGGGCTCGGGTCATCCGGCGTCACCACCACGCTGGCCGGCAGCGGGTTGCGCTCGAGCTGGCTGAGCGCGTCGTCCACCCCCAGGGCACGCTGGAACTCGTCCAGCCCCTCGGCGGCGGTCACCAGCCGTGTTCCGGCCACCCCGGGCTCGGCACCCAGCGTCTCGGAGAGCGCCAGCGCGCGACTCTCGTCGATATCGTGATCGAAGTAGACGGTCAGCGTGGCGCTCTCTTCGAGCTGGGCATCGAGCAGCTGAGCGCTGTCCAGCACCAGCCACAGCCCGGCGGGCAGGATCAGCGCGATGGCGATCGCCAGCATCGTCAGCAGTGTAGCCAGCGGGCGCCGCACCAGGCGCAGAGCGCTGTCGCCGAGCATGGCGCGGTGGTGGCGCAGCCAGGCGCGCCCGCCCCCCGCCGGCCCCGGCCGCGCGCGCTGGGCGCCGCGCGGCGCCGGGTGACGTTCACTCATGCCGCCTCCCCGTCACGCACCAGGCGCCCCTCGCGCAGCTTGAGCACGCGATGGCGCAGACGCGCGATCAGAGCCAGATCGTGGCTGGCGATCAGCACCGTGGTGCCGATGCGATTGAAGTCCTCGAACAGCCGCATGATGTCGGCCGAGAGCTGGGGATCGAGGTTGCCGGTGGGCTCGTCGGCAAGCAGCAGTGCCGGCTTGTTGACCACCGCGCGAGCGATGCCGACGCGCTGCTGCTCACCGGTGGAGAGCTCGATCGGCAGCGCGCGCTCGCGATGCAGCAGGCCGACCTTGTCGAGCGCCGCGCGCACCCGGCGCGCCGCCTCGTGGGGCTCGATCCCTTGAATCGTCAGTGGCAGCGCCACATTGGCGAAGATATCGCGGTCGAACAGCAACTGGTGATCCTGGAACACCACCCCGATCTGGCGCCGATAGTAGGGCACCTGGCTGAGGTGCAGGCGGTCGAGGTCGTGCCCGGCAACCAGCACGCGCCCGCGGGAGGGGCGCTCGAGACGCATGATCAGCCGCAGCAGCGAGCTCTTGCCGGCGCCGGAGTGGCCGGTGAGAAACAGCATCTCGCCGCGCTCGACCCGAAAGTTGATATCGGCGAGCGCCTCGAAGCGCCCGCCGTAGCGCTTGCCGACATGCTCGAAGGCGATCATGAAGCGGCGTCACCGTCGCGGTCGAACAGCGCCTTGACGAAGGTATCGGCGTCGAACGGACGCAGGTCGTCGAGCGTCTCGCCGACCCCGATGAAGCGGATCGGCGTGCCCATCTTCTTGGCCAGGGCGAAGATGATGCCACCCTTGGCGGTGCCATCGAGCTTGGTCAGGGTGATCCCGGTGACCGGAATCGCCTCGTCGAAGGTGGTGGCCTGGGAGATAGCGTTCTGGCCGGTGCCGGCGTCGAGCACCAGCATCACCTCGTGGGGCGCCGAGGCGTCGAGCTTGGCCATCACCCGCTGCACCTTCTTGAGCTCCTCCATCAGGTGGCCCTTGTTGTGCAGCCGCCCGGCAGTGTCGGCGATCAGCACGTCGACCTTGCGCGCACGTGCCGCCGCCACCGCATCGTAGATCACCGAGGCGCTGTCGGCGCCGGTGTGCTGGGCGATCACCGGCACCTGGTTGCGCTCGCCCCATACCTTGAGCTGCTCCACCGCCGCGGCGCGGAAGGTGTCGCCGGCCGCCAGCATCACGCTGCGGCCCTCGTTCTGGAAACGCTGGGTCAGCTTGCCGATGGTAGTGGTCTTGCCCACCCCATTGACGCCGACCATCAGGATCACGAAGGGCCCTTCGCCCTTGGGCGGCAGCGTCAGCGGCTGGGTCACCGGCTCGAGCAGCGCCGCCAGCTCCTCCTGCAGCGCGCGGTAGAGCGCGTCGGCGTCGGCCAGCTCCTTGCGCGAGACGCGTTCGGTCAGCCGCGCGATGATCTCGCTGGTCGCTTCGATGCCCACATCCGCCAGCAGCAGCTGGGTCTCGAGATCCTCCATCAGGTCATCGTCGATCTGCTTCTTGCCCAGCAGCAGATCGGCGATGCCATCGGTCAGGTTGGCGCGGGTACGCCCGAGTCCGGCGCGCACCCGCGCCAGCCAGCCGCCCTTGGGCTTTTCGCGCGGGGCCGGGGGGGCCTGCGCCGCCGCTACGTCATCGACCGCGTCTCTCTCGGTTCTGACAGGGCCGGTCGTTACAGGCTCAGTCGCTACAGGCTCGTCGGCAACCACCTCCGCGGGCGCCGCTTCGGCCGCCGAAGCAGCAGGTGATGCGGTTTCGTCTGCGGCCGGCGCCGCGGCGTCGTGGGCCAGCGCCGTCTCACGGCTCGGCGCAGCCGGGGTCTCGTCGAGGGCGGAGACCGCGGCCTCTTCGGCCAGCGGAGCATCCAGCGCCGCGCGAGCGGCGCTGGTCTCGACCGGCGCGGGAGCGTAGTCGACCGCAGCGCCACGCTCGGGGTCGGCGGCCTGCACCGCCTCATCCACGGCAGGCGTCTCAGGCTCGGGGGGCTCCGGCTGCACCGCAGCGCTCTCTGCCGGCGCCTCGGCGGCTTGGGCTTCCTCAGCGGCACGCGCTTCGGCCGCCTCCGCTTCCCGGCGGGCGGCTTCCTGCTCCTGCTGCTGTTTCTTGCGGCTCTTGAATAGTCCGAACATGGATGACTTCGCTGCTGATGGCCGTGGCGACGCCGCCGGGTCGGCGGGCGTCGACACGCTCTCGGAAAAGGTCGATATCGAGCGCCAATCCTATCACCGCGAGGGTGGCGGGGGTACAATTGCGCGCCATGAATCGACGTCGATCCCAGCGTGGCGCGCCCGGCGGGCGTGCCACCTCCCCTGCCGCCGACAGCGGCCGTCGCGGCCAGCGTGCCTCCCACGGTGGGCGCGGCGAACTGCGCCTTATCGGCGGTGAGTTCCGCCGTCGCCGGCTGCCGATACTCGACAACCCCGGCCTGCGTCCGACCCCGGACCGGGTGCGCGAGACGCTGTTCAACTGGCTCGCCTTCGAACTCGCGGGCACGCGAGTGCTGGACCTGTTCGCGGGTACCGGCGCGCTGGGGCTGGAGGCGCTCTCCCGCGGCGCCGGCGAGGTGCACTTCGTCGAAGCGGCGGCTCCGGTAGCCGCCGCGCTGACGCGCAACCTGGATACCCTGGGGGTGCAGGCCACGGTCCATCGCAGCGATGTCGCCGCCTACCTGGCCGGCGCGGCGCAGCCCTTCGGGCTGGTGTTCCTCGACCCACCGTTCCGTCAGGGGCTGGCGACGGCCACCTGCGAACGGCTGGAGCAGGGTGGCTGGCTTGCGCCGCACGCCTGGATCTACGTCGAGACCGAGCACGAGCTGGCCTGGCAGGCGCCGCCCGGGTGGCAGTTGCACCGCGAGCTGCGCGCCGGCGACAGCCACGCCCGGCTGTTCCGCCGCACCCCGCCAGCCGCCTGACGCCGCCGTCTCCACATCGAGACGCTTGTCGCCGTCGGCCACGCCACGTAGGCTGGCGGCCAGCCGAATCATCGGCAGTGGCGGGCGTCATTCGCCACCTTATTACCCGCACGCTGGCGCGTTACGCCTGCGGCGCCTGCAACCGTCGTCAACCCCAAGGAGAGCGTCATGAACGGAGAGATCTTCGCCCAGCTCGAGCAGAAGATTCAGAACGCGGTCGACAGCATCGAGATGCTGAAGATGGAAAACGAAGAGCTGAAGGCCGAGAACGCCCAGCTGCGCCAGGAGCGCGACGAGTGGGAACGCCGCCTGGGCGGTCTGCTCGACAAGCTGCGCGCGCTCGACGAGACGCAAAGCGACGCCAGCGCCTGAAAGCGCGCCAGGGCGTCCCGCTCAGCCCGGCCTGCTCCGCCCGTCTCGCGACACCGACGACATCCCCGGCCGTCGGTGTCGCCGCCTACTCGGCGGGACCGCCCGAGTGCAGCGCCCGCGACATCAGTACCGCCTCTTCACTGCCGCCGTCGTCACAGCGATAGTAGCCCCGCCGCCGGCCATCCTCGGCAAAGCCCAGCTTGTGGTAGAGCCGCTGCGCAGCCTGGTTCGACGCCCGCACCTCCAGCAGCATGCGTTCTGCCCCGCGCTGCGCCGTCCGCGCCAGCAGCCACGTCAACAGCGCCGCGGCGAGACCGCGCCGGCGCGCGTCCGGATGCACGCTGATCGACTGCAGCTCGGCATCGAACGGCAGATAGGCCACCACCGCTACCGCGCGCAGTTCAGCGGCATCGAACACGCCCCACACTTCCAGGGTGTCGTCGCTCAGTGCGCCGCCGAGCAGCGTGGTCGACCAGGCATCGTCATTGGCGAGCACTTCGAAGCGGGCCCAGGGGACCAGATCCTCCGTGCCCAACAGACGCGGCGATTTCGGTAGAGAGGGAATGACAGTCATGCGCGCGGCTCGGCTCAGGCAGCGCCGGCGGCCGCCTGCCGCCACGCCTCGCCGGTGGCATGCAGCTGCGGCCAGCAGGCACGCTTGGCCCCCGGGTCGCCGAGCAGGGTGGCCGGATGCGGCCAGCGGTGGCAGTCGACCTCGAGCGGCGTGTCGTCGTCCGCGAACAGCGCCGCGGCGTCATCACCGGGGATCACGATGGCCCCCTCGATGGCCAGGCCGTTGCGCATCGCCTGACCCTCACAGAACACCGCCAGGCCGTCGCGGGCCTCACCGACAGGGTCGTCCACCGGCGTCTCCATCAGCGGCCAGTCGAGGCTCGACAGCGCCCGCCAGTCGCCGGGCAGCCCGGCCGCCGCGAGCATCTGCTTGAGCAGCGCCTGGGCCGGCGCCGACAGCCCTTCGCGCGCGCCGGGCAACAGCAGCCACCAGCGCTGATCGAGCACCGCCAGCGTCAGCGAGAAGCGCAGCGGTGCGGCCCGCTCGCCGTCCGCCGCCACCGGTGCCGGGGGCTCGGCTGGCGTATCGACGGGTTTATCGAAGACAGGGGCAGATGCCTCGGCGGGCGCCCGATCCTCGCCCAGCAGGGCCCGGGCACGCGCCACCGGGGCGCTGCTCTCGCCCTGGCCGGCGGACTCGGGGGCCACCTCGGCGGGCGTTCGCGCCACGGGCTCGGGCTGGGCCGGGGGCGTTTCCAGCAGCGCATGGAGACGCTGTCCCGGCGCGGGTTTCTCCGCTGCCGCTGGCATTTCCCACTCGGACTGTGCGGTGGGCCGGGCATTGATCAAGCGGTAGCGCGAGACCCAGGCCGGAATGCCCATCGCCTCGAGGTACTGCAGCCTTTGGGGGTCGGCGATCACCGCCCGCCTCCCCCGCGGCAGTTGGGCGAGTCGGGACGGCTGCCGCCACGCGCTGCCCACTGCTGCGGCGTATAGAGGTGCAGCGCCAGGGCGTGCACCGGGCCGGCCAGCTCATCGGCCAGCACCGAGTAGATCAACTGGTGGCGCTTGACCGGCATCAGCCCGGCGAAGCGCTCGGAGACCAGGGTCACCTTGAAGTGGGTTTCCGAGTCGGGCGGCACATGGTGCATGTGGCTCTCGTTCTCGACCGTCAGATACTGCGGCTCGAGCGCGGCCAACTTCTCTTCGATGCGGGTTTGAACACTCATGCAACACCTCCTGTGCCAGTCGGATCATTGTAACGTCTGGCGGCCGTCGCGGCGACGGCACCGGGAGCCGCCTCAGCCGCGGCGCTCGCGGGCCGCCAGCGGCACCCGGTAGAGGCTCAGCGCCAGCGCCACCACCACCGAAACGCAGCCCAGCCACAGCGACAGCGTCAGCGAGCCGAACGACAGCCCCAGGATCAGACCCACCAGGGCGGTGCCCAGTGACTGCCCGAAAGTGCGCACCGAGGCGAGCACGCCGGAGGCGTTGGCGCTCAGCGCCAGCGGCACACTGCCGATCATCTCGCGATTGTTGGGGGCCTGGAACAGGCCGTAGCCGACGCCACACAGCGCCGTGCGCCAGATCACATCGACATAGCTGGAGTCGGCATCGAGCCCGGTCAGCGCGAGCATGCCGAGCAGGAACAACCCGAGTCCCAGCGAGCTGATCAGCGCCGGGTTGGCCTTGTCGGCGAGTCGCCCGGCCACCGGCCCGATCACCATGATCACCAGCGGCCAGGGCGTGAACAGTAGCGCCGAGGCGATCGGCGAGACGCCCATCACCGTCTGGTAGAGGAACGGCAACCCGACGAAGGCGATGCCCTGGGCCAGAAAGGCGAACATCGAGGTGACCGCGGCGAACGAGAAGCGCGGCTCCTGGAACAGCGCCAGCGGCACCAGCGGGCTGTCGACATGGCGCTGACGATAGACGAAGCCCACCAGGCAGGCCAGTGCCAGGGCCAGGGTGACCAGCGCCATCGCCCCGCCGTCGCCATGGCCGAACTGATCCAGGGCGAAGACGCTGCCGCTCAACATCACGATCGACAGCAGCGCCCCCCAGACATCGAAGTGCGCTCGCCGGGCCGGCTCACGCGGCAGCGAACGGGTCGCCAGAAACAGCGCCAGCAGCCCCACCGGGACATTGATCGCGAACAGCCAAGGCCAGCTCGCCAGATGAAGGATCAGGCCACCGATCGACGGCCCGGCGGCGATCCCGAAGGCCACGGTGAGCGCACTGAGGCCGATCGCCGAGCCCAGCAGGCGGGTGGGAAAGATGACACGGTAGAGCGACGGGCCGATGCTCAGCATCGCCGCCGCGCCGATCCCCTGCAGCATGCGCGACACCAGCAGCAGCTCGAACGAGCGCGACAGCGCGCAGGCCAGCGAGGCCAGGGTGAACACCGCCAGACCGCCGATATAGAGCCGATGCCGGCCAATGACCCGGCTCAGCGCGGCAAAGGTGAGCAGCAGCGCCGCGGTGACCAACTGGTAGACGTTGGCGATCCAGATCGATGCCGCGCCGCTGATCCCGAGTTCGTCGGCCAGGGTCGGCAGTGCGATATTGACGATGCCGCTGTCGAGCACCGCCATCTGCGTGCCGGTGACCAGCGCCAGCAGCGCCAGCTTGCGCTCGCGCCCGGGCAGCCCGTCGTCGCCGTCACGTACCTCGAACAGCCGTTTCAGCATACCGCCACGCCCACCTCCGACAGCGCGCGACTAGCCAGCCCCAGGGTCTCGCTCACTCCTCGTCGGTCTCCATCAGCAGCTCGTCATCGACCTCGGCGGTCTCCAGCTCGACCTCGTCATCCAGGTCGATCGCCAGATAGCTGTGCTCGACGGTCAGGAACTGTTCGAACAGCGCCAGATCGACCACCTCCGGCCACTGCCGTGAATCCTCTTCCCAGGCGCGCAGCTCGCTTTCGAGAATATCCACGCAGCGCTCTTCGACGTAGGCCGCCAGCGCTTCCGGCGTATCCATCTCGGGGATCAGATAGACGGTGGTCTCCGCCGCGATGTCGTCGAGGGTGAGATCGTCCTCGCCCATTGTGGGTTCGAGCGAATTGACCCAGTCGACGAAGGCCTGAGTGGGCTTCACGCTGAGTGCGGAACGGTTGAGCAGCTTCATGGTGTCACCCCTTTGCATCGAAACCGACGGCGTCGAATCTGCCAGCCCTCAGGCCGGTGAGCTCGACGCCGCAATGGTGCGGCGCTGCGCGCAGCGCCGACAGTATGAGCGTTCGTCGCGCCCATGACCAACCCTGGATTGCAGCGCCCGCCGCGGCGCCCGACGGCGGCGGAGCGGCAGATGCAATCGGCGCGGCGGCGCCCTACACTGGCGCCCCCTTGTCAGCCGACTGCCACCATCGCCATGTCCACTTCGTTCGACCCCAGCGCCCTCGATGACCTGCTCGCGCGTATCGCCCACGACGCGCCGCGCCACTTCGGTGAGGGCCAGGTGGCCAACTACATACCGGCACTGGCGGAAGTGGTGCCGGATCAGTTCGGCATCGCCGTGTGCGACGTCGCCGGGCGCGTCTATCGGGCCGGGGCGGCGGATACGCCGTTCTCGATCCAGTCGATCTCCAAGCTGCTCAACCTGATCATCGCGATCCAGCATCTGGACGAGGCCGATATCTGGCAGCGGGTCGGCCGTGAGCCCTCGGGGCAGGCATTCAACTCGATCGTGCAGCTGGAAGTGGAGCGCGGTATTCCGCGCAATCCGTTCATCAACGCCGGCGCACTGCTGGTCACCGATCTGCTGGTGTCGCGGATCATGTCGATCCACTGGGTCATGCGCGAGCTGGCGCGGCGCCTGGCGGGCAACCCGACGCTCGGCTTCGATACCCGGGTCGCCAGCTCGGAGATGGCACACAAGGCGCGCAACGCCGCGCTCGCCTATCTGATGAAGGCCTATGGCAATCTTCACGGCGAGGTCGACGAGGTGCTCGACGTCTACTTCCACGGCTGCGCGCTGTCGATGAGCTGCGTCGACGTGGCGCGGGCGTTCGCCTTCCTGGCCAATCGCGGCGTGCATCCAGACGACGGCGGCGTCATCGTCACCCCGCAGCAGAACCGCCAGCTCAACGCCCTGCTGCTGACCTGCGGTCTCTACGACGCCGCCGGTGACTTCGCCTGGCGCGTGGGCCTGCCCGGCAAGAGCGGCGTGGGCGGCGGCATCGTGGCGATCGTACCGGGGCAGATGAGCCTCTGCGTGTGGTCGCCGCGGCTCGACAGCTACGGCAACTCGGTCGCCGGCCTGCGCGCGCTGGAAACCCTGGTCGAGGGCCTCGGCGTCGCCCCGCTGGGCTGAACGCTGCCGGCCTCGCCGCCTGCGAACCCTATCGCGCTCGGGTCAGCGCCGTCGCTCGCGCAGCGGGCGCCGGCGACAGCGCTGCCGCGAGCGGCGATCACTCCGGGCGCATCGCCGGGAACAGCAGCACGTCGCGGATCGAGGGGCTGTCGGTGAGCAGCATCACCAGGCGGTCGATGCCGATACCCTCGCCCGCCGTGGGCGGCATGCCGTACTCCAGCGCGCGCACGTAGTCGGCGTCGTAGTACATCGCTTCGAGATCACCGGCATCCTTCTCCGCGGCCTGGGCGGCGAAGCGCTCGGCCTGGTCTTCGGCGTCGTTGAGCTCAGAGAAGCCGTTGGCGATCTCGCGCCCGCCGACGAAGAACTCGAAGCGGTCGGTGACGTGGGGGTTGGTATCGTTGCGCCGTGCCAGCGGGCTGACCTCGGCCGGATACTCGGTGATGAAGGTGGGCTGGTCGAGGCGATGCTCGGCCACCGCTTCGAAGATCTCGGTCTGCAGCTTGCCCAGGCCCCAGCTCGACTTGACCTCGATGCCCAGACGGCGGCAGGTGGCGGTGGCACCGTCGAGCGTATCGATGTCCGCCTCGCCGATGCCATCGCCATGTTCGAGGATCGACTGGCGCAGGGTCAGGCGCCGGAACGGCTGGCCCAGGTCATACTCGGTGCCCTGATAGACCACCACGCTGCTACCCAGCACGCGCTCAGCGACGTCACGGATCATCGCCTCGGTGAAGTCGAGCAGGTCCTGGTAGTCGGCGTAGGCCCAGTAGAACTCGAGCATGGTGAACTCGGGATTGTGACGCGTCGACAGCCCCTCGTTGCGGAAGTTGCGGTTGATCTCGAACACCCGCTCGAAGCCGCCCACCACCAGTCGCTTGAGATAGAGCTCCGGGGCGATGCGCAGGTACATGTCGATATCCAGCGCATTGTGGTGGGTGACAAAGGGCCGCGCGGTGGCACCGCCGGGGATCGGCTGCAGCATCGGCGTCTCGACCTCCATGAAGCCGCGCTCGACCATGAAGCGCCGGATCGCCGCGATCACCCCGGAGCGCACCTCGAACACGCGCCGCGACTGCGGGTTCATGATCAGGTCGACATAGCGCTGACGGTAGCGCGCCTCGAGATCGGTGAGGCCGTGGAACTTGTCGGGCAGCGGGCGCAGGCTCTTGGTCAGCAGCTCCGCCTGACGCAGCATGACGTAGAGATCGCCCTTGCCGGATTTGTGCACCGGGCCGCTGCCGGCGACGATATCGCCGATGTCCCAGCTCTGGATGTCCGCCAGCAGCTCGGCGGGCAGCCCCTTCTTGTCGACGTAGAGCTGGATCTGCCCGGAGACGTCCTGAATCACGATGAACGGGCCGCGCTTGCGCATGATCCGCCCGGCGACCGCAGCCTGACGGTCCAGCGCCTCCAGCGCCGCCTTGTCCTGCTCGCCCAGCTCGGCCTGCAGCTCGGCGGCCAGGCTGTCGCGGCGGAAGGCGTTGGGGAAGGCGCTGCCGCCCTGCTCCGCCGCGCGCTCGCGGCGTTCAGCCAGCTTGCCGCGACGCTCCGCGATCAGCCGATTTTCTTCCTGCACGTCGGTCGGTGCAGCGGAGGGAGATTGCGGGTTGTCCTGGTTCGCCATGTCGTCGCCTGTGGAAAATCGTATCTATGAAGTCGTCGAATCGATAACGCCGTCGAATCCGTGAAACGGCCGGCTCACTGCTGCGCACCTTGCCCTGGCACCGGCGCCCATCGTCCGAGGGTTTGGCAATGATCGCTCAGGGAATCAACCGGCCAACGCTCGTAGCGCGGGGGTCGAATTCCCGAACCGCTCTAGGGTATCAACCCGGCCAGCGCTAGCAGCGCGGGGTTCGAGCGACGACGAGGCTAGGCGCGCCGGCGCGAATCCGCGCAGTGGACGCGGTTGTCCATGAGCAGGATGAGCGCCGGCGCAACACCGCCTCGTCGAGCGCAGACACGCGCCTTAAAGCCCCTGTTTCAGGCTCGCCTCGATAAACTGATCCAACTCCCCATCGAGCACCTTCTCGCAGTTGCTCGTCTGCACCCCGGTGCGCAGATCCTTGATCCGCTGGTCATCGAGTACGTAGGAGCGGATCTGGCTGCCCCAGCCGATATCGGCCTTGCTGTCCTCGGCCTGCTGCTTGGCGGCATTGCGCTTCTGCATCTCGTGCTCCCACAGCTTCGCCTTGAGCTGTTTCATGGCGAAGTCGCGGTTGGCGTGCTGGCTACGCTGGCTCTGGCACGCCACCACGATACCGGTGGGCTCGTGGGTGATACGCACCGCCGAGTCGGTGGTGTTGACGTGCTGGCCGCCGGCCCCGGAGGAGCGGTAGGTGTCGACACGCAGATCGGACGGGTTGATCTCCACCTCGAAGTTGTCATCGACCTCCGGGGAGAGAAACACCGAGGCGAACGAGGTGTGCCGGCGCCCGCCGGAGTCGAACGGGCTCTTGCGCACCAGCCGGTGCACGCCGGTCTCGGTACGCAGCCAGCCGAAGGCGTAATCGCCCTGCACATGCACGGTGGCCGACTTGATGCCCGCGACCTCGCCGGCGGAGACTTCGGTCAGCTCCGCCTTGAAGCCATGGTGCTCGGCCCAGCGCAGATACATGCGCAGCAGCATGTTGGCCCAGTCCTGGGCCTCGGTGCCACCGGAGCCGGCCTGGATGTCGAGATAGGCGTTGTTCTCGTCCATCTCCCCGGCGAACATGCGCCGGAACTCCAGCTTGTCCAGTTGCCCTTCGAGGTAGGCGAGCTCCTTGCGCACCTCATCGACGGTGGCATCGTCCTCCTCCATCACCGCCAGCTCGAGCAGCTCGCGGTTGTCGGCCAGGCCGCTGTCCAGGGTATCGATGGTCTCGACCACGGCTTCCAGCGACGCCCGCTCCTTGCCCAGTTTCTGGGCGTAGTCGGGGTCGTTCCAGACCTCGGGGTTCTCCAGCTCGCGCGAGACTTCTTCTAGCCGATCCTTCTTCTCGGCATAGTCAAAGATACCCCCTCAGGACGTCTGTCCGTTCGGACAGGTCCTTGATGAGGTTGTTGATCGGATTGATCTCTTGCATGGGACTCCTGCCATCATGAGCGTGGGCACCCGCCAGGCCGCACCAACCGCGGAGGCGGCACCCGGCGCCGGGCTGCGCCAAAAGGTCGACTATTGTAGCCAAACGCCGGCAGAGCGTCATCCCGGCTTCGCCGGCCGGCGTGGTGGCAGTGCGCCAGGGGCGAGGCGCGGGAGCGCACGCGGTAGATAGTTATAACGGTTTCACTATTATTCATTTACCCCGGCCGCGAAGGCCCTGCTACCGTCGACGACCATTCGCCACCAACGCTCGACGGCCGCTATCAGACGGTCGTCACCCTATCGTCATGACCAACAACAGCTACAAGGAACCCCTGCCGATGCGCTCTCATCCGCTCGCCCTCGCCATCGGTCTGGCCGCCGGCCTGACCTCGCTCTCGCTGCCCGCCGCCACCTTGCACATGGGGATCTCGGGCGATCCCGCCTCGCTCAGCCCGGCCAAGATCACCGGTGGCGTATGGGAAGAGGACGTATTGCGCGATCTGTTCGAGGGGCCGATCGCGATCGACGCCGCGGGCCATATCATCCCCGGCGCGGCGAAGAGCTGGGAGGTCTCCGACGACGGCAAGACCTACACCTTCCATCTGCGCGACGGGCTCGAGTGGTCCGACGGCCAGCCGTTGACCGCCGACGACTTCGTCTTCGCCTATCGTCATCAGGTCGACCCCAAGACCGCCTCCAACTACGCCCACCGCCTTTACCCGGTGGTCAACGCCCAGGCGATCAACGCCGGCAAGAAGCCGCTCGAGACGCTCGGCGTCGCTTCTCTCGACGATGGCAAGACGCTTCGGATCACCCTGAACGAGCCCACGGTCTACTTCCTCAAGACCCTGGTACTGCCGTTCGCCTATCCGATCCCCCAGCATCTCTACACCAAGTACGGCGACGACTGGAGCGACCCGTCGCATATCGCGGTCAACGGCGCCTTCAAGCCGGTCAAATGGGTCTCCAACACCGAGCTGGAAACGGTCAAGAACGCTCACTTCCATGATGCCGACAACGTCAGCCTGGATGGCGTCGACTACTATCCGCTGGAGGACAAGGTGGCCGGCATCCAGCGCTTCCGCGCCGGCGAGTTGGACATCCTGCGCGACTATCCCGCGGCGCAGTATCCGCGCCTCTCGAAAACGCTTCCCGATGCCACCCACCGCTTCCCCTCACTGGGCACCTACTACTACGTCTACAACCTGCGCGACGGCTCGCCGGTGGCCGACAAGCGGGTACGCGAGGCGCTGAGCCTGGCGATCCGCCGCGACGTGATCGCCGAACAGCTGCTCAAGGGCGCGGTCACCGCGGCCACCTCGCTGGTGCCGCCGGGGACCAGCGACTATCAGGCGCAGTCGCAGCCGGGGCTCGACGCTCCCATCGACACCCGCCTGGACAAGGCCAAGGCACTGATGCAAGAGGCCGGCTACGGCCCGGACAAACCGCTGAAGCTGACCCTGCGCTTCAACAGCGGCGATGAGCATCGCCAGATAGCGGTCGCCGTGGCCGCCATGTGGAAACCGCTGGGGGTCGATGTCGAACTGCGCAACACCGAGGCCAACATCCACTACGCCGACCTGATGCAGGGGGATTTCCAGGTCGCCCGCGCCGCCTGGATCTCGAGCTACGACGATGCCCAGAACTTCCTCCAGCTGCTCTCCGCCGAGACCAACAATTACGGCGCCTATCACGACGCGCGCTATGACCAGTTGCTGAGTGAATCGGATCGCGAGCAGGACCCGGCCAAGCGGGCCAAGCTGATGCAGCAGGCCGAGGGGCTGGGGTTGGCCGACTATCCGCTGACGCCGATCTACACCTACAGCTCGCGCAACCTGGTGGCGCCAGGGCTCGAAGGCTGGGACGACAACGCCCTCGACATGCACGCCTCGCGCTGGGTGCACAAGCCAGAGTAAGGCTCGCCCGCGGCGGCCACGGCGGCCACGGCGGCCACGGCGGCCACGGCGGCCACGGCGGCCACGGCGGCCACGGCGGCCACGGCGCTCAAGCGTGCCGTATCGCCGCCGATAAAGGGAGAGAGTGACGGCAGGACGCGGCGGTGTCGGCGTGACCGGCACCGACCTTCGAACTGCCCCAGGAGAGCGCCATGCGGCACCTTGCGCCAGCCGTCACCCAGCCGCATCGCGCCACCCGTTTCTACCTCTCTCGTGCCCGCTCCGCCTGTCTCTGCCTGCTCGTGCTCGTCGCACTGACGCCCACCGGTTCAGCCCGGGCGGGTACCCTGGGCCAGGGCGACTGGCTGCTGCGTGGCGTGGTGCTAGGCAGTCATGCCACCCAGGTCCACTCGACGATCTCGACCATCGGCGGCGAGGTCGAGATCGCCTCCCGCGTTCAGCCGGGCGTCGACATCAGCTACTTCCTGAGCGAGCGCTGGGCGCTCCAGTTCACCGGCGGCGTCTCGCGCACGCACTACCGAGTACGCGACTCGCTGATCGGCGACTTCGACGTCGGTCGTGTCGACAGCTACAGCGCGACACTCTCGTTGCAGCACCACTTCCCCTCGTGGGGTGCACTGACGCCCTACCTCGGCGCCGGTCTCTACCACGCCCGCGAGCGGCGTGTCGAACCCGCGGCCGGCATTCCCGATTTCTCGGTCGAGCCGGTCAGCGGTCCCCTGCTGGTGGCCGGCGCCAACTATCATGTGAGTGGTGACTGGTTCGTCAGTGCCAGCCTGCACTATCTGAAGGTGCCCACCTATCGTTTCGAAGGCGACGGGTTCAGCAGCGAGCTGCGGGCCAATATCTGGACGCTCGGCGCCGGGTTCGGCTACCGCTTCTGACACGGCCGGGCCGGCGCGACCCGGGAAGGAAGGCGACACCATGCACATGATCGACGATGCTCTGCTCACGGCGACGCTGAGCCGCGCCGCCTTCCTGCTGGTGTTCTTGACGGTGGTACTGAGTCAGCCCAGCGAGCGCTTCCTGTGGCACTGGCTGGCCGCACTCATCGGCTCCTCGCTGGGGGCGGCGCTGATGACCCAATTCCCGGCCAGCGGCGAACCCAGCCTGACGCTCAGCCTGATCACCTATTTTCTCTTCATGCTCAGCCTGGTCTGCTCCTGGAGCGGCGTACGGCTGTTCTATCGGCGGCGCATCGACCCGCGCCTGCTGGGTGCCATGCTGACGCTTCCCCTGTTGCTTTTCGCGGTGCTCGACCTGTGTCAGGTGGCACTGAACTATCGCCGCCTGGTCATCGCCCTGGTCTGTACGCTCCCGGCCTGCCTGACGGTGTTCGAGATCGTCAGGCCCGCCTCGGCACGGCTGTTCTCGCCGATCGTCGTGGCGCTGGCGTTTACCGCCTACGCCGTAGCCCTGGTCGGTACCGCCGTGGCGCTGGCGCTGGACCTCACGCTGCCCACGCTGGAGGCGGTCAATTATCCCTCCTTCGCCGTCGACCGGGTCGCCAGTATCCTGGTCTACTTCGGCTATATCGCCATGGCCGGCGAGCGCGCCAACCGCGCCCTGCGCCAGCAGGCCGAGACCGACCAGCTCACCGGGCTGGCCAACCGCCACGGCGCCCAGCGCGCGCTGGACCGGCTGGAGGCGGCACGCACGACAGGCGCCGAGGGTACTCGCTCAGCCGTGCTGCTGGCGGATATCGACCACTTCAAGCGCATCAACGATACCTACGGCCACGAGGTAGGCGACAGCGTGATCGTCACGGTCGCCGCACGCCTGCGCGGGGCCATACGCGATGGGGACGTGGCGGTGCGCTGGGGCGGCGAGGAGTTCCTGGTGTTGCTGCCCGGGACAGATATCGCGGCGGCGCAGGCGATCGCCGAGCGCCTGCGCGACGCGGTGATATGCACCCCGCTGCACGCCGCCGGGCATGATATCCCGGTGACACTGTCGATCGGCATCGCCGAGGCGTCACCGGAGGGCGAGACGCTCAGCGCGACCATCGTCAGTGCCGACCGCGCGCTCTACCGCGCCAAGCGCAAGGGCCGTGACCGTATCTGCGTCGACGCCGCCGAGCAGAGCGACAGCGCCATGCTGACTCGCCCCATGTCTTGATCCGCGCGCGCCCGCCACAGCCATCCCCGCGGCCCTCGCCGCATGCAGCCCGGCCTGCTATGCATGAGATGAAAGACACCATCGAGCATTTGAATTAGACGCGCTGAGCCGATCGCGCGAAGGTGTCGTATCGGCCGCTCGCTGGGCACTGTTCGAGAAACCCCGTGCGCGCCACAACAACAAACACATTCGGAGACATCGTCGATGCCCTTCCCCGCTCTTCCCCGCGGCTTCTACGCCGTCAGTGCCCTCGCGCTCGCCATCGGCAGCCTCGCCGCCCCGGCCCAGGCCGAGACGCTCAATATCGGTGTCATCGGTGAGCTCGCCTCCTTCGATACCTCGCAGGTCTCCGGCGGCACCTGGGAGTCGGACATTCTGATGGATGTCTTCGAAGGTCTGGTCAAGCAGTCGGCCGATGGCGAAGTGCTGCCGGGCATGGCAACGCGCTGGGAGGTCTCCGATGACGGCAGGACCTATACCTTCCATCTGCGTGACAACGCCAAGTGGTCGGACGGCGAGCCGGTCACCGCCGAGGACTTCGTGTTCGGCTGGCAGCACCTGCTGGCGCCCAAGAACGCCTCCAAGTACGCCTATATGCTCTACCCGATCGCCAACGCCGAGGCGATCAACACCGGCAAGCAGCCGGCCGAGAGCCTGGGCGCTAAATCGCTGGATGATGGCAAGACCCTCGAGGTGACGCTCAACCAGGCCACACCCTATTTCCTGCAACTGCTGACCCACTACACCGCCTATCCGGTGCCCAAGCATCTGGTCGACAAGTACGGTCGCGACTGGGTCAAGATGGACCATATCGCCACCAATGGCGCCTTCCATCCGGTGCAGTGGGTGTCGCAGTCACGCATCAGCGTCGAGAAGAGCTCGACCTACTACGCTGCCGACGAAGTCGCACTGGATGGCGTCAACTACTACACCACCGAGGATCGCAACGCCGGCATCTCGCGTTTCCGCGCCGGCGAGCTGGACGTGCTGCGCGAATATCCCTCCAGCCGCTACCAGTGGCTCAAGGAGAACCTGCCCAAGGCCACCCACATGGGGCCCTACCTCGGTAACTATTACTACGTATTCAACATGCGCGACGGCCGGCCGACCGCAGATCCGAAGGTAAGGGAAGCGCTCAATCTGGCCATTCGCCGCGAGGTTCTGGCCAAGCAGATCATGGCCGGCACCTTTCTGCCCGCCTTCGCCTTCGTGCCGCCTGGGGTCAGCCACTATCAGCATCAGCCGGTACCGTTCAAGGAAATGTCGATCGACGAACGCATGGCCAAGGCCAAGGCGCTGCTCGAAGAGGCCGGCTACGGCCCCGACCATCCGCTGACACTGCGGCTGCGCTACAACACCAGCGACGAGCACAAGAAGATCGCCATCGCCGTGGCGGCGATGTGGAAGCCGCTCGGCGTCGACGTGCAGATGCAACAGGCCGAGGCCACCGTCCACTATCAGTCCATCGCCCAGGGCGACTTCGATGTCGCCCGCGCCGCATGGGTCGCCGACTACAACGACGCCGAGAACTTCCTCACCCTGCTGCATACCGGGGTAGGCAACAACTATGGCGCCTACTCCAACCCCACCTACGACAAGCTGATGGATCAGGCGGCGCAGACCCTGGATCTGGATGCGCGCGAGACACTGCTCGAAAAGGCAGAACAGACCGCCATGGACGACAACGCCGTCGCCCCGCTGCTGTTCTACGTCACACGCAATCTGGTCAATCCCGAACTCCAGGGCTGGCAGGACAACGCGATGGACAACCATCCGTCGCGCTGGGTGAGCTTCAAGGACTGAGCGCACGCGCGCCGAATCGGGGGAACCGAGCATGCCGCGTATCGCTGTCTCCGTCGCCGGCCTGTGGCGCTCGCCGCAGGCGCCCCGCACCCTCGATGCCCCGGCGCTGGCGGCGCCGGTCCAGCTCGAGCGCTGGCTGGCGGCACTCGATGACGACACCCGCCTGACGCTGTGCCGCGACAAGCTGCTGGTCAGCCAGGTGCTGTTCGATACCCCGGTGCAAGTGCTCGAGCGCGCCACCGACGCCGCTGGCCGCGAGTGGTGCCGGGTGGTGGTGCCGAGCCAGACGAGCGCCCTCGATCCGCGCGGCTACCCCGGCTGGCTGCCGGCGGCGCAGCTCGCCGAGGACGTCGACGAGGCAGAGGGTGGCGTCGAGGGCGAGGTGGTGGTCACGGCGCCACGCACGGAGCTGGTGGTGACGTCACCGCAACGCGGCCGACCCGAGGCCGACCGGCTGGCACTGAGCTTTATGACCCGGCTGCGTCGGCTGGCCGTGACGCCGACACACGTCGAGGTGATCTCGCCGCTGGGCCGCGGCTGGCTGCCACGCAACAGCGTACGGCTGGCGGAGACCCCGCTGCCCGCGGACGCCGCCACCCTGACCCGACTGGGCCGCCACTTCGAGGGGCTGCGCTATCTGTGGGCGGGCAATTCGAGCTTCGGCTATGACTGCTCGGGGCTGGTGCACAGCCTGTTCGCGGCGGTCGGGATCGCGCTGCCGCGGGACGCCGGCGATCAGCTCGCCAGCGGCACACCGGTCGCCCTGGAGGCGCGCCGCGCCGGCGATCTGCTCTACTTCGAGAAGCCGGGTGCCAGCGGGCGCCTGGTGGTCGACCACGTGGGGCTCTATCTGGGTGACGACACCCTGCTCCACGCGCCGACTAACAACGCCCGCGTCGAGCGCCGCCGGCTCAGCGGCAGCCACTACGCCGAGCAATTGTGTGCGGTACGCCGCCACCTCGGCTGAGTGCGCCGCCGCAAGCAGACCCCGGAGAGCCCTCAGCGCTGTATGTATAGAGAGCCCTCAGCGCGATAGAGAGCCCTCAGCGCGATAGAGAGCCCTCAGCGCTGTATCGATAGAGAGCCTCAGCGCTATCGAGTGCCGGCATCTCCGGGATGACATAGGATCGAGACGGGTAGGACGTCCATGCAACGCGCCCGGGCGGCGCAGCCCCGAACGCTGCGCCTCGCATAACAACACAAGGACTCGATCATGTTCGATTCACGCACACGCCGTCTCACGGCCCGCTGTCTCCCCTTGCTGCTGGGGGCGCTGTCGCTCTCCGCCCCGGCCGCGGCGGCGACGCTGGCCATCGGCATCCAGGGCGAGCCCGCCTCGCTGGACAGCGCGCGCATCGGTGGCACCACCTGGGAGAACGACGTACTGGGCGATCTGTTCGAAGGGCTGGTCACCCTCGACCCCGACGGGCGCTACGTGCCCGGCGTCGCCCGCAGCTGGGAGGTCAGCGACGACGGCAAGACCTACACCTTTCATCTGCGCGACGACGCCGACTGGTCGGACGGCCAGCCGGTGGTGGCGGCGGATTTCGTGCTCGCCTTCCAGCGTCTGTTCGACCCGGCCAACGGCGCCGTCTACGCCAATCTGTTCTACCTCATCCGCGGCGCCGAGGCGCACACCAAGGGCGTAGCCGACGCGCCAGCGCTGGGCGTCGTCGCACTCGACGCCAAGACGCTCCAGATCACGCTAGAGCGCCCCACGCCCTACTTCACCACGCTGCTGGCGCACATCGCCGCCGCGCCGGTACCGTCACACGTGGTCACGCGCTACGGCGATGCCTGGACCCAAATGGACCATATCGTCACCAACGGCGCTTTCACCCCCACCTCGTGGGTCTCCCACGACCATATCGCAGCGCGCAAGAACCCCGAGTTCCATGCTGCCGCCGAAGTCACCCTCGACGGGGTCGACTACTACCCGGTGGAAGATCGCAGCGCCGCGCTGCAGCGCTTCCGCGCCGGGGGCCTGGATATCGTCCGCGACTTCTCGCCGGACCGCTATCAGTGGCTGCAAGACAACCTGCCCGACGCCGTCCACCTGGCACCGCAGCTGGCCAACTACTACTTCGCGCTCAACCAGCGCCAGGGCCACCCCACCGCCGACAAGCGCGTGCGCGAGGCGCTCAATCTGGCCATCCGCCGCGAGGTGATCGCCAAGCAGATCATGGGCGGGGTGGTCGCGCCGGCCAGCGGCTTCGTGCCCGGCGGCGTCGCCCACTACGACGCCCAGCGCATGCCCGGCCTGGATCGGTCGATGGATGAGCGGATTGCCCAGGCCAAGCGCCTGCTCGAAGACGCCGGCTACGGTCCCGAGCACCCCCTGGAGCTGACCCTGCGCTACTCCACCACCGAAGCCAACAAGCGCATCGCCGTAGCACTGGCGGCGATGTGGCAACCGCTGGGGGTGAAGACACAGCTGATCAACGCCGAGGGCGCGGTCCACTATGCCGAGCTGGCCAACGGCAACTTCGACGTGGGCCGTGCCAGCTGGGTCGCCGATTTCGACGACGCCAGCAACTTCCTCGGCATCCTGCAGAGCAATGCGCCCAAGAACTACGGCGGCTATCGCAGCCCGGCGTTCGACGCGCTGATGCGCGCGGCCAGCCGGGAGACCGACGCCGACGCCCGCCAGCAGCTGCTCGAGCAGGCCGAGCGCCAGGCCCTGGGCGACTACGCCATGGCGCCGATCTATGTCGACGTCTCGCGCAACCTGGTCGCCCCCGACCTCTCGGGCTGGCAGGACAACGCGCTCAACCGCCATCTGTCGCGCTGGCTTTCCCGCGACGACTGACACTCACCCCGCCGCCGGAGAACGATGATCCGCGCGGCGGCCCAACAAGAACGCCAAGACGATGCTTTCACGACAGCTCATGGCCGCCCTCGGCGGACTCGCGCTCGGCGCCCTGGCCAGCTCGGCCCAGGCCTTCAGCGTCAATATCGCCAACGGTGCCGAGCCGGGCACCCTCGACCCGCAGAAGACCAGCGGCAACTGGGAAACGCGCATCACCCGCGCGCTGTTCGAGGGGCTGGTCACCTATGCCGCCGACGGCAGCCTGGTACCGGGGTTGGCCGAGCGCTGGGAGATCAGCGCCGACGGCAAGACCTACACCTTTCACCTGCGCGACGCCGAATGGTCGGATGGTGAACCGATCACCGCCGAAGACGCGGCGTTCGCCCTGCGCCGGGTACTCGAGCCGGCGGTCGCCAATCACAACGCCAATCTCTACTACCCCATCGTCGGTGCGCGGGCGATCAACGTAGGCGAGGCCGCCCCGGCAAGCCTGGGCGTGGAGACGCCGGACGCGCACACCCTGAAGATTCACCTGACCCAGCCCACCGCCTGGTTCCTGCAGGCGCTGGCGATGACCGAAGCGGCGCCGCTGCCGGCACACGCCATCGAGGCCGCCGGCGAGCACTGGGTCGAGCCGGGCAAGACGGTCTCCAGCGGCGCCTTCACCCTGAGCGAGTGGCAGCCCCAGGCGCGCATCGTGATCGCCAAGAACCCACACTTCCACGCTGCCCAGGACGTCGCCCTGGACCAGGCCACCTTCTACCCGATCGACGACGCCGGCTCAGCGCTCAACCGTTTCCGCACCGGCGAGATGGATATCGCCTACTCCAGCGTGCCGTCGTCGCGCTTCGTCTGGGCCAAGCAGAATCTGGCGGACGCGCTGCGCGTGGGTCCGCTGACGGCGGAGTACTTCTACATGTTCAACCTGCGCGACGGCCAGCCGCTGGCCGACCGTCGCGTACGCGAAGCGCTCAACCTGGCGGTACGCCGCGAGGTGATCACCGGCCAGATCCTGGGCCAGGGGCAGACGCCTTCGACCTGGTTCGTGCCGCGCGGCACCGCCAACGCGCCCGGCGGCCAGATGGCCTTCGCCGACATGCCGATGGAGGCGCGCCTGACCCGCGCCCGGCAGTTGATGAAAGCGGCCGGCTACGGCCCCGAGCATCCGCTGCGGCTGACGCTCAACTACAACACCCTCGAGGATCACAAGAAGATCGCGGTGGCGGTGGCGGCGATGTGGAAGCCGCTGGGGGTCGAGGTCGCGCTGGTCAACTCGGAGGCGGCGGTGCACTACGCCACCATCCGCCAGGGCAAGTTCGAGGTCGCCCGCTACGGCATGGTGGCGACGATCAACGACCCGTTCGATTTCCTCGGCTCCTACGCCGACGACGGCTCGGCCAGCCGCGCCAGCGGCTATCACGACGCCGAGTATGACGCCCTGGTGGCCAGGAGCACCGGCGAGCTCGACCCGGCGACGCGCCAGCGCACCCTGACCCAGGCCCAGCAGCGGCTGCTCGACGACTACGCCCTGCTGCCGCTCTACGACTACGTTTCCGTGCATCTGGTCTCACCCAGGCTCGACGGCTGGCAGAGCAACCCGATGGATGTCCACCCGCTGCGTTATCTGGAGGAGCGCGACTGATGATCGATGCCCAGACCCCGCCGTGCGCGCCGCGAGGTGCACCGGTATGTTGAGTTACACCCTCAAGCGGCTGCTGATGGCGATCCCCACGCTGCTGATCGTGATCACCATCTCGTTCTTCCTGATGCGGGTGGCCCCGGGCGGGCCGTTCGACGGCGAGCGCCAGCTGCCGCCGGAGATCGAGGCCAACCTCAAGGCGGCCTACCACCTCGACGAGCCGCTGCCGATGCAGTATCTGCGCTACATGGGCAATCTGCTCGAAGGCGATTTCGGCCCCTCGTTCAAGTACAAGGACTTCAGCGTCACCGAGCTGATCATGCAGGGCTTCCCGGTGAGCCTGGAGATCGGCGGGCTGGCGATCCTGCTGGCCTTGATGATCGGCCTGCCGCTGGGGATCGCCGCGGCGATCAGGCGCAACTCCACCGTCGACTACCTGGTGATGGGCACGGCGCTGACCGGCATTGCGGTGCCCAATTTCGTCATCGCGCCGATCTTCGCCCTGGTCTTCGGCGTGCTGCTGGCGTGGCTGCCGGCCGGCGGCTGGAACGGCGGCGCCTGGCCCAACCTGGTGCTGCCGGTGGTGGCGCTGTCGATCCAGCAGATCGCCTACATCGCCCGCATGATGCGCGCCAGCATGATCGAGACCCTGGGCAGCCACTTCATCCGCACTGCCCGCGCCAAGGGGCTCTCCGAACGCGAGGTGATCTGGCGCCACGCCATCCGCCCGGCGATGCTGCCGGTGGTCTCCTACCTCGGCCCGGCGATCGCCGGGATCATCACCGGCTCGGTGGTGATCGAGCAGATCTTCGGCATCCCCGGCATCGGCCGCTACTTCGTGCAGGGGGCGCTCAACCGCGACTACACCCTGGTGATGGGCACCGTGGTCTTCTACGGCGTGCTGATCGTGCTGATGAACCTGATCGTCGATCTGCTCTATTCCGCGCTCGACCCGCAAATTCGTTACGACGACTGACTCATGCCCCTGTACGTCACAACCGACCCTTCACGCCCACCCCATCACCACAACCACAGGGAGGCCGCTAATGACATCCGACGCCAAGCCCTATAGCGGCGCGCAAGACAACGCCGCCCCGCTGCCCGCTGGCGGCCCCAACCCGCCGCCGGGCCCGGACCCCACGCCCGACCCGCGCGCCGCAGACGCCCCGGTGGGCGAAAGCCTGGCCAAGGATGCCTGGCGCCGGCTGACCCAGAACCGCGCGGCGATGGCCAGCCTCGGCCTGCTGATCGCCATCGTGGTGGTGTGCGTCGCTGGCCCCTGGTTCCTGCCCTGGGGCCTGGCCGAGGTCGACTGGAACGCCTTCGGCACCGGCCCGACGCTGGAGAACGCTCACTACCTGGGCACCGACGCCAACGGCCGCGACCTCTTGACCCGGGTGCTCTACGGCGGTCGTGTCTCGCTCTCGGTGGCGCTGGTGGCCTCGTTCGTCAGCCTGGTGATCGGGGTGCTCTACGGCGCCATCTCCGGCTATCTCGGCGGGCGGGTCGACAGCCTGATGATGCGCTTCGTCGACATCATGTACTCGCTGCCGTTCATGTTCCTGGTGATCCTGCTGATGGTGGTTTTCGGCCGCAATATCTTCCTGATCTACGCCGCCATCGGCGCAGTGGAGTGGCTCGACATGGCGCGCATCGTGCGCGGCCAGACCCTGGCCCTGAAGCGCCGCGAGTTCATCGAGGCGGCGCATGCGCTGGGCGTACGCGACAGCAAGATCGTCACCCGCCACCTCATCCCCAACGCCATCGGCCCGGTGATCGTCTACGTCACGTTGACCGTGCCCAAGGTGATCCTGCTCGAGAGCTTCCTGTCGTTTCTGGGGCTCGGCGTGCAGGAGCCGCTGACCAGCTGGGGGGTACTGATCTCCGAAGGCGTCGACATGATGGAGAGCGCCCCGTGGATGCTGCTGGTGCCGTCGTTCTTCCTCGCGGCCACGCTGTTCTGTCTCAACTTCCTGGGCGATGGGCTGCGGGATGCCCTCGACCCCAAGACCCGCTGAGGACGATCCGATGACGCAATCACTACTGGAAATCGACAAGCTCAGCGTGACCTTCCAACTCCCCACCGGCGCGGTGACGGCGGTCAAGGAGGTCAGCTTGCGCATCGCCGAGGGCGAGACCCTGGCGCTGGTGGGCGAATCGGGCTCGGGCAAGTCGGTCACCTCGACCGCCACCCTGCGCCTGCTGCCGGAGCTGGCCCAGACCCAGGGCGCGATCCGCTTCGACGGCGAGGATCTGCTCGCGGTCACGCCCCGGCGCATGCGCCGCATCCGCGGCAACGACATCTCGATGATCTTTCAGGAGCCGATGACCTCGCTCAACCCGCTGCACCGGGTCGGGCGCCAGATCGGCGAGGTGCTGACCAAACACAAGGGCCTGCACGGCAGCGCCAAGCGCCGCCGCGTGCTCGACCTGCTCGAGCAGGTCGGCATTCCCGAACCCGAGCGGCGCATCGACAGCTACCCCTACGAGCTCTCCGGCGGCCAGCGCCAGCGCGTGATGATTGCCATGGCGCTGGCCTGCGAACCGCGCCTGCTGATCGCCGACGAGCCGACCACCGCCCTCGACGTGACGGTCCAGGCGCAGATTCTGGACCTGCTCAAGTCGCTGCAGGCCCGGTACGGCATGGCGATCCTGTTCATCACCCACGATCTGAGCATCGTGCGCCACTTCGCCGACAAGGTGTGCGTGATGCGCTACGGCGAGGTGGTCGAGAGCGGCCCCACCCAGGCGGTGTTCGACGCCCCGAGCCACGACTACACGCGCATGCTGCTCGACGCCATCCCGCGCGGGCGCAAGACGCCCGCCCCGGCAGATTCGCCGGTGCTGTTGAGCGCGCGCGACCTCAAGGTGCGCTTCGCGCTCAAGAAGCGCCTGTTCGGCAAGAGCGACTACTTCGAAGCGGTGCGCGGCATCGACCTCAGCATCCGCCGCGGCGAGACCCTGGGCATCGTCGGCGAGTCCGGCTCGGGCAAGTCGACCCTGGGCCGGGCACTACTGCGGCTGCTCAAGTCCGAGGGCGATATCCACCTCGGCGAGACCGACCTCTCGGCGCTGGACAAGTCTGGGATGCGTCCGCTGCGCTCGCGCCTCCAGGTGGTCTTCCAGGACCCCTTCGGCTCGCTGTCGCCGCGCATGACCGTCGGCGACATCATCAGCGAAGGGCTCAAGGTGCACCACCCGGAGATGAACCGCCGCCAGCGCGAGGCCGAAGTGATCGCCGCCCTCGAGGAGGTCGCCCTCGACCCGGGAATGCGCAATCGCTACCCCCACGAGTTCTCCGGCGGCCAGCGCCAGCGCATCGCCATTGCCCGCGCGCTGATCCTCAAGCCCGAACTCCTGCTGCTGGACGAGCCGACCTCGGCGCTGGACCGCTCGGTGCAGGTACGGGTGATCGACCTGCTGCGCAATCTGCAGCAAAAGTACGGCCTCACCTACCTGTTCATCAGCCACGACCTCTCGGTGGTGCGCGCACTCTCCGACGACGTGCTGGTGATGAAGGAGGGGCAAGTGATCGAGCAGGGCCCGACGGAGCAGCTCTTCTCCGCCCCCCGCGAGGCCTACACCCAGGCACTGATCAAGGCCGCCTTCCTCGACGACGACGCGGCCTGAGATGACGCAGAGCGTCAGCGGCGGCGCCATCGGATAGGCGCCGCCGTTCGACCCGGGAGAGACACGCTGACAATAAACCACGGTTCGCACCGGATCTAATCGATCCCAGACACCTGACAACGACTTGGCCGCGCTTGCCCTGTGGCAGGCGCCACGGACAACTGCGGCCGAAAAACGGGGTTTTACCCCTTCATCCACTCCTTCAAGGGAGACATCCATGACCACCACACAAGGTCTTTTGAGCGCCGCCATCCTGGTGGCACTGGCGGGCTGCCAGAACACCCTGCCCTTCGGCGACGGCGCCGGCAGCTTCGAGCGCGCCAAGCTGGAAGGCAGCGCGCCGCCGGCGCTGGTCGCGCAATTTCATCAACTCGACAAGAACGGTGACGGCGTCATCGATCCGAGCGAGGCGCGCTCGGACGCCGATCTGATGGGCGCCTTCGGCACCGCCGACCGCGACGGCGATCGTCAGCTATCGCTCGAAGAGTTCCTCGACAGCCAGGCCACCGAGTCGCCCTGATCCGCCCCCTGCCATTTGAGAACCCATTTTTTCCTTCAATAATAAATAGGTAACGCTTCACCATGTACAACAAGACTCTCCTGGCGAGCCTCGTCGCCACCGGCACGCTGCTGGCCAGCCACTCGGCCCTCGCCCTGACGCTCTACGAGACAGCGCAGGACAAGCTCACCTTCAGCGGGCGTATCGCCGCCGGCAGCAGCTTCGTCGACGATACCCACGACGACCACGACCCGACCAACGCCGGTTCGCGCGTACGCCTGATCCACGAACACAACTTCGCTGATGGCTGGTCGTCGATCGCCCGCGCCGAGTGGGCCTTCGACCCCTTCTTCGAGGATGGCACCGACAACCACTACAAGCGCCTGCTCTATGCCGGTGTCAGCAACGATGACTACGGCACCATCCTGATCGGGAAGCAGTATTCGCTGTGGTACGACATGGTCGCCTACTGGACCGACTGGTTCTGGTACAACGGCGCCACCGCCCAGGGCAGCTTCAACGGCGCCTCCAGCGACGGCGGCTTCGACGGCAACGGCCGCCCCGACAACGCCATTTCCTATCAGAACCGCTTTGGCGACTGGACCCTGGGGGTGCTCTACCAGACCTCGCGCAACGACGTGCCCCGCTCGGTGGGCTACAGCGGCAATCTGGTCGACCTTGAGCGCAAGTACACCGCCCAGGGTGCCGCGGTCTATCAGCCGAGCGACGACTGGGCGTTCGGTCTGACCTATACCCACAGCGAGATCGACGGCGAGCTCCAAGGCGGCAGCGACCGCGACGAGAACGTCGACGCCGGCCTGCTCGCGGCGCGCTGGACTCCGGGCAACTGGTATTTCGCGCTGACAGCCGGCGAATACCACAACCTGGTTCGCGACGGTGAGTTCAAGGGTGTCACCAACAGCGACGGCATCGTCGACGAGGCCCGCGGCTACGAGGGCGTGGCGCTCTACAACGTCAAGCAGCAGGTCCCCGGCACGGTGCAGCTCTACACCGGTTTCAACCGCCTCGAGGATCGCGACTCCGACGCGCGCAGCGCCTTCTATCTCGCCGGCGCGGCCTGGCTGCTGTTCGACGACAACCTGATCCTCGCCGTCGAGCGCAAGTTCGACGACTCGCGCCGGGCCGACGACGGCCATACCGGCCACGACGAGACCGATCTGCTGGTGCGCTACGACTTCTGAGCGACACCGGTTCCGGGAGCGGACGCGCCCACTGCACGATCGTTTGCCGCTGCCCCGCGCAGCGGCTTTTTCATGCGGCTCGTGTGGGCATCGGGTTCACGCCAGTGCGGTCTGTCAGCGCGACGCGTGGTACGAGCATGACCGCGCGCCGCGCCAACGAAAAAACCCCGGCAGCGCTGGGCTGCCGGGGTCGTCGAGGGGGCACGCAGCCCGGGTATTACTCGTCGAGGAACGAGCGCAGCGGCTCGGAGCGCGACGGATGACGCAGCTTGCGCAGCGCCTTGGCTTCGATCTGGCGGATACGCTCACGGGTGACGTCGAACTGCTTGCCGACCTCTTCCAGAGTATGGTCGGTATTCATGTCGATGCCGAAGCGCATGCGCAGCACCTTGGCCTCGCGCGCGGTGAGCCCACCGAGCACGTTGCGGGTGGCTTCGATCAGGCCTTCGCCGGTGGCGGAGTCGATCGGCAGCACCATGGTACTGTCCTCGATGAAGTCGCCCAGGTGCGAGTCCTCGTCGTCACCGATCGGAGTCTCCATGGAGATCGGCTCCTTGGCGATCTTGAGCACCTTGCGCACCTTGTCTTCCGGCATCTCCAGACGCTCGCCCAGCTCTTCCGGCGTCGGCTCGCGGCCCATCTCCTGGAGCATCTGGCGCGAGACCCGGTTGAGCTTGTTGATCGTCTCGATCATGTGCACCGGGATACGGATGGTGCGCGCCTGATCGGCGATCGAGCGGGTGATTGCCTGACGAATCCACCAGGTGGCGTAGGTCGAGAACTTGTAGCCGCGGCGATATTCGAACTTGTCCACCGCCTTCATCAGGCCGATGTTGCCCTCCTGGATCAGGTCCAGGAACTGCAGCCCGCGGTTGGTGTACTTCTTGGCGATCGAGATGACCAGACGCAGGTTGGCCTCGACCATCTCCTTCTTGGCCCGGCGAGCCTTGGCCTCGCCGATCGAGAGGCGACGATTGACCTCCTTGAGCTGGCTCACCTGCAGCTGGACCATCTCCTCCTCGAAGCCGATCTTGCGCTGGGCGCGCTGAACATCGCCACGGAACGGCGTGAGCCGATCGGCATACTTGGCGTGCTTGGCCACGAACTCGTCGAACCAGGCATCGCTGGCTTCATTGCCGAGGAAGGCGCTGATGAACGTCTTGCGCGGCACCTTACCCTGCTTGACGAACACCTGCATGATCGCCTTTTCCTGCTCGCGCACCTGCTCCACGCTGATGCGCACCTGGCCTACCAGGCGCTCGAAATGCTTGGGCGAGAGCTTGATCGGCGAGAACAGCTCGGCCAGACGCGCCAGCTCGGCCTTGGCCACATCGGCATCGAAGCCGTGCTTGGCCACCGCCGCCTTGGCGGCCTCGTTCTGCTGGCGGATCTGCTCGAAGCGTACGCGAGCCTCTTCGGGATCGGGGCCGCCTTCGCTGGAGTTGTCGTCGCTGTCTTCTTCGTCTTCTTTGTCTTCATCGTCCTCGTCGTCGTCGTCACTCGCGGCGAGGCTGCTCTCTTCCACTTCCGGCATCTCGACCTCGGCGACGCCGGGGATGCCCTCGTCGGGGTCGATGAAACCGGAGAAGAGATCGGAGAGGCGGCCCGGGGCCTCCTCGTCCTGGGTCTGATCGTAGGCGGCAAGGATGGAGTCGACCGCGCCCGGCAGATAGGCCAGCGACGACATCACTTCGCGCAGGCCCTCCTCGATGCGCTTGGCGATCTCGATCTCGCCTTCCCGCGTCAGCAGTTCCACCGTCCCCATCTCGCGCATGTACATGCGCACCGGGTCGGTGGTCCGTCCGACATCGCTCTCCACCGCCGCCAGGGCCGCGACCGCTTCCTCCGCCGCCGACTCGTCGGTGGAGTTGTCGGACATCATGAGGGTGTCTTCGTCAGGCGCTTCCTCGACGACGTTGATCCCCATGTCATTGATCATGGAGATGATGTCTTCCACCTGATCGGGATCGGCGATATCTTCGGGGAGGTGATCGTTGACCTCGGCATAGGTCAGGAAGCCCTGCTCCTTGCCGCGTGCGATCAGCTCCTTCAAACGTGACTGCTGTGCGTGTCCAGCCATAGAAACCCTACTCGACGAAGAAGAATGAAGCACCTGGGGTGACAGCGCGACGCCCCAAAAGCCTGCTAGTATAGCGCGTACCGGCATTTTGCTGCCAGTATCTGTTTGCCTTGTCTGCCAGGTGTGCTAGTGTGTTTGGTTACCCTATTTGGAGGCTTTCGCCGCCATTTCAACCGCTTCGAGGCTCCTGCCGCGGTTCTTCACGCTTCCCTGTCGTATTCTATTCTGTGTGCTTTATCGTTGCTGCCCGTGGGCGCGACCTGCCTGCTATATCGACCTGTCTCTCTCAATTTATAGTCATCTCGATTTATAGACCTATCGATATAACCTGTCGCATGCGCCGACGCACGGATGAGGCCGCCCGGCAGGCATACCCCCTTGTCACGCCCATCGGGCCATGCCGATCCCGTCATGCCGAGCCGCCGGCGGCGAGCATGCCGATCAGCTCGCGCAGACGCTGCTTCTCCTCGGCGCTCAGCGCGCCGGGCTGGCGACTCTTCGCCAGCAGCTGCTGATACTCCTGGGCCGGCGTCAGGCGCTCGCTCTGGCGCTCGAGATGGCGCACCCAGTTGGCCAGCTCGCTGGCCCTGACCTCGCGCGGAATCGCCATCTCGCGCCGCGCCAGCTGATCCAACCGCTCCCCTTCGGGGGTGCCGTGGAAATGCGCCAGCAGCACCTGCGGGCTGCGGTAGCGACCGGCCCGCAGCAACTTGACCACCTCGCGGCATAGACGCCCGTCGGGCTCCGCCTCGGAGCACCAGTCGAGACGCTCCGGCAGCGTCTCGGCCAGCCCCGGCTCGTGCAGCAGCAGCTGCACGATACGCGCCGGCCAGCTCAGGGACAGCGTAGCAGTTCCGCTACGCGCCGCCGCCAGCCCGCGTCGGGGGCCGCCGGTGCCGGCGCGGCTTTCTCCATACCCGGGCCCAGCGCCATATTCGGCCATGGGCGCCGACTCGACCTCGCCGGAGGTCGCCATCATCGCCTCGAACCCGTCGTCGCCGGCCTCCGCCGTCGGCCGCGGCACGGGCGGCGCATGGGTCGCCAGCCAGTCGCTGAACTGCGAGGTTTCGATACCGCTGCGCGACGAGAGTTCCTTGAGCAGCAGCGACTTCAACACCCCGTCGGGCAGCTGCTTCAACGCTTCCAGCACGGCGCTGACGAAACGCTCACGCCCCTCGACCTGCTTGAGATCGTGGCCCTCTGCAGCCTGCTCGAACAGGAACTCGGACAGCGGACTGGCGCAGGTGACGCGATTCTCGAACGCCTCGCGCCCCTCCTGGCGCACCAGGGTATCCGGGTCCTCGCCCTCGGGCAGAAACAGGAAGCGCACCTGGCGGCCATCGATCATCGACGGCAGCGCCGTGGTCAACGAGCGCCGCGCCGCCTGACGCCCGGCGTTGTCACCGTCGAAGCAGAACACCACCTCGTCGACCAGCCGGAACAGCCGCTGCAGATGGTCCGCGGTGAGCGCGGTGCCCAGGGTGGCGCAGGCATTACGAATGCCGAACTGGGCCAGCGCCACCACGTCCATGTAGCCCTCGACCACCAGCACCCGGGAGAGCTGGCGATTGGCCTGACGCGCTTCGAAGAGCCCGTAGAGCTCGCGCCCCTTGTGGAAGACCGGCGTCTCCGGCGAGTTGAGATACTTGGGCTTGGCATCGCCCAGCACGCGTCCGCCGAAGGCGATGGTGCGGCCTTTCCAGTCGCGGATCGGGAACATCACCCGATCGCGAAAGCGGTCGTAGGTGCGTCCGGTCTCCTCACGATGGACCAGCAGGCCGTACTCGACCTGCACCGCCTCGCTGATGCCCTGGGCACTCAGATAGCGCTTGAGTGCTTCCCACTCGTCCTCGGCGTAGCCGATGCCGAAGTCGCGGATCACCTCCTGGCTCAGGCCGCGCCGCTCGAGATAGGCGCGCGCCGTCTTGCCCTGCCCCAGCGCCAGCCGCTCGCGGAAGAAGCGCGAGGCGAGCTCGAGCAGATTGACGCCCTCTTCGCGCTTCTGCTGGCGCTTGGCCGCGCCCGGGTCATCGCCGCCCTCGCGCTCCACCTGCATGCCGGCACGACCGGCCAGCTGCTCCACCGCCTCGGGGAAGCGCAGGTTGTCGTACTCCATCAGAAAACGCAGGGCGTTACCGTGCGCGCCGCAGCCGAAGCAGTGGTAGAACTGCTTGTCATGGCTGACCGTGAAGGAGGGCGAGTTCTCCTGATGGAAGGGGCAGAGACCGCTGTGGTTGCGCCCGCTCTTCTTGAGCTGCACGCGCTCGGAGACGACGTCGACGATATCGGTCCGCGCCAGCAGGTCATCGATGAAGCGCTGTGAAATCTGTCCGGCCATGGCGTCAAACGCTCTCGTTGCGCCGGCCGCGGGCGCCCGGCGCCGACGGCCACTGTCTCGGGAATGGGACAGTCGAGGAGAGAGGGTCTACGCAGCGGACGACGCTGCGCGTGGGCCGCGTCTTGCGGCCGCCGGCTGGGTAGACACCCTCCGGGGGCGAGGAACAAAAACAAACGGCCACCGAGGCGGCGGCCGTTTGGGCTATCCCTCTGGAGTGACTCACGTCACCCCCAGTACGGATCAATACAAGCGTTCGAAACGCTTACGCTCACGCTGGAGCTTCTTGGCGTGACGCTTCACGGCCGCGGCAGCTTTACGCTTGCGCACGGAAGTGGGCTTTTCGTAAGTTTCGCGACGGCGGACTTCAGACAGGATTCCGGCTTTTTCGCAGGAACGTTTGAAGCGACGCAGCGCGACGTCGAACGGCTCGTTATCACGTACTTTGACAGAAGGCATTAAGCACTCACCTACCTTGGGAATTGAGTTCGGTTTGAACGCACGCCCATGATGATCCGAGGGGATTCAGACGGCGCTACGGCTCACCCTGAGGGCGTGCCGCGTCGCAATCCCGGATCCGCCTCTTGCGCGGTATCGCACCGAAAAATCCGGTTCGACGACCGCTCGAGGGGCGTTAGAGCGCACGACCCAGTCCTGCAGAGCAGCGTATTCTAGTGCCGGCCTTCACGCTTTGCAAACGACTTTTCCTGGCCGCTGCGCTGTCCGGCAGGCGTCAGGCGGGCCCTGCCACGGACTCCGTGCCGGGGAGACCATCCTTGAAGGCCATCCGTGGAGACCATGCAAAGCCCATCGCCAGCGCGTAGTATAGTGCGCCTTGTCATTCCCCTCCCCCTTTTGATTAGCGACGGAACCTTCGACCATGCGCGTGCTGGGCATCGAAACCTCCTGTGACGAAACCGGCGTGGCCCTCTACGACAGCGAGCAGGGCCTGCTGGCGGATACGCTCTACAGCCAGGTCGCGCTGCACGCGGAGTTCGGCGGCGTGGTGCCGGAGCTCGCCTCCCGCGACCACACCCGCAAGCTGCTGCCACTGATCGATCAGGTGCTGGCCGATGCCGGCCTGGAGAAGCGCGACATCGACGCCATCGCCTATACCGCCGGCCCGGGGCTGGTCGGCGCGCTGATGGTCGGCGCCTGCACCGCCCACGGCATGGCCCGGGCGCTCGCGGTACCGATCCTCGGCGTGCACCATATGGAGGGGCATCTGCTGGCGCCGATGCTGGAGCCGGAGGCGCCGGAGTTCCCGTTCGTGGCGCTGCTGGTCTCCGGTGGCCACACCCAGCTGGTCGACGTGCGCGGGCTGGGCGACTACCGCCTGCTCGGCGAGTCGGTCGACGACGCCGCCGGCGAGGCCTTCGACAAGGTCGCCAAGATGCTCGACCTGCCCTACCCCGGCGGCCCCCAGGTGGCGGCCCTGGCCGAGCAGGGCGACAGCAGCCGGTTCCACTTCCCACGCCCGATGACCGACCGCCCGGGTCTCGATTTCAGTTTCTCCGGGCTCAAGACCCACACTCTGACCGCGCTGCGCAGCCTGGAACAGCAGGCGGCGCTGGATGCCCAGGCGCGCGCCGATGTCGCCCGCGCCTTCGAGGATGCGGTGGTCGACACCCTGGTGATCAAGTGCCGCCGCGCGCTGGAAGCGAGCGGACGCCAGCGTCTGGTGGTGGCAGGCGGGGTCAGCGCCAACCGCCGGCTGCGCGCGACCCTGGACCAGGCCCTGGCCAAGCGCGGCGCCCGCGCCTACTACCCGCGCGGACGCTTCTGCACCGACAACGGCGCGATGATCGCCTACGCTGGCGCCCAGCGCCTGCTGGCGGGCGAGCGCAGTGATACCCCGCAGCCGCGGCCGCGCTGGCCGCTGGCCGAGCTCACGCCGCCGCAGCCCTGAGTCTGTCGGCTGTCGCCGGCCCACGCTAGGGTTTGCAAGAAAAGTCAGCGAGCGCAGGTAGTGTTCGTACAGAGCCACGCTAGTCGCTATCGAGACGCTGCCTCTCCGTGCCGACGTCACGCCGATCTTCGAGCGCATCCTCCTCGTCCAGCGGGTCGGCCAGCGCCGGCGCGACGGTCTCGCGTCGGTGCTCGCGCCAGGTCCGGATATTGAAGGCGTGGCGGATGAGCACCAGGGTCGAGAACACACAGATCACCCCGCTCATCGGTGGCACCAGCCAGTAACTCAGCAGCGGCGCGCTCAGCGCCGTGGCCAGCGAGGCCACCGCCGCGGTGCGCACCCGCCAGGCGAGCAGGAACCAGCACACCGCGCAGATCAGGGCGACCGGGGTGGCCAGCATCAACAGCACGCCAAAGGCGCTGGCCACCGCCTTGCCCCCGCGCCCGCGATGCCACAGCGGGCAGCTGTGCCCCAGCAGCACGCTCAGCCCCACCAACCCCTGCGCCCACACCGACAGCGACGCGCTGCCGGCCAGCCACAGCACCGGCATGCCCTTGCCCGCGTCGATCACCAAGGTCGCCAGCGCCGGGCGCCAGCCGAAGGCGCGCAGCACGTTGGAGAACCCCGGGTTGCCGGAGCCGGCCCGGCGCGGGTCGCCCAGGCCCCACAGCCGGCAGACCCAGATCGCCCCCAGCAGCGAGCCGCTGAGATAGCCGGCTGAAGCCAGCGCGATGGTGATGAGCGTGGATGACGGCATCCGCCCTCCGGCAGTGGACGATCGGCATGGGTCGCGGACGACGCGAGCCCTGATTCTGCCACTCTCATGACGTACAATCGACGCTCGCGAGCGCAGCGCGTGGCGCGAATCAACCGGATGTGTACCGAACCTGGGTGGACTCAATCAGGATGGACCCAATCAAGATGGATCAAGTACTGATCGAAGGGCTGCGCGTCGAGACCGTCATCGGCGTCTACGAGTGGGAACGCCACGTACAGCAGTCACTGGAGCTCGACCTCGAACTCGCCACCGACATCCGCGCCGCGGCGCGCGACGACGACCTCACCCACACCCTGGACTACGCCGCCATCTGCGAGCGCCTCACCGCCTATGCCGCCGACCATGCCCATGGCCTGGTCGAGACCTTTGCCGAGCGCGTGGCGCAGCTGGTGATCGCCGAGTTCGGCGTGCGCCGTCTGCGCCTGACCGTGCGCAAGCCCGGCGCCGTCGCCAGCGCGCGCGCGGTGGGCGTGCGCATCGAGCGCGAGGCCGGCTGATGCCGCTGGCGGTACTCGGACTCGGCAGCAGCATCGAACGTGAGCGTCACCTGGTCGGCGCTCTGGATGCACTGGCGGCCCTCGCCGCCCCGGCGACGCTGCGCGTCTCGCGGGTGTTCGAGAGTCCGCCGGTGGGCTTCAGCGACCCGCGCGACTTCTACAACCTGGTGGTAGCGTTCGATACCGACCTTGCGCCCGCCGCGCTCAACGCCCGCTGCAAGGCGATCGAGCAGGCCCACGGCCGCCCCGCCGGCCCCACCAAGCAGGTCGCGCGCACCCTGGACATCGACCTGCTGCTATGGGGCGAGGCCTGCGGGCGCCACGGCGACACCACCCTGCCGCGGGCGGACATCGAGCGCTACGCCTTCGTGCTGCATCCGCTGGCGGAGCTGCTGCCGGATCACCGCCACCCCACTCACGGACTCACCTTCGCCGAGCTGTGGGCACGCTTCGATGCCCGCACCCAGCCGCATTGGGCGGTCGCCTTCACCTGGCACGGCCGCGCGATATCCGCACCCGACTGACACGACCGACGCTGGCAACCGCCCAGGTGCACGCCAGCGCCGGACAGGTCACAATCATCCTGACGCCCTGACCGCCACCTCTACTGGTGACAGCGATCTCCACGATCTTTACCCATTGCCTGGATCGTCGCTGCGCCCGGCGACGGCATACTGACGAGGTCTTCCCGGTTCGTGAAAAAAACCGACCCCATGGCGCTAACCCTCAAAAGCCCGCGCGACTGGCCGCGCCTGTCGCGACTCAGCCTCAAGCTGTTCGTCATCATCCTGCTGACCAATGTGCTGATCAGCGGTCTCGTCTTCGTGTTCGTCTCGCGCAGCCTCGACCAGGGCTTCGTCAGCTACCTCGAGCGCAGCCAGGCCTCCCGCGCCGAGACCCTGGCCAACGCCCTCGGCGAGCAGTGGGCGAGCCGCGGCAGCTGGCGCTGGCTGCGCGACAACCCGCGCGCCTGGCAGAGCCTGGTACGCAGTCAGCTGTGGTCGAGCGAGCGCCGCCCGCCCAGCGGCATTGATCGCGAGCTGAGCGATGCCCGCGGCTATGTGCTGCTCGACGAGCTGAGCAACCCGGTGATCGGCGAGCCGCTGCTCGACCCGCCGCCACAGCGCGATCCCAACCTGCCACCGCCGCCGGAGCCGCACTTCGTGCCCATCCGCAGCGGCGACAAGACCGTCGGTCAGCTCGGCTACCTGCCGCCGGAGCGGCTGATGGCGCGCATGGACCAGATCTTCCTCGACCGCCAGCAGCGCAATCTGATGATCATCGTCGGCTCGCTGTTCCTCGCCTCGCTGCTGCTCGCCAGCGGGCTGGCCTGGTGGCTGGGGCGACGCGCGCGCCACATGACCCTGGCCACCCGCCGGCTGACCCTGGGCGACTACAGCGTGCGCCTCTCCGAGCGCGGCCACGACGAGCTCTCCAGCCTCTCCGCCGACTTCAACCAGCTGGCCGAGACGCTGGAGGCCAACCGCCGCGCGCGTCAGCGCTGGGTGGCCGATATCGCCCACGAGCTGCGCACCCCGCTGGCGGTGCTGCGCGGCGAGATCGAAGCGATGCAGGATGGCGTGCGCGAGCTGAGCGCGGACAATCTGGGCTCGCTGCAGCAGGAAGTGGATCAGCTCGGCCACCTGGTCGAGGACCTGCGCCTGCTGGCCCAGAGCGATGCCGGCGCACTCGACATGCACCTGATTCCGCTGGATCTCGAGGATTCGCTGGTCCAGCGCCTCGAGGACAGCCGCCTGCGACTGGAGAACCGCGGCCTGGCGCTGACCCTAGAGACCGAGCCCGCGCTGGTACGCGCCGATAGCCAGCGCCTGCGCCAGCTGTGGGACAACCTGCTCTCCAACACCATCGCCTACACCGACAGCCCCGGCTCGCTGCAGGTGACCCTGAAGCGCCGGGCGCGCCACGCCGAAGTGGTCTGGGAAGATACCGCCCCCGGCGTGGCCGAGCGCGACCTGCCGCGGCTCACCGAGCGCCTCTACCGGGTGGAAGGCTCGCGCAGCCGCCGCAGCGGCGGCAGTGGCCTGGGGCTGTCGATCGCCAGCGCCCTGATCGAGGCCCAGGGCGGCACCCTGGTACCCTCGCTCTCGCCCTTGGGCGGGCTGCGCTGGACCCTATCCTTTCCGCTGGAGATGGCGACCACGCCATCCGACAAGGAGCCGGCTTGATGAACGACACCATTCTGATCGTCGAGGACGAACCCAAGATCGCGCGACTGATCGCCGACTACCTCTCCAAGAGCGGCTACGCCTCGGACCATATCGACCACGGCAACGCGGTGATGGAGTGGCTGGCCGAGCAGGCGCCGATGCTGGTGCTGCTCGATCTGATGCTGCCCGGCACCGACGGCCTCACCCTGTGCCGGCAGATCCGCGAGCGCTACCCGGCGCTGCCGGTGATCATGCTCACCGCCCGGGTCGAGGAGGTCGACCGCCTGCTGGGGCTGGAGCTGGGCGCGGACGACTATATCTGCAAGCCGTTCAGCCCGCGCGAGGTGGTCGCCCGGGTCAAGGCGGTGCTGCGCCGCACCCAGGGCGCCGCGGCAGGCGCCGAGAGCGAGCTTTCCGAGGAGGAGCGCCTGGTGCTCGACGAGGATGGCTGGCGCGCCCTGGCCGGCGGCCACGACCTGGGGCTGACCGCGGTCGAATTCCAGCTGCTCAAGGTGATGATGCAGAGCCCCGGGCGGATCTTCTCCCGCGACCAGCTGATGGATCACATGTACCGCGACCACCGCATCGTCTCCGAGCGCACCGTCGACAGCCACGTCAAGAAACTGCGGCGCAAGATCGCCGACATCTGGCCGGAGCGTGACATCATCCGCTCGGTCTACGGCGTCGGCTACAAGTACCAGCCGGAGGAGTGAAGGCGGCGCGACAAGGGCCCTACCAGCCCGCCACCTGCACGAAGGACTCGGCATCCGCTGCGGAGAAGAACACCAGGGTGACCTCCAGCCCCGGCAACTGGGGTAGCCGCTCACGCATCACCTCGGCTACCACCGCCGCCGCCTCGGCGCTCGGATAGCCATAGACGCCGGTGGAGATGGCGGGAAAGGCCAGCCGGGTGAATCCCTGTTCGTCAGCCAGCGCCAGGGCGTTGCGATAGCAGGCAGCGAGCTGTCCGCGAGGGTCCTCGGACTCGGCATACACCGGCCCCACGGTATGAATGACGTGACCGGCCGGCAGCCGAAAGCCGGGGGTCAGCGCCACCTCGCCCACCGGCAGGCCATCCGGCCAGTCGCGCTGGCGCAGGGCGCGGCACGCCTCGAGCAGCTGCGGCCCCGCCGCGCGGTGAATCGCGCCATCGACGCCGCCACCGCCGAGCAGGCTACGGTTGGCGGCATTGACGATGGCATCGCCGTCGAAACGGGTGATATCGCCCTCGGCGACCGTGAGGCCCGCCTGGCGGTAGTGGATCTGCATCGCGACCTCCTCTGACGGCTATCGCCTTCACTTTAGTTCCGCCACCGGACCATGACCAAGGCATTACCACAGCTCGGGGCGACATCCGCACTAGCTATCTGTCTTGGGACGATTGGCTCTCGTGTGGCCGTTTGTCGAACCCCATGACCAGAATCGGCGGGCGCCTGAGATGCTCGGCCAGCCGTGGCTGCGCTTCGATGGCCTCCGCCGTGGGCTGGGGTTCGAGAACCCGGGCGATCGAGAGACCGGCCACCAGCGCCGCACTCAGATAGGTATCCAGGGTTCTGTGATACTTGATCACCCCATCGACGAACCAGGTGGTGGAACGCCGTCCCTCGGTGAAATAGTCATCTACCGGCCAGTGCATCCGTGGCATTTGCTCCGAGTCGTGCCAGCCAGCGAGCAGCGCGGTGCAAATCGGATGCTCCACCGAGAGCACAAGACGCCCAGTGGGTCTCAAGGCGGAAGCGACCTTATCCAGCACGCCCCCGAGGTCTTCGACGTAGTGCAGACACATCGAAGCCACCGCCACATCATAGGAGCCAACGTCGAACTCAGCGT